>NZ_JADFFK010000020.1 GCF_015223355.1 Salipiger mangrovisoli | reverse complement strand
ATCTTCCTCGCCTCCGACGCCTCGAACTACGTCTCCGGACAGCTCATCTTCGCCGACGGCGGCATGAGCTCGGTGCTGTGATGCGCGCGGTCGTCCTCCACGCCCCGAAGGACCTGCGCGTCGAGGAGATCGCCGCCGCCCCTGCGCCTGCGGCGGGCGAGGTGCGCGTGGCGGTCAGCCACGGCGGCATCTGCGGCTCGGACCTGCACTACTACCATCACGGCGGCTTCGGCACGGTCCGGGTTCGCGAGCCGATGGCGCTGGGGCACGAGGTCTCGGGCATCGTCACCGAGGTCGGCAGCGGCGTGACCGGGCTGGCCGAGGGCGACCGCGTCGCGGTGAACCCCTCGCGCCCCTGCGGCGCCTGCGAATACTGCCTGCGCGGGCTGGCCAACCATTGCCTCGACATGCGGTTCAACGGCTCGGCCATGCGGGTCCCCCACGAGCAGGGCCTGTTCCGCGCGCAGGTCACCCTGCCCGCCGCGCAGATGGTCAAGCTGTCGGCGGAGGCCGACCTGGCGCTGGCCGCCATGTCCGAGCCGCTGGCGGTCTGCCTGCACGCGGTGCGGCTTGCGGGCAGCCTGACCGGCAAGCGCGTCGTCGTCTCGGGCTGCGGGCCGATCGGCTGCCTGACCATCGCCGCGGCGCGCCACGCCGGGGCCGAGGAGATCATCGCCACCGACCTTTCCGCCACCGCCCTGGGCGCGGCCCGGCTCATGGGGGCCGACCGCACCATCGAGCTGTCGCAGGACCCCGAGGCGCTTGCCTCGCTCGGCGCCGGCAAGGGACAGGTCGACGTGGCCTTCGAATGCTCGGGCGCGCCGCCCGCGGTGATCGCGGCCTGCGCCTTCCTGCGGCCCCGCGGCCTGCTGGTCACCGTCGGCCTCGGCCCCGAGACCAGCCTGCCGATGAGCGCCATCGTGACCCGCGAACTGCAGATCCTCGGCAGCTTCCGCTTTGCCCCGGAGTTCGCCACCGCGGCCCGGATGATCGACGCCGGGCGCATCGATCCGCGGCCTCTGCTCACCAGGGTCCTGCCCGCCGACGCGGCGGTCAGCGCCTTCGAGCTGGCCAGCGACAAGACCCGTGCGATGAAGGTGCAGATCAGCTTCCCAGCGCCTTGACCCGCACGCATCCCATTGCAGCTTCAACAGGAACCCCAAGGGAGGAGCCCAAGATGATCCTGAAGACCACAACCGCCGCGCTGCTTGCCGGCCTCTGCCTCTCCGGTGCCGCCTCGGCGCAGGAGTACAGCTTCCGCTTCCAGTCCTCGGACCCGGCGGGCAACCCCAACTTCATCTTCCAGCAGGGCTGGACCGAGACCGTCACGGAAATGACCGGCGGCAAGGTCAGCATCGAGCTGCTGCCGGTGGGCTCGATCGTCGACTACAAGGAGACCCCGGACGCGATCGCCGCCGGGATCATCGACGGGCATATCACCGACACCTCCTACTTCGCCGGCCGCGACCCGGCCTTCGGGCTGATCGCCAACCCGGTCGGCGCCTGGTCCGATCCCGCCCAGATGATCGACTTCGTCGAGAACGGCGGCGGCAAGGAGCTGATGAACGAGCTGATCAACCCCTACGGGCTGGAGTTCATCGGCGTCTCCACCCCCGGCCTCGAGGCCTTCGTGTCGAAGGTGCCGCTGGAGGGCGTCGCCGACCTGCAGGGCGTCAAGGTGCGCTCGCCCGAGGGGCTGATCGCCAATGTCTTCGCCGCCGCCGGCGCCAACCCGGTGAACCTGCCCGCCTCCGAGGTCTACACCTCGCTCGACAAGGGCGTGATCGACGCCGCCGACTACTCGGTGTTCTCGGTCAACCAGGACACCGGCATGAACGAGATCGCCAAGCACCCGGTCTACCCCGGCTTCCACTCGCTGCCGCTGGTCGAAGTGTCGATGAACAAGGCCAAGTGGGACGCGCTGCCGGCCGAGATCCAGGACCAGCTCAAGGCCTCGGTCAAGGCCTTCCAGCAGACCCAGGTGACCACGCTCAAGGAGCGCGACCTCGAGGCGGTCGGCAAGGCCGAGGCCGAGGGCATCACCATCCACAACTGGTCCGACGAGGAGCGCGCCAAGTTCCGCGCCATCGCCCAGGAGCAATGGGCCGGCGTCGCCGAGGGCTCGCCCATGGCGCAGAAGGTCTATGACACGCTGACCGCCTATCTCAAGGACAAGGGGCTGCTGCAGTAACCCCGGCCGGCCGGCGGCCCCCGGTCGCCGGCCGGACCTGCGACGGATCGAAGGAACCACAGCGCGATGAGCAGACCCCAGACGCCCGAAGCGCAGCACGAGCTGGCCGCCGAGCTGCCCACCCACGAGACGCGGGAGACCCCGATCCCCGAGGCCGGCCTGCTTGGCCGCTGGATCGACCGGCTCGGCCATCTCTTCGCCGTCGGCATCGTCGCCGCCGCGCTCTTCCTGCTGATGGAGGTCTTCCTGCGCTACGCGCTGAACGCGCCGACCATCTGGGCGCATGAGACCGCCACCTTCCTCTGCGGGCTCGCCTTTCTCTACGGCGGCCTGTTCTGCGTCTCGCGCGACCGGCACATCCGCGTCGTGATGCTCTACGACGCCCTGCCCGCCCGCGGCCGCAAGGCGCTCGACCTCTTCATCTCGCTGGCCTCGATGATCGCCAGCGGCTTCTTCGCCTACGCGGCCTGGCTCATGCTGACCAAGGCGGTCTGGTCCCCGGCGGGGGACCTGCGGCTCGAACGCTCCGGCAGCGCCTGGAACCCGCCGCTCCCGGCCTATCTCAAGATCTTCCTTTTTGTGCTGATGCTCGTCATGTGCGCCCAGTTCGCCGTGATCCTCGCGCGGCAGCTCAGAAAGCCCGGAAAGGACAGCTGACATGCATGCCTTGTTCGACCTGGCGGCGCTCGGCATCGGGCCCGCCACCCTGCTGATGTTCGGCCTCATGGTGGTGCTGCTGCTGACCGGCATGCCGCTGGCCTTCGTGACGCTGCTCGTCGCGCTGGTCTTCGCGCTGGGGTTCTTCGGCCCGATGTCGATCACCGTGATCACCAGCCGCATCTACACCTTCGTCAACAGCTTCGTCTTCGTCTCGGTGCCGATGTTCGTGCTGATGGCGGCGATGCTCGACCGCTCGGGCGTGGCCCGCGACCTCTTCGACGCGCTGAAGCTGATCGGCGGGCGGATCCGCGGCGGCGTCGCCGTGCAGACCATCTTCGTGTCGGTGATCCTTGCCGCCATGTCCGGGATCATCGGCGGCGAGATCGTGCTGCTCGGCCTGATCGCCCTGCCGCAGATGCTGCGCCAGGGCTACGACCGCAACCTGGCGATCGGCGTGGTCTGCGCCGGCGGCTCGCTCGGCGCGATGATCCCGCCGTCGATCGTGCTGATCATGTACGGGCTGACCGCCAACGTCTCGATCGGCGATCTCTTCACCGCCTCCTTCCTGCCCGGGCTGCTGCTCGCCTCGCTCTACGTCGGCTACGTGCTGATCCGCTCCTACTTCTCGGAAGGGGTCGCCCCGCCGCCGACCAAGGAGAAGATCCCGGCGGCCGAGAAGCTGCGCCTGCTCAAGGGGCTGATCCTGCCGCTGCTGGTCGTCACCTTCGTGCTGGGCTCGATCTACGCCGGCATCGCCTCGGTCACCGAGGCCTCGGCGGTCGGCGTCGCCGGCGTCGCCCTCTCGGCGATGGTGCGCGGCGAGTTCAGCTGGCGCTTCCTGCGCGACAGCGCGATGCAGACGCTCTCGACCTGCGGCATGATCGTCTGGATCGGCATCGGCGCCACCGCGCTCGTCGGGGTCTACAACCTGATGGGCGGCATCAACTTCGTCGCCGGGCTGATCACCGGCGTGTCGGACAATCCGATCGTGATCGTGCTGCTGATGATGGCGATCCTCTTCGTGCTCGGCGCCTTCCTCGACTGGGTCGGGATCGCGCTGCTGACCATGCCGATCTTCGTGCCCATCGTGAAGAGCCTCGGCCTCGACCCGATCTGGTTCGGCGTGCTGTTCTGCATGAACATGCAGATGAGCTTCCTGTCGCCGCCCTTCGGACCCGCCGCCTTCTACCTCAAGTCGGTCGCCCCGCCCGAGATCTCGCTCGGCGACATCTTCCGCGCGCTGCTGCCGTTCATCGGGCTGCAGGCCTTCGCCCTCGCGATGATGCTCTGCTTCCCGCAGATCGCGGTTTACTGAGGGGCGCCAGCCCTCCACCTTCAACCGAGGTTCGGATGACATGAAGATCGTATTCCACGGCGCCAATGCGCTCACCTTCTTCGACGGCTTCGCCGCGCTCCTGGAGCACCCGCACGAGCTGATCGCGGTCTCCGACACGCTCGACCGCGAGGGCGAGCTCGCGCTCTACCAGGCCGCCGACGTGGTGGTCGGCACCTACAGCCGTGCCGACCACCCGCCAAGCTCGGCGCGGCTCTTCCAGCTGCCGGCGGCGGGCTATGACGGCGTGGACTTCGCGTCGCTTCCGCAGGGCTGCGCGGTCTGCAACTGCTTCGGCCACGAGAACGCCATCGCCGAATACGTCATGGCGGCGCTGCTCTCTCGCCACGTGCCGCTGGCCGAGGCCGACAGCCAGATCCGGCGCGGCGACTGGCACTACTGGGCGGGCGGCCCCTCCGGACTGCGCAGCGAGCTCGGGGCGCAGAGCATCGGCATCGTCGGGCACGGCCATATCGGGCGGACCATCGCCGCCCGCGCCCGCGCCTTCGGCATGGCGGTGCACGTGGCGAACCGCTCGGCGGTCAACGTCCCCGATTACGCCGCGACCTATGGCCTCGAGCGGCTTGCCGAGATGGCATCGCGGGTGGACATCCTGATCAACACCCTGCCGCTGACCGACAGCACGGCCGGGCTGATCGGCGCGCAGGTGCTCGGCGCGCTGGGGCCGCGGGCGATCGTCATGAACGTCGGACGCGGACCGGTGATCGACGAGGAGGCGCTCTACGCGGCGCTCTCCCGCCGGACGATCGGCGGGGCGATCATCGACACCTGGTACGTCTACCCGACGCCGGACCGGCCGAGCCCGATGCCCGGACACCGCCCGTTCCACGAGCTCGAAAACGTCACCCTGACACCGCATATGTCCGGCTGGACCCATGGGACGATCGCGCGCAGGCAGGCCACCATCGCGCGCAACATCCGCAACCTCGAGGCCGGCGAGCCGCTGGAAAACACGGTCCGAGCCTGAGCCCGGCCGCCCGTCATGCCCAGCCCAAAACGCCGCGCGCGCGCCGGCACAGGGGGCCGCCTCTTCTGATCTTCTGGTTGAGCACGATCGAGAGCGCGAAGATGACATCTCCCGACAGAGCCCGTCTTCGATCAACGGCGCAGAAAGGTTCCCGCGTCGGCTCTGGCTCAAAGATGTCTTCTGTGTGAGGCTGCGGTCGTCGCAAGCCTGATCCGTTCTCCAATGGTCCGCTGAGGGCGAACGGGAGCCATCCCACATCCTCCTCGCGAATACATGTTTTTGCGCAGACTTCACCTTCCGTTCGTGGGACCACCGAAACGAGACCATTCATCCGAATGGACATTGAGCCACATCCGAAGGCGCTGGCATTCATCGGAAGAAATCAATCGCCGCGGTCGTGAGAGGCGCTTACCAGCGCCTCGAACAAGATGCGGGCTGCGGGGCTCGCTTCCGACTTTTTCCAATGAACCCCTAGCTCCCAATGCGGGACATCGATCGAGAACGGCAGCTCGAGGAGCGTGCCGGTGCGGATGCCCTGCGCAATGAGCGTTCTGGGCAGCACCGTGACAAGGTCCCGCGCCTGCAAGAGCGAAAGCGTGAGTGAAATGCTTCGGGTCGTAAGGTTCAACGTCTTCACATCCGTCCAGCCGTGACGGGTGGCGAGATACTCGAACCCCCGTCTCGACGCTGTCCGGACGTGATTGGGCAGCCATGTGGCCCGGCCGAGATCCTCCGCGCTCACCACGTCGAGCTGCGCGAGGTGAGAGGTCGTCGAGCACACCGGCACCAACCGATCCTCGACGCAGGAGTGGAAGCTCCAGCCCTCGGGCAGCGTTTCGCGCTTCAGGCAGCACACCATGTCATGTTCGCCGCTCGAAAGACTCGCGTCCAGCGCCTGTCCCGACAGCTCGTCGATCGTGATGTGGATCTCCGGATGCTTGGCGGTGAAGGCGGGAAGGGCCTGGACGATGAAATTCTCGATGGCCGAGGCCGTTGCGGCGACCCGGACGAAACGGGTCGCCCCTAGGATATGGGCCGCCAGCGCCTGCGTGCCGTCCTCGAGCGCGTGCAGCATACGCTCTGCCATTTCGATGAGTTGCAGTGCGACGGGCGTGGGCTCCACCCCGCGTGCGTGCCGGAAGAAGAGCGTTGTCTCGAGCAGTGCCTCGAGATCCGCGACACTCTGCGAAAGCGCGGATTGCGTGACCCCCATGGCCGACGCCGCGCGGCTCATGTTGCGCAGCTCGTTCAGCCGCACCAGGGCATGTAGGTGGCGAAACTTGCCGCGGATCAGCAGCCGATTGAGAAGGGTCGATGCGTCCATGGTCCAGATATTAGCAAAGCTGATAGCTGGGGCAAATATCTTGCTTCTTCTGATGAGGCAATCCTGCTCAAATGTCACAGGTTTCTTCGGGAGGAGATCATGAAAACACATGTAGCACTACGGGCCGCACTGGCCGGTCTCGCGCTTTGCGCAACAGCCGCTTTCGCTCCGGCCCAGGCGGCCGACACCAAGGACGTCACCTGGCCGAAGGGCTCGGTAAGGCTGGTCACGCCGATCAAGCCCGGCGGCGGCACGGATGCCGTTGCCCGTCTGATCGCCGGGGAACTGCAGAAGCAGACCGGAGCCCCCTTCGTGGTGGTCAACCAGCCTGCCGGGGGTGGCGGCGTTGCGGTGAACACCGTTCAGCGTGCCCGTCCGGACGGCCAGACGCTGTTCTTCTTCAACTCGGCGATCATCCACCGCGCGCATACCGGGCTGATCAACGCCTCGCCCTCCGAGGACTTCACCACGCTTGCCTTCATGGCCGTCAAGGCCAGCTATTGCGTCGTGGTGAGCAACGAGGCCGAATTCGACACCTTCGAAAGCCTCGTGGCCGCGTCCAAGGCGGCGCCGGACAGCATCACCTTCGGTGTTCAGCTCAAATCCGGCTCACATTTTGGCGGCGCGTTGATCCAGCGCGAGACACAAAGCGCCTTCCGCTTCGTCCAGGGCGGCGGCGATTCCGACCTCACCGTCGCGATCGAGGGCGGCAACATCGACACCGGGCTGGTGTCCTGCTCCACCGCGGTGCAGCACCGCGATGCGGGCAAGCTGAAGATCCTCGCGACCGTGTCGCGCAACCCGGAGCGGGACGCGCTGGTGCCGGACGTGCCGACGATCCCCGAATTGGGATACCCCGAGGTGGCCTTCAGCCTCGACTTCCTTCTGCTGGGACCGAAGGACATGGACCCCGCCCTGGCAGAGACGATCAACGCGGCCTTCGCCGAGGTGATCGCCGATCCTGCGATCACCGAGCAGCTGACCAAGATGCGCATCCCGATGACCACATTGCCGCTTGAAGAGAGCGCCGCGATGCTTGCCGAGAGCGACGCCACGGTCGGCGCGCTCGCGAAGGATCTCGGCTTCGAATAACCCGAATACAGCTGCGGCGGGTGTCCGGGGGCGCAGGCGCTCCGGGGTCCCGCCGCGCGCAATACGCAAAGACGAAAGCGCCATGGACCAGACACCTCAGAAACGCAAAGACCCGGTTGAATCGCTCCGGCAGGGGTGCGAGCGCCCCTGGGAAGTGGAAGTGGCCCCGTTCCGGGTCGCGCCCCGCACCTATTACGTGGGCAACGCCTGGGTCGGTGCCTACCTGCTCGAGACGAGCGAGGGGCTGATCCTCATCGACTCGACCATGCAGCCGCAGAGCTACCTGCTGTTCGAGGCGATCCGGCGCGCCGGCTTCGATCCCAAGGACATCAAGATTCTGCTGCTGTCGCACATGCATTACGACCACGTCGGCGCCGCGCGTGTCGTCGCCGAATACAGCGGCTGCAAGGTGATGATGAGCCGCGAGGACTATGATTTCCTGAACGACCGGCCCGACATGCTCTTCGACTTCGGCTATGCCTATGGCGGGCTCAGGGTGGACGGGTTCTTCGACGACGCGACGCCCGTGCGCCTCGGGGACCGCGAGGTCACGACCTTGCTGACGCCCGGCCACACGCCCGGAACGACCTCGTTCTTCTTCGACGCGGTCGCGGCGGATGGCGCGCGCTACCGCTGCGGCCTGCATGGCGGTGTCGGGCTCAACACCATGTCGACCGAGTTCCTGAAAACGCACAACCTTCCGATGTCGCTGCAGCAGGACTACCTTGCCAGCCTGCGCCGTTTGCGCGAGATCGAAGTGGACATCGCGCTGGGATCGCACCCGATCCACGTGCGGATGTTCGACCGCGTGCCGATGATCACCGAAGCGTTCAACCCCTTCGTCGCGCCCGAGGTCTGGCCCGAGTTCATCGACTCGATGATCGAAAACGCCGAACGGCTGTTCCGGCAGTGATGCGGAGACCCACCTTGGCACGAGACAGATTTCTGGGCGTCCTCCTGCTCGCGATCAGCGTCGCGCTCTATGTGGTCACGAGCCGGATCGACTACACGCCGATGACCGACGATCCGGGTCCGACGCTCTTCCCCTATTTCGGTATAGCCTTGCTGGGGATTTGCAGCATCGGCATGCTGCTCAGGCCCGGCGCGCCCGAGCTCGAGCCCGCCTGGGGGCGGACGCAATGGCTCCGGCTCGGCAAGGGTTTCCTGCCGGTCGTCGCCTACGGGCTGTTGCTCTGGCTCATCGGGTTCGACCTTGCGACGCCGCTGATCCTCGTCGCGATGTACTGGCAGATGTCGAAACCGGGGCAGTTCCGCATCCTTGGGGCGGCGGTCTATGCGGCGGTCACCTTCGGACTGCTCTACGTCTTTTTCCACAACGCGCTCGGGTCCTACCTGCCCGAGGGCATCCTGTCCTAGGGAGAGCGGACCATGGACATGCTGTTCTCGGTCTTCGGCGAGCTTCTGACCCCCACGACCCTTGTCGTCATCCTGATTGCCAACATGGTCGGGATCGTCTTCGGCGCCATTCCCGGCCTCTCGGGCGGGATCGGCGTGGCGCTGCTGCTGCCGATGACCTTCGGCCTGAGCCCGGTGCTCGCCTTCGCGATGCTGATCTCGGTCTGGGTCGGCGGCCAGTCGGGCGCCATGATCGGCTCGATCCTTCTGGGGATCCCGGGCTCGCCCTCGGCGGTCGCGACCACCTTTGACGGCTTCCCGATGACCCAGCGGGGCGAGGCCGTGCGGGCGCTCGGCGCCGCCATCTCCGCCTCGTTCATCGGAACATTCTTCTCGATCCTCATCGCGGCGGTGCTGAGTGACTGGCTCGCTGACTTCGCCGTCCAGTTGGGACCGTGGGAATATTTCGCGCTCGGGATGTGCGCCATCTCGCTCGTGTCCTCCCTGTCGTCGGGTGGCGTGCTGCACGGCTTCGCCGCCGCCGCGCTCGGCCTGCTTGCCAGCACCGTCGGTTTCGCGCCGATCGACGGCTCGGAGCGCTTTACCTTCGGTTCGATCTACATGGGGTCCGGTTTCGACCTGATCGCACTGATGCTGGGCCTTTTCGCCATCAAGCAGATCGTGACGGAATTCGCGCGCGGCCTGCCGACGTTCGATCAGGCCAAGATCGGCGCGATCAAGGGTCTGGGGGTGAGCTTTGCCGAATACCGCGCCAATGGCGTCAACATCCTGCGGTCCTTCATGATCGGGCTTTGGATCGGCTTCCTGCCGGGCATGGGCGCCGCCCTGTCGAACCTCGTTGCCTACGCGCAGGCCAAAAACAGCTCGAAGCACCCCGAGAAATTCGGCACCGGCTGTATCGACGGCGTCTTCGCCTCGGAGACGGCCAACAACGCCTCGATCGGCGGATCGCTGATCCCGATGATCTCGCTCGGCATTCCCGGGGACGGCACGACCGCGCTGCTGCTCGGCGGGCTGATGATCCACGGCCTCCAGCCCGGACCGCTGCTCTTCAGCTCCAATCCCGAGATCGTGCTGACCATCTTCATGACCGCGCTGATCTCGGCGGTGCTGGTTCTGGCGCTTCAGTTCGGCGGCATCCGGCTCTTCCCCTACATCCTGCGCGTTCCGCACCGGGTGATGTACCCCGCCATCGTGGTGCTCTGCTTCACCGGCACATTTGTCTACGCGGGAACCGAGTTCAACTTCCTGTTCCTCGTCGGCTTCGCCCTGCTGGGGATCCTGATGGACTGGTTCCGCTTGCCGATCAGCCCTTTCCCTCTGGCCTTCATCCTCGGACCGATGCTGGAGCTCAACCTCAGGAACTCGCTGACCTACGACGAGAACGGCCTGATGATGTTCGTCACCCGTCCGGTGGCGGCAGGGCTGCTCCTGATCGCGCTCTGCAGCATCCTCTGGCCATTTTTCAAACCTCGGAGGGCTGGGACTGCTGGTGTCCCGGCGCGAGGGGCAGAGTGAAAAACCTTGTTCCATCCGAGACCTCGTGTGCTCGGGTGGAACACCTCTCTTCACACCGTCATCGATCCCGCATGCGGCCCGGACAGCCCTTAGACGTCACCGTGACAATGCCCCTCAGGTTCGCAGCCTGGCACCCGATTGCTTCGGTGGTGAAGCGCATCAGGGGGTCGAGCGGCGCAGGATCAGGTCGGGTTGCAGCACCTGCCGCAGCGGCGCGGCAAGGGGCGTGCCCTCCAACAGGCCAAGCACCATATCGGCGGTGCGGCTCCCGATCAGGCCCGCGTGCACGTCGATCGTGGTGAGCGGGGGCTCGCAGATGCGGCCGATCTCGTAGTTGCCGAAGCCCGCGATCGCCAGATCCTCGGGCACCTTCACGCCAAGGCGGTGGCACTGCGCCAGCGCGCCGAAGGCTACGAGGTCGGACACGCAGATCAGCCCATCGGTGTCGGGGAACAGGGTGCGCATCAGCTCGAGACCGGAGGCGCCCTCGGTCATGCCGACCGGCGCCGCGCCGGCGGGCACCAGCCGCGTCGCCTCCAGACCATGCCCGGCCATCGCCTCGACAAACCCCGCGCGCCGTTGCGCACCGCGAGGATCATGCGCGGTCTCGCCCCCGAGGAAGGCCAGCCGGCGCCGCCCCGATTTGACCATGTGATCGACCAGACCCCGGACAGAGGCCTCGTTGGAGAAGCCGACGACATGGCCGATGGGCTTCGCGGGCAGGTCCCAGATCTCGATGACGGGCATCGGCGCTTTGGACAGCAGCGCCCGCGTCTTGGCCGTGTGCTGCGCCCCGGTGAGCACGATCGCCTCGGGATTGCGGCGCAGCAGCTGCGCGATCAGCCGCTCCTCCTCCTCGGGGTCGTACTCGGTGTTGGCAAGAAGGATCTGGATGTTCCGCTTGAGCAGGCCCCTGGAGAGCTCGCGCACCGTGGCCGAGAAGTTGGCATTCTCGATCGAGGGCACGGTGACGGCAACGAAGCCCGTCCGGTTCTGTCGCAGGTTGGAGGCGGTGGAGTCGAAGACATAGCCCAGTTCCTCGGCCTTCGACAGGATGCGAGCGCGGGTCTGAGCATTGATCCCCGCGTCCCCCCGAAAGGCACGCGACACGGTCATCGCCGAGACGCCGAGCGCGGACGCGATGTCCGACATCTTGACCTTGCCGCCCTGCGCCGCCTTCTTCATCGCCGATCTCCCTGCTGGAGCAAACACCTACCCCGCTCAGGCCGCCCGGGCAACAGAGCCGCCGCGCCCCGCGAGCCGCGTCAGCACCTGCGCCGCCAGAGCCTGCGACGTGTTCTCGATGCTGACCGTCAGGGCGGCCTCGGCAGGTGCCGGGACTTCGAGCGTGGCGAGCCGGCTGTCGAGCAGCGCGCGCGGCATGAAATGCCCCCGCCGCGCCCCGAGCCGCTGCCTCAGCGCGGCGCGCGTGCCGCGCAGGTAGACGAAGACCGGCTGGGCGGGCGCCGCATGGACCCGGATCATGTCGCGATACCGACCGGTCAGGGCCGAGCAGCCAAGGATCAGCCCCTCCTCCGCCGCGGCGAGCCCGAAGGCGCGCGACAGCTCGGCACCGACCGTTGACTTGCCGCAGCCGCAGACCCCCATCAGCACGATATGGCGATGCTCAAAGAGAGACACTGATCGCTCCATCGACAAAGAGGATGTGCCCGTTCACGAAGCTCGAGGCGCCCGAAGACAGGAACACGCAGGCGCCGACCAGTTCCTCGACCTTGCCCCAGCGCCCTGCGGGCGTGCGTTTTTTCAGCCAGGCCGTGAACTCGGGATCGGCGACGAGGGCGGCATTGAGCGGCGTCTCGAAATAGCCCGGCGCGATGGCGTTGCAGGTCAGCCCGTGCTGCGCCCAGTCCGTCGCCATGCCCTTGGTCAGGTTCGCCACCGCGCCCTTGGTCGCGGTGTAGGGCGCGATGCCGGGCCGCGCCAGCGCGGTCTGCACCGAGCAGATGTTGACGATCTTGCCCCTGCCCCGTCCGATCATGTGACGCGCCACCGCCTGCCCGACGTTGAAGACCGACGCGATGTTGGTCTGCAGCAGCGCCTCGAAGCGCTCGGCCGGGAAATCCTCGAGCGGGCTGCGATGCTGCATGCCCGCGTTGTTCACCAGGATGTCGATCGGCCCCTGCCCAAGCTCGAACCCGTCGATCGCGCGGCGCGCGGCCGCGTGGTCGGTGACGTCGAAACACAGCGCCTGGACGTCGGCCTCGGGACAGGTGTGCAGGATGTCCTGCCGCGCGCGCCCGATTTTCGCCGCGTCGCGCCCGTTCAGCACGATCGATGCCCCGGCCTTGGCCAGTCCGAGCGCCAGGGCAAAGCCGATGCCCTGCGAGGAGCCGGTGACCAGGGCCCTGCGGCCGGTCAGTCCGAAGGTTGTCTGCAGGAAGTCGTTCCGGGGGGTCTCTCTTTCGGGGGTCACGGGGCCATCCTCATTTGGGTGTCGACAAGCTCGACTCGGCTCAATATGTTATCGATAACTATTTTCCGTCAACCCGAAGATTCGCCGAATTCGAGGCCCGACGGGCCTGATCGAGGAGAAGACCGCATGCCCAAACCCGTGGTCCTGCAGATGGGTGCCTACCCGTCCTGGGACGAGACCCCGCTGAACGAGGCCTATGACCTGCGCCGCTATTTCGAGGCCGCGGACAAGGCAGCTTTCCTTGCCGAGCACGGCCCCTCGATCCGCGCCATCGCGACCCGCGGCGAGCTTGGCGCCTCGCGCGAGATCATCGCCGCCTGCCCGCAGCTCGAGGTCATCTCGGTCTACGGCGTCGGCTATGACGCCGTGGATCTGGGCACCTGCCGGGAGCGCGGCATCCGCGTCACCAACACCCCCGACGTGCTGTCCGGAGACGTCGCGGACTTCGCCGTGACCATGATGCTCGCGCAGTCGCGCGGCGTGGTGGCGGGCGATGCCTGGGTCCGGGATGGCAGCTGGGCCGCGCAGGGCGGCATGCCGCTGCAGCGCCGTGCCTTCGGCCGCCGCGCCGGCATTCTAGGCCTGGGCCGCATCGGCTTCGAGATCGCCAGGCGCCTCACCGGGTTCGGCATGCAGATCGCCTATTCCGACGTCGCCCCCAAGGACTACGCGGCGGATTGGAGCTTCGTGAAGGACGCCGAGGCGCTGGCCGCACAGAGCGATTTTCTCTTCGTCGCCGCCGCCGCGTCGCAGGAAACCCGGCACATTGTCGATGCACCCGTGCTGAAGGCGCTGGGGCCGGACGGCATGCTGATCAACGTCTCACGGGCTTCGAACGTCGACGAGGAGGCGCTGATCGCGGCGCTGGCGGACGGCACGCTCGGCGCCGCGGCGCTTGACGTGTTCGAGGGGGAGCCGGCGCTTGATCCGCGCTTCCGCGAGGTGCCCAACATCCTGCTGCAGCCGCACCAGGCCTCGGGCACCGTCGAGACCCGCAAGGCCATGGGCGAGCTGGTCCGCGCCAACCTCGCCGCCCATTTCGCGGGCACCCCCCTCGTCACCCCTGTCATCTGAGGCATCCCCATGAAAGCGCTTGTCATTCACGCCCCGAAGGACCTCCGCCTCGAGGCTTACACTGCCGCGGAAGGCCCCGACCTGAAACCCGGAGAGGTGCGCCTCCGTATCGCCGCAGGCGGCGTCTGCGGGTCGGACCTGCACTACTATTACCACGGTGGTTTCGGCACCGTGCGCCTGCGCGAGCCGATGGTGCTGGGTCACGAGGTCTCGGGCCATGTGTCCGAAATTGGCGCCGGCGTCACCGGGCTGGCCGTCGGTGATCTCGTCGCGGTCTTGCCCTCGCGCCCCTGCGGAAGCTGCGGCTACTGCCATGAGGGTCTGCCCAACCACTGCGAGAACATGCGCTTCTACGGCTCGGCCATGCCCTTCCCGCACATCCAGGGCGCCTTCCGCGAGGAGTTGATCGTCACCGCCGCGCAATGCGCCGTCGCCAACGGCCTCACGCCGGGCGAGGCCGCGCTGGCCGAGCCGCTGGCCGTCACGCTGCACGCCGTCCGCCGCGCCGGACCACTGCTCGGCAAGCGCGTGCTGGTGACCGGCTGCGGCCCGATCGGCCTGCTCGCCATCGCCTCGGCACGGCTCGCCGGGGCCGCCGAGATCGTCGCCACCGACCTGTCGGACTTCACGCTGGAGATGGCGCGAAGGATGGGCGCGGAGGTGACGATCAACACCGGCAGCGACGCCGGGTCCCTTGCCCGCTACGGGGCGGGCAAGGGCCACTTCCACGCGCTGTTCGAATGCACCGGCGTCGCGCCCGCCCTCTTGCCTGCGCTCGACACGATGCGCCCGCGCGGCGTGGTCGTGCAGCTCGGCCTCGGCGGCGACATTCCCCTGCCGGTGACCAAGATCGCTGCCAAGGAGCTCGACCTGCGCGGCTCGTTCCGCTTCCACGAGGAATTCGCGAATGGCGTGCTGGCGATGCGCCAGGGACGGCTCGACCTGCGCCCGCTGATCACCCACGAGTTCGCCCTCGAGGAGGCCGAGCAGGCCTTCCTCACCGCCTCGGACCGCAGCCGCGCCATCAAGGCGCAAATCCGGTTCTCGTGACCATCTTTAGTTATCGATATCTATATCGATGCCCGAGCAGACCCGAAGTGAGATCGCCGTGACCCAGACCTCCGACATCGGGCTCATCGGGCTTGGCACGATGGGCGCTGGCCGAGCGGCTGGTGCCGACCGAAGATCTCGCCGCCTTCGTCCGTTCGCTGCAGCGGCCGCGGACGATCATCCTCATGGTGCCCGCCGGTCCGGTGGTGGACCAGCAGAGAGAGGCGCTGCGCGGTCTGCTGGAGCCTAGGGATCTCATCGTCGATGCCGGCAATGCCAATTGCGCCGACACCAACCCGCGGGCCGAGGAGGCTGCAACGGCGCCCCATGACTTTATCGGGATCGGCGTCTCGGGGGGCGAGCAGGGCGCGCGGCACGGGCCGTCGATCATGGTGGGCGGCGACCGCGGCGGCTGGCTGCGCCTGGCGCCGCTGCTGCAGGCGATCGCGGCCAAGCACAAGGGCACCCCCTGCGCCGCCTCCACGGGACCGGCCGGCGCGGGCCATTTCGTCAAGATGGTCCACAACGGAGTCGAATACGCCGACATGCAGATGATCGCCGAGACCTAAAGCCTGAAGGGCCGCAGCCTCGGGCTCGACAAGGCCGGGCAGAAGGGCACCGGGCGCAGGACCGTGACGGCGGCGATCGGTGCGGGCATCGCGGTTCCCGCCCTTTCAGCAGGGCTCGCTTTGGTTCGACAGCCTGCGCACGCGCCGGAGTCCCGCCAACATGATCCGGGCGCAGCGCGATGTCTTCGGCGCGCATGGCATCGAGCGGCGCGACGGTCGCGACGCGCCGCATGAACCTTGGTTTGTAACGTCGGCCTGATACCAACCTGACGCCCCATCGGGGCGCAGCGCTGCTGGCGACGCTCTGCCTGCAGGATCTTTGCGATCTTTGGCAGCGCCGCCATCCGAGCCAGCGCAACCACCCGATGGCCGGACACCAGCGCTGCATCCTCGAGTGCATCCGCCCGGAGATGCGCCAGAACTTCTTCGAGGACCAAGACAAGAAAGCCTCATCGCACGAAGAGCGCACGCTGATCTACCAGCGCACCAGGAACATCGACCGCGCCCGGCCCTTCGGTACGCGCGAGTCGGTCGACTTCGAGCTCTGCCTCGGGCAGAGGCGCGAGCTCGTGCGCCCTGTGAAGGCGATAGTGGCCACCGGCATCACCCCCGACTTCATCGTCATCGGCGGCAAGGAGGGCAGCACGGGCGCGGCACCGCTGGAAGTCGCCAACTCCTTGGGCATGCCGCTGATCGAGGGGCTGGCCTTCGTGCACAACGCGCTGCGGGATGCCGGGCTGCGCGACCGCATCCGCCTTGGCGCCAGCGGCAAGGCGATGGCGCTTGGCGCCGACTGGGGAAAATTCCGTGCGCGGCTTCATGTTCGCTCTGGGGTGCATCCAATCGCAGTCCTGCCACACCAACCGCTGACCGAGATCCCCGGCGCCGCGGAGCTCGACCATCCCGGAGAAGTCCGCCCGCACCACCTGAGACTGCGCGAGAAGAACCGCAACGTGATCGTCGGCAACCAGAGCTAACCCGAGCTGCCGGTCGGCCTCCTGCTCGAGGGGCGGGACGAGGGCGCGGGCGCCCCCGCGCGTTTCAGGCCGACCGATGACGGGCTCTGAGCGCGCCTTCGCTGCCTCGAGCGGACAGGACAATGCCGCCGCCAAGGGAGCTTGGCGGCGGCACATGGCAATCTGGCGAAACCGTCAGAAGGAGGCTGCCATGGCGCTCGGCTGCCCCTGGCGGATGAGCGAATTCATCCGCGCCAGCCCTGCCTTCAGGAAGGGATCGGAATGGATGTAGAGGAATTGCCCGCCCTTCTCCGTCCAGTGGCCGATGTCGGCCTCGCGCACCAGCGTGCCGGTGGCCCGACCGGCGCCGCGGACCTTGCCGAAGACATGCTCGATCGCCTCGACGACCTCGGGCGGGCGCATCTCGGTGGCCGGAAGCGCCGGCGAGTAGCCCATGTTCTGCGACAGGTCCGACGGGCCGACGAAGAACACGTCCACGCCCTCGACCTTCAGCATCTCGTCGAGATTGGCGATCGCCTCGGGCGTTTCGATCATGCAGATCACCAGCCGGTCCTCGTAGGAGCCCGGCAGCGCGTAGCGCACGGCATCGACGACCGCCGCGCATTGCTCGGCAGTGTCGACCATCGGCACCATCAGCCCGTCGGCGCCCGCGTTGAGGTAGCGGATCATCCCCGAGCGGTCATGCGACTGCGGCCGGACGATCCCTGCCCCGCCGACGGACCGCGCCGCCTGCGCGTGGCTGCGGATGTCCTCGTGACTCCACATGCCGTGCTCGCAATCGAGGAAGACGGAATCGGCCCCATGCTCGATCAGCCGCTGCACCAGCCCGGACGAGACGTGGTGGGTGTTGAGCATGGTGATGACCTCGCCCGCACGCAGGCGGGAGCGGAGCTTGGCGCCGTTCATTGCTTTGCCTCCCTGCGCTGCGCGGGCAGGTCCGGAAGATCGTCCGGGGCACCCTGCCAACGGGCGATCTCGAGGTCCTCGCTGATGTCGCGCTGGAAGGTCGGACAGATGTGCAGTTCGGGCACCGTGGCGCGTGCCGGGAGCGACACGCACATCATGACCGCGGCGGCGACGTCCTCGGGGGCCAGCATGCGGGCGCGCTCGCTTTCGCTCGGCGGGCGGGCGCGGTTGTCGAGGATCGGCGTCGCCGCCTCGCCGGGCAGGATGCAGATCGAGCGGATGCCCTGGTGGCGATAGGTGTTGTGCAGGAAGCCCATGAAATTGCGCACCCCGGCCTTGGCCGCGCCATAGGCCGCCCCGCCCAGCAGGTTCGGGTTCACCGCCGCCAGCGACGACACCGTGAGGATCGTGCCCTCGCCCTGCGCCAGCATCCCCGGCAGCACCGCCTGCGAGAAGTTGAACACCGCCGTGAGGTTCACCTGCACGGTCGAGTCGAACTCTTCCTCGGAGAGCCAGCGCGCGTTCAGCACCTTGCTGGCGCTGCCGGCGTTGTTCACCAGGATGTCGATGCAGCCATCGTCGCCGGTCAACCGCTCGGCCAGCGCGAAGATCGCGCTTCGGTCGGTGATGTCGAGCGGCGCGGCCTCGGCGGTGCCCCCCTGCGCGACGATCTCGGCCGCCAGTTGTTCCAGCGGCGCGGCGCGGCGTCCGCAGAGCACGACCCGCGCCCCGGCTTCGGCCAGCGACAGGGCGATCTCGCGCCCCATGCCCGACCCGGCCCCGGTGACGACGGCCAATTTGCCGTTCAGTGCTTCGCTCATGCCTCTTCTCCTTCTTCGTAGCCGTAGGTTTCCGCGGCTGCCGCCGCGGTGACAAGCCCAAGCCGCAGATCCTCGCGCAGCAGGTCCACGGGGCGCGCCTCTGCCGCCCCCCAGCCGCCGCCGCCCGGCGTCTCGAGGGTGAGCCGGTCCCCCTTCTCGAGCGTGACCTTGCCCTTGGGCTGGTGCGGCGCGCCGTTCTTCAGCACCACGCCCTTGCGGCCAGACTGCCCGCCAACCACGCCAAAACAGGGCGTGCGGGTGCGCTCCGACGCGAGGTAGATCGACATCGGGCTGTCGCCGAGGTTCTCGAGGATCGCGCGCTGGCCGAGCCCGCCACGATACTTGCCGGCGCCGCCGCTGTCAGGGATCAGCTCCTTGCAATGGGTCAGCACCGGCACCACCAGTTCGAACATCTCGACCGCGGTGACCTTGCAGTTCGAGGGGAAGGACAGCGTGTCGAGCCCGTCGCTGTCCGAGCGCCCGCCCTGCCCGCCGTGGAAGTTCTGCACCGAGCCGTACTGGCTGCCGTCGGCGCGCTGCCCGACGCAGTTCGCCGCCCAGATCGGTGCGCCGCCGCTGTCGCCGATGACGCCTTCGGGAGCCACCTCCTCGAGCGCCTTGAAGATCAGCGAGGGGATCGCGTGGCCGATGAGGTTGCGCGAATTGCCCGCCGTCCAGGGCTGCGGGTTCAGGATCGAGCCCATCGGCGCCTCGTCGGTGAAGGGCGCGATACAGCCCTCGTTGTTCGGCGTTTCGGGGTCGAGCAGGCACTTCAGCGCATAGGCGGTGTGGGCGTAGCGGTAGTTGGTGCGGCAGTTGATCGAGTTCAGCACCTGCGCCGAGGAGCCGGTGTAGTCTACGTGGATGCGGTCGTCCTCGACCGTCACCGCGGCCTTCAGCACCACGTCCGGGGAGTAGCCGTCGAGCGTCAGCTCCGAGCGGTAGGTGCCGTTTGGCCAATTGCGGATGGCGGCGCGGGTCTGCCGCTCGGACAGGCCCTGGATCACGTCGGCCAGCGTGTCGACCTCGTCGAGCCCGTACTCGTCGAGGAAGCGCAGCAGCTCGCGGCCCATGACGTTGTTCGCCGCCACCATCGAGTCGAGATCGCCCTGCACCTCGGTGGGCAGGCGCACCGAGGCGGCGATCATTGCCAGCACGTCGCGGTTCGGCTCGCCCTTCTTCAACAGCTTGACGATCGGAAAGCGCACGCCCTCCTCGAAGATGTCCACCGCCTCGGAGTGCAGCGGGCGGCCGCCGATGTCGGGGAGGTGCGCGATCGAGCCGGCATAGGCGATGATCTTGCCGTTCTTCCAGATCGGCGTGATCATCGTCACGTCGGGAAGGTGGCCGGTGCCGATCTCGGGGTCATTGGTCGCCAGGACGTCGCCCTCTTCGAGCATGTCCGGGGTGAAGGTCGGCAGGAAGTGCTTCTGCGCCGCCGCCGGCAGCGACGAGATGAAGACCGGGATCGACCAGGTGCATTGCGCCAGCGCCCGGCCCCGGCTGTCGAGCAGCACGGTGACATAGTCGTGGTTCTCGCGCACGATCGGCGAGAAGGCGGTGCGCCCCAGCACGGTGTCGGCCTGGTCGGCGATGAAGATCAGCCGGTTCCACATGACCTGCAGGGTGATCGGATCGGTCAGGTCGGCCTTGAGAGTTTCCATTTTGCCCATGTCGATCACTCCTTGATGTCGATGATGAGGTTGCCCTTGGCGTCCACATGCGCGGTGCCTTCCGGGCCCATGACGATGCTGGACTCGCGCTGCTCGATGATCGCCGGCCCGGCGATGGGCGCATTCACCTCGAGCGCGTAGTGATCGTAGATCGGGGTCTGGACCGCGCGGCCGAGCGTGTCGAAGTAGATCTCGCGGTGCCCCTTCAGCGGCTGCGGGCCGACCTTCACCGCCACCGGCCGGCGCGCCTCGGCCTTCTGGCCGCTGGCCCGCATGCGCCATGTGATGATCTCGATCGCCGAGTTCTCGACCTTGCGGCCGAAGAGCTCGATGTAATGCGCGTAGAAGCGCGCCTCGAGTTCGGCGAGGAACTCGTCCTTCGGCAGCGCGAGGTCCGGCAGGATCACCGAGATCTCGTGGCCCTGCCCGACGTGGCGCATGTCGACCGAGTAGCGCAGGTCGATGGTCTCTGCCGCGACGCCCGCCGCGGTCACCACATCGGCGCCCTGCCGGGCGAGATCGGCCAGCAGCGGCTCGACCGTCGCCGCGTCCCAGTCGGCCAGTGCCATCGGCTGCGAGGCCGAGACGTCCACCGCCACCGGGGCGATCATCAGGCCCAGGGCCGAGGTGACACCCGCCCCCGTCGGGCAGATGATCCGCCGGATGCCGAGCTTGCGCGCGATGCCCCAGGCGTGCACCGGACCGGCGCCGCCGAAGGCGACCATCGGCAGCTGCCGCGGATCGACGCCGAGGTCGGTCGCATGCATCGAGGCGGCCTTGGCCATGGCCTCGTTGACCAGGTCATGGATGCCCCAGGCACAGCGCTCGCGGCTGACGCCCAGTTCCCCCGCCAGCCGGTCGATCGCCTCGATCGCCGCTTCTTTCGAGACCTTGAAGCTGCCACCGACGAAGTTCTCGGTGCCCATGTAGCCCAGCACGATATCGGCGTCGGTGACGGTCGGCTCGGTGCCGCCGCGCTGATAGGCCGCCGGCCCCGGCAGCGCCCCGGCCGAGCGCGGACCGACATTGAGCAGGCCGAGCGGGGTCTTGGCGGCGATCGAGCCGCCACCCGCGCCGATCTCGATCATGTGGATCGACTGGATCTTGAGCGGGAAGCCCGAGCCCTTGCGGAAGCGGTGGTAATGCGCCACCTCGAGCTCCGAGGCAATGGTCGGCTCGCCATTGGGGATCAGACAGAGCTTGGCGGTGGTGCCCCCCATGTCGAAGGAGAGCACGCTGGTCTCGCCGGCGATGCGGCCGAATTCCGCCGCGGCCACCGCTCCGGCGGCGGGGCCGGACTCGATCAGGCGCACCGGCAGCTTGGCGGCACGCGGGCTGGGCACCAGCCCGCCCGAAGAGGTCATCCACAGCAGGTCGCGGTCGATGCCGCGCTCGTGGAAGGCCGAGGCCAGCTCGGCCACGTGCTGTTCCATCAGCGGCCGGGTGTAGGCGTTCGCCACGGTGGTCGAGGCGCGGTCGAACTCGCGCACCTCGGGGCAGACGTCCGACGAGATGGTCACGAAGACGTCCGGCGCGACCTCGGCAAGGATGTCGCGGATCCGGCGCTCGTGGTCGGGGTACTTGTAGGCATGCAGCAGGCACACCGCGACCGAGCGCAACCCCTTGTCGGCAAAGCTCTGGCCGAGGGCGCGCACTGCCTCCTCGTCGAGCCCGCGGACCACCACGCCCTCGGCGGTGATGCGCTCCGGCGCGCCGAAGGTCTCGGCGCGGCTGACCAGCGGATCGGGATACTGGATCTTCAGGTCGTAAAGGTCGTAGCGCCCCTCGTTGCGGATGCGCAGGATGTCCTGGAAGCCCTCGGTGGTGATCAGCCCGGTCTCGGCCCCGCGGCGCTCGAGCACGGCGTTGGTGACAACCGTCGTGGCGCCAAGCACCTGCACGGTGTCGCGGTCGACGGTCTGCGCGTGCTGTTGGAGCAGCTCGCTGACCCCCTGGATCACCGCGTCGGCGGGGTTGAGCGGGGTCGAGAGCACCTTGTGCAGGTGCAACGCCCCGGCGTCGTCGAGCAGCGCGAAGTCGGTGAAGGTGCCGCCGGTGTCAAAAGCTAGTTTCGCCATGGTTGTCTCAGTCCTGAAAGTCTGTGTTTCGGCCGCAGGTCGCCGTTCGCGGCCCGGGCCGCGGTGCTCCTGCTTGTTCGGGAAGTGGGGATCGGCGGTGGCGCCCCTGTCCTGATCAGTCTAGCCGCAGGGCCGGATCAGGCGCCAACACCGGTCGTTACTAGCGCGATAAGGAATTGCTATGGGCAGCCTCCAGCTCGCGTTCGCCGCGCATCTTGCCGGTCAGGAAAAGTTCGCCCAGTTCGTCATGCGTGATCTCGGCCGGGCTGCCGTCCCAGATCACCTCGCCGAGCCGCAGGATGACCGCGCGGTCGGCGACCTCCATGGCCTTCTTGGTGTTCTGCTCGACCAGCAGGATGGTCATCCCGGTGTCGCGCAGCCGCAGGAGCTCGTCGAAGACGATCCCCACCGCCGCCGGTGAAAGCCCGACCGATGGTTCGTCCACCAGCAGCAGCTTCGGCCGCTGCAGCACCGCCATCGCCACCTCGAGCAGTTGCTGCTCGCCGCCCGACATGTTCCCGGCCAGCGTCTTGCGCCGCTTAGCGAGCGAGGGGAAAAGCTCGAGCACGTAGTCGCGCTCGGCCTTCACCTTGCCGTCACGGATCGTGTAGGCGGCCATCTCGAGGTTTTCCTGCACGGTCATCAGCGGGAAGTTGCAGCGCCCCTGCGGCACGTAGGAGATGCCGCGCCCGAGGATCTCGCGCGTGGCGAGCCGCTCGATGTGCTCGCCCTGCCACTTGATCTCGCCGCCCTTGAAGGTGGTCATCCCGAAGACCGTCTTCAGCAGCGTCGATTTGCCCGCGCCGTTCGGGCCCATCAGCGCCACGAACTCGCCCTGCGGCACGTCGAGCGTGACACCGTTGAGAATGTCGAGCGTGGCATAGCCCGCGCGCGCGTCACGGATCGAAAGAGTGATCGGATTATCCACCAAGATAGGCCTCCCGCACGTCCTTGTTGGCGATGACCTCGGCCGGCGTGCCCTCGCAGAGCTTGCGCCCCTGGTCGAGGACGATGGCGCGCGAGCAGAGGTTGGTCACCACGTCGATGTTGTGTTCGATGACGAGGAAGCTGACCCCCATCTCGCGGTTCGCGTATTGAATGGTATCAACCACACGCTCGATGAGCTTGGGGTTGATCCCGGCCATCGGCTCGTCGAGCATGATCAACCGCGGGTCGGGCATCAGCATCGAGGCGAACTGGATCAGCTTCTGCTGCCCGCCCGACAGGTTGCCCGCCGGCATGTGCGCAACGTGGCCGAGGCCAGTCAGCTCGATCAACTCCCGCGCGTGGCGGCGCAGACCGGCGACCCGATCGCGCGCGGCACGCCCGAAGCTGAAGGTCGAGGCGACGCTGGGAAAGGCGAACATCTGCCCGGCGATCACCAGGTTCTCCTCGACGTCGAGCTGCTTGAAGACCACGGTCTTCTGGAAGCTGCGCAGCATGCGGCCCTCGCGGGCGATGCGGTTGAGCGGCCAGTTGGTGATTTCCGTGCCCTCGAGCAGGACCTTGCCGGTGTCGGGCTCGGCAAGCCCGGTGGTGCAGTCGAAGAAGGTCGACTTGCCCGAGCCGTTCGGCCCGATCAGCCCGAGGATCTCGCCGCGGTCGATGTGCAGGTCGACGCTGTCCACCGCGCGCACCGCGCCGTAGCTCTTGGTCAGGCCCTTGACCTCGAGAATGGTCAGAGGTGCGGTCATGCGCTGCCCTCCTTGCGGGTGATGCCGCCGGCGCGGTCCCAGAGTTTCTGCAGCAGCGGCGCGAAGCCCTTGGGGAACTTGAAGACCAGCAGCAGCAGGCACAGCCCGTAGGCGATCATCCGCAGCTCGGGCGTGACGCGCAGCCCCTCGGACAGGCCGACGAAGAGGAAGGCGCCGAAGACCACGCCGGTGATCGAACCCGCACCGCCGCCGAGCACGATGATCAGCATGGTGGTGGTGTAGATGGTCTGGAACATCAGCGGGCTGGCGACCGAGATGTAGTGGACGTAGAGGCTGCCCCCCGCCCCGGCGAAGGCCGCGGCGATCACGAAGGCGGCAAGCCGGTATTTCCAGGTCGGCACACCCAGCGATTCCGCCAGCGTCTCGTTCTCGCGGATGGCCACGAGGTTGCGCCCGGCGGGCGAGCGCACCAGCAGCCAGAAGACGCCCGTCGCCAGCGCGCCGATGGCCAGCGCGAGGTAGTAGGTCTGCACCGGGCCGGCAACCTCGACGCTGGCGCCGAGCAGGCGGAAGGTCGGCTTGTCGATGTTCGACAGGCCCATGTCGCCGCGGGTCACGCTGATCCAGTTCTTCGAGATCGCCTGCCCGATGATGACGAAGCCGAGCGTGCACATCACGAAGGAGGTGGTCCGCAGCCGCAGCGCCGGGATGCCGAGCGGCACGGCAACGATCGCGGCCATCAGCGCGGCGCCAGCGAAGTTCACCGGGAAGGAGGTGCCGAGATGGATCGACATCAGAGCCGAGGTATAGGCGCCGAGCCCGAAGAAGGCCGCCTGCGCCAGCGACAGCATGCCGGTGTAGCCGACCAGCAGATTGAGCCCATGCGCCGGCAGCAGGAAGATCATCGCGATCACCGCCGCGTGCACGGCGTAGGTGCCCAGCACCAGCGGTGCGCAGAGCGCGACCAGCGCAAGACCGAGCACGAGCACCAGCCGCAGCGGCTGCACGCCCCTTGCCCCGTCGGATTGATATGGTTCGGTAAGGTTCATCTGGGTGTCTTTCGGAAGGAGGAACACCGGGCCGCGCCGGGGCGGCCTTCGGGGGCGTGGTCAGAAGCGGGCATGGCTCGAGAACAGGCCATGCGGGCGCCACAGCAGCATCAGGATCAGCGTGACGAAGCCGACGGAGTCGCGGTACTGCAGGCCGAACTGCCCGGCGACGAAGCTTTCCGCGATGCCGAGGATCATCGCCGCGATGAAGGTGCCGCGCACGTTGCCGAGCCCGCCCATGACGATGATCGGCAGCGTCTTGAAGGTGATGATCTCGCCCATGCTGCCATAGACCGACACGTTCACCGGCGCCGTCAGGATGCCCGAGAAGGCCGCCAGAGAGGTGCCGAGCACGAAGGTCGCGATCACCACGGTGCGCACGTCGATGCCGACGACGGCGCAGGCCTCGGTGTTCTGCGACACCGCGCGCATCGCCTTGCCGATGCGGGTGTGGCTGACCATCCATTCGAGGCCGGCGAAGACCAGGATGCACAGCCCGATGATCAGCAGCCGCTGCTGCGCGATGCCGATATCGCCGAAGAAGACCGGCTCGATGTAGCCCTCGGAGAAGAACTTGTAGCTCCCGCCGAAGGCCAGGATGACACTGTTCTGCAGCACCAGCGACACGCCGAGCGTGGCCACGACGCTGGCCTCGGGGGCGGCACCGATCATCCGCTCCATGACCAGGCGGCCGATGACGAAGGCGATCGCCGCCGTCACCGCCACGCCGATCACGATGGCTACGGGGTAGGGCACGCCAAGAGCACTGATCGCGTACCAACCTCCAAATGTGCCCAGCATGTAGTATTCGCCATGCGCGAAGTTGATCGCCCGGAGCACCCCGAAGATCATCGTCATGCCGACGGCGACGATCGCGTAGACGGACCCGGTCGAGATCCCGTTGAGGATCTGTTCAATCAGAAATTCCATTGCGTCTGCCCTACCCCTGGCCCTCAGTTGGCGTAGTCGACTTCGCCGGCGACCGATCCGGTGACCACCGGCTCGCCATCGACGATCTCGAGCATCAGGAGCGGGCGGATTGCCTGGTGGTGGTCGTCGAAGGTGATCGCGCCCATCGGGCTTTCGAAGCTGATCCCCTCCAGCGCCGCGACCACGGCGTCGGCGTCGGTGCTGTCTGCCTCGTCGATGGCCTGCGCGAGCATGTGAACGGTTTCCCAGTGGCCGTAGGCGTGGTTGTTCGGCTCTTCGCCGTCATAGGCCGCCTCGTAGCTGGCGACGAAGGCGGTCGAGCCCTCGGATTCGTAGGCGGGCAGCCAGGCAGCGGCCTCGATCGCGCCGTTCATCGCCTTGGGCGCGGCCTGGATGGTCGCGGCGGCGGAGAACTCGCCGTTGCCGATCAGCGGAAGCTTCCCGGCGAGCCCGGTCTCGATCATCTGGCGGGCGATGATCGGCGTGGTGTCGGCCAGACCGTACATCAGGATCGCGTCGGCGCCGGACTTGCGGATCGTGGTCAGCACCGCGCGGTAGTCGACCTCGCCTTCCTTGTAATAGTCCTCCGAGACCAGCTCGACCCCGGCCGCGCCGGTATATTTCTTGGTGAATTGGATCGCGCCCCGGCCGTAGTCGCTGTCCACCGACAGCACTGCCAGTTTCTTCAGACCCTTATCGGCAGCATATTCGACGATCGAGGCGGCGCGCACCTCGTCGGTGGGATAGTTGCGGAAGCTGTACTTGTAGCCACCGACACCGGCCTTGTAGGTGATCTCGGGGTTGGACGAGGCGGCGTTGAGCAGCACGATCCCGGCGTCCTCGACCAGCGGCTGCATCGCCAGCGTGACCGACGAGCAGATGTCGCCAATGATGAAATCGACCTCGTCCTGGTTGATCAGGCGCTGGGTCGCCGAGACGCCCTCGACCGGGGTGCAGACGCTGTCGGCGGGAATGATCTCGACGCTGTGGCCGTCGATGCCACCCGCATCGTTGATCTCTTTCGCGGCGAGTTCCGCGCCGCGCTGCGCGAAGGCGCCGTAACGGGCGTTGGCGCCGGAATTGGGCGAGACGAGGCCGATCTTGATGACCTCTTGCTGGGCGAATGCAGGGGTTGCGAGGCCGACGCAGAGCGCCAGCGCACTGCAACGCGTGAGAGCGCTGAATGCAGACTTCTTCATTTGATTTTCCCTGTTGATTTCAAATTTTTGATTACATCTTGCGATGCTTGGCAGGTCGCGCAGGGGGCCTGTCATCGAACAGCCATGTTCAAAGGCTGCCCCCTCGCCGTCGCGTCATCCACTCTTTACATTGTATGAGCGTATTCGATTTTCTTATGGCCAGAAGGTGAAGCCTGTCACAAGGCCTTTGCGATGCTCCGCCCCGCGGCGTGCTCCGGAAGGTCGGCAACCACCTGCAAGAGCACCGCCTTCACGGCCAGAGCGGCCTCGCTCATCGGCAGCGGATCGGGGGTGCAGAGGGCGACATCGGCGCTGATCGCGGGCTTGATAAGCGGGTGGGCGCTCAGACGCTCCAGCCCCGAGGTTCCCAGCACCACGGAAAGCGGCAGGATCGCGCCGCCAATTCCTGTGCGAACTGCCTCCGAAAGCGCCGAAATTGATTCAATCTCGGCGGCGATCTCGAGCTCGACGCGCGCGCGGGCAAAGGCATCGTCGATCAACTTGCGCAGGAAATGCCCCTTGCCCGGCAGCACCAGCGGCACGCCTTTCAACGCCTGGACCTCGATCGGCGCGCCCGGTGCGAAGAGCGCGTCCTGATCGGTGCCGCACACGTAATAGAGCTCTTCGGTGAACAGCGGTGCGAGCTGCGTCCCCTTGATCGGGTGGCTGGCGTAGATCACCGCCATGTCCATCCGCCCGCTCATCACCAGTTCCGACAGAATCTGCCCGAAGCTGTCGTTGATGTGCACGGTGATCCCGGGATGCTGGCGCCGCACCTCGCGGATGATCGGCAGAGAGAGGGTGGAGCTGGCGCTGTAGGTGGCGAGCCCCACCGAGACATGCCCGGTCAGGACCTCGCCCGCGCGCTCGACATCCAGCGTCGCCTGATCGAGGTATTTCAGCATGAACTGCGCGTGCCGGTAGAGCACCAGCCCCGCCTGCGTCGGGCTGATTCCGCTGTTGGATCGCAGGAGAAGCTTCTGCCCGAAGTGCTGCTCGAGCGCGGCAAGTTGCTGGCTGAGCGCGGGCTGCGCGGTGTTGAGAAGCGCCGCCGCGCGCGAGATGCTGCCGGCATCGATGATCTTCACGAAGTTCGCCAGTTTTCGGAAATCAACGATCATTGGCGCTCCTGTTATGCCCAAGCGGGGGCGCTGCTTCGCCCTCTGCCCGCAGTCTAGCGAAAGGCGTCGTCACGGCGCAAATGCCGAGCGGGCCGCAGGCACAAAAAAAGGCTGTCCCCGCGGGGACAGCCCTCTGCGCATGCGATTGATGCAGACGGTCAGCTCAATCTGGCGCAGGCCTCCGCGATGCGCGCACAGGCCGCGTCGATGACCTCCGCCGAGGTCGCCGTGGAGATGCGGAAGTACGGCTCGAGCCCGTAGGCCGCGCCATGCACCGCCGCGACGCCCGCCTCTTCGAGCAGGTAGAGCACGAAGTCCGCATCATTCGCGATCTTGCGGCCCGAAGGCGTGGTCTTGCCAAGCGTGCCGGCGCAGCTGGCGTAGATGTAGAAGGCCCCATCGGGAGTCAGACAGGACAGGCCGGGAATGGCATTGAGCCGCTCGACCGCAAGGTCGCGCCGTTCGCGGTAAACGGCGACCTGCGTGTCGACCTCTCCTTGGTCACCGGAGAGCGCGGCGGCAGCGGCTGCCTGGCTGACCGAGGACGGGCAGGAAGACATCTGCGACTGCAGCTTGTTGATCGCCGCGATGAGCGGCACCGGGCCGACGCCGTAGCCGATGCGCCAGCCGGTCATCGCATGCGATTTCGACACGCCGTTGACCACCAGCGCCCGATCGGCCAGCTCGGGGCAGACGGTCAGGATGCTCACCGCGTCGAACTCCGCGAACCAGATGCGGTCGTAGATCTCGTCGCAGAGGACCCAGACATGCGGATGCCGCGCCAGCACCTCGCCGAGCGCACGCAACTCGTCCGCCGAATAGGCAACGCCCGTGGGATTCGACGGCGAGTTCAGGATCAGCCAGCGGGTCTGCGGCGTGATGGCGGCCTCAAGCGCGGCCGGCGTCAGCTTGAAACGCACCTCTTCCGGGCAAGGCACGATCACCGGCGTACCTTCATTGGCGATGACCATGTCGGGATAGGACACCCAGTAGGGCGCGGGGATGATCACCTCGTCGCCTTTCTCGACAGTGGCCATGAGCGCCAGGAAGAGGATCTGCTTGGCCCCGCCGCCGACGCAGACTTGCGCGTCCGTCGCCGGGATGTTCAGGCGGCGTGCAAAGTCGCCGCGGATCGCCGCACGCAGCTCGGGCGTGCCGTTCACCGGCGTGTACTTGGTCTGCCCTGCAGACATGGCTTCCGCGGCTGCGGCCTTGATCGCTTCGGGCGTGTCGAAGTCGGGCTCACCGACAGTGAGGTTGAGAATGTCCTTGCCCTCTGCCTTGAGGTCCCGGGCCTTCTGCGCGGCCTCGGTCGTGGGCGAGACGCGGATGTTCGAAACGCGGGCGGCGGGTCGGAAATTGCTCATGGTACCTCCAGGAAATGCGCGGACCGTTGCGCTCTGGCTTAACACCCCCCTTCCCGCCTGAGATGGCAGGATGACGAACTACCGCCATAAAAAATTCATATGCCCGGCCACCCGGTCCCGCCTCCCGCCATCACCCCGTCCGCCGGCCCGGAAATGGGCTGACAGCAAACCTCTTTGGCTTTATGGATATTCAAAACCATTACGGGATGCCGATGACACTTTCTCCTGAACACCGTGAAGCACTTGCCCCCAGGGGTCACCTGCGCGCCGCGCTGAACCATGGCAACTTCGTCCTCGTGGGGCGTGACCAAAGCCGGAAGCCCTTTGGCATCAGCGTCGATCTTGCCACCGAGTTCGCCAGGGCCTGCGGGCTCGACCTCGAGTTCGTGGAGTTCGAGCGGGCGGTCGATGTCTCGTCGTCCGCAACGGGCGACCTGTGGGACATCTGCTTTCTCGCGGTGGATCCGAAACGCGCCGAGACGATCGACTTCACCATGCCCTACATCCGCATCGAGGGGCGCTACCTGGCGGGTGCGCATTGCAACGCCGCGGATGCCGGCGCTCTGATCTCGTCGGGTGCGAAGGTCGGCTCGGTCGATGGCAGCGCCTACACGCTGACCCTTGCGCGGCAGGAGGGGGCGGAGAACCTCGTGCTCTTCGAAAACCTCGGCGCCGCGCTCGAAGCGCTGGATGGGGGCAAGGTCGACGCGATCGCTGGCATTGGCGATGCCATGGCGCATGAAGGCGCGACGCGCCCCGGCGCGCGCGTGTTGTCGCCGCCCTTCATGGAAATCCGTCAGGCCATGGCAATGCCGCAGGGCCGCCCCGACGCCTCGCGGATCCTCAAGGACTGGCTGTCCGAGGCGGCAAGGTCCGGGCTGACCGGTGACATCCTCGAACGCCACGGCGTCGCGCGCAGCTGCGCCATCCTGCCCGAGTGATCCGCCGCCGCCGGAGCAACCTTCCCGGCGGCGCGCCAAGCGCAGTGCCATGAGCGATGGGCGATGGGCGATGCGCCAAAAGCCTGCCGCGCGCCGTGCTTGGTGCAGGTCGACCAAGGCGCATGGCGGTCCGGCAGTCGGCCGAGCGAAACGTCCCTGATGCGCGCAGCCCTGGAGGCTGGCGACGTCACCCGTCGCCAGCACTCGAAGGACTCTCTTGCGGAACCGGTCAGGCGCTCCGATGCGCCCGCGCCGTATCGTCGAGCCGTTCCGCCAAGATCTTTGGCAGAACGCCCCCCGCCTTCAGCGTCTCGATTTCCTGCGCCGTCTCGACCGCGACCCTTCCCTCGATCCGGGCAATGAGGTCCGAGCGCAGGACCCGCACCTCGGTCGGCTGACCGGGCCGGAGGGTTTCGGCGTCGAGGGTGATCTCGACGGTATCGGTGACCCGGAAACCGCTGGTTTCGGGCTGGAAGGCGCCGTCGATCTCGATCGGGACGATCCCCATGCCGATCAGGTTGGTGCGGTGGATGCGCTCGAAGCTGCGGGCGATCACCGCGCGCACCCCGAGCAGCGCCGCGCCCTTGGCAGCCCAGTCCCGGCTCGAGCCCATGCCGTAGCGCTCACCGGCAAAGATCACCGCCGGCACATCGTCACGCTCCATCCGGGCCGCGGCCTCGTGCAGCGGCAGAACCGATCCGTCCTCCATCCGCAGATGGGCGGGCGGCAGGTCACGGTTCAGGTGGTTTACCGCCATCCGGTTGGTGAAGAGGCCGCGCAGCATCACCTCCCAGTTGCCGCGATAGCTGGCGTAGACGTTGAGGTTTGCCGGATCGCCGCCGCGCTCGATCAGCCAGCGGCCCGCCTCGCTCTCGGGGTCGATCCAGCCCGCAGGAGAAATATGGTCCGTGGTGATGTCGTCGCCGAGCACCAGCAGCGGCCGCGCGGTGATCGTCCCGAGCGTGGGGCCGGTGGCCGCGCGCGCGAATTTCGGACGGCGCAGCGACCGGCTGTCCGGGTCCCAGGGGAAGCGATCGCTGCGCGGCGCTTCGAGCGCGGCCCAGTCGGCGCTGGCCAGCGCGGCACGAAAGTCCGCGTGCACATCCTCGGCACGGAAGGCCTGCGCCATGGCGGCGTCGATCTCGTCGGCAGAGGGCCAGATGTCCGCCAGATACACCGGCCCGCCCGGCCCGGTGCCCAGCGGATCCTTCAGGATGTCGGCGCGAACATGACCCAGCAGCGCGAAGGCCACCACCATCGGCGGCGAGGCAAGGAAGCCGAGGTCGAGCTTGGCATGCACCCGGCCGGGGAAGTTGCGGTTGCCCGAGAGCACGGCGGCGACCGCCTTGCCTTCGGCAAGCGCGTCCTCGACCGCCGCAGGCAGCGGGCCGGAGTTGCCGATGCAGGTGGTGCAGCCGAAGCCGACGATGCCGAAGCCCACGGCGCCCAGATCGTCGAGCAGCCCCGCGCGGGCGAGGTAGCTCGCGGCAGAGGGCGATCCCGGAGCGAGCGAGGTCTTCACCCAATCCGGCGGCGTGAGGCCGCGGGCCCGCGCCTTGCGCGCCAGCAGCCCCGCGGCGATCAGCAGCCGCGGGTCGGAGGTGTTGGTGCAGCTGGTGATCGCGGCAACGCCGATGCCGCCATCCGGCAGCCCCTCGGGGCGCCCGGACAGGGGCGGCAACTCGCGCCCCACGGCCTCGGCCACCGCCTGCCGCGTGTCCGAGGCGGGCAGGCTGTCCTGCGGCCGGCGCGGCCCGGCAAGCGTCGGGGTCAGGACAGAGAGATCGATCTCGATGCCCCGGTCGAAATGCGGCGTCGCCTCGGGATCGAACCAGAGACCCATGGAGCGGAACAGCGGCTCGACGGTTTCGGTGATCCGCGCCGGTCGGCCGGTGCGTTTCAGATAGTCGACACTGCGCGCATCGGCGGCGAAGAAGCCGGTGGTGGCACCATATTCGGGGGCCATGTTGGCGATCACCGCGCGATCGTCGGCCGAGAGGGTCGAAACCCCGGGGCCATGGAACTCGACATAGGCCCCGGTGACCCCGAGCCTGCGCAGCCGCGCGGTGATCTCGAGCGCCAGGTCGGTGGAGAGGACCCCCTCGCGCAGCGCGCCGGTCAGCCGCACGCCAACCACCTCGGGCAGCGCCAGCGAGACGGTCTGGCCGAACATGATACTTTCCGCCTCGAGCCCGCCGATGCCCCAGGCGAGCACGCCGATGCCGTTGATCATCGGGGTATGGCTGTCGGTGCCGAGCATCATGTCGGGATGCGCCCGGCTGCCCTCGATCTCGATCAGCGTCGCGTATTGCTCGAGGTTCAGCGTGTGCATGATGCCGGTGCCGGGCGGGTTCACGTGCACCGTGTCCATCACCTCGGAGGCCCATTTCATGAAGCTGTAGCGCTCGGCGTTGCGGGCGATCTCGTTCTGCTGGTTGATCCGCCAGGCGCCATTCTGGCCGTAGAGGTCCACCGCGAGCGAGTGATCGACCGAGACCTCGACCGGCAGAACCGGCGACAGCACGCGCGGATCGGCGCCGCCCTCGGCGAGCGCATCGCGCAGCCCGGCGATATCGGCGAGCGCGGGCGTGCAGGTGGTGTCATGCATCAGCAGGCGGTTGGGGCGGAAGTCCAGCTCGAACGGCGTCCGGCGGCCCTCGGCCCAATCTTCAAGCGCGGCGCAGAGCGGGGCCGCCTCGCCGCCGTTGCGCAGATGGTTCTCTGCCAGCAGGCGCAGGACGTGCGGCAGGCGCGCCAGCAACTCCTCGCCAAGGACCGCCTTCAGGTCGGTGGCCTCGAGCGCGCCTTGGGGTGTGTCAATCGTGGTGACGGGGATCATTGCGCAATCCTTCTTTCCAATGGACGCCTCTGCGATGTGCCGCCCGCGCCGGTGCGCGCCGGGAGGGGACGGCAACCGGCGCGGGCGGCGTGGCGCGGATCGTGAAACCCGCCGCGCCACTGGCCGGGGCGCACGCACGCCCCGGACCGTCTCTTGTCGTCCCGGTCAGTCGCCGACCGCGATCTCGTCACTTTCCTCGGCGATTGCCCGCTTCACCTTGCGGCCGAAGATCATCGGCGCGACGAAGCCGATGATGGCGAGCGCCCAGAGCGTGATCGAGAGCGGGCTGCCGACGAGGGTCAGCCAGTCACCGTCCGAGAGCGTCATGGCGCGGCGCAGGTTCACCTCCATCTCGTTGCCGAGCAGGATGCCGAGGATGACCGGCACCAGCGGGATGTCGAGCTTGCGGAAGAGCCAGCCGACAACGCCGAAGATCACCATCAGGATGAGATCGAAGGACGAGCCGGAGATGCCGTAGATCCCCACGAAGCTGACCATCGCCACAAGCGGCATCAGGATGTGCACCGGCACCAGCAGCACGCGGCTGAAGAGGCCGACCAGCGGGATGTTGAGGATCAGCAGCATCACGTTGGCGATGAAGAGCGCCGCGATCAGGCCCCAGACCACATCGGGGTTCTGCGAGAAGAGCAGCGGCCCGGGCGTGATGTTGAGCGACAGCAGCACCGCCAGCAGCACCGCCGTGGTGCCAGAGCCCGGCACGCCGAGCGCCAGCATCGGCACCAGCGCACCGCCCGCAGCGGCGTTGTTGCCGACCTCCGGCGCGGCGACGCCGCGCGGGTCGCCCTTGCCGAAGGTCTTGCCGGTCGGATCGACGATCTGCTTTTCGACCGAGTAGGACAGGAACGAGCCCAGCGAGGCCCCTGCTCCGGGCAGCACGCCCGCCAGGAAGCCGATCACCGTGCTGCGCCCGAAGGTCGGAATGCAGCTGCGGATCATGCTCCAGGGTGCCAGGACCCGGCCGATCGAGGTGATGCCCTGCTCCTTGTGGTCCCCGCTGCCCCGGTGCTCGAGGAAGATGAAGACCTCGGAGAGGGCGAAGAGCCCGACGATGGCGATCAGGAAGTCGATGCCGTCGAAGAGATGCACCTCGCCGAAGGTGAAGCGCTGCACGCCGGTCTGGGTGTCGACACCGATCATCGCGATGGCAAGGCCAACGGCGGCGGCGAAGGCAGCCTTGGCCTGGTTGGTCGACGAGATGCCGCCGAGCGTGGCGAAGGCGATGGTGAAGAGCGCGAAATATTCCGCCGGACCGAAGAGCAGCGCGATCTTGACCAGCTGCGGCGCCAGCAGCGCGAGCCCGATGGTCGCGAAGATCGCGCCGATGAACGACGCGATGCCCGAGAGCGAGAGCGCCTCGCCGGCCATGCCCTTGCGCGCCATCGGGTAGCCATCGAGGCAGGTCATCATCGCCGGCTCGTCGCCGGGGATGTTGAGCAGGATCGAGCTGATCCGCCCGCCGTACATGGCCCCGTAATAGACCGAGGTCATCAGGATGAGCGACGGCAGCGGCCCGAGCCCGATCGAGAAGGCGATCGGGATGAGGATGGCGACGCCGTTCGCCGGCCCGAGACCGGGCAGCGCGCCCATCATCGTGCCGAGGAAGGCACCGATGAGGGCGATGCCGAGGTTGGAGAAGGTGAGCGCGGCGTCAAAGCCGACGCCGAGAGACGACAGAAATTCCATGTGCTGACCTCAGATGCCGAGCGGACCCACGGCCAGCGAGAGGCCGAGCACGAGTTTGAAGACGACCCAGATCCCGACCGAGAGGCCGATGCCGGTCAGCACGGCGCCGACGGGCGTGCCGCCGAGGCGCCAGCTCATGTAGCCGGCGGCCAGCGCGGTGCAGATCAGGAAGCCCAGCTTGGGCAGCAGGATCGCGTAGAGCAGGCAGACCGCGATGGCGAAGCCGATCTCGGCCAGCCGGTTGAGCGACGGCCAGACCGGGTCGGGATCGGGCCGCAGGATGAACCAGACCGAGCAGATCGCGATGATCACGCCGATGATGATGGGGAAGGTCGCGGGGCCGACGACATCGGCCATGAAGCTTTCGGGAATGATCGTGGCGGCCCAGATGTAGAATGCGGCAAGGGCAAGCCCGATCCCCCCCATGATGCGATCGCTCATGCGGTGTCCTCTTTTGGTGAGGGGCGGCCGGAGATCACTCCCCGGCCCGCCGATGATTTACTGAATGAGGCCGATTTCCTTCGAGAGCGCGCGGATCTCGGCGACGTTCTCATGCACGAACTTGTCGGCATCGGCGCCGAAGAGGTCGAGCGCCTCGATGCCCTGGTCAGCGCGGATCTTCTGGAACTCTTCCGAGGCGACCATTTTCTGGATCGCCTGGTTCCAGGCGTCATAGGTCTCGTCCGAGATGCCCTTGGGCACGTAGAGGCCGCGCCAGTTCGGGCCGGTCACGTCGTAGCCCTGCTCGATGGCGGTGGGGAACTGGTCGAACTGCTCGAGACGCTCGGGCGAGAGCACCGCGACGATGCGCATGTCGCCCGCCTCGACGAAGCCGCGCACTTCCGAGAAATCGCCCGAGAAGGCGGTGATCGAGCCACCCAGAACCTGGGTCATCGCCTCGCCGCCACCCGAGAAGGCGACGTATTTGACCTGCCGGACGTCCTCGAGCTCGGCCACCTTGGCCAGCTTCAGGATCTTCAGGTGGTCATAGCCGCCGACCGCCGAGCCACCGGCGAAGGAGACCGAACGCGGGTCCGCCTTCATCATCTCGACCAGCTCGGGCAGGTCATCGATCTCGCTGTCGGCAGCCACGGCGATCACGCCGTATTCCGCGCCGAAGGAGGCGAGCCAGCGCACGTCATCCTCGGTCGCGCCGGGGAAGGCGCCCTGGGCAAGGCGGGTGGTGGTGCCGTTCGAGGCGGCGATCAGGAGCTTTTCGTCCTCGTTGCGCTTCGAGACAACGTGGGCATATGCCACGCCGCCGCCACCACCGGTCATGTTGGTGACCTGCATGGTGCCGTCGATGAGCCCCTCGTCGCGCAGGACCTTGGCCACGGTGCGGCAGATGAAGTCCCAGCCGCCGCCCGGCGCTGCGGGGGCGATGCATTCGGTGTTCGAGGGCTTGTCCTGCGCTGCGACCGGCAGGGCGGTAACTGCTGCCAGGACGGCCGCGCTGAGAATGCGAATCATGATTGTCCTCCCTTGATTCCGTCCCCCCTTTTGGACTTTTGACTACATAAATGCAAACCATTTTGGTTTTTGGCACCCGAAAGAGCCAACTTGCACTTTCTCACAAATGAGTGTTCATTTGTACCAAGGAGGACCGGGATGCGCAGCGCTGATCTTGCCCAGAAAATTTCGAACCGGGTGATCCGCGAGATCGCCGAAGGCCACTATAATGCCGGCGACCGCCTGACGACGCAGTCGATCGCGGACCGCTACGGTGTGTCCCGCACACCCGTGCGCTCGGCTCTCGGCCTGCTCGCCGACCAGGGCATTCTCGGGCAGGTTCCGAACCGCGGCTATTTCGTCAGCCGCACGATCCCGGACGGCGCGCTGACCGCGACCAACCAGGACGAGCTCACCCGTGAATACCAGTCGCTTGCCGAGGATTGGATCCGCGACCGGATCCCAGAGGAGATGACCGAGCTCGCGCTTCGAGAGCGCTATTCCTGGACAAAGGTGCGCACGCAGGAACTGCTGGGCCGCGCGCAGCGCGAGGGCTGGGCCGAGCGCAAGGAGGGCTATGGCTGGCGCTTCCTGCCGGTCGCCAAGACGCCCGAGGCCTTTGACCAGATCTATCGCTTCCGCATCGCCAACGAGCCCGTCGCGATGCTGGAGCCCACCTTCAAGATCGATTTCCGCAAGCTGGCGGAATTGCGCGAGGTGCAGGAAAAGCTGGTGCACGCGGATCCGGCGACGATGCCCAACGAGACCATCCTGCAGCACGGCGCCGACTTCCACGAGAGCCTCGTGGCGATGTCCGGCAACCCCTTCTTCCTGATCGCGCTCGAGCGGGTCAACCGGATGCGCCGCCTCATGGAGTATCGCGCGCGGGTGGACCGGGGCCGGCTGGCAAACGAATGCGGCGAGCACCTGGAGATCCTGACGCTGCTCGAGCAGGAGCGCATTTCCGAAGCCTCGGCGCGGCTGCGCCGGCACCTCGAGGACGCCCGCGATCGCAAGGCGCCGAACGCCCGCGCCTGGGCCGAAGGCTGACCCCATGCGCGCGCCCTCTGTCCGGCAGAAGATCTACGAGCACTTTGCCATGGCGCTGCAGACCGGCACCATCGCGCCGGGCGCGCAGCTTCCTACGGAAGCCGAGATCGCGAAGGACTTCGACGTCAGCCGCTCGACGGTTCAGAACGTGATGTCCCGCCTGATGCAGGAAGGCCTGGTGCGCCGCCAGGCCGGGCGCGGCACCTTTGCCTGTCGCCGCGACGACGACATGCAGATCCGGGTCGGGCTCGACATCCACAACATCCAGTCCTTCGAGGACGAGGTGGCGCTGGCTGGCGAAACCGTCTCCTTCCGGCTGCTCAGCTTCGCGCCCAGCCCCCTGCCCGTCCGTGCCGCGCGCAAGCTCGATCTCGAGCCGGGTCTCGAGGTCTTCTGCCTGCGCCGGCTGCGCTTTGTCGCGGGGAAATGCATCGGCAGCGAGACTCGGTGGTTCCACCCGGATCTGGCCATGTCGATGACGGCGCAGGCGCTGGCCACCGAGGGCGTTCACGCGCTGATCAAGGACCGGCTCGGGCTCGAGATCGGGCGCATCGACGCGGCGCTGCGCGCGGTGGTCGCCACATCGCAGGAGGCCCGCGAGCTGGGCATCGAGGAAGGTGCGCCGCTGCTGATGCGCGCGCATGTGCTGCTGACGCCGGACGACGGCAAGATCCTTTACGGCGAAGCGCTTTACGTGGAGCCCTTCGCCTTCCGCTACTCGGCCGGCTTCCAGGCCTGACCCCCAACCAGACCCGCCACACTAAATGAGTAGTCATTTGATCTGACTGCAATCATTTTTCTTGTGCCCGAAACCTCTTTGGCTTTACGTTGTTCAAAAGCCAAAGAGAGTCGCCATGTTCTTCGCCCCGCCATCCGAGCTCACCGCCGAAGTCTTCGCCCGCGTTCCGGCCGAGCTTGCGCCGGTCGACGCATCCGGCTGGGCCCGCGTCCAGCACCCGGGAAAGACGTTTCGGGCCTTTCTTGAGGGACCGTCCTTCGACCGAGACGGCAACCTCTACTGCGTCGACATCTGCCACGGCCGGATCCTGCGCTTCGACCCGCAGGGCGATGTCACCGTCGCCGCCGAATACGACGGCGAGCCCAATGGCCTGAAGATCCACCGCGACGGACGCATCTTCATCGCCGATCACGCCCACGGGCTGATGGTGATGGACCCCGTCTCGGGCAAGGTCGAGCCGTTCCTGACCCGCCCAGGACTCGAGCGGTTCCACGGGCTCAACGACCTGCATTTCGCGCTGAACGGCGATCTGTGGTTCACCGATCAGGGCCAGAGCGGGCTGCACGCGCCCTATGGCCGGCTGTTCCGGCTGACCGCGGACGGCGCGCTCGATTGCGTCATCGACAATATTCCCAGTCCCAACGGCCTGTGCCTGAACGAGGATGAAAGCCAGCTCTTCCTTGCCGTGACCCGAGCCAATGCCGTCTGGCGCGTCCGGTTCCTGCCCGATGGCCGGACCGTGGCGAAATCCGGCACCTTCATCCAGCTCTCGGGCGGGCTTGCCGGGCCGGACGGGCTGGCGCTCGGCACCGGTGGCGAGCTTGCGATCGGCCACATGGGGCTTGGTACGGTGTGGATCATGTCGCGCCTCGGCGAGCCGATGTTCCGCATCCGCAGCCCCGAGGGGCTGCTGACCGCCAACATGGCCTTCGGCGGCCCCGAGGGGCGGCATCTCTACATCACCGAGGCCTCCACCGCCTCGATCCTGCGCGTCGAGCTGCCCTTCGCGGGCAAGCCGATGTTCGCACTGAGCTGAAATCACCATCCGGCGAGGAGAGCGCCGAAGGGAGGAAAGACATGAAAGCGATAGACCGGCTGCTGTCAGCCGTCGAGGTTTCCATCATTCTGATCGGGTCCCTGCTGGGGCTGGGGCTGGCGGTGCTGCAGGTCATCCTGCGCTACGCCTTCAGCACCGGCATCCACTGGCTCGAGGCGGGATCGGTCACCGCGCTGGTCTGGGCGATGCTCATGGCGGCGAGCCGGGCGATCCGCACCGGCACCCACCCCCGTGTCGACCTGCTGGCACATGTCCTGCCTCCCCGGGCCCGCGCCGCGCTGAACACCCTCGCCTTCGGCGCCGCGCTGCTGCTGGCGGCCTTCTATCTTGACGACGCGGTGAGCTACGCGCGCTTCGTCTGGGGCATGGGCGTCACGCATCCGGAGTTCGGCGGCAACCTCGCCCTGCCCTTCGCGATCCTGCCGGTGATCCTCGCCTTCTTCGTGATCCGCTACGCCATGCTGATCATCGCGATGTGGACGGACGTCCGCTTGGAACCTGAAGACGCGTTTCTCGACCGCGTCGGCACCCCCGTCACCAAGGTGCACAAATGACTGTCGCATTCCTCATTGTTCTCTTCTTTGTGCTGATTCTCATCGGCGCCCCGATCGCGGTCGCTCTCGGCGGCTCGGCCGTGCTGGCCTCCATGGTCTTCGCACCGATCCCCGACGGGATTTTCGGCCAGAAGCTCTTCGGGAACGTCAACCACTACACGCTGATGGCCGTGCCCTTCTTCTTCCTCGCCGCCGAATTCATGGAAACCGGCGGGCTGGTGCACCGGCTGATCGGCGTCGCCCGCGTCTTCGTCGGGCACCTGCGGGCAGGCCTTGGCATGACCGCCGTGCTGACATGCATCCTCTTCGCCGCGATCTCGGGCTCCAGCCCGGCGACCGTCGCCGCCGTCGGCAACATCATGTTCCCCGCCCTGCGCGAGGAAGGCTACTCGGACCGCTACGCCATCGGCGCCCTCGCCACGGCAGGCGCGATCGGGATCCTGCTGCCGCCGTCGATCCCGCTGATCCTCTATGGCTTCGTCACCGAGACCCCTATCCCCGCGCTGTTCCTCGCCGGCATCGTTCCCGGCCTCATCTACGGCGCCCTGCTGCTCTTCACCGCGCGTTTCCTTGCCCGCAACGAAAAGGTCACCGTGCGCCCCCGCGCCACCGCCGCCGAGGCCCGGTCCACGCTGACGTCCGCAATCCCCGCGCTGATGCTGCCGGTGTTCATCGTGATCGGCATCTACGGCCTGCCGGCCTTCGACCTTGGCGCCTTCGCCTACGACGGCGGCGCGATCTTCACGCCGACCGAAGCCGCCGCCGTCTCGGCCGTGCTGGCCATCCTCATCGGCCTGCTGATCTACCGCGAGTTGAAACTGCGCGACATCCCGCGCGTCGTGATCGCCGTCGGCCCGCGCGTCGGCATGATCTTCTGGATCACCACCAACGCGCTGATCTTCGGCTACTTCATCACCAAGATCGGCCTGCCCGGCCAGCTGGCGCAGGCGGTGCTGAACGCCAACCTCTCGCCGATCGTCTTCCTGATCTGCGTCAACCTTCTGTTGCTGGTCGTCGGCTTCTTCCTCGAGGCGGTGCCGACCATCCTGATCTTCGCGCCGCTGCTGCAACCTGCGGCGCAGAGCCTCGGGATCGACCCGGTGCATTTCGCGATCATCATGATCGTCAACATCGAGATGGGCATGATCACCCCGCCCGTCGGCATGAACCTCTTCGTCGCCTCGGGTGTCTCGGGCATGTCGGTCTTCGAGGTGTTCCGCGCCACGATCCCCTGGATGCTCGCCACCCTGGTCGCCCTGATGATCGTCACCTTCGTGCCCGCGGTCTCGCTCTGGCTGCCCGGCCCGACCATCCACTGATCCAAAGTTTCACATAGGGAGGACACCATGAAACTGACCGCAACCCTCGCCGGCCTTCTGGTCGCGGCGATGCCCATCCTGGCCACGGCCCAGCCGCTGACCATGGTCCTGTCGAACGACAACAACGCCAAGGGCCTCAAGGGACAGACCTTCGACTTCTTCGTCGAGAGGGCAAAGGAAGCACTCGGCGACGACCTGACCGCGGACATGCACCACGGCGGCACGCTCTTCGACCAGGACAGCCAGGTGGTCGGCACGCAGCTCGGCGAGGCCCAGATCATCGCCCCCGCCATCGGCATCTACTCGCAGCTCGTTCCCGAGGTGAACATGTTCGAGCTGCCGTTCCTACTGTCGAGCCCGGCGAAGATCCAGGCCGCCTTCGAAGACGAGTCCCTGCGCGCGCTCTGGGTGCCCAAGCTCCAGGCCAAGGGGATCGAGCCCGTCGCGATCTGGATGAACGGTCCGCGCGATCTCGGCTATCGCGGCGACAAGCCGGTACTGCTGCCCGAGGATGCGCAGGGTCTGAAGATCCGCGTCCAGTCCGCGCCGGTCTACGTGGCGCCCTTCGAGGCGATCCACTCCAACCCCGTCGGCGTCAGCTGGTCCGAGACCCCGACCGCGCTGGAGCAGGGTGTCATTGACGGCGCCGAGCCGACCCCGAACGCCTGGCGCGGGTCGGGCATGTGGCAGATGATCGACCAGATCACCCTCACCGAGCACATCTACACCGCCTGGATCGTCGGCGCCAACAAGATGTGGTGGGACGGCCTTACGGATGCCCAAAGGGAAGGGCTGCAATCCGCGCTCGACGCCGCAACGGCGTGGAACGCCGAGCAGGCTGACCAGATCAACAACCAGGATCTCGAGTTCTTCGCCTCTGAAGGCAAGCAGATCCACCGGTTGACCGAAGAGCAGCAGGCAGCCTGGAAGGACGCCATGGTCCCGGTCTGGCAAAAGTACGGCACCGAGGTGATCGGCGAAGACGGCATGAACCGTCTCATCGAGATCTCCAAGGCGGAATGAGGCATTTGGGCAGGGCTCGGAGCACTCCGGGCCCTGCTCGGCTGACGCGCACGGGCGGGGTCACCACGTGAGGCCGGAGAAGGCCGAATATGTGACGAGGTCCTCCGTGTGTCCAATCATCTCTCTCCGCGATCATCAGGTTTGGGAATGCGCTTGCGACCGAACGCGCGCACTCCAACGTCGACTGCGGTGGGGAGAAGGTGAACATCCTCACAATTGAGGACTGCGGGTTCGACCAGCAGATGTTCACTGTGTAGCGGCTCGCAACGCTGCCGATCGATCCAACGTGTAGACCTATATCGGGCGCGTGACGCATCTGGGATCTTGGCGAAGCGATCGGCGATGGAGCGGCCCGAGCCTTGCGGCGGGGCAACGACATGCTCTGCCCCCTCCTCGACCGCGCGGGCCCTGCGCGTGGGCAGGATAAGGGAGACGCATCCAAGAAGCCCAGCAGCCCGTCAAGGCGCACCCACAGCAGAGGGGCGACACTGCGCGAAAACGCATGCAGGCGCGCCTGGATCACGTTGCGCGACGCATCGCTTCGGGCAGTTCGAAGCTTGAGGCCATCCGCTGCCTCGAGCGCTACATTGCCCGGGGCGTCTTCGGCATCCTCATGCGTCGGCGCACGGAAATCAATCAGAGCCAGATCGCGGTTTGACACCTAGAAAGGCGTCCAGTTCACCAGCTCGCGCTTCACGCAACCCTTGCTGGCCGTGCCGTGAACGGAGGGCCGCGGGCGCTCGATCGGCAACTTCATGATCGAACGTCTATCGCGATCGTTGAAAGGCGAGTGCGTCTTCCTCGATGCCTTCGCCCCGGCTCCGCCGCCCGGGCCGGCATCGGCACATGGATGACCATCTACAACACCGAGCGCCCACATTCGGCACCCGGACTCAGAACACCGGTCGGGGCCCATCAGGACCCAGACATTCACGCGGCGGAAGGATCAACAGGCAAGCTTGGCAGCGCCGCAGACCTGTCCGGGAAGATGAGGACCACCTCGGAGCCGCTGACAAAGCTGCGTGCCGCCGCGGGGCAGGCTCGATCGTGAACAGAGTATTGCCCGCGCCCCCAAGTGGTATGCAGGACATCTCTTCTGCTTGAGCAAGCAACGGCTGAGACGCCACTGAACAGCATGCCGGTGCGGCTCCCAACGGGCAGTTTGGCGCGATACGCAACAGGCTATGGCGCAGGGTGCAAAGACGGGCGGCCTGCGGCTGTCTAGCTTTGACCGGACATGGCCCGGTGCCTCCGGGTGCCATGACGGGAGGAGACCGACATGCTCGACAAATTCATGACCCGCGAAGCCACGCAGGCCGACCAAGGCGGCAGCTTCGCGGTGCGCAACCCCAGCACCGGCGAGATCGTCGCCCATGTGCCCAACGCCACCGAGGACATGCTGAATGCCGCCGTTGCCGCGGCCAATGAGGCGTTTCCCGCGTGGTCCGCAACGCCTGATGCCGAGCGCAAGGAGATCTGCCGACGCATTGTCGCGGCGCTCGGAGAGCACAGCGAAGAGCTTGCCCGGCTCATCACGCTCGAGCAGGGCAAGCCGCTGAACGGGCTCGGCTCCCGCTGGGAAGTCGGCGGCGCGCAGGCTTGGGCGGCGCATACCGCCGAACTCGACGTGCCGGTGAAAGTGCTGCAGCAGGACGACGGCGGATACGTCACGCTCGAACGTCGGCCGCTCGGTGTCGTGGGGTCGATCACGCCATGGAACTTCCCTCTGATGATCGCCATCTGGCACATCATGCCGGCGCTGCGCACCGGCAATACGGTGGTTCTGAAGCCCTCGCCAAACACGCCGCTGGCGACGCTGCGCATGGTTGAGGTCCTGAACACGCTGCTGCCCGCCGGGGTGCTGAATGTCGTCACCGGCGATGACCGGGAGGTGAACCTCGGTGCCCTGATGTCGGCGCATCCGGGGATCCGCAAGATCGTCTTCACCGGCTCCTGCGCGACGGGGCAGAAGGTGATGCAGAGCGCCGCGCAGACGATGAAGCGTCTGACGCTCGAACTGGGAGGCAACGACGCGGGCATCGTGCTGCCGGATGCCGATCCGCAGGCGATCGCCGAGGGCCTGTTCTGGGGGGCTTTCATCAACAACGGCCAGACCTGTGCGGCGATGAAGCGGCTCTACGTCCACGACAGCATCCATGATGCGGTCTGCGAGGCGCTGGTAGCCTATGCCCGCAACATCCCCGTCGGCGACGGCCTGGACGAGGCCAGCGTGCTCGGCCCGGTACAGAACCAGATGCAGTTCGACAAGCTCAGGAGGCTGGTCGAGGATGCGACGCGGACCGGCACCGTGCTGCTCGGCGGCACGCCGGGCGAAGGTCTGTTTTTCCCACCGACCATCATCTCCGGGCTGAAGAACGGCGATGCGCTGGTCGATGAGGAGCAGTTCGGCCCGGCCCTGCCGGTGATCCGCTACAGTGACATCGAGCAGGCCATCGCCGATGCCAACGCGCTCGAAACCGGGCTCGGCGGCTCGATCTGGAGCAGCGACCCCGCCGCCGCGCGCGCGCTGGCGGCGCGGCTGGAGTGCGGCTCGGTCTGGATCAACAAGCACGGCATGATCCAGCCCAACGCGCCCTTTGGCGGGCGCAAGCAGTCGGGGATGGGCGTCGAGTTCGGCGAAGAGGGGCTGCTCGAGTACACCGACATTCAGGTCATTTTTTCCTGATCTGGACCACTGCGGCGGGCGCAGCCGAGGAGGTGCGCCGCCGCTCACATGCAATGGGAGGAAACCATGACGAAAGATCTTTCCAGCTCGGGCCTGTCCCGGCGCAGTTTCATCGGACGGACGGCGGTCGCCTCGGGCGTCCTCAGCCTGGGCGGCGGCTTGTGGGGCGCCTCGGTCAACCCGGCCAATGCCCAGCAGCAGCAGTATGATTACGTCATCATCGGCGCCGGCAGCGCGGGCTGCGTGCTGGCCAACCGGCTGACCGAGGAGGGTGCACGCGTGCTGCTGATCGAAGCCGGCGGCCCCGACACCTCCGAGATGATCTCGACCCCGATGCGGCTGATCGAGCTCTGGGGCACGGACTACGACTGGGGCTACCAGACCGTGCCGCAGGAGCATGCCGCGGGGCGCCAGCTCTACTGGCCGCGCGGCAAGACGCTCGGCGGTTCCTCGTCGCTGAACGGCATGATCTACGTGCGCGGCAATGCCTCGGATTACGACGCCTGGGCGACCGACTTTGGCTGCGAAGGCTGGGACTACGCTTCGGTGCTGCCCTACTTCAAGAAGTCCGAAGACTTTTCCCGCGGCGCCGACGAATACCACGGTGCGGGTGGCCCGCTGCATGTCACCGCCGATTTCGAACCGCATCCGGTCACCCGAGCCATGGTCGAGGCGGCGCAGCAGGCAGGTCACCCGCTGAACGAGGACACCAATGGCGCGCAGCAGGACGGCGTGGCCTATGTCGACCTCAACACCCATGACGGCAAGCGCGCCTCGACCGCAGTCGCCTTCCTGCGTCCGGCGCTCGAGCGCGAGAACCTGTCGCTGATCACCAATGCCCGCGTGCTGAAGGTCGATCTAGACGGGACCCGCGCCACCGGGGTCACCTACCTGCAGGAAGGCGAGAGCCGCAGCGTGAGCGCCACCCGCGAGGTCATCGTCTGCGGCGGCGCGATCGAGAGCCCGCGCATCCTGATGATGTCGGGCATCGGCCCGCGCGCGCACCTCGAGGAGGTCGGCATCACGCCGCGCCACGACCTGCCGGGCGTTGGCCAGAACCTGAACGATCACACGCTCTGCCCGGTGATCTACGAGGGCGCACAGCAGTTGCCGCCGCCAGACGACATGGCGATCACCGTCCTGCACGCGCATCTCTTCGCCAAATCGGATCCGTCTCTGCCGGGGCCAGACATGCAGCCGCTGTTCTTCAACGTGCCCTATTACGCGCCGGAGATGGAGCAGCCGACGGCCAATGCCTTCACCTTCAATGCCTCGGGGGTGCAACCGGCTTCGAGCGGGGAGATCCGCCTGACCGGCCCGTCGATCGACGATCCGCTGCACATCGACCCAAAAGTGCTGTCGCAGCAGCATGACGTCGACATCCTGGTGATGTCGATCAAGCAGATGCGCGAGATCGCCGGTCAGCCTGCTCTGGCGAAGTGGAAGGGGCGCGAGATCTACCCGGGCGAGGACGTGCAGGACGACGCGGCGCTGGCCGAATATGCGCGCTCGGCGGTGATGTCCTATCACCACCAGAACGGCACCTGCGCGATGGGCACCGGGGATATGGCAGTGGTCGATCCCGAGCTGCGGGTGCGCGGGCTCGAGGGGCTGCGCGTCGTTGATGCCTCGATCTTCCCGAAGGTCATGGCCGGAAATACCAACGCTCCGGTGATCATGGTCGCCGAAAAAGCCGCCGATCTGATCAAGGCGGCGCACAGCTGATCCTGGGTTGTGCGACGAACCACGCCCGCGCCGCTGGTGCGGGCGTGGTCAACTACCTGCGAACACCCTTCCGATAGGTGCCGGGTGACTGTCCGAACCGCGTGCGGAAACTGCGGTGGAAATGCGCGAGGTCATTGTAGCCCGCCTCGAAGGCGATCTCCGCGACGGTGAGCTCGGGCGCCGAGAGCAGGCTTTGCCGGGCACGCGCCAATCGCGCGTCCTGCAACGCTGCGCTCGCCGTCTCGCCGACCGCCGAGAACAGCCGCTGCACGGAACGGCGCGACATCCCAAGGTCGCGGCACAACGCATCCAGATCATAGTCCGCCTGAGCAGCGTGCGACCGGATCAGCGCCCGCGCGCGCTCCAGCCGGTCTGCGTCTTTCGGGGGGAGGGTCGGCACTTCTAGCTCGCGGCAGCGCACGTAGGTCGCCAGGAGCTCGACCAGCATGTCCGAGAGCTGCGGCCGGGCCCTGCAATCGTCCGAGATGATCTTGGCCAGCACCGCCTCGAGCGCCGCCGAAAGCGGATCGCCGGGGTCGATCGGCAGCCCGCCGACGCAGGAGGTGCCCAGTCGGCGGAGGGTCTCGTCGCGCGGCAGATGCATCGAGATTTTCCGCGTCAGCCCGCCCGAGTAGTGGAACTCCGAAGGAAAGGCGGGATCAACCAGGTGGAACGTCCCCGGCGTCAGCACCGTCCGGGTCTCGCCCTGGCAGATCATGCTTTGTCCGGCCTGTTGGTAGATCAGGAAAAGGTGCCGGGCGGGATCCTGCCGGATCATCGCCGCATCCCGCCAGATCGCGCGCAGCTCGGTCGCGACGACGGCTGCATCGAACAGGCCGAAGTTGCGCATCCCGATCGCCCCATCGAACACGTCGCCGCGATCATGCACCGCAAGATCGAAGCGTCCGCAGACACCGACCAGCTTACTGCGGGCATCTTCGACGCGGACCGGCACGGCAGTCTCAAAGGTGCCGGCCTCTGCGACACACAATGGCTGTGACATGACTTCTTCCTCCCGGAAATGAGGCTAGCATGCGGCATGCCGGACGGACAATGTGCACCATCGACCCGCTCACGAAGCGCGTGAGGAACCCGGCCAGCGGTCGCATCCTAAGGGAGAGGCAGTGGCTGCCGCCGGCATCGCAGCGCACGGCCAGAAAGTCACGGGACCGCGTTGGACACGCAGGGGCCCGACGCGAAGGCCAGCCTAGCTCTGCTCAGGTTCAAATTTCGACAGCCAGAGACGCAGGGCGTCCTCCAGGCCCTCGCGGACGTCCGGAGGCAGGTCGGCCAGCATCCGATGCTGGTTGGCGACGTGGTCCGTGACGACGCGCTCGATCAGGTCGAAGCCTTTTTCGGTAAGGGCGACAACCGATCCACGCCGATCGACCGGATCCGGGCGGCGCTCGATCAGCCCGTCCGCTTCCAGGCGATCCAACCGGTTCGTCATCGTGCCCGACGTGACCATCGTCCAGGCGATCAGGGCCGAAGGGTTGAGCGAATAGGGCGGCCCTGAACGACGCAGAGTTGCCAGCACGTCGAAGCTGGCCTGGGTCAGATCGTGCGCCTTGTAGACCTGCGCGTGTTGCTCGCTGAGATGATCCGCCAGGCGCTTCAGCCTGCCCAGCATCGCCATCGGAGCAACATCAAGGTCAGGGCGTTCTTTACGCCATTGGGCGAGGATGAGGTCGACTTGGTCCATGCTCGCTTGCTACGCCCGAACTATCTTGACGTCAAGATTTATGGCAGTTTATCTCGACGTCGAGATATTTTGGAGAGACCGATGTCCCGCACGACAGACGCGCTTCTGGCCGCATCCGCCCCGGTGATCTGGGGCAGCACCTACATTGTCACCACAGAGCTTTTGCCGCCGGGCTATCCGTTCACCGCCGCCGTTCTGCGCGCCTTACCTGCGGGGCTCCTGCTATTGGCGGTCACGCGCCAGATGCCTCCGCGCGCGTGGGTCGGGCGGCTTGCCATCCTTGGTAGCCTCAATTTCGCGATCTTCTGGTCGGCGCTGTTCATTGCCGCCTACCGTTTGCCCGGCGGTGTCGCGGCGACGCTGGGCGCCATCCAGCCGATGATCGTGCTTGTCCTGGCGCGCGTAGTTCTGGGCTCTCACATCACGCTGCGCGGGGTCGGAGCGGCCATCGGCGGGATCGGCGGGGTCGCACTGCTGGTCCTGGGGCCACACGCCACGCTCGATGTCATCGGCGTCGCGGCGGCGATCACCGGTGCCGTCGCAATGGCGGCAGGTGTCGTCCTCACGAGAAAGTGGAGGCCGGATGTTTCGGCGCTGACCTTTACCGCGTGGCAACTGACGGCCGGCGGGCTGCTCTTGGTACCTTTCGCGCTGGCACTCGAGCCGCGGCTTCCCGCTCCGAGCCTCGCCAATCTCGCAGGGTTCATCTGGCTCGGTCTCGCCGGTGCCGCGCTCAGCTACTACTTCTGGTTCCGTGGCATCGAGCGGCTGGGGCCCACCTCGGTGACCGGCTTCGGCTTTCTCAGCCCGCTCACGGCCGTCGCGCTCGGGTGGCTCATCCTCGGTGAGGCGCTCACGCCAATGCAGCTTGCGGGCGCAGCAATCGTGCTAGGATGCGTCTGGCTCGGCGGCCGCCCCGCCCGCGGGCTTGCACCGAAGGGTCAGGGAGCGTGATCGGGCGCGTCTTGAGGTCGGGGCCCATCGAAGCTGTACCTGCGTCCGATGGAGATGTCGGCCACTTCTCCCGCGCGATCTGCTGTGAACACGCGCCAAACTGCGCCAAGGGCGTTCCAGGTGCTCCATCTCCGTTTCGGCGACCATCGCAGTGCAGTGGCATTGCGCGCTCCTGCCCGCCGGGCCGCCCGACCGCGGGGTTCCAAATCCAAATAGGGACCATGAACCGCTGCGGCGCGCCAGGAAGGACCAAGTTCGGCCCGGAGCCATGGGCCGACAATAGTGGGCAAAGACTCTACCGAAGCGTCGAGAAGGGCACGTCGGACAGCAATGCGATGCATGATTGCCAAAGGTTGTCGCTCGGCACGCATGTCATCGCAGCGGAAGGCCGCCGGACGACCGCGCATCTGTGGACCCGCCTAGGCCCAGGACTTCGGTGACGGGTCCCTCGCGGTCAAGGTGTTACGGCCACACGAGTGGACCCCGCCGACGGGACCTCCTGGCCCGGTCGATCCAACTGCCTTCATACGGCGCTGCCGAGAGGCGCTTCGAGAACAGTCTTCGGGTCTTGGTCAGTGCCAGGGCTGCCGACGAGGTGCAGGCTCGACGCAGTTCCGGCGGCTCCATCACATAGGCGCGCTCCGGCGGGCGAAGCGGTTTGGACCAAGTCATAGGCATCGCTGCCGTTCTCAAGGTCGTCCCGTCGATTCAGATGCGATGCAGCGCGACGGCCATGCGCCGCGCCAGAGCGACCATTGCGCGATTGCGGCCGTGGCGCTGACGCCTCGGACGTTCCGTTCTGCGGACGGGCGGCGAAAGGATGTCAGGTCAACCCAGGATCCAACAATTTTCGATGACCGGAAGCGCGACGGGTCGTCGAAGACAGAACGATAGGTGAGTGCGACAATGGCTCAGATGCCGGGCATGGTCATCAGGCGCGTATCCCCTTGCCTTTCAACGGTTCCCGGAACCAGTGAGCCTCGTATCCTCGCTCCCCTGTCCTGCCGAGACGAACAGGTCGATGGGCCGCCCCTGGCTGTCGCAGATGGCGTGCAGCTTCGTGGTCTCGCTCGAACCGGTGGCGCTTGGCCGCTCGCCTCCACCGCTTCCAACGGCTGTAGAGCACCATCTGGGGCCCCTATTCCCTTGGCGCAGATCGCAAGCGCAACCCATTTCGAATGACGAAAGTAATGCCGCCAAGGACGCGCCCGTCATCAAACCGGGGCTTGCGAAACGTGGCTCCAGGGGTGCCATCTACGCCTCTCTCAACCAGAAGAGATCAGACATATCCCCGCTCGATGTTCTCGCCGTGAGCCACGTGCCTCTCCGCCGCGATCAATGGGTCCCGAACCTAAGTTCCGACCTTCTTTCCGAAGTTCAGCTTGAGCCGGTGCCTCAGGAACCGCGCGCCCGCGGTGAACGTCTCGGGCGCCTGGACTCGCAAGGCTATCAGATAGGCGCAGCTATAGGCGGCCATGCCGGCCAGCAACCGCATGAGCTCTGACCCGTCGAGGAAGTGTAGCACCAGAACCGCGGCCAGCGAGGCCGTGCCCGCACAGACCAATGCCGGACGCAGCGCGTCGAAGACCTTGGAAAGCGACAGGTCGATCACCCGTTTGGTCGCGACATAGGTCGGCCAGAAGGGCACGAAGGCCAGCAAGAGCTGCGCCGCCGCAACGGCGGTTATGCCAAAGGGAAGCGCCACGCCAAGGAACAGCGCGATGAACGGCAAGTTAATCAATGAGACACGAAACATCAGATCGGTGCGGCCAACCGTCTTCAAAAGGACGCCGGGCAGCAAGTTGATCACGCTCACCGAGAAGCTCAAGGCGATCAACCGCATGGGCTCGATCATCCCGTACCAGTCTTCCGTGTAGAGTACGTGAACCATTGGACCGGCGAGCACGGCAATGGCCGTTCCGACGCCAAACACCAGCAGAGCGCAATAGCTGAGGGCTTGGTAAAAGAAGCGGGCCAAATCTTCGGCATTGACCTGTATCCGGGACATCACCGGATGCAAAACGCTCCCTGCCACAGATGTGAATGTCTTGATCGCCAATTCCGGTATACGGAACGATATTGCGTAAATCCCCAGCGCGGCCGGTCCGAGAAACTTGCCAACCAAGAGATTGTCCAAAACCCGCGAGGTGGCGCTTATAGTTTCGGCGCCAATCAGGTACGATCCGTAGCGCATCACATGCTTCATCGTCGCAAGGTCCGGCCAAGAATGCGGGCGCCAGGGCCGAATGATGAACAAGGTGATCGAGGCGACAATTGTGCCCGCAACGTAGCCTATGATCAAAGCCCACACGCCGTATCCGGCAATTGCGAGCGCGATAGAGATAAGACCTTTGGCCACACCTTGGGTGACGTCCGGGATTATCTTCTTTCGGAACCCTAGCTCGCGCAAAAGCAAAGAGAAGTGCACCATGCTCGAGGCGCGGATGATCAAGGTTATTGCGATTGCCGTAAGCAAGGGTGCGAGGTCCGGCGCATCGAAGATAGCCGCAAGTGGGCCAGCTCCTTGCCACATGAGAAATGCCATAACTCCCGAACTGATCAGCCCGCAAGCGAACACTGCGACGGCGGTTTCCTCTTGCCTTTCCTGCGCGGAAATCAGCGCGGCACCGAGGCCGAAGCGAGAGATGATGTCGAAGTATCCCATAATTGCAAGGCAGATTGCCATGAGGCCAAATTCAGCCGGAGCGACATACCGTGTAACTATAATTACGGCGACGAAGTTAAGCCCCTTTGTCAGCGCAAAGGAAAGATAGGCCCAAAGCAAATTCTTTTTTGTGGCCTTGCCGGGTGAAAACGCCATTTATAAAAATCCAAAAATAAGAAAGGCAAGGGTAAGAACGTGGTAAGCTGCAAAATCAAGATACACAGGAGAATCACGGGAATCATAGGAGTTCTTGGGGCCGGCGCAACCGCGGAACGGTGTCAGCCCGCGCAACGCACAGGTTTCACGCAGATCCGCGATGGCCTTCTTGTAGAGGGCGGCAGCGGGCTCGCGCGAGCGACTTCCGCTTCGCCGACTGGTCCTTGATGGTCTCGTCAATCACCCTATGCATTGCTAGGTTCGCCTTCGTGGAAGGCGCGGGTATTGGCTCGGCCCCTAAATCAAGCCTTCAAGGCTTGCGCGGTGAGCTTCATCTTTCGCTTCGGGTCAAGAGTGGAGGCCAATATCAATTTAATCTTCGTTATCTTCGAGGCACTCGGATAGGTGAGGGTTATGAATTTGAGGAAAGAATACATCGCATCTTTGCTTTTGGGAATTTTCTCCAAAGTGTCCCCCACGGCCCGCAAATCTATTTGGTATCTCGCAAGAATGTACTTGAAGATATCCATCCTCAATTTGTCGGCACTCTCTTTCATCTGAGAGGTTTGCGAGCGCGAAAGCTGCGTCTCAGAGCGACGATATCTAACCAAAGGTTCGGGCAGATTTCCCAGCTCTCCGAACATGGATACATCAAACCAGAATTTTGAATCTTCGGCGACTGGGTAATTTTTGTCGTAGCGCAAGTTGTTCTGGCTGACCACTGACCGACGGATCATCGAGGACGGGTTCCAAAGCGGGCAGTTGCGTACCGACATAAACAAAAGTACCTCATTGTCGTCTGATTTCCGCGCGATTCTGATATCTTCACCGTTGCCAAATTGCTCTACCGCCGTTCCGCAGGCGACTTTGTGAGGATTGGCCTGCATGTATTCGACTTGTCGGCTGATCCGATCGGGTTGGCTGATATCATCGCTGTCCATCCGGGCAATGTATTCGCCCTTGGCCAACTGCAGAAGGGTGTTTGATGCGTTGATCAACCCACCGTTCTTTTCCAGGTCATGAAACCGAATTCGGGGATCTTCTGCTGCGAACGACCGAATGATTTCGGCTGTGCTGTCCTTGGAGCCGTCATTCAGTATGATGAATTCTATATTTTTGTAGGATTGAGATAATATGCTATTGATTGCTTCGGCAAGGTGCTTTTCGGAATTATAGCACGGCATAACTACGGAAACCAAAGGTTGCGTCATCGCGTTTCCCTAAGATAATATTAATAATGAAATACAAAATTCCAAACGAGAACCACGGGCTCCCGCGGCCGCTGCGCTTGCCAGACGCCGCACAGCAAGTCATGATGATAGCTGAAACTAGAAATAATTAAACACCAGAAGATCTGTACTTCGTTGAAAATTTCGCTATGGCTTGCGAGAATCGGGCACGTGCGTCGGCGGCGCGATGCTCTCGCGCTGCCAAGGCGCGGCGCTCGTTGTGAGCCATCCGCGGTTGCCCGTTGCGCTTCTCTGGGATTGTGCATCCAGGTCGATCCGGGGATGTTGCGTGCGGCCGCAAGCACTTCAGGCTCAGACGTCTCATGACATGTTGACCAGCGCCGTTCTTCCGCGACACCGTCGGGGCCAAGCTTGGCAAAGCGTCCGGTTTTCGGGGACCGCTTTACCCTCTCCAAGCTTCAAGCGGATCGAACTATGTGCCGCTTTGGCCGCGGACCCCGCTCGCTTGTCGCGGACTACGAAACGTTGACCAGCCGTCGGGCGAAATGAGCCTGGGGCCTGGTTCCGGAGCGCTGCCCTGCAAAAATCAACCCAAGAGATGCGGCGGGATCGTCGCGATGAAATCGGAGAGGTGATCGCCCAGAAGCCGCACGTGTTCGCTGGCGGCCGACATTGCCTCGTCGGGATCGCCTGCGTCGATGGCCTCGATGATCCGGCGGTGCTCGGACAACGTCGCGCGCATCTTGCCGGGCTGGAAGGTCACCTGCCGGCGGTAGGGCGACAAGCGCAGCCGCAGCGCGACGGTCTGGTCGGCCAGGAAATGCGTGTGCCCGGCCATGTAGAGCAGGTCGTGGAATTCCTCGTTTATCGCGTAGAAAGCCTCGGGATCATTGTCGGTGAAGGCCTGTTCGAGCCGGGCCTGGATCTCGAGCATCCGCTCCTTCTCCTCGCGGGTGGCGCGCCGCGCGGCGAGCCGGGCGCAGAGACCTTCGAGCGCCGCCATCAGGTCGAACATCTCGATCAACATCGGGATGGACAGGGTCGCGACGAAGGTGCCCTGCCGCCCGCGCACCTCGACGAGCCCGCTGGCCACGAGACCCTTGATCGCCTCGCGAACAGGTGTGCGGGAGACGGAGAAGCGCTTGGCGATCTCGGTCTCGTCGAGCCGGTCGCCGGGCTTCATTTCCCCCTCGACGATCAGCCGCTTGAGGTCCTCCTGCAGCTCTTCGGAGCGGGTCGGCTGGCGCAGTCGCGCCTTTTCCGGTCGCGTGTCGATGATCTGGTTCATTTGATGGGATCCTGCATCAGGGAAACGTCCGGATTAAGCCGAGGGAAGGGCGCTTCCAGTATACCCAAAAGCGAATTGGAATATACAGATCCTCCGCCACGGCATTCATCTCAGTCAATTCCAAATTGGTCAAGTTCAGCCAGCAGGACCGGCAGGAGCCGGTCCGGAGCTTCGATCTGGGGAAAATGGCCCGTGCCGTAGACGGCCTCGGGCACATTGGCGAGACAGGGCAGAGGGTCGCGGGCATGGGCCGCGGCGACCTCGGCCGAGTTCAACAGGCGCAACGGCGGCCGGAGCCGCGGCACGCGGTCGCCGGCACGCCAGGCAAAGAGCGCGTCGCGCAACGCCAGAAGGTCTTCGGCCCGCGCGCGCAGGACGTCGGTAGAGATCGCGTGGACCGTGGCCTCGGCCGTGGAGGGGGCGGCGATCGCCCGGATCATGGCGCGCGTCTGCCCGGTGGGATCGGCGGCGAACTCGGCCCGGCGGGCGACGATCACCGCGGGACTGCTGCCACCGAAGAAAGCACGGTCGGCAAGCGTGTCGAGTCCCAGAAGTCCAGCAACCCGCACAGGGTCCGCGAGCGCCGTCTCGACGATCACCGGCCCGCCCATCGAGTGCCCGACCAGCAGCGCGCCGCGAAGGTCCGCCGCTTCCAGAAGCCGAGCCAGCCCCTGTCCGAGGGTCGCCATGTCGACCGGTCCGCAGAGCGGCGCCCCGGACCCGCCCGGAAGGTCGGCCACGTGGACGGCGAAGCGCGCGGCGAGCGTGGGCAGCAGCGCGCGCCACTGCGCCCCCTGCCCGCCCCAGCCGTGCACCAGCACGAGCGGACGTCCCTGCCCGCCGGTCGCGGTCATCCGGACCGGGCCGGCGGGCGTTTCGGCCTCATGTCTGATCAAGCGGGCAGACCGAGCTTGTCGCGCAGGGTTCCCTCGGCATAGGCGGTCTTGTAGAGGCCGCGCTCCTGCAGGATTGGAAGGACAAGGTCGATGAAATCGGTGAACCCGTCCATGAACCAGCCGGGCATGACATTGAACCCGTCCGCGGCGCCGCTCTCGAACCACTCCTGCAGGGTGTCGGCCACCTGCTCGGCCGAGCCGCAGAGCACCCAGTGCCCGCGCGCGGCCGCCACCAGAGAATAGAGGTCGCGCAGCGTCATGTTCTCGCGCTTGGCCTTCGAGAGCATGGCCTTGGCGAAGGCGTGGTAGGCGTCGTTCTTGCCGAGGTCGGGGATCGGACCGTCGAGATTATGGCCGCGGAGGTCGGTGTTGAACCGCTCCGAGAGCATGCCGAGCGCGGTTTCGTCATCGACGAAGCTCATCAGGCGGGCGAGCTTGGCGCGGGCCTCCGCCTCGGTGTGGCCGACGACCGGCATCACGCCGGGCAAGATGACGAGATCGCTTTCGCGGCGGCCATTCTTCTGCAGGCGCGCCTTCAGCCCGGCGTAGAACTCCGCCGCCTCGCCGCGGTCCTGCGTCACGGTGAAGACCACATCGGCATGTTTCGCCGCCAGCTCCTGTCCGGGCTCGGAGCCCCCGGCCTGCAGGATCAGCGGCCGCCCCTGCGGCGGGCGCGAGATGTTCACCGGCCCCTTGACCTTGAAGAAGGGCCCCTCGTGGTCGACGGCATGGATCTTGCCCGCGTCGAAATAGGTGCCGCTCTCGGGGTCTTTGACCAGCGCGCCCTCGTCCCAGGCACCCCAGAGCTTCTTTACCACCTCGATGAACTCGCCCGACATCTCGTAGCGGCGGGCGTGGTCGGGGTGGGTGGTGCCGAAATTCGCCGCCGCCTGCGGGTTCGAGGTGGTCACCGAATTCCACGCCGCGCGCCCGCCCGAGATGTGATCGAGCGAGGCGAAGCCGCGCGCCAGCGTCCAGGGATCGCCGTAGGTGGTCGAGGCGGTCGCGCCGAGCCCCACGTGCCGCGTATTCATCGCCACCGCCGAGAGCATCGTCAGCGGCTCGAGCCGCGAGCAGTAGGACGGGTGCGCCGCGGGATCGGCGTTGAGGTTGTCGCCCATGAAGATCAGGTCAAAGAGCCCGCGCTCCGCCTCTTGGCAGATCGCGGTGATCTCGGAGATATCCTCGAACCCATCGATCGCCCCCGGCAACCGCCAGCCCGAGATGTGGCTGCCGGTGCCGAGCAGGAACAGGCCGAAACGGATCTGGCGGCTCATGCGCGGTAGCCCGGATCGACGCGGTCGAGATCGCGCATGAGCGCCGGCCATTCACGCTCGCCGGGGATCAGGATATCACCCTTGAGTTCCCAGAACTGCCGCGCCGCCTTCTCGCAGACGTCGTGGTCGGGGATGACCAGCGGCACGCCCGAGGCGCAGGCAGCCTGCATCTGCAACTGGATCTTCGCCGCCCGCTCGAAATAGTAGAGCAGCATGAAGGCCTCGCCCGCGGTGCGCCCGACGGTGAGGATGCCGTGGTTGCGCATCAGCATGACCGGGTTGTCGCCCAGATGCGCGACGATGCGCTGCTGCTCGGCCTCGTCGATCGCCACACCCTCGTAGTCGTGGAACCCCTGCCGGTTGTAGAAGCGCATGGCAAACTGGCTCAGCGGCAGCAGCCCGTCCGGCTGGCCCGACACAGCGGTCGAGGCGTCGGAGTGGGTATGCAGCACGCAGTGCGCGGTCTCGCTCGACTTGTGCACCGCGGCATGGATCACGAAGGCGGCCTTGTTGACCGTGTGCTCGGTCTCTTCGATCACCTCCCCGCGGGTGTTGATCTTGACCAGCGACGAGGCGGTGATCTCGCTGAAGAGCAGGCCGTAGGGGTTGATCAGGAACTGGTCCGAGGTGCCCGGCACGCGCATTGAGATGTGGTTGTAGATGAGGTCATCGAGCCCCAGCCGCGCCACCATGCGGTAGGCGGCAGCCAGCGAGACGCGGGCCTCCCACTCGCCGTCGGAATAGCGCTCGGGTTTCGGGTAATCGGTCATGGTCTGATGTCCTTTGCGTAGGTGGGGTCGGGCGTCAGCCCTTGATGCCGCTCATCGCCATGCCCTGCGTGAAGTACTTCTGCAGCAGCAGGAAAAGCAGGATGAGCGGCAGCGTTGCGACGGTGGCACCGGCGAAGGTCTCGCCCCAGTTGGGCAGCTGCGTGGGCGAGCCCTGCTGCGCGATGGCCACCTGGATGAGCTGGATGTCCGGGCTCTGCGCGATGACGAGCGGCCACAGGAAGCTGTTCCAGGAAAACAGGAAGGTCACGAGGCCCAGCGTCAGCAACGGCACTTTCACGTTGGGCAGGATCACCGAGACGAAGATGCGGACGTGCCCGGCCCCGTCGATGCGCGCCGCGTCCTCGAGATCGCGCGGCAGTTCCTCGAAGGCCTGCTTGAGCAGGAAGAGCCCGAAGGGCGAGGCGATCCAGGGGATCATCACGCCCAGGAGCGTGTTGTTCAGCCCCAGCCCCGAGACCACCTGAAAGAGCGGCACGAGCATCGCCTCGACCGGCAGCAGGAAGGTCAGCAGGATCACCACGAAGACCGCCTTGGCGCCGCGGAAGCGGATCCGGGTCAGCGCGTAGGCGGCCATCGCGCACAGCACCAGGGTCAGCGCGACCTGACCTGCCGAGACGATCGCCGTGTTCAGCAGCGCGCGCAGGATGTTGGTGCGCTCGAAGAGCGTGCGGTAGTTCTCGAGCACCGGCTCTAGCGGCAGGAAGGTGCGCCAGCTGATCGGCGTGACGTCGGCGAAGATCCCGAGCTGCGGCTTGAACGAGTTCGACACGACCCACAGGAATGGCGCGAAGAAGCAGGCGAGGATCAGCAGCAGGACGAGGGTGAGGGCAAGCGGTTTGCGCAGGGCGGTCATCAGTAGTTCCACTTTGCTCGGAGAAGCCACATCTGCAGCAGCGAGATGCCGAGCACGATCAGCAACAGCACCACCGACAGCGCCGAGGCGTAGCCCGCGTTCTGCATGACGAAGGCCATCTTGTAGACGTGGTAGACGATGAGGTTGGTGCTGTCCTGCGGGCCGCCGTCGGTCATCAGGAAGGCCGGGGCGAAGGCCTGCAGCGAGAACACGGTCATGATCACCACGACAAAGAGCGTGGTACGCGACAGCAGCGGCACGGTGATGTTCCACAGCACCTGCCAGCGCGTCGCGCCGTCGATCCGCGCCGCCTCGGCCAGTTCCTTCGGCACGCCCTGCAGTCCGCCGAGGAACAGGATCGCGGCAAAGCCGACCTGCTGCCAGGCAGTCATCACCGAGATCATGATCAGCGCCTGGTTCGGAGAGGTCAGGAAAGGCTGGCGCGGCAGGCCGAGCAGCGAGATCACCCCGTTGATCAGCCCGTTCGACGGGTCGAGCAGGAAGTTCCACATGGTCGCCACGACGACCGCCGAGGTTACCACCGGCAGCATGATGATGGTGCGCACGACGCCGCGCGCGGGCAGGTTCGAATTGAGAAAGAGCGCAAGGACGAAACCCAGCGGGATGACGATCAGCACCACGACGAGGGCAAAAAGGAACGTTGCCGCAAGGCTCTCGCGGGCGTCGTCGAAATGGAGCATGTCCTCGAAGTTCAGCAGCCCGACAAACTTCGCCGCGCCGGGGTTGAGCAGCGAGTAGTCCATGAAGGCGTTCTTCGCCATCATCGCCAGCGGCAGGTACTGGAAGACCAGCAAGAGCAGCAGGAAGGGCGCGAGAAAGGCGAAGGCCGTGCGCGTGTCGCGGCGCTGGCGCGCGGTGCGGTCGGGGCGACGGGCCAGGTTGGGCGCCGTCATCTGTCGGTCTATCGCGGTCATGCCGGCTCCGGAGTTCGGGGAAAGGGCCGGGCACCGTCGCGGTGCCCGGCAGTCAAGGAGGATCTTGTCAGCGGCGCATCGCCCGAGCGACCTCGCGCTCGGCATTCTGCATCGCCTCCTCGGGGTCGCCCCCGAAGGCCACGGAGCGGATCGCGTCGGTTACGATGCGGTCGTACTGGGCGAAGTAGGGGCTCGGCGGACGCGGTTGGCCCCAGCTCTCGAGCTGGTCGACGAAGACCTTCATCGGGTAGTCCTGATAGACCGGGAAGCGGTCGAACAGCGACTTCAGGGTCGGCAGGTTGCCGCGCTGGCTGACGTTCATGTAGGCCAGCTCACCCCAGCTCATGTCGACCGCGAACAGCGCCGCGATCTCGGGGTTCTTCGAGCGCGCGGTCACGCCGATGGTGGTCGATCCGGTGTGCACCACCGGGGACTTGAAGTATGGCATGGGGGTGATGCCCCACTCGATCACCGGCTCTTTCAGCAGTGCCGAGCCCGCGGCCGGGGTGTCGATGTAGAAGCAGGCCTTGCCGTCGAAGAACGCGTTGGGAATGCCGACTTTCGGCGCGACACCCTCTTCGTTGAACAGCGCGCGGTAGAAGGTCAGCGCTTCGATCGCCTCGGGAGTGTCGAGATAGCCCTCGACCGTCGATCCGTCCGGCGCCATGCCCCAGAAGGTCTTGTAGGCCGAGCTTTCGGGATCCGCCTCGGGATCGCCGTTCGAGCGCTGGTAGATCAGGTCCTGATAGACGAGCCCCGGCTGGCCGTTGCCGAAGCGGGTCGGGCCAAGGCCCCAGACGCTCGGCGCGCCGGCCTCGCCCTGCTGGCAGGCCTTGAAGGCCTCGAGCGCCTCGGGCCAGGTCCAGGCCTCGTCCAGAGTCTGCGGCGGGGTGATGCCGGCCGCGTCGGTCAGCGATTTGTTGTAGTACATCGCGACGGTGGTCTGCTCGATACCTGGCGAGTAGACCTCGCCCTCGTAGCTGTGCTCGGCCTTGGTCGCGGGCAGGATGTCGTCGTCCCAGCCTTCCGGCAGGTAGTCGGTGACCGGCAGCAGAATCCCCGCCTTGGCATAGGACTGGGTGTTGGGCCCGTCGTAGACCAGGATGTCGGGCGGGTCGTCCGACGCGGCTTGCACGGCGATCGTGTCGCCGAGTTGGGCGAAGGGCACCTCGTTCACCTCGAAGGTGACGCAGGGATGTTCCTTCTGCCAGGCTTCCATGGCGGCGGGATAGGGGTAGTTGCCGGGTGTGCGCAGGATGCGCAGCGTGACCGGATCCGCGGTGCAGGCCGCGTCCTGCGCAAGCGCGGGGACGGCGCTCATCGCGGCGCCGCCGGCCATGGCGGCAAGGAATAGGCGCTTCATGTCAAGCTCTCCTGTCGGGGATGGGGATGGCCTTGTAGCTCTTGTTGGTCAGACGGCGCGGCCCGAATCCGCGTCGAATAGGGAAATCCGGTCTGGGCGGAGCCCGAGGTGCACCTCCTGGCCCGGCCGCGGCGCCTCGGTCGGCTCGAGCAGCGCGGTGCAAGGCAGGCCGGCATGGGTGAAATGCACGAGCGAGGTCGCGCCCAACAGCTCGACCATTTCGGCCCGCGCGTGGATCAGCGCGGTTTCGGGCGCGGCGAGCCGGAATGCCTCGGGGCGGATGCCGACGTCGACCCGCCGCCCTTCGAGCGGCGCGGCGCGTTCTGCGCCGAGGGCAAACCGGCTCTCGGCGCCGAGGTCGAGCATGCCTTGCGTCACGCGGCCCGCGAGGATGTTCATCTGCGGCGAGCCGAGGAACCCGGCGACGAAGCGGGTCGCGGGCCGGTCATAGAGTTCTTGCGGGCTGCCCTGCTGCTCGATCTTGCCGTCCTTCAGCACCACGACGCGGTCGGCCAGCGTCATCGCCTCGACCTGGTCGTGGGTGACATAGACGGTTGTCGCCGAGAGCTGGTCGTGCAGGCGGCGGATCTCGGTGCGCATCTGGCCGCGCAGCTGCGCGTCGAGGTTCGAGAGGGGCTCGTCGAAGAGAAAGACGCCCGGCTCGCGCACGATGGCGCGGCCCATGGCAACGCGCTGGCGCTGGCCGCCCGAAAGCGCCTTGGGGTGGCGGTTCAGGTAGCCCGAAAGCCCGAGCGTTTCCGCAGCCGCTTCGACCCGCCGCCGAATCTCGGCCTTGGGCACCTTCGCCAGCCGCAACCCGAAGCTCATGTTCTGCGCCACGGTCATATGCGGGTAGAGCGCGTAGTTCTGGAACACCATGGCGATGTCGCGCTCGCGCGGTTCCAGCCCATCAACCCGGCGCGGGCCGATCCATATCTCGCCCGCGGTCGGCTCCTCCAGACCGGCGATCATCCGCAGGGTGGTGGACTTGCCGCAGCCCGAGGGTCCGACGAGGACCAGGAACTCTCCGTCCGCCACCTCGAGATCGAGCCCGTCGATGGTGTTGGCATGAGCGCCTTCATACGTCTTGCCGAGTCCGGCGAGTCTGACCTGAGCCATCTGTATCCTTTCCTTCCGGGAACCGCCCGGGGTGGCAGGGCGACTCAAACCTCAGGTTCATGTATCCGTAAAGCAGTAACCGGTATGCACACTGGCAATTTGGGGACGTAATTCGCCTAATGCCGGATTTTTGAGCGGATTGCGGGAGAGGCTGCATTCCCGTGAGGCACTTCACGACGCTTTTTCCTTTGAACTATAAAAATATGCAGTTTGCTCTGGATTTTTCGGAGCGGGTGAAATTGACCTATGGACAGGATGAAAGCGTTGTGTATGCAAATAGCCAACATTTGCATACACCAGGAGACAAAGATGAAACTCGACCTGTCCGGCAAGACTGCCCTGATCACGGGTGCCTCGAAGGGGATCGGCTACAGCTGCGCCCTGACCCTGGCCGAAGAGGGCTGCAACCTCCATCTCGCCGCACGCAACGGCGAGGCCCTTGCCGCGCTCAAGGCCGAGATCGAGGCCAAGTACGACGTGTCGGTGACCATCCATCCCGCCGACCTCGGCTCGGCCGAGGCGATGACCGCGCTCGACGAGGCAGCGGGCGACTACGACATCCTGATCAACAACGCCGGCGACATCCCCGCCGGCTCGATCACCGACGTCACCGACGAGGCGCTGCGCCGCGGCTTCGAGCTGAAGGTTTTCGGCTACATCACCCTGTCGCGCCTGTTCTGGCAAAAGCGCAAGGGCAAGCCCGACAGCGTGATCATCAACGTCATCGGCAACTCGGGCGAGAACTGGGATGCGGCCTATTTCGCCGGCTCCACCGGCAACGCCTCGTTGATGTCCTTCACCAAGGCACTCGGCGGCCGCTCGCTCGACGAGGGCATCCGCGTCGTCGGCGTGAACCCCGGCCCGGTCGACACCGACCGCATGCTCAAGATCATGAAGCGCAAGGCGATCGACATGCTCGGCGATGAAAGCCGCTGGGAAGAGCTTTACGACAAGTACCCCGGCAAACGCCCCGCGACCGCGCAGGAAGTGGCCGATCTCTGCGCCTTCCTCGCCTCTCCCAAGGCCGGCTACATTTCGGGCACGGTGGTTACAATCGACGGCGGCATCGCTGCACGCGGCTCGGTGATCTGATGAGCAGCCTCGCCGTCCGCAATCGCTATTTCGACGACCTGTTCAACACGCCGGACCTGGCGTGGATGGGGCAGAACACAAACCACATCCCGGCGCATCCCGCGGTCACCGCGGCCATGGTCGAGTCGATCACCAAGGGCGAGTTCAACGCCTATGCGCCCCCCCTCGGCTTCGAGGACCTGCGCGCCGCCATCGTCGAGGACTTCGGCGTACCGGGGCTCGAGGCGCTGGTGACCGAGGGCGGCGTCAACGCGCTGTCGCTGGTCTGCCGCGCCCGCGCCAAGCCGGGCACCACGCTGGTCACCACCGACCCGACCTGGAAATGGCCCTGCCTCTTCGCCGCCCAGCAGGGTGCCGAGATCGTGCAGACGCCGATCTACGGGCCCGAGACCAACTACAAGCTGACGCCGGACATGCTGCGCGCCCATATCGATGAGCGTTGCGCCATCGTCTACGTGGTCGACCCGAACAACCCGCTCGGCGTCACCTACACCGCCGCGGAAATCGCCGAGTTCGCCGCGATCGCCAAGGAAAACGGCGCGCTTCTGGTGCACGATTGCACGTACCGGGACTTCGCCGACGGGCATACACCGGCGGTTTCGGTGGATACAGAGAACTGCATCTGCACCTTTAGCTTCTCGAAGTGGCTCGGCCTCGCCGGCATGCGTATCGGAGGCATCCTTGCCCGCCCCGAGATGATCGCGGAATTCGCCGCCGCTTCGACCTCGGTGCTCGGCGGTTCGGTCGTGGCGCAACGTGGCGCGATGGCTGGCCTCAAGGTCAAGGCCGAGTGGATGGCCGAGGTGCGCCGCATCGACATGGCCAACAAGGTCAAGATCAAGGAGGCCGCGGAGGCGCTCGGCATGTCGGTGCCGGTCTGGCCCTCGCATGGCAACTTCCTGGTGATCGAGATCGACGGCCGCGGCACCACGCCGGAAGCCATCGTCGAGGCCGCGCGGCTTGACGGGGTGATGATCCGCCAGGGGGCCTACCACACCGAAACCTTCGGCAGCCGCTTCATCAAGGTCTCGACCACGGTGCCCGAGGCCTGGGCGGAGAAGCTTGCATCCCACCTCGCGGGTTACGTCGAGACGGCAAAAGGCCTGTCGGACGTGCCGGCCCTGTTCTGAGAGGTTCCCATGTACGCCACCGCCAAGGACGGAACGAAGCTCTACTATGAAACCGCGGGAGAGGCCGGCACGCCGATCCTGTTCATCCACGAGTTCGGCGGCAATTACGACGCTTGGGAGCCGCAGATGAGCGCCTTCGCCCGGCGTCACCGCTGCATCACCTACGCGGCGCGGGGCTATGCGCCGTCGGACATCCCGGTCGATCTCGGGAAATATTCCCAGTCCATCGCGGTGGATGACGCGGTGGCGGTGCTCGACCATCTCGGCATCGAGAAAGCGCATATCGTCGGCCTGTCGATGGGCGGCTTCGCAACCGTGCACTTCGGGCTCAGCTACCCCGAGCGGGCGCTGTCGCTGACCGTGGCGGGGGCAGGCTATGGCTGCGAGAAGGAGACCGAGGAGTATTTCCGCGGCGTCTCGCTCACTGTCGCGGAGAAGTTCGAGGCCGATCCGGTGGGATTTGCGGAGATCTACGGCCGCGGCGCCAGTCGCGTGCAGTTCGAGAACAAGGACCCGCGCGAGCATCTCAAGTTCGTCACCCGGCTTGCCCGGCATGACAGCGTGGGGGCCGCCAACACCATGCGCGGCGTGCAGGCGCGGCGTCCGTCGTTCTGGGACCTCGAGGACGGCCTTCGGGCCTGCGTCCTGCCGACGTTGATCATGGTCGGGGACGAGGACGATCACTGCCTGCAGCCGGGCATCTTCCTTAAGAAGACCATGCCCGCCTCGGGTCTGCTGGTCCTGCCGAAGACCGGCCACACGCTGAACCTCGAGGAGCCGGGGCTGTTCAACAGCCATCTCGCCGAGTTCCTCGCCATGGTCGAGGCCGGGGCCTGGGGCCGCCGCGACGCGCGGGCCGACCCCGGCCAGGTGATGCGGACGGACTGAACGATGACCCCGATGGACCTCTCCCAGCCTCCCCTTCCCCGGATCGACGGGGCGCGGCTCTGGTCGCGGCTCATGTCGATGGCCGAGATCGGTGCCCGCACCGATGGCGGCGTCGACCGCCAGGCCCTCTCCGCCGAGGACCGTGCCGCCATGGCGCGGCTGATCGGCTGGGGCGAGTCCATCGGGCTCTTGCCGAGTTTCGACACGGCGGGAAACCTCTTCCTGACCCTGCCCGGCGCGTCCGAGGGCGCGACGGTGCTGATCGGCTCGCATCTCGACAGCCAGCCGACCGGCGGACGCTTCGACGGCGTCTTCGGCGTGCTGGCCGCCTTCGAAGTGCTCGAGACCCTGCATGACAGGGGCATCGTCCCGCCCCGCCCGATCACCCTCGTCGCCTGGATGAACGAGGAGGGCGGTCGCTTCGCGCCCGGGATGATGGGATCCGAGGTGTTCTCGGGCCATCGCCGCCTTACGCAGATCGGCGCGGTCACCGACGCCGCGGGGGTGAGCGTCGCCACCGAGCTCGAACGCCTTGCCGAGGCCTTCCCAGGGGTGCCACGCATCGCGCCGGGGTTCCCGCTGCACGCCTACATCGAGCCGCACATCGAGCAGGCCGACCACCTCGAACGGGAGGCGCTGGTCATCGGCGCGGTCACCGGCATCCAGGGCAAGAAAACCTACGAGGTCACCCTCTCGGGCCGCGAGGCCCATGCCGGGACCGAGCCCATGGAGCGCCGGGTCGACGCCGTCCAGGCCTTCGCCCGCGTCGCGCTGGCCATGCAGGAGGCCGCGCTTCAGGCCGGGCCCGACATCCGCTTCACCATCGGCCGGGTCGAGGTGCTGCCGAACGCGCCCTCTGTCGTGCCCGCGACGGTGCGCTTCCGCATCGACCTGCGCCACCCCCGGAACGACGTGCTGGACCGGACCGGCCTCGCGCTCGAGGCGGCCGCGCGCGCCGCGGCGGCGCCCTGCATCGCGGAGGTGCAGCCCATGGTCGACGCCCCGGCCAACACCTTCTCGCCCGCGCTGCGCCGCGCCATCCTCCGCAGCGCCGCCGCGCGCGGCCTGCCCGCCACCGAACTGCTTTCCGCCGCCGGGCACGACGCCCGGCATATGGCCCCGCTCGCGCCCTCGGCGATGATCTTTATCCCCTGCCGCGGCGGGCTCAGCCATCACCCCGAGGAATGGGCCGAACCGGCGCATGTGGCGGCCGGAGCCCAGGTGCTGCTCGACACCTGCCTGCACGCCGCCTCCGCCACCCGAGACAAAGGAGATCTCTCATGACGATCAACGATATGGCCGAAATGCCGGTGCAACTGCCGCGCGCGCCGAAAAACGAGGCCGAGGCCCGCGGGCGCTACTTCAACTCGGGCAATGCCTTCAACATCAAGCTGCCGCCGGTGCCGCCGCGGATCCTGCGCGACGAGCCGGCGAAGGCGATGGCCAAGGATGCGACCGGCTGGGTGCTCTGCGACCTCTCCGCCGAGCTCGGCTGCCCCTTCCCCGCCACGACCCCGCTGATGCTGGCGCGCTACGCGACCGTTTTGGCGGGCGAGAGCCTCGACACCACGCTGACCTGCACCGCTTCGATCTGGTACGTGATCGAGGGCAGCGCCACGCTGACCGTCGGCGCCGAGACCGCGACGCTCGGCAAGGGCGACGTCTTCCTGCTGCCGGGCGGGGTGGAGAGCCGGATCGAGGCGACCGAGACCGCGGTGTTCTGGGCCGTCGGGAACGATCCGCAGCTGGCCTTCGAGAAGGCCGCGCCGATCACCGGTGCCGAGGCCGCGACCGGGCTTGTGCATTTCCCCGCCGCCGAGATCGAGCACCAGCTGGACACAGTCTATCAGCGCGACGCCAATGCCACGACCTCGGGTCACGCGCTGATCTTCTCCGCCGCGCAGACCGAGGCGAGCCGCAACATCGCACCGACGCTCACCCTGTCGCTCAACACGCTGAAGCCGCACAGCTCCCAACCGCCACACAAGCACAACTCGGCGGCGCTGACCCTCGCCGTTGCCGGCGACCCGGCCTACTCGATGGTCGATGACCAGAAATGCGACTGGAGCCCCTGGGCCACGCTGCTGACCCCGCCGGCCGCCAAGCACAGCCACCACAACGACGGCGACAGCCGTGCCGAGTTCCTGATCGTGCAGGACGGCGGCTTCTACTACCACGCCCGCACCATGGGGTTCGAGTTCTACTGATGCGCCTCATCATCGACACCGATACCGCGGGTGACGACACCTTCTCGCTGCTCCTGGCGATGAAGACGCCGGGCGTGACACTCGAGGCCGTGACGATCTGCAACGGGAATGTCGATTTCGACCAGCAGGCCGAGAACGCGCTCGCGACCATCGAGGCCGCGGGCAAGTCCGGCGAGGTGCCGGTCTATCTCGGCGCGCGGCGGCCGCTGCTGGCCGACTGGGAGCCGGCGCAGATGCACGGGGCGGACGGGATGAGCGGCGCGGACCTGCCGCGCGCCCGCCAGCGCCCCGAAAAGATGCACGCGGTGGATGCGCTGATCGAGCGGATCATGGCGGCGCCGGGAGAGATCGAGATGATCGCCCAGGCACCGCTGACCAACCTCGCGCTTGCCGTCACCCGCGAGCCGCGCATCGCCAAGGCGCTCAAGCACCTGTGGATCATGGGCGGCACCGACAACTCGGTCGGCAACGTCACCCCCTGCGCCGAGTTCAACTTCTACATCGACCCCGAGGCGGCGGCGATCGTCTTCCGCGCCGGGTTCGACATCACGCTCTCGACCTGGACGCTGACGCTGGGCTCATCGGTCTTCGACGCGGCGCAGCTGGCGCGGATCGACGCGCATGAGACCCCGCTGACCGAGTTCTACCGCAAGGTCTCGGCCACGCCGCGCAAGGTCGCCGAGCAGCGCTACGGCAAGGCGATCTGCACCCATCCCGACACGCTGACCTGCGCCTGCGCGATCGACCCGTCGATCATCACCGCCGCGCGCGATGCCGTGGTGCGGATCGAGACCGCGGGAACCATCACCCGCGGCCATTCCGCCATCCACCCCGCCAGGCTCGGCGCGCGCTGGCCCGAGTACCGCGAGAACGCGCGCGTCATCGAGAGCGCCGACAACGACGCCTTCTTCCGCATGCTCGAAAGGGCCCTGACCACATGAACATGCCAATGACCCACCCCAGCACGATGGAGCCCGCCATGACCCCTGCCGAAGAGCCGATCCTCGATCTGCGCAGGCTTTCGAAGACCTTTGGCGAGGTGCAGGCGCTCAACGGCGTGGATCTCGCGGTCCAGCCCGGAGAGTTCGTCACGGTGGTCGGTCCTTCGGGCTGCGGCAAGTCCACGCTGTTCAACATCGTCGCCGGGCTCGAAGAGCCCGACGCGGGGTCAGTGCTGCGTTTCGAGGGTCAGTCGGTGCACGCGCGCCAGCTGCTCGGGCAGGTGTCCTTCATGCCGCAGCGCGACCTGCTGCTGGCCTGGCGCAACGTGATCGACAACGCCATCCTGCCGCTGGAGATAGAGGGCGCGAACAAGGCCGAGGCGCGCGCCGAGGCGCAGCGCATGCTGCCCGAATTCGGCCTTGCCGGTTTTGCCGACAAGTACCCGCACGAGCTGTCGGGCGGCATGCGCCAGCGCGTCGCGCTGATGCGCACCTTCATGTTCAAGCGCGACCTGATGCTGCTCGACGAGCCCTTCGGCGCACTGGACGCGCTGACCCGGACCATGATGCAGCGCTGGCTGCTCGACGTCTGGCAGAAGCACAAGCGCACGGTGCTCTTCATCACCCATGACGTCGACGAGGCGATCTTCCTTGGCGACAAGGTGCTGGTGATGACCGCCCGGCCCGGCGCGATCAAGCTTTCGCGCAAGGTCGACCTGCCGCGCCCGCGCGGCGCCGACCTCGTCACCTCTCCCGAGTTCATCTCCCTCAAGCGCGAACTGCTCGACGCGATCGAGGAAGAGAGCATGAAGACCTTCGGCCCCGCCTCCCACTGAATCCTGGGGTCCAAGCCACCAAGCCCGGACCAACCGGGTCCATCCCCAACATGGAGTACTGCGATGAAAAGACGTTCCTTCCTCTCCACGCTCGGTCTGGCCGCCTCGACCGCGATGCTCGCCGCGCCCGCCGTGCAGGCAGCCGATCTCGAGTCCGTCTCGCTGCGCCTCAAGTGGCTGCCGCAGGCCCAGTTCGTCGGCTTCTACATGGCCAAGGCGAAGGGCTACTACGAAGACGAGGGCCTCGATCTCGCGATCAATCCGGGCGGGCCGAACCTGCTGACCGAGAACCTCGTGGCCACCGGCGCCGACACCTTTGGCCTGTCGGGCGGCACGGACTCCGTGTTCGCCGCCATCGAGAAGGGCCTGCCGATCACCTGTATCGGCATCTCCCATCAGGAGACGCCCTTCGTCTTCGTCTCCAAGGCCGACGGCCCGGTGCAGGAGATCGCAGACTTCAAGGACGCATCGATCACCACCTGGTTCACCGGGGCGAACTATGTCCTCTTCGGCATGCTGGCAGCCAATGACATCGACCGCACGGATATGAACATCCAGCCGCAGCAGGTCTCGGTCACGCCCTTCGTCGATGGCCAGGTCGATGTGGTCACCGCGACGCGCTACAACGAGTACTACACGCTGATGCAGCGCGTCGGCGAGGAGAACCTCAAGCGCTTCGTGCCCGAAGATTTCGGCGTCTCCTTCCCGCGTGACACGCTGATCGTCGGCAATGACTTCGCCGCCGAGCACCCCGAGCTGGTGCAGGGTTTCATGCGCGCCTCGGTCAAGGGCTGGCTCGATGCCTTCGCCGACAAGGAAGCGGCGATCGACCTGATCATGAAGGAGGCACCGACGCTCGAGCGCCCGCACCAGGAGTTCATGCTCGACGAGGTCGAGAAGATCATGCTCGCCGGCGCCGCCGCCGAACAGGGCTTGTTCACCATCGACATGGATGCGGTGAGCAGCGCGCATCAGATCCTCGTCGACTATGACGTGCTCGGTGGGCCGATCGATCTCGAGGCGGCATTCGACAGCCAGTTCATCGACGCGATCCCCTCGGCCGAACGGCTGCCGGAATGACGGCAGAGGCAAACATGGCGGGCGCACAGCCCGTGGCACGGCGCTTCGGCGCCGTGCTGCCCCTGCTGAAGGGGGTGGTCGTCCTGGCCGCCGTGCTGCTGGCGGTAGAACTTCTGGTCATCGCCTTCGACATCCGCCCCTACGTCCTGCCCCGCCCGAGCGCGGTGCTCGAGGCGATCCTGCGCACCCCCGCCGCCTACCGAGACGCGATGGTCCGCACCGGGCTGGAAACGCTGCTCGGCTTCGGGGCCGGGGCGCTCTTCGGCATCTGGATCGGCATCGCTTTCTCGCGCCTGCGTTTTCTGCGCGAGACCATCTTTCCGATCTTCATCGTCTCGCAGACGATCCCGGTCATCGCCTTCGGCGCGCTGGTCGTCATGTGGTTTGGCAACACCATCCTCGCCAAGGCGGTGATCGTCTTCTACCTGACATTCTTTCCGGTCACGGTGAACGCCCTGCTGGGCATGCGCGCCGTGGACGAGAAACAGGTGCAGCTGCTGCGCAGCTTCGGCGCCTCGGATCGCGAGATCATGCGCAAGCTGCGCTTCCCGACCGCCCTGCCCCACATCTTCGTCGCGCTGCGCATCGCCTCGGCGCTCGGCCTCGCCGGGGCCGTGGTCGGCGAATGGTTCGGCGACACCACCGGGCTCGGCGTGCTGCTTCTGCAGGGCATGTATGCCGAGAACATGGTCGCCATCTGGGCCAGCATCCTGTGCTCTGCGGTGCTGGGCGTCGCCTTCTTCGCCGCCATCGGCCTTGCCGAGAAGCGCATCGTCTTCTGGGGAGGTGAAAGCGCATGACCCAAGATCCCATGTCTCCGTCGCCGCACGCGCTTGCCCGCGGCATCTTCGGCGCGCTCGCCCTTTTCGCGGTCTGGGAGCTCGCGGCCCGGCTCTTCGACCTGCCGAGCTACATCCTGCCCGCGGTCTCGGAGATCCTCGCGCGGTTCTGGACCGCCCGCGCCGTGCTCGGCGAGGCCGCCGCCTACACGCTGGGCGAGGCGCTCGCGGGCTACCTGCTCGGCGGCGCGATCGGCGTCGGCCTCGCGCTTGCCGTCACGCTGGTGCCGCCGCTGCGCAAGGTGATCGTGCCCGCCGCCACGGCGGTCAACTCGGTGCCCGTGGTGGCCTTCTCGCCGTTGATCCTGCTGTGGTTCGGCATGGGGGTCAGCTCGAAGATCGTGATGGTCGCCGTGGCGGTCAGTTTCACCATGTTCGTCTCGGCCCTTGCCGGCTTCGACCGGGTGGACGAGCGCTCGGTCAACCTGATGCGCAGCTTCGGCGCGAGCCGCGCGGCGATCCTGTGGAAGCTGCGCCTGCCGACCGCCCTGCCGCTGATCCTGTCGGGCATGCGCCTGTCGACCGTGCGCAGCCTGATCGTCGCCATCGTGACCGAGATGCTCGGCGCCTACGGCGGGCTCGGCTGGGTGATCTACCAGGCGGTCATCGTCATCGACTTCGTGCAGGTCTGGGCGGCGATCTTCGTCGCCTCGGTGGCCAGCCTGGGTTTCTTCGCGGTGGTCTCGCTGCTCGAGCGCAGGCTGGTGTTCTGGCGCTAGGCGGAGCGGCCGCTCTCGACGACCGGCGCCCTTCCGGTCGTCGAGCTTCTTTCCCGAGGGCGCTGCTGCAAGCGTGCGCATGCCACGCCGGGATCACGCCACCCCCGTGCCGGATCATTCCCGAGATCGCCGTCACGAAGTGCTGGGCTCGGCGCCGGCGGACAGGCCACGACCACCAACACGGCGCAGATCCGCCCGCACCCGCGACCTGCGTCATCCCCCGCTGGATGCATCGCTCTTGCGCGCCAGTCTGCGCCGCTGGTTGGCAAGACGGCCAGGAAATGTGGGGGTCCTTCGGCCATGGCGCGTGCCGATGCATTGGATGCAGGCAGCCTATCGCACGCAGTGCTCGATGTGTTCGACCAGGAACCGCTGCCCGCAGGTTCCGAGCTCTGATCTCACCCCGGTATCACTGTCCTGCCGCGTATCTCGGGCCCGGCAAGCGCCGGGATAGCACAGACTTCACGACCGGAAATTGACTTGCCGCCAAGGTGCGCTGCCCAAGATATCGCAGTGAACGACTGGGGACGCCAGCAACCCGAAAGGCTTCATGCCTTCAGGTTGCCGAGGATGGCCAGCAGATCGCGGAAGCGCTCGCCCTGCACCAGCACGTGATCGTGCATCGTCTGGCGCGCGCTGGGTTCCTGCCCGCTGCGGATCGCCTCGAAAATCCGGCGATGCTCGTCCAACGAACGCTGCATGCGTCCCGGCGCGCCAAGCTGGCGGCGGCGGTAGGGTTGCAGGATCGCCTGCAGCCGCCCCGCCTCTGCCGCCAGGAAGTGGTTGCCCGATGCCGCGTAGATCGCGCGGTGGAACTCGGTGTTCTCGGCGTAATACGCATCGAGGTCCCCGCGCGCCGCCGCTGCCTCGCAGCCCTGCATCGCACGCTCGATCCGGGCGATGCTGTCGGGCAGCGCGCGGCGGCAGGCGAGCGCCGCGCAGAGCGCCTCGATCTCCGCCATCACCTCGAAACGCTCCATAAGCTCCTCGGCACTGAGCTCGGTGACGAAGGTGCCGCGCTTCGACTGCACCCGCAGGAGTCCCGAAGCCTCGAGCGCCTGCAGGGCCTCGCGCACCGGGGTGCGCGAACAGCCATAGCGCGTCGCCAGTTCCTCGGGGTCGAGCTTTGCCCCGGGCAGCAGGCGGCCATCGACGATCTCGTTCTCCAATTCGAGGCGGATTCGCTGGGCTGTCTGCACGTCTGGCTCCCATCTGTCTGACGCAAGTCGTTACAACATCACCGCAAAATACGCAAACCAAGTTGTTATATACAACACCAACTTCAAAATGTATAACGACTGAGAGGAGGACTTCAGTATGGGAAAGCAACGCGTTTCGTTCCTGAGCGATTTCGTCGAGGCAATCACCCGCCGCGACCGCTGGAAACCCGTCGCGGGCGCAGATGCGACCACGCTGGCGCTCTCGCGACCCGCGTCCGAGCGGATCGAGGCCGCCTGCGCCGTGCTCATGGGCCACATCGGCGATGCTTCTCGGGTCGCCGTGGCGGAGCAGGCGCTGGCCGCCTACGCCGAGCTCGACAAGGACGGGAAGTTCGCCTTCTTCCGGCTGCTGCGCGACAGCTACGGGGTCGAGGCCGAGCCGATCCGCAAGGCCTATGCCGCCTGGGATGCTGCCCCGGACGCCGCCGCCGTCGCCAAGCTCTTTGCCGCGACCGAGCCGAGGCGGCAGGCGCTGCTGCGCCATCTCAACCTTGCACCGGGCGCGACGAAGACGCTCGTCCACATGCGCGCCGACCTGCTGGAAGCGATCCGCAAGGACCGCTCGCTCGCCCCCGTGGATGCGGATTTCGCGCATCTCTTCGCCTCGTGGTTCAACCGCGGCTTCCTGACCATGCGCCATATCGACTGGAGCACCCCGGCCAGCATCCTCGAACGGATCATGGCCTATGAGAGCGTGCACCCGATGGCCGGCTGGCACGACCTGCGCCGCCGTCTCGCGCAAGAGGACCGCCGTCTCTACGCCTTCTTCCACCCCGCCACCGAGGAAGAGCCGCTGATCTTCGTCGAGGTCGCGCTGACCCGCGGCGTGCCGGAGACCATCGGGGCGATCCTCGAGGCGCCGGTGCCGACCGAACCGGTCGAGGCCGACACGGCGGTCTTCTACTCGATCAACAACAGCCTGCCGGGACTGAAGGGGGTCTCCTTCGGGAATTTCCTGATCAAGCAGGTGGCGGCGGATCTCTCGCGCGATCTGCCGCAGCTGAAGACCTTCGTCACCCTCTCGCCCGCGCCGGGCTTCGCCGCATGGCTGGCGGCGCAGGAAGATGATCGGGCGCAGGCGCTCGACGTGGCCCTGCAGGACGGCAGCTGGCGCAGCGACCCGGCGCGCGAGGCAGCACTGAAGCCAGAGGTCGCCGCGCTCGCGGCGCGCTACTTCGTCGAGGCGCGCGACGCCAGGAACCGCCCCGTCGATCCGGTCGCGCGCTTCCACCTGGGCAACGGCGCCTCGGCCTGGCGGGTGAACTGGCCCGCCGACCTGTCGCCGGGCGCATTGAGCCGCGCGCATGGGCTGATGATAAACTACCTGTACGAGCTGGGGGCCATAGAGGCCCAGCACGAGGCCTACGTCCGCGAGGGCACCATTGCGCATGGACCGTCGCTGGCCGCCGCCCTGGCCGAGTGAGCCGCAGCAGATCAAGAGGAGCAACAAGATGCAGACGATCTATCAGAACTTCGTATCCGTGGCCGAGGTGCTGCAGAGCAAACCGCTGTTCAAGCGCCGCGACGCGCCGGATCTGAGCTACACCGACACCGCCGAGTTGGTCGAAAAGCTCGCCGGGGTGCTGGATGCCGTCGGTGTCGCGCCGGGCGACCGGGTGGCGGTGCAGAGCGGCAAGAGCCCCGAGAGCATCGCGCTCTACCTCGCGGTGCTGCAGGTGGGCGCGATCTTCCTGCCGCTGAACCCCGCCTACACCGGCGGCGAGATCGACTATTTCATCGGGGATGCCGCGCCGCGCCTCTTTGTCTGCGACCCCGCCGCGCTTGCGGGCCATGCGCATCGCGAGGGCCCGGAACTGGCGATCCTGACGCTCGGCACCAGCGGCGGCGGCAGCCTGATGGAGCGCGCCGCGTCGGTCGCGCCCCGGCAAGGCGCGCATGAGGCGGATCTCGACGAGCCCGCCGCCATTCTCTACACCTCGGGCACGACCGGCCGCTCGAAGGGCGCGATCCTCACCCATCGCAACCTTGCGTCGAACTGCGAGGCCTTGCTCTCCGAATGGCGTTTCACCGCCGAGGACCGGCTGATCCACGCGCTGCCGATCTTCCACACCCACGGGCTCTTCGTCGCCGCCAACATGGTGCTCTGCGCCGGTGCGACGATGCTCTTCGAGACGAAGTTCGATCCCGAGGTCGCGCTCGACCTGATGCCCGAGGCGACCGTTCTGATGGGGGTGCCGACCTTCTACACGCGCCTTCTGAAATCGCCGCGCCTGACCCGCGAGGCGACCGCCGGGATGCGGCTTTTCGTGTCGGGCTCGGCGCCGCTGCTGGCCGAGGATCACCGTGCCTTCGAAGAGCGGACCGGCCACGCCATCCTCGAGCGCTACGGCATGACCGAGACCTGCATGATCGCCAGCAACCCCTATGAGGGCGCGCGCATTCCCGGCGCCGTCGGCATGGCGCTGCCCGGCGTGGCGCTGCGGGTCACCGACCGCGCCACCGGCGAAGCGCTGCCCGATGGCGAGATCGGCGCGGTCGAGGTCAAGGGGCCGAACGTCTTCAAGGGCTACTGGAACATGCCCGAGAAGACCGCGCAGGAATTCCGCGCCGACGGCTTCTTCATCACCGGCGACCTGGGGCAGATCGGCCCCGACGGCTACCTGCGCATCGTCGGGCGCGACAAGGACCTGGTGATCTCGGGAGGCTTCAACGTCTACCCCAAGGAGGTCGAGGAGGCGATCGACGCGCTGCCCGGCGTGCTCGAAAGCGCGGTCATCGGCGTGCCGCATGCGGACTTCGGCGAGGGCGTGACCGCCATCGTCGTGCCCCGTCCCGGCGAGACGCTGGACGCCGAGGTCCTCCGCAGCGCGCTCGAAGGTCAGCTCGCCCGCTACAAGCAGCCCAAGCGCGTGGTGGTCGTCGACGAGCTGCCGCGCAACGTCATGGGCAAGGTCCAGAAGGCCGAGCTGCGCCGCACCTACGCCGATCTCTACGCCGAGGCCAAAGTCGGCTGACGGTGCTGGGGTCGCTCCGCGACCCCTCCCCCGCCGCCACAAGGCGGCATCAGAACAACGATCCCGCCCGGAGAACGACACGGTTTGGAGGAACCGTCTCTGGGCTTCATACCGGAGGAGACTAAAGACATGATCATTTATGGGGTTGCCCTTCTGGCGGCCTGCCATCTGGCGGGCCTTCTGATCGGCAGTGCGCTCGGTGCCGCGCTCGGCGTGCAATCCAACGTGGGCGGGGTCGGCTTTGCCATGATCCTGCTGATCCTTGGCGCCGACTGGCTGCGCAAGACGGATCGCCTGCCGAAGGCGACCGAGCAGGGCGTGCTGTTCTGGAGCGCGATGTATATTCCCATCGTGGTCGCGATGGCCGCCTGCCAGAATGTCGTCGCCGCCGTCAGTGCAGGTCCGCTGGCGATCATCGCCGGGGTCGGCGCGCTGGTGATCTGCGTGTCGCTGGTGCCGATCCTGTCGCGCATCGGCGGCCAGGAAGCGCCGCTGCCGCCCTTCTCGGCCGTGGAGGCGTGAGCATGGAGATGCTTCTGAACACCGTGGCGAAGAACCAGCTGGTCTTTGCCTTCCTCGTGATCGGCGCGATCATGTTCGTTTCGTACCGGCTCTCGGACGTGCTCACCAAGGGGCGGCTGCACGGCTCCGCCGTGGCGATCATCCTCGGACTCATCCTCGCCTATGTCGGTGGCAGCGTCTCCGGCGGCAGCAAGGGTCTTTCGGAACTGCCGCTCTTTGCCGGTCTTGCGCTGCTCGGCGGCGCGATGCTGCGAGATCTCGCGATCGTCTCGACCGCCTACGGCGTGGACCTTTCCGAGATCCGCCGGGCCGGGCTGGCCGGGGCACTCTCGCTGATCCTGGGCGTGGTGCTGTCCTTCGCGGTCGGCGCGGTCGTGGCGGCGGCCTTCGGCTATACCGATGCGGTCAGCATGGCGACCATCGGCGGCGGCGCGGCAACCTACATCGTCGGCCCGGTCACAGGAACCGCGCTGGGGGCCAGCTCCGAGGTGATCGCGCTGTCGGTGGCGGCGGGTCTGGTCAAGGCGATCCTGGTGATGATCGGCACCCCCTTCATTGCGCCGCTGATCGGGCTCAACAATCCCAAGTCGGCGATGGCCTTCGGCGGGCTCATGGGAACGACGAGCGGGGTGGCGGGCGGCCTTGCGGCCACCGACAAGCGGCTGGTCCCCTACGGCGCGATGACTGCGACCTTCTATACCGGGCTCGGCTGCCTGATGGGCCCCTCGGTCATCTACCTTGTGCTTTTGGCGCTGACGCACTGACCAAACTGCCGGCCTCGGCCCGCTGGGGCCGAGAACGGACGGGCCGGCCATCCGCATCATCTGGCCAGTCAGGGCCGCCGCCGCCACGCGCGCTTCGTGCATCATGTGGCTGCGGCGGCCCTTTCCGTTTCGCGACCAACGCCACGGCCACTCCCGAACCGGCAGCCCCGGACACCGGCCAACGCGCACCCCGCGAGCCGAGCGCCGCAGCGACTCCATGCAGAGACGTTTGTCTTTGCGCGCTGTTGCACGTGTCGGCACATGTGCCGACGACGCCGCCCGGCTGGCATCGCGACAGCTGGCGAACACCAGATCCCGCACGCTCGAGAAGACGACGTCGAGCGCCCCCAGCCCAATCGGCACGGCGGCAGGCACCTCGCCGGATGTTATGTCGAACGCTTGGAGCGCGCCGGGGTTTGCATCTGTCGCCAGAAGCCTGCCACGCGGGGAGTCCAGCGAGGGTGATGAAGACATGGTCAGAGCCCTCCGTCCCCGGCTGCGTGCTGCCGCCGGGCGAGACCGCCGCAACCCGAGCGCCGCTTGCAGCGTCGAAGATGCCGATCTCAGCGTTGCCGCCATCGCCCAGGTAGATGCGACCTGGGTCCGGCTCAACCGCCTGCCCGGCGGCCCAGAACCGGCATCCTCAATACGTCCCGCCGCGTTGCCGGCTTCGGGATCGACGATCCATAGGTCCCCGGTGCCGGAGGGGCTCGACACCAACACTCGACCGCTGCACCCGTCGACCTCGATCATCGGGCTGTGTTCGAACCAGTCCGCGTCGCCTGGCCCAATTGGATCGTCTCCAGATTTGCGCCGATCTTGGCATCGAGGAGCCCGAGCCAGCCGTCGCGCGCATTGCCGACACAGAGCTTGCCGCGCTGCCGGTCGAGACCACGCGCGAAAGCCCGGCGCGGCAGTTCGATGCTGCGCAGTTGCGACAGGTCATCGGGATTCACAAGCTCCAGGATGCCCGGCGGTACGGCATCGAAACTCGGCGTCGAGGCGATTGCCAGCGCGCCGAGATCGGCATGCTCCGCAAGCACGTGGGCACCGCGAATGGCATCCATCCGCTGCAAAGCCGGTGCTAACTCGGCGGGCACGAGCACCTCGGCTCCGGAAGGGTCCTGCGCGGCGGCCACTCCGACCAGGAAAAGCAAGGTCACGGCGAGGGCAGTTTGGAAAATGTCTTCGGATTTTCGGGGGGCTATCTCGGATCAGCTTCAGAAATAGTTGTGGAGGGTGAGCTCGACTGCGGCGGATCTCCGGGACAGGATTTCACTGCTCGCCCTCTTGCAGGATAAACGCCCTCTGCGCTTCCGTGCACTTTGAAGAGCCCCGTATTTCATGGCCGCCGCCTTCGGTGATTTCTAGGCACGAAGGCCATGAGGAGCAGCAAATTCAGCGATGACTCGAAGCGGGACGCGCCCGCGCAGATCACCGAGCGGGCGCCCCGGTCCGGGAAGCGTCGGAACGTCCGGGGATTGGCGCGTCGTCGCTCCACGCCTGGAAGAAGACGTTCGCGATGGCGTCTTCGGCAGAGGCGGGCCCGAAAAAGAGTTGGCGCGGGGGTCTCGGAGGCGCGTGACAGTCCGAAAAGGGGGCGTCCCTGACGCGCCATTGGCCTGGGTGCCGATGAGGGCGGCGTTCGTGGCCGAGCCTCGCGGGCAGGTCTCCGTTGGGGCGATGCGCCGGTGTCTGCGCGGTCGGCCGAGCGGCGTCTAGGCCTTGGGGAAGGCGCCGGACAAGGGCTACGATGAGCCCTTGTCCGCCATCGGTCCGAGGACCATGGCGAGTGGCATCACACGGAGTGATTGCTCCCCCGCGTTCCCTGACGGGTCTCTGAACCCATGGAAGAGGAGCGTGGAAATGGGAACGACACCACGTTGGACTGGATGTCTCGAAGGATCGGACAGCGATCTGCGGGCGCCGCTCAGAAGGCGTCATGAAACGGATCTGCGAGACGAGGACGGTTCCGGATGCGATATGCGCCGTGCTTGGTCAGATGCATGACAAGACAGATGCCGACGACGCTGCGACGCTGGCCGATCTCCCGCGGGCGGGCTTTTGCCGAGGAGTCGAGGTCAAGAGGCGGCATGCGCAGGAACGTCGGGCCTTGCTGGCAGCGCGCGACGCTGCGATCGGCGCTCGGTGCAACACGGGGAAGACGATCCGCGGTCTGCTTGCCGGCCTCGGGGTGCGAGGTCCGGCTCAGCCTCGACCCCGCGAGGGCCGCAGACACGCAGCTCTCGGGGGGACACGACGCCTTGGCGCCCCTCGTTCTGCCACGTCTGGCGGCGCGCCCGGAAGCCCTGCGACGGGCGGCGGCGCTGACCTGGGAGCTGGTCCGGCAGGTGAAGGGGTCCGGCGCTTGCATGCGCCTGATGACCCTGCCCGGCGCGGGACCTGTCACGGCCGCGACCTTCGTGGCGACAATCGATGCCCCGGCGCGCTTTGCGACGTCGCGCTCGGTGGCGGCGTTTTCGAGGCGCGGGAGGCCACGCCTGCCCCATCGGGACGCGGCACACGGTTGCCGCCTCGGCCGGGGCGGCAGGCACCGGATCGATCCCGCGAGATCTCCCTGCGGAGCGTACCGGGTGCCGCGCAGATCACCCGGGGACGTCCGAGCCTTAAACGCCGAGACGAAGCCACTTCGTGGATGACTTCGGAAAGAACCTCGCAGGCCGCAGGCCGGAACGACAAACTGAGCGCGCGCGGGGGGATCAATCAAAGAAGCTATATACACACGCAAGAGGGCGTTGTTTGCCTTGCTGTCATCATCAACCCGTTTTCCCCGCGCCCGGTCGGATGGTGCATGCGGTCGCGCCTCACGGCCGACGTCATGCTCCCGGCTCTGCGCATGGCCACGCGGCGCAGGACGCCGAAGGCCGAAAGCCGAAGGCGATGTGCACCTTCTTGTCCGGAGAAGCGGCCTCTCTGAGAAGGCGCAGGGGCCGCCCGACATGCTGGGAGCCGCGCTTTATTGCGCAATATCCGAAGGCCGCAGTCGGCCGTGCGCATCGCAAGCCGCCGACCGTGTGGGCTGGCGGCTTGCGATCGACCGTTCAGTGTCAGGACGCGAGCATTCCGTGCGGATCGAGCACGAATTTCTTCGCCACTCCGCTGTCGAAGCTCTTGTAGCCCTCTGCTGCCTGATCGAGCGGCATGATCGTTGCATTGACGATGTCCGCAATCGGCAGCCGGTCGTGCAGGATCGCCTGCATAAGTTGACGATTGTACTTCAGCACCGGAGTCTGGCCTGTGTGGAAGCTCTGGGCTTTTGCCCAGCCGAGACCGAAGCGCATCGAAAGATTGCCGCTCCGCGCTGCGTCATCCACAGCCCCCGGATCCTCGGTGACATAGAGGCCGGGGATGCCGATGCCGCCCGCAACGCGGGTGATTTCCATCATCTGGTTCAGCACGATGGCCGGTTGTTCTCCGCCGGAATGGCCGCGCGCCTCGAAGCCGACGGCGTCGATCGCGGCGTCCACTTCGGGAAGCCCGGTAATCTCGGCGATCATCTCCGGCAGGTTTTCGCCTTTCGACAGGTCGACCGGGGTGAAGCCCACCTTGGCCGCGTGATCGAGCCGCTCCTTGTTGAAGTCGCCGATCATCACGACAGCGGCGCCGAGAATGCGCGCGGACGCCGCGGCCGCCAGCCCCACGGGGCCCGCACCGGCGACATAAACGACCGACCCGACACCGACACCAGCCTGCAATGCGCCGTGGAATCCGGTTGGAAGAATGTCCGACAACATGGTCAAGTCGCGGATCTTCGCCATTGCCTGGTCCCGGTCAGGGAACTTGAGCAGGTTGAAGTCGGCATAGGGAACAGTGACATACCGGGCCTGGCCCCCGATCCAGCCGCCCATGTCTACGTAACCGTAGGCGCCGCCCGCGCGCTCTGGGTTCACAGTCAGGCAGACGCCGGTATCGCCTTCGCGGCAGCAGCGGCAGCGACCGCAGGCCACGTTGAACGGCACCGAGACAACATCGCCGACCTTCAGCATCTCCACGTCGGAGCCGGTTTCGATCACTTCGCCGGTGATCTCGTGCCCCAGAACCAGGCCCGGCTGGGCCGTCGTACGCCCGCGCACCATGTGCTGGTCGGAGCCGCAAATGTTGGTCGAGATGACCTTGAGGATCACCGCATGCTCCAGCTTGCGCCCGTCGGGGGCCTGAAGCTTCGGATCATCGATCTTCTGCACTTCGACGGCCCCAGGGCCGGTGTAAACCACACCGATATTGCTCATGTGCGTCTCCTCCTAAGATTTTGCACGGGCGAGGCACCGCATGTCGGCATGCCGTGGAGTACAGCGCCCCGTCCGCGAGATGCTATCTTTGGTTGGTCAGCTCACATGGCGGGAAGCGACATGGCCTCGAACGTCAGCGACGTTGTGACATTGCTCGCAAGGTCTGCTGGTCCGCGCTGCCGCCCGCGCTGCCGACTTTGGCTGCAAGGACTGCTCCCAAAACGTACGGAACAGTCTGCACCAACCCGCGCGCAAAACCTGTGCGATCCCGTGCGCGAGCACCTTGTCGGTCCCTTTTCGCAGTGCCAAGAGCGCAGCGTTGAGTTGCCTTTCCTCTATTTGGACCGTTGCGAACCCGGCAGGCCTCGAGCCTGAGAGGAGCCGGGCCTTTGTCAGACGCGCGGCCGCCCCCTCTCACAACATTGTGTGTCTACTCCATGACGTCGGTGCCGGTCTGGAGGACCCACTTGGTCACCCGTCATCGGGGCTGTGCGGTCATGCAACCAGCCAAAAGACGGCCCGGTCCGCGCGCCACTTCCTCTCTTTTCTTGACAGGGCCTTCCAGAATCCGGATGTTACTTTATAGGATACAGCGTTCTATATTTTAGAACGGTGAGGAGGAGAGATCATTGACCATCCGAAAAGAGCCCATCAGCTTGGGACGCATCATCGCGCCCCGGTCCATCGCCCTCGTTGGCGCCACCGAAGACTATGGGAAATTTGGCGGGCGCATCCTGCACCACCTGATCGAACACGGCTATGACGGCGTCATCTACCCGATCAACCCCAAGCGCGAGAGCGTGGCTGGGCTTGCCTGCTACCCATCTCTGGGGGACCTCCCCGATGCCCCCGACATCGCCGTTGTCGCCCTCCCCGCGGGACTTCTCGAGACGACAATCACCGCTTGCGGCGAGGCTGGGGTCGGCGCCTGCATCGTGATCACCGCGCAGCTCGGCGAGTTCAGCGAAGAGGGAGCCGCGCTTGAGGCGCGCATCGTCGAGATCGCGCGCCGCTACAAGATGCGCCTCGTGGGGCCGAACTGCATGGGCATGATCGTCCCCGGTGCCAATGTCGCGCTGTCCTCGACGCCGACCCTGCGATACGCCCAGCCCATGCGTCGGGGCAATGTCGCCTTTGTCAGCCAGTCCGGCGCGCTGATGGGCGCTCTCTTCGTTCAGGCGCATGACCATGGTGTCGGGCTCTCGGGCACGATCTCGATCGGCAATCAGGCAGACCTCGACCTGTGCGATTTCACCGAGGCCTTCCTCGAGCGGGACGATACCCAGGTGGTCTGTCTCTATATCGAAGGGCTGAAATCCCCGGACCGCTTCCGCAGGATCGCACTTGCCGCGCGCGCAGCGGGCAAGCGCTTGGTCGCCATGAAGGCCGGCCGGACCGAGGCCGGATCTGACATGGCCAAGTCGCACACATCGAGCCTGGCGGGGTCTTATTCCGCGTTCGAAGCGCTCTGCAGGGATTGCGGCGTGCTGCTGGTAGATGATCCCGACAGCATGATCATCTGCGCCGGCATCCTCGCTGCCAACCCGGCAATGGGTGCCGGCGGCGTGGCGACGATCTGCGCCTCGGGCGGCGGCGGCGCGATTATCGCCGACCGCTTTGCGTTGGCCAATGTGCCGGTCGCGACCTATTCCGAGACGACGCGTCAGCGGCTCGACACCGACTACCTGCGCTCGCACCAGAACAATCCGCTCGATCTGGGTGGCCATGTCGGGGGCCTTGAGTTCCGCGTCTTCGACAACGCGATCGAGGCGGTGCATGGTGATCCGGGCGTCGCGGCCTTCGTCTACGTGATGACACCCCAGCCACTCATGCCGCAGACCCTCGCCAAGCTCGTCGAGGTCTACCGGCGCGCAGAGAAGCCGATGGTCTTCGTGCTCAACACCTCGCGTTTCGCCGAGGAGCAGAGGCAGGCGCTGCTCGAAGCCGGGCTCCCCTTCGTGACGCGCACCGACGACATGATCCGCGCGGTGAAGCTGCTGCTCGATGATCGTGCAGCGATTGACCTCATGCGACCCGGCGTCCCGGCGCGCCTCGCCGGCCCGGCCCTGCCCGACGCCCTGCCTGATGGCTTTCTGACCGAGCCCGAAGCCAAGGCACTCATGGGAAGCTACGGTGTCGCGGTTCCCTTGGCGCAGCTCACGGCCAGCGGGCAGGATGCCGCATCCGCAGCCCGCGCCCTCGGCTATCCGGTCGTGCTCAAGGGCGTCGTGGCGGATGTGGTCCACAAGAGCGATCTTGGCCTCGTCAAACCCGGCATCGCCGACGAGACGGCGCTGCTCGAAGCCTGGGACGAGATCGCCAAGGCAATCGCCGCGGCAGCACCCGGCACCGAACCGCACGTTGACGTTCAGCAGATGATCGGCAGCGGGGTCGAGCTGATCGCGGGGATCGTCAATGATGGCGACTTCGGGCCGCAGGTGGTCATCGGCGCCGGCGGCATCCATGTCGAGCTGCTGCGGGACGTCGCACAACGCGCTGCCCCTGTGTCTCCCGAGACGGCGCGCGAAATGCTCGAGAGCCTGCGGATCTGGCCATTGCTGAACGGCGCGCGAGGCGCCGATCCCCTGGACGTAGGCGCCGCCTGCGATGCGATCAGCCGGCTGTCCTGGATGGCCACCGACCTAGATCGCAAGCTCGTTGACTTCGAGGTGAACCCCCTTCGCGTGACCCGCAGCGGCGCCATCGCCCTCGACGGCCGCGGTACGCTGTTGTCGGCTCAGGCCTGACGAAACCCACCCGACCACGCCGCTTCGATCCGGGCGGCGTGGTCCCGAAGCAATACGACATATCCGGCCAGCTCGCTTTCCGACATCTTGGCCAGCGGGCCAGAGGCGGTCAAAGCGGCGACGACATCGCCCAGTCGGCCCCGGACCGGCACCGCTATGCCCTTGGCGTCCTGCTTGAGTTCGCCTTCCGTGGTGGCAAAGCCCTGCCGGCGCACCTTTTCCATCTCGGCCTCGAGTGCCTCCCGCGTCACGATGGTGCGAGGGGTCAGAGGGACCAGATTGGCCGCGACCATTTCGAAGACCGCTTGCGAGCCGTAGGCCAGCAGCACCTTTCCGGCCGAGACCGCCTGGAGGGGCTCGCGCGCACCGAGCTGGGCGAAGGTGCGCACGAATGCCCGACTCTCGATCCGGTCTACGACCACGCAGTAGGTGCCATCGCGCACGCTGAGCAAAACGTTTGCCTCGACCCTGTCGGCCAACTCCTGGACGATCGGGTGGGCAGCGGTCACCAGCCCGTCGTGCGAGATCCTGCGGGCCCCGATCTGGAACGCCTTGAGCGACATCTCGTAGAGCGCGCTGCCATCGGCCTGCCGGACATAGCCCAGATCCTGCAATGTCTGCAGCATGCGCAGCGCGTTGGACCGCGTCATCTCCGTCGCGGCCGCGACATCTCGCAGCCGCATCGGTTCGCGCGCCTCGGACAAGATTTCGAGCAGACGGAGGGCCTTTTCTACCGATTTGATCATGCAGCGTCTCCGCTGAGGCCGGTCGGCATCGTCACCCCGGCAATATTGCGTGTCACCTCATCGCGCACCGCAAGAATGCGCCGAGCCTGATGATCGAGGCGGGCCGCGTCGTAGCGGACGCTCGGGCCGCTGATGCCGAACGCACCGATGACCGCGCCCTGCACCCCGATGACCGGCGCGGCGATCTCGAAAGTCTCTCGCGCCGGGTGGTCCCGCAGCACGACGACGGCCCCGCGTCGCTCCGCCTTCGCGGGAAGGTCCCGGTCCGCGAGCACAAGCCCGAAGGCCGTGTCGTCACAGCCCAGGCGATGGTTGTCGGGCATCACGGCAGCGGCCCCGGTGCGCGGCGCTGCGTTGGCGATGAACACAACGTCTTCGCCGGACGGCAGGGCGAAATGCGCACTCTCGCCAAGCTCCGCCGAGAGCGCTTCGACAAAGGGCATGACGGCCCGGCGGAAGGGAAATTTCGCCCGTGCCACCTCGCCCATCTGCGGCAGCTTCCAGGACGGGTAGTATCGGCGCGTCGATGGATCGAAGAGCAGGTAACCGGCCGACTGAAGCGACGTAAGCGTTCGGTGAACGTTGCTCTTCGTCAATCCGACTTCCCGCGACAACTCACTGATGCTGACCGGCGCTTCGGCCATCACCACGTGCTCGAGCAGAGCCAGGCCCTTGATCAATGTCTTGTCCATGCAACCCCGCTTCCGCACCTTCCCCAGCCAGATAACGGACCCCGATCCCCGCTGTCAATGTTCCAAATATTGGAACGGTATTTTCTATTGAGCGACAAATTTCTTGCTGCTACGCTCGGAATCGTTCTGAGGAGGACCGGCGCCTGCGCGCTGCACTTTGGGAGGAGACACCATGAATTCGAAATTGTTCGCCGCGGCGATTGCAGCAGCCATTTCCGCACAGGCGGCCCTCGCAGCCGATGGCTGGCCGGACAAGCCGATCACCATGATCGTGCCCTACAACCCCGGCGGCACCACAGACCTGCTCGCCCGCATGGCGGCCGATGCGATCTCGGCGGCCGTGGGACAGCCCGTTGTGGTCGAGAACAAGCCCGGCGCGGGCGGGGTCGTCGGCGCAACCATAGCGGCACCCGCCCAGAACGACGGCTACACGATCTTCTTTGGCAACAACGCCACCAATGTCGTTCAGCCGCTGATCAACAAGGCCGTGCAATATGACCCGGTCGAGAGCTTCGACGGCATCGCCACCACCGCCAACGCCGCGACCTTCATCGGCGTGAATGCCGGCCTCGGAATTGAAGACCTCGACGGCCTTGTTGCCTACCTCAAGGAAAATGGAACCACCAAATACGGCACCGCGGGCGTCGGCTCGATGGGTCAGTTCACTGCCGAGTACTTCATGATGGAAACCGGCACCGACGCGACGCATATCCCCTACCAGGGGTCGAACAACGCCATGGCGGCCGTCCTGTCCAATGAAGTCCAGTTCATGATCGATCCTGTCGTGCTGACGCAGGCGGGCTCGGACAAGATCAAGATCCTCGCCGCGATGATCCCCGAACGCCACCCCAACCTGCCCGACGTGCCGACGACCGCGGAACTCGGCTACGACCTGACGCTCTCTGGCTGGTTCGGCGTCTTTGCCCCCGAAGGCACTGATCCGGACGCCATCGCTCAGATGAGCGCCGCGCTCGAGGGCATGGTCGAGTCCGAGGCGTACCGGGACCAGACCCTCAAGATGGGCCTGCTGCCCGAGTACCGCGACGCCGCGGCGACCGATGCCGTAGTGGCCGCCGACCTCGAGACCTTTGCGGCGATCCGCGATGCCAGCGGCATCTCGGTCGACTGACGCATGAATTCGACCCCTGCAGGAGAAAACCCCATGTCCCAGCACATCCTCTACGAGGAGATCGACGGCGTTGCCGAGATCACCCTCGACCGCCCCGAGAAACGCAATGCACTGACCGCAGAGATGTTCGAGGCCCTGCGCAGCTGCTTCCAGCGGTTCGAGGCAGGGAACGCGCGCGCCGCCATTCTCAAGGCAAGCGACAACAAGGTGTTTTCCGCGGGGGCTGACCTGACCGCGCCCCCCGACCAGTTCTGGAAGGGCGTTCCGGAATTCGGGCTCCGCTGCGACAAACCCATCATCGCCGCGATCAGCGGCAAGGCCATCGGCGCAGGTCTGACGCTGGCGTTGATGTGCGATTTCATCGTGATGACCGAAACCGCCGAATTGATCTACCCCGAGGCCAAGCTTGGCGTTGCCAAGGGGGCAATCACCGCCGCCGTGCGCCGCGGCCCGCTGCGCGTGGTCATGGAGATGATGCTTCTGGGCAACCCCATTTCTGCACAACGCGCCTATGAGACCGGCATGGCGAACCGGGTCGTTGCCGAGGGGATGCATGTCACGGAAGCCCGCGCCATGGCCCGGCAGCTCGCGGCCAATGCTCCTCTGGTGGTGACAATGCTGAAGCGGATGTCGCTGGACGCCGCCGGAGATGTGGCGATCCAGACCTTCTATGACAGCGAGATGCGGATCGCGAAAGTGCTGGACAGCGAGGATGCTGCAAATGCCCTCGCTGCCTTCAGGGCGAAGCAGACACCCGTCTTCGAAGGGCGCTGACGAGCGCGGACATCCCAAGCCCATCCAAGACACGCGCGAAGGAAAGGGGAGGTTCCGATGCGACACACCCAACAAGAGGGGCGGCAACGCCGCGTCCTGCGGGCTCTGAGCTCCGTGAGCGGATTGGGCGGCCTGATGCTCCTGCTCACGGCCGCGGTGGTGCTCATACAGGTCCGGACCCTCAGCCTCGGCAGTGCCGCGGCCATGGGGCCCGGCTATTTTCCCGCGGTGCTGGCCGGGTTGCTCTTCTTTTTCGGAGCGGTACTGCTGGTTGAAGGCTGGCGGCATCCTGACCAGCGGGTCTCTCTGGGCGCGCTCATGCCCGTGGTTCTGGTGCTTGGCAGCATTGTCGCCTTCGCGCTCGCCCTCAAGGTTCTGGGCGGGGCGATCGCGGTGCTGCTGGTGGTGCTGCTCTCTGCCCTTGCCGAGCCTCACCGCAAACTGGGCGAGCTGGTCCTGCTGGGCGTCATCGTGCTTGCGCTGGTCTGGCTGATCTTTGTGGTCGGACTGGACCTGCAGATCACCATGCTGCCGAAAGGGCTGCTCTCATGATCGACAATCTGCTTCTCGGGTTCCAGGTCGCGCTCAGTGCCGAGACCCTGCTCTACTGCTTCATCGGCGTCTCGATCGGCATGTTCATCGGCGTACTGCCCGGCGTCGGCCCGCTTGCGGCGATCTCGATGCTGCTGCCGATGACCTACTACGTCTCGCCGACCAGCGCGCTCGTCATGCTCGCCGGCATCTACTACGGCGCGCAATACGGCGGCTCGGTGGCCTCGATCCTGCTGCGTCTGCCGGGCACGGCCTCCTCGGCGGTGATCTGCCTCGACGGCTACGAGATGACCAAGAAGGGCCGCGCCGGCTCGGCGCTGATGCTCTCTGCGCTCGCCTCTTTCATCGGCGGTTCGATCGGCATCCTGCTGATGGCAGCCTTTTCCCCCGGCCTGTCGGAGCTCGCGCTGAAGTTCGGCTCGCAGGAATACTTCATGCTGATGGCGCTCGGCCTCGTCGCCGCCTCCACCCTCTCGGAAGGCTCGGCGATCCGCGGCCTTGCCATGGTCGTGGTCGGCGTGGTGCTGGGCCTTGTCGGCATCGACCTTACCTCGGGCGCCATGCGCTTCACCTACGGCAATTTCGAACTGATGGATGGCGTCAGCCTCGTCGCCTCGGCCATGGGTCTTTTCGGCCTCGCGGAGATCCTCGCCAACATCGGACAGGGCGAGCGCGCCGTGCCGAGCAGCAAGATCACCCTGCGCTCGATGATGCCGACCCGCACGGAGTTGCGCGACAGTTTCCCGGCGATCTGGCGAGGCTCGGCGATCGGATCGTTCTTCGGCGCGCTGCCGGGCACCGGCTCAACGATCGCCTCCTTCTTTTCCTACGCCACCGAGAACCGCATCAGCCGCAACCGGGACAGAATGGGCCAGGGCGCCGTTGAAGGGGTGGCTGGCCCCGAGGCTGCCAACAACTCCGCGGCGCAGACCGCCTTCATCCCGACGCTCACGCTCGGCGTGCCGGGCGACGCGGTGATGGCGCTGCTGCTCGGCGCTATGATGGTGCATGGCGTCACGCCCGGACCGCAGATGTTGACCGAGTCTCCCGACATGTTCTGGGGTCTGGTGGCCAGCTTCTGGCTCGGCAACCTGATCCTGCTGGTGTTCAACATCCCGATGATCGGGCTCTGGGTCGCCATGCTGCGCATTCCCTACCGCCTGCTCTACCCGGCGATCGTCGTGCTGATCGTGATCGGCACCTACTCGATCCGCTACTCGATCTTCGACGTCTACCAGCTGCTGGCCTTCGGCGTTCTGGGCTTCCTGCTGCGCATTTTGCGCTTCCCCACGGCGCCACTTGTCCTGGGCCTCGTGCTGGGACCGCTGATGGAAGAGAATTTCCGCCGCTCGATGATGCTCTCGGACGGGCAGTTCTCGACCTTCCTGACCCGCCCGATCTCTTGCGGTCTTCTGATCATCATCGTGCTGATCCTCGCCGCCCAGGCCGTGCTGGCTTTCACCGCCCGGCGTCGCCCCGCGCCTGAAAAGGAAATCTCGACCTCATGACGCTTCCCCGACCCCTCACCGAGCAACTTTCCGCGCTGCTAGGCGACAGATATAGCGACGGCCGCTCCGACCGCGACAACCATGCGGGAACCGAGGCTCATCACAATGCCATGCCGCCCGACGCCGTGGCCTACCCGGTCAGCACCGAGGAAGTCGCCGCCGTCGTGCGCTCCTGCCGCGCCGCGCGCGTGCCTGTGATCGCGCATGGGGCGGGCTCTTCTCTCGAAGGCAATGCCTCGGCGCCGCGGGGCGGCCTTTGCCTCGACATGACCCGCATGGACCGGATTGTCGCGGTACGCCCCGATGACATGGACTGCACCGTCGAGGCGGGCGTCACCCGCGAAGCGCTCAACACGCACTTGCGCGACACCGGGCTGTTCTTTCCGGTAGACCCCGGGGCCAATGCCACGCTCGGCGGCATGGCGGCGACCCGCGCCTCGGGCACCAACGCGGTGCACTACGGCACCATGCGCGAGAACGTGTTGAACCTCACCTTGGTCACCGCCGAAGGCGAGATCATCCGCACCGCGCGCCGCGCCCGCAAGTCGAGCGCCGGATACGACCTGACGCACCTCTACCTCGGCTCGGAGGGAACGCTCGGCATCATCACCGAGATCAGCCTTCGCCTCTACGGCAGACCCGAAGCGACCATGGCGGCGGTCTGCACCTTCCCCGACGCGGCCGCGGCAAGTTTGACGGCGGTCGAGGCGATCCAGATGGGGCTGACACCGGCGCGGATGGAGTATCTCGACGCGGGCTGCATCCGCGCGGTGAACGCCTATTCGCAGCGCGATGACACCGAAGCCGACACGCTTTTCGTCGAGTTCATCGGCTCGCCCGAAGGTGTACGCGAGCAGGTCGCGCTGTTCGAGGACCTGGCCGCCGCCAACGGCGGTGAAGGTTTCCAATGGGCGAAGGAGGAAGAGGCGCGCAATCGCCTCTGGAAAGCGCGGCACACTGCCTACACCGCGACCGTCGCGCAACGCCCCCGCGCGCGAGGATGGGCGACGGATGTTTGCGTGCCGCTCTCGGCGCTGCCAGCCTGCATCGACCACGCCAAGTCATTGCTGGCAAACTGCCCGGTGCCCGCCTCCATCATGGGCCATGTCGGTGACGGCAACTTTCACGTGGTTTTCGCCCTCGATCCTGACGCCCCCGAGGAAAGGGACCTGCTGGCCGACCTGAACGCCCGCATGGTGGCCGAGGCGCTGTCGCATGACGGAACTTGCACCGGCGAGCATGGAGTCGGCCTCGGAAAGCAGAAGTATATGGCGGACGAGCACGGACCCGCGCTGGACATCATGCGGCGCGTCAAGGCCGCGCTCGACCCCGACAACCTGATGAACCCCGGAAAGGTTCTTCCCCCTGCACAGAAGGCATCTGAATGACCGACCCCCTGATCGACCCGGCAGAGCTTGCCGAATGCCTCGGCGAAACCGTCATCCTGGATGCAACCTACTATCTTCCGCCCGACCCCGAGCGCAGCCGCAGCGATGTGGCGGCGCTGCGCATCCCCGGCGCGGTCCTGTTCGAGATCGACGAGATTGCGGATACCGCTGCGCCGCTTGCGCACATGATGCCGGACGCCGAGCGCTTCGCCGAGGCGATGGGCGAACTCGGCATAGACGGAAGCCGGCCGGTCGTCGTCTATGACCGCAGCGCCCTGCATTTTTCTGCGCCGCGGGTTTGGTACACGCTTACCCTCTTCGGCGCGCCGGATGTGCGCGTGCTGAATGGCGGCCTCGCCGCTTGGCAGTCAGGCGGATATGAAACCGCCTCGGGCCCCCTGCCCGCCCCCGCGCCCGTGGCGCGGCGAAGCTGGTCTCCCGATCTTTCGCGCGTCCTTGGCGGCGCGGAGATGGCAAACGTCGTCGCCCGCGGTGGCACGCACATCCTCGATGCGCGCCCCGCGGGCCGGTTCTTCGGACGCGACCCCGAGCCCCGTGCCGGGCTCACCTCGGGCCACATGCCCGGCGCGAGCAGCCTGCCCTTCACCGAACTCACCGGGCCCGACGGACGCTTCCTTGACGCCCCGGCGCTGCGGGAGAAAATCGGCGACGGCCCCACGGCCGGCACCGTCGTCACCTGCGGATCGGGCATGACTGCCTGCACCCTCGCGCTCGGACTGGCCAGGATCGGGCGCGAAGCAACGCTCTACGACGGTTCCTGGGCGGAATGGGGGACCGGGCAACTCGGCCCGATCGAAAGCTGACCAGTGCCGAAATCTGCCGCGTTCCGAGGTCTATCACCCTCAGGGCACACCTTAGTCTTCGAGGTACCAAGCGCACTAAACGGACAGCCCCCTGATGCGGTCCTCGAAAACGCCCCCGCTGCGTATTTGATTTTTCCGGCCTCAACCCGGCGGGAGAGAAGCGGACACGCAGGACGTCCCCGGCGTTCACCGATGCGCAGAAGGCGTAGATCATCATGAAGGCGAAGGATGGCACCTCTGCCGGGACGCCTGCCGCAAGGCGGGGATCAGCACGGCGACCTTCGCTCAATCGAAGAAATACGCGGGATTGGATGATGTCCGAAAGGAAGCGCGAGCAGCAGAACGCGCGGCTGAAGAAGGTCGTCGCGGATCTCGCGTTGGACAGGCAGATATGACTCGCCGCCGGCCTGGTGCACACCAGGTCATGCTTGCACGGCGCGGGCGGCATCGCGGCTGCGGTAGAGCTTGCGCGCGGTCCGTTTGGTCTTGAGCGAAGGGAAGACGCTCTCCATCGCCGAAGTATCCCAGAGGTTTCCGACATTGCTCATCCCTTGCCCGGCACGCGCATGCGGAGCAATGTCCCGAGAGGGATGAGACCGCTTGACCGATGTGGCGCCGCGATCCGCCGTCATTGACCAGCCCACCACGCGTTGCGGCAACAGGTCCAGCGGAACCGCCACATAGAGCCAGCCCATGGCCCTCCACGTGTAGCTGAATCTGGTTCGGGCCCTCCGTCTCGAAGTCTCGATCAAGAATACTGTCGGCAATAACGGATCGTTCGCCCTGGTTTCTCGGCTTGCCACGGCGCCTGGGACGGGCGGCATGACATTCTGCCGCACCAGCCGCTCGATCCGGGGGATGCAGGCGCCGCGTTCGCGCACCAGCCTCACGGCCCCGATCTTGAACGATTTTCTGAAGGTCCGGCTCATCATCTGCCATCTCCAGCGTCAGGGTCACGGTCTCCTTCGCGCCCACGCAACCGGCAGCGGGCCAGTGCTTGAAAGAAGTTTCAAAATGGGCCGTTTGCGCGGGTTTTCAGCCGAGTGCTCGCCGGACGCAAACCCCGTCCCGTCATTCGATATCCGCGTTCTTTTCCTTTTCTTCAAGCCAGTGACGAACCGTCTCAAGCTTGTTTTCCAAGTGCTTCTTCAAAATCTTGGAAAGACTTTCCCCGTCCCGCCGCTCCAGGTAAGTCATGATCTGCTCATGCTCTTCGGTCGCCTGAGACCACCTCTGCATGGTCATATTTGCCACATACCGCGCCCGACGCACACGTGCCGCCAGCGAGCGGTACTGCGTGGTCAGCGTATTGTTGCGGGCCGCAGCCAGGATCGCCTCGTGGATCCTTTGGTTGGTTTCGAAGTAGGGTCCCATCTCCCGCTTCTCGTAGTGCCCCAGCATTTCACGGTGCAGCTTCCGGATCGCGCCGATTTCCTCATCGCGGATGTGGCGGCACGCAAGTTCACCGGCGAGCGCTTCCAGCGCGCCCATGATCGGGAAAACCTCGTCTATATCGGCGCAGGTGATCTTGCTGACCCAGGCACCGCGATTTGGCTCGAGGTTTATCAAACCATCCGTGGCAAGCACCTTGAGCGCCTCACGCAGCGGCGTTCGCGACACACCGTAAAGGGCACAGAGTTCTTTCTCGGGCACGCGCGTGCCAGCCGCGAGGTCTCCGAGGATGATCTGCTCTCGAATGGACTCCGTGAGTTCCTCGTGCAGCGTTTTGCGACGAAACGTCTGGCGCCCTTCTGCAAGCATGGTTTTCGGATCGCTCATGTTCGTCTTGCCTCGCTCCCTGACTTCGCTACCCGACGAAAGCATTATGCATTCATTTAATCGAAGGTGCGCGCCCGATCAAGGACATGGCTCAGAGACCAAAGGTCCCCCGCGCCGCGGCGCGTTGACGTTGTGGGGGCCTCGGCATTCATCGTGCATGCAGCCCTGCGGGCAACTCGACTGTTCGCGGGCTCCAAGGCTGGACCTCTTCCTGACCGCCTTGCCAGCCCGCGTGCCCATTACCGGCCTGCGGGTGACGGGAAGCGCGCGCGATCCGAGGCAACAGGGTGAATACAATACATTTTACACCATTTGAGGGCTGACCACGGCCGCCGGAACGGAGTGTCGCGCCCACGTTCAGCCGGACTGTCGGACAATACCGTGCGGCAGCGCGGATCCCCCGCAACATACAGCGACCGATCGCGCGGATCTGGCGCATGGTTTCCTGGGACTATCCCGCTCCGCCCGGCGATGCAGAACGTGGCTCTGCCCTGAGTTTTCGGTCGGCGGCGGCAGCGGGCGGCGGCTCACCTTGCCTTGCGGCCCCGCCGGGCACCGGAAATGGAACGCCGCGACGGTCCAGCGAGATGCCGTCGCCCGCGCTCCCTGCGCTACGCTCACAGCGCTTCGAGCGTGACCTTGAGACCCGCCGCTGCGTGCGGTGCCAAGGCATCAGTCAACGCCTTGAGGTCGCGCCACATCGCCGAACTGGCGCCGCCGCCCAAAGGTTTGGGGCGGCGGCGAAAACGGCCTCGCGTTGATCGCGGCCACGGGCGGGGCTTTTCATGCCCCCGTCTCATCCGTCAAGTTGAGCTTCCTGTAGCGACGCTTCGCATAGGCGGACCAAAGCGGCGCCGCGAGACTGAGCATGGTCGCCAGGATCAGCACAAGGCAGATCGGGCTCTTGAAGAAGATGGTGAAGTCGCCACCGTAGAGTTGGAAGATCCGGATGAGTTCCGCGTCCGCCGTCTTGCCCAGCATCAGCCCGATGACGACGGCGACGACCGGGTAGCCCTCGCGCTTCATCAGCCAGCCGAGCACGCCGCAGCCGATCAGCAGCATGGCGTCGAAGCCTGCGTTGCGGACCGAGAAAGCCCCGATGTAACACATCGCCAGCACAACCGGCACCAGCACCGCATAGGGGGTGTAGATCACCCGCAGGAAGGCCGCGGCCACCACGAAGCCCACCGCCAGAAGCAGGATTTGCTCCAGCATCTCGGCGGCCAACAGTCCGAAGATGACGTCCTGGTGCTCGTAGATCAAACGCGGACCGGGCACGATACCCTGGATGGTCAGCGCGCCGATCAGGATCGCCGTCGCCGCCCCGCCGGGAATGCCAAGCGCCAGCATGGTCGCCATGGCGCCCCCCTCGGAGGCGTTGTTGGCGGATTCCGCGGCGATCACCCCGTCTGGCTCGCCGCGGCCAAAGGCCTCGGGCGTGCGGCTCGAACGGCGCGCCGTTTCGTAGGAGATCAGGCTGCCGACGGTGGCGCCGACGCCGGGTATCGCGCCGATGAAGATGCCGATCACCGAAGACCTCAGCACGGCCCAAACGCGGCGCGGCACCATGAAGATGCCCTTCACGATCTTGCCGAAGTTCAGCCTCCCGGCGAGCGGCAGCGCAACGTCCTTTTCCTCGAGCCGCGAGAAGAGCTCGGAGAGCGCGAGAAAACCGATCAGCGCGGGGATGATCGGCATCCCGTCCATCAGGTAGGTCTGGCCGAAGGTGAAGCGCATCGAACCCGAGGCCGAGAAGCCGATGGTCCCCAGCAGCAACCCGAAGAGTCCGGCCACGATCCCCTTGAGGAAACTCCCCTCGGAGAGCGAGGCGATCGAGGTGAGCGCAAAGATCACCAGCAGGAAGGTCTCGGCCGGACCGAACTTCAGCGCGAAGGCGGCGAGCGGCTGGATGATCACGCACAGGAAGATCATCCCAAGCAGACCGCCCGTCGCCGAGGCCCCCAGCGAGAGGCCGAGGGCCTCATTCGCCTGGCCCTTCAGCGCCATCGGGTAGCCGTCGAGTGTCGTGGCAACCGCCGAGGGCGAGCCGGGCGCGTTGATCAGGATCGCGGTGATCGCGCCGCCGAAAACGCCGCCGGTGTAGATCGACGTCAGGAAGACGAGCGACGTCAGCGGGTCCATGGTATAGGTTACCGGCAACATCAGCGCGATGCCGATGCCCGCGTTCAGCCCAGGGATGGCACCGAAGAGCACCCCCGCCAGCAGGCCGAGCAACATGTAGAGGATCACCCAGACATCCGCGAGCGGGATGATGGCAGAAAGAAGAACATCCATCAGATCAACCCTCCAACCAGAAAGAGGCCAGCGGCACGCCGAGCGCGGTGAACCCCCAGTAGAGCAGCAGCGGCAGCACCAGCGCCACCGCGATCACCGCCAACCAGTTGCGGTAACCCATCAGCGGGATCGCCAGCATCAGGAAGGCCGCCGTTGCCAGCGGGAAGTCATATCCCGCAAAGCCCAGCAGGATCAGCGCGCAGAGAAAAAGCAGCACCGGGCGTTTCAGCCGCGCGGCTGTCAGCGCGGGACCGACGGGCAGCCGCCCCACGAGGACCGCGCCGATCAGCACCAATGACAGAAGGCCAAGGCCGAGGGTGAGCGGCCACGCGAAATGCATGTCGCCCGTCGGAACGTGCCGATTGCTCCAGCCATAGGCGCAGGCGAATGCCAGCATCACCACCGGCACGATCAGCGCGCTGCCGCGTCTTGCTTTTTCCATGTAAACTCCTCCTGCCTCACCGGGTCAGTCCCGCGCCCCCGGACGGGACGCGGGCAATGTCTTCAGCCGCCGAATGCCGACTTGTAGGTCTGCATCAGTGCATCCATGTCTTTGACGATCTTCGTGCTCTCGTCCGGGCCGCGGAAGGCGGTCTCTTCCGCCGCGCCCTGCTCTTGCAGGATTGCCTGATACTCGGGGTTCGCCATGACCGCCTCATAGGCATTCAGCAGTTTCTGGAAGCGCTCGGGGTAGGCGTCCTTGGTGCCGGCCTTCACCGCAAGGAAGCGCACGTCGCCGATCTCGGGCACGTCGACACCGTAGTCGGCCAGCACGTCGTTGATATAGGGCGTGTCGGGGAAGGCCGAGATGCCGGTCGAGGTCGAGATCGCGAGCGACCGCACCTCGGGCTTCATCGCCGCGTCCGACACGGCGCCATTGGTGGAACTGGCGATCTGCCCGCCGAGGATCGCGGTCCGGACCGGCGCGCCGCTGTCATAGGTCACGATGCGCGCGTCCCAGCCTAGCTTGTCGGCCAGCAGCAGCGTCAGCATGTGCGACGCCCCGCCCCGCACGGTGCCGATCGACACCTCGCCGGGCTTTGCCTTGATCGCATCGTTCATGTCGGCAAAGGTCTCGTAGGGGCTGTCGGATTTCACCGTGATCGAGATGTTGCCGACGTTGTGCACGTTCAGCACCTCAAGGTCATCGACGCTGTAGGGCGCGCTTTGCAGCGCGATCGAGGCGCTGAAATAGGGCTGCGCGTTCAGCAGCAGGGTGTTGGCATCCGCGGGCTTGGCAAGGAACATCGAGGTCCCGATCTGGCTGGATGCGCCGGGGCGGTTCTCGACGACGATCGAGGTGCCCAGCTCCTTCTCGAGGAAGGGCGCGATGTTGCGGGCGACGCGATCGGCGGAGCCGCCGGCCGAATAGGGCACGATCAACGTGATCTTGCGGCCGGGCCAATCGGCCGCCTGCGCGGTCCCGGCAAGGGCCACGGTGGCGGCCGCGGCGGCCATGAGGGTGCGTCGGGTGAGTTTCAGCATGGGGTCCTCCTCCAGAGTGCTGTCAAATGTCAGGTTTCGAAACCGTAGAGCCGGGCGGGCGTCTGCCGGGCGATGCGGTCGATGAGAGCGGCGTCGCCGTCGCACCAGTCGGTCAGCGTGGCCGCGATGGTCGCGGGCGCGGGCGGGGTCGGCTGCTCCGTGATGTGCGGCCAGTCGGACCCCCAGACCAGGCGGTCGGGCACGGCGGCGATCCAGGCACGGGCAAGCGCCAGCGCGTCCGACGCCCCCTCGGGACCCTCGCGACGGTTGAGGTACGGACCCGAGAGTTTCACCCAGGCGCGCCCCTCGCGGGCGAGCCCCGCGATCAGCCCGAAGGCCGGGTGATCCTGCGGCTCCGACCGCTGGGGAATACGCCCCATGTGATCGAAGACCACCGGACAGGCGAGATCCTCCAGCAGCTGCGCGGCCGCCAGCGTCTGTTCCGCGTGCATGTGCAATTGCAGGTGCCAGCCCAGCGGTGCGACCCGCGCCGCCAGGGTGCTGATGTCTTCGGGGCGCGCGACCGCGTTCGACGGGTTCCAGAGCGAGAAGCGCAGCCCGCGCACCCCGGCGGCATGAAGCGCCTCAAGCTCCGCGTCGGGGACCGCCGGATCGACCACCGCAACGCCCCGCCCGTCACCGTCCAGCCGGTGCAGCGCATCCACGAGGCAGGCATTGTCCGTGCCGAAAACCTTGGCCTGAACCAGCACTGCGCGCTTCGTGCCATAGGCGGCACGCGCGGCAAGATAATCCTCCAGCGTCAGCCCCATGGGGACGGTCGCGCCACGCGCGGCGGGGAACCGGGCGTCGTAGACGTGAAGGTGGCTGTCGCAGGCCGTCACGCGGTCGCCCCTGCCTTGGCGAGCACGGCCTTGGCGCGATTGAGCACTGGCAGATCGACGAACTCACCGTCCAGCATGAAGGCACCGGTGCCCTGCGCCGCGGCTTTCTCGGCCGCCTCGACGATGCGGCGGGCACGGGTCAGCGCCGCTTCCGAGGGCGAAAAGGCGGTGTTCAGCACCGAGACCACCTTGGGATGGATGCAGCTCGCACCGTCGAAGCCGAAACGCGCGGCTTCTGCGGCGGCTGCCGCCAGTCCCTCGGCATCGTTGAAATCCGCGACCGAGCGCAGCAACCCCAGCGAGAGCTTGCCCTCCGCCTTGGCGGCGTAATGGACCATCAGCTTGGGCAGGCGCAGCACCTCGGGGATCGGCTGACCGCCGGTGGAGGTCGCGAAATCCTCGGCCCCAAGGGCGAGCGCCACGACACGCGGATGTGCCGCCACCTGCCGCGCGTCCAGCACACCCGCTGCATCCTCGATGATCGCGAGAATGTCGGCGGTGCCGTCATCCGCGGCTCCCAGTTCCGCCAGCAGCGCGTCGATGGATGCGGCAGTCTCGGCCTTTGGCAGCATGATACCATGAGCCCCGGCGGCAAGCGCCGCGCGGGCGTCCGCGCCCATCCGCGGTCCGGTGTTGACCCGGACGTAGACCTTCGCGCCGCCTTGACCGACATGGGGCACCGCCGCTGCCAGCGCGGCGCGGGCGGCATCCTTCGAGCCCTCTTCGACCGCGTCCTCCAGATCGAGGATCACGGCGTCGGCACCGCGCTCATGCGCCTTGGCAACGAAGCGTTCGGCGTTCGCGGGCACGTAAAGAAGCGAGCGCAGCTTCATGCGGTCTCCTCCTCGGCGGCGGCAATCAGCCCCGTGGCGACCATCCCGTCGATCTCGGCGTCGCTGTAGCCTGCTTCCGACAGGATCATGCGGCCGTGTTCCCCGTAACCGGGTGCGGGGCGCCGCAGCGTGCCGGGTGTGGCGGAGAGACGCGGCAGGGGGCTGTGCATGGGCACGCTCGCCAGCTCGGCGTCGGGGACCTCGACAAAGACCTCGCGGTCGATGAAATGCCGGTCCTCGACGATGTCGGCAACCGAGAAGAGCGGCGCTGCGGTGATCCCGTCGCGCTCGAAGATCTCCAGCAGCTCGTCGCGGCTGCGCTCTCCCATCCAGCCACCGACGATGGCATCGACCTCCTCGCGGCGCTTGATGCGCTCCTCGTTGGTGGCGTAGCGCGGATCGGTGTTCATGTCGGGACGCCCGATGGTATTGAACATCCGCGTTGCCGCGTTCTGGACCGAGGCAGAGACCGCGATGAAATGGCCGTCCTTGCTGCGGTAGACATTGCGCGGGCTGGAGGTGTTGGACCCGTTGCCGACACGCGGCTTCGGTGTGCCGGTCAGCCGGTAGTCCAGCGGTTCCGGCCCAAGCACGGAGACCATCGCTTCGAGCAGCGAGAGGTCGACGACCTGCCCCCGACCGGTCTGCTCGCGCGACCGCAGGGCCATCATCAGCGCGTTCGCCCCGTAAAGCCCGGCGATCATGTCGGCGAGTGCCAGCGGCGGCAGCAGCGGGTCTCCGCCCGCTTCACCATTGCGATGCGCAAAGCCGGACATGCCCTCGACCAGCGTGCCGAAACCGGGGCGGGGCGAATAGGGTCCGGTCTGGCCAAAGCCCGAGACCCGCAGCAGGATCAGGCCCGGAAACCGCTCCGCCAGAACGTCGGGGCCAAGGCCCATCTTCTCCATCGTGCCGGGGCGAAAGCTTTCGATCATGATGTCGGCCTGCGCCATGAGCCGTTCCAGCACCTCGAGCCCGCCCTCGGCACGGAAATCGAGCGCAATCGAGCGCTTGTTGCGCCCGTAGGTTTTCCAGAACGTGCTCTGACCCTTCTGCTTCCACGCGCGCAGCGGATCGCCCATGGGCTGGGGTTCGACCTTTACAACGTCGGCTCCGAAATCGGCCAGCTGCAGCGAGCACATGTTCCCGGCCACGAGCCGCGACAGGTCCAGAACGCGCACCCCGGTCATGGGGCCCGTCGCCTCTGCGTCGAAGTCCCTCGTGTGCCAGTGCTGTTCGGTCATTGTCATGCTCTCCGTTTCTGGGAAGTCGGATGGGACCTCCCCCGGTTCACGGGGGAGGGGATTGGGGATAGGTCGGCCTGCCGCATCACTCGCCGGCCTGTGCGGCTTGGCGGGCGCGGCGCTTGCCGCGGATCTGGCCGAAGACCGACAGCGCGAGGATCAGGGCCATGACGATCAGGATGGTCAACGAGATCGGGCGATCGAGGAAGATGCGCGCACTGCCTTGCCCCAGCATCACCGACTGGCGGAAGTAATTCTCGGCCAGCGGCGCCAGGACGACCGCAAGGATGAACGGCCCGGTGGGGTAGTCGTTCTTCTTCATCAGGTAGCCAAGCACACCGAAGATCAGCATGATCCAGATGTTGAACGGGCTGTAGGCGAGCGAGAAGGCGCCCACGACGCAAAGCGCGATCACGACATTGGCAAGGTTGCCCTGCACCGCGCGCAGCAGGTTCACGAACACCGGAATCAGAAGAACGTTCGAGGCCAGCAGGAACACGTTCGCGAGCACGAGGCCGGCAATCATCGCCCAGACAATATCGCCCGAGGTGGTCATCAGCAGCGGACCGGGACGCAGGCCGAACATGATCAGCGCGCCGAGCATGATCGCGGTGCCGCCGGAGCCGGGAATGCCGAGCGTGATCAGCGGAATGAGCGAGCCGGGAACCGCCGCGTTGTTGGTGGCCTCCGGCCCTGCGAGACCGGCGATATTGCCGGTGCCAAAGGTTTCGGGTTTCTTCGACAGGCGCTTTTCGAGCGCATAGTCGAGGAAGGTCGCCACCGTCGCCCCCGCACCGGGCACGATCCCGATCAGCGTGCCAAGAATGGATCCGCGCAGCGTCGGCGCTGCCGCCTCGCTCAGTTCTTCCTTGCCGGGGATGAATTCCTTCATCCGGAAGCCGGGCTTGCCAAGATTCAGCTTCACCCGCTTCTCGAGGTTGTAGAACACCTCGCCGAGACCGTAGAGGCCGATGATGATCGCGACGAAGTCGATGCCCTCGATCAGCTCCGGCACGAAGGCAAAGCGGATCTGCCCCGAGACGTAGTCGCTGCCGAATGTGCTGACCAGCACGCCAAGGCAGGTGACAAGGAAAGCCTTGGCGATCTGGTCGCCGGCGAGCAGCATCACAGTCGCAAGGCCGGTCGCCATGAGAAGGAAGTATTCCGGCGGGCCGAGGTAGATCGCATAGGAGGCGATGACCGGCGCGAGGAAGATCAGCACCAGCAGGCCAAAGAGGCCGCCGATGAACGACGAGAAGGCCGAGATGCCGAGCGCCATGGCCCCTCTGCCCTGCTGCATCATCGGATAGCCTTCGAGCGCCGTGATGATCGCGGGCGCATCTCCGGGCGCGTTGATCAGGATCGAGGTGATCCGCCCGCCGTACATGGTGCCCATGTACACCCCGGTCAGCAGGCACAGGCCCGAGGCCTCGGGCATGCCGAAGGTGAGCGGCAGCATCAGCGCGATGCCGGCCGAAGGTCCGAGACCCGGCAGCGCGCCCACGACGGTGCCGATCAGCCCGGCGGCGAAGATGATAGCGATGTTGAAGGGCGTGAGGATCTCACCGAAGCCCATCAGCAGGTTGTTGATTGCATCCATGTCAGGGGTCCTGCGTTCAGACGACGGGGATGTTCAGCCAAAGGCTGAAAATCCCGTAGATCGCCGCGAGGGTGACGGCATTGACGACCAGCGCCCGTGCGATCGTATGGCCAAGAAAGGCCAGCGAGATCGCCACCATCACCGCGTAGAGCGGTGCAAGGACCGAGCCGAAGGCCATCAGCGCGGTCGCGCCGAAGAGCAGCGCGGCGGTGGCGATCGCGGGGAAGGCAGCCTTGAGACGCTCGGAGATCCCTTGCGGAAGAAAGGGGCCATCGGTTTTCAGCCGCGCCTTGACCGCGAGGTAGGCCGCCAGCAGCACTGCGAGGATCGCGAAGTTCATCGGGACAAAGCCGGGACCGAACCCCTGCTTCGAGAAGTATTGGAAGTTGGCGCTCTGCACGCCGATGACCGCCGCGAAAACGGCCGTTCCGGCAATGAGAAGCAATTCGGAAGCCCGCATGGCAGTCTCCGGCTGGGAAAGGTGTGTGATGGAAGGAGGCGGAGGGGCGCGCCGCCCGCGGGAAGCGCGCGCCGATCTTTAGTTGTTGATCATGCCAAGCTCGCCCAGCGTCTCGCGGTAGACGGCCTCGGTCTCGCCGAGGTAGTCGGCGAAGTCCTGGCCGGTCACCACCAGCGGAACCACGGCGTTCGGTTCGATGTATTCCTTCTGCCAGGCTTCGGTCTCGAAGAGCTTGGTGACCATCGCGATCAGCTCGTCGCGCTCCTCGTCCGAGATGCCGGGCGCAGCGGTCAGTCCCCGGAACAGCGAGATCTTGATGTCCGCGCCCTGCTCCACGAAGGTCGGCACGTCCGGCAGGCTGTCGACCCGCTCCTCGGTGCTGATCGCCAGCGCCTTGAACTTGTCACTGGACAGGTAGTCGCTGACCGGGCCGGGGTTGGTGATGGCGAAATCGATCTGGTTCGACAGCAGCGCGGTCACCACCTCACCGTCGCCCTGGAAGGGGATGAAGTTCAGCTCCATGCCGGTCTTCTCGGCCAACTGCATGGTGACGATGTGCTCGATGCTGCCGGTCGCGGTGCCGCCGACGTTCAGCATCCGACCTTCCGCCTTCAGGTCCTCGAGGCTCTCGAAACCCTTGGAGGCATTCACCACCAGCAACTCGGGGTCGATCCCGATGCGCGCGATGGGGGTGAAATCGGCGTAGTTCAGGCCGATGTTCGAGGTCAGCGGCGTCGCGATATGCGACGAGGTGATCGACATGAGGTGGTAGGGGCTGCCCTTGCGCGCGTTGAGATACCCCATGGCAACGGCGGAGCTGCCGCCTTCCTTGTTCACGACATTGATCGGTACATCGACGATGTCTTCCTGCTCCATCAACCGCGCCATGGTGCGCAGCATGGTGTCATGGCCGCCGCCGGGACCGTAGCCCGCCACGAATTCCAGCGGACGGTCGGGAAAGCCCTCTGCCAGCACCGGAGCGCCGATCAGGGAAAAGCCAACCGCCGCGATGCTCGCGGCCTTGCTCAGAAACGTCATTGTCACAATCTCCTCCATATTGAGTGTGTTCGGGGCACCGGTCAGGCGCCGAGTTTCGCGCCGCGCCAGCCAAGCGCGGCAGAGGCTTCCGCCGCACCTGCGCGAACGATCTTGATGATGTCGTCGAGGTTTTCCGCGAGCCGCTCCGCGGGGCCCGCGATGTTCAGGGCGCCGACGACCTTGCCCTTGGCATCAAGGATCGGAGCCGCCACGCCTGCCGCACCCTCGACCACGCCGCGTTTCGTCAGGGCGTAGCCAGCCGCACGGGCCTCCTGCACGCGCGCGACGAGCGCCGCCGCGTCGCTCAGGCCCTCGGCCTCCGCACGCGCCGCCTCGTCGGCAAGCAAGGCGTCACTTAGCCCGGTCAGGATTGCGATGCCGCTGCTGACCTGCACCGTACGGCGGGGAATTTCGATGTTTCGGTCGTAGCGGATTTCGCGGTCCGGCAGGATCTTGCAGAGGTAGCGCACATATGCGCCATCCACGACGGCGATGAAGCCGCTCTCCCTGGACTCCGCCACAGCCTTGCGGACTGCGGGCTCGCAACGCCGAAGCAGGGTTCCGGACTGCACATGCCCCGCGGAAACTTCGCCCGGCAAGCGTACCAGACGATAGCTGCTGTCCCCTTCCCGCTCGGCGTATCCCATCTCGACCAGCATCCTGAGCAAGTTGAGGACGCTGGATTTCGGTGCGTCGAGCGCTGCACTCGCCTCTGCCAGGGTGACGGCTCGCGTGCGGCCGGCAAGCCACTCGAGCAAAATCAGCACCCGTTCGGATCCTCGTCCTGAACTCATCCATTCCTCCCGATGGTCGTTCAGTATTCTGAACACGTTCATTATTTGAAATTGAGTATCCAACGAACGCCTTCGCGTCAAGCCACTCGGAGTGCGTCGGCGTGGCCGGCCGGCGGCTGTCCCGCGCCGCAGAGCGCGCCCTGGGCTCTTGCAAGGACCCGCCGAGGCGCCCATCCGAGAAACGGAATGGGCAAGAGAGCGCCACATCATCCCGTTGTTGTTGTTCAAGTTATCGCAAGTGCCGACCGTTCCGGCGGGAGGTGTCCGGAGCGCAGCAGTGCGCCCCGCCGCCGCCTTGCGTTGCGACCGTTCACCTGCGTGAAGTCGCGGCAGCACGGGATGAGATACCGTTGACGCCATCCATGTAGATCAGCTCACGCAAGGCCAGTTCTTCGCCTTGAGAGCGAATCTGCGTGACACCCACGAAGCCGCGCGGCACGAGCGCCCGTCTCCTGCGGCCTCTCAAGGATTGCAGGGACCTTTCATCCGGGCCCGCGCCGCCAACCGTGCCTCAGCATGCGGCCTCCAGACCGCGGAGGGCGATTTCCAGAACCGTGATTGCCCGCCGCCGAGCTTCCCCCACGAAGCGGGTGCTCAAACCCGAGACCGTCAACGCACCGCGAAACTGGCCTGCAGCGGGAAAAAACCGGCGGCCCGATTGCCGCGAAAGTCTTATTGCGGGTTGAGGCTGACCTTCCTCCGGGGATTGCACTTGGATGCTTCGGCGTTTTCTTCGCCAGGGCACCTACGAAACACCCGTCCAGCGGCTCCGGCACCCAAGCGGAGCCTCATGCCTTCCTCGACACCGACTGTCTTGAGGCATGGGCTGATCTCGCGGCAAGGGCAGCGCCGGTCATTGCCGGCACGTACGAAAAAGGACGCAGTCTCGCCGGCATCGAACGCCTGCCGGACGATCAGACCCAAATGCCTGGCGCCGGCCCCGGTCGAGTAGCGCCTCGCCTCATCACGGTCCGGAAAACCGAAGCTCTGCGTCGCCCCGGCAGGCCGCGGGATCGCGCTCTATCTGCAGCCCCGTCTCGGCGGCCTGCAGCGCAGGGTCACCTTCGGCCGCCGTATGCTGAACGCGGCCAGACAGAGGATAGGAGAGGGCCACGCGGCAAGCTGCGAGACACCCGTTTTCACGGCGGGTGGTTCGCCGCGGCGCACGCTCCCACCGGCAGTCCGGCCGCGACCTGCAAGCGTCGCCGCCACGGCCGACCTGAGGCGAGGTCATCGCCGGGGGGCGACGGCCCTTCAAGGCGCACCTGGTCCGCACGCCCGCAGGCACGCACTGGCAGTGCAGCAGACTGCGGCGACATTCCGAGCACGCGGCATCAACACAACCGCTGGCGAACGCTCTGCGGGGGGCATCGCAGGAGCGCAGACATCACCCCTTGCCGAGGGGACACTTCATCATGATGCACTCCATCAATCCCGCAACCGGCGCGGTCCCCGCAGAGTTCGCGCAGCATGACGACGCCAAGATCGAGCGCGGCCTGACGACCGCGACGACGAGACCATCGACAGCAACGCCAGCGGGTCCGGCGTCGTGTTCGATCCGCTGGGCGTGGTTCTGGCAATCATACCTTGGACCTACCTGATCTGGCGGTTCTTCCGCGTCACCGCACCGGGGCTGATGCGGTCGCTGCTGATTTCCTCCTCGAAAGTCGTCGGGATGATCGCCGACGACCGGCCCGCGCCAGTGACCCTGACCCTCTCGACGCAGGACGGGCAGATCGTCGCCGCGCAGCCCGGTTCCGGCTTGAGCCCATGTCGTAGCGCTCGCCGGCGAGGATCACGACCGGAGGGCCTTCGGCGGCAAGGATCTCCACGGCTTCCAAGACCGGCATCCATCGCCCGTCCGCAAGGACCGTCCACAACGGCGGCGGGTCCTCGGCGAGGTGGCTGCGCGCGAGCCGGTTGATGATGAGCCCGCAGCATGACGTCCCGGTTGCCGCGGTAGGTGGCATACACGTTGCGATCCTGCCGATCGCCGCCGCGCGCCACCCGCCATTGGCCAGTGGCGCTCTCCGGGTCCATCCAGCCGGCGGGCGAGATAGGGTCTGGGGCCATGGCGACACCCATGACCATTAGGGGCGCGGTGCGGTACCGTCCGAGCCGGGGCTCTTCAGACCGGGGTGCGCATTTCGGAGGTCGCAAGCTGCGCGACCGCGGGTCCAGGGGGAAGCGCGCGCCGTCGGTCGCCGCCCACTCGGAATTTTCGGACGCCTTGGCAAAGGCACTGCGGACGTGCGCAGCGTGGAAGCCCTCTGGCACCGCGCTCGATCTCCTCGGCGGCGGGCCGGGGTCGCCTACGCAAGTGGTGCAGTCGACACCGAGCGCCGACAGTTCCTCGAAGAGCCGCCTCCGTGCGAGCTATGCCCGTGCCGAGGGCGATCCCGGCACCGGAGAGATTTTCACCCGGTCCGGCACGCTCATTCCACGGGCGCGGGCCGAGGATGAGCGGCGTGAGCGCCGACAGATAGAGGCCGATCCCGCATACCAAGCGCGGCGCATTGCCCGGTTCGAACGATAATCCCATCGCCCGGACCACCGGTTCGACCGTTGCGGTCAGCGTGTCGGAACAGCCGGTCTCCACGCGGTAGTCGACCACCGCGGCCTCTGTCGGCAAGAAGCGCGTCGAGGCACTCTTTTCCGGTGCCATCTTGCCGATGACCGCGCGGTCGGTGACCAGCACCCCGGCGGGCGGCGCGCCCCACCCCGGCAACCTCGGGGATCGCCACCGAGGCGGGTTGGCCAAACATCGCACTTTCGGCCTCTAGCCCGCCGACACCCCAGCCCATGACATCGATACCATTGCTCATCGGCGTGGGGTTGTCGCCGCGTTGATGCGAAACTCCCAGGCATCCGGGAGTCGCGGCGTGAACCCGGTGGGGTCAGGGCCCAGCGTGACGACGCCTGGACCTGCCCGCCGCCCCACGACGACCGGGAAGACCTGTGACGACGTGCAAGCGGCGCGGATCGCTGCTCGTCTGGCGGGACGGGACCATGCCCTGGCGCGCGCCCAAAGGCGGCTGGCTGAAGCTCCCGGCAGACGAGGGGATCGACCCCGCTGCCGGCGATGGTGCCTTCGACACCTCTCTGCGCCACTCGGCGATCCCAGCGCGCGGAGGCGCGGGACTGCTTGCGATCCGCGGGAACCGACGCCTCTGGACCGAAGCCTGCCCGGCGGCGCTCGCGCGCAACGCCCTTCTGCGGGCAACGCGGCGCCTCGGCCGGACGAGCCGGAATCGACGGCCCCGCTACCGTGCCCGGAGAAGGATCAGGGCGACGATGAGGGTCCTCAAGCGCTTCGGCGAGGGATCTATTCGAGAGACCCCGACCGCCAGACCGCGGAAATTCACATCCGTATCGCTCTCATGAACCGGTTCAACGGCCTCGGATCCGCCGGGACAAACCGCGGGGCCCGAACCAAGTTGGGAAAGGGGGCATCACGTCCTGACCACGACTTCTGCAGCAAAGCCGATCCGAACGCCCGACAATTCCCGGCCATATCGCGCGAGAGCACGATGCGCTTCAAGTGGTCAGGCGGCGCATCGCCTGCTGCGATCCCCATCAGGACCGCACCGATCCGGCCTATCTCCATCAGGTGATGCGGTTGATGGAAGCGCGCCCCGGAACTCGGACGCTCTGCCAAGCTTGCCGCCCACGATGACGCGGAAGAGCAGCGTGGCTGGCAAACGAAGGAATTCCAGCGCCGAGCCCAAGGCGACGGCAACGCTTGGGGCCATCCGTGGCGAGCTGGTGGCAAAGCAAGGCCTGCTTCCGACGCTCATCAACACCTGGCAGCGGCAGGCTCCCGAGGGCATGTCCGCTTTCTTCTCCGGCAGGGTCGAGGGGCAGGCAGCCTGGAAGGCGGGCGAGATCGAGAAGCTGCGCGCCAGAATCGGCCGGTTGGTGGTGGAGCGGGGTTTTCCGGCCAGAGGCGAGAGATGATCGAGCCGGGTCACAGGGTGCGGTCGATCACCCGGCAAGGCGCGATGATCGGGCTCGGCCGGTCGGCATGGTGTTGTCCGGGCCAGAGGGAGAGGCGGCATGCCCCAGGAACGTCGGGCCTTGCTGGCAGCGCGCGACGCCGCGATCGGCGCTCGGCGCAACGCGGAGAAGACGATCCGCGGTCTGCTTGCCCGCCTCGGGGTGCGAGGTCCGGCTGGCCCCCGACCTTGCGAGGGCCGCTGACACCCAGATCTCGGGGGACACGACGCCTTGGCTCCCCCCGTTCCGCCACTTCCGGCGGCGCGCCCGGAAGCCCTGCCACGGGCAGCGGCGCTGACCAGAGAGCTGGTCCGGCAGGTGAAGGGGTCCGACGCTTGCAGGCACCTGCTGACCCTGCCCGGCGCGGGACCTGTCACGCCCGCGGCCTTCGTCGCGACAATAGGCGCCCCGGCGTGCTTCGCGAAGGCGCGCCCGGTGGCGGCGTCTTCGAGGCGCGGGAGCCATGCGCATGTCCGACACCTGCCCCATCGGGACGCGGCACACGGTTGCCGCGTCGGCCAGGGCGGCAGGCACCGGATCGATCCCGCGAGATCTCCCTGCGGAGCTGACCGGGTGCCGCGCGGATCACCCGGGGGCGTCCGAGCCTTGGACCCCGAGACGAAGCCGCGTCGTGGATGACTTCGGAGAGAACCTGAATTCCCATCCGGCGAGGCGTCCTCTACCTCGTGGCGATCACGGATCGGGCGCGCCGGGTGGTCCTGGCGGCTCTCGAACACGATGAACATCGAGCGCCCGCATTCGGCACCTGGGCGCAGAACACCGGTCGAGGTTCATCAGCGCCCTGACCCCTACGCGGCGCCATGATCAACAGCCGGGCTTGGCAGCGCCGCAATCCTGTCCGGAAAAATGGGGGACACCTCATTTGGACCGGCGCTTGTCATGTTTCACCGGCGTCCTGCGCTGTTACCGTCCGGGGATGCAGGCGCGTATACGTCCTGTCTTTCAACGTTTCTCTGAACCATTCGGCGTCCTATCCTCGATTCTCGAGCAGCCAATCCACATCCAGCAAGGCACGCGCGCCGACGTGGGCGCTCATCGGTCCTGCCGTGACGCACAGGTCGAGCGGACGCCCCTGACCGTCGCGAACGGCATGCCGTTTCGTGGTCGTGCCGCCCTTGGCCCGTCCAATCAGGTGGCCACGCCCGCCATTTCAGCGGCCAGACCGGGCGCCGTTCGGTGAGCCTTCGGGGAGGCCCCGGCGATCATCGCGGCCTCTTTCCCGCCGCGCTCGGCAGCCAGCCCCGCCATCATTCTCGACAAGAGGCCCTTGTTCGTAGCCACTCGCCACCACCGCCTCCAATGGTTGTAGTGCGGCGTACTCTCTTGGCCTGTCTCGCCAGCGCAACCCATTATGATCGGGGAAGATAATCCTGCATTGCACGACCAGATCAACGGGCCCTGACCAAAAGGCGATGCATTTCGTCCGGAGCGCCGCGCTCGACACAAGTCTTGCAAGCGACGAACAGGACAGGGTGTGCTGCCTGACGCGCGAAACGCTGCCCGAGGGGGGGGAGCTTCCACGCCTGCGTCGAGGATTGACTGAGGCCGGTCTGCTCGATGACCTCTTCCCTCGCGCAGCGCGACGTGGTGAGCGCGGAGGACCTCGGTCGGGCGACCTGGTTGCCCGATCCCCTGCGCACGGCAGCAAGGCACGGGTCCGGGTCACGGCCCTGCCGCGCAGCCTCCATCTCGCAGGGCATCCGCGCCGACACGCTCCTCGAGCTGCCCGTCGCGCCCGGCGTCCCTCACTGGGAACTGGGCGTCGCGGGAAACGGGCCGCTGCGAGCCCGGTGGGCCGCCTTCTGTTCGCCCCCTCCCTCGGCGCGGGGCTGACCCGTGGAACGCCATCTGCCGGGACGCTTGCAGCGGCGGCAGGGCGCTGGTCCCCCCAGAGAGCCCATAGCGGACGCAACACGCCGCCATAGGCCCATGCTCTGGCTTGTGCCCTCGCAAATCGCATCGCGCGCACGCATCCTTGCGCGCGCAAGGGAGGGAGTCGCGATGAACACGATCAGAGGCGAGGACATCACCGAGACGATCCGCGCGGTGCTTCAGTACATCGCCGTCTATCACGCGCCGGACTACATCCGGCGGCTCGCCGATGCCTACCGCCGCGAGGAGAGCCCCGCGGCGAAGGACGCGATTGGCCAAATCCTGCAAAGCGCGCGAATGGCGGCGCTTGGCAACCGGCCGGTCTGCCAGGACACGGGGATGGTGACCGTGTTCGCGCGTCTCGGCCAATCGGCCACGATCTCCGGCGACCGGACGCTCGAGGAGTGCATCAACGAGGGCGTCCGTCTTGCGTATCTCGATGCGGGCAATCCGCTGCGCGCGTCGATGGTGGCGGACCCGATCTTTGCCCGCCGCAACACACGCGACAACACCCCCGCCGTGACACATGTCGAAAGCTGCCTCGGCGACCGGCTCGACCTGATGGTGGCGGCAAAGGGCGGCGGCTCGGAGAACAAGGCGCGCTATGCCATGCTCAACCCCGCCGCCTCGGTGGCCGACTGGGTGGTCGAGACGGTTGCGGGGCTCGGGGCCGGCTGGTGCCCGCCCGGCGTGATCTCGGTCGGCGTCGGCGGCAGCGCCGAGAAGGCCATGCTGCTGGCCAAGCGCGCGCTGATGGACGAGATCGACATGCAGGAGTTGATCGAGCGCGGCCCCGCGAGCCCCGAGGAGGAGCTGCGGATCGAGCTTTACCATCGGATCAACGATCTGGGGATCGGCGCGCAGGGGCTTGGCGGGCTGACCACGGTGGTTGACGTGAAGGTCTCTTCCTACCCCACCCACGCCGCCTCCAACCCGGTGGCGCTGATGCCGCAATGCGCCGCCAACCGCCATGCCAAGGTCACGCTTACCGGCGAGGGGCCGGTCTACCTCGATCCACCCGACCTCTCGCTCTGGCCCGAGATCGATGGCGGGGCGGCGGAAGGCACCCTGCGCCGGGTGAACGTCGACACGCTGACCAAGGCGGAGATGGCCGACTGGCAGCCCGGCGAGACGCTGCTGCTGAGTGGGCACATCCTCACCGGGCGCGATGCCGCACACCGGCGGATCCGCGAGATCCTCGCGCGCGGCGAGCCGCTGCCCTTCTCGTTGCGCGGCCGGGTGATCTACTACGTCGGCCCCGTGGACCCGGTCGGGTCTGAGGTGGTCGGACCCGCCGGCCCGACGACCTCGACCCGGATGGACGGCTACACGCAGATGATGCTCGATCAGGGGCTGCTGTCGATGATCGGCAAGGCCGAACGCGGCGCGGATACGATCGACCGGATTGCCAAGGCCGGCGCAACCTATCTCATCGCCGTCGGCGGTGCGGCGGTGCTGGTGTCGCGGGCCATCCGCGCTGCACGCATGGTCGCCTTCGAGGATCTCGGCATGGAAGCGGTGCGCGAGTTCGAGATCCGCGACATGCCGGTAACCGTGGCGGTGGACAGCAGCGGGCAGTCGGTGCACCGCCTCGGCCCGGCGCGCTGGCGCCGAGAGCCCACCGTCTCCGGGGCCTGAAAGCGCTCCCCGAACGTCAACCTGCGGGGCCATAGACTGAGCATATGGCCCCCATGACAAACCCGTATTTCCGCAGGTCCGCCGCGATGCGGCACTGTGCAGACCAAGGCGCCCCCAAAGCGCAGACATCTACAGAAGGAGAGCGCGGTGCTTCAGCACGTTGAAGAGGACTTTCAAGACATTCGTGACGCGGTGCGCGCGCTCTGCGCCCAGTTTCCCGACGAGTACCACCGCAAGATCGACGAGGCCCGCGGCTACCCGGAAGACTTCGTCGACGCGCTGACCAAGGCAGGCTGGATGGCCGCGCTGATCCCCGAGCAATATGGCGGCTCGGGGCTGGGGTTGACCGAGGCCTCGGTGATCATGGAAGAGATCAACCGCGCCGGCGGCAACTCCGGCGCCTGCCACGGCCAGATGTACAACATGAACACGCTGGTGCGGCACGGCTCCGAGGAGCAGCGCCGCCGCATCCTGCCCAAGCTGGCCTCGGGCGAGCTGCGGCTGCAGTCGATGGGCGTGACCGAGCCGACCACCGGAACCGACACCACCAAGATCAAGACCACCGCGGTGAAGAAGGGCGACCGCTACGTGATCAACGGGCAGAAGGTCTGGATCAGCCGGGTGCAGCATTCCGACCTGATGATCCTGCTCGCCCGCACCACGCCGCTGTCCGAGGTGAAGAAGAAATCCGAGGGGCTGTCGATCTTCCTCGTCGACATCAAGGAGGCGATGGGCTCGGGCATGGAGGTGCGCCCGATCCCCAACATGGTCAACCACGAGACCAACGAGCTTTTCTTCGACAACCTCGAGATCCCCGAGGAGAACCTGATCGGCGAGGAGGGCAAGGGCTTCAAGTATATCCTCACCGGGCTCAACGCCGAGCGCACGCTGATCGCGGCGGAATGCATCGGCGACGGCTACTGGTTCATCGACCGGGTGTCGAAATACGTGACCGAGCGCGAGGTCTTCGGCCGCCCGATCGGCCAGAACCAGGGCGTGCAGTTCCCCATCGCCGAAAGCTATATCGAGATCGAGGCGGCCAACCTCATGCGCTACAGGGCCTGCGCGCTCTTCGACGAGGGCAAGCCCTGCGGTGCCGAGGCCAACATGGCCAAGTACCTCGCCGCCAAGGCGAGCTGGGAAGCGGCCAACGCCTGCATCCAGTTCCACGGCGGCTTCGGCTTCGCCTGCGAATATGACGTCGAGCGCAAGTTCCGCGAGACCAGGCTCTACCAGGTCGCCCCGATCTCGACCAACCTCATCCTGTCCTACGTCGCCGAGCATGTCCTCGGCCTGCCGCGGAGCTTCTGATGACGCTGCCCCTCACCGGCCTCAAGGTCGTCGCCGTCGAGCAGGCGGTGGCGGCACCCTTTGCCACCTCGCGCCTCGCCGACGCCGGGGCCGAGGTGATCAAGATCGAACGCCCCGAGGGCGATTTTGCCCGCGGCTACGACGATGTCGCCGCCGGGCAGTCGAGCTATTTTGTCTGGCTCAACCGCGGCAAGACCTCGGTGGCGCTCGACCTTCGGTCCGAGGGCGGACGCGCGGAACTGGCGCGGTTGCTCGCGGATGCCGACGTGCTGGTGCAGAACCTCAAGCGCGGCGCGCTTGGCCGGCTGGGGTTCACGCCCGAGCGGCTGGCCCGCGACTACCCCCGGCTCATCACCTGTTCGATCACCGGCTACGGCGAAGGTGGCCCGATGGCCGACCGCAAGGCCTACGACCTGCTGATCCAGGCGGAATCCGGTCTCTGCTCGATCACGGGCGGCCCCTCGGAGCCGGCGCGCGTCGGCATGTCGATCGTCGATGTTGCCACCGGCGCCACCGCCCATGCCGCCATCCTCGAGGCGCTGATCGCCCGCGGCATCACCGGCAGAGGGGCGGCGATCAGCATTTCCATGTTCGACGTGATGGCCGAATGGATGACCGTTCCGCTGCTCAACCACGAGGGCGGCAAGAGCCCCAAGCGGGTCGGCATGGCGCATCCCTCGATCTCTCCCTACAGCGCGTTTCAGACACGGGACGGGCAGCTCATCCTGATCTCGATCCAGAGCGACCGGGAATGGCGCATGCTCTGCGAACATTTCCTGCAGCGCCCGGAACTGGGCCGCGACCCGTGCTTTGCCACCAATGTCGCACGGGTCGCCAACCGGCCCGAGACCGATGGCATCGTCGCCGAGGCCTTCGCCCGCATGACCCACGCCGAGGCCATGGCCGCGCTGGACAGGGCGGATGTCGCAATGGCATCGGTAAACGATATGGCCGGGCTCTCCGCCCATCCGCACTTGCGGCGGATCGAGGTCGACACGCCCAATGGCCCGGTCTCCTATCCCGCGCCCGCGCCGCGCGTGGCCGGAGAGACCCGCGGTTACGGCCCGGTCCCCGGCCTGCCCGAGCCACATCTGGAGACGGAGAAATGACGATGACCGGGACCGGGACGCATCCGCAGATCGACATCGGGGCCCTGCGTGGCTGGATCGGCCGCACCGAGACCCGCTCGGAACTTCTCACTCCGGCGTTGGCGGAGCGGTTCAACGCCACCTTCGCGCGGCGCGGGCCGCTGGACGAGGGTGCAGAGGCGCCGCTGCTGATCCACCTCTGCCTCACCCAGCCCGCGGTGCCGGCGGATGAACTCGGACCGGACGGCCACCCGGCGCGGGGCGGCTTCCTGCCGCCGGTGCCGCTGCCCCGGCGCATGTGGGCGGGCGGCGCCTTTGCCTTCCACCGGCCGTTGCGCATCGGCGCCGAGGTCACGCGGCTTTCGACGATTCGCGACGTGGTGCTCAAGCAGGGCCGGACCGGACCGCTCTGCTTCGTCACCGTCGAGCATGAGATTTCCGATGCGGATGGCCCGGCGGTCACCGAGCGGCAGGACATCGTCTATCGCGGCTTGGGCGCGGCAGGGTCGAAGGCAGAACCCGCCGCCGCGGCGCCCGGCGAGCACAGCAAGGGGATCCGGGCCGACCCGGTGCTGCTCTTCCGCTACTCTGCGCTCACCTTCAACGGCCACCGCATTCACTACGATCAACCCTATGTCACCCAAGAGGAGGGCTACCCCGGCCTCATCGTCCACGGCCCGATGCAGGCGACGCTGCTGGCGCAATATGCCGCTGACCTGCGCGGCGCGGTGCCATCGGAGTTCCGCTTTCGCAGCCTGTCGCCGCTTTTCGACACGGCGGATTTCTCGCTCAACGCCCGCGACACGGCCGACGGCCTGATGCTCTGGACCGCCCGCCCCGGCGGGCCGATCGCGATGGAGGCCTCGGCGAGATGGTGACGCTCGAGACGCTGCGCGCTCCGCTCTTTGTCCCCGCGAGCCGCCCCGAACGCTTCGCCAAGGCGGCGGGCTCAGGCGCGTGCGGAGTGATCCTCGATCTCGAGGATGCCGTCGCGGCGGATGCCAAGGATGCGGCCCGTGCGGCACTGGCCTGCGGGTTCACCGACCTGCCCGTGCTGCTACGGATCAACCCTGCCGGGACGCCCTGGCACGAGGCCGACCTCGAGGCTGCCGCCACCCTGCCCTTCGCCGCGATCATGCTGCCGAAGGCCGAAGACCCCGAAGCGATCGGACCACTCGCGCGGCGAACCGGACACCCGATCCTGCCGCTTATCGAAACCGCGCGCGGCCTTGCCGCGGCGCGCGAGATTGCCGCCTGTGCCGATGTGGTGCGGCTCGCCTTCGGCTCGATCGACTTCTGCGCCGACATCGGCTGCGAGCACCTGCGCGAGACGCTGCGCCCGGTGCGGCTGGAGCTGGTCATCGCCTCGCGCCTCGCGGGCATCGCCGCACCGATCGACGGGGTCACCACCGAGTTTGCGGACCCGACGCTCACCGAGGACGACAGCCGCCATGCCCGCAGCCTCGGGATGACCGGCAAGCTCTGCATCCACCCGCGACAGGTCGCGCCGATCCGCACCGGCTTTGCTCCGACGGCGGCCGAAAGGGACTGGGCGGCGCGCGTGCTTGCCTCGGGAGATGGCGCGGTGTCGGTTGATGGCGCGATGGTCGATGAGCCGGTGCGCCTGCGCGCCCGCGCGATCCTCGCAAACGCCGGGTGAGGTCAGCCGGGCAACTTGCGCAGCACCCGCACCACATGCGGCTGGACCAGCCGGTAGGGCGGCGCGCCGGCGGCGGTCTCGGCCCAACGCAGGAAGTCGCGGGCCACCGCCTCGGGATCGGCGTCGATCACCGCGCGTCGCGCCGGATCGGCGGCGCAGAGATAGGTCACGAAGGCATCGACCGAAGCGAAGCGGCTGATCCGGTCAAGACGCGCACTCTCGACCGTTTCGCAATGTGCGGCCGCAGCGAAGCGGTCCAGCGCCTCGAGCGCGCGGGCGCGCACCTCGCTCTCGTCATCGACCCGGCGCATCGCCTCGAAGAAGCTGCCCTGCGCCATGGGCTCGATCACCAGCAATACGCCGCAGGTCCGTAGCAGCCGCCACGCCTCGTCGAGCCCGGCCGCCATGAGCCCGTCCGGCAGGTGATGCAGGGAATTGAGGAAGATGGCCGCGCCGAAACTGCCGGGACGGGCGGGGATGGCCTCTGCCCCCGCCTGCAGAAACTCGGCCCCCGGCGCGCGGCCGCGGGCGATCTCCAGCGCCTCGGCCTGCGGGTCGATCCCTGTGACGGCATAGCCGCGGCGCACCAGCGCCGCGGCAAGGTCGCCCCTCCCGCACCCGACATCGAGCACCCGCCGGACCTCCTCGGCGGCAAGCACGCCGAGGATCTTCGCGATGACGACGCTGGCCTCGGGCGTTGCGCCCTGCCCCGTCGCCTGACGCGTGGCGTCAAGCATCTTGCGGCTTGGCATGGGCTGTCTCCTTTGGCTTCGGTTGGCGCCTCAGACGGTGCGACCGCCGTCGACCTCGAGGATCACCCCTGTGATGAAATCGGCCTCGTCCGAGCCAAGGTAGAGCGCGGCATTGGCCACGTCGCGCGGCTCGGAGAAACGGCCCATGGGGATCGTCGCGAGGAACTTTGCACGGTTCTCCGGAGTGTCGGGCATGCCCATGAACTGTTCGAGCAGCCCGGTGACCCCCATGACCGGCGCGATGCCGCAGACGCGGATCCGGTCCGGTGCCAGCTCGACCGCCAGCGACTTGGTCATGATGTTCACCGCGCCTTTGGAAGAGTTGTACCACGTCAGGCCGGGCCGCGGCCGGATGCCCGCCACCGAGCCGACGTTCAGCATCACCCCGCCGCCCTGCTTGCGCCAGAGCGGCACGCAGGTCTTGGTCATGTGGAAGATCGACAGCACGTTGATGTCGTAGATCCGCCGGAAGGTCTCTTCGTCGGTGTCCATCAGCGGCCGGTTGGGATTGGTCCAGCCGGCGTTGTTGACCACGATGTCGAGGCTGCCGAAGGCCTGGACGGTCTGCGCCACCGCCGCCTCGACCTGATCGGCCTTCGACACGTCGCAGGTGACCGCGATGGCGTTCTCGCCAAGCTCCGCGGCCACGGCGCGCGCGCCCTCGGCGTTGAGGTCGACCACGGCGACCTTCGCCCCCTCGCGGATGTAGACCTCGGCGATGCCCTTGCCGAAGCCCGAGGCCGCGCCGGTGATCATGGTTGTCTTGCCCTTAAGTCTCACGTCTTTCTCCTAGCCATGTCTTTCGGGCCGGCCCCCACGGGCCGGCACAGTCGTTTGATCTCTCTGGCAGTCCCGGCCGATCAGCCGTGGTTGTTCACGACCGTCTTGATGTGGGAGAACTCCAGCAGGGCCGCGAAGCCCTTCTCGCGGCCGTGGCCGGACTTGCGGATGCCGCCGAAGGGCAGCTCGACCCCGCCGCCCGCGCCGTAGCCGTTGATGAACACCTGCCCGCAGCGCAGCGCCTTGGCGACACGCTGCTGCCGGGCCCCGTCGCGGGTCCAGACCGCCGCGACCAGCCCGTAGTCGGTGCCGTTGGCGATGCGGATCGCCTCGGCCTCGTCGTCGAAGGGGATCATCGCCAGCACCGGGCCAAAGACCTCCTCCTGCGCGATCCGGGCCTCGGGCGCGCAGGGCCCGAAGATGGCGGGCGCCACGTAGTAGCCACTCTCGGGTGCCTCCGCAGCGATGCCACCGCGGGCGATCAGCGGCGCGTCTGCATCGGCGATATAGCCCTCGACCCGGCGCTTCTGCTTCGCCGAGATCAACGGGCCGAGCACCGCCGCCTCGTCCGAAGCGCTGGCCTCGATGCCTTCGAAGATGGTCTTCAGCTCGGCCACGACCCGGTCCCAGAGGCTGCGGTGGACCAGCGCCCGCGAGCCCGCCGAGCAGGTCTGCCCGCCGTTCTGGATCAGCGCCTTGACCACCACGGGGATCGCCGCTTCAACGTCGGCATCCTCGAACAGGATCTGCGGCGACTTGCCCCCCAGCTCCAGCGTGCAGCCGATGAAGTTGCGCGCCGCCGCGGTCTGGATCATCACCCCCACCTCGGGCGAGCCGGTGAAGGAAATGAAGTCGATGCCGCGATGCTCGGAGAGCGCCTTGCCGGCGATCTCGCCGCGCCCGGTAACGATGTTGAGCGCGCCGGGCGGGAAGCCCGCCTCGACCGCCAGCTCGCCGATGCGCAGCGCCGTGAGGCAGGCATCCTCGGCAGGCTTGAGCACGGTGGCATTGCCCATCGCCAGCGCCGGGGCGACCGAGCGGCCGAACATCTGCGCCGGGTAGTTCCAGGGGATGATGTGGCCGGTCACGCCATGCGGCTCGCGCTGCACCTCGACGTTGTAGCCGGGCTGGAAGGGGATGATCTCGCCGTGCACCTTGTCCGCGGCGCCGCCATAGAACTCGAAGTAGCGCGCAGTCACTTGCATGTCGGCGCGGGCCTGCACGATGGGCTTGCCATTGTCGGCGGTCTCGAGCTGCGCCAGGTCCTCGGCGTGTTCGAGGATCAGAGCAGAGAGCTTCAACATGAGCCGGCCACGCTCGGCCGCCGAGAGCTTGCTCCAGGCACCGCCGTCGAAAGCGGCACGGGCGGCCGCGACCGCCGCATCCACGTCCTCGGGGCCGCTGTCGGCGATGGTGGTGAAGGCCAGGCCATCGAGCGGCGAGAGCACCTCCATCTCGGCCCCCGACGCAGCGGGGCGGAAGTCACTGCCGATGAGGTTGAGCGGCTTCGGCAGCACGAGGCTGCGCTTGCTGACGGGGAAATCTTTCATGCGCTTTTCCTTTCCGGATCGAGCGAGCCTTCACTGACCTCGCCGCGTTCGATGACCAGCGTCCGGCTGGCAAAGCCGCGCAGCAGCGAGGGATTGGATTCCGTGATGATGAGGGTGATGCTGCGATCGCTGTCGCGCAGGGCGCGCAGCGCGTCGGCGTAGCGCAGCGCCAGCGCCGGGGCGAGGCCCTGAAAGGGCTCGTCCAGCATCACCAGCCTTTTGCCCAGCATCAGCGCCCGCGCAAGGGCGACCATCTTGCCCTGCCCGCCCGAGACATTGCCGGCGGGGCGGCCCGCCATCTCCTTCAGTTCGGGCAGGATGTCGTAGACCTTGTCGAGCCGCCGCTTCGTCTCTGCCGCGCCGAGCCGCGCGGCATCGGCGGGCAGAAGGATGTTCTCCTCGACGGTGAAGGCCGAGAACAGCCGCCGATCCTCGGGCGAATAACCGATCCCCAGACCCGGCCGCTTCGGCGGCGCCACCGAGGTCAACGGCTTGCCGTCGAAGAGGATGTCGCCGCGAACCTTGGTAAAACCCATGACGGTGCGCAAGAGCGTCGTCTTGCCCGCGCCGTTGCGCCCGATCAGCGCCAGCGTCTCGGCGGGCTCTATGCGGAAGTTGAGGTCGCGCAGGATCTCGATGATGCCGATCGAGGCGGTCACATTGCGAAATTCCAGCATCAGGCCACCTCCTCGCCGATGACGTCCCGGATCACGTCGGGATGTTCGAGTATCTCCTGCGGCGTGCCGCGCAGCTGCACGTTGCCCGCGTTCCAAACCGCCACCTCGTCGGCATGGCGGGCGACGATGCCCATGTCGTGCTCGACGAAGACCGAGGTCACCCCGGCCTCGGCCAGCGCGCCGACGAGGATCTCCATCACCTCGTGCTTCTGCGACGAGGCCACCCCCGAGGTCGGCTCGTCCATCAGCAGCAGCCGCGGCTTCAGCGCCAGCGCCACGGCGATGTCGATCAGCTTGCGCTGCCCTTCCGAGAGCTCGACCACCACCCGGTCGGCCACATCCGTGCAATGCACGAGGTCGAGCAGGTGCATCATCTCGTCCCGCTGGCGGATGTTGTGCAGGTTCTGCAGCGGGTTGCGCAGCCCCTCGCGCGCTGCCGCCGAGATCAGCAGGTTCTCGAGCGCGGTGTGCTCGGTGAACAGCTGCGGGATCTGGAAGGCCCGCGCCACGCCGCGCCGCACGATCTTGCGCGGCGGCAGCGGGGTGATGTCCTCGCCCTCGAGGAACACCTTGCCCGAGCGCGGCTTGATCCAGCCCGTGCAGATGTTGAGGAACGTCGTCTTGCCCGCGCCATTGGGGCCGATGATGGCAAGATTTCGCCCCGCCTCGATCTGCATCGAGACATTGTTGGCTGCTGTCACCCCGCCGAACTTGATCATCAGCTCGCGGGTTTCGAGCAGCGGTGGCTTGGCGGTGCCCGCCTTGTTGGTCGCGGTCATCGTGCCTCCTCCGCGGTGGTGGCGCGGCGCTTGCCGCCACGGTGAATGAGCCCGTCGGCGATGCCCATGATTCCCTTCGGCGCGAAGAGGATGATGACCAACAGGAAGCCCCCGAGCAGCATCTGCCAGATGTCGCCGGCGAAGGCAGAGGCATAGACCCGCACGATCTCGTAGATCAGCGCGCCGATGAAGGCGCCGCGCACCGAGCCCGCGCCGCCCAGAACGGCGATGAAGACCATTTCGGCAGAGCGTACCCACCAGACGTATTCCGGCGTCACCACGCCTTGGGTCATCGCCATCAGCGAACCGCCAACACCGCAAAGGACGGCCGAGAGCAGGTAGCCCGAGAGCAGCACCCGTTTCGGCGAAAGGCCGAGGTATTCGAGCCGCGTCTCGTTGGTCTTGAGGCTCTGGAAGATCTGCCCGACGGGCGAGACGAACCAGCGCAGGGTGAGCCAGCCGAGCAGCACCATCAGCGCGATCGACAGGTAGAAGATCACCGCCTCGAAGCCCGACCGCTCCAGCACCATGCCCAGCACCGTCGGGCGGGGCAGGCGAATGCCGTCGGCACCGCCGGTGACATGATAGAACTTCTCGAGGATGGACCAGAAGATCATCGAGAAGGCCAGGTTCAGCATCCCGAAGAAGATGCCCCGGTAGCGCACCACGAAGAGCCCGACCAGAAGCCCGCTCAGCGCCGCGCCGAGCACCCCGGCGACGAGCACGAGGATCAGGTCCGCCCCCGGCAGCGAGGCCATCAGGAAGGCCCCGGCATAGGCCGAGATGCCGAAGAACAGCGCGTGGCCGAAAGAGACTTGCCCGGCCCGCAGCAGCACGGTGACGCCGAGCACGGCGATGCCCTTGGCCAGCGCGAGGTTGATCAGCAGCTGCATCGACGGGGCGATGAAGGGCACCGCGGCCAGCAGCAGCACCGCCAGCAGCGTCAGCAGCGCGCGCAGCGAGGGCATGCCGCCGGATTTCGCGGCGCGCCGCGGGGTGGAGTGTTGGGAGATTTCGCTCATGTCGCGTCCTCAGATCTTGCGGGCGACAGGGCTGCCGAAGAGCCCCTCGGGGCGGACCAGCAGGACCAGGACCATGATGAGATAGGGCACGAGAACGGCGACCTCGGGCCAGACGTAGACGGCGAAGGACCGCCCGAGGCCGATCATCAGCGCCGCGATCGCGGCTCCGCCGATCTGCCCCAGGCCGGCGGTCGCGACCACGGCGAAGGAGAGCACGATCATGTCCGCGCCCATGCCCGGCAGAATCGAGGTGGTGGGCGATGCAAGCGCGCCTCCGAGCCCGGCCAGCACCGCGCCGACGACAAAGGTGAAGAGGAACACGCGGTCGGCGTCGATGCCGATCGACTGCGCCGCCTCGCGGTCCTCGGTCGTGGCCAGGATGAGCTTGCCGATCACCGTGTGGCGCAGGAAGAAGCGCAGCCCGATCAGCAGCGCGATGGCGACCAGCGGCAACAGGATCAGCTGGTAGACCGTGTAGGTCACGCCGAAGATCGTGACGTTGCCAAGCGCCTGGAGCGCGCTCGCCTGGAAATATGGCTGGGTGCCCCAGACCAGCCGCTGCACGTCCTCGAGGATCATGAAGACGGCGAAGGTCACCAGCAGCTGCAACACCTCGGGCTTGTCGTAGATCCGCCGCAGCAGCAGCCATTCGATCGGCCCGCCGAGCAGCACGCCGACCAGCACCGCCGAGACCAGCATCAGCGGGAAGGCGAAGACCGGCGCGAAGCCGAGCGCGAGGAAAAAGCCGGTCAGCGAGACCGTGGCATAGGCGCCGATGGCGTAGAGCGAGCCATGGGCGACGTTGAGGATACGCATCACGCCGAAGATCAGCGTCAGCCCCAGCGCGACGATGAAGACCAGCGCCGCGTAGGAAATGCCGTCGAAGAGCGCGAGCAGGAAGATGGTCAGGTTCATGGGACCGCCTCTTGTTGGTGGGCCGTTCCGGGTGGACCCGGAGAGCGCCCGCGGCGCTCTCCCTGACCCAGTCGGATGAGTGATCCGGCACAGGTGCCGGATCGCGCGGCCTCAATTGTCGTAGGTTTCGACCGCCAGCCCGTCGACGAAGCTCGCATCAAGTCCCTTGATCCAATCGGTCGAGGTCTCTCCGACCGGCGGCAGCAGCCCTTCGCCGTCGAAGATCATGATGTTCTCGAGCGTCGCGAAGGGGTACTCGCCGGTTTGCGCGCTGGTGCCCATGAGCTGCGACTCCACGCCCTGATGGTCTTCCCGCAGGTGCAGCGTCCGTCCCAGCCCCTGGAATTCGAGCCCATCGAGCGCCGCCAGAAGCTGGTCTTCATCCGGCCAGTCGACACCGTTGTCGGCGATCGCCTTCTCGTAGGCGGTCTTCAGCGCGGCAAAGGCCTGGCTGGCGTGGAACACCGAGTAGACGGGGATGTCGCCGGTGGCTTCCTTGTACTGCTCCATGAAGCCCTTGAAGTCGGGATCGTCGCGGCGCTCGGGGTGCAGGAAGTAGTGATCCCCGCGCGCCCCGACGACGTGACCCGCGGGCAGGCTGCTGCCGAGCCGTTCCAGCGAGCTTTCCGCCAGCGGCAGCACGAAGGTCGAGGTGTTCATCAGCCCGCGCTGGAAAGCCTGCTGCACGAAGGTGTCGAGATCGCCGCCCCAGGACGTCGAGAGCACCACGTCCGGCCGCAGCGCCTGCAGGCGCGAGATCTCGGTCGAGAAGTCCGGCGCACCGAACTTGGGGAAGAACTCGCCCACCACCTTCACGCCCGGCTTCATCGCCTCGAGCGCGGTGTGGAAGATGTCCCAGCTGTCCCGGCCCCAGGCGTAGTCCTGGTTGACCACGGCGATGGTCTCGAAATCCGGGTGCGTCTTCAGCAGGTAGGCGACCGCCGCAAGCATCTCGGAGGTGGCGTTGCCCTGCGGGCGGAACACGTAGTCGTAGCTGTGCTCCTCGAAGATGCGCTGCGTACCGCAGTCCCACATCAGGTTCGGCACCTTCAGGTCCTCGGCCAGCGGCGCGAGGGTCTGGCAATTGCCCGACGAGATCGAGGCGAGCATGACCTCGGCACCCTCGGTCTGCGCCACGCGGCGGAATTCCGAGGTCAGCGCCTCGGCACCCGCGCCCTCGTCGATGTAGGTCACCTCGATCGGCACGCCGTTGATGCCGCCTTCGGCGTTGAGGTTGGCGACGAAGATGTCCATCGCGTCGCGCGCCGGCACTCCGAAGACCGAGGCCGGGCCGGTCAGGAACGTGGTCATGCCGATTTTCAGCGCGGCGGGCTTGTCCGCCGCCATGGCGGTCAGCGGCAGCGCCGCCAGGAGCGCCGATGTGGTCAGTAGCTTCTTCATTGGTGGTCTCCTCCCTGAGTCCGTCCCGATCAGCGGATCGCGATCGGGTTGATGATCATCTGCACGGCGCCCTGCAGACGGGCCTGCCCCAGCACGAACAGGAACTCGTGCACGCCGTCGTCGGCGAGCGCGCGGGTGTCCATGTTCTCGAGGATGTAGATGCCGTGTTCGGGTTGCAGGATCTGATGCGCGCGGAAGGCGTCTCCCTCGGTCTCGGCCGGCACCACTTCCATGCCCCAGGTGTCCGCGCCCACGGCCATGACGCCGATCTCTGCAAGGTATTCCGCCCCGCTCACGCCGACACCGGGCTCCTTGGCACCGAAGCGCTGCGGATCGGGCGCGTCGCCGTCGAGAAGGTCCATCCAGTTCGAGTTGAACAGCACCACGTCGCCCTCGCGCAGCTCAACGCCCTGCGCCTCGGCGGCGGCCTGGATGTCCTCCTTGGTGTAGGCGGTGCCTTCCTCGACCATTTCGGTGCCGTAGTAGGCCGCCATGTCGAGCAGCACACCGCGCCCCACGAGACCCGGCAGTTTTTCCAGCCCCAGTTCGGTCAGCCCCGACGCCGGGGCGAAATCGCCATAGGTCCGGCCGCCGTAGTAGACATGATCGACCCCGGCGTGGCCGAGCCCGTCGATCTGAGGCCCGATGCCGAGCCAGCCCATGAAGATGTCGTCGTTGTAGGTGAAATTGTTGTTGCCGAGCCCGGAATTGCCGTTCTGTCCCGGTTGCAGCACGGTCAGTGACAGGCTGCGCGGCGGAAAGGCGGGCGTGTCGGGCCCGACGATCATGCCAAGGCTATAGACCTTGCCCTCGGTCACCAGCTCGGCGGCCAGCTTCACCCGCTCGGGCGTCATCAGGTTGGCTGCACCAAGTTCGTCATCGGCGCCCCACGGGCTCTGCACCCAGTCCTGCGCCGCCACGCGCTCCCCCGACACCGCCAGAAGCAGCCCCGCCGCGATCAGGCCAAGCGCGCCGCTCACTGCGCCACCGCGGACGGCGCGCACAACTTTTGATTGAGTACCCATAGCTTCCTCCCAGAGCTTGAGATGTGAGAAAGCCTAGGGTCAGAAGGCGAACCGCCGCCAATACCTTGGCGCACTTCCGGTCATAGGTTTATGCTATGCCCCAAGGGAAAGGTATTCCGGCGCGCGCCCGAAGCCTTAGCCTGAGCGTCGGAAGGTGCCGCTCTGGCTTTTGGGAGGAAACAAGGATGAAGATCGAGGCTGCCGTGCTCCTGCACGGGGGAGTTGAACGCGATTTCGACGCTGCGAAGGCATTGGAGGTGCGCGAGCTCGACCTTGCCGCCCCCGGGCCGGGCGAGGTCCGGATCCGTGTCGCCGCCGCCGGCGTGTGCCATTCAGACCTGTCGGTGATCAATGGTACCCGGCCGCGCCCGGTGCCGATGGTGCTCGGGCACGAGGCCTCGGGCTATGTCGAGGAGGTCGGCGCGGGCATCGACGATCTTGCCCCCGGAGACCACGTGGTCTGCATCTTCGCGCCGGGCTGCGGCAGCTGCCTGCCTTGCGCCGAGGGACGTCCGGCGCTTTGCACCCGTGCCGCGAAGCACCACGCGGTGGGCGAGCTGATGACCGGGCACCGCCGCCTGTCGATGGAAGGCGCCGCGGTGAACCATCACGTCGGGGTGTCTGCCTTTGCCAGCCATGCTGTCCTTGCCCGGCAATCGCTGGTCAAGGTCGAGGTGGATCTGGCGCCGCACATCTCGGCGCTGTTCTCCTGTGCCATGCTCACCGGCGCGGGCGCGGTGTTCAACACGGCGCGGGTGACACCCGGCGCGAAGGTCGCGGTTTTTGGCCTCGGCGGGGTCGGCCTCTCGGCGGTGCTCGGGGCAGTGGCGGCAGGCGCGGGCGAGGTCATCGCCATCGACCCGTTCGAGAGCAAGATGCAGACCGCGCTGGAGATGGGAGCGACACGCGTGGTGAAGGCGGATGCGCATACGATCGAGGCGGTGCGCGACGCGACCGGCGGCGGTGTCGACGTGGCGCTCGAGCTTGCCGGATCGACCAGGGCGCTTGAGACCGCCTGGGGCTGCACCTGCCGGGGCGGCACCACCGTCACCGCCGGACTGCCGCATCCGGACGCGCGGATGGCGCTCAACGCGCTGCAACTTGTCGCCGAGGAGCGGACGCTGAAGGGCAGCTACATCGGATCCTGCGTGCCCCAGCGCGACCTGCCGCGGATGTTCTCGCTGCACGCGCAGGGCAAGCTGCCGGTCGAGAAGATGCTGACCCACCGGCTCAAGCTGCACGACATCAACCGCGCGATGGACCAGCTCGATCAGGGCACGGCGATCCGCCAGGTGATCGAGTTCGACGGATGATCGACATTCGCCAGCTGCGCTACTTCCTTGCCATCGCCGATGCGCCGTCGATCTCGGCGGCGGCGCAGAACATCGGCGTCGCGCAGCCCTCGCTCTCGCAGCACATCCAGCGCATGGAAGAGGAGCTCGGCGTCAAGCTGATGGACCGCTCGCCGCGGGGCACCCTGCTGACCCAGGAGGGGCATGTCTTCGTCGAGCACGCGCGGCGGATCTGCGACAGCCTCGACCGCTGCATCGCCGACATGCGCGAGCTGGGCGGCGTGGTGCGGGGCAGGGTCGGCTTCGGCATGCCTCCCTCCTGCTCGATGGTCATGTCGGTGCCGCTGGCCGAAACCGTGCGGCTCGAACTGCCCGAGGTCCGGCTGCGCGCGGTGGAGGCGATGAGCGGCTACCTCAAGACCTGGATCGAGGACGGCACCGTCGACATCGGATTTCTGTACGACCTCACCGATGCCGGCCACCTGCGCGCGACCCATGTCATGGACGAGGAGTTGTTCTTCTACTCCGCGCCCGACGCCTGGCCGTTGGACACGCCGCCAGGCACCCCCGTGCCCCTTGCCGAGCTGCAACCGCTCGACATGATCCTGCCCTCGAACGGTCTGCGCAACACCATCGAGGGTTACTGCAGCAAGGCCGGGATCAAGCTCAACGTGGTGGTCGAGATGGACGCGATGACGCAGATCAAGGAACTGGTCGCACGCGGCTCGGGCTACACGATCTTCGCCCCGGTCGCGGCGCAGGATTTCGTCCAGCGCGGCGAATTGCTGCGCGCTCCCATCGTCGCGCCCACGATGATGCGGCCGGTCTACCTGGTGTCCAACCCGGCGCGGGTCATGACACGGGCCTGCCGGGCGGTGGAGCAGGTCACGCTCGACGTGGCGCGCGAGTTGGTGCAGCGCGGCATCTGGGAGGGCTCGCTGGTCTGACACGCCGCGACTTCACGCGCGGATCAGCGCTCCGATCTCGCGGGCTGGGACGTTCTGGGGATCGGCCTCGATCCGCTCGGCCAACGCAAGCAGCGGCGCGGCACCGGCCCCCAGAACGGTCCGGGCCTTCTCGGCGACGCGCTGCATCAGCTCGCCCGGCGGAACCGGAGCGGCAAGATCGTGCGTGTAGCCGATCCGCGTGCCGTCGCGCAGGATCAGCGTGCCCGCTCCCTGCTGGTCGCCAAGCGCCGCGTCGCCCGTGACCTCCACCCTGCACGCGAAGGCCGCCAGCTCTGCATCTCCCGCCAGAGCATCGGTGTAGAGCCCGCCGTCGCCCGTTTCGAGCCCGCGGAGCACCATGCCCGCAAGCCAGGCATAGCTGAACTTCACCTCGAGCCCGGTGCGCGGCGCCTTCAGATCGCAGACCCTCAGCCAGCGCGGATTGGTCCGCACCTGCAGCCTCTCGACCTGCGCGATGTCGATCCGCCCGGCAATCCCGCGCAGTCCCTCGATCATCGCGTGCAGACCATGGCAGCAGGCGTGGAACTTGTACCGGTTGTCCATGAAGCGCATCTCGGACAGCCCGCCAAGGAAGCGGCCGGGCGCATCCGCATGGGTCTCGACAAAGCCCTGCTGGCCGAAGATGCCGTCGTCGGCCGCGCTCAGCCCCAGCCCGGCCAGTTGCGCGGCCTCGACGCCATTCGACGCGGCGATCCCCGCGTTGAGCGGTTTGCCCATGGTGCCGAACTGGCTCTTGAGCCCGGAGGCCCGCGTCGCGCAGAGGCTGAGTGCGACGCGCATCTGGGCGGCCTCGAGCCGCGCGAGCCGCCCGGCGGCGACGGTCGCTCCGAAGGCCCCGGCGGTCGCGGTCTGGTGAAAGCCGCGGTTGTAATGCGCGACCCCGAGCACCCGCCCGATGCGGATCGCGCTTTCCGCGCCGACCAGAAACGCCGCGGCCAGCGCGGCAGCGCTCTCATCCTGCGCCTCGGCCATGGCGAGCGCGGCGGGGTAGATGCCGACTGAGAGGTGGCCGACGTGGTCGAAATGCGTGTCGTCATAGTCCAGCGCATGCGAGATGGTGCCATTGACCATCGCCGCCATCCGCGCGGGGACGCGGCCGCCGCCGAACACCGAGGCGACAGCCCCCCCGCCCTGCTCCGCCGCGGCGAAGGCACGCATCCTTGCCGCCACCGGCTCCCCGGCCCCGGCGATGCCGCAGATCAGCCAGTCGAGAAGCGAGACCCTGGCCAGCGCAAGCGCCTCTGCGGGGCAGCGCTCGGGTGACAACGCCGCCAGCGCGATCAACTGGTCGAGCGGGTCGGCGACAGCGGGTTGCGACGTGGCGAGAGTTGCTTCGGACATGCGGCGACCTTTCATTCTTCACCGCCACCATCCCGCCCGCCTGCGTCCTTAGCCAATAGCTCTTGGCTCTGCCGGCTATCGGCCGAAGTTCTGACCGGCAGATCGCCTGTGGGCCGTTCGCCGCCCCGGCCGAGCCCCGGGGCGGTTTTTGCGGGTGTTTTTCACGTCACTCCGGCGCGGATGAGGACGGAGATTGCGGTTTC
>NZ_JADFFK010000001.1 GCF_015223355.1 Salipiger mangrovisoli | reverse complement strand
CTCGTCCTCGCATCATTTTGCGGGGAGAGTGACATTCCTGAATTGTTCATGGGTGACATTTTAGCTTTGCTGCTACATCCGTGTGTATTTCTCATAATTGGTATTATGTAGTTTTAATCCGTCCACACCTGGACGGTTGTTTCCGGTTAAAGCTTTGACGTGCTGCCGAAATCCTCGCATCCTGACCAAATGCGCCACACGACAAGCCGCCGCGTCCTGATCGCCATCCTCTCCCTCGCGCTCGCCGCCGCGACGTTGGTCGGCGTGCGCACGGTGCGCCACGCGCTCTACTGGGCAGACCCCGCGCATCGGAACGTCGCGCCCGAGGGATGGATGACGCTCGGCTACCTCGAGCGCTCGCACCACCTGACGCACCGCAGTCTTGGCCCGGCGCTCGGCCTCACGCCGCAGCCCGGCGATCCGCTGAGCCTCGAGGAAATTGCCGATCGACGCGGCGAGCCCCTGGCGCAGCTCTTGACCGAGGTCGCGGACGTCATCGCGGCGCAAAAGCGATGACGGAGGTCAGCGGCAGCTTCAGCGACACCGTGCTGGCGCTGCTGCCGGAACTCGGGCTGCCGATCCTTGGCGCCACGATCACCTTTGCCTCGCTTGGCGTGCCGATGCTGCCCGCGTCGCTGATGCTGCTCGTGGCCGGCACATTGGCCGCCGCCGGTGAGCTGCCCGTCGTCGCCACAATGCTCACCGCGCTCTGCGCCGCGGTGCTGGGCGATCAGCTCGGGTTCTGGCTCGGCCGTCTTCTCGGCCCGAAGGTCGCGCAGCGCGATGATCCGACCACCCGGCGGGCGCTCGCGCTGCTCGCCGCGCGCGGGCCGATGGCCGTGTTCCTGTCGCGCTGGCTGATCGCGCCGCTCGGTCCGGCAATGAATGTCGTGGCCGGTGCCGGCGGGCTGGGCTGGCCGCGCTTTCTGCTCGCCGATCTCGCCGGCGAGATCGTCTGGGCCAGCAGCTACATGGCGCTCGGCGCCAGCTTCGCGCCCTTCATTCCACAGATTGCCGAGCTGTCGAGCGACATCACCACGCTTCTCGCGGCGCTGACGGTTGCGCTTGCCGCGGGCGTCCTGCTGCGCCGGCACCGCCCGCATGGGCCGCGCTGAGCGGGTTTTCTGGACAAGACGATCCCCCGCGCGCTATCTGGGCGCGAACGACCCGGAGACTTTCCAATGCATTCGCTGCTCATCCTCAACGGCCCCAACCTCAACCTGCTAGGCCTGCGCCAGCCGGAAGTTTACGGCCGTACGACCCTTGCCGACGTCGAGGCCATGTGCCACGCCCACGCCGAAACGCTTGGCGTTGCACTCGACTTCGCGCAGAGCAACCACGAAGGCGCGATGATCGACGCGATCCACGCCGCACGCGGCACCAAGGATGGCATCATCCTCAACGCCGGCGCCTATACGCATACCTCTGTCGCCCTGATGGATGCAATCAGCTCTGCCGAAGTGCCGACCATCGAGTTGCACCTGTCGAACGTCCACGCGCGCGAGGAATTCCGCCACGTGAGCTATATCGCAAAGGTCGCGCTTGGCGTGATCTGCGGCTTCGGGCCGCGCGGCTACACGCTGGCGATGGACGCGCTGGTCTCGCATCTGGACCGCTAGGCGATGACCCCGGACGATCGGGCTCACCTTCTGGCGCTGACCAACGCCGACAGCATCGAGACCGCCTGGTCGATGCATGTGGCGCGGATGGCCGGATATGGGTTCGATCGTCTTCTCTATGGTTTCACCCGCTATCGCACGCCGACCTCGCTTGGCGATCCCAACGATTTCCTGGTGCTGACCAACCACCGGCCGGCCTATACGCGCGAATTCATCGGCAACGGGCTCTACCGCCACTCGCCGATGGTCCGCTGGGCGCTGGAGCACGACGGTCCGCGCTCCTGGGGCGCAACGGCCGCCGCCATCGCGCGCGGCGAGCTGAGCTCCGAGGCGCGTCGGGTCGTCGCCTTCAATGCCTCGCAGCAGGTCACGGCCGGGTATACCATCGGGTTCAAATCCCTCTCGCGCCGGGCCAAGGGGGCCATCGCGCTCACCGCCCGCCCCGGCATGTCCCAGGAGGACGTCGAGCGCATTTGGGCCGCGCATGGCGACATGATTATGGTCTGCAACAACGTGCTGCACCTGCGTGTGCTCACCCTGCCCTACATTCCGCCCGATCAGTCGCTGACTCCGCGCCAGCGCGAAGCGCTGGAATGGGTCGGTGATGGCAAGACGATGCAGGACATTGCGCAGATCATGGGGCTCACCCAGGCCACCGTCGAGAAGCATCTGCGTCGCGCGCGGGACACACTCAACGTGGAAACGACGGCGCAAGCTGTCGCCAAGGCGACATTTCTTAATCAAATGTTCATCCTCGGTATATGAGTGTAAAGAAGTTAACTTTGTGCAATTGTCGAATCAACTGGCGAAACAATACGCTTGCATGATGCCAAATGAGGCGATGGTTTTGCATTCTCTTATTGATAACTTTCGTTTTTGTGAAACTGTGGCCGAAAATTTTCCAAAATCGGATCTAAATCGCGCCTTCTGATCTGCCACCCCTTCCCCTAGGTCGCCTGACGTTGCACACTTCGAGTGTTCCGTGAGTGGTGGCTTTGGCCATGGAACTCAAGACTGTCATTCCCCGCGATTTCGGGGCTCTGCCAGCCTTCCGGTTATACCGGAGCCGAGTCGACCCCGAGAAATTTTCGCTCGGGTGCGGCTTGGCGCTCCTGAATTGGCGCCCCGGCCTCATCCCCAAATGTTTTTGGGGTGCCATACACCTCAGGTAGTGCAGCCGTCCCAAGGGGCGGCTGCACGTCTTTCGGGCCCATGACATCCGGCGCGCAGTGAGCGGCCAGATCACGATGCCGCTGCTCCGGGAATTGGCCCCAGGCCGCGTTTCTTGCGCTCCGCCGCGGGCACCGCCTTCTTTCCGAAGGGAATTCTTCAGAACATTGCTCCCGGGGTCGGTGCGCTGCTCCGCTGCCTTGCGTCTGAGACAAAAAAAGGGGCACCCGAAGGTGCCCCTTTTCGATCAGGATGCGAGGGCGATCAGCCCTGAGCGGCCTTGGCCACTTCTGCCGCGAAATCCTCTTCCACCTTCTCGATGCCTTCGCCCACCTGCAGGCGGATGAAACCGGTGATGGTGGCGCCGGCCTCTTTTGCGGCCTGCTCGACGGTCACGTCGGGGTTCACCACGAAGGGCTGACCCAGCAGGGTGATCTCGGCGAGGAACTTGTTCATCCGGCCAACGATCATCTTCTCGATCACGGCTTCGGGCTTGCCCGACTCGCGCGCGATGTCGATCTGCACCTGACGCTCTTTCTCGACGATGGCCGGGTCAAGCTCGGCTTCGTTCAGCGAGGCCGGGTTCGAGGCTGCGATGTGCATCGCGACCTGCTTGCCGAACTCGTCGCTGCCGCCGGTCATGGCAACCAGCACGCCGATCTGGCCGAGGCCAGCAGCTGCCGCATTGTGCACGTAGGTCGAGACGACTTCGCCTTCGATCTTGGCCATGCGGCGCAGGGTCATGTTCTCGCCGATCTTGGCGATCTTGTCGGTGATGACTTCCGACACCTTCTTGCCCTCGATGGCCGCGTCGTTCAGCGCTTCCACGCTGTCCACGGTCAGGGCCGCGCCGGCGATGTCGCTCACCATGGCCTGGAACTCGGCGTTCTTGGCAACGAAGTCGGTCTCGGCGTTCACCTCGACGGCAACGCCCACGCCACCTTCGACGCGCACGGCAACGAGGCCCTCTGCCGCGGTGCGGCCGGACTTCTTCGCAGCCTTCGCAAGGCCCTTGGTGCGCAGCCAGTCGATGGCGGCTTCCATGTCGCCGTCGGTCTCGGTCAGCGCTTTCTTGGCATCCATCATGCCTGCGCCGGTCATCTCGCGCAGTTCTTTCACCTGTGCAGCAGTGATCGCCATCTCGGCTCTCCTCATCTCAAATGCGGTGGGGCGGCCCTGCCCCGGGCCACCCGCTCCTGTCATGACTTCGTGACGCTTTCGCGACAGTGCACGCCAAGGCGCAAGAGCGCCGGTGCAATCCTTGCCGCGAGAGCGACCGTTGCGCCCGCCCCGCGATGCGCGGCGGGCGCGACCGGCTTACTTGCCGGCGTTGGCTTCGGCGAGCAGCTCTTCTGCCGGCGCGTCTTCCAGGGCGCCGAGGTCGACGCCAGCGGCTTCCATCTGGCCGGTCATGCCGTCCAGGGCTGCGCGCGAGACGAGGTCGCAGTAGAGCGAGATGGCGCGGGCCGCGTCATCGTTGCCGGGGATGATGTAGTCCACGCCATCGGGCGAGCAGTTGGTGTCGACGATGGCGACAACCGGGATGCCCAGCTTGTTGGCTTCGGCCACGGCCAGCGCTTCTTTCTTCACGTCGATGACGAAGAGCATGTCGGGCAGGCCGCCCATTTCGCGGATGCCGCCGAGCGAAGCCTGAAGCTTCGTCTGGTCGCGTTCCATGCCAAGGCGCTCTTTCTTGGTGAGGCCTTCGGCACCGGCTTCCATGCGCTCGTCGATGGTCTTCAGACGCTGGATCGACTGCGAAACGGTCTGCCAGTTGGTGAGCGTGCCGCCCAGCCAGCGGTGGTTCATGTAGAACTGAGCGCATTTCTCGGCAGCTTCTGCGATCGGCTGTTGTGCCTGACGCTTGGTGCCGACGAAGAGCACCGAACCGCCCTTGGCGACGGTGTCACGGATCGCTTTCAGAGCAGCGTCCAGCATCGGGACGGTCTGCGTCAGGTCCATGATGTGGATGCCGTTGCGCGCACCGTAGATGAACTCGCCCATACGGGGGTTCCAGCGCTGCGTCTGGTGGCCAAAGTGCACGCCTGCTTCAAGCAGCTGGCGCATGGTGAACTCGGGAAGAGCCATGTCCGTTATCCTTTCCGGTTTCATAAATCCTCGGCGGGGGCTCATCCTCTCGGACAACCGGTGGACGATTGGGGATGTCTCCCCCAAAGGCCCGACCCCGCTTGCGGCGTTCTCGTGGGCGCGCCTATAGGCCCTTTTCAGCGCAGGCGCAAGCCCGAGCCTGCGCTTTTCCCATGTCCGGCCAAAGCGTCCGGCAACAGCGCGGTGCATCGGACCCGCATCTACGCGAGGGCTTGCATCCCGCCAAGCCCTCCCTGCCCCCGGGTCACTCCTCTGTGAACCCCGCTTGCGGTTTAAACTTATCATGATAAGTAATTCTCAAGTTAAGTAACCAGAACAGCTCCGCCATGTCCGATCCCGACACCCCCAACGATCCCCAGACCCGTCTGCTCGAAGCATTGCTCGAGGCCATGCGCGAGATCCGAACCCATTACGACACCAGCGCACAGGAGGTCGGGCTGACCTTCTCGCGCGCCCGGGTGGTTTCGGAACTGGCGCGCCGCGAGGGGGCAACGCAGGCCGAGCTGGCCTGCGCCCTCGGCATCGAGGCCCCGGCGCTGAAGCGGCAACTCGACGCGCTGGAAGCCAGCGGTTTCATCGAGCGCCGGGCGCTGGACGGCGACGCCCGCAAGCGCGCGCTGCACCTGACGCAAAGGGCACGGTCGAGCAAGATCACCGGCTTCCTGGAGCGGGTGCGTGCCGATCTGCTCGCGGATATTCCCGCCGGGGACCAGGACGTCGCGCAGCGCACGCTGGAGCGGATCGCGCAGAACGCCAAGGGGCTCAGATAGCAATGGCCAGCGCATCAGACACAGCCCCCGCTGCGGCCGCCACGCCGCCGCAGCCCGCACCCGGACTGCCGCTCGGGCGCGCCCTTCCCTATGTCCTGGCTGCGGTGATGCTGGGGCTGACGCAGGGCCTGGGTCAGGGCTTCATCTCGGCCAACCTGCCGCAGATCGCCGGAGACCTTGGCATCACCACAACGCAGGCGAGCTGGCTCATGGCCGCCTACATGATCCCGCGGGCGTCGCTGACGATCATGCTGATCAAGCTGCGCACCCAATATGGGCTGCGGCGCTTTGCCGAGATCGGCATCGTCGCCTATGTGCTGGTGGCCTTGGCCTCGGTCTGGATCGACGACCTGCGTTCGGCGGTGGTGCTGCAATTCCTGTCGGGCGTGGCCGCCGCGCCGCTTTCGACGCTGGCCTTCCTCTATATCCTGGAGCCGCTGGCGCAGCAGTGGAAGCTGCGGCTCGGCCTGCCGATGGCGCTGGTGCTGCTCACCACCGGTCCCTCGCTGGCGCGGATCGTCTCGCCGATGCTCATCGGCGACGGCGGGCTGATCGGGATTCACCTGACGACGCTGGGCCTGTCGATGATCTGCCTGATGCTGGTCTACCTGCTGCCTTTGACTCCCATGCCGCATGCCAAGGTGATCCAGTCCACGGACTTCCTCAGTTTCGGGCTGATCGCCTTCGGCCTCGGCGGGCTGGTCACCGGGTTCATCCTCGGGCCGATCCACTGGTGGACCGACCTCGGATGGCTCGGCCTGCTGCTCGCCGCCTCGCTGGCCGCGCTGACCGTGGCGGTCGTCATCGAACTGCACCGCGAGGCGCCGCTGATCGACATCCGCTGGCTGATGACCCCGACGATGCTGCACCTTGCCTTCACCCTCTTTCTCTTCCGCCTGCTCCTGTCCGAGCAGAGCAGCGGCGCGCCGGGGATGTTCCAGGCTCTCGGCCTCGCCAATGCCCAGATGGCCGGACTCTTCGCGGTGATCTGCGCGGCCAACCTCTTCGGCGCGCTGGCTTGCGTCGGCTGGATGACACCGGGACGCGAGCCCGCCTACCACGCCATCGCGCTTGCGCTCATCGCGCTTGGGGCCTTCATGGACAGCGGCTCGACCCTGCAGACCCGGCCCGAACAGATGATCGTCAGCCAGGCGCTGATCGCTTTTGCCTCGATGCTCTTCATGGCGCCCGCGATGATGAAGGGGCTGATCGCCGCCCTCAGCAAGGGGCCGATGTACCTGCTGTCTTTCGTCATCATCTTCCTGGTGACGCAGAGCGCGGGCGGTATCCTCGGCTCGGGCCTCTTCCGCACGGCGATCAACGAGCGGCAGGCCTTTCACATGCAGGTGCTCTCCGAGCAGCTGACCGGGGGCGACGGCCGCGTCACCGCGACCCTTGCCGGTACCATGCAGCAGCTTGCACCGCAGCTGCAGGACAGCGCCGTGATCAAGGCCCAGGCGGTCGCGCAGCTGGCCTCCACCGCATCGCAGCAGGCCACCGTCATGGCCTATAATGACGCCTATTTCCTCACCGGCATCGTCGCGCTTCTCTCCCTCTGCGCGCTGGCGCTGCATCTTTTCCGCGACTGGCTGGCGGCGCGCATGGCGCGCACCGCGCCGGCGCCGCAACCCTCCTGATCCTCCCGAGCAAGACCCATGAAGAAATTCCTCTCCCTCCCGACCCTCATCGCCTCTGCCATCGGCCTCGCCGGCGTGCTGCTCCTGCTCTTTGCCTGGCACTTGCCGCCCTTCGCCCCGGCGCATCCCTCGACCGAGAACGCCTACCTGCGCGGCAAGGTCACCCAGCTGGCCCCGCAGCTTCCGGGCACGCTCTCAGAGGTGGCGGTCTCCGACTTCCAGGACGTCCGCGCCGGCGATCTGATCGCCCGGATCGAGCCCTCGACCTACCGCCAGAAGCTGGCGCAGGCCAAGGCTAGCCTCGACGCCGCCAGGGCTGCGGTCGATGTCGCCGAACAGAGCGTGCGCTCGGCCAGCGCCTCGGAGCAGGCCGCCGAGGCGGCGCTGGCGGCGGCGCAATCGACGCTGGAAACCGCGCAGACCGACGCGGGCCGGATGACCAAGCTGCGCGAGCGCGGCGTCACCTCGCAATCGAGCGCCGATCAGACCGACCTCGCGCTGCGCCAGGCGCAGGCCGCGGTCCGGCAGGCCGAGGCGCAGCGGCAGGTGAGCCGCGAGGCCACCGCCAGCGCGCGGCTTCAGATCGCCGCGCGCAAGGCCGATGTGACCAGCGCCGAGGCGGCGGTGGAACTGGCGCAGATCGACCTTGATCACACGGAAATCCACGCCCCGGCCGACGGGCGGCTCGGACAGGTCTCGGCGCATGTGGGGCAATATGTCACCGCGGGCACGACGCTGGTCAGCCACGTCGGCACCGAGCTCTGGGTGATCGCCAACATCAAGGAAACCGCGCTGGCCGGGCTCAGCGCCGACCAGCCGGTGCGCTTCACCGTCGATGCGCTTGGCGGACGGGCATTCCGCGGCCACGTTCAGGGGTTCTCTCCGGCCGCCGCCTCGGAGTTCAGCCTGCTGGCGGGCTCCAACGCGACCGGGAACTTCACCAAGATCGCGCAGCGCCTGCCGGTGCGCATCTCCATCGATCCGGGCCAGGATGCCGCGGCGCTGCGGCCCGGCTTCTCGGTGGAGGTGGAGGTCGAGACCGGCGCGGCGGGCTGACCCGTCCGAGCGGAAGGGGGCTCTGCCCCCGCCCGCCTGCGGCGGCCTCCCCCGGGATATTTCCGCCTAGAAGAAGGACACGCGAGCACGATGCGAAAGGGCGGCCCTGGGGCCGCCCTTCGTCTTGGTGCTGAAGGCCGGTCCGCGCTCAGCCGAGCGCGTAGCCGGCCCCGCGCACCGTGCGCAGCGGATCGTTTCCGCCATGCGCGCCAAGCGCCTTGCGCAGCCGGCCGATGTGCACGTCGACGGTGCGCGTGTCGACGTAGATGTCGCGGCCCCAGACCCGGTCGAGCAGCTGTTCGCGCGACCAGACACGGCCGGGCTTCTCCATGAAGGTCGAGAGCAGGCGGAACTCGGTCGGGCCGAGCTTCAGTTCCTGGCCGTCGCGGGTGACGCGGTGAGTCTCGGAATCGAGCACGATGTCCTCGAATTCGAGCCGCAGCCCGGCGGCCGAGGGGCGCGCCCGGCGCAGCTGCGCCTTCACCCGCGCCATCAGCTCACGCAGCGAATAGGGTTTCACCACGTAGTCGTCCGCCCCGGTGTCGAGGCCGCGGATGCGGTCCACCTCCTCGGAGCGGGCCGAGAGCATGATCACCGGCAGGCTGCGGGTGTCGGAGCGGGTCTTGATCTGCCGACAGACCTCGATGCCCGAGAGATTGGGCAGCATCCAGTCGAGCACCACGACATCGGGGTTCTCTTCCTCGAGCAGCACCAGCGCCTCCTCGCCGTTGCCGGCGGCGGCGACGCGGAAGCCTTCGGCCTCGAGATTGTAGCGCAGCACCTCGCGCTGCGCCGGCTCGTCCTCGACGACGAGCACGGTGGGTTGATCAGCAGCCATGTCCCTACCCCAGGTCCATGCCGGAGCTGAGCGCCGGATCCGAGGAGGTGCGGTCTTCCTTGATGCGGTCCTCCTTGGGCATCTGGCCGGTGGCCAGGAAGATCACCTGCTCTGCGATCGCCGTCACGTGGTCGCCCATGCGCTCGACGTTCTTGGCGATGAAATGCAGATGCATGCAGGAGGTGATGTTGCGCGGGTCCTCGAGCATGAAGGTCAGGAACTCGCGGAACAGGGTGTTGTACATCTGGTCGACGTCGCGGTCGCGGTCGATGACGTCACGGGCGAGCGCCTCGTCGCGGCGGATGTAGGCGTCGAGCGCGTCCTTCAGCATGTGCTCGACGTCGCGCGACATGCGCCGCAGTGCGGTGGCCGAGCCGTCGATCTGCGCCAGCTGCGAGAGCACCGCGGTGCGCTTGGCCATGTTCTTCGACAGATCGCCGATGCGCTCGAGGTTGGAGGCCATGCGCATGACCGAGAGCACGACGCGCAGGTCGCGCGCGGTCGGAGCGCGCAGGGCGATGACCCGCGCGGCCTCTTCGTTGAGCAGCTCTTCGAGCGCGTCGATCGCCTTGTCGCCGGCGCGCACCTTGTCGGCCAGTTCCTCGTCGCGGGTCTCGAGCGAGAGCGCCGCGTCGTGGATCGCCACCTCGACCAGCCCGCCCATCTTGAGGATCTGCGCCTGGATGGCCTCGAGATCGCGGTCGAAGGCCGAGGCGATGTGTTTCTTCAGCTCGTCGGTCATGCCTTATCCGATCCGTCCGGTGATGTAGGATTCCGTGCGCGGGTCCACGGGGTTGGTGAAGATCTGGCTGGTGTCGCCGTATTCCACCAGGTTGCCGAGGTGGAAGAAGGCGGTCTTCTGGCTGACACGGGCCGCCTGCTGCATCGAGTGCGTCACGATCACCACCGAGTAGTTCTCGCGCAGCTCGTCGATCAGCTCTTCGACCTGGCTGGTGGCGATGGGGTCGAGCGCCGAACAGGGCTCGTCCATCAGCAGCACCTCGGGTTCGGTGGCCACGGCGCGGGCGATGCAGAGGCGCTGTTGCTGGCCGCCCGAAAGCCCGGTGCCCGGAGAGTCCAGACGGTCCTTCACCTCGTTCCAGATGGCACCGCGGCGCAGCGCCTTCTCGACGATCTCGTCGAGCTCGGCCTTGTTGCGGGCGAGCCCGTGGATGCGCGGGCCGTAGGCGACGTTGTCGTAGATCGACTTCGGGAACGGGTTCGGCTTCTGGAACACCATGCCGACCTTGGCGCGCAGCTGCACCGGGTCGACGCGCTTGTCGTAGATGTCCTCGCCGTCGAGCTCGATGAGCCCCTCGACGCGGCAGATGTCGATGGTGTCGTTCATCCGGTTCAGCGTGCGCAGGAAGGTGGACTTGCCGCAGCCCGACGGGCCGATGAAGGCGGTCACCGTCTTGTCGAGGATCTCGACGTTGACGTCCTTGATGGCGTGGGTGTCGCCATAATAGACCTGCACGTCACGGGCGGAGATCTTGCTTGCGTTGGTGTCCACTTCGGTCTTCCTCAATGGCGAGTCGTACATCTTGAGTATCCTTATACCTTACCAGCGGCGCTCGAACTTGCGGCGCAGAACGATGGCAATCAGGTTCATGGCGAGCAGGAACAGCAGCAGGACGATGATCCCGCCCCAGGCCCGCTCGTAATAGGCCGGGTCGGCGCGCTTGGCCCATTCGTAGATCTGCGCGGGCATCGCCGAGTTCGGCGACAGGAAGCCCGAGAAAACCCCTTCGGGGTAGTTGGTGGCGATATAGCCGACCATGCCGATCAGCAGCAGCGGCGCGGTTTCGCCGAGCGCCTGCGCCAGGCCGATGATCGTGCCGGTCAGGATGCCCGGCATGGCCAGCGGCAGCACGTGGTGGAAGGTGGCCTGCATCTTCGAGGCGCCCACCCCCAGCGCGGCATCGCGGATCGACGGCGGCACCGCCTTCAGCGCGGCGCGGGTCGAGATCACGATGGTCGGCAGGGTCATCAGCGTCAACGTCAGGCCGCCGACCAGAGGCGCCGACTGCGGCAGATGCGCGAACTGGATGAAGGCCGCGAGGCCGAGGATGCCGAAGACGATCGAGGGCACCGCGGCGAGGTTCGAGATGTTCACCTCGATGAAATCGGTGAAGCGGTTCGTGGGCGCGAATTCCTCGAGGTAGATCGAGGCGGCGACGCCGATCGGCAGCGCCAGCAGCAGCACGGTGATCATCATGAAGAGCGAGCCCAGCATCGACACACCCAGGCCGGCCTGTTCGGCGCGGCTTTCGGAGGCGTCGGCGCCGGTGATGAAGTCCCAGTTGAAGCTCTTGTGCACCACGCCCTGCTCGCGCAGCACGTCGACGAGGTCGAGATGCCCGGCGGCGATGTTCTTGTCCTGGGCGATGCTCTCGCGGCTCACGCGGCCCTTGAGATAGCCATCGACGCGGCTGGAGGCGAGGATCTGGAAGTCCACCGTCTCGCCGACGCGGTCGGGGTTGGCCAGCACCCAGTCGCGCACCTTGGCAGCGGCCGAGGCCGAGATCATCTCCTTGATGTCCTTGCCTTCTTCGAACTCGGTCTCGGCGCCGCTGTCGACGATGACCTTCCACAGCGCGTTCTGGATCAGCGGGCTGTAGCCGAAGGTCGAGACCTTGGCCATTTCCGCCGGGTCGCGGTTGCCGGTCTTGTCGAGCTTGGCTTCCTCCAGGTAGACCGGCACCTCGATGAAGGTCTGCTGGAAGGCACCGATGCCGTTCGAGACGATGGCGGTCAGCAGCACCACGAGGAAGAACACCCCCGCGCCGATCGCCGCGAGGCCGTAGATGCGGAAGCGCTTCTCGGAGGCATTGCGCTTCTTGGTGCGCGCGTCGAGGGTCAGCAGGCCGTGCTTGGCGGGCTCCTTGCCGCCGGTAAAGGTCGCGTCGGTCATCAGTCGTACTGCTCCCGGTATTTGCGCACGATGTAGAGTGCGAAGACATTGAGGCCGAGGGTCATGACGAAGAGCGTCATGCCGAGGGCGAAGGCCACCAGCGCCTCGGGCGAGGCGAAATCCGCGTCGCCGGTCAGCTGGCTGACGATCTTGGCGGTGACGGTTGTCATCGCGTCGAAGGGGTTGAGCGAGAGCCGTGCCGCGGCCCCTGCCCCCATCACCACAATCATCGTCTCGCCGATGGCCCGCGAGGCGGCGAGCAGCACCGCGCCGACGATGCCCGGCAGCGCCGCGGGCAGGATCACCTGCTTGATGGTCTCGGACTTGGTGGCGCCAAGCCCGTAGGAGCCGTCACGCAGCGACTGCGGCACGGCGTTGATGATGTCGTCCGAGAGCGAGCTGACGAAGGGGATGAGCATGATGCCCATCACCAGCCCCGCGGTCATCACCGCGGTGCCCGCCTGCATCCAGTTCAGCCCGTCGCGGCCGAAAACCGAAAGCAGCAGCGGACCCACGGTGAGCAGCGCGAAGAGGCCGTAGACGATGGTCGGGATGCCGGCCAGCAGCTCCAGCGCCGGCTTGGCCACGGCGCGCAGTTTGGGTCCGGCGTATTCCGACAGGTAGACCGCCGCGAAGAGCCCGATCGGCACGGACACCAGCAGCGCGATGAGCGAGATGTAGAGCGTGCCCCAGAGCAGCGGCCAGATGCCGAGCTGCGAGCCGCCACCGAAGCTCGGCGACCAGGTGAAGGAGCCGAAGAATTCCGAGGCCGGGTAGATGCGGAAGAACTCGATGGTGTTGAAGACCAGCGACAGCACGATGCCGATGGTGGTCAGGATGGCCAGCGAGGCGGCAGCGACGAGGATCGCGCGAATGCCGCGCTCGACCGAGTTGCGCGCCCGGAAGTCGGGCTTGGTCTGCGCCAGTGCCAGCCCGCCGCCGACCAACGCCAGGCCGATCACCACGATCGAGCGCAGCAGATTGCCGGTGGCATTGGTGGCGCGGTAGCTCTGTGCCGCGGCCAGCACCTCGGGGGTGATCTCGGAGCCGACGGCCACCCCGGCGTTGCCCAGCGTGGCCCGGATGTCGGAGGCACCCGCGGTGAGGTCCGAGGCCTCTGCGGCACTCAGCAGCCCGCGGTCGACCACGAGGTCGAGCCCATCGGCCACCCGGCGCACGTCGGACATCACGAGGCCGAGGGTCGAGCCCTCGGGGACCGCGGTCTCGGACAGCAAGCCGGTGGCCTTGGTGTTGACGATGAAGGGTTGCGCGATCAGCCAGAGGATCAGCACAAGGAAGGCCGGGACCATCACCTTCATGGCGACGTTCCAGCCGTAGTAGTTCGGCAGCGAATGCAGCGCGCGACGATCGTCTCCGGCACCGGAGATGGCGCGCGCACGCCCCGCGACAAAGCCGGCGAAGGCCAGCGCGAGCACGATCAGGATCAGCCAAAGAACAGGCATCGGGCCCCCAGGTTGGTCTGGTGATCACTCACCATAAAGCAAAAATCGGAGGGCGGTCTGCACCGCCCTCCGAGCATCGGAAAGATTGCCCGATTACATGGTTTCCTCGTTGGCGACCATGTCCTGGGTCGCGCCCAGTTCCGGGTCAGCCACGAGGCCGTAGTCGGACAGCGGGCCATCGGGGCCGGCGATCTCGTCCGAGACGAAGAACTCTGCGAATTCCTTCAGGCCGGGGATGACGCCGATGTGGGCCTTCTTGATGTAGAAGTACAGCGGACGCGACACCGGGTAGTCGCCAGCGGCGATGGTCTCGGTCGAGGGCTCGACGCCGGACATGGTCGCGACCTTGAGCTTGTCGGTGTTGTTCTCGTAGAACGCCAGGCCGAAGACGCCGACGCCGTTCGAGTTGCTGTCGATGCGCGCGAGGGTCTCGGTGTAGTCGCCGTCGATGTCGACAGACTTGCCGTCGGTGCGCACCGAGATGCAGGCGTCTTCCGCGTCATCTTCGGACATGCCCGAGGCGACCATGGCTTCCAGCGCGCCGGTGGCTTCACAGCCAGCCGCAAGGACCTTCTCTTCGAAGACTTCGCGGGTGCCGTGCTTGGTGCCCGGGATGAAGGCCGCGATCTCGACGTCCGGCAGATCGGCGTTGAACTCGGACCACTTGGTGTACGGGTTGTCGACCAGTTCGCCGTCTTTCACGACTTTCGGCGCCAGGGCGTTGTACCAGTCCGCGGGCTCGAAGGCGGTGAACTCGGGGCCGGTCTTCTGCGAGGCGAAGACGATGCCGTCATAGCCGATGCGGACCTGGATGATGTCGGTGACACCGGCGTCTGCGCAGGCCTGGATCTCTTTGTCCTTGATGGCGCGCGAGGCGTTCGCGATGTCGATGGTGTTCTCGCCGACGCCTTCGCAGAAGCGCTTCAGGCCAGCCGAGGAGCCGCCCGATTCCACGACGGGGGTCGGGAAGTCGAAGTTCTCGCCGAAGGCTTCGGCGACGATCGAGGCGTAGGGCAGCACGGTCGACGAGCCGGCAACCTGAACGTTGTCACGTGCGGCAGCTGCGGAAGCCGAAGCAGCGGCGAGCGCGAGTGCCGAAACGGCGAGTTTCACGGATTGCATAGGAATGCTCCTGTTTGGTCATTTGCAGTCCCCCGGTCGGGAACCTCGAGGCGCTGCCTAGGCGTCGTCGGCAATGCTTTTGTGACAGTTACGTAACGCTTTTATGACAGACAGCGCGGCGATCTGATCAAGGGGCTCAAATGGCAAAATTTATTGCGTTATTTCAACGCGTTATATCTATAATTTTTGTGCGGATAGCGATCGGGAATTCCGCAACTGAATCTGTGCAGCACGAAACCCAGACGTGCACGATATCCATCCATACACGCAAAAGATGAAGATTTATGACAGTGCCCCGGCACCGGCGGCAGCGGGGTGCCGTCTCCGGGGAAATTCCCGCCAGCTTGCAGAATCGCCCTCGGCGGGCTCAGGCGTCTTCGCCGCGCGGCGGCGCGGCGCGCAGCGGCAGGATGACCCGGAAAGTGCTGCCCTTGCCCGGCGTGCTCTCGATGCGCAGCCTTCCGCGGTGGCGGTTGACGATGTGCTTGACGATCGCCAGCCCCAGACCGGTGCCGCCCATCTCGCGCGAGCGGTGGCTGTCGACGCGGTAGAAGCGTTCGGTCAGGCGCGGAATGTGCAGCGGATCGAAACCGGGGCCGGTGTCGATCACCTCGATCTCGACCCCTTCGGCGCGCAGCCGAGGATGATAGGCGGGCTCGGAGAGCCGCAGCGTGACCTGCGCGCCGCGGCCGGAGTATTTCACCGCGTTCTCGACGAGGTTCACCACGACCTGACGCAGCTGGTCGGCGTCGCCGGCGATCTCCAGCACATCGCCGGGAAGCTCGGGGATCAGCGCCACCCCGGCTTCCTCGGCCACGGGCGCAAGGCCACTGAGCACCGAGCGCAGCAGCTCCGGCAGGTCAACCGGTTCGGTCGGGCGGACCCTCTCCTCGGCCTCGAGACGGCTCAGCGACAGCAGGTCCCCGACCAGACGTTCCATGCGCCCGGCCTCGTTGCCCATGATCTCAAGAAAGCGTTCGCGCGCCACCGCGTCCTCGCGCGCAGGGCCGCGCAGCGTCTCGATGAATCCCAGCAGCGCGGTCAGCGGCGTGCGCAGCTCGTGGCTGACGTTGGCGACGAAGTCGCGGCGCATCTGGCCTGCCTGCTCCATCTGCGTCACATCGGCGAAGGTCAGCAGCACGCCCGGCCCGCGGTCCAGTGTCACGGCGCGGCAGGCGACGTCGAAGGTCGTGTCCTGCCTGCCATCGCTGGTCAGGTAGCGCGTCTTGCGCGGCGCGCCGTCGCGCAGCGTGCCCTCGATCGCGTCAAGCAGCACGGGTTGGCGCAGCACGGTGATGAAATGCCGTTCCTCGAGCCCCTCGCCCAGAAGCGCGACGGCCTCGGAATTTGCGGCGTCGATGCGTTCGTCCCAGCGGATCAGCACCGCCGGCAGCGGCATGGCCGCGATCAGGTCGCGCGCCTCGGCCTTCATCAGAGCGCGCCCGCGGCCGTGAGCCCGGTCTCGAAGACCTCGAGCAGCGCCTCGGGATCCTCAAGCCCGACCGAGACCCGGAAAAAGCCCTCGGAAATCCCCAGCGCGGCCCGGCCCTCTGGCGTCAGCGCGCGGTGCGAGGAGGACGCCGGGTGAGAGAGCGTGGTGCCCACGTCGCCCAGCGTCGGGGCAAAGGCGATGCCCTGCGCCGCCTCGGTGAAGGCATTGGCCGCTGCGCGCCCCCCCTCGAGTTCGAAGCTCAACATGTTGCCGGGGTTGCCGCGCAGCACCGATTGCGCGCGGGCGGCATCGGGGTGATCGGCGCGCCCCGGGTAGAGCACGCGCTTCACACCGGGCTTGCCGGTCAGGAAGTCCGACAGGCGCTGCGCCGTCTCCTGGCATTGCCGGAAGCGCATCGGGAAGGTCATCAGCCCGCGCTCGGCGAGCCAGCAATCGAAGGGGCTGGCGGTCAGTCCGGCGGTCACCGCGAAGACGCGGATGCGCTGGTTGACCTCTGGGTCCCTGGCGGCGACCCAGCCGAGCGTCACGTCGGCATGGCCCGCCAGCAGCTTGGTCACCGAGTGGATGACGATATCCGCGCCGCGCTCCACCGGCCGGATCGCGGCCGGTGTGGTGAAGGTGTTGTCCACCGCCAGCAACACGCCCTTTTCCTTGCAGAGCGCGGCGATGCCGTCGAGATCGGCGATGCGCAGCGTCGGGTTCGACACCAGCTCGATCAGCACCAGCTTGGTCTCGGGACGGAAGGCGGCGGCAAAGGCATCGATGTCGGTGGGATCGGCGAGCGAGGTCCGGATGCCCATGCGCGGCAGGTCTTCTGACATCATCCGCAGCGAACGCCCATAGAGCTGATCCGCCCCCAGCACGTGGTCTCCCGACCGCAGCAGCCCGAGCAGCACGGCCGCGACCGACGCCATGCCCGAGCCCATGACGGTGCCGCCGCTCATGCCCTCCAGCGCGTCGATGCGCTGCGCCAGGACGTCGGCGTTCGGATGCCCCTCTCGCGCATAGGTGTAGCCGGAGGTGACGCCGGTGTACTGGTCGTCGAGCGTGTCCGGGCTGTCGGAGGCGTAAACCACCGCTGGCATGATCGGGGTGACGACGGCCGACGAGACCGATGGGGGAATGGTTACCGGGCGAATAAGCGTCTTGCGGGTGTCCATGGGGCCTCCATATTTCCGCCACAGGCTTTGCACAGCCCCCCTGCCTGAACAAGAGCGAGAATCTCGGCGGAGAACCGCTCAACCGAATAGGTTAACAAACACTGAAAGTTTGCCGATTTTCTGCAACAAATCCACGCGATACCCCATCGTTTCTGGGACAATCCGCCTTGGATCCGACCACTGTTCACTGTCGCGTGCTTTACACTCATGTAAGAAGAACTTTGCAAAAATTTAGGTTGCGTTTCGCCTAAATGTTAACACATCCTATGGGTGTAGGTGGGGGCACCTACAACCCACAGGAGCGTCGATAGAGATGCAGAACGATCCTCTCGATGTACGCTGTAGTGAGTGCGGAAAGGCAGCTCAGTTCTTCGAGCCTTTCCGGTTTACCTGTGTCGTACGGCTGCCTGAAGTGCCCGAGAACTCCCACGTCTGGGGCCGCGTTGTCGTAGAAGAACTCTTTCCCGAGCAGTTCAGCTGGGAACAACCCGCTTGCGAGAAACCGAAGTTCCTGCAGCCCGGCGAGTCCGGCGAGGGATATCGGCTGAACGCCCGCGGGATGGTCTGGTGCAAGGCGTGCAAGACCTTCGAGGCCGCGACGATTTCCTGGCCGGAAGACGCGTTCTGGAAACTGAACGTCAAGGGTCACGAACTGGTCGCGCGCAACCGCGAGCACGCCGAGCAGATTCTCGGGTTCCTGCAGGAAACGCAGCGCGCACCGAACCGGAAACCCGCCCTGCGCGGCATTCCGACCGCCCTGCTCACGCGGCGGCTTCAGCAGGAAGTCAGCAGCAAGCTGGAGCACGCGCTGGCCATCGCCTGACGGCCAGCTCCGGCTCCAGCCGGTGATCTCTCAGATCGCAGCAAGCCCGGCGCGGAAGCGTCGGGCATTTTGCTGATAGTTCAGCGCAGAGTTGCGCAGCGCCTCGATGGCCGCCTCGTCGAGCTGGCGCACCACCTTGCCCGGCATGCCCATCACGAGCGAACCGTCGGGGATCTCCTTGCCCTCGGGGATCAGCGCGCCCGCGCCGATCAGGCAGTTGCGACCGATCTTCGCGCCGTTGAGGATCGTCGCGCCCATGCCGATCAGGCTGTTTTCGCCGATGGTGCAGCCGTGCAGCATCGCCTTGTGGCCGATGGTGCAGCCCGCACCGATCACCAAGGGAAACCCCATGTCGGTGTGGCAAACGACGTTTTCCTGCACGTTCGAGCCCGCGCCGACGCGGATTTCCTCGTTGTCGCCACGCAGGGTGCAGCCGAACCAGACCGAGCTGCCCTCCTCCATGACGATTCTGCCGATCAGGTTGGCGTCCGGGGCGACCCAGGCGCTCTCGTGCAACTCGGGCGCGATGCCATCCAATGCGTAAAGCGTCATGCGTCGCCCTCCTCGAATTCGGCCTGGAGCGCGCGCACATGGGTCAGCAACCCCGGCTGCTGCGTGCGGCGCAGGCGCGTCGCGGTAATGATGCTCTTGAGCTGCGCCTCGGTCTGGTCGAGGTCCTCGTTCACCAGCACGAAGTCGTAAGAGCCCCAGTGCGAGATCTCGTCCCAGCTTTTCTGCATGCGGCGGGCGATCACCTCTGCGCCGTCCTGGCCGCGTGCCTCGAGCCGGCGCTTCAGTTCGGCGATCGACGGCGGCAGCAGGAAGATCGACAGGGTGTGCAGTCCCAGCTCCGAGTTGGTGATCTGCTGCGCGCCCTGCCAGTCGATGTCGAAGAGCACGTCCTGCCCGTCGATGATCGCCTCGCGCACCGGGCCCTTGGGCGAGCCGTAGAAATTGCCGAAGACATGGGCGTGCTCGAGCATGTCGCCATGCGACACAGCTTTCTTGAACTCGCTCTCGGTCATGAAATGATAGTCGTCGCCATCCACCTCGCCCGGCCGCGCGTCGCGGGTGGTCGCCGACACCGAGAAGATGATTGACGGATCCCAGGCGCGCAGCCGCTTTGCCAGGGTCGATTTGCCCGCGCCCGACGGCGAGGAAAGGATGATCAGGAGGCCGCGCCGTCCGTTCATGTTGGTCTTACTCCACGTTCTGCACTTGCTCGCGCATCTGGTCGATGACCGTCTTGAGGGTCAGGCCGATCTGCGTCAAGGCGGCGGAGCCCGATTTCGAGCAGAGCGTGTTCGCCTCGCGGTTGAATTCCTGCATCAGGAAATCGAGCCGACGCCCCACCGCTCCCTCAGCGGTCAGCAAGTCGCGCGCCGCACCGATATGCGCGGTCAGCCGGTCGAGTTCCTCGGTAACGTCGGATTTCACCGCGATCAGGGCCAGCTCCTGGGCAATGCGCGCCTCGTCCATGCCCTGCGCCGGGTCCAGCACCCGCGCGATCTGGCTGCGCAGCCGCTCGGACTGCTCGTCGCGCCGCGCCTCGACCGCCTCGGCTGCCTGCGCCACCAGCGCCTCGATCTCGCGCAGTTGCCCGGTCAGGATCTCGGCCAGCGCTGCGCCCTCGCGGCGGCGCATTTCGCCGAAATCGGCCAGAGCCGCGTCAAAGGCCGCCATCAGTTCCGCGCGCAGCGGCGCCACGTCCGCGGGCGTGGCATTGACACTGAGCACGCCGCGCAGCGCCACGACCTGCGCCGCGCTCGATGGGGAGAGTACCAGCCCCTGACCCGACGCCGCGCCCTCGATCCGCGCCATGGCCGAGAGAATCCGCGCCAGCACGGCCTCGTCGAGTTCGGCGGCGCTTTCCTCGCCACCGCCCTGCACCCGCAGCGAGACCTGCACGTTGCCGCGCGCCAGCGCCTTCTGCGCCGCGGCGCGCACAAGCGGCTCCAGCCCCTCGATCCAGTCCGGCAGACGCAGCCGCAGTTCCAGCCCCTTGCCGTTGACCCCGCGCAGATCCCAGCCCCAGCGCAAGCCCGCGGTCTCGCCGCTGCGTGACGCGAAGCCGGTCATCGATTGCCGCATGTCAGTCCCCTTCAAACTTCTGTCCGGGCAAATCCGAGCGCCCGCTTTTCAAGGGACTAACCGGCCCTCCGGCGGGTGTCTAGCAAAGAGCGGCGGGGCAGCGTTAACCTTTCGGTCACAATTGGGGCGAAATCCGGTCGCATTTGAGGTAACTTCGCCGTCAATGCTACTCAGACTGTTTCGGGGGTTCAGCCGGGCGGCGCAAATGTTAGGATCGGAGAGCGCGATATGTTCGGATTGGGTGGCAGCGGCGAGGGTGTGGTATCGATGACGGAGCGTGAGAAGGAGCGCAGGCTCGCCCCACTTCGCCTGATCGAGTCCTATTGGCATGGGCTTCTGGGTGCCGATGGGCTTGCTCCGCTGCGCAGCCAGATCGACCCGCGCGGCATCGAGAGCGCGCTGGAATACGCCTTTCTCGGCGAACGCATTGCCCCGATGCTTGCCAAGCTGCGGGTGTCGGGCACACATCTGAACGAGCTGATGGGGCTCGACATGGCCGGGATGCCGCTGTCCACGCTGATCACCCCCGAGGACCGCGAGCAACTGGGGGCCGCCGTCAGCAAGCTGTTCTCCGAGGGGCTCGAGATCCGGCTGCGGCTGGTGGCGGAGGAAGGCTTTGGCAAGGGCCGGCTGACCGGCGACATGTTGCTGCTGCCGCTGCGCTCGGACCTCGGCGACATGAGCCGGATGATCGGCGGGCTGGTGACCCATGGCCGTCTCGGGCGCACGCCGCGCCGCTTCCGGATCGAGAGCATCTCGATGCGCAAGCCCGGACAGGCGCCGATCATGCCGGCACCTCTGCCCGCGCCGGTCGCCGCGCGCGAGCCGCTCCTCGGCCTTGCCGAGAGCCAGGCCCCCTATCGCACCATCCGCACGCCGAAAGCGCCGCGAGAAACCGGCAAGCGGCCTCCGTACCTGCGCCTCATCATCTCGAACGACGACTGACAGCGGACGCGCTGCTCCAAAGCAAGCCGGTACAGAAGAAGGCGCGGGTCCCTGCGGACCCGCGCCTCGTGCTTTCCGCCGGCAGCGTGGCGAACGCCGGATCACTCCGCCGCTATGGGCAGAGGCTGCATTTCCTGCAACACCGGATGATATTCTTTCTGCGTGCCAGCGTAGGCGAGCGTGGCGCGCAGCATCCCGGCCTTGGAGCCGCAGTCGAAGCGGGCCCCAGAGAAACGGAAACCGCAGAGGCCGACCTTTTCCGCACCCAGCGCGATGGCGTCGGTCAACTGGATCTCTCCGCCAAGCCCGGCGGGCAGCCCATCGAGATCTGCAAAGATCGAGCCGTCGAGCACGTAGCGCCCGACCACGGCCTGCAAGGACGGCGCCTTGTCGGCCTCGGGCTTTTCGACCATCCCGGAGGCGCGCAGCATCTGCCCCTCGGCCTCGCCCTCGGGAACCAGCACGCCATAGGCCGAGACCTCGTCGCGCTTGACCTCCATGGTGGCAACCATGTGACCCGGTTCGCTGGTCTCATAAGCCTCGATCATCTCCGAAAGGCAGCCCTTCTCGCCGACGATCAGGTCGTCAGGCAGGATCACCGCGACGGGCCCCGGCAGCACGTGATCGGCGGCGCAGAGCACGGCATGGCCGAGCCCCAGGGGTTCGGGCTGCATCACGAAGAATACCTCTTCGCATTCCGGGTCGATCGCCGCCTCGTGCAGCGTGTCGGCGATCTCGGTCTTGCCGCGCTCGCGCAGCGTCGCGCAAAGCTCCAGGTCCTGATGCACATACCGTTCGATGGCGCTCTTGCTGGGGTGCGAGACGAAGATCATCCGCTCGATGCCGGCGGCACGTGCCTCGTCGATGGCAAATTGCAGCAGCGGCTTGTCGAGAACAGGAAGAAGTTCCTTCGGGGTTGCCTTCGTGGCGGGCAGGAAACGCGTGCCGAGGCCGGCAACGGGGAAGATCGCAGTTCGAACCTTGGACTTGCTGGTCTTCATGTCGGGCGTGCTCACGTCTTGGTCTCCTTGTGGTGGCCGATTGCGGGCCGAGTGGCTTTCAGATGCGGGTGCCGCGGGGGAGGAAAAACTACGACTCCGCTGCATCGCGGCGAATAGGTAAGAGCCTATGGCCATTTCATCACAGGTCAAATCCGGGCGTCGGATGATGAGCGACGTATTGCCCAAGCTCTTGATTTTACATACGCGTGAAAAACGCTGAAACCGCCCTTCGGGTTCCATGCCTAATTTTTAATCAAATATGACCGAGGGAAACATCCCTTCTATCTCAGAGGTTTGCGCAGGAATCCTCTCGCAGGTGCAGAAAAACTTTATGCCTGTCGGTGGCCATCTCGGAACATTCGCCTATTGTCAGCGTTATCACGCCAACAACGACGGAGAGAGCCCCTAGGGCCGACAACGGTGCCAATTCCGGCAGCGGCCCCATCTGTGTCATGGACGGTCAACGCATCCAAACCCCGCCCGCGCCCCCGCGCAGCCTCACCGGCCCGCGCCGCGCCACGCCTTACTCCCGCCTGACGGTCATCGGCATGGGGAGCTGGGGCACCGCCCTTGCCGCCACCGCCGCCCGAGCCGGCTGCGAAACCCGCCTCTGGGGTCGCCGCGAGGACCTCGCGCGCCGCATGGCCGAGACCGGGGAGAACCCGGATCACCTGCCCGGCATTGCCCTGCCCGCGACGCTCCGCCCGACGTCGGACCTGCGCAGCGCGCTCGACGGCACCGAGGCGGTACTGCTGGTCACCCCGTCACACACCCTGCGCGAGATCGCCCGGTCGATGCGCGAGCATCTCCCGCCCGGCATCCCGCTGGCGCTGTGCTGCAAGGGAATCGAGCGCGGCACCGGCTACCTGTTGAGCCACGTGGTCGAAGAGGAGTTGCCGGGTCACCCGGTGGGGGCCCTGTCGGGGCCGACCTTTGCCACCGAGACCGCGCTGGGGCACCCGACCGCCGCCACCGTCGCCTTTACCTTCAGCCACAACGACCGCATCGAGCCCGAAAAGGCCCCCGCCGCCCGGCTCGCGCTGACCATGCAGACGGACGCCTTCCGTCCCTATGTGTCCGACGATCTGGTCGGCGTCGAGGTTGGCGGCGCGGTGAAGAACGTGATCGCGATCGCCTGCGGCATGATGACCGGCGCCGGCTTTGCCGAGAACACCCGCGCCGCGCTGATCACCCGCGGCATGGACGAGATGAAGTTCCTCGCCGAGGCGCTTGGCGGTCGCCGCGAGACGGTCACCGGCCTTGCCGGGGCGGGCGACCTGACGCTCACCTGTTCGTCGACGACCTCGCGCAACATGGCGCTTGGCACGCAGCTTGGTCGCGGCATGGCGCGCGCCGAGTGCTTCGACGGCAGGCCCGTCGTGGTCGAGGGCGAAGTCAACGCCGTCTCGGTGGTCGATCTGGCGCGTCGCCTCGGCGTGCGCATGCCGATCTGCGAGGCGGTGCACGCCATCCTGCACGAAGGCGCGCCGCTCACCGCCACCTTCCAGCAGCTCTGGGCCGCCCCGATCGAGGGCGAGCCGCGCGCGCTCGACCTCTTCCTGCATCCCCACGAAGGAGACACCGCATGAGCCTCGATTCCGCAAAGACCCGGGACATCGCCACCTGCCGCTTCGTGCTCGCCACCGATCTTGACGGCACCTTCCTCGGCGGCTCCGACGCGGATCGCAAGTCGCTCTATGATTGGATCGAAGCCAATCGCGACACCGTGGGGCTGATCTTCGTCACCGGCCGCGACCCCCGCTTCATCCGCGAGCTCTGCGAGGGCGGCGTGCCCTGGCCCGAGTTCGTCGTCGGTGACGTCGGCACGACCATCGCCGAGGTGGTGGGCAGCGAGATCCATCCCATCGCGCCGCTCGAGGAAGAAATCGCCGAGACCTGGGGCAACGCCGGCGACACGGTGCGCGCCGCGCTCGAGGGCCATCCCGGCCTGACGCTCCAGCCCACCGAATTCCGCTACCGCGTCAGCTACGATCTCGACGCCGAGGCCTACGACGGCGCGGCGCACGACAAGGTGCGCGGGATGGGCCACGATGCGCTGGTCTCGGACAACCGCTATTTCGACGTTCTGCCCCGCGGCGTCTCGAAGGGGCCATCCCTGCGCCGCCTCGTGTCGCACCTGAAGATCGAGGAACGCCGCGTGCTCGCCGCCGGCGACACGCTGAACGACCTGTCGATGCTGCAATGCGGATTGCCCGCCGTTGCCGTCGGCGGCGCCGAGACCGCACTTTTGAGCGAGGTGAAGGATCTGCCGCATGTCCACAAGGCCGAGCGCATCGGTGCCGCGGGCATCCTCGAGGCGATCCGCACTTTCGACATGCACGACCTTCCGGAAGGAGCCTGAGCCATGCCCAGCGATCTGGTCATCGTCTATCACCGCCAGCCCTACGAAGAAGTGCTGGTGAATGGAAAGATCGAATACCGCGAGAACAAGAGTCCGAACGGCATCGTCCCAACGCTGAAGAGCTTCTTCGGCTCGGTGGACAAGGCCGCATGGGTCGCGTGGAAAGAAGCGCCGGATCCCTCGAACCCCGGCTTCGAGCGGGTGGTCGAGATCGAGGACAGTTTCGGTAGCTACACCGTCTCGCGCCTGCCGCTGACCGCCGAGCAAGTGCGCAGCTTCTACCACATCACCTCGAAAGAGGCCTTCTGGCCGATCCTTCACGGCTTCAAGGAAAAGTACAACTACGACCCGGTGGACTGGCCAACCTTCCGCGAGGTGAACTGGGCCTTCGCAGAGGCCGCCGCGGCCGAGGCCGCGCAGGGCGCCTCGGTTTGGGTGCATGACTACAACCTGTGGCTGGTGCCCGGCTACCTGCGCCAGATGCGCCCCGACCTGCGCATCTCCTTCTATCACCACACCCCCTTCCCGCCTGCCGACATGTTCAACGTGCTGCCGTGGCGCGGCGAGATCATCGACTCGCTGCTGGCCGCCGACGTGGTGGGCTTCCATATCCCGCGCTACGCCTCGAACTTCCTCAGCTGCGTGCGCAGCCTGCGCGACGTGGGCCAGGTGCCGCGCACCAAGGTGGCGGAAGACATGATGTCCGAAGGCTCGGCGCTTTCGGACCGCACCGTCCCGACCGAAATCCACCTCGAGAGCGGACATGTGGTGCACCTCGGGGTGACGCCGGTCGGCGTGGACGTGGACTACATCAAGGGGCTCGCCGCCACAGAGGACACCGACAAGCTCGCCGCCCGCTTCCGCTCGGAAATCGGCGACGGCAAGCTGCTGCTCTCGGTCGGGCGTACCGATTACACCAAGGGCGGTGCCGACCAGCTGCTGGCCTTCGAGCGACTGCTGGAACGTCGCCCCGACCTGCGCGGACAGGTGCGGCTGCTGCACGTCTCGGTGCCCGCCAACCGCAACATGACCGTCTACGAGCCGATCCAGAAGGAACTGGAGGAGATCGCCGGCCGCATCAACGGCCGCTTCGGCAGCTTCACCTTCCAGCCTGTCGCGCTGATCTCGCGCGCCATTCCCTTCGTCGAGCTGGTCGCCTGGTACCAGGTGGCCGACGTCGCCTGGATCACCCCGCTGGCCGACGGCATGAACCTCGTCTGCAAGGAATACATCGCCTCGCGCAAGGATGGCGACGGCGTGCTGGTGTTGTCGGAATTCGCCGGGGCGGCGGTGGAGCTGGGCGCGGCCGTGCTGACCAACCCCTGGTCGACGCGCGCCATGGATTTCGCCATCGATCTTGCGCTCGACATGCCCGAGGCCGAGCGCCGCGCCCGCATGGCGCTGCTGCGCTCGGCCGTGCAGAAGCGCGACACGCGGCACTGGGCATCGGACCAGCTCTCGCTGTTGTCGCCCGAGGATTTCGGCAAGAAACCCGAGACGAGCGGCGAGAACGAGGCCGCCTGAGCCCGCGCGGCAGCAATGACCGACGGCCCGCCGCGTCCGTGGACGCGGCGGGCCGTTTGCTCTGCGGTGCGGTGAGGGTTACTGCGCGATCTCGCGCTGGCGCATCGGCATCCGGTCAATCAGCGCGAAGAGCTGCTCCGGATCGATCACCGCCTTCTCTTCCAGCTTGACCCCGCCGTCCTTGCCGACCAGCACCAGCTTGAACCCGCCGGGACAGAAGGCCTGACGGATCGGGCCGGGGCTGCGCGGATCGAGGTCACTCAGCACGACGATGTCGCGGGCGCGCAGCCCTTCCTCGGCCGCATGCAGCAACTCCATCTGCGCCGCATAGGCGGCATCGCCGCTTGAAGGCGCGAACAGCAGCACCGGCCGGTGCGACCAGCGCAGCGCGTGAAGATCGCGTGCCTCGGCGGGCAAGTGGCGGAAAAGATCGTCTTCGGCGGCGAGATCGCCGGGCGTCGCGAGGCTGGCGGCGGCGGCCAGACCGAAAGCCGTGAGCGGGATCGGGGGGCGGAACATCGGGGCTCTCCTCTTGGGTCGGGAGTCCTACGCCGCAACCGGGCCCGCGGTTCGCTCACGTTTTCCCGCACGGCGACAAGCCGCCACCGGACCGGCGGCGCGGCGCGCAAAGCAAAGGGGCGGACCCGAAGGCCCGCCCCTGAATCTCACCTTACGGCGATCGCCTCATGCCAGATCAGGCCGAGGCAACATCCGCCGGGGTCTGACGCAGCGCGGTCAGCTCCTCTGCCACGAGGAAGGCCAGCTCCAGCGACTGCGACGCGTTGAGGCGCGGATCGCAGGCGGTGTGGTAGCGGTCCGACAGGTTTTCGTCCGACACGGCATAGAGACCACCGGTGCATTCCGTCACGTCCTGGCCGGTCATCTCGAAATGCACGCCGCCGGGGACCGTGCCCTCGTCGCGGTGCACCGCGAAGAACTCGCGCACCTCGCTCAGCACCGAGTCGAACGGGCGCGTCTTGTAGCCAGAGGCCGACTTGACCGTGTTGCCGTGCATCGGATCGCAGGTCCAGAGCACATTCGCGCCCATGTCCTTGACCGTCTTGATCAGACGCGGCAGGTGATCGCCCACCTTGCCCGCGCCGAAGCGGGCGATCAGCGTCAGCCGGCCTGCCTCGTTCTGCGGGTTCAGTTTCGAGATCAGAACCTTGAGATCCTCGGTGGTCATCGAGGGGCCGCACTTCAGGCCGATCGGGTTCATCACGCCGCGGGCGAACTCCACATGCGCCCCATCAGGCTGACGGGTGCGGTCGCCGATCCAGATCATGTGACCCGAGCCGGCGAGCCATTTGCCCGAGGTCGAGTCGACGCGGGTGAGCGCCTCTTCGTATTCCAGCAGCAGCGATTCATGGCTGGTGTAGAAGTTCACCTGGTGCAGCGCCGCCGAACGGTTGGAGTCGATCCCCGCCGCCTTCATGAAGTCGAGCGTGTCCGAGATCCGCCCCGCCATCTCGCGGTAGCGCGCGGCCTTCTCACCCTCGACGAAGCCCAGCGTCCACTGGTGCACCTGGTGCACGTCGGCATAGCCGCCGGTCGAAAAGGCGCGGATCAGGTTCAGCGTCGCCGCCGCCTGGGTGTAGGCCTGCAGCATCTTCTGCGGGTTCGGCATGCGCGCTTCGGGGGTGAAGGCCAGCTCGTTGATGATGTCACCGCGGAAGCTCGGAAGCTCGACGCCGTTGATCGTCTCGGTGGGCGCGGACCGCGGCTTTGCGAATTGGCCGGCCATCCGGCCCACTTTCACCACCGGCACCTTGGCGCCATAGGTCAGCACCATTGCCATCTGCAGCATCACCTTGAAGGTGTCGCGGATGGAGTTGGCCGAGAACTGGTCGAAGGCCTCTGCGCAATCACCGCCCTGCAGAAGGAATGCCTCGCCGCGCGAGGCCTTGCCAAGCTCATCGCGCAGACGCCGGGCCTCGCCCGCAAAAACCAATGGCGGATACTTTGCAAGCTGTGCCTCGACTGCGTTCAGCTCTGCCTGGTCCTGATAGTCCGGCATCTGAATCCGCGGCTTTGCTCTCCAGCTCGATTTGCTCCACTCGGTCATGGCTTTCTCCCGACGACACTCCGTTAGCGTAAACGTCTCCGTAAAAACGTCCTGTGGCTATACCGAAGAGCAACTCTCAAAGCTATAGGGAAAAACGCCCTATTTGCCCCGGCGGAACCCGATGGCCCCTGCACCGGACAAGGCACCTTGCAGATATAGCAAATGTCATGAAAACGACATCTCTTGACGCTGCTGGGCTTTCCTGCCCATGTGGCCTTCGCCTGCCCCGCGCGGCAGGTGCCAAGCAAGGATCCGCGCGATGTCCGACCAGCGAGTGCCCCCCGCACCAGCCAGCGCCGCAAAACCGCGCCGCTTTGTCTTTGTCCTACTCCAAGATTTCACTCTTTTGAGTTTTTCCGCCGCGATCGAGACCTTGCGCATCGCCAACCGCATGGCGGGGCAGACCCTCTACGACTGGCGACTCACTGGGTCCGAGGGCGAAAGCGTGCGCTGTTCGGCGGGCGTAGAGTTCAAGCTTGATTGCGAGTTGCCGGAACTGTCGCGCGACGACACCATCCTGGTCTGCGGCGGCATCGACGTGCATCTGGCCACCTCGCGGAAGCTGCTGGGCTGGCTGCGGCGCGAGGCGCGGCGCTGCCAGGCGGTGGGCGGGCTGTGCACCGCGGCCTGGACGCTGGCCAAGGCCGGGCTGCTCGACGGCAAACGCGCCACGATCCACTGGGAAAACCACGACGGCTTTTTCGAGGAGTTCGAGGAAGTGGAACTGTCGAAGCGCATCTACGTGATCGACGGCAACCGGATGACCGCCGCGGGCGGTACCGCCTCCATCGACCTGATGCTGAAGATCATTGCCAACGATCATGGCTCGGATCTCGCGAATGCGGTGGCCGACCAGCTGATCTACAGTTCGATCCGCACCGACCAGGACACGCAGCGGCTCTCGGTGCCGACCCGGATCGGCGTCCGCCACCCCAAGCTCAGCCAGGTCATCCACCGCATGGAGGCCAATATCGAAGAGCCGATCAGCCCGGCCCTGCTGGCCAAGGAGGTGGGCATGTCCACCCGCCAGCTCGAACGGCTGTTCCGCCGTTACCTGAGCCGATCACCGAAGCGCTACTACATGGAGCTTCGACTGCAAAAGGCGCGCAACCTGCTGATGCAGACCGACATGAGCGTGATCAACGTGGCGCTCGCCTGCGGCTTCGCCAGCCCCTCGCATTTCTCGAAATGCTACCGCGCGCACTACCAGACAACGCCCTACCGCGAACGGGGCACCTCTGGACCCCGCGCCGAGGCGTGACCCACTGCCGGACACGGCCTGCCAAAGCGCGGCGCGGAAGCGCCGGACGCTCCCGGACCTGCGTGCATCCTGCCCTGCGGCACACGCTCCGCGGGCATGCCGCTGCGACACCCGAATTGACGTTACAGGAGCGTATTTTGCTTCGCTGAACGCTCTTTTCTTTTGCATCTGCCCCGAATAGGCTCGCGGCCTGAATAACAAGTAACCAACTCGGGAGATACCTAATGAAGAAGTGGCTTCTGGCCTCTGCGCTTCCGCTCATCGCCGGCGGTGCCGCCTACGCGGACGATGCCAAGATCGGCGTCATCCTCGGCTTCACCGGTCCGATCGAATCCCTCACGCCCTCGATGGCGGGGAGCGCCGAGCTGGCGCTGGCGGAAATCAACGAGAGCGGCAACTTCCTCGAGAACGTGACGCTGGTTCCGGTGCGCGCCGATTCCACCTGCATCGACAGCGCCGCCGCCACCGCCGCGGCAGAGCGTCTGGTGACCACCGATGGCGTCGTCGCCATCATGGGCGCGGACTGCTCGGGCGTGACCGGTGCGGTCCTGTCGAACGTCGCCCTGCCGAACGGCGTGCCGATGATCTCGCCCTCGGCGACCTCGCCTGCGCTCTCGGCTGCCGAAGACAACGGCCTGTTCTTCCGCACCTCCCCCTCCGACGCCCGCCAGGGCGAAGTGCTGGCCGGCATCCTCGGCGAGCGCGGCATCTCGTCGGTGGCGGTGACCTACACCAACAACGACTATGGCAAGGGCTTCGCCGATGCCTTCGAAGCGGCCTTCAAGGCCGAGGGTGGCGAAATCACCCTCGCGGCGCCGCATGAAGACGGCAAGGCGGACTACTCGGCGGAAGTCGGCGCGCTGGCCTCGGCCGGTGGCGACGCGCTGGTGGTCCTCGGCTATTCGGACCAGGGCGGCAAGGGCATGATCCAGGCCTCGCTCGACACCGGTGCCTTCGACACCTTCGCGCTCGGTGACGGCATGTACTCGGACGCACTGCTGGCCGATCTCGGCAATGACATCGACGGCTCCTTCGGCTCTGTGCCCTGGGCCGAGGGCGAAGGCGCCGAGAAGTTCAAGGCCGTGGCGGAAGCCGGCGGCGTGAACTCCGAAAGCTCCTACACCCGTGAGAGCTACGACGCCGCAGCGCTGATCGCGCTGGCCATGGCCAAGGGCGGCGAGCCCTCGTCGGCCGCGGTTGCCGCCAACATCCTCGATGTTGCCAACGCGCCGGGCGAGCCGATCCTGCCGGGCGAGCTGGGCAAGGCGCTCGAGATCCTCAAGAACGGCGGCGACATCGACTACGTCGGTGCCACCAACGTCGAGCTGATCGGGCCGGGCGAAGCCGCCGGCACCTACCGCTACTACGAGATCAAGGACGGCGCCTTCGAGACCGTCTCGTTCAAGTAAGCGACAGACAGGCGCGCCCGGAACCGTGGTTCCGGGCGCATCGCCAAACAAGAGCGCGGACCAACACGCGCCAATATAACAAACAAACAAAATGCGGGCGTAAAACGGGCCCGCTGGGGAAACAGAATTGATCCGCGTCGAAAACCTTCACCGCCATTTTGGCGGGTTTCGTGCCGTTGACGGGGCCAGCCTGGAGATCGCCAAGGGCTCGATCACCGGGCTCGTCGGCCCGAACGGTGCCGGCAAGACCACGCTGTTCAACGTCGTCGCCGGGGCGCTCGCGCCCACCTCGGGCCGGGTGCTCATGGATGGCGAGGACATCAGCGGGCTGCCGCCACACGAGCTCTTCCACAAGGGCCTGCTGCGCACCTTCCAGATCGCCCATGAGTTCAGCTCGATGAGCTGCCGCGAGAACCTGATGATGGTGCCCGGCAGCCAGTCCGGCGAGAGCCTGTGGAACGCCATCTTCGGCCGCGGCCGCATCGCCGAGGAAGAGGCGATGCTGCTCAAGAAGGCCGACGAGGTGCTCGACTTCCTGACCATCTCGCACCTCAAGGACGAGAAGGCCGGGAACCTCTCTGGCGGCCAGAAGAAGTTGCTGGAGCTTGGCCGCACGATGATGGTCGACGCCAAGATCGTGTTCCTCGACGAGGTCGGCGCGGGCGTGAACCGCACCCTGCTCAACACCATCGGCGACGCCATCCTGCGGCTCAACCAGGAGCGCGGCTACACTTTCTGCATGATCGAGCACGACATGGATTTCATCGGCCGCCTTTGCGATCCGGTGATCGTCATGGCCGAGGGCAAGGTGCTGGCCGAAGGCACCGTCGACGAGATCAAGGCCAACGAGGCGGTGATCGAGGCCTATCTCGGCACCGGGCTGAAGAACAAGGAGATGATCGGCGGATGATCTGCTTGCGGACCAGTAAGGAAGGGGGCTCCGCCCCCGCCGCGCTGCGCGCGGCTCCCCCGGCGTATTTTGAAAGAGAAGAAGAGGCGGGCGCGAAATGAGCGGCGAGACCTACGGCGATCGCGGCAACAAGGACCGCTCGATCACCAACCCTGCGGGCATGGGCGACGCCTGGCCCGTCAAGCCCGGCGGCGCGGCCCATGCGGCCCCCGGCGGCCCCTTCCTGATCGGCGAGGCGATGACCGGCGGCTACGGCAAGGGCGCGGACATCCTGCATGGCTGCACCATCGCCGTCGAGCGCGGCGAGATCGCGGTCATCGTCGGGCCGAACGGCGCGGGCAAGTCCACCGCGATGAAGGCGGTCTTCGGCATGCTCGACCTGCGCTCGGGCTCGGTGCGGCTCGACGGCGAGGACATCACCGCGCTCTCTCCCCAGGACCGGGTGCGGCGCGGCATGGGCTTCGTGCCGCAGGTGCGCAACATTTTCCCGTCGATGACGGTGGAAGAGAACCTCGAGATGGGGGCCTTCATCCGCAAGGACGATTTCCGCGACACCATGGAGCAGGTCTACACGCTGTTCCCGATCCTGCGCGACAAGCGCCGTCAGGCGGCGGGTGAGCTTTCCGGCGGCCAGCGCCAGCAGGTGGCCGTGGGCCGCGCGCTGATGACCCGGCCGAAGGTGCTGATGCTCGACGAGCCCACCGCCGGCGTCTCGCCCATCGTCATGGACGAGCTTTTCGACCGCATCCTCGAGGTGGCGCGCACCGGCATCCCGATCCTCATGGTCGAGCAGAACGCCCGGCAGGCGCTGGAGATCGCCGACAAGGGCTACGTGCTGGTGCAGGGCGGCAATGCCTTTACCGGGACCGGCAAGGACCTTCTGGCCGATCCCGAGGTGCGGCGGAGCTTCCTCGGTGGCTGACATGCGTATTTCCGGAACGATGAAGCGGCTGGCACTGGCCACGGCGGCGATGCTGGGGCTTTGCTCCGGCGCTGAGGCCGAGGGCGCCAGGCTCAACCTCGACTGCACCTTCGTCACCGCCTGCTCCGAGGCCGGGGTCTGCGCTGCGGGCGTAGGTCCCGTCGCCTTCACCCTCGCACCGGTCGAGACCGATGCGGAAGGCGCCGGCAGCTACTCGATGAGCGTCGATGGCGCGGAGCCCCTGCCCGCCGAGGCGCCGGGTTTCGCCGGGCCGTACCTCTGGCAGCCGTCGGAGGGCACGCGCATGGCGCTCAGCCTCACCAGCGACACCACGGCGCTCTGGACGCGCCAGACCACCCAGAGCGGCACCGACGCGCCGCCCTCGGCGGAAATTGACTTTCTGACCTGCAGGATCCTGCCCTGATGGACATCCTTAACGCATTCGTGGCCCTGGCCAATTTCGTCATCGTCCCGGCGCTTGCCTACGGCAGCCAGCTGGCGCTCGGCGCGCTCGGTGTGACACTCATCTACGCAATCCTGCGTTTCTCCAACTTCGCCCATGGCGACACCATGGCCTGGGGCACCATGTGCGCCGTGCTGGCCACATGGGGCCTGCAGGCCGCCGGGATCGGCCTCGGGCCGCTTCCAACGGCGCTGCTGGCGATCCCGGTCGGCATCGCCGGGGCCGCGGTCCTGGTGCTGGCCACCGACCGGGTGGTCTACCGCTTCTACCGCGAACAGAAGGCCAAGCCGGTGATCCTGGTGATCGTGTCGATGGGCATCATGTTCGTCTACAACGGGCTCACCCGCTTCGTCATCGGCCCCGACGACCAGAACTTCGCCGACGGCGAGCGCTTCCTGATCTCGGCCCGCGACTTCAAGGCGCTGACCGGGCTCGACGAGGGGCTGGCGATCAAGACCACCCAGGCGCTGACCGTGGTGGTGGCGCTGATCACCGTGGCGCTGCTGTTCTGGTTCCTCAACCGCACGCGCACCGGCAAATCGATGCGCGCCTATTCCGACAACGAGGACCTGGCGCTGCTGTCGGGCATCAACCCCGAGCGCGTGGTGACCGTGACCTGGCTGATCGTGGCGGCGCTGGCGACCATCGCCGGGGTGCTCTACGGGCTCGACAAGAGCTTCAAGCCCTTCACCTACTTCCAGCTGCTGCTGCCGATCTTCGCGGCGGCCATCGTCGGCGGCATCGGCAACCCGCTGGGGGCCATCGCGGGCGGCTTCGTGATCGCCTTCTCCGAGGTCGGCATCACCTACGCCTGGAAGAAGTTCCTGACCTATTTCCTGCCGGAGAGCATGGCGCCCGACGGGCTCGTGCAGCTGCTTTCCACCGACTACAAATTCGCGGTCAGCTTCGTGATCCTGGTGATCGTCCTGCTGTTCCGCCCGACCGGACTGTTCAAGGGGCAGACCATATGACCCGCACCATTGGTCTCTTCGCGCTGGTCGCAGCGCTGATCCTCGGCACCGGCTTCCTGCAGAGCTGGAACTCGGCGCTGATCATCCTCAACATGGGCCTGGTGAGCGCGATCATGGCGCTCGGGGTGAACCTGCAGTGGGGCCTTGCCGGTCTGTTCAACGTCGGCGTCATGGGCTTCGTCGCCGTCGGCGGGCTGGCCGTGGTGCTGGTCTCGATGGCCCCGGTGCCCGAGGCCTGGGACGCCGGCGGGCCGCGCGTGATCGGCGCGATCCTCTTCGGCATCGGCGTTGTCGTCGCGGCCGTGCTGGCCTGGAAGAAGCTCGGAAAGGGCGTCCGCGGCTGGGCCGTGGCGGCGATCACCGTGGCGGGCTTCTTCGCCTACCGCGCGCTGCTCGATCCGGCGGTCGATGCCATCGAGGCGGTGAACCCCGCGGCCACCGGTTACCTCGGCGGGCTCGGGTTGCCGGTGCTGCTGGCCTGGCCGATCGGCGGGGTGATGGCGGCGGGTGTCGCCTGGGCCATCGGCAAGACCGCGCTCGGGCTGCGCTCGGACTACCTGGCCATTGCGACGCTGGGCATCGCCGAGATCATCATCGCGGTGCTGAAGAACGAGGACTGGCTGGCGCGCGGCGTGAAGAACGTCATCGGCCTGCCCCGCCCGGTGCCCTACGAGATCGACCTTCAGGCCGATCCGGGCTTCGTCGAGACCGCGGGCAACCTCGGGCTCGATGCCACCACCGCCTCGACGCTGGCGGTGAAGCTTGGCTACTCGCTGCTGTTCACGGCGGTGCTGGTGGTGCTGCTGATCCTTGCCCAGCTGGCGCTGAAATCGCCCTGGGGCCGAATGATGCGCGCGATCCGCGACAATGAGACCGCCGCCGAGGCCATGGGCAAGGACGTCACCCGTCGCCACCTGCAGATCTTCGTGCTGGGCTGCGCACTGTGCGGCATGGCGGGCGCGATGATGACCACGCTCGACGGCCAGCTCACCCCGGGGACCTACCAGCCGCTGCGCTACACCTTCCTGATCTGGGTGATGGTGATCGTCGGCGGCTCGGGCAACAACCTCGGCGCGGTGCTTGGCGGCTTCCTGATCTGGTTCCTCTGGGTGCAGGTCGAGCCGATGGGCCAGTTCGTGATGAACCTCGTCACCTCGGGCATGGCCGACGGCTCCGCGGTCAAGGCGCATCTTCAGGACAGCGTGCAGCACATGCGGCTGCTGACCATGGGGGTGATCCTGCTGCTGGTGCTGCGCTTTGCGCCGCGCGGGCTGCTGCCCGAGAAGTGAGAGACCCTGCTGATCCCGCCGCGGCGGGGTCAGCAACCTTTGGCCGAGAGACGCCCCCGCTGCGCGGGCATTGGCCGAACGGACAGCGTGTCGCAGCCTAACGCTATGGTAATTTCCCTGTCTCATCTTAGGTGGACGTCACCGCCGACGACCGTGTCCCCACCGGCTCAATCCCTCTGATTGACCCGCCAAAGGGACCTCCGGCCCGGTTCGCGTCGGGAACATCCTCCCGGCGCATTCGTTCACATCAGGTTCGCATCTTGAACCGGACTGATACTGAATCCTTCAGGAGTCACGAGACACATGAATTGGCAAAGCATCACCCGCAACTGGGGCCTCACCGCAGAGCGCCTCCTCCAGCGCTTCCCGTATCTCGACGCCACCGCTCTGCGCGCCCGTCGCCACGATCATGCCGAACTGACGCAGGACATCGCTGGGCGTCATGATCTGACCCTGCTCGAGGCAGAGCGCGAACTTGACGATTGGCTGTTCGCCCAGGGTGCCGCGCAAGAGCTGGACCGACTGGCAGGGTGAGGCGCGCCAGCGCAGGCTTCGGGTCAAGCCTCAGGTCAGCGAGGTGACCCAGAGGATGGTTGCATCCTCGGCGCTGACCGAGACGACATTGTGCCCCATCGAGGCGTCATAGTAGGCGGAATCGCCGCGGCGCATCTCGATGGGTTCGTAGAACTCGGAATAAAGCTTCACGACGCCGGTGAGTACAAAGAGGAATTCCTCGCCGTCGTGCCGCACCCAGCCATCAAACTCGTCGATCGACCGAGCCCGCACTCGCGCGCGATAGGGCAGCATTTTCTTCCGGGTCAGGCTCTCCGCCAGAAGCTCGTGTTCATAGGTCGTGGTGACCTGATGCAGCCCCTCGCCGTCCTTCACATGGACCATCCGCCCCGAGACCTGCTCGCGCTTCGGCGGCGTGAAGAGTTGCGGCACGGAAATGTCGAGCCCGACGGCCAGCTTCTTCAGGGCCTCATAGGTCGGAGACATCTGGCCGTTTTCGATCTTCGACAGCGTCGAGCGCGCCAGCCCGGCCTGCTTGGCGGCCTGTTCCAGCGTCCAATCCCGCTCTTTACGCAACTCGCGCACCCGCGCGCCCAGATCGAGCGGCTCGGCGGTCTGTTCCTGCCCGGACTCGCGGGCAATGCGGATGAGTGTACGGGGATCGCGCGACATGTGCATTGCCATAGCCTTCCCCCGCGGCGCTTGCAATGGCGCTTGCAGCGGGCTTGCGCGCCTCCCGTGCCCTGCCTAAGCCATTTCCCATGCTGTCCGTTTTCGATGAGGGCGCTTTCGCTCGCTGCCCCACGCCGTTCAACCTTGCCGCCCACTGCTTGCCGCCGGTGAGGCCACGCCGGACAAGATCGCCCTGTCGATCCTGCGCCCAACCGGGGCCGAGCGCTGGTTCTATGCACGGCTGATCGCCGCCGTGCGCGGCACCGCCACCGGGCTCCTGCGGGCGGGCATCGAACCGGGGCAGATCGTTCTCCTGCGGATCGGCAATACGGTCGACTTCACCATCGCCTGTCTCGGCGCGATCGCGGCCGGCATCGTGCCGGTACCGACCTCCGCGGAACTCACGCTGCCCGAGGTGTCGCGCATCCTCGACCAGCTTGCGCCCGCCGCCATCCCGCTGGCCGAGGGCATCACCTGTCCCGCGACCGATGCGGCCGTTTTCATCTCCGAAACCTTCAATGCCTGGCGTGAACTGCCCCCCGCCGATTATGCCATGGGCGCCCCCGAACGGCTGGCCTATTCCATCTACACCTCGGGCACCTCGGGGGTGCCGCGCGCCGTTGGCCACGCCCACCGCACGATCTGGGCCCGGCAAATGATGATGGATGGCTGGTACGGGCTGCGCGCCGAGGACCGACCCTGCCCAACTCGCGCTTCTGATGACGCGCGACGACGCCAGCCTCTTCGCCGCCGCGCCCGGCGTATTTCGGCAAATCCTGAAATACCCCGTCCCGCCGCTGCCCAAGCTGCGCCACGCGCTTTCCGCCCGCGAGAAGCTCTCGGACGCGCTTCGCGACGGCTGGCGCAATGCAACCGGCACCGGGGTCTACGAGGCTTTCGGCATGTCCGAATGCTCGACGTTCATTTCGGGCTCTCCCGAAAGACCTGCTCGCCCCGGGACCCTCGGCTTTCCCCAGACCGGGCGACGTGTGGCGGTGCTCGGATCAGACCAGAAACCCCTGCCCTTGAACGAGCCCGGCACACTGGCGGTCCACCGCGACGATCCCGGGTGGATGCTGGGCTATCTCGGCGCCCCGCAAGAGACCGAGGCGCGCTTTGCCGGAACCCGGTTCCTGACCGGCGACCAGGCGTGCATGGGCGAGGATGCTGCCGTCACCTATCTCGGGCGCGGCGACGACATGATGAACGCGGGGCGGCCACCGGGTCTCGCTGATGGAGGTCGAGGCCGCGCTGGCGGACCTGCCCGGCGTGCTCGAACTGGCGGTCACCGACCTCGCGATCAAGAAGGATGTGCGGGTCATCGCCGCCTTCTACGTCTCTGATGAGCCGCTCGACCAGCGCGCGCTTCAGGCCGTCGCTGCCGAAAGGCTCGCCCGCTACACGCAGGCCCGTGCCTGGGTGCGGGTCGAGGCCCTGCCGCGCAACGCCAACGGGAAGCTGCGGCGCAGGGCCTTGCAGGATCACCCGCGGGACTAGTCGGACAAGGAAGGCCGGGCACTGTGCCCGGCCCTGCGATTGACTGCGCTGCTCCGGATCAGCTGCAGCCGGATGTCCCGCCGCAGGTGTTGCACTTCATGCAGGTGCCGTTGCGCACCAGCGTGTAGTTGCCGCATTCGCCGCAGGCCTCGCCCTCGTAGCCCTGCATCCGCGCCTTGGTGCGCGCGTCCATTGCCAGCGCCGAGGTGGTCACCGTCATCGAGGCCGCCGCCGGGCGCTCCTCGGAGATCAGTGTGCCAAGCGCCGAAAGCTCCTGCGGCAGCCGCTTGCGCAGGTAGCCCGACGATGAGATGTGCTTGAGCACCTCCAAAGAGCGGGTCGCGGCGCTTTCGCTCAGCTCCTCGACATTGCCGAGCCCGTCCTCCTCGCCGCGGCCGAGATCGTCGAAGCTGGCTCCCGAGGGCTTCACATGCGCCAGATCGGTGCGGTCGAGATAGCTGACCGCCAGCTCGCGGAACACGTAGTCGAGGATCGAGGTCGCATTCTTGATGCTGTCGTTGCCCTGCACCATGCCCGCCGGTTCGAACTTGGTGAAGGTGAAGGCGTCGACGAATTCCTCAAGCGGCACGCCGTATTGCAGGCCCACCGACACCGCGATGGCGAAGTTGTTCATCATCGCCCGGAAGCCCGCGCCTTCCTTGTGCATGTCGATGAAGATCTCGCCAAGCGAGCCGTCGCCATATTCACCGGTGCGCAGGTAGACCTTGTGCCCGCCGACGACCGCCTTCTGGGTGTAGCCCTTGCGGCGGTCCGGCATCTTCTCGCGGTGCGAGCGGACCAGTTCCTTGACCACCACCTTCTCGATGACCTTCTCGGCCAGCACCTGCGCTTTCGCCGCGGGCGTGCCGGTCTCCAGCACCTCCTGCGCGTCCTCGTCATCCTCGACCAGCGCCGCGGCCAGCGGCTGGCTGAGCTTGGAGCCGTCGCGGTAGAGCGCGTTGGCCTTCACGCCCAGCGACCACGAGAGCTCGTAGGCCTGCTGGCAATCCTCGATCGTGGCCGAGTTGGGCATGTTGATGGTCTTCGAGATCGCGCCCGAGATGAAGCTCTGCGCCGCGGCCATCATGTGGATGTGGCTGTCGACCGAGAGGTAGCGCTTGCCCTTCTTGCCGCAGGGGTTGGCACAGTCGAAGACACCGAGGTGCTCCTCCTTGAGGAAAGGCGCGCCCTCCAGCGTCATCGTCCCGCAGACATGGTCGTTCGCCGCCTCGATCTCGGCCTTGCTGAAGCCGAGATGGCGCAGCAGCTCGAAGCTCGGATCCGAGAGCTTCTCGGCCGGGATGCCCAGCGTGCCGCGGCAGAACTCCTCACCCAGCGTGAACTGGTTGAACACGAAGCGGATGTCGAAGGCGGTGGCCAGCGCCGCCTCGATCTTCTCGAGCTGCGCCTTGCCGAAGCCATGGCCGATCAGCGCCGTGTGGTTGACCCCAGGCGCATTGCCGAGCGAACCATGGCCGACCGCGTAGGAGATGATCTCCTCGACCTGGCTGTGGCTGTAACCGAGCCCGGAAAGCGCCGCGGGCACCGAGCGGTTGATGATCTTGAAATAGCCGCCGCCCGCGAGCTTCTTGAATTTCACCAGAGCGAAGTCCGGCTCGATCCCGGTGGTGTCGCAATCCATGACGAGGCCGATCGTCCCCGTGGGCGCGATCACCGTGGTCTGGGCGTTGCGATAACCGTGTTTCTCGCCCAGCTCCAGCGCCTCGTCCCATGCGGACTTTGCAAGTTCGACAAGGGTTTGATCCGGGCAGTTCGCGTGATCCAGCGGCACGGGCTTCACCGCGAGCGCCTCGTAGTCCTCGGCCTTGCCATGCGCCGCGGCGCGGTGGTTGCGGATCACCCGCAGCATGTGCGCCCGATTGCGCTCGAAGCCCGCGAAGCTGCCAAGCTCGCGAGCGATCTCGGCCGAGGTGGCATAGGCGGTGCCGGTCATGACCGCGGTCAGCGCGCCGCAGAGCGCCCGGCCAGCGTCGCTGTCATAGCTCAGGCCCATGGTCATCAGCAGCCCGCCGATATTCGCATATCCAAGGCCAAGAGTCCGGAAGTCATAGGAAAGCTGGGCGATCTCCTTGCTGGGGAACTGCGCCATCAGCACCGAGATTTCCAGCGTCAGCGTCCAGAGCCGGGTGGCGTGGACATAGCTCTCCGCGTCGAACTTGCCGCCCTTGAGGAAGGTCAGCAGGTTCATCGAGGCAAGGTTGCAGGCCGTGTCGTCGAGGAACATGTATTCCGAGCACGGGTTCGAGCCGCGGATCGCCCCGTCCTCGGGACAGGTGTGCCAGGCGTTCACCGTGTCGTGGAACTGGATGCCCGGATCGGCGCAGGCCCAGGCGGCATGCCCCACCTGTTCCCAAAGATCGCGCGCTTTCAAGGTCTTGGATACCGTTCCGTCAGTGCGGCGAAGGAGCTCCCAGTCGGCATCGTCGCGCACCGCCTGCAGGAAGGCATCGGTGACGCGGATCGAGTTGTTGGAGTTCTGCCCCGAGACGCTGGCATAGGCCTCGCTGTCCCAGTCGGTGTTGTAGGTCGGGAACTCGATGCTGGCGTAGCCCTGCTTCGCGTAGTCCAGCACCCTTTTGATGTAGGTCTCTGGAATTGCGAGCTTCTTCGCCTCTCGTATGGCCGACTTCAGAGCCGCGTTGACGGCAGGGTCACACGCATCCGCCTCGGCCCCGTCCCAGCTGCGGATCGCGTCGAAGATGGCGTTGAGCATCTTTTCGTGCATCTTCGATCCGGCGACGATGCTGGCGACCTTCTGCTCTTCCTTGACCTTCCAGTTGATGAACTCCTCGATGTCCGGATGGTCGGCATCGACGATCACCATCTTGGCTGCGCGGCGGGTGGTGCCGCCGGATTTGATTGCCCCGGCCGCGCGGTCGCCGATCTTCAGGAACCCCATGAGGCCCGAGGACTTGCCGCCTCCGGACAGGCGCTCGTTCTCGGCGCGTAGCGAGGAGAAGTTGGTGCCCGTGCCCGAGCCGTATTTGAACAGCCGTGCCTCGCGCACCCAGAGGTCCATGATCCCGCCCTCGTTCACCAGGTCGTCGCTGACCGACTGGATGAAGCAGGCGTGCGGCTGCGGGTGCTCGTAGGCGGACTTGGACTTGGTCAGCTTACCGGTCTTGAAGTCGACGTAGAAATGTCCCTGTCCCGGACCGTCGATCCCATAGGCCCAGTGCAGCCCGGTGTTGAACCATTGCGGCGAGTTCGGCGCGGCCACCTGGCGCGCCAGCATGTGGCGCATCTCGTCGTAATAGGCGCGGGCATCGGCTTCGGCGGTGAAGTAGCCGCCCTTCCATCCCCAGTAGGTCCAGGCTCCGGCGAGACGGTCGAAGACCTGCTTCGCCGACGTCTCGCCCCCGCGCGGCGCGGCGTCCTCTGCCGGGACCGAGCGCCAGAGGAACTCGGGCACGCCGGCTTCCTTGACCCGCTTCAACGCCGCGGGCACCCCTGCCTTGCGGAAGTATTTCTGCGCGATGACGTCCGAGGCGACCTGGCTCCAACCGGCCGGAACCTCCATGTTCTCGAGCTTGAAGACCGAACTGCCGTCGGGATTGCGGATTTCGGAGGTGGTGGTGACGAAGTCGATGCCCGCGTAAGCGTCCTGTCCCGCCGTGGTGTACCGTCTTTCGATCTTCATGGTCTCTGCCCTTGCCTGCTGGCCCAAATCAAAATCCGGACTGCAAGGCACAGGGGAGCCACCGACAGGCGCGCGATTGCGTGCCCGCCCCCTAATTCTGGCACGTTCCCTAGATCTGTCCCTGCGGAAGGCCACTACATATTGTGGCTCTTGGTCCGTTGCGGACAAACTGGCTTACAATCGCGTCATCGGTCAACGGAAAATTCCGGCGCACCCCATATATTTGGTGGAGCACTGCCGCCGAAACACCACAGCTATGGTCTCCACATTTTTATCACAATTCGGACGGGCGCACGAAACCCCTTGCAGCGTGGGGTCGCTGCGGGCGCCTGTCACAATCTGTGTCAGTGTGACACAAGATGTACCCAATTGTCTCTCCGAGCGGCACAGTGAGGTTTTCTTCGGCAGCCCGGCAGTGGTGCACAAAAATCACGCGCCGCGGCTGCATGACGCGGCACGACGCTGCGTCCTGCTCGTACCGCGAACGCGCCGTCTTCGCGCAGAGCCAGCTGCGCAGCATCGATGTGATAGGAAGGGATGATGTGGCGAGAGGGCCTGCTTGCCCTGCTCAGTGGTCGGGGCGAGAGGATTCGAACCTCCGACCTACGGTACCCAAAACCGTCGCGCTACCAGGCTGCGCTACGCCCCGACGGGACAGCCAATACAAGGCTCGCCCGGGATTGAAAAGCCGAAAAAGCTACTCGCAGGCCCAAGCCGCGTCGGTGATGGTCGGGTGCTGCATCTGGCTGCCTTCGGCAATGCCCAGACGGGCGGCCATGCCACCGTTGATCTCCAGAACGTATTGCACCGGCGCGCCGCTTTCGATCGCGGTCAGATCACCGGGAATGGCATTCTCGTGCACCGAGACGACCACGCCCTGCGCATCCGCAAAGAGCATGTCGAGCGGAATCAGCGTGTTCTTCATCCAGAAGGACACCGGGTGCGGCTCGTCGTAGACGAACAGCATCCCGGCGCTCGCGGGCATCTGCTCGACGAACATCAGCCCCTGGGCCCGCTCCTTCACGCTGTCCGCGACAGCCACGACAAAGCGTGCGCTGCCCCAGTCCCCGCGAAGCTGCAACACCTCGGCGTCGCAGGCGGCCCATGCCGCCTGCCCGCTCGCCAGCATCGCTGCCAGGAAGATCAGTGAACCACCGCGGTTTCCCATGCGCAGACCTCCGTGGCCATCTGGCCCCGCTTGCCCTGGATCACCCGGATGGCCAGCGCCTCTCCAGGTTGCAGATCCGCAAGCCCCGAGCGCCGCAGCACCTCGATATGGATGAAGACGTCCTGATCTCGGCCGAAGACGTTGGCAAAGCCAAAGCCCTTGGCCTTGTCGAACCACTTCACCCGCGCCGGTTCCAGCGGCGCCGACTTGATGATCTCGGGGTCGATTTCCTCGAAATCCGCCAGAGGCACCCCGGCGGGGGCCTCGGGGGGTTCTATCCGGAACACCTCTGTGGCCTGGATGCCGCGCTCGGTACTCTGGATGCTCACTTCGATGCGCGCGGCGTCGGCCACGGAACTCTGCCCGAAATTGCGCAGCACGTTGGCATGCAGCAATATGTCGGGTCCTCCCTCGTCCGAGATGACGAAGCCGAACCCCTTCACGGGATCGAACCACTTCACCCGGCCAAGCACGCGCCGCGTTTCACTCTCGTCTTGTGTCAAATGCGTTTCCACTGGTCGTCTTGCGTATCCCCGCTACCCTCTTGCGATAGGGTGAAGCTAGATTGCAAGTCATTGAAACCTGTATTTTCTACCAATTTGCATTTCGCGTAACATGAAATTCAAGGATTTAATCTGGTCACTGTCCACTCATCCGAAACACTTGTACGCCTCCAGACGAACCTGTCATGCAACCGGAACGCGCCATCGGCCCAAAATTCAATTTCTACGGGAGCGATCCGAAATCCCCCCCAAAATTCGGGCCTTGGCGGATTAGGCCCTTTTGTTGCCGTAATCTTGGCAACCTCCGCCATCAGTGCTGCCCGCGACGCAAGAGGCCTGGACTGTTTGGAAGCCCATGCCCCGAGACGGGATTTCAGCGATCGCGACGCGTAATATGCGTCTGCCTGCGGGCCATCCTCCTTAAATACATGTCCACGAACCCGGACCTGACGCCGCAGTATTTTCGAGTGTAACACAAAGGCTGCCTTATCGCTGCCCAAAATTTCTTTTGCTTTGGCACTTTCGTAGTTCGTGTAGAAAACAAAGGCATTCGCCTCGATTTCCTTCAGCAAGACCATGCGAACATTGGGCATCCCCTGCGCGTCAACGGTCGAGAGCGCGATCGCATTGGGATCATTGGGTTCGACGGCCTCGGCCTCGGTCAGCCAGCGTTGCGCGATCACGAAAGGATCGTCGCCCGCAAAAATTCCACTCCGATCACTCATCCGCCGTCTCCTTTTCCCGCGTGCCCCGCGGCGGGGCGCGCGTCCAAACTCTTGATGCCCCCGGACCAATCGCCTAAAGGACATGGACAAAATCAATGCCGGGTAGAGGTGAGGTATGTCAAATACTCTGATGGCCGGGAAGCGCGGCCTGATCATGGGTCTCGCCAACGACAAGTCGATTGCCTGGGGCATCGCGAAGAAGCTGCACGAGGCCGGGGCCGAGCTGGCCTTTTCCTACCAGGGCGATGCGCTGAAGAAACGCGTCGATCCGCTTGCCGAGCAACTGGGCTCGGACATCGTGCTGCCCTGCGACGTCTCGGACGAGGCTTCGATCGATGCGCTGTTCGACGGGTTGAAACAGCGCTGGGACAATCTGGATTTCGTGGTTCACGCCATCGGGTTCTCGGACAAGAACGAGCTGCGCGGCCGCTATGTCGACACCAGCCGCTCGAACTTCAATCTGACCATGGATATCTCGGTCTACAGCTTCACCGCGGTGATGCAGCGTGCCGAGAAGATGATGAACAACGGCGGCTCCGCGCTGACCCTCACCTACTATGGCGCCGAGCGCATCATGCCGCATTACAACGTGATGGGCGTGGCCAAGGCGGCACTGGAAGCCTCCGTGCGCTACCTCGCCGAGGATCTCGGCAAGGACGGCATCCGCGTCAACGCCATCTCGGCCGGCCCGATCAAGACGCTGGCCGCCTCGGGCATCGGTGATTTCCGCTACATCATGAAGTGGAACGAGTACAACTCGCCGCTGCGCCGCAACGTGACCATTGACGATGTCGGCGGATCGGCGCTTTACCTGCTGTCCGAGCTCGGCGCAGGCGTGACCGGCGAGACGCATCACGTTGACGCGGGCTACCATGTCGTCGGCATGAAAGCCGTCGACGCGCCCGACATCTCCAAGGGCTGAGCCCCTTTCGACCTTCGAGGGCCCGGCCCTCATCACCTCCAAGGGCCTCGCCCTTCCGACCGACAGACATCCGACAGGGAGAGCCCTATGCCCGAGATGACCGACCGCCTGCCCCATGAAAAGGGCTTCCACGTCAGCTGGGACCAGCTGCACCGCGACAGCCGTGCGCTGGCCTGGCGCCTGCAGAGCCACAAGCCCGAGGGCGGCGGCGAGTGGCGTGCCGTCGTCGCGATCACCCGCGGTGGCATGGCGCCGGCGATGATCGTGGCGCGCGAGCTCAACGTCCGCATCGTCGATACGATCTCGGTCAAGAGCTACAACCACCAGGCGCAGTCGGAACCCAAGGTCATCAAGTTCCCGGACATGGAAGTCATGGGCGATGGCGAGGGCGTGCTGATCATCGACGATCTTGTCGATACCGGACGCACGCTGGAAGTGGTGCGCAAGCACCTGCCCAAGGCGCATGTGGCCACCGTCTACGCCAAGCCGATGGGCCGCCCGCAGGTCGACAGCTTCATCACCGAGGTAAGCCAGGACACCTGGATTTTCTTCCCTTGGGACATGGCGCTGCAATACGTGAAACCGTTCCACGGCACCAACGACTGACCGGCCTTCCGGGTCTTCAGAGCTCTACGCACAAAGGCGCGGCCGCAATGGCCGCGCCTTTTCTTTTAAATCGGAGAACCCGGCTCAGCCCAGCTTGGTCACTTCTGCCTTCAGTATCTCGCGCCATGGGGTCGTCGGGCGTCCGATCAGCTGCGACAGCGTTCGGTCCTCGCTGTAAAGCCCACCCTGCGCCGCGCCATTGTCGCTGTCAGCCAACATCTGTGCCACCGGCTCCGGCAGGCCCGCAGCCTCCAGCGCAGCCGCATAGTCGGACTGGGGCATGTTGACGTAGGGGATAGCCTTGCCCGAAATCTCGGAGAGCGCCGCCGCAAGCTCCGTCAGCGTGTAGCTCTGGTCTCCCGCAAGCTCGTAGATTGTGCCGCGCGCCGGTTGCTCGCCCGTAAGCACCGCGACGGCAGCCGCCGCGTAGTCGGCCCGCGCCGCCGAGGAGATGCGGCCCTCGCCCGCCGCCCCGATCAGCCTGCCATGAGCAACCGCGCCCGCCGCGGCCATCATGTAGTATTCGCTGTACCAGCTATTGCGCAGGACCGCGTAGTCGAGACCCGAGTCCGCCAGAGCCCGTTCCGTCTCCACATGCTCGCTCGGCAGCACCGTCAGCGGCGAGCTGGCGGCGCGCAGCATCGAGGTATAGGCCAGAAAATCCACGCCCGCCGCCTCGGCTGCGGCAATCGCGTTGGCATGCTGCGCGGCGCGCTGCCCGACCTCGCTCGATGAGATCAGCAGCAGCTTGGACACTCCGGCGAAGGCCGCCTCGAGCGCTGCGGGATCATCATAGGAGGCCAGGCGCACGACATATCCGTCCGCTTCCAGCGCAGCGGCCGCCTCTGGCCGGCGCACCAGCGCTCCGATACGTGCATCCGGCGCGGCTGCCTTCAGCTGCTCCAGAACCAAAGCGCCCAGTTGGCCGGAGGCGCCGGTGACGAGATAATCGAGGGTGTCGGACATGGTCTTTCCTTTCCGCGGCCCTGCGCTGGTGCAGGGTTCTGATTCGAGATATGGTCTCATAAATAGACCGCCCTTCCCGGCGTCGTAAGGAGGCACATGCACATGACAAGGTTACACGCAGGGAACCCCGACCCGGTGCGCGCCATACTTGATGGTATGGCAGCATGGGCCGGCGCCCCGGCGGACGAGGCGCAATGCCCTGTGCGCGATGTACTTGACCGTGTCGGACAAAAGTGGACGCTGCTGATCCTCGTCGCGCTGGAACCGGCACCAAGGAGATTTTCCCAGCTGCAACGGCAGCTTCGAGACATTTCCAAACGTATGCTGACGCAGTCGCTGCGGCAGCTGGAACGCGACGGTCTGGTCTCGCGGCAGGTTTTTCCGACCAAGCCGCCCTCGGTGGAATACGCGCTGACCGATCTTGGCCGCTCGGCTCTGCCGGCGATCGGCGCGCTTCTGGTCTGGGCCGATGACAACCACGAGGCGATCCGGGCGTCCCGCGCGGCCTTTGACGCCGAGGAAGTCGCCTGAGCCCTCTTCCCCCTGACTTGGGCCGCTGATAGCGTCCGGCCAACACTGAGGGAGACACCGCAAATGACCAGCAAGAGCCGCACGCAAACCACCTTCGCCCCGCCGGTGATGGAGGCGCGGCGCTGGCTGGAAGGCGTGGAGTTTCCCGCAGATCGCCCGCTGATCAACGTCAGCCAGGCCGCCCCGATCGACCCGCCGCCGGCGCCGCTGATCGCTGCCATGGGCGAGGCGCTCGCAGACCCCGCAACGCATCTCTACGGCCCGGTGCTGGGCATGCCCGAGCTGCGCACGGAGCTGGCACAGCATTGGTCGGCTCATTATGGCGCAAATGTGGCGGCGGAAAATATCGCGATTACATCGGGTTGCAACCAGGCCTTCGCGGCTTGCATTAGCGCGCTCTGCGGCGAGGGCGACGAGGTGCTGCTGCCGACCCCTTGGTACTTCAATCACAAGATGTGGCTCGACATGTCGGGCGTGACCACCGTGCCGCTGCCGACCGACGATGAACTGCTGCCTCAGGTTGCTACCGCCGCTTCTCTCATCACCTCAAGAACGCGCGCCATTGTATTGGTTTCACCTAATAATCCAGGCGGAAAAGAATATCCCGCAGAGATCCTGCGCGGCTTTTTCGATCTGGCGCGCGCGCATGGCATCAAGCTGATCGTCGACGAGACCTACAAGGATTTCGACAGCCGCAGCGGTGCCCCGCACGACCTGCTGAATGCCCCCGAGGGTCGCGACACGCTGATCCAGCTCTACAGTTTCTCCAAGGCATACCGCCTGACCGGGCACCGTGTGGGCGCCATCATCGCGGATGAGGCGCTGCTCCCCGAGGTCGAGAAATTCCTCGACACGGTGACCATTTGCGCGACGCAGCTCGGGCAACGTGCGGCGCTCTGGGGGCTTCGGAACCTCGGGCAATGGGTTGCCGGAGAGCGCGACGAAATCCTCGACCGCCGCGCCGCCATTGCCGACAATATGCCCCGGCTCGAAGCGAAGGGCTGGAAGCTGCTTGGCCTGGGCGCCTATTTCGCCTACCTCGAGCACCCCTTCGCCGAAAGCTCGGCACAGCTCGCACCAAAGCTGGTGGCCGAGGCCGGCGTGCTCACCCTTCCGGGAACGATGTTCATGCCCGAGACCGATCCGCGCGGTGCCCGCCAGTTCCGCTTCGCCTTCGCCAACGTGAACCGGGCCGAGATCGGTACGCTTTTCGGTCGGCTCGAAGCGCTGGATTGGCCGGTCGCCTGCCAGGGCACCCGCGAGGGTGCAACAGCCCTTGCGAGCAAGGGCTTGGCCCAGTAAACCCCGACGCCAGAAACACATGATCAAGAGGCAGCGCATGGCACGCGGCAAGAGCAGCATCGGCAAGACTCTCGTATGGGGTCTTCTGATCCTCGTGGTGTTGGGCTTCGGCGCCTTCGGCACGGTGAACTTCACCGGCGGGCTGCGGGGCATCGGCTCCGTCGGCGACACCGAGATCTCGGTGAACGACTATTCCCGCGCGCTGCAGAACGAGATGCGCGCCTTCGAGGCGCAGACCGGCCAGCCAATGACGCTGGAGCAGGCGCAGCAGTTCGGGCTCGACCGCCAGGTGCTGGCGCAGGTTGTGACCAATGCCGCGCTCGACGACGAAGCCAGCCGCATCGGGCTGTCGGTCGGCGACGACCAGGTGGCCGAGGCGCTCGGGGAGGTTGCCGCCTTCCACGGGCCGGACGGCAAGTTCAGCCGCGAGAGCTACGCCTACGCGCTCCGCAATGCCGGGCTGACCGAGGCCGAGTTCGAAGCCGGCCTGCGCAGCGAAAGCGCCCGTAACCTGCTGAACTCCGCGATCTATTCCGGCACCGCCCTGCCCGACACCTACGTCGATACGCTGCTTGGATGGGCCGGCGAGACCCGCGATTTTTCCTGGGCGCGGCTCGAGGCGGACGCGCTTGAAACCGGGCTTCCGGTTCCCGGCGATGACGAGCTTCAGGCCTGGTACGATGACAACGTGGATCGGTTCACGCTGCCCGAAACGAAGCTCATCACCTATGCCTGGATCACCCCCGACATGATCGTCGACAGCGTCGAGCTGGACGAGGCCACGCTGCGCGCCGCCTACGAGGAGCGCAGCGCCGAGTTCAACCTGCCCGAGCGCCGGCTGGTCGAGCGTCTGGTCTTCGGCAACGAGGCCGAGGCACAGGCGGCGATGGACCGCATCGCGTCCGGCGAGATCACCTTCGAGGCGCTGGTCGAGGAGCGCGGGCTGCAACTGGCCGACACCGACCTCGGCGACATGACCAGGCAGGCTCTCGGCGAGGCAGGTGACGGCGTCTTCGCGATCGACACGGGTGAGGTGGCCGGTCCGCTTCCGTCGAACCTCGGCCCGGCGCTCTACCGCGTGAACGCCATCCTGCACGCGCAGGAGACCCCCTATGAGCAGGCGGTGCCGATGATGCGCGACGAGCTGGCGCTGGACCGCGCCCGCCGCGTGATCGAGGGCATGGCCCAGAGCCTCGACGACGAACTCGCCGGCGGCGCGACGCTGGAAGAACTGGCGAATGACACCGAGATGGAACTGGGCACGATCGCCTGGAACGCGCAAAGCGACGAGACGATCGCGGGCTACGATGCCTTCCGCGAGGCCGCTGAAGCGGTTTCCGAGGACGACTACCCGGCGATTTCGGATCTGGGTGACGGCGGCGTCTTCGCGATCCGCCTCGACGAGATCCGCCCGCCCGCGCCGCGCCCCTTCGACGAGGTGAAGGATGAGGTTGCCGCCGGCTGGGACAAGGACAAGACCACCGAACTGCTTGTCGCCCAGGCGGACGATCTGGCGCAGCAGCTGGCACAGGGCGCGAGTTTTGCCGACCTCGGCCTTGAGCCCAACGCCGAGCAGACGCTGACCCGCGACGCGCAGATCTCGGACCTGCCCTCTGGCCTGCTGGATGCCGCCTTCGAGATGAAGCCGGGCGACGCCCGCGCGGTGTCCGGCGACGGTGCCGCGCTGATCCTGCGGCTTGACGCGGTGACGCCGGTGGATCGCGACAGCGACGCCTCGAAGCAGCTCGAGGGCCTGCTGAAGGACCGGGCCGCAGGCAGCGTGGCGCAGGACCTCTTCCGCGCCTTCGTCACCGACATTCAGGAGCGCGCCGGGGTCAATATCGACCAGCAGGCGGTGAATGCCGTCCACACCAATTTCCGGTAAGACCATGGCATCTTTGACCCCCTCCTACGACGAGTTCGCCCGCGCCTACGAGGCGGGCGAGAACCAGGTCGTCTACACTAGGCTCGCCGCCGACCTCGACACGCCGGTGTCGCTGATGCTCAAGCTGACGGGGGCGGCCAAGGACGCCTTCATGCTCGAGTCGGTCACCGGCGGAGAGGTGCGCGGGCGCTACTCGATCATCGGCATGAAGCCGGATCTGATCTGGAAGTGCCACGGCAAGCAGGCCCGTCTGAACCGCCAGGCGCGCTTCGATCCCGACGCCTTCGAGGAGGAGACCCTCGATCCGCTCGCCTCGCTGCGCGCGCTGATCGCCGAGAGCAAGATCGCGCTGCCCGAGGACCTGCCGCAGGCCGCGGCGGGTCTCTTCGGCTATCTCGGCTACGACATGATCCGGCTGGTCGAGCGCCTGCCCAACGTGAACCCCGATCCGCTCGGCCTGCCCGACGCGGTGATGCTGCGACCCTCGGTGGTCGCGGTGCTCGACGGGGTGAAGGGCGAGGTGACGGTGGTGGCCCCTGCCTGGGTGCAGTCGGGCCAGTCGGCCCGCGCCGCCTATGCGCAGGCCGCCGAGCGGGTGATGGACGCGGTGCGCGATCTCGAGCGTGCCCTGCCGCAGGCGGGCCGCGAGCTCGGCGAGGCGCGCGAGATCGGCGAGCCGGTGTCGAACTTCACCCGCGAGAGCTACAAGGCCGCGGTCGAGAAGGCCAAGGACTACATCCGCGCGGGCGACATCTTCCAGGTGGTGCCGGCGCAGCGCTGGACGCAGGATTTCCCGCTGCCGCCCTTCTCGCTCTACCGCAGCTTGCGGCGCACCAACCCGTCGCCTTTCATGTTCTATTTCAACTTCGGCGGCTTCCAGGTGATCGGCGCATCGCCCGAGATCCTCGTGCGGGTCTTCGGCCGCGAGGTCACCATCCGCCCGATCGCCGGCACCCGCCCGCGCGGCGCGACCCCCGAGGAAGACCGGGCGCTCGAGGCCGACCTGCTGGCGGACAAGAAGGAACTGGCCGAGCACCTGATGCTGCTGGATCTGGGCCGCAACGACACCGGCAAGGTCTCGAAGATCGGCACCGTGCGGCCGACCGAGCAGTTCACCATCGAGCGCTACAGCCACGTCATGCACATCGTGTCGAACGTGGTGGGTGAGCTGGCCGAGGATCAGGACGCGCTGTCGGCCTTCTTCGCCGGGATGCCCGCGGGCACCGTCTCTGGCGCGCCCAAGGTGCGCGCGATGGAGATCATCGACGAACTCGAGCCCGAGAAGCGCGGCGTCTACGCCGGTGGTGTCGGCTACTTCAGCGCCGGCGGCGACATGGACATGTGCATCGCCCTGCGCACCGCCATCGTGAAGGACGAGAAGCTCTACATCCAGGCGGGCGGCGGCGTGGTCTACGACAGCGACCCCGAGGCCGAGTACATGGAGACCGTCCACAAGTCGAACGCCATTCGGCGCGCGGCGGCGGACGCGGCGCGCTTCACCGGATCGGGCAATGCCTGATCCGGCCGCGGCAACCATCCGCGCGGCCAACCGCGCCGATGTGCCGGGCCTGTCTGCAATGCTGCAAGATCTCGTCGCCGCCGGAAAGCGCACACGCCCGGCGGACGAGGCCTTCGTTCTGGCGACCTATGTCGCGCATCCGAACGGGATCAGCTGCTTCGTCGCCGAGGCCGCGGACGGGCAGCTTCTGGGCCTGCAGGCCCTGTCGCGCGCCATGGCGGGCAATCCCTACGGCACCCCCGAGGGATGGGGCATCATCGGCACCCACGTCGCTCCGGCGGCCGCCCGGCGCGGGATCGGCAAGGGTCTCTTCGCCGCCACCCGCGCGGCGGCAGGCGCCGCCGACCTGCCCGCGATCGAAGCCTGTATCGGCGCCTCCAATGCCGAGGGTCAAGGCTACTATGCGGCGATGGGCTTCCGCAGCTGGCGCAGTCCCGAGGGCAGCGTCTGCAAGCGCTACGATCTGGGCGACTGACGTCACGGGCGATTTCGCGGCCCGGATCTGCTAGTCTGCCCGCAGAGGGGGGCAGCGCATGGCCATGATCGATTTCTGGTACTCCATCGGCAGCACCTACAGCTACCTCACGGTGATGCGTCTGCCCGACGTGGCACGGGCCGAGGGCATCGAGTTCCGCTGGCGTCCATTCAACGTGCGCCATGTCATGGTCAGTCAGAACAACATCCCCTTCAGGGACAAGCCGGTGAAGACCGCCTACATGTGGCGCGACATCGCACGGCGGGCCGAGGGGTACGGGCTCGCCCCGATCCTGCCCGCTCCCTATCCCATCGCAGGGCTGGTATTCGCCAACGAGGTCGCGGTGTTGGGCATGCGGGAGGGCTGGGGCATCGACTACACCCGCGCCACCTATCGGCGCTGGTTCGAGAAGGGCGAAGCGGCAGGCGAAGAGCCGAACCTGTCCGAGAGCCTTCGCGAGGTCGGTCAGGACCCAGAGCGGGTGATGGAACGCGCGGGCTCCGAAGAGATCGTCCACGCGCTTGCCAGCGCCACCGCCGATGCGATGACGCTGGGGGTCTTCGGCTCGCCCACCTTCGCGATCGGCCGCGAGCTGTTCTGGGGCGACGACCGGCTCGCCGACGCCATCGCCTGGGCGCGGCGCAAGCGCTGAGCGCCCGCGCCCGCCTCAACATGCCGCATCACTGGGCTTCGAACACACCGCAGGCAAGGCGGCTGCCGGCATCCCCCGAGGGCTGGCTCTCGTAGTCGTCCGGACCGGAATGCACGATGAAGGCCGAACCGTCCTCGTCGAGCAGCATCTCGGCGACGTCGAGGTCGGGCAGGAACGCCTCGACCTCCAAGGCGCCGTCCGGCGCGACATGCGCGTTGGGCAGGTCGCCCGGATGCGGCCCGTTCTCGGCCATCACCCCATGCTCGGCATCCCCCGCGAGATGCCCGCCGGCCGAGGTGAAATCGCTCGCCGAGCAGTCGCCGGTCTCATGGATGTGAATGCCGTGCGCCCCTTCCGGCAGACCCTGCAGCTTGGCGGTGACATGCGCCATGCCCGAAGGCGTGTCGGTGACGGTGACGCTGCCGATGTCGCTGCCATCGGTGCCCGAAAGCTGGGCCGTGGCGGTGGCTGCCAGCGCCGGTGCCGCGGCAAGCCCGAGCAAAGCGGTGGCGAGAGCGAATGTTTTCATGATGTCCTCCTGTCGGATAAGGTCCGCATCGCGGCGCGGGTCCTCCGCGCCCTTCCTTGCCCTCACAACGTCCGGCCGCCGCCGGAGTTGCGCCGCCCGGCAGAAAAGACCCGCCGCGCGCCAATCTGCCGCCGAGGCGTCGCCCGCCCGGCGCAGGGAAAAGTTTATTTCTTTCCGAAAGCGCTTCACAGTCGGGATAATTTCGCCGGCAAGGAGTCGCCTCATGCATTGGTCCTTTCCCATCGGTCGCCTCTTCGGCTCCGAGCTCCGCATCCACGCGACCTTCTTCCTGCTTCTGCTCTGGATCGGGGTGGCGGCCTGGTCGGCGGGTGGCATGGCGGCGGCGGTGCAGAACGTGCTCTTCATCCTCGCGCTCTTCGCCTGCGTCGTGGCGCATGAGTTCGGCCACGCGTTGACCGCCCGGCGTTTCGGCATCCGCACGCCCGACATCACCCTGCTGCCGATCGGCGGGCTGGCGCGGCTCGAGCGGATGCCCGAGAAGCCGCAGCAGGAGATCGCCGTGGCCATTGCCGGACCGCTGGTCAACGTGGCGATCTGGCTGGTGCTGGTGCTGCTCGGCGCGACGTCCGACATGGGTGCGCTGGCGCGTCTCGGTGCGGGCACCGGCGCGTTCCTCAGCCAGCTGGCCTCGATCAATCTGGCACTGGCGCTGTTCAACATGATCCCGGCCTTCCCGATGGACGGCGGACGGGTGCTGCGCGCGCTTCTGGCCCTGCGCACCGACCGGGTGAGCGCCACGCGCGCCGCGGCGGTCACCGGGCAGATCCTCGCCTTCGGCCTGGCGTTCTGGGGCCTCAGCTCCGGCAACTTCATCCTGATCCTGATCGCCATCTTCGTGTTCTTTGCCGGCCAGGCCGAGAGCCAGGACGTCTCGTCGCGGGCCGTTGCCCATGACCTCCTGGCGCGGGATGCGATGATCACCAGCTTCGAGGCGCTGCGCCCCGAGGACCCGCTGTCAACCGCCGGCCAGACCCTGATCCGCACCACGCAGCACGAATTCCCGGTGCTCGCGCCCGACGGCCGGCTGGCTGGGTTCCTGACCCGCGACGCGCTGTTCAGGGGCATCGCCGAGCAACATGGCACGCAACCGGTCTCGGGCTTCATGACAGAGGTGCCGCAGCTGCCGCTGGCCGCGCCGCTGCAATCGGTGCTCGATGCGCTGGCCGAGGCGCCGGTGGTGGCGGTGATCGATGCCCAGGACCGGGTGCTGGGCTACGTCACCCGAGAGAACGTCGGCGAGCTGATGGTGCTGCGCGGCCCCGGCATGACCGGCTGACCACGGGCTTTGCCCGCGGCGCATCAGCGGACCGCCGCTGCCGCTGCGCGAGGGATTGCGGCGCCGCACCGGATGTGGAATTCCCCGCTCGGGGGAGAAATTTTCAAGAGGCATTTCATGACCGACGCGCTTTCCAACCTGCTGGCCGAGCGGGACTGGCTGCTCGCCGATGGCGCCACCGGCACCACGCTTTTCAACATGGGGCTGTCCGCCGGCGAGGCTCCGGAGCTCTGGAACGAGTCCCAGCCGGAGCGCATCCGCGCGCTCCATAGGGGCGCGGTGGACGCCGGGTCCGATATCTTCCTGACCAATTCCTTCGGCGCCAATGCGGCGCGGCTGAAGTTGCATGGCGCCGCGGATCGCGCCCGCGCGCTGTCCCGCCGGGCCGCCGAGCTCGGGCGCGAGGTGGCCGATGGCGCGGGGCGTCCGGTCGTCGTCGCGGGTTCGGTCGGACCGACGGGCGAGATCCTCGCCCCCATCGGCCCCCTTGCCCATGCGCTTGCGGTCGAGATTTTCGAGGAAACGGCGACCGGCCTCAAGGAAGGCGGCGCGGATGTGCTCTGGCTCGAGACCATCTCGGCCCCCGAGGAGTTCCGCGCCGCCGCCGAGGCTTTTGCCAACGTCGCCATGCCCTGGTGCGGCACGATGAGCTTCGACACCGCCGGGCGCACCATGATGGGGGTCACCAGCGCCGACCTGGGCCGGCTGGTCGAAACCCTGCCCAACCCGCCGCGCGCCTTCGGGGCCAATTGCGGCACCGGCGCCTCTGACCTGCTGCGCTCGGTGCTCGGCTTTGCCGCCAGCGGCACCGAGCGGCCGATCATCGCCAAGGGCAACGCCGGGATCCCGCGCTACGAGGCCCGGCAGATCCGCTACGACGGCACCCCGGCGCTGATGGCAGACTACGCGGTCATGGCGCGCGATGCCGGGGCACGGATCATCGGCGGCTGCTGCGGCACCACGCCCGAGCACCTGCGCGCCATGCGCGCCGCGTTGGAAAGCCGTCCGGCCGGCCCCCGGCCGACGCTCGAGCGGATTGCCGGAACGCTGGGAGCGTTCAGCTCGGAGCGTGACGGGCTCGGCGAGGATGGCCCGGCGCGGCTGCGGCGCGGCGGGCGGCGACGGGGTTGAAGGACTTCACCGCGCGTTAACCATGGCAGCGGCAGGTTTCGGAGATGACCGAGCTGCCGCTTCCGATTCGACCCGACATCTGGCTTGCCCATGTTTTCCTGAGCCGCGCGGCCGCGCAGGGCGGCGTGGTGCGCCGCCGGACCCGCGACATCGAGCGGATCGTCGGGCGAGAGAGGTTCCTCGCGGAACTCGAGCGGCGCGGCTTCCGCGCGGTGGAGAACGCCGGGCAGACGATCATCTTCTGCAATCGGGACCCTGTTCGGATTGTTCGGTGAGCAACTTCCTTCGAAGGAAGTTGCAAATCTCTTTGAAGAGATTTGCCGCATCTCAGAACAGTGACAGCTGGTCGCCCGCCCGCGCCGGCGCGCGGAAAAGGTCGCTGCGCAGGGCCGGCTGTTCCGCATCCAGCCCGAGCCGCCGCACCGCCTTGTCGAAGCGCTGCGCGATGAGCTGCGCATAGCTGCCCTCGCCGCGCATCCGCCTGTGCCACTGGGCCGAGTAGTCCTGCCCGCCGTGCATCTCGCGCAGCCGCGCCATGACGCGCGCGGCGCGGCCGGGGTAGTGCTCTTCGAGCCAGGCCCGCCAGAGCGGCGCGACCTCGAGCGGGAGCCGCAGCATGATCCAGCTGGCCGAGCAGGCACCCGCCGCGGCCCCGGCCTCGAGGATCTTCTCCAGTTCAGGGTCGGTGAGCGCGGGCACCATCGGCGAGGCCATGACCCGCACCGGGATGCCCGCGGCGCTGAGCTGGCGGATCGTCTGCAGGCGCCGCGCCGGGGACGGCACGCGCGGCTCCATCCGGCGCGCCAGATCGGCGTCGAGCGTGGTGACCGAGATCCCCACCCGCACCAGCCCCGCGGCCGCCATCTGCGACAGGATGTCGATGTCGCGTTCGATCAGCGTGCCCTTGGTGACGATGGCCACCGGATGGCGGAAGTCGCGCAGCACCTCGAGGCAGGCACGCATGATCCCCCGGTCCCTCTCGATCGGCTGATAGGGATCGGTGTTGGTGCCGATGGCCAGTGGCGCGGGCAGGTAGCGCTTGGCGCGCAGCTCGCGCGCCAGCACCTCGGGCGCGTCGGGCCGGGCGATCAGCCTGGTCTCGAAATCGAGCCCCGGCGACAGCCCGAGGTAGGCGTGGGTCGGCCGGGCGAAGCAGTAGATGCAACCGTGCTCGCAGCCGCGGTAGGGGTTGATCGTCCGGTCAAAGGGCAGATCCGGCGAGCGCACGTAGTTGATCAGGCTGCGCGGACGTTCCTCGCTGACCTCGGTGCGCAGCGGCGGCAGCTCCTCGGGGATCTCCCAGCCGTCATGCGCATCCTCATAGGCAAGCCGCTCGAACCGCCCGCTGTCGCGGGAGGCGGCACCGCGTCCCTTGCGGCGCTCTTTGTCGATGAAGCGGGATGCGGCGCACATGCGGAAGATATGGAACATACCGCGAACATACGCAAGCCCCCGCGCCCCGCGCGTCGCCTCCGGCCCCGGCCATGTCGCAATCGGCCATGTGCCGAAGGCCAGCGGGGCGCAGGCTGGAGACAGCGCAACGGAGGTGGCTATGGCCGAGGACAACCCCGAAGACGAGATCATCCTGTCCGAGCTTGATGACGCGGAACTGGTCGAGCAGATGTTCGACGACCTCTACGACGGGATGAAGGAGGAGATCGAGGAAGGCGTTCGGATCCTGCTCGACCGCGGCTGGCCCCCCTACCGGGTGCTCACCGAGGCGCTGGTCGGCGGCATGAAGATCGTCGGCGAGGATTTCCGCGATGGCATCCTCTTCGTGCCGGAGGTGCTGCTGGCGGCGGGTGCGATGAAGGGCGGCATGGCGATCCTCAAGCCGCTGCTGGCCGAAACCGGGGCACCGACCATCGGCAAGATGGTGATCGGCACGGTGAAAGGCGACATCCACGACATCGGCAAGAACCTCGTGTCGATGATGATGGAGGGCGCGGGCTTCGAGGTGATCGACCTTGGCATCAACAACGCGGTAGAGGCCTATCTCGCGGCGATGGAAGCGGAAAAGCCCGATATCCTCGGCATGTCGGCGCTGCTCACCACCACGATGCCCTACATGAAGGTGGTGATCGACACGATGGTCGCGCAGGGGCTGCGCGACGATACCATCGTGCTGGTCGGCGGCGCCCCCCTCAACGAAGATTTCGGCCGGGCGATCGGCGCCGACGCCTATTGCCGGGATGCCGCGGTGGCCGTCGAGACCGCCAAGGCGCTGATCGCGCGGCGTCACAACCGCGCCGCGGCGGGATGACCGCTCGGCATCCGCGCCCGAAAGCGGCGCGACACCGGCGGAAAATTGCGGGGCTTTCCAGTGGCAAGCAGAGCGCAACGAGGATTTGTCTTTGCTTTCTGGGAGCCTGCGCCCTATCTTTCAGAGAAGGGAAAGGAGACCCCGATGCCGGTGACCACTCTTGTTGCTCTCTTGATCGCGGTGCTTGCCTCCGCTGGTTTCACAGTCTGGGCGTTCTTCGCATGGGGCGCCAGCAAGGTCATTCCGCTGCTGCTCGGCGTCGCGCTGCTGGTCCGCTGGGGCATGGCCTCGGTGCCGGCGGATGACACCCGCGCCTGATCAGAGCAGAGCATTCGCACCTTCCGAAAACGGGTCTGCACCGCACGGCGGCCTTCGGCCTGATCACCGCCAGCCAAATCACGCGCGAGCCGCGCCCCCTGATCGCATCCTGCTCATCGCCTGCGGCGCATTGGCACGCGAGGTGCTTGCGCTGCGCTCGCAGCGGGGCCTCGATCACGTAGGCCTGATCTGCCTGCCTGCCAAGCTGCACAACTCCCCCGAGCGCATTCCAGGCGCGGTGCGTGCCACGGTCGCGCGACACCGCGGGCACTACGCACAGATCAAACTGCTCTACGCCGATTGCGGCACCGGCGGCGCGCTCGCCGCCCTGTGCGAGGAGCTTGGCCTCGAGATGCTTCCCGGCGCGCATTGCTACGCCGTGTACGACGGGGTTGCACGCTTCGCCGCGCGCGCCGAGATGCGCAGCTTCTTCCTCACCGATTTCCTCGTGCGGCAGTTCGACGCCTTCGTCTGGCGACCGCTCGGGCTCGACCGGCATCCCGAGCTGCGGGATGCCTATTTCGGGAACTACCGAACATTGGTGCACCTGGCGCAGGTCGATGCGCCGGAGACCGCCGCCTTGGCCGAGAGCCATGCCGCGCGGCTGGGTCTCGCCTTCGAGCGGCGGCTCACCGGATATGGCGATCTTGGGGTGTCACTCGATGGCTGGGCAAGGCCCGATGGGCCGCGCTCCGCGCGGTCCTTGGGGGCTTCGCCGCCGCGATAGCCTGCTGCGGGTGACAAGCTCTGGTCAGTTCTCCGGGGATTGCCGCAGCAGCAGTGCCGAGACCGGGACCAGCGCCACGCTGGTCGCGCGGTCCTGAAGCCCCCAGAGCAGCAGCGCCGAGACCGTGTCGGCCCGCAGCCGGCCGAGCATGACGACGTTTTCCTCCTGCCGCGCCTTGAAGGCGGCCTGATCGAGGAAGCGCCGCATGACGCGCGGGTCCTGCCCGTTGCCGTCGAAATCGCGGAAGATCGTGAGGCTTGGCACACCGGCCCGGCGGGCCAGCGCCTCGGCGGTGTTGAGCCCATTGGGCATCAGCACCAGGCCGTGCCCCGAGGCCGCGAGAAAGCCCGCGGCCTGCTCGGAAATCTCGCGGTTGTGCTGCAGCGCCAGATCCGCGCTCTCGAGCACGGCAACCGCTTCGGGAACGCTGTGCAGCGCGCCTTCGAGCGCGACCTCCGCATCGGCGGGCGTGGCATTCTGGGGCAGATCGGCCAGCGCCAGCACCTCGAACCCGCGCGCGCGGTAGCCGGCGGCGGCGGCGGCGGGATCGGGATGGTCAGGCGAGATGGCAAAGCTCACCGGGAAGGGGAAGGCCTCGACCGTTTCCGGTCCGAGCGGTCCCACGCCGTCATCGATCAGAACGATGGACATCGCCGGTGCATCCGCTGCGAGGTCCGAGGCGGCGCCATAGAGATGCAGCGGTCTCTGCTGGGGCGCGGGGCGGGTTGCGGGCGATTCCGTGATCGCCGGCAGGCGGCTTTCCGCGGCGGTTCCGACGCGCGGGGCGCTGGCGGCAGCGCCGCTGTCGGCGGGCTCGGTCTGTTCCGTAGAACGGTCGATCAGCGAGGTGGCGGGGCGGCCAATGCCGGGCGCGGCGGGCTGCGTTGCCTCGGCGGGGCGCTCGGGCGTCAGGACGGTGACCCGCGGCGCCGGCTCCTGTTGCGCGGGCTCGGGGGTGGCATCAGGCTTTTCGGGAATGTCCGAATTAGCCTCCTGGCCGGGGTCCTGCGGGGCGTCCTCGGGCTCGGCGGCAAGGCCGACGTCCTCGCTCGGCTGCGGCGGCTGTGCCGGATCGGTCGACAGCGCCGGCTGCGCCTCGGCCATCGGTGCCTGCGGCGGCAGCGCGGGCAGCCCCGGCTGCACCGGGGCGTCGCCGCCGACGGCAAGGCGCGCGACCTCGGAGGTGCCGGGCGCGTTGGGGGCGTCGGGCGCGGGAATGGCCTCGGGGCGCTGCAAGGGTCGCGTGTCCGGATCGCTGCCCTCGACCAGCGAGGGGGCTGACAGCGCCGGGCCGGCGCTGGCCGTGTCGACCTCCTGCTCGCCGGTCGGTCGGCGCGCGGGCAGCGGCGGCGGGGCGGTTTCGGCGACCTCGCGCTCGGGCGGCGGAGCGGTCGTTGCGCCGGGGACGGCATCTGCTGCGGTCTCGGCGACGCCCTCTTCTTCACGCTCCGCCGCGCTGACCGCTTCTGTCATCCGGGGCTCGCTGTCCGGCGCGGCACGCGTTGTCTCTGTGGCGGTGCCGGTCACCGGTGCGGCGCGATCGTTCAGGCTGTCCACCGCCTCGGCGACAGGATCGGTGGCGATGGGCATCTCGGGCGGTGCCGGGCGGTTGGCCGGCGGCCCCATGGCCACCGAAAGCGCCCCTGCCCCGACCCCGGAGACCACCAACCCCCAGATCGCCCCTGCCAAGAAACCGCGTGCCATGTCGCTGCCCGTCCTCTGTTGTCCCCCGGGTCCCGTTGCCGGACCCTTTGTCGCCGTGCTACGGCGCATGTGCCGGTCCCGATCAGAGTTCGGGACATGGCCTTGACGCTGCACCACCTGCGGGCGCATGTATACCCCCACCGCGGGTCCGCCCGCCAGCCTGAAGAGTCTACCATGCTGCTTCTCATCGACAATTACGACAGTTTCACCTGGAACCTCGTGCATTACGTGGGCGAGCTGGGCGTGGAGGCGAAGGTCGTGCGCAACGACCAGATCGACGTCCAGGCGGCGATGGCGATGAAGCCCGCCGGCATCCTGCTTTCGCCCGGCCCCTGCACACCGACCGAGGCGGGCATCTGCCTGGCGCTCACCGAGGCCGCCGCAGAGACGCGCACGCCGCTCTTCGGCGTCTGCCTCGGCCACCAGACCATCGGCCAGGCCTTCGGCGGTACGGTCAAGCGTCACGACGAGATCGTCCACGGCAAGATCGGTCTCATGCACCACGACGACACCGGCGTCTTCGCCGGGCTGCCGTCGCCCTTCGAGGCGACGCGCTACCACTCGCTGGTTGTCGCCCGCGACGACCTGCCCGAGGAGCTGATCGCCAACGCCTGGCTCGAAGATGGCACGATCATGGGGCTGCGCCACCGCGAGCTGCCGATCCACGGCGTGCAGTTCCACCCCGAGAGCATCGCCTCGCAGCACGGCCATGCCCTCATCGAGAATTTCCTGAAGACCATGAAAGTCCCTGCATGAGCGATCGACTGAAGCCGCTGATCGGCGCCGCCTGTACCCGTCCGCTGAGCCGGGAGGAGGCCGAGACCGCCTTCGAGATCCTCTTCGAGGGAGAAGCCACTCCGGCGCAGATCGGCGGCCTGCTGATGAGCCTGCGCACCCGCGGCGAGACGGTCGAGGAATATGCCGCCGCCGCCGCTGTGATGCGCGCGAAATGCAACAAGGTGATCGCCCCCGCGGGCGCCATCGACATCGTCGGCACCGGCGGTGACGGCAAGGGCACGCTGAACATCTCGACCGCCACCGCCTTTGTCGTCGCAGGCGCGGGTGTCACCGTGGCCAAGCACGGCAACCGCAACCTGTCGTCGAAGTCGGGCTCTGCCGATGCGCTCGGCCAAATGGGCATCAACGTGATGCTGCCCGCCTCGGCGATCGCGCCGATCCTGAACGAGGTTGGCATCTGCTTCATGATGGCGACCATGCACCACCCGGCGATGAAGCACGTCGGCCCGCCGCGGATGGAACTGGGCACGCGCACGATCTTCAACATCCTCGGGCCGATGACCAACCCCGCGGGCGTCAAGCGCCAACTGACCGGGGCGTTTTCGCGCGACCTGATCCGGCCGATGGCCGAGACGCTGGGCCAACTCGGGTCCGAACGCGCCTGGCTGGTGCATGGCTCGGACGGCACCGACGAGCTGGCGATCTCGGGCGTGAGCTGGGTCGCGGCGCTGGAAGAGGACGGCTCCATCCGCGAGGTCGAACTGCACCCCGAGGATGCGGGTCTTCCCGAACACCCGTTCGAAGAGATTGTCGGCGGCGATCCGGCAGAGAACGCCGCCGCCATGCGCGCGCTGCTGGACGGGGCGCAGAATGCCTATCGCGACGCGGTGCTGCTGAACTCCGCCGCCGCTCTGGTGGTTGCGGGCAAGGCCGCCGACCTGCAGGAAGGCGTCGCCATGGCGCGCGAGAGCATCGACAGCGGCGCGGCCAAGGGTAAGGTCGAGGCGCTCGCCAAGGCCAGCCAAGCCGCCGCATGAGCCTGCCTGCCAGCTGGGGCCACCTGCCCTTTTTCACCGAAGATTTCCCCCGCATCGCCACCGCGCTTGCGGAGGAAACCCGGCAAATCCTGCCGCCCGAGCCGCAGCGTTTCGCCGCGCTCGATGCCTGCGCGCCGGGCGATGTGCGCGTGGTGATCCTCGGGCAGGATCCCTACCCGACCCCCGGCCACGCCCATGGGCTGTCCTTTTCGGTAGACCCCGAAGTACGGCCCCTGCCGCGCTCGCTGACCAATATCTACAAGGAGTTGCAGGAAGAGTTCGGGTCCGTGCCGCCGAACGGCGACCTGCGCTTCTGGGCCCGTCAGGGCGTGCTGCTGCTCAACACCGCGCTCTCGGTTCCTGCGGGCAATGCGGGCGCCCACGCCAAGCTTGGCTGGTCGAAGCTCACCGCGCAGGTGCTGGAGGCGCTCTCGGACCAGCCGCGCGCCTTCATCCTCTGGGGCGGGCACGCGCAGAAATTCGCGCCGCACATCCATGGCGACGCTCACCTGATCCTGACCTCGGCCCACCCCTCGCCGCTCTCGGCGCGGCGCGGCTTTTTCGGATCGCGCCCCTTTTCCCGCGTCAACGACTGGCTTAAAGCCAGAGGGGAGACGCCGATCAACTGGACCACGCCCGGCGCGGCCTGACGGACCGGCGCAAGAACGATACGGAGCCCGCCATGACCCAGACGATCCTCGACAAGATCAAGGCCTACAAGCTCGAAGAGGTCGCCGCCGACAAGGCCGCGAAACCGATGAGCGAGGTCGAGGCCGAGGCGCGCGACGCAGGCCCTGTGCGCCCCTTCGCGCAGGCGCTTTTCGATGCGGCCAAAACCGGGTACGGGCTGATCTCGGAAGTGAAGAAGGCCTCGCCCTCCAAGGGCCTGATCCGCGAAGACTTCCATCCCGCGACGCTGGCACAGGCCTATGAACGCGGCGGCGCGACCTGCCTCTCGGTGCTGACCGACACGCCCTCGTTCCAGGGCGCCAAGGGCTTCCTGACCGAGGCGCGCTCGGCCACGAACATGCCCGCGCTGCGCAAGGATTTCATGTACGACCCCTACCAGGTCGCCGAGGCCCGCGCGCTTGGCGGCGACTGCATCCTGATCATCATGGCCTCGGTCTCCGACACGCTGGCCGCCGAGCTGGAAGATGCCGCCTTCCACTGGGGCATGGACGCGCTGATCGAGGTCCATGACGCCGAGGAGCTGGAGCGCGCGCTCAAGCTGAAATCGCCGCTGATCGGGGTCAACAACCGCAACCTCAAGACCTTCGAGACCTCGCTCGGCACCACGCGCGAGCTGTCGAAGGGCGTGCCCGAAGGGCGTTTCCTGATCTCCGAGTCCGGGCTCAACACGCCTGCCGATCTCGCGGACATGGCGCAATACGGTGCCCGCGCCTTCCTCATCGGCGAGAGCCTGATGCGGCAGGAAAACGTCGAGGCCGCGACACGCACGCTCCTTGCCGACCCGGTTCCGGCATGAGCGGCCTCACCCATTTCGATGCCAAGGGCGATGCCCATATGGTCGACGTTTCGGATAAACCCGTAACGTCCCGCATCGCCACGGCAGGCGCATGGATCCGCATGGAACAGGCGACCTTCGATCTGATCACCGAGGGCAAGGCGAAAAAGGGCGATGTCATCGGCGTGGCGCGGCTTGCGGGGATCATGGGCGCCAAGAAGACCTCCGATCTGATCCCGCTCTGCCACCCGCTGCCGATCACCAAGGTCACCGTCGAGATCACCCCCGATGCGTCCCTGCCCGGCCTGCAGATCGAGGCCACGGTCAAGACCACCGGTCAGACCGGCGTCGAGATGGAGGCGCTGACCGCCGCCTCGACCGCCGCGCTGACCGTCTATGACATGGTGAAAGCCGTGGACCGCGCGATGGAAATCGGCGGCTTGCGCGTGCTGCTGAAGGACGGCGGCAAATCGGGACGCTACGAGGCCAGATGATCCCGGTTTCCGAAGCGCTCGACCATCTTTTCACCCTCGCCCGCCCGCTGGAGATCGAGGAAGTGCCGCTGCGCGAAGCCGGAGGTCGCGTGCTTGCCCGCCCGGTCGCCGCGCGCCGCGACCAGCCGCCGTTCGCCGCCTCGGCAATGGACGGCTACGGCGTCGCCGAAGCCGCGCCGGGCCTCTGCTTCACGGTGATCGGCGAAGCCGCCGCGGGCCGGGCGTTCCCCGGCAGCATCGGTCCGGGTGAAGCGGTGCGCATCTTCACCGGCGCCCCGGTGCCAGATGGGGTGAAAACCGTTGTTATTCAAGAAGATGTCGCGCGCGATGGTGACGTGATCACCATCACCGATCGACTTGGCGACGGGGACAACATCCGCCCCTTTGGCAACGATTTCCGGGCCGGGATGACCATGGATGCGCCGCGCCTGCTCGGCCCGCAGGACATCGCGCTGCTGGCCTCGATGAACATCGCCCGCGTGCCGGTCACCCGCCGTCCGCAGGTGGCGCTGATCTCCACCGGCGACGAGCTGGTGATGCCCGGCGAAGAGCCCGGCCCCGACCAGATCATCGCCTCGAATACCTTCGGCCTCTACGCGCTGATGCAGGAACTCGGCGCCATGCCGCGGCTGCTGCCCATCGCGCGCGACAACGAGGCCTCGCTGCGCACGGTTTTCGGCATGGTCGGCGATGCCGATCTCGTCGTCACCATTGGCGGCGCCTCGGTCGGAGATCATGACCTCGTGGCTCCGGTTGCCCAGAGCATGGGCCTCGAGCGGGCCTTCCACAAGGTTGCCATGCGCCCCGGCAAACCCTTGATGTCAGGTCGATTTGGCAATGCGATGATGGTTGGCCTGCCGGGCAACCCGGTCTCGGCGATGGTCTGCGGCCACGTGTTCCTTGCGCCCGTGATCCGCGCCATGCTCGGCCTCGGCGCGCGCCCGGCACCGCGCGAGACGCGACCGCTTGCCGCGCCGGTCCCGCAGAACGGACCGCGCGAGCACTATATGCGCGGCAAGCTGACGCCCGAGGGTGTCATGGTGTTCGACCGCCAGGACAGCGCCCTGCTGAGCGTGCTTGGCGCGGCGGATGTGCTGGCCGTGCGCCCCCCGCATGATCCCGCCCGCGCCCTGGGTGAACCCATCGACGTCCTGCGTCTCTGACGCGGTTTCGGCATATCCCGAAATCCAAGCTCCCTGCAGGAAGCGCTTGGAAGACCGCAAGAATTAACACAGCTTTAATCTTGTGTTAATGATTGCAGGGATTGACACAAAACGGGAACATGGCTAGAACAAAGTCGAACATCTCTTAGGAAAACCGGGACAAGGCGCATGCTGACCAAGAAACAGCTCGATCTGCTGGACTTCATCAACAAGCGTTTGGCGCGCGATGGCGTCCCGCCCAGTTTCGACGAGATGAAGGACGCGCTCGACCTGCGGTCGAAGTCCGGCATCCACCGCTTGATCACCGCGCTTGAAGAGCGCGGCTTCATCCGGCGCCTTGCCCATCGCGCCCGCGCGATCGAGATCGTCAAGCTGCCCGACAGCCTCGCTGGCCGGCCGAACGGCTTCGTGCCGCAGGTGATCCAGGGGGACCGTGGCGCCGCGCCGAAACCCCCGGCCAATGACGCGCTGGAGGCAGTCGGCGCGATGGAGCTGCCGCTGATGGGTCGCATCGCCGCCGGCGTTCCGATCGAATCCATCTCCGACATCCCCCCGAATGTCGCGGTGCCTTCCTCGATGCTCTCCAGCAGCGGCCGGCATTACGCGCTCGAGGTGAAGGGCGACTCGATGATCGACGCCGGCATCAACGACGGCGACGTGGTGATCATTCGCGAAACCAGCTCGGCCGAGAACGGGCAGATCGTCGTGGCCCAGGTCGAAGGCTACGAGTCGACCCTCAAGCGCTTCCGCCGCAAGGGCAGCAGCATCGTGCTCGAGGCCGCCAACCCTGCGTATGAGCCGCGGGTTCTGCCCTCTGGGTCAGTCTCGGTGCAGGGCCGCCTCGTCGGGTTGATCCGCTCTTACTGAGACCGCCGGGCGCCGCGCTCCCAGAGCCGCGGCGTGCTGCTTCGCGCGGTCTGGATTGCCAATCCGCCGGGTCCGTGCCGAAGGGCCACGGCCCCGGTTTCTTCCAGCCGCTCCGGATCGAAGACCAGGCAGTCGCGCGTTCCTTGCAAGACCGCGCTCGAGACGACGATGTCGGCCCCGTCACAGCCTTCCAGTGCGGCAGCCTGGCGCTCGCCTGTGACATGCAGCACCTCGGTGCCCGCGGCCAGGGCACGGCGCTGCGAGCCCAGGGACGCAGGCCAGAGCGCCGCCGCCTCCGCTTGGCTGCCGGCCTGACCGTCATTCTCGAGCCATATCTTGGCGGCAAAACCTTCCCCGGTCGGGCGTGACAGCGCGCGGCCCTTGTCGGTCATCACCCCGACCAGGGCACCGCTTTCGGCGATCAGCAGCGCCGGTCGCTCGCCAAGCGCCCAAAGACCGACCCCGAGGCAGATCGGCGCGAGCCCGGCCCAGCGACCGCGCCCCTGCCAGAGCAGCAGCAGAAGCCCGCCCAGTGAGAGCGACGGCAAGACGCCCGGGCCTGGCGCGACAATCTGGCCGACCGCGCCGTCCCAGCTTGAGATCGTCCGCGCGATGGCGAGTATCCAGCGCAGGCCCTGGCCCATCAGCTGCAGCGCGACCCCGTCCAGTCCGAACGGCAGCAGAATCGCGGCGAGCACCGCCATGGGCACCGCGACCAGCCCCATTGCCGGCACGGCCAGGAGGTTGGCCAACAGGCCGTACCGCGAGACGAGGTTGAAATGGGCAAGGGAAAACGGCGCGGTCGCGACCGAGGCCACAGCCGAGGACAGCACCAGCGCCAGCACCGGGCGCGCCCATGGGGGGATCGGCAGCGCGCCGCGCATCGCTCCGAAGACACAGACCAGCGCGGTGGTTGCGGCAAAGGACATCTGGAAACCGGGACCGAGCAGCGCCTCCGGCCGGAGCCCCAGGACGACCATCGCCGCAAGCGCCACCGCCCGCAGCGAGAGCGCACGCAGGTTGACCAGGATCGCGCCGAGCATCACCGCGACCATGATGAAGGCGCGCTGCGTCGCGACATTGCCGCCCGAGAGCGCCAGGTATCCCGTTGCCGCGGCCAGCGCCGCCAGCGCTGCGATCTTCTTGCCGGAGCCGAGGTGGCGGCTCTGCGGCGGAATCAGCAGCAGCAGCCGGACCGAGCCGAAGACGAATCCGGTGAGCAGGCCCATGTGCAGACCGGAGATGGCCAGGAGGTGCGCGAGGTTCGTGCGTCGCAGCGCCTCGATCGTCGCCTGCCCCATGCCGCTGCGGTCACCGGTCATCAATGCCGCGGCGAAGGCACCGATCTCGCCGGGCAGCTGCCGCTGGACGTGACCGGAAAGTGCCATGCGCGCGCGCAGCACCCATTGACCGCCCTTTGGCTGGGCTGCCAGCACCACCGGTGCGCGGCTGTAGCCCACCGCGCCGATGCGGTCGAACCAGGCGTGGCGACGAAAGTCGAAACCGCCCGGCTCGACGGGTCCTCCGGGCGGCAAGAGCCGGCCGGTCAGCGCCACCCTCTGGCCCGGCGCCGGCACCAGCGCCCGCGCCTGGAGTTGCGGATCGCCGTGCAACGAGACGCGCAGGCGCGCCGGGGTCGCCGCGGCCGGAACCCCGGCCAGCACCACCGTGTCGAGCGTCAGCCTAAGCGCATCCGAAGCGGACCGGTCGACGCCGACCACGCGCCCCTCGATCGCGCCATAATACGGCAACGGCAGCTGCGGCGCGGCAACCAGATGCGCCCGTCCGCCCGCGAGGCCCAGTCCGAGCAGCACAAGCCCGACCGCGATGCAGAGCAGCGCTGGCAGGTCCGGGAGCCGCGGCGCAATGAGCATGAGCAGCGCCGCGCCGATGCCGCACGCGAGCAGCCAGGTCGGTGCTGGCTCAAGCGGCAGGGCAAAGTAGACGCCGATCCCCAGCCCGAGGAAAACCGGTGCCCAGGGAAAGAGATGCCCCCGCTGTGCATGCAGCGCGGTCCTGGCCCGCCGCCCCGCGCCGATCGGCAGCAAGGTCAGCAACCGGCCCATGCTTGCCCCCGTCCCCCGTGCTGTTTAAGGAACCTGCAAAACCCTAGGCCCACCACGGTTACCGCGAGGTTAATTCCCATGACGAGCCCCTCCCCGAACACCCCGGCGGTCGTTACCCGTTTCGCCCCGTCCCCCACCGGCTATCTGCACATCGGCGGCGCCCGCACCGCCCTGTTCAACTGGCTCTACGCCCGCGGCCGCGGCGGCAAGTTCCTGCTGCGTATCGAGGACACCGACCGTGCCCGCTCGACCCCCGAAGCGACCGCGGCCATCCTCAAGGGGCTCGACTGGCTCGGGCTCGACCATGACGGCGAGGTGATCAGCCAGTTCGAACGCGCGCCGCGCCACGCCGAGGTGGCGCACGCGCTGCTTGCCAAGGGCGCGGCCTACAAGTGCTTCGCCTCGCAAGAGGAAATCGAGGCATTTCGGGAAAAGGCGAAAGAGGAAGGCCGCTCGACGCTGTTCCGCAGCCCGTGGCGCGACGCCGATCCGGCGACCCATCCCGACGCGCCTTTCGTGATCCGCCTGCGCACGCCCGAAGAGGGCGAAACGCTGATCGAGGATGAGGTTCAGGGCACGGTGCGGATCCGCAACGACCAGCTCGACGACATGATCCTGCTGCGCTCGGACGGCACGCCGGTCTACATGCTGGCGGTTGTGGTCGACGACCATGACATGGGCGTCACCCATGTAATCCGCGGTGACGACCACCTGAACAACGCCGCGCGCCAGATGGGCATCTACACCGCCATGGGCTGGCCGCTCCCGGTCTATGCGCACATCCCGCTGATCCACGGGCCGGACGGCAAGAAGCTCAGCAAGCGCCACGGCGCGCTCGGCGTCGACGAGTACCAGAAGCTCGGCTACCCTTCGGCGGGCATGCGCAACTATCTTGCGCGCCTTGGCTGGAGCCATGGTGATGACGAGTTCTTTACCGATGCGCAGGCAAAAGAGTGGTTCGACCTGTCAGGAATCGGGAAATCGCCGGCACGGCTCGATTTCAAGAAGCTGGAAAATGTCTGCGGTCAGCACATCGCCGTCGGGGACGATGCCGCACTGCTGCAAGAAATCGAGGCATATCTCGAGGCCTCGGGCCAACCGGCCCTCAGCGAGGCACAAAAATCCGGGATGACGCGGGGTATGTACTGTTTGAAAGACCGCTCCAAGACATTCCCTGAACTTCTTGAAAAAGCACACTTTATCTTGGCAGAAACGCCCCTGGTCCCGGACGAGAAGGCGGCCAAGAACCTCGATGCAGTATCCCGTGGTATACTGGCCTCGTTGACGCCGCAGTTGCAAAGTGCTAGCTGGTCGCGAGAAGAACTCGAGGGGGTAACGGCGCGTTTCGCCGAGGAACAGAACACCAAATTCGGTAAGCTGGCCGGGCCGCTGCGTGCGGCTCTTGCAGGCCGCTCCGTGACCCCAAGCGTGTTCGACATGATGCTGGTGCTCGGCAAGGAGGAAAGCCTTCTCCGGCTTGAGCAGGCAGCGGCTTCCGAGGCGGCGTGACGGGTCCCATGTGACGGGCCCACCCGACCCCGCCACGGGCCATGTGTGACACTACCGACCGGGCGCGCCCGACGCGCCTGGCCTTATCCAGATGAAGGGACAAGCAAGCATGGCTGACACAGCGAAAAGCGCGAAACTGACCATCGGCGAGCAAACCTACGACCTGCCGATCTATTCGCCCACCGTGGGGCCCGATGTGCTCGACATCCGCAAGCTCTACGGCCAGGCCGGGGTGTTCACCTACGATCCGGGCTTCACCTCCACCGCCAGCTGCGACAGCACCATCACCTTCATCGACGGTGACGAAGGCATCCTGCTGCACCGCGGCTATCCGATCGACCAGCTGGCGTCGAAGTCGCACTATCTCGAAGTCTGCTACCTGCTGATGTACGGCGAGCTGCCGACCGCGGCGGAGCTCGAGGAGTTCGAGAACACGATCACCCGTCACACGATGATCCATGAGCAGATGCACAACTTCTTCCGCGGCTTCCGCCGCGACGCGCATCCCATGGCAACCATGGTGGGTGTGGTCGGCGCCATGTCGGCCTTCTACCACGACAGCACCGACATCTCGGACCCGCGCCAGCGCGAGATCGCCTCGCACCGGCTGATCGCCAAGATGCCGACGATCGCGGCGATGGCCTACAAGTACTCGATCGGCCAGCCCTTCGTGTACCCGCGCAACGATCTCGATTACGCGGCGAACTTCCTGCACATGTGCTTCTCGGTTCCCGCCGAGAAATACGAGGTGAACCCGATCCTGGCCCGCGCCATGGACCGCATCTTCACCCTGCACGCCGACCACGAGCAGAATGCCTCGACCTCGACCGTGCGTCTCGCCTCCTCCTCGGGCGCGAACCCGTTCGCCTGCATCGCGGCCGGCATCGCCTGCCTCTGGGGCCCGGCCCACGGCGGCGCCAACCAGGCCTGCCTCGAGATGCTCAAGGAAATCGGCTCGGTGGACCGCATCCCCGAGTTCATCGCCCGCGCCAAGGACAAGAACGATCCGTTCCGCCTGATGGGCTTCGGTCACCGCGTCTACAAGAACCGCGACCCGCGCGCGACGGTGATGAAGCAGTCCGCGGACGAGGTTCTGGACCTGCTCGGCGTCGAGAACAACCCGATCCTGCAGGTGGCGAAAGAGCTCGAGAAGCAGGCGCTGGAAGATCCGTATTTCATCGACAAGAAGCTTTTCCCGAACGTCGACTTCTACTCGGGCATCATCCTCGAGGCGATGGGCTTCCCGACCTCGATGTTCACCCCGATCTTCGCGCTGTCGCGCACCGTGGGCTGGGTCTCGCAGTGGAAAGAGCAGCTTGCCGATCCGCAGCACAAGATCGGCCGTCCGCGTCAGCTCTACCTCGGCTCGGCGCTGCGCGACTACACCGACATCGAAAGCCGCTGATCCGGGTTTCAGACGTACGAAAGGCCCCGCTTTGGCGGGGCCTTTTGCTTGTGTGGCAGGGCATTATCCCGCTACGTAGCGCGCCCGCGGACGGATCACAGCGCCACTCCGTGCCTGCTCGCGCGCATGGGCGATCCAGCCCGCCAGCCGCCCCGCGGCAAACAGGGTGAACCCCGCGTCCCGAGGCAGGCCATGCGCCAGTTCCAGCGCCGCCAGCCCGGTGTCGACGTTCGCCGCTTGCCCGAGCCGCGCAGAGAGCCCGCGCTGCGCGTGACGCACCGGGTGGTCATGCGGCAGTCGCTCCAGCAGCAGCCGTGCCCGGGGATCACCGTCGAGATAGAGCGGATGACCATAGCCGAAGCCGTAGGGCGATTGCCCCTCCTGTGAAGCAAGGAAGGTCTCCGTCTCGCCCCGCATCGCCGCCTCCAGCGCCGCACGCGCAAGTGCCGAGGCTCCGCCATGCCGCGGCCCACTCAGGGTTGCGAGCCCGCAGAGCAGCGCGGCAGGCAGGCTCGCCCCGGTCGAGGCGGCGATCCGCACGGCGAACGTGGATGGGTTCAGCTCGTGATCGCTCAGCAGCACCAGCGCCCGGCGGATGTCATCCTCGCCACGCCCGTCAAGGCCCCAGGCCCCTCCGAAGCGCGCCGTCAATACGCCGCCCCCGGGCCGCCCCAGCAGCGCGTTGGCGACCAGGGACATCAGACGTGCCGCCTCCGCGCCGAATTCGGTGTCTCTGAGATCACCGAGCGGCACCGCCCCGTCGAGCTCAGCGGAGAGCGCCTGCACGGCCCGCGCCGCAGGCCTCTCTCCGGCGCCTCGCGCCGGCGCGTCCGGCAACTCCAGCCGGTCAAGGCCGCAGAGATGCGCCGCCATCCGTTCGGGAGTCATGCTCTCGGCGCACGCCTCGACCGAGCGCCCGCGCAGCCAGAGCATGCCGTCCCGCACCTCGGAAATCGCGGTTTCCAGCACCGGATCCCCCCAGCGGATCGCCTGCTCGGCCACTTCGGCGCGGGCGCGCGGGCGGCGGTTCTGGCGCAGCAGCGCCTCGGCATCGGCGCGCGCGTAAAGGCTCCGGCGGGCATCGCCAGCATCGGCCTGCGTGCGCAGCTGGCCGCGGCTGACGTAGGCATAGAGCGTCTGGGGCTTTACCCCGAGCAAGGCGCAGGCCGTTCCGGCGTCGATCCAGTCGCGTGAATTCATATTGATTATATTGATCAAGATTTACAGCCGGTCAATCCGGGCCTTTCATGGAGGCCAACTTCCAAGGAGGCCGCGATGACATCCTTTTTCGACCAGCAGATCAGCGCAGCGCTGGGGCAAGATTTCTGCCCCGCGCTCGCAGCCACGGAAATGACTGCCGCCGAGCTGCCGTCCTGCTTCCGCGTCACGGAGCTTGCCGCTGCCGCGACCAAGGCCGCCGCGCTCGAGATGGGCGCGCTCCTGGGCGCGCGGCAACTGCGGGTGGACCGGCGGCTGGCCGCGCTGTGGTTCGACCGGACGCTGCGGCCGCAGGGCTGGGAACTGCCTTCAGCTTGGGATCCGATCGCCGGGGATTATGCCACGGCGGACGGCTGGATTCGCCTGCACACCAATGCGCCGCACCACCGCGCGGCGGCGCTATCCGTGCTCGGCTGTGCCGCAGAGAAACCCGCCGTCGCGGCGGAGGTCGCCAGGTGGCGTAAGGGCGCGCTGGAGGAGGCCGTGGTCGCGGCAGGCGGCGCCGCGGCGGCGATGCACGGACTGAAAGACTGGGCGGCGCACCCGCAGGGCCGCGCCGTCGCGGCCGAGCCGCTCATCGCCTGGCAGGAGACCGGCAGCCGGCCCGGCCCGGTTCCGGTCCGCGGGCTTCGCGTGCTCGACCTGACACGCGTACTCGCGGGTCCGGTGGCGACACGGTTCCTTGCCGGCTTCGGCGCAGAGGTGCTGCGCATCGACCCGCCGTTCTGGGGCGAGCCGGGTGTCGAGCCCGAGGTCACCCTCGGCAAGCGCCGCGCCGGTCTCGACCTGACGAAACCCGCGGACCGCCAGAGCTTCACCGCGCTGTTGAAGGGCGCCGACGTGCTCGTGCACGGCTACCGTCCCGGCGCTCTGGAAGGGCTTGGATTCGGCGCAGAGGCCCGCCAGCGCATGGCCCCCGGCCTGATCGATGTCAGCCTCAATGCCTACGGCTGGACCGGGCCCTGGAGCGGGCGGCGCGGTTTCGACAGCCTTGTGCAGATGAGCTGCGGCATCGCCGACGAGGGGATGCGGCGCAGCGCCGCGGCGCGGCCCGTACCGCTGCCGCTGCAGGCGCTCGACCATGCGACGGGCTGCCTGATGGCCGCCGCCGTGCTGCGCGCGCTGCGGCAACAACAACGCGACGGACGTATCCTCTCTGCGCGGCTGTCGCTGGCCCGCACCGCCGCGCTGCTGGTGGCCGCAGGCGCGCGCCAGATGACCGGCGCGCCCATCGCTGCAAGCGAGGCCGATCTTGCCGCCGAGACCGAGCAAACCGGATGGGGCCCGGCGCGGCGGCTGCGCTTCCCGGTCACGCTTGACGGGCAGCCGCCGCGCTGGACGCACCCCGCCGGGCCGCTGCGGATCGATGCGCCGCGCTGGCCGGAGGGTGCGGCCGCCGCCGGGTGAGCTTCAACGTCCCTCGAATTTCGCGGGGCGCTTTTCGTGGAAGGCCACGACGCCCTCCTTGAAGTCCCGCGTCATGCCGCATTCGCCCTGGAGCTGCGCCTCGAGCAGGAGTTGCCCGTCGAGATCCTTCTCGAAGGCCCCGCGGATGGCACGCTTGATCCGGGCATAGGCCTCGGAGGGACCCTGCGCGAGATGCGCCGCCCGCGCGCGCCAGATCGCCTCGAACTCGGCGTCGGGCACCGCCTCCCAGATCATCCCCCAGCGCTCGGCCTGCGCCGCGCTGATGCGGTCGGCGAAGAGCGCCGCGCCCATCGCCTTGGCAATGCCCATCTGCCGGGGCAGCATCCAGGTGCCACCGGCGTCGGGCATCAGGCCGATACGGGTGAACGCCTGCATGAAGAAGGCGCTCTCGGCGGCGATCACCACGTCGGCGGCCAGCGCAAGGTTGGCCCCGGCCCCCGCCGCCGCGCCGTTCACCGCGGCGATGGTCGGGCGCGGGCAATCGACGAGCGCGGCCAGCATCGGCATGTATTCGTCGCGCAGCACCCGCTCGAGGTCGATGTTCGCCGCGCTCTCCCGATCGCCGAGGTCCTGCCCCGAGCAGAAGGCCCGCCCCTCGCCGGTCAGCACCACCACCCGCGCGTCCTTGCCGCCAGCCTGGATGGCATGGGTCAATTCGGCCCGCATCGGCGCGGAAAGCGCGTTCATCACGTCGGGCCGGGCCAGGGTAATCAGCGCTACGTCGTCGGCGATCTCGTAGCGGATGGTGTCGTACTGCATGGGGTCCTCCGGGTTTGCGCGGTTGCGCGCGGGAACTCTCCCCCGCGCGCGCCCGGGGCGCAAGCCCCCGCACCGCCCTCAGCGCGCGCGCAGCGCCGAGATCAGCGCAAGGGCTTCGGCGCTCGGGCGGGTCTCGACGCGCAGGTAGACCGCGCCATCGCGCGTGCGCTCGAGCATCCGGTTCTCGACCATGCTGCGGCGGACCTGCGCGGCATCGCGGAAGGCGCAGAGCGCATCGAGACGGGCGCTGATCTCGCGCTCGGTGAAGGCTGTGCGCGGCGGGATGCGGGCCCAGAGCGCCCAGAGACAGAGCCCCTGGATCGCCGTGCGGCCCGGAAAGCGCAGCAACAGCCCCTGCCCGTCGAAATGCCGCAACGCGCGCGACACCAGCTGCGGATCGGCCTTGGGCGCGGGCGTGACCTTGGCGCGCAGGTGCTGGTAGTTGCGGTAGCCCGCGGCGCGGGCGATCAGGCCCAGCATCTGCTGATGCGACGGAGCCGCCTCGAGACCGGCGCGCAGCGCGCGCGCAAAGCCCGAGAGGTCGTCGATGGCAAGCGGAATGGTGTCCCGTTTCAGGGACTCGTCCTTCAGGGGGTGGGTCATCGGATCCTCCAGATCCTCCGGCGCCTTTTGCCCGACCCCTTGCGGGGCTGGAGTTCCGCCCTTGTCCGTCAGGCAGCGCCGGATGGTCCGGGACAGCTCTGCGATCCGAAAGGCAGGTTCAGCGTACCCGGAACACCGGGCGGCGGAGACTGGGTGGACTGCCGACCCTGCCGGCAGTCCTATCAGGAGGAGCTGCCCTCGTCCAGAATGCGCTTCAGACGGGCTTCTTCCTCGGGGCTGAGCCCGGCCTCTGTGCGCGCCTCGGCGCGCGAGCGGCCGCGCAGATAGACCGCCGCGACGATCAACGCGAGCACGAAGAGGATCGGCCCGGCGGCCCAGAGCAGCCAGTTCCAGCCCCGCGTGGTGGGTTGCAGCAGGACGAATTCGCCGTAGCGGTCCACCAGGTAGGCCACCGCCTCGTCGTCGCTGTCGCCGGCGACCAGCCGCTCACGCACCAAGAGGCGCAGGTCGCGGGCGAGCGCGGCGTTGGAATCGTCGATGTTCTCGTTCTGGCAGACGAGGCAGCGCAGGTGCTTCGAGAGATCCCGCGCCCGCGCCTCGAGCGCCGGGTCGGCGAGCATCTCGTCGGGCTGCACCGCATGCACCACGGCCGCCTGCATCAGCGGAAGGGCAAGCAGCGCCAGCAAGAGCAGCGCACGGAAGGGCTTTGCGAAAGTCATTCCGCGGGCACTCCGCGCGCCGGTGCCGTCTTGCGCGCGCCCGCGGCGACGCGGAAGCGACGGTCCGACAGGCTGAGGGCACCGCCGAGCGCCATGAGGATCGCCCCGCCCCAGATCCAGTTGGCCAGCGGTTTCACGTAGACCCGCATGGTCCAGCCACCGCCCGCCTGCGCATCGCCCAGCACCACATAGACGTCCCGCAGGAAGCCGCCGTCGATGGCCGCTTCGGTGGTCGGCATCCCGGCCACCGGATAGCTGCGCTTCTCGGGGTAGAGATGGGCAATCTCGGCCCCGTCCCGGCGCAGCGAGACCTCTCCCATGTCCGAGAAGTAATTGGGGCCCTGCACGCGCTCGACGCCGAGCAGTTCAAGCTCGTAGGCCCCGACGGTGAAGGGGGCGTTCATCTGTGCGACGCGGATGTCCTCTTCTTCCCAGGCCATCAGCCCGGCAACGCCCAGCATGGTGACGCCAAGACCCGCATGGGCCACCGCCTTGCCCCAGTCGGCGCGCGGCAGCCGCGCGAGGCGGCGCCAGTCGCGGCTCTGGCCGATGCGGCCGAGCAGATCGGTGGCCGAGCCAGCGACGAGCCAGGTGCCGAGGAAGACCCCAATCGGCCCCATCAGGCTGCGTCCGGTCTGCATCGCCCAGACCAGACCCGCCAGCGCCAGGGCCAGCACCAGCGCCGGCACCAGCTGCTGGACCACCCGGCCGAGCTTGCCGCGTTTCCAGCTGATCATCCCGCCGATTGGCAGGATGAGCCCCAGCAGGACCATGAAGGGGGTGAAGGCCATGTTGAAGAAGGGTGCGCCGACCGAGAGCTTGCGGCCGAAAAGCATCTCGGCGACCAGCGGCCAGAGCGTGCCGGTGAAGACCACGAAGCAGGCCACCGCGAGCAGGATGTTGTTCAGCACCAGCGCCGACTCGCGGCTGACGAGGCCGAAGACCCCCTTGGCCTGCATGACCCCTGCCCGCGCGGCATAGAGCGTCAGCGCGCCGCCGGTGAAGAAGACGAGGATGCCGAGGATGAACACGCCGCGTTGCGGGTCCGAGGCGAAGGCATGCACCGAGGTCAGCACGCCCGAGCGCACGATGAAGGTGCCGATCAGCGAGAAGCCGAAGGCAAGGATCGCCAGCAGGATCGTCCAGCTCTTCAGCGCCTCGCGCTTTTCCACCACGATGGCGGAATGCAGCAGCGCGGCGGCCAGCAGCCAGGGCATGAACGAGGCGTTCTCGACCGGGTCCCAGAACCAGAAGCCGCCCCAGCCCAGCTCGTAGTAGGCCCACCACGAGCCAAGCGCGATGCCGATGGTCAGGAAGACCCAGCTCAGCAGCGTCCAGGGACGCACCCAGCGACCCCAGGCGGCATCGACCCGCCCTTCGATCAGCGCGGCAACCGCGAAGCTGAAGCAGATCGAGAGGCCGACGTAGCCGAGGTAGAGGAACGGCGGGTGGAAGGCGAGCCCCGGATCCTGCAGCAGCGGGTTGAGATCCTGCCCGTCGAAGGGCGGCACCGCGAGGCGCAGGAAGGGGTTCGAGGTGAAGAGGATGAAGGCGAAGAAGGCCACCGCAACCGAGGCCTGCACGGACAGCACCCGCGCGCGCAGCGTCGGCGGCAGGTTGCCCCCGAACCAGGCCGCCATCGCGCCGAAGAGCGCCAGGATCAGCACCCAGAGCAGCATCGAGCCTTCGTGGTTCCCCCAGACGCCGCTGATCTTGTAGAGCATCGGCTTGGCGGAATGCGAATTCAGCACCACCAGCCGCAGCGAGAAGTCCGAGGTGATGAAGGCGTGCATCAGCGCGCCGAAGGACAGCGCGACCAGCAGGAATTGCGCCGTGGCGGCAGGCTCGGCGACGGCCATCCAGCCGGGCCAGCGCTTGTGCGCCCCGATCATCGGCACCACCGCCTGCACGCAGGCAACGAGGAAGGCGAGGATGAGCGCGAAATGTCCGAATTCGGTGATCATGGCTCCGCTTATACGAGGCAAGCGAACGCCCGGCCAACGGAATTCGTAGGCCGGGCGGGATCACATTGTCGCGGGGGTGGCGCGGCGCGGGGCCGCGCTCAGTCCATCCGACGCAGGTAGGTCCATGTGGGCACTGCGGAATTGCGCGCAACCGAGAAAGCCTCGGCGTCACCGATATATTCGAAACCGCAATTGGTCAGCACCCGCGCCGAGGCGGCGTTGTCCTGGAAGACCGAGGCGAACATCGTGGCGCTGCCGAAGGGGTTGGCCTGCACCATCGCGCGGACCGCTTCCGAGGCATGGCCGGTGTTCCAGAACGGCGGCGCGACCCAGTAGCCGATCTCGGCCTGGTTGCCATCGGTCAGACGCTCGAGCGAGATCAGCCCCATCACCTCGGCCCCGCCTTGCTCGGAGGCATCCATGGCCCAGACGTCCTCGACCCGCTTGGGATCCATGGAGCGGGCGATGAAGGCCTCGGTCGCGCCCGGCGGCAGCGGGTGCGGAATCGAGGTGGTCATGCGCGCGAGGCGCAGTTCGGACGTGTAGTGGGCGATCATGCCCGCATCCGAGCGGCGCAGCGGCCGCAGCAGGAAGCGGGGTGTCTCGATAACCGCCTGCGCGGCCAGCTGGTCGTCTTCGGCCAGACTCATGGTCTTTCTCCTCTTGTGCGAGAAATCTCGCGGGCCGCTTCGTCTCCTCCCGAAACGGAGAAGGGGACCGGCCCGTGCCGATCCCCTCCAATTTTGCGATCCGGGATCAGCTTACTCAGCAGCCTCCGCCACCGGCAGGACGGATACGAAGGTGCGGCCCTTCAGGCCCTTGTGGAACTTGACCGAACCTTCGGCCACGGCAAAGATCGTGTGATCCCGGCCCATGTCCACGCCTTCGCCCGGCCAGAACTTGGTGCCGCGCTGACGGATGATGATGTTGCCCGGAATGGCCGCCTGGCCACCGTAGAGTTTCACGCCGAGACGGCGGCCAGCGGAGTCGCGGCCGTTACGGGAGCTACCGCCTGCTTTTTTATGTGCCATGGGTTGGTCTCCTTAATGTCTATCAGGCCAGGGTCTTGGCCTGCTCAACCCACTCGGGCTTCACCTTGACGGCGTCGAAGCTCTCGGGGTCAACGGCTGCGAGCTGTGCGAAGGTGGTGATACCAGCTTCGTTCAGCTTCTTGGCGGCGGCGGGGCCGACACCGGTGATCTGGGTCAGATCGTCGCCTGCGGCGGCTGCTTTCGGGGCAGCTGCGGCCGGAGCGGCTTTCGGAGCGGAGGCTGCGCCGGTGGCGGCCTTCACGCCGGTGCCTTCGGCGCCGGATGCGAGGATCTCGGTCACGCGCAGCAGGGTGAGCTGCTGACGGTGGCCACGGGTACGCTGCGAGCCGTGCTTACGGCGACGCTTCACGAAGCTGATGACCTTGTCGCCCTTGATCTGGTCGATCACGGTCGCCTGGACGGCGGCACCGGACACCAGCGGAGCACCAACGGTGACGTTGTCGCCGCCGAGGATCAGCACTTCGTTGAACTGAACGGTTTCACCCGCGTCTGCAGCCAGCTTTTCCACGCGGAGCACGTCGCCCGCCTGGACCTTGTATTGCTTGCCGCCGGTTTTCATCACCGCGAACATCTGCGTCTTCCTTTGTCTACCGCGTCCTGTGGCGCCCCGGTTTGTTGGGGACTTCGTGGTGCGGGGTATCCCGCTCCGCCGTCGAACAGCGCGCCCTTTCGGGCTGTATGGATGTAAGAATCGAAAGCGGGGCGCGCAATGGCCCCGTCACGAGGCCCGGCTTATCGGGGCAAATTGCCCATGTGTCAACCCGCGCGCCACGGTTTTTCCCCTTACGCGCGCGTGTGGTCGAGCGGGTGGTCGACACGTCCCGCGGTCAGCACGGTTTCAGAGCTCCTGCCCCAGCATCTCGTGGGCGGCTGCAAGACCCAATCCGTACGAGATCTCTTCATACATATGGTTGAACCCCGCGAACAGCGCCTGGTTCATCGCCTTGCCCTCCGGTGTCTGAGAGATGTCGATATAGTCGTCCAGCGCCTGGTCCGAGAGCGGCTGGTAGGCGAGCAGCAGGTAGCTGTAGAGCCATTCGCCGGTGTCGACCCGCGTCGCCTCCTCCTGCATCCAGACCTCCTCGACGATCTCGGGCTCGGTCATCTCGAGGCCGCCGCCATCCACCAACCCGAGGTAGAACTGGAAGCTGGCATTGAGCGCGCCCACCACGTTGGTCTCGAGCAGGTCGTTGGCGGCGACGAAGCGGTCGAGCTGGTCGAGACGCGGCTCACCGGCAACCGACCGTTCCCGCCATGCCTCGCGCGCCGCCGCTTCGACGGATTCGGAGATCATTTCCCGCCGTGCCTCGATCTCGAGGGTCACCACCTTCTGCCCCTCGGGGCTGGTGAAATAGTCCAGCAGCGGCGCCGCATCGGTGTCGCCGAAGCTCTCGAGGAATCGCGCACGCACGACTTCGGCCATGGCATCCGGGGCGTAAAGCCTGTCGACCGAGCGCTGCCAGCCCGCCGTCTGCCCGGCCGGAAGCAGATCCTGCGCCATGTCCGTCGAATAGCCGCGCCCCTCCTCGCGCATGATCTCGATGATCTCGTCGATCTTCAGGGCTTCCAGCAGGTCCTCGGCGGGTCCGGCCTGCACGGGCAGCGCCATGGGCAGGAAAGACAGGAAAACGGCGAGGTAGGCGGCAGGACGCGGGAACATGAGATGGGGTACTCCGGGTATGTCAGCCCCAGAGCCTAGGGCCGCGCCGATGCATTTCCAAGGCGACCAAATGCGCCGGTGGCGGAGCTTCGCCGGAAAAGATTTTCGTCCGGATGAAAAAACTTCAAAATTCCCTGTTGCACCCCCCGAAGCTTGTCGTTAAACGGCCCCCCACGACCCCCGCGGAGAGGTGCCGGAGTGGTCGAACGGGGCGGTCTCGAAAACCGTTGACCCTTCACGGGGTCCCAGGGTTCGAATCCCTGTCTCTCCGCCACTTTCCCTTTAACGCTCTGGTAGCGTTGGGAAAGTGCCCACCCCGGTGGATACCGGGAGATCCGAGCAAGCGTGCAGGACCATGGCAGAACGCCCCCAAGGGGCGCGCGCCATGCCGTGCTTGCGGTCGCTGCGCGGCAAGTGCCTGATAGCTCCCCTCGGAACGACAGCGCGGCGCAAGGGATCCCCCCTGCGCCGCGCGTATTTCGATCGCCGATCAAGCGGCGGACCGGCTTTCCGGTTTAGGCTGCCACGTCCGTGCGCGGGGTTTCGCCAGTCTGCTCCGTCGCGGCGCGGGCGGCGGCATAGGATTCGGCCCCCCGGCGCAGGCGCGACGCGAGGTCGCCCTCATCGGATTTCGAACCCATCTGCGCGATCACCAGAGATTTCACAAAGCTTTCCTGGGTGGCGATTGCCTGCGCCCGCGCCTCGGCCAGCGCGTCGGCGGCACCAGCCGCGCCAGAGGTTTCGACCGGCCCGCCCGCCGAGGCCACGGAACCTGCCGCAGCGGCCTGCGTGCTGCCCGCCGATGCCGGGGCGTCTGTCGCGGAGGCATCCTGAGCCACCTCGGACGCGGGCTCGGGCGTCGTGTCGCCCGCCGCGCTCTCGCCGGTCGTGGCGGCAGCGTTCCCGGATGCGGTTTCCGGCTCTTGCGACGCCTGCACCTCTTCCACCTGCAGATCTTCTTCCTGCGCCGTGTTGTTGGATTGCGCTGCGCCGGTGGACGAAGCGTTGGCAAAACCGCCAAAAATCCCCGAGTAGCCGCCCGAGCTGGCCCCCGAAATCAAACCAAACATTTACATACACCTTTCTGGTCAGTACCGGCCCCTTCTGGTGGCGAAAAAAGGAAGAAATGCGGCGCATCCACGGAGTCACCGCGGCGCCCGAGGGGAAATTTGACGACGCCCCAGCATCTTAGCCGCTGGCACCCGCCTTTTCGCTCCGCCGAGAGGGCTCGGCCACAAGACCTCCGTCGCGTGCGAGGTCAAGCGCGGGCCATGGGATCAGCGCTGGTCGCGCCGGATAGCGCTGCGTGCAACACCCGCCAATCGCCGATCGCCTGCATCTTGCAGGAGCGCATGGGCTGCGCACCGCGGAACAATGCGCTGCGCTGACGGGGGGCAGAAGGTGCGAGACGCTGCGGCAACGAGGCTTCGCGGAAAGCTGGAAAAATCTCAGCTTGGTACCCAAGGCCGGACTCGAACCGGCACGCCTTGCGGCGGGGGATTTTGAATTTGGTCAACTCAGCGCGAAATCAGCCGCTTAACCCCATTTCGCTCACACGGACATTCAGTGAACGAATCGCGATGTGTGAATTCCCCCTCGCGCAACCATACCGCCCGCAAAAGGCATGAAGAACGCAGCCGCATGCGATACGGTCACCAGTACTCACGCCTGCCGCCAACCCCCGCCTCCTCTACTGGACCTAAAGCGGCCACCAGCCGTCCAGACATTCTGCGGGTAAGCCCCCGCACCCGAGTGGCGCAACGAAGCACCAGTCCATCATGTCGCCGCGACACCGCATGACCGCGTGCAATCCCGCGAAGCGCTTAGTCCCGCCGAAGTGCCCAGGCTTGATCTCCCACGGCGCGAGGTCATCCTTGATCTTCACCAAGACCGGCGTGCCATCCTGCGGCGCATCGCTGATGGAGCGCATGGCGGATTGCCGCTTCATAGCCCCGATGGAATCATGGACCGCCACGCGGGCATTCTGCCGAAGGTCGTGCACCGCGGCCTCCGGCACGACATGTCCTCGCAGCTCTGCCAGCCACATCTCTGACTGCGCAAGCCAGTGAGCGGCCGTCCCGGCAATTTTCTAAGCATCAGCCATGCCCTTTCTTCTTTCAAGGACTGGCTCACGGCTCAATGACCGAGGTCGGCCGCAAATACTCTTACTCGCCCAGAAGCATCAGTTCTCCCGGCGTCATATTTATCTGAAGCCTTTTGCTCCACAGAAAGCAAGCCGTAACGGTCAAGAGCCTCACTTGAAGTCACGACCACCACACGTCTTTTGCCATCGAATGCTTCCAATAGGGTCTCAAAATTTGACGAACTCCCACTTAAACCGGAAAACTTTAGCACCATATTCTCTCACTCCTATTTGGACTTGCGGGACGCATGTCCGAAAGATCGTCGCCCGGCTCGATCCTGTCGAGTTCGCCCTTCACTGCCACCTTGCGCGCCGCCAGCTCGGCAAGCAACCACGCGGCTTTCTTCTCCGAAAGTCCAAAGCAGAACGGCGCGGCGATCACCATCGTGTCGCCTTCCATTACTGCGTCCAGAAGATCATTGCGGCCGGCGAACTGTGAGCGCGGGCGCATAGAACCGGCAAGCGCTTTGATGTGAACAAAGCGTGGCGGCGCCAAGCCATTTATTTTCCGCCCACGATGCACTTCTTAAATCACCTTTTCGCCCACCAATCCAAGGATTTTCGGTGCACGTAGGTTCAGTGACCTGGAATGCACTTCGTAACTCGTAGCCTGCATCGCTGCCCCCTTGGCTTGCGTGATAAAACGCACCCGAGGCTCGCTCCGGGGCTCAAGTCCTGCCGGGCCCACCAACACACCGAATTTCCCCTTTAAAATCAGTGCAGATGTGGACCGCGATCTAGGGATGTGGGTCCATATGATATCAATGACTTACATCGCAGGTGGACCACGATTCCCGGCGCGTGGCGCAGGTCGATAGTCGCGCGATCTCAGCTCGATAAATTCCACACATCTATTGAATTCCACACATGTGTGGAATACCTTATCTTCATGAACAGCGCAGAACTCAAGAAGCTCCTAGCCAAGCACGGCTGCATCTTCGAAGCCAAGCGCGGCAAAGGCGGACACATCACCGTCAAGCTGGGCGACAGAAAGACAGTGATGCCCGTTCATGGATCGCGGAAGAGGTCTCGTCGCGAAGATCAAGAAAGAACTCGGCATCGAATGATGCCGGGGTCACCCGCAAAGGAGAAACCAAATGCTCAACTATCCGATCAACGTAGAGCCGGACGGCGACGGCTATCTGGTGACCTGTCCTGATCTTCCCGAGGTGACCTCTGATGGAGACACGCTAGAAGAGGCATTCGCAAACGGAGCCGATGCCGTCGAGGAGGCGCTGGCCGGCCGCCTTGATGATTTCGACGGAATTCCCCACCCTTCGGTGGGTGAACTGACCGTGGCGGTTTCTACCCTAATCGGGCTGAAGGTTCAGCTCTATTGGGAACTCGAAGCTCGCGGCTTGTCCCGCGCCGATCTGGTCAGAACTCTCGGCTGGTCGCGAACTCAGGTGGACCGCCTTTTCGCCCCGAGGCATGCGACGCGGCTTGACCAGTTCGATGCAGCCTTTGAAGCGCTAGGAAAGCGCATTCTGACGGTGGCTGCTTAGGAGCTCGATCTTACCTGAAAGACAGAGGGGCGCCACTGGCCCCCTTTATTCATACAGCCATACCGACCGCACCAGGCATGGAGCAAGCAGCCGCACGCGATGCGGTCGCCAGTGCCGACACCAGATGCCACGCCGCGCTCCTCTACCGAACGATCCAGAGGCAAAGCCCGAAGCCACAGAAGAAGCCGAGGGCCGCGCTTCCGGCCATCACGAAATCAACAGACATGCCCTCGCTCCTTACTTGGACTTCGCGCGGGCCTTGGCCTTTGCCACCCGCACATGATGGACGTTGTGCGCGCTCGCCACGCGCCGCAGCATATCGGAATGATCGTCGCCGGGTTTGAGCGTGTCGAGGTCGCCGTTGACCGTCACTACCGCGCCGCACTCGGCCAGCTCGGCGAGGAACCACGCGGCATCCTTCTCCGAAATCCCGAGGCATAGCGGCGCAGCGATGACAACCGTGTCGCCCTTCCGTGCACCCTTGAGCAGCAGGTTGCGCTCTTCGAGCTGCGAGCGCGGGCGCGTAGAGCCCTTCGTGATCTTGTCCTGCCAGCACGTGCCGAACTCGCTCATATCGACGCCCAGAGCGCGCATGACCTCGCGCTGCTTTGGCAGCGGCGGACGCCCAGGAGCCTCAAGGATATATCCCCAGATTATGGACAAACTTACCCCTCATACCATCTCTGAGAACACTCAGCTCTAAGTTAGCCAGGTAAGTCAAAGCGCCGTCGAGATCGCACCGAGGGCAGCTTCGCGCAGTTAGCCGACCAGCCTCCGTAGAGTACATTTCCCGAAAGCTGCCCTTCAGGCGGGGCGCCGCGTTCGGCTCCACCGAGCCCAATCTGACGAGCATTCTGCATCGCCGCGAATGTCGATATATTTTTACGTCAAACTGCTTTAATATTCCCGTTATCAGAATCTGAAACGAGTGTAGTCTATGGAAGATCCACTGAAGATTGGCTCAACGACTAGCACGGGCCAGATCGTCAAAGAGGTTCTAGGCCAGTCTAAGACGGCAGCAGTCTACTTCACCGAAGACAAGCATTTAAGGTGGGACTACTATGGCGATGGCGGTGAAATACCAGACTACAAGAAACCGGCAGTGAGTGAATTTAACGCACTAATGCAGACTATTAGAACGTATTTGCCAGACCAGCGCACAGACGATCATCTAAAACTTCTTGGAAAATCACTATTCCAAGCGCTTGACTCAACAAGCAATCAATCGCCGCAAGATCACTTCGAGAGCATCATCACCTCCATTGAGGAGCTTGCACAACAAAATGCTCGATTCTCTTACGTAACCTATTGTTTTGCCGCATTGGGTATCATTATTTCTTTAGGGCTCCTTGCCGCTTGGGCATTTTCCTTTTCAGGCGAGTGGGAGGTCGGCAACTGGTGTGGCTTGATGGGAGCTGCTGGTGCGGCCATTTCTGTCGCGCACCGGATAACGAGCTTAAAAATAAACTGGAAGTCACAACGCAAGATGATCATGGCTGAAGGCGTTGCCAGGGTATTAGTAGGTTTTTTCTTTGGAATCTTGTTTTGCATGATGTGTATGAGCGATCTTGTATTGGGTATGCTCAAGGAGAATTCCCTTGCCCTAATGGTGTTCGCCACAATCGCTGGGTTCAGCGAGCGATTTATCCCGGAACTGATGGAAAAGCTCGAGGCCAGAGCGGGAGAAGGTGCCCAATCTCACTCCTGATGTTCGCTCAAAGATTGTTCGTAGGATCAGACTTCCTTTAAACAGCCTCGTAGCATTCTGATTGTCACGTCATCTTCGTCCGCACACTGCTCGGCGCCGCTCTCGCGATGGAGCTCCGCTTCGCTGAGCAAGGCACTTCCGAGCGAAGGGCAAGTTCGGGCTGGGAGCGGCCGGACGGCCTCGGTCCGGAAAACCCGACATAAACAAATCAGAATAACTGAAAGATTCCGCTACGAGGGCTTTGTGAGCTTCCTGCTAATCTCACACAGGACGCCCAGCACCACCCCCAAGAACACCAAACCAGCACCTTGCCAAAAAAGGAGGCCATACGGCTTTAGAGATGCCCTATTGAAGTCGGGTGAGTACATTTCAGGCGCAAAATAGTAAGCGCCGGCAATTGCTGCCAGGCCAGCAAGCACCGCGATTCCAGCAAGAACGCCGCCAATTTTCGTGAACATCGCCTCATCCCCTCGTACACACTGAATTTTCGTACGACAGAGCACATCCGTTTCCAAGAGTTGCGGCTACTTCGCCGCGAGGCCTGTGTCCAGAAAACCCGCAGTGGCAGCTCAGCACAGGTTGGGTGCAGCGGGCGGCGAGCATTGGATTAACCTTCCGTTCAACATTTACCCATATGCTGAGCTGAGGGGAAGGAGCGCCATGATGAAGAACACCGTGTCCTTGAGCGACGTGATGTCCGACTACATCAGCCGGTACGGGCTTACCGAAAAGGCCAGAAGGTTTTTTCTTGAGCGAGTGGAACAAGAAGCCGCGTCCGAGGGCTGGAGCCGTGCGGCAGAGCAAGACAAGCCGTGTTCGAAATAGCGCGGCAGCTTTCTCGTTGGCCAAATCGCAGGGAAGCCTCGGTCGTTTTCTGACGCGACGATCGTGTCATGCGGCATAGGATAAGCTTGGCAGCCAAGCGGACAAAGGAGGCTTGCCATGATCTCTCCGCCGACTTTTTCCGAGCTCATTCCCCCCACAGCCCTCGACGCAATCGAAGGGTGCCCTTTTGCGAATGAAGGGGCGATCACAGCCCTGAGGTTTCGCGAGACACCCTATTGGCATTCTCTTCTCCGATGCAGGCACCTCGGGATCCACCGTCCCGACGGCCGCATCTGCAACTGGACTGCTCGGATACTGACGAAAGACAAACGATACATCCAGAAGTGCTTGGGCCCCGCCCTGGACCTTGGACGCGGGCAGGTGGCTTTCGGACTCGCCTCGAACACCTGTGGCACTCGTTCCAACGCGAGGATTGGCGCGACCACGCGCGGGTTGAAAGCAAAGGTTCGCATCCCAAACAGGCATTTGCGCGAGGAAGCCAAGAGGTTATCCAGCTCTTCGGCCGCCTCCAACCTGACTGACCAAGCCGGTATGCAATTGGCGGCGCTGACGCCGGACCGAATGTCGTGAAAGGGCTGACATCAGCCGTGCGCGGGGCCTGGCTCGACCGGCAGCAAGGCGCAGATAACTGTCGTTCACCGCTGCACCCGTGCAGCCCAGACATCTCAGACTACAGAGGGTTGATGCGCCTCGCGGGTTGGACGGAATTTCATAGTCCGCCCATCGCATGCCGCCACATCTTTAGCACCAGGGCCCAAATGCAGGTCTAAATTTTCGTTCGGACCGTATGGGTGATAAAAGGTGTTGCGCAACCCACTCCGAAAGAAAGGACTCGGACGGTGCGACGACGATGCGCGGGTTCTAGAAATGCAGACTCAAGAGAGACCAAATCCTGTAGGTGTCCTACTAGTAGCCGCTCCAAATGCCTGCTTTGTCCATTTTTCCAAGAGCATTCTTTACATCAGTTTTGCTCGGAATTTTCTTCTTGCTATCCCTCCTTAACCTAATAAAGGTTATAATTTCCTTAAGAACCTTCCGATCAGACTCCGTGTTAATCTCATTTTTGAACTGATCAAAGGCCACCTCCGTCATATGCCTCAAATAAAGATCATCCTTTGCGAAGGTTATAATCAAGTTCTGAGCCGCCTGTTTCCAACCAGCAGGCTTGCTCGTAATAATAAGTCTAAAATTTATCAGGCGTTCGTACTTACTGCCACTCCCAGTGCGGGATATTTCAAGAAACAACTGACCAAGCTTTCGGCTTCCGAAGTGCGTGGCGATGCCTTTTGATATTGAGACCGGTAGCGCGAAAGTTACCATACTCAACATGACTTCCGACCCTTCTTCAGAATCTTTGGAAATTTCCGTTGGACCCTCAATAAGGTTGACGTAAGTAAATCCGTTCCACGAAAAGTGCTTTTCTTCGGCGATCAGTGGTGCGAAGACTGTCGCTACCTCGTATGCCAGCTTATTAACCTTAAGGACCGATCTAGCCGCCGCTAGCTTAACTATGCCGCTGGCAGACTTAGAGCTTTCTACGGCGGTTCTCAAAGCTCCGCCAATCATAGACACGTTCTTCTCAGACGCCATAAATTTCATGATGGATATCTTCTGGTCGTCAGTTCTCCTTTCAGCCTGAATGGAACTCTTCAGCTTATCCAACTCAGAGCTATTCGCCGGACCACTCTCTATCTGCTTTGCCAGCTCTTCCCAATGCTTTGGTTCATCAGCTGATATAATCCATGTCGCCTGCTCATGCAAATCGAGTCCAGATATAGGATACTTCTCATAGAAATCCCCGAAGGCGCGATCAAGTTGCAGAGAAATACGAGAGATCACCTTACTCGAGTCCGCAAGTATTCCGCAGAGCACCTCAATGAGGCCATCGAGTTCAAAATGACGGTCCTCCGCTAGGCACGTATCCAGTACTTCGGGACGAGATGAAATGTAATGCCCCACAAAATAACTGAAGAACATCTTGTATCTAAATCGATATACACCAAATTCCTCCGACACAATCTTTCCAAGCTTCAAGTCGCCGAGAATTTCGACACCCTGAAAGTCGACAAAGTTATCTGATTTGTACTGTCGGCAATATTCTCTCCATTCAGAAAGGGAGAAAGTGGACCTGTTCTCGTCAAAAAGTTGGAAGGCGAACTTCGAAATTAAATCAACTTTATTCTCAGAGTTAAACGCATCAGAGTATGCGTCGCTGGGGCGCGCCAAAGCTTCAACAATGAACCTTTCGACGATGTGAAGCCGCGACACCGGAGAAAATGCGCCATCTCGGCACAAGACGCTCGCATATATAATAACATTTGAAGGCGTCAGCGGGATGCAGAGTTGCAGAAGGTCGGAATATACCTTCTCAACGATGGCGGACCGTGTGTCAGTATTTACGCCGGAGGCAACGACCTCAACGATCTCTCTAATATTGGGTCGCGTCAAACCGCGCAAATGGATCCTACGAAATCCGAGTTCCAAAAGCTCCTCATTAAAGTCCTCGGAACCAAAGACATTTCGCTGTAGAACAACCAAAGACACCTTCGGAAAAGTTGATGTAAGCTCCCGCAAGAGCCTCTGATGATCGACCGAGGAAAACCCATCAATGACGACAGAGAACTCGCTCTCTCCATTGAATTCCGAAAACTCTTCGTCTTGCTCAATTTTCTTCCGATATTTTGGTAGATCAGCAGCGATCTTAAAAATCGATCGCCGACCTGAAGCATTCCTCTCATCGACAATTCTTCTACCGACGTTAGTCAATCCATATTCGTGAGGCGCCGATATAGCAATGTGCTGAGAAGAGCTTACCACCTCCGAGATTGGTACATTTCTCTCAACCCCACTCCCACATGAAGCATCTATTTCCCAAAGATTAGGATCACAATATATCTTCTTGGCGCCAATACTAAAGAGGCTGCTTTGATAACTAACCTGAGTGCTCGCACGCTTCGGCTGATCCTCTACGATACCGCGCTCTTTTTTTGACCTCGGGAAACGGGAGCTGAGCACCTCCAAGACCTTCAGAAGGCCTTCGTGAGGATTTGGACCTGCGTTATCTACCGGGTAAAATATTACCTCCATCTTATATTTGACAGAAAACTTACGTCTTTCTAGAACTGCATTGAATTGCTTTGCCACATCGACTCCAACCACCGCAAAGTGTGCAGTCTCGCCAGATAGAGGCCTCATAACACTCTCGAGAGCGTTAACAACAAATGGATCGGAGAACCCAAAACCCAGCGCTAGCACTCTCGAATTTCTAAAGATTCCCCTTAGAAGATCTTCCTTCGATTCTTCACGATAATACCCTTGGTAATCATCGCCACTCAAAATTATACTACTGACATCGTTGACATGTCCGTGCCAGTGCAGAATTGGAGGGATTGATAATTTAGCATCTTTCCGTTCCCACTCAAGCGTTTCCGCATCTTGGCTCCCCGATATACTCCCTATATGCGCCCCCAAAAGAGATGACATAGATGACTCAAGACCAAGATCATAATTTAGGGTCAAGAATTTAGAGAAGGATGTGGATGCGATAAGTTCGTGCGCCTTAGTCTGACAGTCATTCGCACGAAATATATTTGATATTTTTTTACGCGCCTGAGCGTCTCCATAGGCTCGCACGAATTCGTCAACCACGTAGAGGAGGTCCGTCGTTTCTTCGAGAAGTGCTTGGGCATCCAAGTCCGATATTCTACCCTCTGTCTTTGCTGTTGTTATTAGGGTACGGACAAGAGCCGGCCAAGACGGAAACTTAGGCATACTAGTACCCGCACCCGTGAAGGCCAACATTTCTCCTTGCTCCATAGCTTCCAACAGCTTCGCAAACACCGAAGCATTCCCCGGGAAGACATCGTCGAATATTCTCATCATTTACGCAGGCCTTAACTTTACAAAGTTTCGCCGTAAGTTAATGATGCTCTTGTCGCTTCGAAAGCCAAAAGACAGGCTCGCGCGTGTAGAATTTTAGGGAGAGGTGCCCAGCGGTTACACACGCCAACTCTACGGAGGTGATCACCTTACCCCGACGGCTCTTCTTGGCATGCCCGCGGCACTTACTCAGCTGTCAGAATATTCACCGGCTTTTGGGCGAGACGTGTGGGCATGGTGAGCTTCGCACGTTCGTCTGCAAGGGGCTGCAAGCAGCCGAACGGCCTTGTCCAGAAAACCCGCGCAGCGAGCGGCTCTACTGAAGTCAAACGCTACCCTGATGGATAGCGAGATCGCTCCTCTGCGCCGTTCCCCACCCATCCTCGGAGCTCGTGCGACGGTCGCGCACGATGTAGCAGTTAGGCTCCAGCGCATTGTTTTGTACGCCGGGCAAGTAAACGGTTTGAAGGTATGAGCAATGATCAAGGGTCTCATGAAACTAGCAGGATACCGCGTCGAGTATGTGTGCGACTGGGGGATCTATGACCGTCGATATGGCGATTTCGAGTACCACATGAACTACCCGATCACTCAAGACATGAAAGTCGCCCCTCCTTGGGCGGAGAAGCGAATTGTCCGGGCGCGCTGACACTCGCCACCAGTCTAGCGAACCCGCAGCAGCCGAAGCGCCGGCGGACTTCCTCAAGCGCTTCGGGCAGATCGGGCGCATATCCCTGCCCCACCTGCCCGACTTGGACCACCCATATCCACCGGAGCGCCGGGTCGCTGATGTGCGTGGCATAGACCCGCCCCACCGGCTGCCGATCCTTGTAGACCCTCCAGTCGTTGCCGCCGTCCGTCCTGCCCGCTACCACTGTTCTTCTTCGCGTCCACATGGGGCGCAGATAGGACGTAAGGCGAGCGAGGACCAACTCCACCCGCCGTCATCACGCCCCCATGTCGTCAACCTTCGAGGAGCGCGCGCAGCGCATCCCCGGCATCTCGCCCATTCTGCTGCATCCCATGCGCGTTGTAGTGGGGGTCATCATCACCTGCGAGTTGGTTCCCGTCCTGCGGATGGACCACCGTGAGGCGGTCGATCGCGCTGCTGTGGCCGCTGTCCTTGTCGAACCGGGCGAGCCAGTCCTGCATGTAGATGCCGAAGCCGAGGTTGCCGGAGGTCTGGGCGTTGCGGACCAGTTGGTCGCCGATGTTCCAGAGCACCATCGGGATGTCGCCCACCAGCGCCCGCACGTCCGCGAAGAACTTCGAGTAGACCGGCAGGTGCGCCGAGTCATAGGCATTGACACTGCCCGCGTTGTAGCGGTCGTTGGCGCCCATCGACCAAACCGTACCTACAATCTCATGCGCCGGGCCGAGTGCGTCGACCGCCGCCTTCATCGCGACCAACTCGTTCCACATGCGCCCGCCGGTGGTCGCGACGGCACTGTCGGAGCGCCAGTCCTCCGTGTTCATCAGACCCGAGCCTGGATCGCCCATCGCCATCACCAGGAGGGGCCTGCCCCGCGCTGCGGACCATTCGACCAACCGGCCAGCGACGGCGTGAACCGGGGACATGCGCACGGCTTCCACCGTAACCACCGGCTCGATGCAAGGCTGCGGGACGTGGCGGACGGAGCCAGTATTGCCGTAGATGCCCGTCACGCGAAGGTGCGGCATGTACCAGATGCGGGGATCGAAGGGGGTTTCCCTTTCGGCGCTACCTATATCGACGCCGAATTTCTCCGAGGTCGCATTGGCGCTGTTGCTGTCACCTCCGACGATGATCACGTCGCAGGGCGCAACGCTCGGATCCACGTCTCCGAGGTCATAGATCTCAACGTTGTCGATCTCGAAGGGCACGCCCGTGGTTCCCGGCACGAGTTGCAAGCGAGGGTAACTGTTCACCATCTCCGCAGCCGAGTAGTACTGGAACGCCATCCACTCTTCAGAGAGCGTGCGACCGCTCTTGGAGCCGTTTCCGCCGAGGTTGATCTTGAGGTTGCTGCTGGGGATCACGGCGTCGAACTTGGTGACCGTCGCCCTGCCCGCCTGGGTCGGCGTGTCGAACGCAATCCGCAAATCGTTCGTGCTGGCCCCGAGGCAGACGGCCTTGCCGCCACTCACATCCCAGTTGGTCCGCACATCCATGCCCGATGTGTCGTCGAAGGTGCCTCGCGCGGAGGTAAGCAGGCTCGCCAGGGGGGCGATTGGAGGCAGAACTGTGCTGCCTCGCAACCGCCGGTGCCCGCCGAAGCGGGCACGCCCGAAGCTGGTCAGCGCAACCTTACGCATGGGACACCATCAGGCGGCCGCTGCCGGTCACGCCAACGGCGAACACCCGCACGGCGGCGATGCCAGGGAAGAGATCGGCGAGTGCCTCGTTCAGCACCACGGCACCGGGCGCAAGCTCGAGGCCAGCCGCATCAGCGGCCGGAGGCGTCGCGTCGGCCGCCCCGATGAGGCGCACCGTGTAGCCGGTCTGGTTCTGCACGGTGATTGAGGTCACATCATTGTCGGTCAGCAGCGCGACCTCGTCCGCGTTGACGTCTTTGTTGCCGTGGAAGGCCATGGCGAAACCCTTTCAGAGTGAGCCCCATCAGGGGCGGATGCGGAAAGTCCGAGGCGGATCAGGCCGCCTCGGGGATCTGCACGCCCGCGCGGGCCATGGCCTCGCGGTAGTAGCGCAGCGCGATGCGATCGAGGACGCCATCACCGGGCACCAGCCGCTTGATCGCATCCGGGACGGACTGCTGGGCATGGTAGATGGCATGGGCCTTGATCACCTCGAAGCCCGCGTTCGGCCCTTCGAGCAGCGCGGCCTCGACCCCTGACTTGATCGCCGAATGCAGAGCCTCACGTGCCGCCGCCTCGATCCTGATGCCGGTGAAGGCCTCGACCGCCCCTGCCCCGCGGTTGATGATCAGCATCAGGATGAGGCCGAAGAGACCGACCAGGGCGTTGACCAGCTCGGGGCTGGCGAGAATGCTTTTGAGGAAGTCCATCAAGGTGTCCTTTCGGGAGAGCGACCGCAGCCGCGGAGAGGACCAGCGCCAGGCGCCAGTCTGAAATCGGAAGGAGGATCAGCACGATCGCCAGACACCGGCCTGCAGCCAGCCGTGCCAGTGGCCCTGCCAGTTGACCGAGGGCGCGAGCTCGGGCGCGGCGGTCGAGCCGTTCCAGCACCAGCTCGGCCCGTGCTTCGGCTTGAAGCCGTTGCCGATATTCAGCACCGACTTGTCGCCGCAGCCGCAGGGACAGAAGAAGAGGAAGCTCTGGTCGCCCTTCTCTTCCGGACCGCTGATCCAGAACGAGCCGGGCGCGCGGTCCTGCAGGAAGGCATTGCGGTCGCGGTAGTGGACGGCGCGGGTCATGCGGCCCACCCCATCGGTGCCCATGCCGCATCCTCGACCTTGAAGCCGGGGCAGAGCTTGTTGGCGAATTCGTTGTGCCCGGCGATCCGGCGGATTTGCGTGGCGTTGCAGGCCTTGGCGATCACGCCGCGCATCGCCTCGAGAGTCTCGCGGGTGTAGAAGTCCTCGGGCTTGCCCATGTGGGTCACGGTCTGCACCGGGACCATCGAGTAGCCGAGCGAGCCCGCGTTGTGACCGATGACATGCGCGCCGACCTCGGACCAGGCGCGCCCCTCGATCACCTCGCCATCCGGGAAGATCACCCCGTGATAGCCGATGTCGCGCCAGCCATTGGCTAGGTGCCAGCCGCGCACTTCCTCGAACATCTGCCGGTTGGACTTGCCCTGCCACCAGGTCGCCGTGGTCGCCGTGGTGTGCAGCACAAAGAGGCTGACCAGGTAGCCGGCGCTTCCCTGGAGCACCTGCTTCTCGTGAGAGACCCAGCCGCCCCAGCCGGGCGACACCATGACCTCCTCGACGACCGCGCCTGCGCGTGGCAGCCCCTCGGCATCGACGAGCGCGCGCAGCCCGCGGTCAAGCTCAGGCGTCCAGACCCTACTGACCGGCCCGGCGGCAAGATAGCCGAGGTCGATGATCGCCTCGTGCATCGCCTCGACCGGATCGCCCCAGCGGCCCTCGTGCGCCGCCAGCAGCGCCAGCAGGCCCGCCTCAGTCTTCGGCCCCCAGAGGCCATCTGCGCGCCCGGCCGAAAAGCCGAGCGCATTCGCCCCCGCCTGGAGGGCGTGGATTTCCTGTCGCATTGCGATCTCCATGAAAAAGCCCCGCGCGATGGCGGGGCCTTGCAAAAAGGTAAATTCTCTCTAAGGTTGAAGATCGGCGCGACACTCTCCCTGTGTGGGTCGAGGAGCACCTCCAATGAATTAAGCTGCGCGGCGGTCGCTCACTCGCCCAATGGCAGCAGACAAGGGTGTCGCGCCAGCGCCAAGACTTCAGGGATGGACCTCAATCCCGAGACATTTCGGCCACAGAATGTCACCACTGTTTCCAGCCGGCATACCCTCTGACCTTACCGCGACGTAACCGTGGCAAAGAGCGCGACCACCTCTTCCGCACTAGGCACATTTTGCTCCCGTCCCGAGGGTTGTGCTTTTCAGTGAGGGCTTCCCCGGCCCATCGGTCGCGCTCACCTCACCCCAAGAGCTGGTAAGTCACCCCGTCCGTTCGGTCCGGGACGTGCTTGCCGGAACAGTCATAGTCGAGCACCAGGTAAAGCTCGATCCACCCCGGCAAAAGCCCAGGCGGCGGCACCATCTCGACCCGGAGCTTTTCGAAATCGTTCCCGATCTGTCTTCGGACCCAGCCGGGATGCGGACGCGTCCCAGCAAGGGGTAAGTTGCGGCAATCGGAAACGAGCGGCGTCCAGTCAGTGAGGCGGCAGTTCTTGCCAAGCCGGGTGCGTGCGACGGTCAGCCAGAGCACCACGTTCTCATTGATCGAGTCGGGCGCCTCGACCGGATCGCCCCAGCGGCCCTCGTGCGCCGCCAGCAGCGCGCTCGCTCTTCGGCCCCCAGAGGCCATCTGCGCGCCCGGCCGAGAAGCCGAGTGCATTCGCCCCCGCCTGAAGGGCGTGGATTTCCTGTCGCATTGCGATCTCCATGAAGAAAAGCCCGCGCGATGACGTGAGGAATCGGGAAGAATGTGGTATTGAGGAATCACTCGACGGGCGCGCGACGGCTTCCAGGATGCGCAACGCTGTGGCTGCCGCGGCCGCACTTGTTCCTTGCTGCAAAGCCCGCCCAAGAGCGCGGCCCCAGCGTACCTTCAGCGCAAGGGAGGTTGCGCTACCGATACAGGGGCCGCGCTCACCCCATCAGCTGATAGGTCACGACGTCGGTACGGTCCGGCACGCGGGTGATGACGCGGGTGCCGTCTCTGTCGCTCGAGCATTCATAGTCGAGCACCAGGTAAAGCTCGATCCGCCCCGGCAGGAGCCCCGGCGGCGGCACCATCTCGACCCGGAGCTTTTCGAAGTCGTCCCCGATCTGCCTGCGGACCCCGCCCGGATGCGGACGCGTCCCAGCAAGCGGTACGTTGCGGCTATCCGAGAAGAGCGGCGTCCAGTCGGTGAGGCGGCAGTTCTTGCCAAGCCGGGTGCGTGCGACGGTCAGCCAGAGCACCACGTTCTCACCGATCGAGACGGGCTCTTCGACGTAAGAGAGCCCCTGCGGCTGCCGGATCACCCGATCTTCGCCCGTCGCCCGCCGCACGTCCTCGGCCAGCCCCTCGACCGTCTCGGCGAGGCGCGTCACCGCCCCTTCGGTCGCCAGACCATCTATGCCCAGCTCAGCCTTCACCGTCGCGACGATCCACTCGCGATTGTAGGCATAGAGACCGTAGAGAAAGATCATCATCGCCGGTGTCACAACGGCGATGAGATAGAGAAAGTCGCGCGTGAGACCCGCGCCCGTGCGGACACGCGGCAGAAACTCCTTCAGCATCATGCCGGCCACCGGCTGTCATCCGCGAAGTCCTGCGGGATCGGGTCCATGTCCTTGATTTCGCGCGCCGCGAAGATGTGCGCCTGCTTGTGCTCCATGGCCGCCTGACCGAAGGCGAACATGGTTTGCGCGTCCATCTCGGTCAGCGTGTTGTCCTGCGCGATCCACGAGAACGGCGTTGCGCCGCCGTGCCAGTAGACGTCCCCAACCTGCGCGCCATTCATGATCGCCGAGAGCGCCGCCGTGCTGGCCCCGGCCATGTTCTCGCGGTCCTCGGGCCTGGTCTGATAGGCGACCCCACCGAAGGTGAAGCCGCCGTTGATGCGCCGGTCCCGCTCTGCCGTCACGTCCTCGGCGGTCACCGGCGGGATGACGACCTCCAGCTCCAGCGTGTCGAGATCGACCCGCAGAAGATGGAGGTTCGCGGGCGCGGGGACGTCCCCCAGCTCGACGTAAGCCCCCTCCGGACGTGGCGCGTCCTTTGGAGGCTGCATGGCATAGAGGCCCTGCCCGGTCTCGGTGTCGTAGTAGAGGAGCATTCAATCACCCATCTTGAAAAACTGATACATCAGGGTTCGCGCCGAGTGCGGGGTGGTCAGCACCACAGGCCGTTTAGAGCTGACGAAACAGACCTGTTGATTTTGCGCGCCGGTGATGTAGCCGCCGTTGTCGTTGATCTCGACCTGTCCGAAAGCCACGTCCGCGGCGGCGCTGTCGATGGAGATGATCCAGAGACCAGCGGAGCCGCCGACAACGTTCGGGAACGGGCCATGGTTCGACATGGTGCCCTGCGCCGTCGGCTCCAGCGGAATGACGTCGGCTCGGATCATCTCCTCCTGGGAAACACTATAGCGGACTGCCCCGTTACCACCCCTGCCACCAGGACCGCCGTCACCACCACCGGCACCGATACCTCCGATACCGCCGGAGCCGACCGTGATGGTGATCTTCGGTGTGGTATAGGTGGAGATGTCAAAGCCGGTGATGGTCGTGACCGAACCAGCAGCGCCGCCGGTACCACCACGGGAACCCCCGCCACCTCCGCCGCCACCCGAGCCAAGGCTGCCGACCTGACCACTTCCATCCGGCCAATCCCCATCCCTTCCCCCGGTTGCGAAGAGCGAGGAGTCCCCATAGGTGCCATTCCTGGAACTGCGGCGATAGGTCCGCTCGATGCCTCCAGCTGCGGTCCAGGTCTTCTTCAGCGTGGTGCCGTCATAGAGCTGCACGGTTGTCGTCGTGCCTGCCTTGCCGGTATGGGCAGAGCCGGAAGTGATATTATAATCGTTGCCACCCGCAGAGCCACCACCCCCGCCGCCGACGATCTCCAGGTTCAGCTTGGTGGCCGTCGTGGGCAGGGTGATGGTCTGGCCGGTGGAGACAAGGATTGGCGCCGAGGCTGCGGTCAGGTTGCGGTAGTGCTTGGCGTTGACAATCTCGATGCCCGTGTCTTCGGTCGCCCGGAGGTATTCCGGGTAGCCTGCCCCGTTAGACTGCACGCCCACGTTGAAACCGAAGCCGATGGAACCGCCGCTGTCGGTGCGGCCCATGTAGATGCCGTCGTTGGTGAGGTCTGCCGCGGAGGTCTTGCCCATGGTGAAACCGGCTTGGGCCGCGTCTAGGGCGAGTTGCTCGGTGATTTCGAGATACCGCGCATTCATCTTGTCCGCGCCGATGGCCAGCGCCGAGAGCGATCCGGTTTTGACCGTTGCCCCGTCGATGAAGGTAGACCCACCCGGACTGTAGGGCGTCATCTCCGTGGCATTGGCGGGGACTTCACACAGCATCGGCTTGTGAATGAACATGTAGCTGTTCGTCCCCGACAGCGTGCCGAGCTTGCGAATGTGAATGCGCGCGTAAGCGGCGTTTGCTGGGGCGACCCCGCGAACGACATGGCGCGGCCACTTGTCCGGGTTGGCGCTATCGCTGACTGCCGTAGGGATGTTCGTCGGACCCGCGTAGTTGATGGAGTTCCCCGCCTCATCGAGCCAGTGGATGCGCAACTGCCCCGTGCAACGGTGCGTCGAGCAGTAGATCGTCGCTTCATAGCGTTTGTCAGGCGTTACCTGCGCGCCGAGACCGGAGTCGCCGTCAATGGTATACACAGGGTCGGAAGTGATATCGGCATAGCCATCGGTAGCGGTCCCGCTCTGGTATATGAGGAGCGTGGGGTAGAGCAGACCTGCCCACGTTTGCCCCGGCTCGCGAAGCTGGAACGAGGTTTGCCCCCCCGATCCTCCACTCGCGAAAGTTCTCCAGTCCGAGAAGCCCGCCCAGAAGCCTGTGTTGGTGAGCAGGTTGCCCCCGAAGCCGACCGCGAGTTTCGAGGCCGCGAGCGTCCCATCCGCGATAATGGTGTCCGCGCGAAGCTGGATCGCCGAGCCGCCGGTCCCGTCCGGGTTGGCATAGCTCGTCTGCCGCAGCTCCGAGACGAAGGTGCTGCCGCCGCTGGTGGCGACCACCGCAATGCCCTTGGTCGCCCGCGCCTTGCCGTCCAGCGTGGCGAGCGTCTGGGTGTCTTCGGTCACAGTAGCGGCAGTCTCAAGGTTGCGAATTTCGTCCACCGAGGCCGGGCGAATTTGCATGTAGTGCAGCTTGAGGTGCTTTCGCTCGTTCGGCCCGAGCCCGCTGTTCGGGTAGTTGGCAATGAACCACAGATCGTGGGTGGTAAACGTGCCAGTGAACCCTGCGGGGCGTTTCAGCAGGGCTTGCGCAAACATGGGCGTGCCGGTTTTGAGCGGCCCGTTGATCATGTCCTCAAGCCGTGCAGACGCACGGAACTCGGTGGTCGTCGTGTTCCAGTCCAGCAGGATGCCCGCGCCGCTGATGCCCGTCCCGCCAATGTACGTGAAGCAGACCTCCACCACGTAGGCGTCTTCGTTCTCCGGCCCTTCCCAGCCACCGGACTGCGAAATGAGCACGCCCTCGTTCAGCGAGAAATCGGTGCGGTTGAATTGCAGCGTCTTGCCGACCGGGAAGATGTCGTTGGCAGAGCCTACCAGCGACGGCCCGTTGGCGAAGTTCGCCCAGTCGCCTCCGGCCTCCCCGTAGGTCGAGAAGTAGGGGTCGGGCAGGCAGCTGACCCCCTGCCCCGCAAGGCGGGCAGTGATCGACTGGTACAGAGCCGCAGCAACCGCACGGCCGTCAGCATCGGACGCGCTGGCGGCAGCGGCTTGGCTGTAGGTCAGCGCCTCGCCCGCCTTGGTCGTGGCGAGCCCCGCTTGCGTGGTTGCGGTATTCGCCTGCTGCCCGGCGGTGGTTGCCGACGATGCCGCCGTAGTGGCCGACGATGCCGCAGCCGTAGCCGAGACGTCCGCATTGAACTCCTCGGTAACGTCCACACACCGGAAGTCCCACAGGTTGATGAGGTCGCCCGCCGCCTGCCCGTTCAGGTCGATGCCGGGGGCGATCCAAGAGGTATCACTGGTGACAACAACGTCCAGCTCATAGAACTTCCAAGTGGACGCTGCGTCGAAGTAGGTGGCGGGGGCGGTATAAAACGCGACGGCAGTGCCGGAAAGGTTCTCCCCCCGCATGGCGAAGCGCGCGGTGCCCTGCGTCTGATTGCCGGTATAGACCCAACCACTGAACCGATAACGACGGTCCTTGAAATTGCCGGTGTAGACCGGATCGACCATCGCACCGTCGGTCATCTTGAGGCTTTTCGACCCAGCCGGGGCCGCGCTGGGGGAGCCAGCCCCAACGGTCACAGAGCCGTTCCAGAACTCCGGGTTAGCGCCAGCCGCGTATTCGTCACCGTTCGGCTCGTAGATCATGTTCCGGGTAGACGCCGCGCGCTTGGTGACGGCCGCAAGGCGGCTGTATTCCGCCGCTTCGTTGCTCGCCCCCGCCGCAGCGGCTGCGCTGGACGACGCCTGCCCAGCAGCGGTCGAAGCATCCCCGGCGCTGGTGCTGGCATTGGTCTCGGACGTGCTGGCCGCGCTGGCCGCCTGAGTAGCCCCGGACGCGCTCGCGGCGGCATCCTCTGCGCTGCCCGCTGCTGCCGTGGCCGCGTTGGTCGCTTTAAGCTCCTCGGTCACATCCTCCACGGAGATGTAGACCACCTCCAAGGTGCCGCTGCCCGTGTAGGTGGCAGGCGCAAAGACGAAGCCCCTGATCCACGGCGTCAGCGAGGAAACAGCTACCTCGGTCCATTCGTGCACGAACTCTTGCCACTGCCCGGAGGCATCGAAGGTCACCGACACGTTACCGACGGCACCCCCGTCCGTGAAGTCGGCCTTGATGCGACGGAACTGTAGGGACATAGGCCCAACCAATGCCCCGGTGCCGGTGTACCGCGCCTTGACGCGCATGCGGTAGGTGCGGCCCGTGCCGTTGCGCAGGAGGTAGCGAGGCACGAGGTGCCGGTTAGCCAACGGGGGCACCGAGATGGTGGCGGCCCGGCCCTCGGTCGTGTCTACGTAAGTCCAGTCGCCCGACATGCCTTCCGGGGTCAGCGGATCGCCGATGATGATGTTGGTGTAGTACGTCCCGTCCTCGTTGAAGTCCGTCACGTGCGCGTTAAGCGCCACGGTGCTGACCGCCACGCCCTGCGCTGCCTGCGCAGCCACGCTGGACAGCCCCGCAGCGGAGGCGCTGACCGCCGCCTCGTCCCGGTAGGTCTCGGCATCCCCCGCCGCCGTGCTTGCCGTGTTGGCGCTGCCCAACGCCGCGCTGGCGGAATCCCCTGCCTCAGTCGAGCTAGTGGCCGCTGCGGTCGCACTGGTGCTGGCCGCAGACGCGCTGCCCTGCGCGTTGGTTGCCGACTGCTCGGCGGCGTCTGCCGCCTGGGTTGCTGCCACCTGATCAGCCGCCGCACTGGTGCTGGCTGCCTGCGCGTCGTCTCTCGCCTGCTCGGCCACGCCCACAGCATCGCCAATGGTGCCATACCCTTGCAGAAGGTCACCCACCTGAGCGTCGAGGCTCTCTTGCACCTGGGTCGCGTGCTGATCGGCCGATTCGGCGTCGGCGAGGGCTTTGTTGGCGGCAGCCGTCGCCGCGTCCAGCTCCGCCGTGAGCGCGTCATCGAGATCATTCCGCTCGAGACGCACATCGGGTGCGGTGACGTCGAGCCAGTCTGCCCAGGTTCTCTGGTCGGAGGCGCCCGTCACGAAGCTCGGCCTGATCTGATACGCGACGCCCGGCACGAGACCATCGGAGATCAGCACGCTGCCCTCGGAGGCCTCGGCGAAGAGCCCACGCTGCACCAGCGCGCCAGTTGCAGCAATGCGCAACTGCCAGGTCACGCGAAGCATCTTGTTCGACGGAACCGGCCAGCTCAGCAGGATGCCGGGGCGGCGGGCGCTTCCTGCAGCATCGGGGATCTCGAAAGGCGCGGCGCTGGCTGCGATGAGCGGCGGCGCGGGCGGGGCCATGGTGGCGGTGATCACGCCAGCCGAAACCCAACCGCGCGTCTTGCCATCAGCTCCAACCGAGCTCACCTCGACGCGGTAGCTTTCGCCCTCCTCGAGCGCGCCCGTCAGCAGGGTGTACTCGCCCGCCGAGACCTTTTCGCCGTAGGCCCAGACCGCCTCGGCTTCCGCGTCGGACCAGCGAAGCTGCAAGGTCACCCCCTCGGCCGCCGCGCCCGTGACGAAGGGCGCGAGCTGCACCGCGATGCGCGGACGCACCGAGAGGTCAGGCAGCACCAGCTGTGTCAGATTCGAGGAGTAGGCCGAGATCACCACCGGCGCCACCGGCAGACCGACCGAGGCCGGATCGCGCGGCTCGGTGATCACCGGGTCATAAGGCGGGATCACCCCGCTGTCAGCATCGAGGACCTCGAGGGCGGCATCGACAAGAACCAGCTCCGCACCGTCCTCGGTATTGGGGCGAATGGCACTCACCAGCATTTCGGCGCTCCGCTGGGCCACCTCTTCGACAATCGCAAGATCGCCCGGTGTCACATCGGCCGCCGCGATGCCCGAGCCCGAAGCAACGGTCCAAAGCCGGGTCGTGGGATCGGCCGGCGCCGTTGCCGTGAAGATTGCCTCACCGGCAACCGTGCGCACCGTCAGCCGAAACTCCCCGCTCGTGCCATAGAGGCAATCATCGAGGGTGATCGACGCGAGGCTACCGGAGCCGTCCTGGCCGACTGCCTTGATGCGCCCCTGCCCCACGCCGATCAGCGCGGCGTCATGCACCAGGCGGACCTTGTCTCCGCGCGTGACGCGAAGATGCTCCCAACCCGTCTGCAGCGTGTAGGTCGCTGGTCGATGCAGCGCAGCCGCGAGGTGGTAGCGCGCGAGCCGGAAGGCGTTGCCCTCATCCTCACTCTCGGCCGTGACAACGACGCCGGGAAGCTCGAGCGTTTCGAGCTCGCTCGCGGTCTTCCGCGTGTAGCCATCCATCAGAACGAGGATCTCGTCTTCCTGCCACTCGAGCCGCTCGCTGCGGACCTTGACCCGGAAGCCGTGGATTTCGCGCGGGAAGCGGTGCTCGGCCTTGAAGCCCCAACTGTTGCGCGGCGTGAAGACCTGGCGCACCGGGTGCGCAGCGCTCTCCCGGATCACCGACCACTTGAGATCGGTAAGCGTGCGCTTGGCGCGGCCCGAGGCGGCGATCACGTCGAGAACATCCGCGACCTGCGTGGGCGTGTCGATGACATAGTCGCAGGTCCAATGCGGCTCTTGCTCCGCCCAGGCACGGAACGCCTCGAGGTCAATGCGCGAGGCCGGCACCGGGCGGCGCAGGTGCGGCCCACGCAACGCCTGCAGGAAGGCCCAGGCCGGATGCCGGATCGGCTGGGGCTCGGTCCAGGCCGAGCCATCCCACATCGGCGCGAGTTGCTGGACGATCGCATTGAGGCTGTCGATCTGGCCGTTGAGCTGCTCACTCGCCTTGATGCGGAAGGCAACCTCGGCAACCCCCTCGTGGCTCGGCAAATCCCCGTCGCCGAATGAGCGGATCGCCGTCAGCGTTGCGGTGTTCACGTCGCCGGGGTCTTCGTCGATCAGCCACCGACGGGTAACACGGATGGCGTATTCGCCCGGCGCCGGAAAGCTGATGTGCTTCGTCCAGCGGAAAAGCGTGGTGGCCTTCGCGTGGATATTGTCGATCCCGAGATCGATCCAATCCGCCTCGCCGAGCCCCCCTTCGGTGCTCTGGTACTCGAACTGAAAGTCGGTCCCGTGGCCCGAGACCTTTCCGCTGCTGCGGGTCTTGTAGAGACCCTGCGGAAAGGTCAGGTCGATCGCCGCGCTGGTGGTCTCAAGCCTGGTGTATTTCACGACGGGGTCATTGTGTTGCGGCACGTCCGAATAGCCGTCTTCGGTCACGTCCTGCGCGTAAAGTCGCATGGTCTCGCTGCCCTTGCGCCAGCCCGCGCTCGGCGCCTGGTAGACCGCCGACGCCGCGGTGACCGTGACGCCCTCGCTCGATTTCCGGCGCAGCGCAGAGCCGGGCACCGCGGGGGCCTCGGTCGCCGCCGCGATCCGCACCCGCCAGCTACGCTGCACCCCATCGGAGAACGCGCCCGCCGAGAAGGTGACGGTGCCGGTGATACCGGGATAGGTCGCCACGGCGGACCACGCGCCGCCACCTTCGGAGACCTCGACCACGACATCGAGGCTCGCGTAATAGGCGAGCGGGCTCGGGGTAATTGTCAGGCTCGCGCTTTTTGCCAGCCCGCCCGGCGCGAAGACATAGCCCTCACTGCCCGGTGCGACGAAGGCCTTGGGCGTCTGCGCCTCCTCGGTGCGTGTGATCACCAGGTCCGCGAGCTGCGGCATCGCCGCCAGCGTCCGGTCCCGATCGACATTCAGGAACTCGAGCTCGACCCCGTCGTACTCCCAGATCGGCGTCGTGCCGATGCGCAAATCTTCGAGCGCGACCGGCCCGTATCCGAAGGTCATGCGCCCGCGATAGAAGATCGATCGCCCGACGGTTTCCGAATAGCCGCTGGCGGTCAGCGACGGGAACATGCGGTGCCGGCCGATCACATAGGGGAAGGAGCCATAGCGATTGGCGACATTCGCCACGCCGGTGATCGCAAAGTTCTGCGGGCCCGCGCCGGTGCCGCCCTGCTGGGCGGGCGGAATGAGCGCGTTGATCGTCAACGCCCCCACGACGGTGATCGCGGCGACCGTGAGCGCGTAATACATCCCTGTCAGCTTCAGCGCCGTGGCGGCGTAGGCCGCTGCATGCGGAAGCGCCGCCGAGGCGATCAGCGCCAACGTGCCGGGCTCTCCCATGGGAAAAGCGATCTCGACCCGCGTGCCGGATTTGGGGCGCACCTTGCGCCACATGTTGAGCGGCACCACGTCGATGCGGTCCCCGCGCAGCAGGATCACGGTCGGGAAGGTGCCGAAGCGGGCGCAGTCGATATTCGACAGCGCGACGATCTCGGCCACGGTCGCACCGATCGGGGCGCGCGTGATCTCCCACTCGGTGCGCGCGCACGGGTGGTGCTCGATCGAAACCTCGATGCCGTCAGCGTGGGTCAGGTGGTCAAGCAAGGCGATATATCCCTTCGAGCTTTCCAAGCCAGCGCATCCCGCGCCAGCGCTCCACACGGCTGCCCCCAAAGGCGTCGATGTGGATCATGTCTTGATTGTCGAGAGCAAAGCCCACGTGCAGCGGGCGGCCGGCGGAAAGAAAAAGCAGCAGGTCCCCCTCAGCGGCGGCGGTCACCCGCGCGAAGCGGGAACGATAGCGGTCCACAGTGCCGCGCCGGAGGGCGTCCCCCATACGGCACTCCGGGTCCGGCACCTCGCGCCCGAAGCGCGCGCGCTGCAGGGCGAGCCAGAGACCGAGGCAGTCATAGGCGCCCGGCCCCCGGCCGAGCTCGGCATAGGGCAGGCCAATCCAGTCATCCGTCCACATGGATCAGAAGAGCGCCGGGGTGGTCCCAGGTGTCATCGTCAGGTACCCGAAAGCCTCTTCCAGGATCGGCTCGATCGTCATGACGCCGGAAAGGGTCTGTTCGTCGTATTCGATGCCCGAGATTTCGACCTCGAAGGGCCCGATCTCGACCACGCCCGGCACGGCGGGCTGGACATAGACCACCGTCCCGCGCACCACGCCGGAGACCCGCCGGAAGTACCACATGATCTCGCGGACCACGTTCTGCGCGGTCCAGCGCAGGATCGGCAGCCCTTCGTCCTCATCGTCGGGCAGGCTCAGCTCCATCGGGAAAGGCACATAGGTCTCGCCGCCATGCGATACGGGCTCGGCGTTGCGCGCGAGGCAGACGGGCATCTCCCAATCGACGTGCTCGAGCTTGACCAGCGGCACCAGCACGGCGCCGTTTGAATCCGCATACATCTCGGCGAGAAGCTGATCGCTCAAAGGCCTCATGGCATGATCTCCAACTTGGCCGAGACGCTCACTCCGAGCTTGTTCGGCCTGATCTTGTATTCGCCGGCGAAGGCGTAGACGCGCGCCTCGCCGGTGAGCGGATCGACCGCATCGAAGGCAAGCGAGCCAAGCCGCAGATCGTCGCGATAGAAGGCTTCGAACTCGGCGAGCTGAGCGAGCGTCATGTAGGAGATTGCCCCGGAGAACGGCCGCGAGGCGGCGGTGGTGCGCAGGCGCCGTTGCGCGGGGCCGACGCTCGGCTGCGTGCGCAGGATGTGCCCGGTCGGACCGCTGAGTTCGTACGCGCTGCGTCCCGAAAAGAACGGCAGACTGCTGGGCCAGCTCGGCATGCTTACCACCCCCTCGGCGGTTTCTTGAGATTGAATCGGTTTTGCAGCGCGGCATCCGCCCCGCCGGAGGAGATCATGTCGCTGACTGCCCGGCGCAGATCGAGCGAGAGGTTGCCCGCACCGTCCCGCCGCTGCTCGACCTCGACCCCCGCAAAGTTGTTCACGACGACATCGCCCTGGCGCAGCGTGACGCCGCCAGAGCCGCCCGTGGAGGTGCCCGGCATCGCCCCACCTTCCGCGAACTTTGGCACCTCCCGCCTGCGGAGCGCTTCCATGAATTCGAGCCCGTAGTAGTCCACCGCCGCGGCAGGCTGCATGAACTCGCCCCGCGAGCCCCAGAAAAGCAGGTTGTCCTGCTTCTTGCTGCCGGGGCCCTGCAGCATGCCGACCGCACGCGGAACGCTCTGGAAGCCGCCACCCCCCGCGCGGCGCGGCAGAGGTCCGCCGGTCGAATAAAGACCGCCCGAGACCATTGCACCGGCGCTGCCGGTATAGCCGGAGGTCGCACCGGCACCGGACAGGGTCAGCGTGCCACCCGGCCCGATTGCGCCGAAGGCCTGATCCATCAGCAGGGCGAGCTGCTGCCAGACCGGATCGAGGGCGAGCTCCCAGAGCTTGTCGAGCAGGTAGGTCTGGAAGTCGTCGATAAAGCCGGTCCAGCCGTTGCCGCCGGGCTTGAGGTTGTCAAAGAGCCGCGACATTTCCTGCCGATACTCATCGATCCGCTGAGTGCGATCCTGATCCTCGTCGCCGGAAGTTTCCCGCCGCTTGCCGGCTTCGTCCCGCGCCGCCATCAGCTTGCCGTAGGCCTCGGCCTGCTCGTTGATCACGTCGACCAGCTTGCGCCCGTCCTCGGTGAGCGTGGTCTCTGCATCGATCCCGGCTTCCTTGGCCCGCCGCAGGGCCTCGGCCTGGTAGGTGAGCCGCGCCTGCGCCTCGACGCTCTGGCCTGCCAGCTCAGCCTCAAGCCGGAGCTGCTCGAGCTGCTCCGCACCGGCGTCGACAACCTTTTTCAGGGCATCGGCGCGCGCGAGCGCAGCCTCTGCCGAGCTGGTGCTGCCGAAAGCCGCGGCCTCTTCAAGGCGGCGCTTTTCGTTGATGCCATTGTTGTGCTTGGCAAGCCCGCCGATCGCATCGGCGACCTCCTGAGAGGTGCCGCCGCGCAGCGCCGAGACAACGCCGCCAAGATCACCGCCCGCACGGAACTCGCCCGTGCCGTAGTTGTGCAGCAGCGACGCAAGGCTGCCCTTCCGATCGTCCGAAAGCACAGCGAATGCGGTCTCGCCAATCTGCGCGGTGATGGCGTCGAAATAGTCCCGAATCCGCCGATCAAGATCGAGCTCGGCCTGTGCGCGCGTGATCGTCATGCCCTCAGCGACCCGATGCGCGTTGCCATCCGGCGTCGTGTAGGTGTCCGAGCCGTAGCCTGCGCGCCAACCGCTGTTGTAGCGTTTGCCGTTCTTGTAGGACCAGTCGGGATACGCGTCGGGCCGGAAGTCCTCTTTTTCGCGGATCAGCTTCTTGGCCGCATCGATCCCTGATTTAAGGTTCGTTTCCGCGTTCGCGAGCCTCTCCACCTCATCGGCCGCTTCGCGCGCACTTTCCGCCGCCGCATCGAACGGGCGCTGGTTGGCGATGCTCTCGTGCAAACCCTCGATCTCGCCGAGCTGCTCGGACAGCTCCTTTTGCTTCGTTTCAACCTCGACCAGCCCCGCGACGTTCTCGCGGAATCCTTCGAGCTGCTCGGAGCGCACCTGCTGGCCGGCGACCACCGCCTCGTTCATCGCGCGCATGAGCGCCTCGAAAGCCCGACGCAGATCAGCTTCGCTGTCTGCCTTGGAGAGCGCCGCCAGTTCCTCGCCGAAAAGACCGGTCCGCTCGGCAAGCTCGGTGACGGCCGACAGGGTCTCGCTGCCACCGATCGGCCCGCCCGAGCCGAGCAGTTCGGCCATGGCGTTTGAGGCCTGCTCAATGGCGGGGCCCACCGCCTGCACCCGCTCGAAGGCAGCCGCAAACTCACCGGCCGCGATCTCCATCTTGCCGGCCTGCTCGGACATCTTCGCAAGCTGCGCCAGGTAGCGATTGCTTGGTGTTCCGCCGCCAATTGTCCCCGTCTGCAGCCCGCCGCCGAGCGCGGCGCGGTAGCGCGCGGCGAAATCATCAAAGCCGTCGCTGTCGAGCAGCGACTCGCCCATGGCCCTCTGTGCTTCCTCGAGCTCGCGGCCGATGTCGGCCACTGCCTGCACCAGCGCCGCGCGGGACTGGGTCAGCATCTGCTGGGTGGTCTCGCTGACCTTGCCGCCTAGCTTCGCCTGTTCGTCGGCCGCGCGCTTGCTGGCGTCCTGGTAGGCCAGCAGCGCATCGGCCGCCTTCTGCGCCGAGGTCTCGGCGCGGCCGATCGCGTCAGCCGCGGTGTCGGTGTCGATGCCCAGCGAAATCAGCGAGGCGGCCGTCAGAGCCAGCGACAGCGGCCCGCCCAGGGTTCCCATCAGCAGGCGCCCGGCGAGCCCGAGGCGGGTCAGCGGCCCGACGGCGCGGCTTGCCGCGGTGCCGACGCCTGCCGTCGCCCCGGCGATCTCGATCAGGGAGGCACGCATGGCGACCCCCTTGGCGATCGCCAGCGTCATCCCCTTACCGACGAGGAAAACCGTGAGCGCCTGCGCGACCCGCTCCACGACTTCCTGCACGTCGTCGAAATTATCGGTGAGGAAGCGCAGCGCGTCGGTCAGCCGGCGCACCGCTTCCTCGGCGATCTCGAGCCCGCCGCTCTGCGCCGATTGCAGCTGCAGGGCCTCCCAGGCCGAGGCGAGCTCCTTCAGCGCGCCGTCGAGACCGCGCAGCCTGACCGCGGCCTGCTCCTCGGCCGAGACTTCCGAGATCGCGGAGGCAAGCTCGCGGAAGCCCTCGGCGCCAGTCTTTGCCAGCGCCGTCGCGGTCCGGATGGCATCGGTCCCGAAGATCGTCTTGAGCGCTTCGTTGCGCGCCTCATCCGACAGACCGGCAAGACCCTCCTGCAGTTCCCCGGCGATCTCCGCCATGGTCTTCATGTTGCCGCGCGTGTCGAAGAATTCGAGGCCAAGCTCCTGCATCGCCGCCGCGGCCTGCTTGCTCTCCGGCGTGAGGCGCTGGACGAAGGTCTTGAACGACGTCCCGGCGTCCTGGCCGGACGAGAAGTTCGAGGCGGTCGCAGAGAGCGAGGTCAGGAAGTCGGTGAGCTCGACCCCGGCCGTGCCGGCGACACCGCCGGCCTGGCCGATCGCGAGGCGCAGATCGTCGAAGCCGAACTTCGAGGTGAAGGCCGCCCCGGTGACGCGATCGACCACGTCGGGCAGCGCCGCCGCCTCGAGGCTGAACTGCGCCATGAGGTCGGTGACCAGGTCGGCCGACGGGGCGAGCTCCGCACCGAGGGCGCTCGCCAGGGACAGCGAGGCGTCGAGCGCGCCGCCGAGAATATTGGAGACCGCGACGCCGTTCTTCGCCAGCACCTCGATCGCCTCGGCCGCCTGCATCGCGGTGAAGGCGGTCGTGCCGCCAAGCCGCTTGGCCGCCGCCTCGAGGCTGGCGGTCTCTTGAACGCTGGCAGCCGTCGCTGCCTGCACACGCTGCATCATCGCCTGGAACTGCCGCCCGACATCGAGCGCGCCCTTGCCGAAGGCGACCAGGCCACCGGCGATCGCCGTTGTGCCCATGTAGCGGGCAAGGCGTTGAAGCGCCGGCAGCTCCGCCGCGACGGACAGCAGCGAGCCCTTGAGCTGCCGCGCCGCGAGATCGGTCTCGCGGAGCCCCGCACCGGCCGGGCGCGCCGCATTGTGGATCAGGCGCAGGCTGCGCTCACCACTGGCGCCGAGGGAGCGCAGGTCCGCCTCGAGCTGCTGCTTGCCAGCCGCGGAGAAGCGGATCGAGTACTGGCGTTCCGTTCGGCTCATTCGCTCTTGTCCTCACGCTGTAGCGCCGCGGCCTCGAGAAGCCCGGCTTCCCAGCGCGGCAAAAGCAGCGCTGCAATATCTTCGGAAACGCGGCGCGCCTTCAGGAGCGCGAGGCAGGCGGGCATGTCGAGCCCGGCGTAGCCGCCGGGACCGATCCGCCGCTGGTGGAAGAGCTCGAGCCCCGCCGAGGCAATGGCACGTCCCTCGATCGAGCGTGGCAGATGGGTGTCTTCGGGGCATGCGCCCTCGCCGCCTAACCTTGCGCAGGCAAAGCCGGGAGCATCCCGGCAGCCCGCGCAATGGCTCAGCCCTCCGCTGTGGCGGTATTTGGCGAGGGCGCGGAGACGTTTCCCTCCATCTCCAGCGCGATCCAGGGCGCGAGGAGCTCGCCGTGCAGCGTCGCGGACACGCCGGGGAAGAGCCGCATGAACTCGTCGAGCGTCGCGGCGGTCATCGGAGCGGCGCTGCCGTCCTCCAGCTCGACCCCGGCCCAGCCCGCGCCGAACCGCAGCAGAAGCAGCTTGACCACGTATCGCGCGGCGAGGCCCCGAAGGGCCTCGTCGTGTTCCGGTCCGAGGTTCTCCTCGTCGTGGATCTCGGCCTCGAGTTGCAGCTCCTCGGGCAGATTCTGCCGAGCGAGCCGGAGAGCCGCCGCCTCGGCCTCGCGGTAATCGGCGTAGCCGAAGGGCTTGCAGGAGACCGTGACGCCATAGCCGAGGTCGATCTGGCGCGGCTCGGAGCCGCGCCGGTGCAGGCGCAGGACCATCAGACGGGGTTGGCGTAGCTGGCGGTGCTGTTCTTGAGCGTGACGGTCATCAGCTCAGCACCGTCCGCAGGTCGATTGGCCCGCCAGTTGAACGAGGACGACAGGATGCCGCGCCCCTCGACCGCCACGCCGGTGCGCTCGAGCCGCACGTCCGGACAGACGATCTCGAGCGAGCGCGTCGCGCTGATTTCCCACTTGAAGCCCAGCGAGAAGGACCCGCCGGTATTGGCGAGATCGTAGATCACACGGTCCTGGAAGCGTGCGCCGAGCGTGCCCGAGAGCTCCCAGAACCCGGATTGCATGGCGGCCGCCGTGGGCAGACCGTTGAGCGCCTCCTGGTCCGGCTCGATCCCGCTGTTGAGCGTGAGCGCCGCCTGGGTCACCGCCCCGGCGATCGCGCCATCCATCAGCAGCGCCGCCTGGAATCCGACCGGCACGGGATCGGGCGCATATTGCACGGGTGTCGCGTCGAGCGTCGCGGGCACGCCCACCTCCTGGCGACCGGCGAGATTGAAGGTGACCCGCTGGCGCTGGCCGTTCTTCTGCCCCGAGAGTTCAAGCCCGGTCATTGCCAGGCTGTCCTGCACGAAGTGCTGGCCGATGCCGTTGTGCGAAATCCCGTGCGTCATGAGGCGGATCAGCTGCTGGCGCGGCACGCTGAACACGTGGCTGTAATCCTCGGTCCCGGTGGTCACCGGATCGCCGAAGAGCTGCTGCAGGTGCCAGCCGATCGAGTTGAGCCCCATCGGCACCGCCATCGACCCCGTGAGGTTCTCGAGCCCCGCGACCACCTCGCCCGGCATCGAGTCGCCGTAGGCGGCCTCGTCGTTCGCAAGCTCGCCGGTGGGCGAGACGTTGTAGGAATAGAAGGGCATCAGCCGGAAGGCACCATCGGCCGCCGCCTCGGCGGTGCCAAAACTCGCCTGTTGGCGCGACAGCAGCCGCGCCTCGTTTCCACGCGCAAAGGTCATGGGATCACTCCATCGGGTTGTCGGGGGTTTCGTAGTAGATCGTCACCGGCAGCACGGCGCCTTTCAGGCTCTCCGCGCCATCCATGGGCACCACGTCGGTTCCCTGCGGGGCATTGACCCGCAGGTAGGTCACAGCGCCGCCAAGCGAGCGGTCGGCGAGCAGCAGCGCCGCCACGCCCTGCAGCAGGACATCGAGGCCCGCATCGCGCTCCTCGGCGTCCGATCCCTGCACGACGCATTCGAGGTCGATGTCGCGCTCGAACTCGCGCGTCCCGGTGCCGAGATGCTGCTCGCCCTCGCCCGGATCAGCCGGCTGGACATTGACCAGGCCCTCGGCCGGACAGGCATGCGGCAGCTCCGCCTCGCGCAGCACCCGCGCGGAATGCGGGGCCAGAGCTGCGACCAACGCGGTGATCGCGGTTTCATGGGTGCTGGGCATCATTTGCGCCTTCTCTTGCGGCGACGCAGCGTGCGGAACGCGGTGTCGATGTCCTCGGCAAGGCTGCGCATGGCGAGATGCAGGTTCTTGTCGATGTTGAGCCGGCGCTTCAGTCGAACGCGCGGCACCAGGAAGAACATCGGCACGGTCATCAGCCCATGCCCGGTCTTCAGCGCACGCTTGCTCTTCGAGAGCGCGTAGCCGCCCCGCTTGCCCTGGCGCTGGCGTTGGTTGTCGACCACCAGCAGCGACGCACCGTGCTCGCGATAGACGAAGCGCAGCGGCCCGAAGCGGTGCTCGGGGAAATTCGACGGCGTGAGCCGCTTGCGCCCGTCGCCGAGCTTGGGGGCATCCGGGGTCGGGATCGCAAGGTAGAAGCCGTCAGCCGAGCGGATCGTTGCGCCCTCGTCGAAGACGCGCAGCAGCTCGGGCGCCTTGGTGTAAACGATCGAGGCGGCCGCCAGTGAGGCTTGGCCGCGCGGGTAGTCCTTCTGGCGCCACGACCGCGCAAGGCGCGGACCGAGCCCGCCCGCCAGCACGTCCTGGCGCAGGAGCCGCTTGGCCCTCGCCCCTGCCGAACGGACCCCGGCGGTGATCGCGCGCTCGGCGAGATCGAGTTCCTCTTCCATGAACTCCTCGAGGTTGCCGGTCAGGGCAACGCTGATCCGCTCCTTCATGCAGGTTGCTCCACGGTGTTCAACAGCACCTTGTAGCGCCGCGGGTCCCGCGTCCGGACGTGCTGAACCTTGCGCCGCTCGGACCCGATGCCGAGGATCGTCCCCTTCAAGAAGCCCTCGAAATCTGAAGCGAGGATCTCGAACATGCCGGTCTCCGACTGCACCTGCAGGCTGCGAAAATCGGCGATCTCATCCGGCCGCGCCGCGAGCAGCCGCACCGGACGCGCCACGCCGTCGGGATCGAGGACAGCCTCGATCCCGTGACGCCGGAAGGTCTCCTCGACGCTGCGAAGAAACGGGGCCATCGCGGTCAGTCCGCGGCGCCGGTACCGGCAGCGCCAGCGCCCGTGACCACTCCGGTGGTCGCGGATGAGGCAGCGATGGCACTTGTCGACTCCGCATTTGCCACTGTGGTGCCGGTCGCGGCCTGGCTGGCTGCGCCGCTCTTGGTCGCGGCCGCCTTCTTCGTCGCGGTCTTCGCCGGTGCGGTCACGGCTTCGCCGTCGGCCTCGCGCGCGCCGGCGCCATCTTTCTCGATCAGTTCCGCAATCGAGGTGGGGACCGCGCCCGCCCAGCCCTTCGGCAGGGTGCGCTTCGACGAGCCGTCGAGCTTGTAGGTGAACTCGCCGGTCATCTTGACGCGAACGAGTTCGGTGCTGGTCTTTTTGGCCATGGGGTTCACTCCAGGGAACAGGGTCCCGGCGCACGCGGCGCCGGGGCCGGATTATCGGGATCAGTTCGAGGTGTGGCCGCGAACCAGCACGGCCGGGCGGGTGCAGATCTGCGCGTTCTGCATCATCGCCTCGACGTCGACGAAGCGCTCTTCGTCGCGGTCGTAGATGACCTTCGAGTAGAACTCCTGCCCCGGCGTGTTCGCGAGACCGACATAGTCGGGCGAGCCGTTGAAGGTGCGGAAGGTCTGGCGGGTGCCGACCGGGAAGAAGCTCGCCTCCGCCTCGGGGATGAAGTTGCGGGTCACCACGGTGCCATCCTCCTGCGGCACATCCGCCTCGCCGAGGTATTCCTTCCAGGTGATGCCGCCGAACTCGAAGCCGTCCGATTTGTCGTCGCGCAGCGGATCGCCGCCGTTGGTGTTCTGGAAGTACTTGTAGCGGTCCTTGAAGTCCGCGTGGCCCATCAGCTTGTCGGTGTAGTCGGGGTGAATCAGGCCCATCACGCCGGTCATCACATCGCCCTTGAGGTTGGTCCGGACGTGGCGCGTCACCTCACGGCACTTCGCGGCGAGATCGGTGGTGCCGGTGCCCAGGGCGAAGTCGACCGACTTCCGGCTGATCTCGAACTTGTCGTAGAGGTCCCAGAGCGGCGAGCCGTCGGCGTCGAGCACGATGCCCTGCAGCGCGCAGACGCGGTGATACTCGCGCGTGATGTCGAGCGAGCCGCGCAGTTCGATCTGGCGTTCCATCACCTCATCCTGCGCCTGCTTGAGCTCGGTCTCGGAGCCATAGGCGCGGATGTTGTCGATGTCGTCGGCGGTGATCCGGGCCTTGAGGCCAAAGCGCTTGGTCGAGAAGTCCACCAGCTTGCCCTTGCGCGTGTCCGCGCCGGGCAGCGGCGTGCTGCGCTCGGATGAGTTCACCAGCTGGATGACGCCGTTGATCATCTCGACCGAGAACTTGGTGCCGCGGATCGGCTTGGCGGCGAAGACACCCATGCCGCTGACCAGACCCCACTGGTTGGGGACGACGCGGATGGAGTCGCCGAGCGTCATGGCGGAGAAGCCATCGCCCTTGAAGATATCGTAATGAGCCATCGGGCTCTCCTTTCATCGATTGGCGCGCTTCCGCGCGGCGGGACGGCGGCGCCGGGTGGGCCCCGGCGCCGAGGACGGGTCAGGTCGCGAGAATGCCGACCTCTTTCAGCGCCGCGCAGGCGCCATTGCGGTCCGCCTCGGTGGCGAAGCTCGCGTCGAAGATCAGCCCGAAGCGCCGCACGCGGGTGTGCCGTGCCTGGATCACCGCGGTGACGTCGGCCGAGGCTGCGGGCGCCTCGGTGCGCAGCACGGCGACGGGTGTCTGCGAGCCGTCACTGGCACCGCTGTCGCAGCGGACATATTTGCCGGTGGCCGTGATCTTGCCGAGCACGGTGCCGGGCTGAAGATCGGCGCCACCGCCAATCACCGCGGGTTCGCGGGAATACTCGGCCTGGTCGAACAACACGAAATCGCCGGCGGTGCGGCCTTCAGTAAGGGGAGGCATCGGGGTCTTCCTTCCTGCCAGAGGTCAAAGAGAAAGCGCGGGGGAAGCCCCCGCGCCGGATCAGGTGAAGCGGGCCGCCATGCGGTCCTTCATCGAGGGTGCCGCGGCCGAAGCGCCGGGTGCCGGCGCATCAAGGTCAGTGGCCTCCGCGTCGATCGAGGCCGAGAGGGTCTGCTGCGCGCCGGCTTTCGGCGACGCGGAGAGATGCGCGACCGCCTCGGCCGAGGAGATGTCGCTGTTGAAGGCGAAGCTCTTGGCGAGCTCTTCGCGGCCCTCGGCCTCGGGCGACGTCAGGATTGCCTGGATGCGCGCCTTGGGGTCCTCGCTCGCGGCGGAGGGCGCCGGGGCGGTCGCGGCCGGGGCGGCCGGTGCAGGCGTGGCCGCAGCGGGAGCCGGAGTGGTCGGCACGTCGGCCGAAGGCGCCGGTGTCGGCGCGGCCGTGGGGGTCGGAGCCGGAGCGGTCGCGGCGGGCGGCTGATTGGTCTTGTCGGTCATCAGGGTCTTTCCTTCTGCACTGGTGGAGGGCCGCGCGGGTCGGCGGCCGTAGAGGTCATCGGCGAAGGCCTCGAAGGCCTCGCGCGGGTTGGCGATCTCGTCGGCGAGACCCGCCTCGACCGCGTCAGCGCCGAGCAGGCAGCGGGCCTCTGTGGCCAGGGCCGCCTCGGCGGTGAGCTTTGCGCCGCGTCCGGCCCCCACCGTCTCGGCGAAGATCGTGCGCAGCTGTTCCATTTCGGCTTGCAGATCGGCGCGCACGCTCTCGGGGAGCGGCGCATAGGGATTGCCGTCGCCCTTGTGCTCACCCGCGGCGATCACCGTGACCTTCACCCCGCGCTGCTCGAGCGCGGCGCTCTGGTCGGCATGCATCCAGATGACGCCGATCGATCCGGCGCCACCGGTGCGCGGCATCACGATGCGGCTTGCTTGCGAGGCGATGGCGTAGGCCGCCGAGAAGGCGTGGTCGCTGACAAAGGCCCAGACCGGTTTTTTCTCGCGCAATTCCCGAATCTGGTCCGCCAGCGAGAAGCACCCCGCGACCTCCCCGCCGAAGCTGTCGATCTCCAGCGCCACGCCGCGCACCATGCCGTCACTCGCGGCCATTTCGATTTGCGCGGCGAGCCCCTCGTAGGAGGTCTGACCGGAGCTGTTGCCGATCCATCCGCCGCGGTGGATCAATGCGCCGGTGACCGGGATGACCGCGATCCCGTCCCGCACCCGGTAGGCTCCGAGCCGGCCGCTGCGCATACCCTCCTCGAGGCGCTCATCGAGCAGCGAGGCGCGAGCCCGGCGACTGGCCTCGGGCGAGGCTTCTGCGCCAACCACCTCGATCTCCTCGGCGCCAATCAGGCGCGGCCCGAGGCCGATGATGAAGGCGGCGGCTTTCGTCGGCGCAGCCAGAAGCGGCGTGTGAAACACACGCTGCGCGATTTGCGGATGGTGCATGATGTCAGTCCTCGGGGCTCATGCTCGGGCCGGTCGTCGGGCCCAGCAGTTTTGCGAAGCTCTCCTGGGCCGGGTGCAGCGTGCCCTTGGGCATGGCCGCGACCTCGCGCGCGATCTGCTCCATGTTGTCGGCGTAGTCGGTGCCGGTGAGCTCGGCCGCCTCCTCCTCGAGCGTCGAAAGCCCGAGCGACACGCGCATGGCCGCGGCCTGCGCTTCCTTGACCGGATCGACGAAGCCCTTGCCCGGTCCGATCCACTTGGCGCGGGCATAGGCCGGCCAGAATGCGTAGAAGTCAGGCGCGCCGCGTGGCAGGCGCACGTGACCATCCATGATCTGCTCTTCCAGCCAGGCCATGAAGAACGGCTGGCAGAAGCCCTGCGCGAAGGCGGTGCGGCGCGCGGTCCATCCGCGCCAGATCTCGATCATCGCGGCGCGGGCGCTCGAGTAGTTCGTCTTCGACCAATCCGAGGCGAGCTGCTCGTAGCTGATCCCCATGCCCGACGCGATATGCCGGAGCACAGCCGCCTCGAAATCGGCAAACTGTGCCGCCGGCCGCGCGGTCGGCACCATACCGATCTCGTCGTTGGGATAGAGCGTGCTGATCCGCGCGCCGCCGATCTTCACCCCGCCCGAGCTGCCGTAGAATTCCTTCCGGCCGCTCTGGTAGTTCAGCAACGCCTGCATGCCGTCATCATCGCCGAACATCTCGTTGATCGACTCCGGGCCCATCGGGCTCTTGATGAAGGCCGCGAGCACCGCGTTGATCACCGCCGCCTGCAGCTCGACGCGGCTGTAGTGGTCCTCCATGCGCAGCCGCTCGACGATCGGCGCGAGGCGGCTGATGCCTCGGGTCTGGCCGTCCCGTGTCTTGTCGAAGAAGTGGATCACCTGGGGGCGGCCTGTCGCGGATTCGCGCCCGATCCGCTTCCAGGTCATCGCGTCCGATCCATCCGCCCAGCTGGTCGCGTAGTGGCCTTGCCGGAAATGGTAGGCCCGCGCGACGCCGTCGCGGGTGATCTCGACGCCGCCGCGCAGCCGCGCCTCGTCCGCTGCCCCGTTCGGATTGCTCAGAAGGTCGGGATCGACGACCCGCATGGTTGTCTTGAACGGCCGCCGGGCCCGCCAGTTGACCAGGGCAATCGCCTCGCCCTCGACGAGATAGGTGCGATAGGCCATGCCGAAGAGCTGCGGCATGGTCTGGCTGCGCGTGGTGTCGCAGAACTTGCGCGGGTCATCCGCATAGGTCCGCCAGCGCGCCTCGATCGTCTCCTTGAACTCCTGTGCCCAGTCCGCATCGAGGCCGAGGGCGCGCCAGTCCGGCTTCAGGAGCGGCCGGAAGTTCGCGCCGATGACGCCATCGACTTCCTTGGCGATCGCCCCGGCGGCCCAGCCATTGTTGCGGCCAAGATCGCGGCTGCGCGCGGTGATGCGATCCCGGCCCGGCAACACCTCGGCATCGACGGCGCGGTTGGTGGGAAGGAATCCGGCAAGCGTGTCGATGCCGGTATCGGCCGCGACGTAGGGTGCCGAGCCGCCGAAGCCGGCATCGCGGAGCGCGCCGCGCTTGCGGGGAATGCGCGGGACCTCGGTCAGCGAGCGCACGGCCATCTCAGAACCTCACCGGGCGAGACGCGAGGCCACCGCTCGGCAGGCCAAGCTGGCGGCGCAGCGAGGTGATGTATCGGTGCAGTTCCGCCGCATTGGCCGGGCTGTATTCGGTGCGATGCCCGTCGTAGCCGACAACCACGGCCTGACCGCCGATCCGCACCTGGTGCAGCGCTTCCTCGGCCTCGGCCAGGCGTTTCGTGAGGGTCTCGTTATCCGCCATTTTGCTCCCTCAGAAGATCGGCGAGCCGCGTGGCCTTGCTGGCCGGCTTGCTCTTGGGTTTTGGTTTCGCGCCCGCGGCGCGTAGCTGCTCACCCGTGAGGAGCGGCAGCGATGCATCGAAGAGGTCGGGCTGCTTGTCCGGCGCGGGTCCGCCCCGTTCCGCCGCCAGCGCATCCCACTGGTTGTCGGTCATGGCAGCCCAGCCCTTCCGCAGCGCGCCGGCCTCGGCGTAGTTCATGGTGTCGAGCGCTTCGTTGCGGCGCGTCGGTTCGACCAGGACCCATCGGCTGGTCATCACGCCTTGCTTGTTCCGGCTGAGCACGCGGTTCTCGGCGGTGATCATCCGGTAGTATTCGTCGCCAAGTGCCCTGGCGAACTGGATGAAGCCGCGCTCTTCGGGGTCTTCCTTGCGCAGGTGCGCGTAGAGCCCCGCCTTCAGCGACGAGACGTTGAGGTTGAAGGCGCGCTTCTGCGCCTTCTTCACCTTGCCGTCCCTGCGCCGATCAAACTTCTGCAGCGCCATCAGCGGGCCGTTCTCCGTGGAGCCGCCCTTGACGATGATCACCCGGCCCCAGGGATGGCGCTTCGCCCAGCTCCACACGTCGTCGGTGTAGGCGCCGCCGTCGATCGCGAGGATGTCGAGCGGCACCCGGAAGCCCAGTTCGGTGCGCCACTCCTGCCGCAGCAGCGCATTCAGCGCGTCCCGGCCAGCCTCGTCGCCGATGTGGTGCGGGATCACCTTGTAGTCGATGACCCAGCGCCGCCGGTTCGCACCGAAGGCCACCAGGTGCACCTCGAGCCGGTCATCCTGGCAGTCGACGCCCGCCGCGAAGATGAAGCCCGTCGCGGGCAGCACGCCGAGCTCGAGCACCGCGCCGGGCTCGGCATGCTCGGTCCGGTCGCGCAGGGTCTCCCAGTCCGGCGCATCGGTCGCCTGCTCATAGGGCAGGCCGAGCACGTCATTGAAGAACACCTGCTCGACCGCGGCCTTGATCGGCTTGGCGGTCGCCGCCTTGCCGGGTGCCTCGTCGCTCCCCTGCCCCTCGGCGGCTTTCGAGCGTCCCGCCTCGAGCCGGGTCCAGCCCATCATCTGTGCGTACTCGATCGCGATCGACGCCCAGTCCCGCTGCGGCGCATAGGCGCGCCAGAGGTGAAACCCCGGATGGTCCCCGCCGCGGTTGTGGCGCACCCACTTGCCGAGGCGGACGATCTTTTCCTTGGCCCCATGTCGGATCGGTTCGCGGCAGCTCTCGCAGGTAAAATGCGCGGCATGCAGACGCTCGGGCTCGAGGCTCGCCTTGAAGTTCTCCCAGGTTAAAGGCTGCTCGAAGCCGCAGCTCGGGCACGGCACGTGGAAGAGCCGCTGATCGCTCCGCTCGTAAGCCTCGCTGATCCGGCACGTCCCCTTGATCATCGCCGTCGAGACGCGGAGGATCTTGGCATCATCGAAGCCCGACGCGCGGCTCTCGGCCAGCTTCTCCGGATCGCCCTTGTCCGAGCTCTCGAACTTCGAGAGGTCATCCATGATCACGAGGCGGCGGCTGGTCCCGGTCAGGTCGGCGGGCGATCCGGACGAGGCGACCTTCAGCGAGCCGTTCCGGTCAAGTGTCTCCTGGTTGAAAATGTTGTCGCGGTTCTCGCCGCGCCCTGCCCCGAAGACCCGGATCAGCCCCGGCGCCTGGCGGCGCATCGGCATCCATTTGTTGTTGACCCACTCGCTCGCAGCGCTGCCGGTCGGGTGCACGATCAACGAGTCGAGCGGCGTGTACTCGTGCCAGGCGCCCAGCGTCGGCTGGATGATCGAGACCGTCTTGCCCCACTGCGCCGAGCCCCGGATGGTCACCTCCCGGCTCGGGTGTTCCGGCGAGAGCACCTGGTGAATCTCGCGCAGGAACTCGAAGCGCGCGATGTCGAACGGACCGGAGATCGGTGAGCGCTCGTCAAACTCGATGTTCTCGGTGCACCACCGGGTGATGTCAGGCGGCGGCGGGGGTGCCATCGCCGCGGCCATGGCCGAGCAGACCACATGTCGCGCCGACGCAAGAAATCCCATCAGAAATCGACCTCGTCCTCTTCGGCGTCCATCGTGGCAACGGCAGCCTCTTCGGCCATGGCCTCGGCCCGCGCGCCCCGGTGCTCGCGCCAGAGATCGATCACCAGTTTCCGCGCTTCCTTGAAATCGACGCCGAGCTCGTCGGCGATCGCCCGAGCGGCGCGGCGCAGGAAGTCCTCGACCTGTGCCAGCTCGCGCGACAGAGCGCGCGTCGCTTCGCGTGCGGCCTTGTCCGCCAGGACAACGCTGCCCTCTTCGAGCATGTTCTGCCGGCGCAGCCGCCGCGCCTCTTCCTCGACCTTCTGGATCCGCGCGAGCTCGTAGCGGTCCGGGTCATTCCGGGGCAGTTGCCCATCGCGCTTCGGAACCGCCGGGGTGACTTCGGTTGCCTCTGGCGCAGCTTCACCATCTCGCAGCCGGCGCTTTGTCTCGGCACCGTTGCCAAGCATCTGGCCGGGGTCCAGCCTCTGCTCGAGGACCGCGCGCACCTTGTCGACGTTGAACCGGCGCGCCCGCCCGGCGCCGGTAAAGCACCCGTCGAGCTTGCCCTCGGAAACATACTGGCTGATGCGGCCTTTCGAGAGGCCAAGCTCTTTCGCAAGTTCGGTCGTATTCATCTGCGACCTCCCAAGTTGTTTAGCTTCATCCCCTTGGTTTAGTTAGGAGTTTAGGCTTTTTCGTTTGTTTAGAGAGGCAAAACCCATGCCCTTAGCCGCCCCGTATACGGGCGGTTTCCAGGAGGGACCCATGGATTTGGGCCTTACGGCTTGTATTGGAATTTTAGGGCAGGCCCGTGCTCGATCTCGACGGTTCGCAGTGCTGCAAATGCAGAGCGCCCGGTGGAGTTTCTCCACCGGGCGCGGCTGCAGGCTAGATAGCGCTTTCTGCGGCTTTGGTCGTTACTCGGTCGGGGCTGCAGTGCCCATGCCCGTGCCTTCGGTCCCGTTGTTCATCTCGGTCCCAGTGGCGCCCATAGCATCGCCGGTCGCCGGCGGGGGCGTCTGCTTGTCGCGATACTGGTATTCGGGAGCGGCATCAGCCTCTTCGCGGGTCATCGCAAGCTGAATGGCATCACCATCATATTGGATGTCCAGTTCGCTGTAATCGACTGCGATGTCTTTCTCACCCATGCCAAGGAAGCCACCCACGCCGAGGACAACTGCCGTGATCTGACCATCCTCGGTGATGATGAAGTCCTTGATGCTGCCGATGGTTTCACCATCCGGCGACGTCACGCTGGTGCTGAGAAGCCAGTCGCCGAGCATCTCGGCACTATCCTGCTGCGAAACGACTGCATCGGAGGTCGCCACAGGTGCTGCGGCTTCATCCGTCGCTTCATCCATGGTCGCAGTGCCGTCCGTCTGGTCGGTGGGCGCATCTGCGGAAGGTGCGGCGGCGGGAGCGTCTGCGGAGGGCGCTTCTGCAGGAGCCTCGGCGGCGGGCGCGGCAGTGGAGTCGGTGGACATGTCGGCACCGCTATCCGGTGCCTCGCTTTCCATCTGCTCTGCGGGTGCCTCGTCGGTGGGCGTCAAAGTCGTGTCCTGAGCCCAGAGAGGACCGGCGGCGAAGGGAAGCGCGATCACGGAGATGTACAGGTACTTTTTCATGGTCTTCATCCTTCTTGGGTACACCGTAAGAACCCAGAAGCAGACGTCGACGTTCCGGCCCTCGTCGATCCCAAGCGGAATTCCACTACATAATTCGGCTGCTAGCGGCGAAACACTGCCCACAATCGCGCCATGCGCCGCCATCCGGAACCAGCTCTGTCGTCGAGCGTTCTTTGCGCCTGCAGCTTTCCAAAAGCATCGCGCCCGGAAGGATTTCTCCTCCGGGCGCGGAAACTCTCGATGATGCCAAACTGCCGATTTCACCAACTCGCGTCAAGCCCTCCCGCGCCACACCATGACCCGCCGGCCCGCCAGCCCATCGGCGATACAGAGAAGAGCGGACAGGAGGCCGGCGATATCTCGTGCCTCACTGTCATCGACGATCACACGTTTCGCTTCGGATCGAGCTGTTTTGTCAGTGTAGCCGAGCCAGCCTTCGAGCTGCATCAGAGCGCGATTGGCATCGCGGAGCTTTTCCTCGTCGGTCCGCTCGTCGAGCGGGGGCGTCTCCGCATCGGCACTGAGCGCCTCGATCGGGACGAGGAGTCGCAGGCACTTAGCGTGCCGACCCGGAGCACCGATCGCGCGGTCATAGGAAACCTGGACCCGCCGCATGTGCTGGATCGCATCCCAGAGTCGAGCCCGCTCATCGTTGTCGGTGACGGCTGATGCCATGGCCCGGCCAGCCGCGCACCCACACCACTGCGCGCGAACCTCCCGCAAATTCGCGCGGGTCACTTCAAGGCCCGCGTGGCGGCAGCGAACCTCCAGCGCAAGTCGCGCCGGGTCCTGCCGGTCAACTGTCGGACGCAAGCGCCCGTCGGGCTGACGGGTCTTGCCCCCGGCCAGTTCCGGCAGACCGAGGGAGTTCTTCTTGGCGCGTCGCCGGGCGCCCTTGCTATAGGTTTTCAACACTGCCTCGCCTTCCTTATCGTGCTTCCGTCGGCAGCAGGGCCATCGCCCGCCGCTCCATTCCATCGAACCAGCGCAGCCATTGCGCATCGCCGTCCCGAGACATGCCGCGCCGGCCCCGATCCACCATCAGCTCGCGCTGCCGCGCCCATTCGTCCGCCCGCTCGCGGATTGCGCGCCTGTCGCCATCGTTCAGCGGCGGGCGCTTACGCTTCTCGAGAAAGGCGAATTCGGCGACGAGCACGCCCTCTTCCAGCGCCTTCGGCCCGCGCGCCGAGCCGAACCAGCTAAGGATCGTCGGGTGCTCTTCGAGCGGGCGCGGCGCGACTGTCTCGGCCATCGCAGCAATCGTCGCCATCGACGGCCAGGCGTCCCGCGTCTTGCCCTCGCCGCGATAGCGCAGCATGTCCCGCAGCGTCTCAAGCTGATGATCCGCCATGTAGGTCAACGCATCAGCCAGCTTCACCAGGAAGGCCTCGTGCTGCTCGAGCTTCACGTTCCCCGGCTTGCGGAAGCCGTGCTCGATCAGCGGCTGGATCAGCAGGCGCCTCACCCTGCCCCGTTTCGTTTCGGTGGTGGTCTGCTCTTCCGTCATGGCCATCCCCTTTCTAAGCAATTCACCCTCTCCGCCCCTGAGACACGTCCCGATCTGTTCTGTGTCCTCTTTTCTTCTTTCCTCTGTTCTTCTCTTCTCTGTGTGGAACTGTTCCGTTTTGTGGAAAACTGTTCCGGTACTGTTCCGAACTGTGGAGGCAACCAACGCGCCGATTTATCGAGCGTTTTCAACGCGCCATATTATGGCGTCCGATCCACCCCTCTTTCACCGCGAAATCGAGCGCGCGCGTGAGCGAGGCGTCGACCTGCGGCCGGCGGCGCTGCCCGCGATGGTTTTCGAGGAGCCAGGCATCGAGCCGCTCGACGAGAACCTTGTCCTCGCACAGCTCCTTTTTGCAGCCGAGTTCGCGCATGAGTTCAATGAGGCGCGTCTGCCTGATCGCCACCGATTTCGCCTCGCTGCTCGCCTTGCGATGCTCCCGCTTGGTCAGAGCATCTCGGGCAACCTCGATCACCACCGGGTGCCCGAGCACGACGCCGTCTTCATAGCTGTACTGCTTCCACTGGTGCAGTGGCGTGACCGGCTGGGCCATCAGCCCGCGCCACTCGGCTAGGTCGATGCGAAGCAGCCGGGACAGCATCGCCTCATCCGCCGGAAGAGAGCCCACCGGCACCTGCTTGCGCGCCAAGAAGAACAGGTTCAGCGCGGCGCCCTGAACTGCCATGGTGCCGGTTAGGTGCAGACGGGACGAGAGCCAGCGGTCGTGCCAGAACATCGTGAAGTAGTCGGCCGTCAGGTGCGGGTCGCAAAGCTCGGCCGGGTACTCCGGTAGCTCTGCACTGCCGCTGACAACGGTCAGAGATGTCGCCGATTTCATGCTGCTGCCCCCCGTGCATAGGCTCGGGCGCGCAGTGCCCACAGGGCCGCCATCTCGACTTCGAGCGCGTATTTCGCGGCGTTGAACGCGACCTCATCACCGGCCAGTCGTGCCAAGATCACCTCACGCGCCCGACCGTGCGCCGCGGCAACCTCATCGTCAGATGCTGCCCGCGGGAAGGCGTCGAGCGCATCTCTCAGCGCCATGATGGTGCCGCCGCAAAGCGTCATGCCGCCCTTGTGCAGCGCCAGGGCGGTGGCCGAGATCACGAAGACCGACCGTGCGGTGCGAGCTACCGGCCTCATGCCGCCACCGCGCGCATTTCGGCGGCAAGGATCGGCTCCAACATCTTCAGGATGCGTGCGTCCTCGGGCGCGAGGGCAAAGGCCATACGCGCGGCCCGGCTCAGGAGCTCGTCCCTAGCCGCCGTCTCGACTTGCTCAAGCGTCTTGCGCATATTGGGCGCCAGACCATAGCGCTTGCGCCAACACTGGACCGTGTCCTTGGACACCCCCAGCTGATACGCCATGTCCCCATCGACAAGGCCCTCGCCGTGAAGCTCCCGAAAATGCTCTTCGGTGAAGTGCGCCGGTCCAGACGGTCGCCCAGAAGCAACTCCATTTGGCGCGAGGCCGAGGCTCCGCCGGCGGCTTTCGACCGTGGACGTGGTGACCTTGGCCGCTTTGGAGATCTCGACATCGGTCAATCCGCGCCCGTGCAACTCGCGCAGCCGCTCATCCGTGACCTTCAGCAGAACACCGACCGGGGCGAGGCCCAGACCGTTCCGAAAATTTCGAACCCAGGTACGGCCGCGCCCGAGTTCCACGGCGATCCGAGCGTCGGACCAGCCGCGCTTCCAGTAGCGCCGGAGCTTCTTTTCGGCTTCCGCGGCGTCGAACTCACCCATGGCGAACCTCACAAAAAGCCCCGCGCAGCCAGACGCCGCGCGGAGAGTTCCAACAGGAAGATGCGCCGGTTCCCCGCGGCGCTCGGGATGTCATAGAGAGCGAGGCGCGGCAGCATCACGCCGCATCCCGCATGGCGACGATCGAGGCGCGAGCGCGCATCAGCGCCTCGAGCGCCTCGTCAATCTCGCAGAGCGCGTCGGCCTTTGCGCGAGTGGACGCCTTTTCCGCGGCCCGAATAATCGCCGCCTGCGCCTCGCCGCACTCCTTGGCGACACTCCCGCACTGCGAATAAAGCGATGTCACGACGCCGCCGACCTCGACAGGCTGGAAGATGCCGCCAGCCAGGGCCGCGAAGTGTCGCGCCACCGGCACAGCCGCCGCCGGGCAATCAATCCCAAGCCGGTGCAGGTAGTTCACGCCAAGCCCACCCGGACGGGTCTCGCTGAGCTCCATTCCGTAGGACAGCGTCGAGCCCCGAATTCCGAGGAACTCCGCAACATCCTGATGGCGCTTCCCGGTCGCCTCGACCGCCGCGCAGACCGCGTTTTGGATCGTGCCGTAAATCTGGTCTCGCATGTGAAGGCCTCATTTTCGTTTAGCTGGAAGGGCTTGGCGACCCAGCCCATGTTGAAGACCATTGGACGAGTGGTTTGTTCAGTGAGTGATAGTGTTCAAGTGCAGCGCGGGTGGGACCAGGGAGGAGGAGAGAGCCCTGCCCGCGCTGCGGCCCGACATGAGTGGTGCCGGGATTCGATTATTCTGCGCTAGCGCTCGAAACGCCGCGTGCGAGCACTGGCGGGCTGATTGCAGGCAAGACATTACGAAGCCTCCGAAGAGGGCTCAGCAACCCACGATGCGACCGGCACTACTCCACCGGTCACACGCTCGATGGCTGCCGCCTTTCCCCAAGAGGGCATTGCTCCATTCAGCCAACGGTTCACCGTGGGCTGAGACACTCCAACGGCGTCAGCAAATGCTTGCTGTGTCATCCGACTTGTTTTGAGAAATTGCGCGAGGGTAGCCATGACGCAGATATACGTTGAGCGTATTATTGAGTCAATCCGCTCCACGAATAATTATCCGCCTGCGGGTCTATGCACACTCACACCCTTCTGTGACACAGCATGCATGAAGAACCTCAAGCGGATCAGGACAGCCCGCGGCCTGTCCCAGGCCAAGCTGGCAGAGCTTGCGAACGTGAAGCAAGCGACCATCTCTCGGATAGAGAGCGGGACAAATAACCCATCGCTTGCTGTCGCAGATCAGATCGCTAAGGCGCTGAATGTCAGCACTGTTGAGCTTTTCGGCATACCCGAGCTCGAGCAACGCTTTCTGGAAGCATTTCGATCAGCAAGCCCCGAACGTCAAGCCGCGCTACTGACCCTCCTGGAAGATAGCCAGCACTAATCTCTTCCGATTCGCCCACCTCCAAGAAGCGCGTCGCGGCCAGCAAATGCTGGCCGTAGCCGTTACTCATGTCCCCATCCCACTTAAATGTTCTTGCTTCGTTCTAGAATAGCGACCCTACGGTAGCTGTATTTATTTTCCAAGTTATACGTTCTGCGTATTGACCTAGACATACACCATACGTATAAAAACTCCTATGCTCCATCACAGCACCCCCTCGGGCAGGTGGTGGGTCAATGCCAGGGAGACATCATCGATGGATCATTTTCAGCACCGCCTTGAACTGCTCAAGCGAGCGATCCGCGAGGGCGATCGCCCTGCGACATCCGCCCGCGCCGGCGACGTTGCCGATTTCTTTTCGGCACCAACTGACGACGGCAGCGGCACACCACCACCCGGACTTCCGTAATTTCCTGCCGCCCTCATCGAGGAGCGCACGCAGTGACAGTAAACGCCCAACATGAGCAGCCTCTCCTGAGATTTGCGCTAAATCCCCGCCGAACAATTACCTGCGACCTCCTAGACCGAAAAGGACAGGAATGGTTAACCATCGGTAATTACGCGCACTCTCGCGAACTGGCAGCAAAGCTACGCGTGTGGCCCTCCGCCCCATCCAGGCGAGGCAGTTCCGCGAGTTCGTCGTGCTGCGGGGCGCCCTCCGGCGCACCGCGCTCGTGAACATGCCCACCCCCAGCGCCGCGCGCTTCTCCGCCATTACGCTCGATCTCGAATTCCGCCGCGCCAAGCGCCAACCGAACCGGAGGATCAGATGACCTATCAGCACATCGAGACCAGCCAACCGATCAACATCGATATTGACGAGATCGAGCGCGCCGCGGTGGACGCCGGAGAGCGCCTCTTGTCGGTCGCTTGCTGGCTGATGATCACCGCTGGCGGGATCGGCCTGCTCTTTGTCACCGACAAGGCCGTGCGGAGCGTGATGCACACACTGCAAGGCTGCGGCGCCTGCTAAGGCGCCAGCCAGCAAAGATGCCGGGCATGAGGCCCGCATTCCCTCGCCGCGACCCAGCATGGATCGTCTGCCCCCAAGACGAACGTGGCGAGGGGCCACAATTCCCAATCGAGGATCCGTGATGCTCATGACCCAGACGACCGACTTCCAGCAGGACATCTCGACAGCTAGCCCCGAGCAGATCGCAGCCGCTGCGGCCGTCGTCGTCGACGAGCTCACGCACCAGGCGGCGAAGCTGGTGATCGACAGCCGGAAGGCGTCCACCAGCTACCTGCAACGCAACCTCAGCATCGGCTACAACCGCGCCGCGCGGCTGATGGAGCACCTCGAGGCGCTCGGCATCGTCACCAGCGCAGACCATGTGGGCCAGCGCGATGTGGTGGCGACCGAGTTGCCCGCCGAACTCGCCGCAGCCGAGATGGCCCGCGCCGGGACGAAGAAGCGCACCCCTATGAAAGAGACCGCCGCCGACGTCGAGGTGAAGAACGGCACCTATGGGCGCGCCGCAGGCGAACTCAAGCAGATCGTGGAGCGCTTCGAGCGGCTTGAGATCGAGAAGAAGGAGGTCGCCGACCAGCAGAAGGAGGTCATGGCTGAGGCTAAAGGGCGCGGCTACGACACCAAGGTCCTGCGCAAGGTGATCGCCCTCCGCAAGCGCGACAAGGATGACATCGCCGAGGAAGAGGCAGTGCTCGAGATGTACAAAGCCGCGCTGGGAATGGACTGATGGACGAAATCACCCCGATCACTTCCGACGACATCCTCGCGAAAATCCGCGTCGAGCGCGAGCGCCGGAAATCTGCTGCCCTGACCCCGATCCCGCCTCAGCGAGAATACGAGGCCCAAGGCCTTACTGATCGCCTCTGGAATGATTGCCACGACCAGGAGCGCTGGCTTCCGGAAGGCTTCTGGTTTGCGTTTCTTGTGATGGCTATCCTTGCGACCGGTGGCGCCCTCGCCATCTGGCTTGGCCTCGACCTACTGGCCACGGCGATCCGCTCGCTGGCCGCGCTGTTCGAGGGATGGCTCTGATGCGCGACACCTTCGACTTCCCTGAGATTCCCGATCGCGCTTTCACCGGCCTGCCGCTGATCGTCGACAGCTTCGCCGGCGGCGGCGGTGCCAGCACTGGCACCGCTGGCCGAAGCGCTGGTGCGGTCGAACTGCGCGCAATTGGTCAAAGCTCGGGAGGTTGCCGCATGAGTGGCGTCGCCCACCAAATGCCCCGGATTGGGGGGACATTTTCCAAACCGGGGCGACTGGTAATACAAAAGTTCTGTCTTCAAAAGTTTGCCCTCCCTCTCAGAACCGGGGAAATTCCGGTTATCTGCACCAAGAGGTCTTCGGGCGCATCAGCCCACTCACGGACCTCGTTCACGCTGCGTCACTTTCTTGCCTCAGTCGAGAACGCTCAGCCCCCGATTGTCGAGATTCCTGTGGATAACAACCGCCGGAAAATCCGCTGTCTAGATGTGGTGGGAATGGCAGCATGACCGTCTACGCCGACGACATGTACCGCACCACCATGGGGCGCTTCCGGCACATGAAGATGAGCCACATGATCGCGGACAGCACCGACGAGCTGCTCGCCATGGCTGACCAGATCGGCCTGAAGCGGAAGTGGCTGCAGAAGGCCGGCACCGCTGACGATCACTTCGACATCGGCATGGGATTGCGCGCGAAGGCGGTCGCCGCCTGCGCGGTCGAGATCACCATGCGCGAGCTCGCGCAGAAATGCATCGCGCGCAGGCCCAGCTCCGCACGCAACCAGTCCAACTAACCCACCGAAGAGGAACCGTAGGAATGAGCGTTCAGCTTGCCGTGAGGGACACCAGCGCCGCCCGCATGCTCGACATGCCAGCCGCCAAGTTCCGCGCCTTGGTAGACGCGGGCGCGCTGCCCGCGCCGGTCGTCATCGGCGATATGAAGAGATGGCGCGTCGACCAGATCGAAGCGATCTTGAAGGGCAACGCCGCCCTCCCGCATGAGGAATTTGAACTGTGAAGACGCCGAAGCCCCGCATCTCGAAACCTCGCCTCACGTGGCGATGGGTCCGCGGCAAGTGGGAACCCTATCACCGGGTCACCTGGACCGACGACGGCAAGCGCCGGAGCCGAGAAATCAAGCTCGACTGGAAGGAAGACCCGCAGGAGCTCGACCGCCTCTACTGGCTGGCGCAGGCCGGCCAGCATCAGGCTCAGGCGCGCCCTGCACAGTTCTCCTGGCGCGAATGCATCATCGCGTGGCGCAGCGATCCCACCATCCAGCAGAAGCTCGCGGATGGCACCAAGCGCAGCTACCGGCTTCCGATGGACGCGATCCTCGAGAAGAATGGCGGGAAGGACATGCGGAATACCACACGGCAGCAGGTCAGGGCCGCGCTCGGGAAGCTAGCCGACACGCCGAGGAAGGCCGCGCGCTACGCTCAGACGATTTCTCTGCTGTGGAACTACGCCGATAAGGAGCTCGACTGGCCGCTCGGGAAGAACCCGGCATCAGGTCTCGCGAAGTACAAGCCCGCCCGGGAGTATGAGGCTTGGCCTGACTGGATGGTAAAGAAGCTCGCGACAGCTCCTGAGAACGTGCAGATCGCCGCGGAGCTCATCCGGGGCACCGGCCAGCGACCGAGCGCCGCCATCAGCATGCGGCATGAACAGTTCAGCGGAGACTGGATGGAAGTTCTGGACGAGAAGGCGGACGAGATGTTCCCGGTATTCTGCCCACCCCGCCTCAGGTCGTTCGTCGGCGGGATTCGAAAACGCGGCGCACACATCCTAGCCAAAAACATCCGTGAGCCCGTGGGCTATGACGCGATCGAGAAATCATTCCGCAACTGGAGGAACGGGCTTGGCGAGCAGGCGCAGAAGTACACTCTGCACGGCCTGAGGAAGCTCGCGATCGTCGAGCTCGCCGAGGCGGGCGCCTCCGACGCCGAGATACAAGCAGTCACCGGGCAGAGCGCTCAGATGGTCGCCTACTACCGTGCCAGAGCGAACCGCAAAAAGCTTTCGCGCACGGCGCAGGAGCGCCGCAAGTGATGCGGAACAGAACGAAAACGAAACGAGAATGTGTGAACGGGGTGTGTGAACGGGCGATTTCTGGCGGCCTGTCCTGGCAGTAGGAAATCGCGGAAAGCCGAGTGATTTCAGCTTGGTACCCAAGGCCGGACTCGAACCGGCACGCCTTGCGGCGGGGGATTTTGAATCCCCTGCGTCTACCATTCCGCCACTTGGGCACTGGCCCCGATTTAGCGGCCCCGTCGCGCCGCGTAAAGCGGCAATCGTCATGGCCCTGCGTCACGCTGACGGAACTGTCAGGACAAAAGCCACACCAATGGCTTGCACCCCGCCGCACCGCATGCTTCCTGCGGGAGACACAACCGCCGGAGACCGACCCGCCGATGCTGCGCCGCCTCTACGACTGGACCATGTCGCTTGCCGATCACCCCAAGGCCCTCTGGGCGCTGGCAGCGGTCTCCTTCATCGAAGCCTCGGTTTTCCCGATCCCTCCCGACGTGCTGATGATCCCGATGATCCTCGCCGCGCCGCGCCGCGCCTGGCTGATTGCGCTGGTGGCCACCGCCGCATCGGTGGTCGGCGGTTTGTTCGGCTACGGCATCGGGCATTTCTTCTTCGACAGCATTGGCCGGCCGATCCTCGAGTCCCTGGGCAAGGCCGACTCGATGGAAGCCTTCAACGCACGGTTCAACGGTGTCGGCTTCTGGGCGGTGCTGATCGCCGGCATCACCCCCTTCCCGTTCAAGGTGATCACCATCATGTCGGGCTGGACCGCGATGCCGCTTGGCATCTTCGTCACCACCGCCGTCGTCGCGCGCGCCTTCCGCTTCTTCATCGTCGCGGCGCTGCTGCGCGCCTTCGGTGCGCCGATCCGGGATTTCATCGAAAATCGTCTCGGACTGGTGTTTACTGTCTTCGTGCTGCTGCTCGCCGGCGGCTTCTTCCTGGTGAAATACCTCTGAGACCATGACCGACCTGCGCAAATTCCTCATCCTGATCGCCGCCGGCGGATCGGCCGCCGTGCTGCTCGGCGCCATCGGCTCGCAATACATCGGCGGGCTCGCCCCGTGTCACCTGTGCATCCTGCAGCGCTGGCCGCACGCGGCGGCGGTGCTGATCGGCGCGCTGGCGCTGGCCTTCCGGGCGCGGATCCTGCCGCTGCTCGGCGCGCTCGCGGCACTGATCACCACGGGGATCGGCGTCTATCACGCAGGCGTCGAGCGCGGCTGGTGGGAAGGCCCGACCACCTGCACGTCCGGACCGGTGGGCGGCATGTCCACCGACGACCTGCTCAACCAGATCATGAACGCGCCGCTGGTGCGCTGCGACGAGGTCGCCTGGCAGTTCCTCGGCCTGTCGATGGCAAGCTGGAACGCGGTGATCTCGCTCGGTCTCGCCCTGGTCTGGATCGCCGCCTGGCGGCGCACCGCCTGATCCGCCAGCGGCGGAATTCCCGTCCCAACCAAAGTTGCAGGGGGCGCAATCTGCCCCCTGCGGTGCATGGCGAGCCCGCCTGCCCCACGTCAGATCGGTCTTCGAGGCGCGGATGACCCGCCCTCCCATACAGGAGACCCTTCGATGACCTATCGCTTTCTGACCTCTGGCCTCGTCGCCGTCCTGCTGACCACCGGCGCCGCCTTTGCCTCCCCCGAAATCCCCGAACAGACCCAGGCCCAGGTGCGCGAGAAGCTCACCGCCGAGGGCTACGAGGTGCGCCGCATCGACAGCGAGGATGGTCTGATCGAGGTCTACGCGATGAAGGACGGCAAGAAGTTCGAGATCTACCTCGACGACAGCCTGAAGATCGTCCGCAGCAAGTCCGAGTGATGCCGCCCGGCCCCGCCCCGGCGCGGGGCCGCCGCGCCCTCCTGCCCAGACCGAGGACCTCGCCGATGCAAGACCACATGTCCCGCCATTTCATCTGGGATCCGCTGCTGCGGATCTTCCACTGGAGCCTGGTGACTCTCTTTGCCGCCAACGCGCTGTTCGACAGCCCCGAGACAAAGCTGCACCGCTGGATCGGCTATGCGATCGCCGGGCTGATCGCGCTGCGGCTCATCTGGGGGTTCGTCGGCCCCTATTCCGCGCGGTTCGCCAGCTTCGTGCCCACCCGCACCGGGCTTGCCCGGCAGGTCACCGACATGGCCACCGGCCGCCGCCGCGTGCACCTGCTGCACACACCGCTCGGCGCGCTGATGATCTTCAACCTGCTGCTCACCCTCTGCGGGATCATCGCCAGCGGCTGGATGATGACCACAAATGCCTATTGGGGCGTCGCCTGGGTCCAAGAGATGCACGAGGCGCTGGTCACCTGGGCCGAGGTCTCGGTGGTGCTGCACATCGGCGCGGTGCTGTGGGAGAGCCGCCGCACCGGGGTAAATTTGCCCAAGGCGATGGTCACGGGTGTCAAATGCGTGCCGGATGACGCAAAGATCGAGGCATGACGCCGCAGACCGCCGACCGCCCGCTCATCCTCACCCTTCTGATCGCCGTGCAGTCGCTCTGCACGGCCTTCTTCGTGATCGACGTGGTCTTCGACGCCACCGAGGCGGGCTGGAACCCGATGACCGATCCCGGGGCCTTTCTCGAGGGCAGCATGGTGCTGTGCCTTGCCGCCGCGGTCTGGGTCGAGCTGCGCTTCCTGCTCAAGCTGCTGCGCCACAACGCCCATCTCGAACGTCAGGTCTCGCTGGCCACCGGCGCCTTTCACGAGATCGTCGAGGCGCAGTTCTCGGCCTGGGGGCTGACAGGATCGGAGCGCGACGTGGCGATGTTCACGCTCAAGGGGATGACCATCCCAGAGATCGCCGCGCTGCGCGGCTCGGCCGAGGGCACGGTGAAATCGCACCTCAACGCCATCTACCGCAAGGCCGGCGTATCGGGGCGCGGGGCGCTGCTGTCGCTGTTCATCGAAGAGCTGATGACCGGAAGCGCCGCCGACGCGCCGCCTGCCCCGGCCGTTGCAGAAGACAGGTGACAGAACCCCAAGGCTCTGGCATCACGAGAAAATGACCAATCGCATCGCCCTCTGGCTCGGAGCCCTGCTGATCCTCGCAATCGCGCTGGATGTCACGCTCTATGACAGCCGTCATCTCGTCCTGCTCGGCCGCAAGATTTTCATTCTGCTCGATTGGATGGCATTTTGGCGGTGAGCGCTAACAGTCCATGTATTGACTTGCTCCACGTATCCTGTTGACCTCTGGACAACCCAAGACTCTCGGACAGCGAGGAGACATCATGACCGTCAAGGTAGCGATCAACGGCTTCGGCCGCATCGGGCGCAACGTGCTGCGCGCAATCATCGAATCTGGCCGCACCGACATCGAGGTCGTGGCGATCAACGATCTCGGCCCGGTCGAGACCAACGCCCACCTGTTGCAATTCGACAGTGTGCACGGCCGCTTCCCGCATAAGGTCAGCGTGTCCGGCGACACCATCGATGCGGGCCGCGGTCCGATCAAGGTGACCGCCGAGCGCAATCCGGCCGACCTGCCCTGGGCGCATGTCGACGTGGTGATGGAATGCACCGGCATCTTCACCGACCGCGAGAAGGCCGCCGCGCACCTGGCCAATGGCGCGAGCCGCGTGCTGGTCTCCGCGCCCTCCGCCGGGGCCGACAAGACCATCGTCTACGGGGTGAACGACGACACGCTGACCAAGGACGACCTCGTGGTCTCGAACGCCTCCTGCACCACCAACTGCCTGTCGCCCGTCGCCAAGGTGCTGCATGACACCGTCGGCATCAAGAAGGGCTTCATGACGACCATCCACAGCTACACCGGCGATCAGCCGACGCTGGACACGATGCACAAGGACCTCTACCGCGCCCGCGCAGCGGCGCTGTCGATGATCCCGACCTCGACCGGCGCGGCCAAGGCCGTCGGCCTCGTGCTGCCCGAGCTCAACGGCAAGCTGGACGGCGTGGCGATCCGCGTGCCCACCCCGAACGTCTCGGTCGTGGACCTGGTGTTCGAGGCCGAGCGCGAAACCACGGTGGAAGAGATCAACGACGCCATCCGCGTCGCGGCCAACGGCAAGCTCAGCGGCATCCTCGGCTACACCGACAAGAAGAACGTCTCGATCGACTTCAACCACGACTCGCACAGCTCGATCTTCCACACCGACCAGACCAAGGTGATGGAAGGCACGATGGTGCGCATTCTGTCGTGGTACGACAACGAATGGGGCTTCTCGAACCGCATGTCCGACACCGCCGTGGCGATGGGCAAGCTGATCTGAGGATCAGCGGCCCGGCGCTGGCTGGATCGACGTGACCATGAGAGGCGGGGCGCTTTGCCCCGCCTCTTGTTTTCCGCCAGGGCGTTTCGGCCCGCGCCGTATTGCCTGCACCGCCTTGCCTTCCCTGCTGCCTCTAATCCGCTTCATCCGCCGCCGCGCCGTCGCGCACGATGCCAAGCGCCGCGCCGTAGCCCTCCGCCGCCACCAACCCGAGAGGCCGCGCCCGAGGCGTGACCTGCGAGAGCAAGGCAAGCGGCAAGGTCTGCGTGGTGACAGGCACCGGCGGCGGCAGCGGGCGCGGCGGCGCCTCCGCCCCCGGTTCGCCCCCCGCTGCGGCCCGCCCGGGGGCCGGTCGCGGGCGACTGGGTCTGGCAAAGCCTGCAAGGTCGCGTGGAATCTCCATCGCTTGTCTCCCTTCTGGCACGGATCCGGCCGCGCTTTTGCAGCGGCCGCGGCGGGCGCAACGCGCCCTCCTGTCCGGATCAGGGTTAATCGACATTGGTTTACAAAGCCTTGCCCGGCCCGTGTCCGGGCCATGCATCCCGTGCAAGGCGGCTCTGGAAAACCGTCAATTGTGCTGCATCGCGGCGAGGCCTAAGTTAGCGCCAACGACGACAGACCCGTCGCCGCCTTCACGACCCCGGTTTTCACACAGACCAATCCGCCGATGCGGCGCCTTCCCGATGGAGGCGTCCCCCGATGAAATGGAACAAAGCCATGACCAAAGCCATCAATGCCGTCCGTGACACCTTCGCCCGCCGCTTCGCCTATCACCGCACCCGGCAGGCGCTGATGTCGCTGCCGATGCGTACGCGCATCGATTGCGACCTGATCGGCCGCGAGGACGAAACCGCCCGCGCCGCCGTCTACGGCCGCTGATCAGACCTTCTCGAAGCGCGCCTTCAGCGCTTCGTTCACGGTGGGCGTGACGAATTTGCTTACGTCGCCGTTCAGCCGCGCGATCTCCTTCACCAGCTTGGACGCGATCGCCTGATGCCGGGCCTCGGCCATCAGGAAGACGGTCTCGATGCTGGTGTCGAGCGCGCGGTTCATCCCGACCATCTGGAATTCATACTCGAAATCCGCGACGGCGCGCAGACCGCGGATGATGATCTGCGCCCCGACGTCGCGGGCGCAGTCGATCAGCAGGTTCTCGAAAGGATGCGGGATGATCTCGGTCCCCGTCTCCTGAGACAGCTCGGCGCATTCCATCTCGATCATCGCCACGCGCTCTTCGAGCGTGAAGAGCGGGCCCTTGTCGCGGTTGATCGCGACGCCGATCACCAGCCGGTCCACCAGCGCCGATGCCCGGCGGATGATGTCCATATGGCCCAAGGTGATCGGATCAAAGGTGCCGGGATAAAGGCCGATGCGCATGAGGTCCTCCAGGGTCGCCAGCGGGGGCATGTTCGGCGCACGCAACGATATTGCGCTCCGGAATGCAACCCCGAAACCGGCTCTCCTCGCGGAGAGAAGGGCCTCAGAAGCCCATGATCATGCCCTGAAGCGCGTCCTTCTCCATCGCCAGTTCGGCGATCTGCGCCTTCACCACGTCACCGATCGAGATGATCCCGACCAGCATGCCATCTTCGACCACGGGCATGTGGCGGAACCGCCCCTCGGTCATCCGGGCGAGCACCACGTTGGTGTCCTCGTCGCGGGTGCAGACCTGAAGTTTGCGGGTCATCAGATCCTCGCAGCTCAGGCCGAGCACGGATGCGCCCTGCGCGGCCAGCGCGCGCACGATGTCGCGCTCTGAAAGGATCCCCAGCGGCCTCTGCCCGTCGTCCGAGATCACCACCCCGCCGATGCGACGCTCGCTCAGCACCTGTGCGGCATCGGCAACGCTGCTCTTGGGGGTGACGGTGACCACGCCATCGTCGGACTTGTCCTTGAGAATCTGTTGTACCTGCATGCGGCTTTCCTCCTAAGCGCTGCTGAGACTCACAAGCGTCCGCCCGTCGGCATCTTCTGTCAACAGCAACCTCCGGTCGTGGCCCGCGCCGCCCGAGGCCCGCCGATGCTATGCCGCCGCTTCGAGCGCCGCGAGTTCGCCGCGCACAGCCTCGGCCAGAAGCGCTGCGAATCCGTTAAGCCGCGCATGCCGCCGGTCATCGGCGTGGCGCACCAGGTAGAAACTCCGGGTCAGCGAGACCTCCTCGGGCAGAACCCGGCGCAGCCCCGGCGCCGCGGGCAGCGCGAAATCATGCACGATCCCGAGACCCGCCCCGAGCCGCAGCCAGTGGAATTGCACCGCCACGGAGTTTGACGCCAGCCGCACCCGCTCGAGACCCAGATCGCTGAGATAGTCGAGTTCGCGGTCGAAGATCATGTCGGGGATGTAGCCGACGATGCGGTGGCCCTGCAGATCGGCGCGCGCGCGGATCGGCGGATGCTTGGCAAGATAGTGTTCCGAGGCCGCGAGATGCAGCCGGTAGTCCGAGATCTTCTGCACCACCAACCGCCCCGCGGTCGGAGCCGAGACCGCAATCGCCATGTCAGCCTCGCGCCGCGACAGGTTCACCACCCGCGGCAGCGAAACGATCTGCAGGTCGAGCCCCGGGTTGGTCTCGGCAATCCGCGCGCAGACCTGCGGCAGCAGGAAGTTGGCGCAGCCGTCCGGCGCGCCGATGCGGATCTGCCCGGCGAATCCTTCTGACGAGCCCATCAGCGCCTGCGCGCCCTGCCCCAGTGCGGCCTCGGCGCTCTCGGCATGGACCAGCAGCCGCGCGCCCGCCTCGCTCAGGGTGTAGCCCTGCGGCGACTTGGCAAAGAGCGGATGACCAAGCGCCTGCTCGAGCCGCGCCACGCGCCGCCCCACGGTCGCCGGATCCATGCGCAGCACACGCCCGGCGGCCGACAGGCTCTCTCCCCGCGCGACGGCGAGGAAAATCCGCAAATCATCCCAGTTCTCGCGCATTTCGCACCTGTATTTTTGCAAAACATCTTTGCCGAAATACCCCTGTTCGCTGCATTTCCGCAAGGCTACTGTTTCGGCCAACAGAAGGAGGCTCCCATGCAGGAACTTACGCATTTCATCAACGGCGCACATGTGAAGGGCACGTCCGGCCGCTTCACCGAGATCTTCAACCCCGCCACCGGCGAGGTTCAGGCCAAGGTGCCACTGGCGACCGTCGAAGAGCTGAACGACGCCGTGGCCAAGGCCGCCGAGGCGCAGAAGGTCTGGGGCGCGACCAACCCGCAGCGCCGCGCCCGCGTGATGATGAAGTTCGGCGCGCTGATCAACGAGCACATGGACGAGCTGGCCGAACTGGTCAGCCGCGAGCACGGCAAGACCCTGCCCGACGGGCGCGGTGACGTGCAGCGCGGCCTCGAGGTGGTCGAGGTCTGCATGGGCGCGCCGCACATGCTCAAGGGCGAATTCACCGATGACGGCGGCCCGGGCATCGACCTCTACTCGATGCGCCAGCCGCTCGGCGTGGTCGCGGGCATCACCCCGTTCAACTTCCCGGCGATGATTCCGCTGTGGAAGATGGCCCCGGCGCTGGTCGCTGGCAACGCGATGATCCTCAAGCCCTCCGAGCGCTGCCCTTCGACCTCGCTGCGACTGGCCGAGCTGATCACCGAGGCCGGGCTGCCCGCGGGCGTCCTGCAGGTGATCAACGGTGACAAGGAAGTGGTGGACGCGATCCTCGACAACGAGACCGTGCAGGCCGTCGGCTTCGTCGGCTCGACGCCGATCGCCCAGTACATCTACGGCCGCGCCGCCACCAACGGCAAGCGCGCGCAGTGCTTCGGCGGCGCCAAGAACCACATGATCATCATGCCCGACGCCGACCTCGACAAGGCCGCCGACGCGCTGGTGGGCGCCGGTTACGGCGCCGCGGGCGAACGCTGCATGGCGATCTCGGTCGCCGTGCCGGTGGGCGCGGAAACCGCCGATGCGCTGATCGAGAAGCTGGTGCCGCGCATCGAGAAGCTGAAGGTCGGCCCTTACACCGCCGGCGAGGACGTGGACTACGGCCCGGTGATCACCGCCGCCGCCAAGGCACGGATCAACGGGCTTGTCACCAAGGGTGTCGAACAGGGCGCGACCCTTGTCATGGACGGCCGCGACTTCTCGTTGCAGGGCTACGAGGACGGTTTCTTCGTCGGCCCGTCGCTGTTCGACAACGTCACCCCGGACATGGATATCTACAAGGAAGAGATCTTCGGCCCGGTACTGAGCACCGTGCGCGCGGGCTCTTACGAAGAGGCGCTCGAACTGGTGATCGACAACCCCTACGGCAACGGCACGGCGATCTACACCGCCGATGGCGACACCGCGCGCGACTTCGCGCACCGGGTGAACGTGGGCATGGTCGGCATCAACTTCCCGATCCCGGTGCCGCTGTCCTATCACACCTTCGGCGGCTGGAAGAAATCGGCCTTCGGCGATCTCAACCAGTACGGGCCGGACGCCTTCCGTTTCTACACCAAGACCAAGACCGTCACGGCGCGCTGGTTCTCGGGTATCAAGGAAGGTGGCGAGTTCAACTTCAAGGCGATGGACTGACCATCTGCCGCCGACAGACGTTCAGGCCGTCCCGGACCCCCGGGGCGGCCTTTTCGTTTGCAGGCAGATATTTGCCCGATCAAACATGTATCTGAGACTCATCGTTGACCTCATGGTCCGTCGGCAGCAAAGGTTTGATACAACTCAATAAATCATGACGTCATGCCCATCACGTTTCGTATCCTCCAGAAATACGGCCTTGTCTACGTCCGCTACGAAGGCCGCGCCCGGCTTACCGATACGACCGCGGCTTTCGCGGAATATGTGGCCCATCCCAATTTCCGGCCCGGCCAGAAACAATTGGTCGACCTTTCCGCGCTGACCGGCTGGGACGGAGATTTCCTCGAGCTCATGAAAATTCAGGCCATGAAGATCGAAGCGCTCGCATCCGCCGGGATCCAGACGATGTTGGTCTATTATGCCCCCACGCCCATCGGCTTTGAACTCAGCCAGCTGGCGCTGAAGTCCTGGGACGGGCTCGATGGGCTGGTTGCCCTGGTCCAGCAGAGCGAACTGGGCTGCCTCACCCTGCTCGGGACTCCCGAGACAAGTTTCGCGCAATTGCTAGAAAATGCGGGGTGATTTCCCTTCCGCGAAGTCACTTCACCCGAACTGTCGCGTTGGCGACATACCATTTGACAGAGCCATCCGGAAATAGCACATGAGTCGAAGACGCAGGAGAAATTTTGCCCTTCGGAGGTGTCTATATGTCGGGAGAATTCAGGATATTTGCCGAGCGTGGCTTGGTTTACTTGAATTTTTCCGGAGAGACCCACATCGACGAGTGCCTGGAAACCCTGACGCAACTCGCCAAGGCACCGGAATGGCGCCCGCAATATGGGCTGCTGGTCGATAACTCCCGGGTCACCACCTACCACGGCGACTTTCCGGACATGCAGCGCTTCGGCGAAAAACTCGAAGGCATCTGGGCTTTTGCGGAATGCACGATCCGGGTCGCCTATTACTCTCCCTCGGACCTCTCTTTCGGCGTTGCGCGCATGGCGCAGCAGGTGCTCGCCAAGCGCCTGCCGCTCGACATTCACGTGTTCCGCGATGAGGCCGGCGCCCTCGCCCTGCTCGGCCAGGCCGAAACACAGCTGTCGGAGCTGTTCGCCACCACCGCGTGAGAGAAGCACGCGGCAAGGCACAGATGAGCCATTGAAAGCGCCGGACGGCCAGCCTATATGAGGGATGTTCCGCAAGGAACTATGGGCATAAACGCGCATGGAATAAACGGATCGGACCCGGGGGCGGTACCCGGCGGCTCCACCAATAAACCCTTGTTGGGGGTTCATGGGGCCGAAATAGGATCGACGAACGCGTAAAGATGTAGCTTTGTCCCGGTGAGATACCACCGTTATCGGTTCATAAAGCATAATTGCCAACAACAATCGTGCTCCGGTTGCTCTGGCTGCGTAAGCAGTCCGAAAAACCGAACTTTAAGCCCTTGGGCCTAGCAGCTTAAGGCGGGGTTCGCAGGTACCTGGCAACAGAAACCTGCACTTCCTTCCCCTCGACAGTTCCCACTTCACGGATCTCGCTTCCGCGACAATCAGCCTCTGGGCCTGCCCTCCGCCTCAGCACGATTGACCGAAGGTCAACTGCCTGCCAGCATATTCAGCATGGCCCCCGCACCCGTTGCCAGTGTCGCCCTGTTCGCCGCGCTTTGCGCCGCGCCGGTCCGCGCCTGCGAAACCGCGCTCTTGCTGGCCATGGACGTCTCGAACTCCATCGACCCCGCCGAGTACGCCATCCAGGCCGAGGGGCTTGCGCAGGCATTGCGCGACCCCGAAATTGCCGCGCTCATGGTCGAGGACCGGATCGCGCTGGCGGTGCTGCAATGGTCCGGCCCCGCCCACCAGGCGCTCACACTCGACTGGACGCAGATCACCGAACCTGCCGAGCTGACCCGCTTCGCCGAGGCCGCCGAGCGCATGCAGAGGGCCTTTGTGCTTTCCGACACCGCGCCCGGAGCCGCGCTGACCGCTGCGCTCGACGCCATGGAAGCCGCCCCCTCCTGCACGCGGCGGGTGATCGACATCTCGGGCGATGGCACGCCGAACTCCGGCCCTTCCGCGTCGGCGGCGCGGGTGCGGGCCGAGCGCATGGGGGTCACGGTGAACGGGCTGGCGATCGAGGGACCAGGACATGGGTTGCCGGTCAGCAACTACTACCGCCAGGTGCTGATCACCCGCGACGGCTTCGTGATGACCGCCCGCAGCCACCAGGGCTTCGCCGAAACGCTGCGCCGCAAGATCCTGCGCGAGCTCGCGCGCGTGCTTGGCTGAACCGACATGGAACCGTCACAGACGCCGGTGCAAATGCCTGCCATGACGTCGCTTTCCCAACTCTTCCTCACCTTCCTGCGCATCGGCCTGCTGAGCTTCGGCGGCCCCGCCGCGCAGATCGCCCTGCTGCACCGCGAGATCGTCGAGGATCGCGGATGGCTGACCGAACGCCAGTACCTTCAGGCGCTGTCCTTCTGCATGCTGCTGCCCGGCCCCGAGGCCATGCAGCTTGCCACATGGGTCGGCTGGCGCCTGCGCGGCACGCTTGGCGGGCTGATCGCGGGCGGGCTGTTCGTGCTGCCCGGCGCGCTGGTCATCGCAGGGCTCGCCTTGGCCTACGCCAGTTTCGGCGCGCGCCCCGAGGTGACGGGGCTGATGCTTGGCGTCAAGGCGACGGTGATCGCCCTGGTGGCACAGGCGCTGCTGCGACTGGGGCGCAAGGTGCTGACCCGCCGCGGCGCGCCGCTGATTGCCCTCGCCGCCTTCGCCGCGCTCTATGTGCTGCACCTGCCCTTTCCGCTGGTCGTCGGCGCGGCCGCGCTGGTCGGCTGGCTGGGCACCCCTGCGACCCCGGCCGGAGAGCTGCACCCGGTCCCCGCCCCGGTCACCGACCGGCTCTGGGTCTGGCCGCTCTGGGTGGGTCTTTGGTTCGCGCCGATGGTGCTGGCCGCGCTGGCCGGGCAAGACCTGCTCTACGACATCGGCATGCTGTTCTCGAAACTGGCGGTCTTCTCCTTCGGCGGTGCCTACGCGGTGCTTGCCTGGCTGGCGCAGGAGGCCGTCACCGCGCGCGGCTGGCTCGAGCCTGCGCAGATGGCCGACGCGCTGGGTCTGGCCGAGACCACCCCCGGCCCGCTGATCCTCGTGACCCAGTTCGTCGGCATGATCACCGGATTCGCCGCCGGCGGCTGGCCGCTGGCACTTGCGGCCGGAGCCATGGTCCTCTGGGTCACGTTCATCCCGTGTTTCCTGTGGATCTTTGCCTTTGCGCCACATCTGGAACGGCTGCTCGCCCGGCCCCGGCTACAGGCCATGCTCGACGCCATCACAGCCGCGGTGCTTGGCGTCATCGCCAATCTGGCGCTGTGGTTCGCCCTGCACGTGCTCTTCGCCGAAACGCGGATGCCGAGTTTCGGCCCCATCGCGCCGGAACTGCCCGTCCTCGCCAGCCTCCAGCCCGTCGCCCTTGCGCTCACGCTTCTTGCGGCGCTGTTGTTGGGTCCGCTGCGCCGTTCGGTACCGCTGACCCTTGCCGTCACGGCACTCTCCTCATACGCAGTAAGTCTTTATTAAAATTTAACTTTCCACGAATATGCCGCAGCACGGTATTTTTCCGCCATGTCCCCTTTTCCTCGCCGCCAAATCTAATATGGTGAAACGAAAGCGACGAGGAGCAGCCAATGCCCGGCGGCATCGACTATGGCAATCTCATGCACCGCGCCATGCGCGGGCTCATCAACGACGTGCTGGTAGGGGTTCAGGAGACTGGCCTTCCCGGAGACCACCACTTCTTCATAACCTTCGACACGCAGCATCCCGACGTGGAACTGGCAGACTGGCTCTCGGACCGCTACCCCGGCGAGATGACCGTGGTCATGCAACACTGGTACGAAGACCTCGAGGTGACCGAGGACGGCTTCGCCGTGACGCTCAACTTCGGTGACGCGCCGGAGCGGCTCTACATCCCCTACGACTCGATCAAGACCTTCGTCGATCCCTCGGTCGAATTCGGCCTGCGCTTCGAGACGCACGAGGAAGAGGATGAGGACGACGACGAGCCGACCCCGCCCGAGGGCGGTCCGGACGACAGCCCCCGCGCACCGGTCAAGCAGGACGCCGAGGTGGTCCGCCTCGATTCCTTCCGCAAGTGACCTGCCGGGGCCTCTGCCCCGAAGCTCCGCGATCCGCGCGCCGGTGCCCTCCAGCCCCGGCGCGTTTGCGTTTTCACTGCGACAGCCAACGAAATCTCCGCGGTGTCGCTGCGCTAACACCCCATTCGCCAGCCGCTTGCCCGTTGCCCCCGGCACGCGACGCGGCTAAACGGCACACAATGGTATGCTTTGCAGGAGGCACAGATGGCCAACACCCGCACCGAGACCGACAGCTTCGGCCCGCTTGAGGTTCCCGCCGACAAGTACTGGGGTGCCCAGACCCAGCGGTCGATCATGAACTTCCCGATCGGCTGGGAGAAGCAGCCGGTTCCGATTATCCGCGCGCTCGGCGTGGTGAAACAGGCCTGCGCCATGGCCAACAAGGAACTGGGCACGATGGAGGCCAAGGTCGCCGACGCGATCATCGCCGCCGCCGGTGAGGTCATCGAGGGCAAGTTCGACGACAACTTCCCGCTGGTGGTCTGGCAGACCGGCTCGGGCACCCAGTCGAACATGAACGCGAACGAGGTGATCTCGAACCGCGCCATCGAGATGCTGGGCGGCGAGATGGGCTCGAAGAAGCCCGTGCACCCCAACGACCACTGCAACATGGGCCAGTCGTCCAACGACACCTTCCCGACCGCCATGCACGTGGCCATCGCCATGCAGGCGCGCGACGTGCTGCTGCCCGGCCTGCGCAAGCTGCACGCCGCGCTCGAGGCGAAGTCCGAAGAGTTCAAGGACATCATCAAGATCGGCCGCACCCACACGCAGGACGCCACCCCGCTGACGCTGGGCCAGGAGTTCGGCGGCTACACCCACCAGGTGAAAAAGGGCATCGAGCGCGTCGAGGCCTGCCTTGGCGACATCTACGAGCTGGCGCAGGGCGGCACCGCCGTCGGCACCGGTCTCAACACCCAGAAGGGCTGGGCCGAGATGGTTGCCGCCAACATGGCGCAGATCACCGACCTGCCCTTCGTCACCGCCCCCAACAAGTTCGAGGCGCTCGCCGCGCATGACGCGATGGTCATGTTCTCTGGCGCGCTGAAGACCGTGGCGGCCTCGCTGTTCAAGATCGCCAACGACATGCGCCTCTTGGGCTCGGGCCCGCGCTCGGGTCTCGGCGAGCTGATCCTGCCCGAGAACGAGCCCGGCTCGTCGATCATGCCCGGCAAGGTCAACCCGACCCAGGCCGAGGCGCTGACCATGGTCTGCGCCCATGTCATGGGCAATGACGCCGCCGTCGGTTTCGCCGGCAGCCAGGGTCACTTCGAGCTCAACGTCTACAACCCGATGATGAGCTACAACGTGCTGCAGTCGATGCAGCTGCTCGGCGACAGCGCCTCGGCCTTCACCGACAACATGGTCGTCGGCACCCAGGCGAACGTGGCGCGCATCGACAAGCTGATGAAGGAATCGCTGATGCTGGTGACGGCGCTGGCCCCGACCATCGGCTACGACAACGCCACCAAGGTCGCCAAGACCGCGCATAAGAACGGCACCACGCTGAAGGAAGAGGCGATCGCGCTCGGCTTCGTCGACGAGGAAACCTTCGACCGCATCGTGCGCCCCGAGGACATGATCGGCCCGAAAGGCTGAGCCCTCGCAAGAAGACCACGAGAAGCGGGGCCCGCACGGCCCCGCTTTTCTTTTGCGCAGCGACCGACGGGCTTTGCGATGGCCAGCGTATCACCCGTGTGGATGCCCGCCCCGGCCCGCGACACATCCCCGATCGCGCCATCCCCCCAAAGGCCAAGCGCGGCATCCACACGCGCGGGCCGCACCGAAATCCGCCGCCGGCCCATTGCCGCCCGCGCCGGCCACGCTATTCTCCGCCCCCATGAGCAATGTCATCAACCTCAACCGGTTCCGCAAGGATCGCGCCCGCGCCGAGAAGCGCGCGCAGGCCGATGAGAACGCCGCGCGCCACGGGCGGAGCAAGGCCGAAAAGCAGCGTGAGGCGACCGAGGCGGCAAAAACCGCGCGCGATCTCGACGGCCACAGGCTGGAGGCGGGCGACACCCCCGACCCGACGCCCAAGCGATGACCGGACGCCCGATCAAACATTCGCTCACCATCCGCGGCCACCGCACCTCGGTGTCGCTGGAAGCGCCGTTCTGGGACGAATTCCGCCGCATCGCCGAGGCCGAGGGCAAGACGCTGAACGCGCTCGCCACCGAGATCGACACCCGCCGCGGCGTGGACGCCGGGCTCGCCTCGGCGATCCGCGTGCATGTGCTCGAACATCTCCGCGCCCGGCTCGACGCGCAGCGCTGACACGCAGCGGCTTCTTCTCTTTGCAAATACGCCGGGGGTGAATTCGCCGCAGGCGAAGCGGGGGCAGCGCCCCCCTGCTCCGCCGCTATTTTCCGGCGTACGGCCAGACAGCAGCGGGACCGAGGCAGTCCAAGGGTGTCTCGCGACGGCAGCGCATGTCGATCTGCACGGCACGCTGCAGCCGCTGCGCGATAGACGCAGCGCGATGCGCTTGAATGTCACCAAGGCGGACCGCGCGGAACCTGAGCCATGCTCTCCGCGCAAAAGGCAGGCAAGAAGGCAAAGCCGTCGCCGATGAAGGACCTTGGGACCCCGTGGGATTCTTTCCGCGCGAGGGTCCCACCGCCGTCAGCACGCTGAAAAGGGCGACATCTCGCCCATTCTTGACGCCCCCTTGTCGCGCCGAACTAAGGCACAGACGAGGGCGCAGACGAAACTCCGGCGCGCAAATGCGCCGCACCTCGGCGCCGCCCCGAGAAACGCATCAGGCGCATCGGTTCGCGTGACAGTTCATCTGCGTCTGTATCAGCCAAGGCCCCGATGCACTGTCCGGCTCCGGGAAGGACCAGCCCTTCGTGCGCGAGAAGACCCGAGCGGGAAAGCGCCCGGGTCTTTTCGTTTTTCAGAAGATCATCGCTCAACCGATCCGGTAGTTCGGCGACTCGCGGGTGATCTGCACGTCGTGCACGTGGCTCTCCGACAGGCCGGCGTTGGTGATGCGCACGAACTGGCAGTTGCGCCGCATCTCCTCGACCGTGGCATTGCCGGTATAGCCCATGGCGGCGCGCAGGCCGCCGACGAGCTGGTGGATCACCGCGCCGGCCGCGCCCTTGTAGGGCACCTGGCCCTCGATGCCCTCTGGGACCAGCTTGTCGCTCGCCGCATCCTTCTGGAAGTAGCGGTCGGCCGAGCCGCGCGCCATGGCGCCAAGGCTGCCCATGCCGCGATAGGCCTTGAACGAGCGGCCCTGGTAGAGGATCACCTCGCCCGGACTCTCGTCGGTGCCGGCGATCATGCTGCCGACCATGGCGCAGGACGCCCCGGCAGCGATGGCCTTGGCGAAATCGCCCGAGAACTTGATGCCGCCATCCGCGATGATCGGCACGTCGCCCGCCGCCTTGGCGCAATCCATGATCGCGGTGAGCTGCGGCACGCCGACCCCGGCGACCATGCGCGTGGTGCAGATCGAGCCCGGCCCGATGCCGACCTTGACCGCATCGGCCCCGGCATCGATCAGCGCGCGGGTGGCGTCCCCGGTCGCGACGTTGCCGGCAATGACCTGCACCTGGTTCGAAAGCGCCTTGGCACGGGCCACGGCGTCGATCACCCCGGCGCTGTGGCCGTGGGCGGTGTCGATCACCACGATGTCGACGCCCGCGTCGATCAGCGCCGAGGTGCGCTCGAAGCCCGCATCGCCCACGCCGGTCGCCGCGGCCACGCGCAGGCGGCCCAGCTCGTCCTTGCAGGCGGTGGGGTTGAGCACGGCCTTCTCGGTGTCCTTCAGGGTCAGCAGCCCGGTCAGCTTGCCCTGCGCGTCGGTGACCAGCAGCTTCTCGATCCGGCGCGCCTTCATCAGGCTGATCGCCTCGTCGCGGTCGGCGGGCTCGCGCAGGATGGCGAGGTTCTCCGAGGTCATCATCACCCGCACCGGCGTGTCCGGCTTCTGCGCGAAGCGCATGTCGCGGTTGGTGACGATGCCGACGACGCGGTGCTGGTCATCGATCACCGGGAAGCCGGTAAAGCCGTAGCGCTCGGTCAGCGCCTGCGCGTCGGCCAGCGTCTGGTCGGGGGTGAGCGTCACAGGGTTGTAGACGATGCCGCTCTCGAAGCGCTTCACCCGGCGCACTTCCTGCGCCTGGCGCTCGACGTCGAGGTTCTTGTGGATGACCCCGATGCCACCGGCCTGCGCCATGGTGATCGCCATGCGCGCCTCGGTGACCGTGTCCATGGCCGAGGACAGCAGCGGGATGTTGAGCGCGATGCTCTTGGTCACGCGGGTGCGCGTGTCGGCCGTGGACGGCAGAACGCTGGATGCTGCGGGCAACAGCAGAACATCGTCGAAGGTAAAGGCCTCGCGAATCTCCATGGGGGCGGCTCCTTGGGAGGGTATCGGTTGGCACGTCCCTATTGCACGGATGATCGGCGGGGGAAAGACCCCTCGGGCCAACGTTTGTTCGGCGCGGCCCGGAGGCCGCGGCCAGAGGGGGCTCCGCCCCCGCCCTGCGGGCTCCCCCGGGATATTTGCGCCTAGAAGAAGGGGTCTAGAGCAACGCCTCGGCGAGCGCGAGCAGGGCAAAGGGCACGGAAAGGACAAGCGCGACGAGCAGTGCCGCGGCGCGGGTCGGGCGGGGCCGAGGGGCGTGAACGGGCGGGCGGCGGCGCGAAGCGGACATGGCCGCAGTTAACCACGTGCTCAGCTTATGAGTGGTAAATGCGCAGCATGACGGACCTGCCCCTCCCCCTGCCGCAATCACCGGAATACGCCCGTGCCTGCGCGGTGCTGGGGATCACCTGCCGGGTCGGCGAGGACATGCTGCCCGGCGCTGCGGCGCTGCGCTGGCAGCTCCAGACGCGGCGCCTGCCGCTCGTCGGGACGGTGTCGCTGCTCTCGCGCGGCCCGGTCGCGGCGCAGCCCGCGGATGCCGAGAGCTGGCTGCGCGAATGGCGCATGGCGGAGCCTTTGGTGCTGAACGCCGACGGGCTCTCCGGCGCGGCGCTGCGCCGCGCGGGGTTCTGGCCGCTGCTCACCCCCGCCACGCTGGCGCTGGTGCCGCTCGGCCCGGAGACGGAGATGCGCGCGGCGCTGCGGCAGAAATGGCGCAACCGCCTGGCGCGCGGCGCGCGGGGAAATCTGGCGCTGCGCCGCATGCCCCTGCAGGGCGCGCACTGGCTGCTGGGTGCCGAGGCGGCCCAGGCGCGCGCGCGCCGCTACCGCAACCTGCCGCCGGCCTTCCTTGCCGCCTTCGCCAAGGCCAACCCCGGTGCCGCGCTGATCTGGGAGGCACGGCAGGGCGGCACCCCGGTGGCCGCCATCGCGGTGCTGCGCCATGGGCGCATGGCAAGCTGGACCACCGGCGTCGCAACAGCGCAGGGCCGTGCCGCCAACGCGATGCCCCTGCTGCTGTGGGAGGCGATGCGCTGGCTGGCCGCGCGCGGTCACGATCAGCTCGATCTCGGCATTCTCAACGACGATGACGCGCCCGGCGTCACCCGTTTCAAGCTCGGCACCGGCGCGCGGCCGCATCGGCTCGGCGGCACATGGCTGCGCTGCCGCGCCCTTGCGCCGCTCGCCCGCCACCTGCCGAAAGGGCTGGCCACCTGACGGCGGCCAGCCCTTCTTCTCTTTTGAAATACGCCGGGGTGAGGCGCGCAGCGCCGAGGGGCGGAGCCCCTGACCGGCGCACGCCTCACTCGGTCGGGGTGACCTTCACCATCATGTCGGGCTTGCCGACCACGGCGCCGTTCGGCCCGGTGCCGCGCTTGATCGCGTCGATCACCTCGATGCCCGAGGTCACCTCGCCCACCGCGGTATAGTCGCCGTTGAGATGCGGCGCCGCGGCAAACATGATGAAGAACTGCGAGTTGGCCGAATCCGGATTCTGCGAGCGGGCCATGCCCACCACGCCGCGCGCGAAGGGCTTGTCCGAGAACTCCGCCGGCAGGTCCGGCAGGTCGGAGCCGCCCATGCCCGCCATGCGGATGTCGCCGCCGTCGCGCGCGAACTGCACGTCGCCGGTCTGCGCCATGAAGCCCTCGATCACGCGGTGGAAGTACACCCCGTCGTAATCGCCCGACTTGGCCAGCTCGGTCAGCCGTGCGGCGTGCTGCGGGGCAACATCGTCATAGAGCTCGATGTGGAAGGTGCCATTGGCCCCCTCGCCCGCGACCTCGACGTCAAGCCCCGCCGCCAACGCGGGCGAGGCGAGCACCGACAGCAGCAGCGCCAGCTTACGCATCGGATGCCACCTTCACCGAGATCATCCGGTCGGGCTCGGCAGGCGGCTCGCCGCGGGTGATCGCATCGACATGCTCCATGCCCTCGATGACGCGGCCGTAGACGGTGTACTGGCCGTTGAGGAAATGGTTGTCCTTGAAGTTGATGAAGAACTGCGAGTTGGCCGAGTTCGGGTTCATCGAGCGCGCCGCGCCAAGCGTGCCGCGGTCATGCGGCAGGCGCGAGAATTCCGCGGGCAGGTCGGGCAGCTGCGAGCCGCCGGTGCCGGCGCGGCGCAGGTTGAAGCCGTCTTCCATGTCGCCATGCTCGACGTCGCCGGTCTGCGCCATGAAACCGTCGATCACGCGGTGGAAGCAGACGTTGTCATATTCGCCCGCACGCGCCAGTTCCTTCATGCGCTCGGCGTGCTGCGGTGCCACGTCGGGCAGCAGTTCGATGGTGACGGTGCCGCCCTTCAGCTCGATGAGGATGGTGTTTTCCGGGTCTTTGATCTCGGCCATGACGATACTCCCTATGGCGTGACTTGCGCGAGATTTAGTCCGACCGGGCGCGAATGCCAAGATCCGCCGCCCGCCGGTGCGCGCCGGTCCCGCGTCCGCCGCGGCGCCGGGGCTGGCGCATTGACCTTGCGCGCGGCTCGGGGCAGACCTTTGCGCAAGCAAGACATCAGGAGGACCGAAATGGCCTGGAAGACCCTCGACGACATGGAACTGGCCGGCAAGCGCGTGCTCACCCGTGTCGACATCAACGTGCCGGTGGATGGCGGCGTGGTGACCGACGCGACGCGGATCGAGCGCGTGGCCCCCACCGTGCAGGATATCCTGTCGCGCGGCGGCACCCCCGTGCTGCTGGCGCATTTCGGCCGCCCCAAGGGCAGCGTCGTGCCCGAGATGTCGCTGAAGATGCTGGTGCCCGCGCTCGAGGCCGCCTTTGGCACGACGGTGAACTTCGCCACGCTGGACGAGGCTGCCGCGGTGATCGGCGCCTGCGCCGAGGGCCAGGTCGTGCTGCTGGAGAACACCCGTTTCGAGCCCGGCGAAGAGAAGAACGACGCCGAGCTCGCCAAGCGCTACGCGGCGCTCGGCGACATCTACTGCAACGACGCCTTCTCGGCGGCGCATCGTGCCCATGCCTCGACCGCGGCGCTGGCGCATCTGCTGCCGTCCTGCGCCGGCCGCCTGATGCAGGCCGAGCTCGAGGCACTCGAGGCCGCGCTCGGCGCGCCCAAGCGCCCGGTGCTGGCGGTGGTCGGCGGCGCCAAGGTCTCGACCAAGCTCGACCTGCTGGGCAACCTCGTGGAAAAGGTCGACATGCTGGTGATCGGCGGCGGCATGGCCAACACCTTCCTCGCCGCCCAGGGTGTCGACGTGGGCAAATCGCTCTGCGAGCACGAGATGACCGGCACCGCGAAGCAGATCGCCGAAAAGGCCGCCGCGGCGGGCTGCGAGATCATCCTGCCGCGCGACGTGGTGGTGGCGCGCGAATTCCGCGAGAACGCGCCCTCTGAGGTGGTGCCCGCGGAAAGCTGCCCGGCCGACGCGATGATCCTCGACGCCGGCCCCGAGAGCGTCGCCCATGTCGAGCAGGCCATTGCCCGCGCCGAGACGCTGATCTGGAACGGCCCGCTCGGTGCCTTCGAGATCGCCCCCTTCGACGCGGCGACCAATGCCGCGGCGAAATTCGCCGCCAAGCGCACCGCGCGCGGCGAGCTGGTCTCGGTGGCCGGAGGCGGCGACACGGTGGCGGCGCTGAACAAGGCCGGTGCCGCGGACGACTTCACCTATATCTCCACCGCCGGCGGCGCCTTCCTCGAGTGGATGGAGGGCAAGACCCTGCCCGGCGTCGCCGCGCTCGGCTGACCACATCGAACCGATCGGCCCGCTCGGCGGGCCGATCGGCCACAATCAGCGGGCAATCGCAGAGAAACTCCAGCAAGCATCGCCGCGGGGGATTTCCATGCGTCCCGCGCTGTGGCAGGGTTTCCCCGACGTCGGACGCATCCCCGCGCAAAGAGGGATCCCGGCGCCGAGCAGAGCACACGGCAGACAGGCATCAGGACCCACGCAGATGACAGGCAGACGCAAACCGGCCTTCGGCGGCCTTGTTTTCGCGGTGATCACCCTCAGCCTGTCGGGCTATTTCACCTTTGCCGCCGTGCAGGGCGATTACGGGCTTTTCCGCCGCGCCGAGATCGAGGTGGAGGCCGACCGCCTCGCCTCGGAGCTTGCCTCGATCAACACCGAGGTGGCGCATATGGAAAACGTCACCCTGCGCCTCTCGGACGAGTATCTCGATCTCGACCTGCTCGATCAGCAGGCGCGCGACGTGCTCGGCATGATCCGCTCGGACGAGATCGTCGTGCGCTGAGCGCGGCGCCAGCGCTCCCCCCCTCCTTTCCGGCCTTGCCGCGCGCCTGCCTGCGCCGCAGGGGCTCCGCCCCCGCACGCCGCTGCGCGCCGTGCTCCCCCGGCGTATTTTCGAAGAGAAGAAGCGCGCGGGCCAGGCCTGCCGCTTCTTCTCTTTCCAAATACGCGCCGCGGCACCGGCTCATCGGGCGCGGCGCCTGCACGGCGCGCGAACGGCGGTCTTCCGCCTTCGGCTTGCCCCTGCGTCGCCGCGCGCCATTTTTTGACAAAACAGCCGTCCCGGCCCTTTGACACTCTGGCGTGGGCGATTTACTGTGGAAGAAAGTTTAACACTAAACTAGTTGGGAGGAGTCCCCATGGCCGCCCGGAAACCATCCGCCAAGCCGAACGTCTCGCCCGAGGAGCTCAAGCAATACTATCATGACATGCTGCTCATCCGCCGCTTCGAAGAGAAGGCGGGTCAGCTGTATGGCATGGGGCTCATCGGCGGGTTCTGCCACCTCTACATCGGCCAGGAAGCCGTTGTCGTCGGCCTCGAGGCCGCGGCCAGCGAGGGGGACAAGCGCATCACCTCCTACCGCGACCACGGGCACATGCTCGCCTGCGGCATGGACCCGAACGGGGTGATGGCCGAGCTCACCGGCCGCGAGGGCGGCTACTCCAAGGGCAAGGGCGGCTCGATGCACATGTTCAGCCGCGAGAAGCATTTCTACGGCGGCCACGGCATCGTCGGCGCGCAGGTGCCGCTCGGCGCCGGCCTCGCCTTCGCCGACGCCTACCTCGGCAATGACCGCGTGACCTTCGCCTACTTCGGCGACGGCGCGGCCAACCAGGGCCAGGTCTACGAGACCTTCAACATGGCCTCGATCTGGAAGCTGCCGGTGATCTTCGTCATCGAGAACAACCAGTACGCCATGGGCACCGCCCAGAAGCGCTCGACCTCGACCGAGGAAATCTACACCCGCGGCGCGCCCTACGGCATCCCCGGCGAGCTGGTCGACGGCATGGACGTGCTGGCGGTCAAGGAAGCCGGCGAGAAGGCCGTGGCGCATTGCCGCGCCGGCAAGGGCCCCTACATCCTCGAAGTGAAGACCTACCGCTACCGCGGCCACTCGATGTCGGACCCGGCGAAGTACCGGACCCGCGAGGAAGTGCAGAAGATGCGCGACGAGCGTGACCCGATCCAGAGCGTGCGCGACCTGCTGCTGCAGGGCAAGCATGCCACCGAGGACGACCTCAAGGCGATCGACAAGAACATCAAGGACATCGTGAACGCCTCGGCGGAGTTCTCGAAGGAGAGCCCGGAGCCGGCGCTCGAGGAACTCTGGACCGACATCTACGCCGACGAAGTGCCGCAAGGCGACGCGGTAGAGGCCTGAGGCAGAAGGACTAGACGGATATGGCAACCGAAATTCTCATGCCCGCGCTCTCGCCGACCATGGAAGAGGGCACGCTGGCCAAATGGCTGGTCAAAGAGGGTGACACCGTGAGCTCGGGCGACATCCTCGCCGAGATCGAGACCGACAAGGCGACGATGGAATTCGAGGCGGTCGACGAGGGCATCGTCGGCAAGCTGCTGATCGCCGAGGGCACCGAGGGCGTGAAGGTCAACACCCCGATCGCCGTGCTGGTCGAGGAAGGCGAGGACGCCTCGTCGATCGAGACCTCTTCGGGTGGCGACACCGCCCCCGCGCCCGCCGCGGAAGAAGCCCCGGCAGCGCCGGTCGAGGCGGCCCCCGCCTCTGCCCCCGCCACCCCCAAGGCCAAGGCGGTCGAGCCCGACTGGCCCGAGGGCACCGAGATGAAGACCCAGACCGTGCGCGAAGCTCTCCGCGACGCCATGGCCGAGGAAATGCGCAACGATCCCAACGTCTTCGTCATGGGCGAGGAAGTTGCCGAGTACCAGGGCGCCTACAAGGTGACCCAGGGCCTGCTCGACGAATTCGGCTCCAAGCGCGTCATCGACACGCCGATCACCGAGCACGGCTTTGCCGGCATCGGCGTCGGCGCGGCCTTCGGCGGGCTCAAGCCCATCGTCGAGTTCATGACCTTCAACTTCGCCATGCAGGCGATCGACCAGATCATCAACTCGGCGGCCAAGACGCTCTACATGTCCGGCGGTCAGATGGGCGCGCCCATGGTGTTCCGCGGCCCGAACGGCGCCGCCGCCCGCGTCGGCGCGCAGCACTCCCAGGATTACGCCGCATGGTACGCGATGGTGCCCGGCCTCAAGGTGGCGATGCCCTATTCGGCAGCCGACGCCAAGGGCCTGCTGAAGAGCGCCATCCGTGACCCGAACCCGGTGATCTTCCTCGAGAACGAGATCCTCTACGGCCGCTCCTTCGAGGTGCCGGTGATGGACGATTTCACCGTGCCCTTCGGCAAGGCGAAGATCTGGCGCGAGGGCACCGATGTCACCATCGTGTCCTTCGGCATCGGCATGACCTACGCGCTCGAAGCGGCGGACAAGCTGGCCGAGGACGGCATCTCGGCCGAGGTCATCGACCTGCGCACCCTGCGCCCGATCGACTACGGCACCGTCATCGAGTCGGTGAAGAAGACCAACCGCTGCGTGACCGTGGAAGAGGGCTGGCCGGTGGGCTCCATCGGCAACCACCTCTCGGCCTACATCATGCAGAACGCCTTCGACTGGCTCGACGCCCCGGTGATCAACTGCACCGGCAAGGACGTGCCGATGCCCTATGCGGCGAACCTCGAGAAGCACGCGCTGATCACCACTGCAGAGGTGATCGACGCCGTCCGCCAAGTCACCTACCGGTAAGGAGAGCGTCATGCCCACGGAAATCCTGATGCCCGCGCTGTCCCCCACCATGGAGGAAGGCACGCTGGCCAAGTGGCTGGTGAAAGAGGGCGACACGGTCAGCTCGGGCGACATCATCGCCGAGATCGAGACCGACAAGGCGACGATGGAATTCGAAGCCGTCGACGAAGGCGTGATCGGCAAGATCCTCATCGAGGAAGGCAGCGAAGGGGTGAAGGTGAACACCCCCATCGCGGTCCTGCTCGAAGAGGGCGAGAGCGCCGATGACATCGACACCTCGGCCCCCAAGGCCGAGGCGAAGGCCGAAGCGCCCAAGGCGGAAGAGGCCAAGGCAGCGGCGGCCACCCCGGCAGCCGGCTCCGCGACCCCTGCCCCGGCTGCCCCCGCGGCGGCCGACGGCAGCCGCGTCTTCGCCTCGCCGCTGGCCCGCCGCATCGCGGCGGACAAGGGGCTCGACCTTGCACAGGTCAAGGGCACCGGCCCGCACGGCCGCATCGTGAAGGCCGACGTCGAGGCCGCCAAGCCCGGCGCGGCAGCCGCCCCGGCGGCAGCAGCCGAGACCAAGGCAGCCGAGGCTCCGAAGGCCGCGGCGATGCCCTCGGGCCCGTCCTCGGACGCGGTGCGCAAGATGTACGAGGGGCGCGAGATCGAAGAGGTCAAGCTCGACGGCATGCGCAAGACGGTGGCGAGCCGCCTCACCGAGGCGAAGCAGACCATCCCGCACTTCTACCTGCGCAAGGACATCAAGCTCGACGCGCTGCTGAAGTTCCGCAGCCAGCTCAACAAGCAGCTGGAAGCGCGCGGCGTGAAGCTCTCGGTCAACGACTTCGTCATCAAGGCCTGTGCCCTGGCGCTGCAGTCGGTGCCGGATGCCAATGCCGTCTGGGCAGGCGACCGCATCTTCAAGCTGAAGCCGTCGGACGTGGCGGTGGCCGTGGCGATCGAAGGCGGTCTCTTCACCCCGGTGCTGAAGGATGCCGAGATGAAGTCGCTCTCGGCGCTCTCGGCAGAGATGAAGGACCTCGCGGGCCGCGCCCGGAACAAGAAGCTGGCACCGCATGAGTACATCGGCGGCAGCTTCGCGATCTCCAACCTCGGCATGTACGGCATCGACAACTTCGACGCGGTGATCAACCCGCCGCATGGCGCGATCCTCGCCGTGGGCGCGGGCGTGAAGAAGCCGGTCGTGGGTGCCGATGGCGAGCTCGCCGTGGCGACGGTGATGTCGGTGACGCTCTCGGTCGACCACCGGGTCATCGACGGCGCGCTGGGGGCCGAGCTGCTGCAGGCGATTGCCGACAACCTCGAGAACCCGATGGTAATGCTCGCCTGATCCGGGCGCATCGCTGGAACAAAGAACGGCCCCACTGCAAGGTGGGGCCGTTTTGCTTTGCCCGGCCCCCGGCCCCGCTTTCGGCCCCGGACCGCAAAGGGCGCGGACCCTCCGGACCGCGCCCCGCCTTCGTTCGCAACGCAGTGTTTACTGCATCGCCTTTTCCATGAAGTCCGCCACGACATTCGACATGTCGAAGGACGCCCCGCCCTGCACCGGCGGATATTCCGCCAGGGTCTGCAGGTGCTGGCCCATGAGCACGCTCATCGGCTGCATGAGCCAGGACACCTTCTGCATCAGGTGTCCGTAGGCGTCAGTGCTGCTGTAGCTCTCGAAGGGGTCCATGCGGATGTTGAACACCAGCGGCGCGGTGCGCGCCTGCAGGCTGTCGTAATAGTCCTCCTTGGTGGAGAAGTGGAACTTCCACGGCCCCATGCGGATAGCGGTCAGCTTGCTCTCGTAGTAGTAGAAGATGCTGTTGCGGGCCGACTGGTCCTCTTCGCCCATCCAGTACGGCAGGTTGTTGACCCCGTCGATGTACTGCTGCTTCTCTTCCATGACCTCGGCGGCCACGTCCTCGATCCCGGCGGCGGCAGCCAGCGAGGTGAACATGTCCTGGTGGCCCTGGATGCCGTTGAGGATCGTCCCGGCCTCGAGATGTCCCGGCCAGCGCACCATCGACGGCACGCGCACACCGCCCTCGTAGGTGGTCATCTTCTCGCCGCGGAACGGCGTGGTGCCGCCATGCGGCCACGAGTTGTGCTCGGGCCCGTTGTCGGTCGAGTACCAGACGATGGTGTTGTCGGAGAGCCCCTGCGCGTCGAGCCAATCGAGAACCATGCCGATATCGTGGTCATGTTGCAGCATCCCCGAGCCGTAAAGATCGGCCTCGGATGTGTATTCCTCGGCCGCGTAGCGCCATTCGTCGTTGAGCCGCGTGTAGAGGTGCATCCGGCTGGTGTTGAGCCAGACGAAGAAGGGCTCGCCCGCCTCCTTGGCCGCGGACATGAAGTCGATCGCCAGCGGCAGCACCTCTTCCTCGTCGAACATCTTCATCCGCTCCTGGGTGAGCGGGCCGGTGTCCTCGATGGTCTGCATGCCGATCTTGCCGAAGCGCGGCTGCTCGGTGGGATCGTCGGTCTCGGACGCAAAGGAGTGGATCACCCCGCGGGTGCCGAACTGCTCCTCATAGGCTTCGAGAGACCCCGAGAAGGCCTCGCCAAAGCGCTGGTAGTCACGCTGCTCTGCCTCCTCCTGGGTGTTGAGGTGATAGAGGTTGCCGAAGAACTCGTCGAAACCGTGCACGGTCGGCAGGTGCTCGTTGCGGTCGCCGAGGTGGTTCTTGCCGAAATGGCCGGTGCGGTAGCCGATTTGCTTCAGCTCCTCCGCCAGCGTCGGCGAGGCCGCCTGAAGCCCGAGCGCAGAGCCCGGCTGGCCCACCGTCGTCATGCCGGAGCGGATCGGGTACTGGCCGGTAATGAAGGCGGCCCGGCCAGCGGTGCAGCTTGGCTGCGCGTAATGGTCGGTGAAGCGAACCCCCTCCATGGCGATGCGGTCGATGTTGGGCGTCGTGTAGCCCATCGTGCCCATCCCGTAGGACGAGAGGTTGGACCAGCCAACGTCGTCGCCCCAGATCACAAGGATGTTCGGCTTTTCGGCCTGCTCCTGCGCGACAGCGGGTGCCGCGAGCGCAAGGACCGACAGCGGAACCGCCAGAATATGTGTCCTCGACATTACTTTTCTCCAAAATTACAGACGCTTGGGCAATGCTCCCCAAAGGGAATTATCCACACCCTCCGCGCGTATTGCTCGCAGAATCCGGGTCGCTGTCCGCCTCGTGACGTAACGTTACACCGTCATGCCCTTCCGTATCGGGCGGTTGCACGCGGACCTCGGGCCATGCGTCATGCGCTGCCTGCATGACGAGATTGCGCAAGCGTCGCTTGCGAAGATGCATCCGCGGCATACGATTGCGCCATGCTGCACTGCGGCGGATGGGTCACCCCCTCCGTGCTCGGGCGCTCCAGAAATCCGATTTCCGACCCACATCCTCCCCTCGGAGCTGAGACATGGCTACCCAAGACCGTCAGGGCCTGCTGACGATTCTCTCGCTGGCGCTTGGCGCCTTTGCAATCGGCGTCTCCGAGTTCGCCGCGATGGGGCTGCTTCCCTACTACGCCGCCGAGCTTGGCGTGACCGAGCCCGATGCGGGCCATGCGGTGAGCGCCTATGCCATTGGCGTGGTCGTCGGCGCCCCGGTGCTCGCGGTGCTTGGCGCGATGATCCCGCGCAAGCTGCTGCTGATCCTGCTGATCTGCTTCTTCGGGTTCGGCAACCTGGTGAGCGCGATGGCCCCCGACCTGCCGCTGCTGATCGTCGGACGCTTCCTTGCAGGGCTGCCGCATGGGGCGTTTCTCGGCATCTCGATGCTCTTTGCCGCCGAGTTCTCGCCCGAGGGCCGCAAGGCGCGCGGCGTTGCACAGGTGCTGATGGGGCTGACGCTGGCCAATGTCATCGGCGTGCCGCTGGCTGGTGCGGTCGGGCAGATCTTCGGCTGGCGTCTCTGCTTTGTCGCCACCACCGTGATCGCCGCCGCCTCGGCGCTGATGATTGCGCGGATGGCTCCGAACGTGCAGAGCGGCCCGATGCCGAGCCCCTTGCGCGAGCTCTCGGCGCTTGCCAACCCCGCTGTCTGGAGCACGCTGCTGGTTGGCGCGATCGGCTTTGGCGGGGTTTTCGCGGTCTATTCCTATTTCTCGGCTGCGATGCTCGACGCCACCAACGCCCCTGCATGGGCGATCCCGGCGGCGCTTTCGGGCTTTGGCATCGGCGGGGTGCTGGGCAACCTGATTGCCGGGAGGCTGGCGGATTGGTCGCGGCTCGGCGGCGCGCTGTTGCTGCTGGTCGGCATGACCGCCATGTGCCTGCTCTATACCGCGGTGGTCGGCGACTGGCTGATGATGGGCCTGTCGCTCTTCCTGCTCGGCACCACGGCGAGCCTCGCCATTCCGTTGCAGATGCGGCTGATGGACGTGGCTGGCGAGGCCCAGACCCTGGCCGCGGCGCTCAACCATGCCGCTTTCAACGCCGCCAATGCGCTGGGGCCGTTCCTTGCCGGGCGCGCGCTGGCCGCCGGTCACGGCTGGGGATCGACCGGCCAGGTCGGCGCGGCGCTGGCGGCGGGCGGCATCGTCATGCTGGGTCTGGCCTGGATGGAGGGCCGCAGCCGGGCGCGGCGCGTACTTCCGGCAATGGCCGCCGGAGCCTGATCACCCGCGCCCTGCGCCCCGCAGCCGGGGCCTGGGCAACGCTTCATCAAAAAGGCGCGGTCCCTGCGGACCGCGCCTTCTTGAATTTCTCGGGAAAGCTCCGTTTCCGGGAAGCACCCGGTCTCAATCGCTGCAATTGCAGCCAGTCAGCTTCTGATCCATCGAGCGCGAGGGCTGGTCGCAGCCGGCCTCACCGACGATCTTCGCCGGAACCCCGGCCACGGTCTTGCAGGGCGGCACCTCGGCCAGCACCACGGACCCCGCCGCGATCCGCGAGCGGTCGCCCACCTTGATGTTGCCGAGCACCTTCGCCCCGGCGCCGATCAGCACGCCGTTGCCGATCTTGGGGTGACGGTCCTCGTCCTCTTTCCCGGTGCCGCCGAGCGTCACCGAATGCAGGATCGACACGTCGTCTCCGACCACCGCCGTCTCGCCGATGACGATAGAATGCGCGTGGTCGATCATGATGCCCTTGCCGATCTTCGCGGCCGGGTGGATGTCGACGCCGAACACCTCGGACGAGCGCATCTGGAAGAAATACGACAGGTCGCGGCGGCCCTGGTTCCAGAGCCAATGCGCGACACGCTGGCTTTGCACCGCCTGAAACCCTTTGAAGTAGAGCAGCGGCTGCAGGTAGCGGTGGCAGGCCGGATCGCGCTCGAAGGTGGCCTGGATATCGGCCCGCGCGTTCAGCGCCAGCGAGGGATCGGAGCTATAGGCCTCGTCGCAGATCTCGCGCAGGATCTGCTCGGACATCTCGCCGTTCGCCAGCTTGAGCGAGATGCGATAGGCCAAGGCCCGCTCGATGGTCGGATGGTGCAGGATCGAAATGTGCACCGAGCCGCCCAGCAGTGGCTCGGCAGCGACAACCTCTTCGGCCTCGCGGACGATGCGGGCCCAGACTGGGTCCAGTTCGGCGATCTTGGCGCGGGTCTTGGCCATGGGAGTCCTCCGTCGGTTGCGGCCTACTCTAGCAGATAGCCGCTGCGGGTCGACATGCAAAACTGTGATCTAGGGGATCGCGAGCAGAGATGGAAGACCCTGCGGAAGCCGCTGTCAGGCAAAGAGCGTGAGCCGCGCGAAAGGACCCGCCCCGTAGCGCGCCGAGACCTGCGCCACCTGCACCTCGAACGCCCCCGAGAGGCTATCCTGCGCAGGATCGTAGACCAGCTGCGGCTCGGTGCAGAACGCCTCGCGCAGCACCGCGCCGCCCTGAAGGACGCGCATCAGGTAGCGCTCGCTTTCCTCGGCGAGCGGCACGTCGGGCAATTCCCAGTCGTCGCCATCGATGCGCGTGCGGCGGATCCAGCTCAGGCGCAGCGCCGAGCCGCTGGCCGGGGCCGCGCGCAGATGCGCCGGTCGGTAGGGGCGCAGCCCGTTGCCGTCGAAGGCCAGCACCCGATGCACGTAGGACGGATCGTCGTAGCCGCGCCTGGCCGGCCCGATGCGGTAGTGCCGGGCCTGCCGCCGCTGAGACGGCGCCAGCGCGATCTGCTGCGGCGCGCCGTCGAGCAGCACCACCCAGGATCCCGCCGGCCAGGCCTCTGGCATCAGCCCGTCACTGCCCGCTTGCCCGCGCAGCCGGTGCGAGACCAGCCAGCGCCCAGGCGCAAGCAGCTCGGCATCGCGAAATTGGAGCAGTTCCCAATTGCCCGGCGCGCCATCGCTGATCGCCAGGACGTTCGCACCGCCCAGCAAGGCGTCCTCGCTGACCGATTGCAATGCCCCCGAGCGCAGCACGATCTGAAGCGGCGCACCCCGGTCGATGCGGCCCGCGGGTGCGGCGGCGAGCGGCGTCTCGGTGACCCCGACCGTCGCCCGCGCCGCGATGATGTCGTTGAGCAGGTAGTCCGCATCCGAGGCCGCGTCATAGACCGCCACGCTGCCCGGCCAGGGCGAGGCCGTCACCGCCAGATGCGGCGCGTGGTCCATCTCGGAACCGTGCAGCAGCGGCAGGTCGAGAAAGAGCGGCTCCACCGGCACCGGTGCCGCGAAGGGACGCAGCAGCGGCTCGCCCTCGTCCATATCGGCGGGCAGGTAGGTGTCGGGTTCGATGCGCACCGCCTCGATCTTCCGGTGACTGCCGCTCTCGACCCGATCGATGCGCGCGCGCAGCGGCCCCGAAGCGGCGGGCAGCTCGACGATATCGCCCGCGCCAAGCGCCATTTGCGAGAGCGGAAGCGCGAAGCGCAAGGTGTCGCGGGCGATGCGCGCCTCGGCCAGCCAGCGCTCGAGCACCATGCGCCCCTCGGCACGGGTAAGCGCCATGGCCAGTTCGGTCTCGGCCACGCCCTGGCTCTTCGTGTCGGGAAGCACGACCTCTTCTCCGGTGATCCCATGATCGCCGTCCGCTTCGACGAAGCGCAGACGCAGGCGCCCGGCCATTTCCGCCTCGGCGGCGCGGATGTGCAGCAGATCGGCCTCTTCCCTCAGGTCATGCACCAACTCCGCAGGATCGAGCCGGACCGGTGCCCGCCCACGACGCTGCACGAAACGCAGCATCCCGTCGCGCTCGACCGCATCGACGCCATGCGCGAGCAGCAGCGGTTGCAGCGCGGCACGTGCGTCGCCCATCCGGTCGAGGTGGTAACCCCGCACCCACCCCCAGGCCTGGCTCACATCCACCCCGGTCAATCCCGCCTCCACGCAGATCTCTGCCACCACAGAGGCCAGCGTCCGCGCCGAGGCACGCCCGTTCAACCAATGCCCGCGCCGATAATTCGCCCCGTCGCTCCACAGCTCTCCCAGCCCCGGAAACCAGGGGTAAGGCCGCGCGTCCCAGGCCCAGACCAACGCCCGCGACATGTCGAGCATTTGCGCGCCGTAGACCTCCGAGACCGGATTGTGGGCTGCATCGTTCCAGTAGGAATGGACGGCGCGCAGGTATTGGCGCTGCATAAGCTCGTCACGCAAACCATTGGAGTAATGCGGAAGTTTACTTTCAGAGCTTTTTGGATCGAGGAACTTGTTGGGCTGGTTCGCACCTTTGTCGATGGCGGCGCAACCAAGCTCGGTGAACCAGATCGGCTTGCTTTGCGGTTGCCAGCCGGTGGGCACATCCTGGCGCACACCGGCGATCCGCTCATGGTGCAGCCGCGACCACCAGCTCCGCAGGTCCTTGTAGCGGTAGACCCAATCCTCGCCATGCGCGCCATCGGTGATCGGGGCGCGGCGCTGCGCCGCGCGCGCCTCGGGGCTGGGGTAATACCAGTCAAACCCCTCGCCGCCCTCGATGTTCGCCTTGAGATAGTCCGGGCTGTAGATCGCCCCCCAATGCGCATCTGCATGATCGTCGCCATCGCGCCAGTCCGCGAGCGGCATGTAGTTGTCGATGCCGATAAAATCGATCTGCGCATCGCTCCACAGCGGATCGAGGTGGAAATAGACATCCCCCGTACCGTCCTGCGGATGAAAGCCGAAATACTCGCTCCAGTCGGCCGCGTAGCCGATCTTCACCTCCGGTCCCAGCAGCGCGCGGCACTCGGCGGCCAGCGCCCGCAGCCCTGCCACCGCAGGAAAACCACTGGCCCCCCGGATCTGGGTCAGCGCACGCATTTCCGAGCCGATGCAGAAGGCCGTGACGCCGCCCGCCGCCGCGCAGAGCGCCGCCTGGTGCAGGATAAAACGGCGGAAGGACCATTCCTCGGGCCCTGCATAGACCACCGCGCCCGGCGCCACCGAGAAATCCGCAGCCGTGGCTGTACCGAAAAAGGCGCTGACCTCGGCGTCGGCCACCGCGCTGCCGTCCGGGGAGCCACTCTGCCCGGGCGCGAGGCTGGTGGTGATCCTCCCGCGCCAGGGCAGCGCCGGCTGGCCCTCGGCGCCGGTCCAGGGGTCGGTCAGCGTGTTGCCCGCCATCTGGTCCATCAGCACGAACGGGTAGAACACCACGTCCAACCCGCGGGCCGCCATCTCCTGCAGCGCTTCGATCACCGAGACATCAGCGGGCGTGCCGCCGTAAACCGGACGACCGCCCTGCTGCGGCACAAGCTCCGCGCCGTCGCGTCCGAGCCCGGAGACGCGCCAGGGCATCTGCGCCGAATCCCACTCGCTCTGCTCCACCTTCGGTCGAATGGAGCACGTCCCACAGCGCAGATCGCTGCCGAACCAGCTCACCACCAGCGACGCGGCACGGCACTCCGGCAGCTCGTCGCGCAGCTGGTTCAGGGAGACGAGGAAATCCGGCACCTCGGCGGGCGTGTTGAGGTTCACCGCCCCCCGTGCCCCGCCGCCGTACTCAAGGTAGACCGGCTGCGTCGCCAGCGCGTACTCACCGGTGCCCGGAATCATCGCCACGCCGCGAAGAGCGCGCGGCACGTCCTCTGCGTCCCCGAGCTCGGGACGGGTGACCTCGAAACTGAACTGCGGCACGCGGTTGCCGAAGCGCTCGAGCATCAGGTCTTCGATCACCACATAGGCCGTGCCGCGATAGGCCGGTGCATTGCCCGCTCCTTCCACCGCCTCGATCTTGGGGTCGGGGAGCTGCTCGCGGCACCCGGTGTAGACGCGCATGTTGAGATCACGCGGAGCGATTTCCGCGCCATCCGCCCAGACCCGGCCGACACCGGTGATCTCGCCCTCGCAGAGCGCCAGCGCGAGGCTGAGCGAATAGCTGTAGCTCTTCACCGTGGTTTCGCTGCGGGGGCTGCCCTTGCCGCCGCTGCTCACCTTGCTCTTACGCATGTGTTCGGTGAACTCCGTCGCCCAGATCACCTGCGCGCCCACGCGCATCCGGCCCCAAACGTGCGGCACCGCCGCCCCCTCTCCCGACCCGGCAAGACGGAAGCGCTCGATCCGGCCGGTCTCGACCGTCTCGGAGCCCGCGCCCAACAACCGCTGGTCCAGCGCCCGCCCGAGCCCTGCGCCGATGAACCGGCCAACGGCGGTCATGGACAGGCCGAGAACGGAACCGCCAACCGAGCTACCAAGCGCCGCTCCAGCGGCCGAAAGCAGGATCGTAGCCATCAGTCTAGCTCCTTGGGAAAGGCAAAGCGCGCCACGATGCGGCGGCGCCAGGGCGCGGTCAGTGCGCTTTCGGTCACCTTGTGACCGCTGTAGGCATGGATAAAACTGGCCGCCTCCCCGGTCCGCGCCTGAAGCCCGAGATGCTTGGCCACCGCCGCCTCCCGCATTCGGAACAGCAGAACGTCCCCTGGAGCCTCGTCACGAAGCGCCTTGGCACTCAGGTGACGCAGCGCCGCGCGCAGCAGCGCCTCGTCGCCCTGCGGTTCCGACCAGTCGCGGCTGTAGGGTGGCACCGGCTCGGGCTCTGCCCCGATCACCTCGCGCCAGACTCCGCGCAGCAGCCCGAGGCAGTCGCAGCCCGCGCCGCGCACCGAGGCCTGATGCAGGTAAGGCGTGCCAATCCACTGCCTCGCCGCGCCGACGATAGCTGCCCCGCTCATCGCCGCGACCCGCCGTCTGTCACCGCGGCACGGCTCGCATGCACCAGCATCCAGTCGTCCTCGGGAATATCGGGGAAGCCCTGGAAGTTGATCAGGTTGTCGAACTTGAAGCGGCATGTCTCGAGCCGTTTGTCGCAACCGGCCGTGATCCGGCAGATATCGCCCGGCGCCAGCGCGGCCCGCAGCGGCTCCCAGAGCTCGATCACCCGGACACCGTCGACCGTGCGGTCGCGCTTTATCGCCGTGCCCAGCCCGGCACCCGCGCCGCTCTGCATGTCAAGCCGCCCGCGGGTGAACCAGCCCTCCTCGAAACCCGGCATCGGCCCCAGGTCGAACCGCCGGCTCTCTGTAACCGCCAGCACCACCGCAGAGTGGACATAACCCGGCGTCGCAAGATCGAAGCCGCAGCCGCGATCGCCAAGTACCGCCGAACAGGGTTTCTGGTAGACCCGCCCGCGCGGCAGGTTCAGCGCCTCGGTGAGCCCCCGCAGTTCGACGTGGAAAGCGCCGTCGCCGCGGCGAATTTCCCCGATCGTGCCCCGGAACATCAGCTGCCGTTGCGCCACATCCGCCCAGTTCACCAGCCAGGCCGTCAGCGCGGCCCCGTCGAAACGGCCGGCTTCAATGTCCGCGTCACACAGGGCGGCATCCGAGAGCGCGCCCATCGCCTCGGTGTTGTCCACCGACAGCCCGGTGACCTGTTGCAGAGCCAAAGCGCTCATCCCGGTGCCCGCGCGGAACAGCAGCCCGTCGAAGCTGAGATCGCGGTCGTGGTCGGTGAACCCCAGACGCGTGCCATCCGCCCGTGTCAGCGCCCAGCAGCGCGCCACCGTGGTCGGCCCGCCCGCGAGATGCGCGTGAAGATCCGAAGCCCCCATCAGACCCGCAGCTCCACCACCGGCACGTCGGGCACCTGTCCGGCCTGGAAACTCGCCACTGAGACGCTAATCCGGTCGGTGTCGAAACGCACCGGCACGTCGAACTCGAAGCCCGCGCTGACCTCGACGCCGGCGAGCGGCGGCTCGGCAAAGGTCACAAGCCCGGTGCTGCAGTCGATTTCGAAATGCACCCCCTCCTGCATCTCGACATCCTGCACCGCCGCGAGCACCGTGCCCGCCACCGGCTTGGTGATCGGCCGTGCGTAGCTGGCACTGCCCGAGCGGTAGGTCTTGGTCAGCTGAAACACCCGGCGTGCCCCGTCGCCATGCGCGATCACCTGATCGATCGCCGCAACGGTGCCCGAAGGCGGGCACGATTTGAAATCCGACCAGTCCTTCCAGCGGAAGCCATGGAGCTGGCCGCGCCGCGCCTCGAAAAAGGCCAGCAGCTGCGCGATGTCGTCGAGCGAGCGCAGCCCAAGCCCGGCATCGAAGCGCCGCCGCGAGTCAGCCCAGGGCGTGTTGCGCTCCTCGTGGCCGGAACTGAGTTCCACCACATCGGTGCGCCGCTCGGGTCCCCCCATGGCCCCGAAGCTCAGATCAGCGGGAAAGCGTGTCTCGTGGAAGCTCATCTTGGCACCTCAGCGGTTGCGTGCGCCCTGGCTCAACGCCCGGCTCATCTGCGCGGCGATCTGCGACCGGCTGCGCTGGAAGCCCTGAAGGTCGGGCGTTTGGATGTTCATCACCACGCTGACCGGCGCCCGCCCCGCCGAAGCACGGACCCCAAGTCGACCGTCCGCCCCGCGCGAAAGCGGCAGGATTGCCTCCGGCCCGGCCTCGCCCATCAGCCCGGTGCCGCCGCGCATGGGAAAGCGGACCGGCGCGCTGACCACGCCGCCGCTGGCAAAGGGCACGACCCGTCCCTGCGCAAAGGCACCTCCTTGCGCGAAGGGTGAAAACGCCCCGAAAAGCTGCGTCATTCCTGCCGTGAGCGCGCCGCCTAGCTGGTCGGTCACCGGCCTTACGGCGGCGCGATAGGCGCTGTCGATGACCCCGCGCGCCACCCGCTCCAGCGCCTCAGAGGCACGCATCCCGTCGAACACGACGCCATCGAAAGCCCTTGCCAGGCCCCTGCTGAGCGTGCCTTCGAGTTTCGAGACCCCGCGCCCGGTGTCCGAGAAGGTCTGGTGGATGCGCTTCAACTCGGCATCGAACCCGGAGACCATGGCGGCCGCGCCGCCAAGCCCGCCTTCGAGCTCCTGAAGCGCGCGCTCCAGGTCGTCGAACCCGTCTGTCTCGATCATCTGCGTTCTCCTGCAGTCGCGTCCGGGAAGGCCGCGATCAACTCCTCAAGCCGTGCCCGCCCCATCGGACGCGCGCCGCTTTCCTCACCCAGCATCAGTCGCAGTTCGGCCGGGGTGAGCAGCCAGAACTCCTCTGGGCGCAGCCCGAGTCCACACAGGCCCGTGCGCAGCAATGCGGGCCAGTCAAAGCCGGTCATCTCGCATCCCCCGGCAAGGCGAAGGCACGCGCCAGCAACTCCGCCGCTGCCCGCGCCGCCGCGACCGGTCCGCCGGCGATCTCCGCGCTCACCAAATCCGCCGCCGAGCCCCGCCATCCGCCGCCCCGGAGCCCCGCCACGATCAGCGCCAGCACGTCGCGGCTGGAACAGGCCCCGCCCTCGAAGCGGTGCACCAGATCGACAAGCGAGCCCTCGTCCAGCGTCGCTTCAAGCTCGGCAAGCGCGCCGAGCGTCAGCCGCATGAGCCGCCGCTCGCCGTCCAGCACCAGTTCCACCTCGCCGCGCCAGGGATTCACCATTTACGCCCCCGGCGCCGGCACGAAGCTCAGGGCCCCGGCCGAGGCGAGTGCGATCTCGTAGGTCGCCTCGCCGTCATGGCTGCCCGCGTAGTCGATCGAGGTCAGCTGGAACGGGCCCTCGACCGTTCCGAAATCGGGGATGATCACCTGGAAGTCAGGGGTCTCGCCGTCGAAGAATATCTGCCGCGCCCGTTCGTCCGTGCTTGCGTCCCGGAACACGCCCGAGCCCGAAAGGTTGGCCGATTTCACGCCGGCTCCCGCGAGCAGTTCTCGCCAGCCGCCGGTGCTTTCAAGCGAGGTGACATCGACGGTTTCGGCGTTGAAGCTGACCCGCGTGGCGCGCAGCCCCGCCAGGGTCTCGAATTGCCCGTCGCCCGTAAGGTCTAGCTTGATCAGAAGGTCCTTGCCGTTTTGCGCACCCATGATGCGTCCTCCTTGCTGTGTCGCCTCACGCGTCTTCGACGCGCGCGCGGAATGTCATGTCGATGCGGCGCAGCCCGCCGCTCTCCCGTCGCGCCGCGGCGCGGCGGAAACGCAGGCTCACCAAGCGACCGCGGCTCAGCCCGAGGTCGGCCTCGTGCAGCAGGTCTGACACCGCGGCGGCCACAGCCTTGGCCGCCGAGAAGCCCGACGCCCCGGTCACGACGGCGACAGTCAGGTCGTGCCAGGCCCCCGAAGCCGTTCCGTCCGAGGCCGCGCGCACCTGCTCGGCCCCCAGGGTGACGTATAGCTCCGGCAAGGTTCCCGAAGGTGGCGCGTCGTAGATCGCCCCTCCCACCAACCCCGCCAGCGTCGCATCATCCTTGAGAATCCCGTAGATGGCCGCCTGAAGTGCTCCGGACACCGCGTAGCTCATGACGCCACCTCCTCCTGCGCCTCGCAGGCCAGGTATCGCCCGGATACATCCCGCTCACTGACCGTCAGGATATCGAAGACCCGCTCCCCCAAGCGGAAGCGTTGACCCGGCACCGGACGGCTCGAAGCCCCTACGGGCGCACCGCGCACAGTGATGCGGTAGCGCCCGCGCGCCACCGGCCCGGCCTCGCCCTGCACTTCTCGCCCCGAGCGTGGACTCAGCTCCGCCCAGAGCGTGCCCAGCACCTGCCAGCCCGCTTCGAAGCCGCCGGTGCCGTCGGGCACCTCCCATGGAGTTTCGAGAACCAGATTCTGCGTCAGCCGGACCGTCTTCATGCCGAGAACCCCAGCCGGAGCGGGCGGTAGCGGGCGATTAGCGCGCTGACACCGAAGGGCATGCAGCCCTGGCTCAAGGCGGTCTCGTCCCGATACTCGTAGTAATGCGCCGCCAGCAGCAGCACCGCCTGCCCCAGGTCCGGCGGCGACCCGTCGAACTCCTCGGCGTAGCCCGCGCTGAACCTTATCTCGGCCGACCCTCCGGTCGGAATCTCTGGCAGCGTGCCGCGCTGGGGACGCAGCATGGGCGTGATCGCATCGCGTTCCAGCCGGTAGCGCTCTGCGGGCACGTCCTGCGACACGCCATAACGGTCCACGACCGTCATCTGCGTCACGCTGACCACGGGCGCGAGTGGAAAGACCGCCCCCTCGTCGTCGCGCCAGCGGTTCTGTGTCCACAGAAAGCCGCGCGTCAGCAACGCCTTGCCGGTGCGCGCCTCGATCGCCGCGAGCGCCGCACGCAAGAACGAATGCAGAACATCATCCTGCAATCCGTCCTCGGCGAAGCCGCTGCCCATGCGCAGCTGACGCTTCAGCGCCGCGACTGGCAGGATCGCGTCCGGCACCTGGGTTTCTTCGATCACCATCATGAAGGTCTCTCCGCTTGTCGCTGCGGCTGCACGGCGGCGGACATCGTGCCCGCCGCCTTCATTCACCTGCTCAGCTGGTGGCGCAGCGCAGCAGCTTGATTGCAGCGAAATCGCTGACATCCCCGCCAACGCGCTTGGTGGCATAGAACAGCACATGCGGCTTGGCGCTGAACGGATCACGCAGCACACGCAGGTCCGGACGTTCGGCGATGGTGTAGCCCGCGCCAAAGTCGCCGAAAGCGATGGGATATGCGTCAGCGGCAATATCCGGCATGTCCTCGGCGATCAGCACCGGGTAGCCCAGCAGCCGCGCCGGCTGGCCCGCCGCCAGCCCGTCCGACCACAGGTGCCGCCCGTCCGCGTCCTTGAGCTTGCGAAGCGACCCCGCGGTCTTCGAATTCATCACGAAGCAGCCCTTGGCCCGGTACTCGGCGCCCAGCGCGTAGACCAGATCGATGATCGCATCGCCGTCGCCGATCCCGGCCACCGCCCCCGAGGGCACGTAGCCGAGGTTGCCCCACTCCCAAAGCGCATTGTCGATCATGTCGTGCGACAGGATGCCCATCGGCTTGTCGATGCCGTCGCCGGTGATGAAGGCCGCGGCCTCTGCGCGCGCGAAACGGTCCGCGATGCGCCCCGCCAGCCAGGCCTCGAGATCGAAGGCGACATCGTCCAGCAGCCGCTGCGAGGCCTTGGGCATGGCCGAAAGCTCGTGCAGCTTGATCTGGATGCGGTCGATGGTCGGCGTTTCGCTCTCGCCGGTCTCGGCCACCTCGTCGGCCCAGCCCGCGCCGGTGTCGCCCTGGTCAACGAGCACGTCGTAGGACGCAGCCTCGACGGTCACCACGGCGGCGACAGCCCGGATCGAGGCGCCGCTCTCGAGCACCGAGCGCACCGATTCCGATGTCGCCGGGTCGACCAGATAGCCGCCATCCGCAGCGACGGTCGTCGAGAGCGCCTTGCCCTCAAGCACCAGCCCGCGCAGCCCGTCGTCGTCTCCTGTGCGCAGATAGGCGTTGAACGCCTTGCGATGCGGCAGGTCCAGTTCGGCCATGGTGCCCAGCGCCGGGCGTGCCGCGGCAAGCGAAGTCTTCGTGTCCAGCATGGTCAATCGCTCTTCGTATGTGTCCAGTTTCGCATGAAGGTCGGCCCGCATGGCCCTGATGTCCGCAGTCAGCCCCGCCATCGCGGCGCCCACTCGGGCGACCGGGGACAAGTCCTCCCCGGTCCGAGAGAGACTCTCGGTTGTGCTCATCAGCTCGGTCCCGTGTTGAAGGCGCGCGTCAGTCGCCCGCCAGATCGAGGCGCGCGGCATCAATGGCCAGCGCCAGTTCACGCAGCATGTCCGGCTCGGGGCTTTCTCCCTTCGCCGCCACCCGCGCACTGGGAAGCATCGGAAAGGTGACAAGCGACACCTCCCAGAGTTCCAGTTCCCTGAGAAGCCTGCGCCCCTCGCGATCCTTCACCGCCGCAACGGTCCGATACCCGATGGAGAGCCCGTCAATGGCCCCCGCGGCGATGAGAGCCGCCGCCTCGCGGCCCCTTGCCACCGTCTCCAGCAGCCGCCCCTTGACCCGCAGGCCGCGCGCGTCTTCGGACACCTCGTCCCAGATTCCGATGGGTTGTGCGGGATCATGTTGCCAGAGCATCCGCACCGCGCGCCCCTCGGCGGCGAGCCGTTTGAGCGAGGCGGCATAGGCCCCCGGCATCACGATATCTCCCCCCTGATCGGGATTGCCGAACAACAAGGCATAGCCCTCGATCCGTGTTCCCTCCGCGAGGGTGGCCTCGGCGGTGATTTCCCCGCCCAGGCGGCAGAACTTATGTTCGAGTTCCATCGGCAGCTCCCTTCGCTGTCACCCCGTCATGGGGTCATGGTGATCAGCCCCTGCAACGCCTGTGCCAGCAGCCCTGCCGCGACGCCGTAAACCGCCAGCCACAGACGCCTTTCCAGCCGTTCAAGCACCACTTCCAGCCGCGCGAGCCGATCCTCGAGCGCGGAGGTCTGCAAGGCGCTCAGCCGTTCGTGCGCCTCGAGCCTCAGCGCCGGGGCGCAGGCGAAGGGCTCATAGGCCAGCCCGCGCGCATGATCACTCCCGGAGCCACGCTCAATCACCCGTTCCCTCCTCGGCCAGCGGCGGCAGTCCCAGCATCCGCCGTTTCTCGGGTGTGGTCAGAAAGGCCGCTTCCGAGACCCTGCGCCAATGCATCTCGCGTTCGGCAGAGAGCGCCGGCACCAAATCCAGGTCGGGCATCAGCTCCACCTCCTCGCCGGTGAACCCGGCCAGCCATCTGCCCAGCGCCGCGCTCACCCGCTGCGCCAGCGGCAGGACGGTCAGCCGGTAGAAGGCACGGTTGGCCTCCTGGTAGTTTGCGTAGGTGGCATCGCCGGGGATCCCCAGCAACATCGGCGGCACGCCGAAGGCTATGGCAATCTCCCGTGCCGCCGCCTCCTTGGTCTGGCGGAACTCCATATCCGAGGGCGAGAACCCCATGGGCTTCCAGTCCAGGCCGCCTTCCAGCAGCATTGGCCGCCCGGCGTTGCGCGCGCCCTGGTGCAGGCTCTCCATCTCCGAGACCAGACGCTCGTATTGGTCCTGCGCCATGGCACCCTGGCCGTCGCCACCGCTCCAGACGATCGCCCCCGAGGGCCGCGCGGCATTGTCGAGCAGCCCCTTGGACCACCGCGAGGCGCTGTTGTGAACGTCCACCGCCTGCGCGGCGGGTTGCAACGGCGAGAGCCCGTAGTGATCGTCCTGCGGATGGAAACTCTTCACGTGGCAGATTGGTGCCGGCTCTGTGCGCACGTCGTAGCGATGGCTGCGCCCGTCCACCTGGTAGTCATAGGCAACCGGCCATCCGTCCCCGCCCGGCACCAGCCGCATGCGTTCCGAGCGCAGCACGTGCAGCTCGGCCGGCACCTCCCCTGCACCGCCCACCGCCTCGAGATAGCCATCTCCCGACAGCAGCAGCTGGCCATAGAGCGCCTCAAGCAGTTCCGCCTTGCCCTGCATCGGGTTCGGCGCGGCGATGCGGCGCAGGATCGGATGTGCCGCATAGCGCATCTCGGCATCCTGCAACACCAGGGGCAGTGCCGCGGCGGCCTCGGCGATCAGCTTTACCGCGCGAAAGCCCACGGGGTTGCCCGAGAAACCCTGCCGTGTGAGCGAGCCGGTATCGCGCGGCGACCAGGCCACGCGACCGGACGCCTGGACGGCAATCAGCCTGCCCGCGGCCGACGCCTTGGTCTCGGGGCGCTCTTCCGCCCCGCTTCCCCGCCGCAGAAAGTCGAACACCATGTCCCGCTCCTCGCTGGTCTCCGGTCCGAGGCCGTCACGGCCCCGGTTCGCGTTGAGAGAGAAATTAGACCTGTCCTGTTAACCATTCGCTCCCACGCCGCGCGCCGGTCCCGCAACACCCGTCCGGAGCCCCCTGACGCGACCTGCGCCCTCCCACAGGCGGGACACAGAGCGGCAGGATCGCGCCATGCGTATTTTCAAAGAGAAGAAGCAAAGGGAGCCTGCAGAGCCTTCTTCTCTTTGCAAATACGCTTGGGGGGTAGGCCGCAGGCCGAGGGGGGCAGCGCCCCCCTCCTTCGCCGCCGCTACAGCACCCGCAGCCGAGGCCGGCGCCAGCTCTCCGACGGCCCGGTGACAAGCTCGGTCAGTGCCCAGACCAGCGCATCCACCCGGTCGGGCGAGCCCTGCCCCTGAAATCCAGCCCCGGTCATCAATCCCATCTGCTCCTCCAGCAAGTGGAACCGCCGGGCATGGCCGATGCGCCCCTGCTCGTAAAGCGCCGCCACCGGCTCGGCGCGCAGCACCTTGCCGCGCGTGGCGGTGACCTTGCGCAGCGGCACCGAAGGCGCCACCTGCCGCAGCACCGCCTCGACCATGGCGCCCCCCTGGTTCACCTCCGCGACGATCCGGTCAGCCTGCCAGCGCTCGTAGGCCTCGACCGTCGCACGTGCCCAGCCTGTGGGGCCCATGCCCTGCACCGAGGCATCCTCCAGCACGAAGGCCTCCCAGCCCTGCGGCGGGCCGTCACACAGCACCCCGCAGACCACGATGCCGCAGGCGTCCGACCCAGCGCCATCCCCCGCAGGCGGGTCCACAGCGACCACGATACGATCGAACCGCCCCGGCATCTCGCGCAGCCGCGCGCGCTCAAGCACCTCCTGCGTCCAGAGCGTGCCGTCCACGTCCGAGACCATCTCGCCGTCCAGTTCCTGCCGCGCCAGCCGCGTGGCCCCGTAGCGCGCCCGGACCTCATCGAGGAAGCTGGCCGCGAGGTTGGCCCGGTTCGCCTCGGTCGGGGCCCGCGTCACCACGGTGCTCTGCAGCTCCAGCAGCTCCTTCAGCACGGCGATGTTGCGCGGGGTCGTCGTCACGCAGGCGCGCGGCTGATCGCCAAGACGCAGCGCGAATTGCAGCATGTCCCAGGTCTCGCGCGCCTTGCGCCACTTGCCCAGTTCGTCGGCCCAGGCCGCATCGAACTGCGGCCCGCGCAGCGCCTCGGGGTCATGGGCGGAAAACACCATCGCCTCGGCCCCGTTCGGCCAGGTGAGGCAGCGCCGCGTGGCGCTCCAGTCCGGCCTCCGGTCGGGTGGCGAACAGGCCAGGATGCCGCTGTCACCGAACACCATCACCTCGCGCGCCTGGTCGAGCGTCTCTCCCACCAGCGCCACGCGCTTGCAGCGGCCCTGCGAGAGCGGCAGCGCGCCCTCCACCATGGCGCGCACCCATTCCGCCCCGGCCCGGGTCTTGCCCGCGCCGCGCCCGCCCATGATCACCCAGCTGCGCCAGTTCCCTTCGGGCGGCAGCTGGTGCTCCAACGCCCAGAACTCGAACAGAAAGGGGAGCGCCAGGCGCTCCCCCTCCGACAGTTCATTCAGGAAGCTCTCCTGCACCGCAGCACCGGCGGAGGCGAGCCATGCGGCAGCCGACCTCAACCCGTGCGCGCTCGAGATCGAGCGCCCAGTCTCCGGCAATTCCCTTCTGCTTGCGTCTGACATGTCTGATCTGTGCCTCCGTTTCATGGGCGACCTTCAGCCAGTAGCGCAGGTCCGCCGCTGCCTTGGAGGTCTCGGGTTTGTCCAGGGTTCCGTCTTCGTCGAAGCGGTCGCGCAGGCGCCGCATGTCGTTGCCGAGATGCCGCAGCATGTCGGCCAGCTGCTCCCGCTCTTCTTCAAGACGGGTCAGCTCTTCTTCGAGATGGATGAGGATCATCGCTCGATACCTTTCTTGCCTGTATGGTCTTGCCTGTAGAGAGTGCCTCGCAGGCGGCCGCGCCGATCTGAACGCCGACGTCGGGACGCATGCGTGCGGAACGAAAAAGCGGCCGCCGGGGTCACCCCGGGGCCGCCTGCCCATTTCGTCCAGCATCAGGAAAAGCTACCCGGAACCGTCCGCAAAGTCAAGATTACCCGCCCGAACGTACGAAGGTAAACATCTGTTTATATTCAATAATAAACCGCTTCAGCTCCGCGCGCTGCCGCCTTTGCACCCGCACTCTTGCCGCCCCTCCGGAGCTCTGGCACAACGCTCCCAACACACATCTCGCGGAGCCCGCCATGCCGACCCTGTCCAGCCGCATCACCTCCCTCAACGCCGGTGGCGGAGACGGCTGGGAGATTTTCTACAAGGCCCGCGCCCTGCGCGCCGCCGGTGTGCCGGTGACCGAGCTGACCATCGGCGAGCCGGACGAGCGCACCGATCCGGCGATCCTCTCCGAGATGCACCGCGCCGCCACGGCGGGCCACACCGGCTATGCCATCGTGCCCGGCATCCCGGCGCTGCGCGACGCCATCGCCGCGCGCGTGACCGAGCGCACCGGCGTCGCCACCAGCCGCGACAACGTGCTGGTGACCCCGGGCGGGCAATCTGCGCTCTTTGCCGCCCATATGGCCGCCTGCAACCCCGGCGACGCCGCGCTGATGATCGAGCCGCATTACGTCACCTACCCCGGCACAATCCGCGCCGCCGGGGCGATCCCGCACAGCATCGAGACCCGCCCGGAGCACCGCTTCTTCCCGGATGCCGCCGAGGTCCGCCGCAAGGCGCGCGAGACCGGCGCCTCGGCGCTGCTGGTCAACTCGCCCAACAACCCGACCGGCGCGATCTATCCGCGCGCCACGCTGGAGGGCCTCGCCGGGGCCGCCCGCGACGAGGATTTCTGGCTGATCTCCGACGAGGTCTACGACACGCAGATCTGGGAGGGCGAACACCTCAGCCCCCGCGCGCTGCCCGGCATGGAGGGGCGCACCATGGTGATCGGCTCGCTGTCGAAAAGCCACGCGATGACCGGCAGCCGCATCGGCTGGCTGATCGCCCCCGAACCCGCCATTGCGGCGCTGATCGATCTGGCCACCAACACCACCTATGGCGTGCCCGGCTACATCCAGGACGCGGCGCTCTACGCGCTCACCGCGGATCCGGCGCTTGAGCCGCGCGTCGCCGAGCCCTTCCGCCGCCGCCGCGCCTTGGCGCAGGACATCCTCGCCCGGCAAAGCGCGGTGGGCCTCCTGCCCTCGGGCGGGGCGATGTACCTCTTCCTCGACATCCGCGCGACCGGCCTTTCGGGCATCGACTTCGCGGACGCGCTGCTCGACACCCACCGTATCGCGGTGATGCCGGGCGAAAGCTTCGGCCCCTCCGCCACCGGGTTCCTGCGCGTCGCACTGACCATCCCCGACGACAGGTTCGCCGAGGCCCTCGCCACCCTCACCGGCTTTGCCGCCACGCTCTCCAGGGCCGCCTGACCCCATGTCCGGCACGCCGATCTCCAGCATCCGCAATCTCGGACCCGCGGTGGAAGCGGCCTGCAGGCGCGCGGGGATCGAGGACGCTGAAACCCTGCGCGCGCTCGGCGCCGACGAGACCTACCGCCGCCTTCTGGCCCATGGCACCAAGCCGCATTTCATCGGCTTCTACGTGCTGCACATGGCGCTGCAGGGCCGCCCGTGGAACGACGCACGGGGCAAGGAGAAAGAAGAACTCCGGGCCCGGTTCGACGCGCTGGTCGCCGAGCGGAAAAGCGACGCTCCGCTGGCGGGGATCGAGGCGATCCTCGACGAGATCGGCGTGATCGACCCGCTGCGTCGCCCGCGCAAATAGGTCAATTTTTCAACGCCGTGACAACGCTCTAAACGTCACGCCTCGGACCCCAAGGGAACTCCGGGCCCGGTCTCCGAGTTGGTTCGCCAACGCATCATTCACCCCAATGGGAGACCGACATGGACCTGATCCGCATCATCCTCGCCATCCTCCTGCCGCCGCTCGGCGTGTTCCTGCAGGTGGGTCTGGGCAAGCACTTCTGGATCAACATCCTGCTGACCATCCTCGGCTACATTCCGGGCATCGTGCACGCGGTCTGGGTAATCGCCCGCACCGGCCCGAGCCGCCAGCACGCGTGATCGCCATGAGCGCACAGCCTCACACCCTGCACCCGGACTTCCAGCGGCTCGAGAGGATCGACCGCTAGGCCCGCCGCATGGACCGCGCCTACCGCATCCCCTTCACCGGGATCCGCTTCGGTTGGGACGCAATGTTCGGGCTCGTGCCGGGCATTGGCGATACGCTGGCTCTCGCCCCTGCGCTGTGGATCGTGAAGGAGGCCCATGGCATGGGCGCGCCCAAGGTGTTGCTCGGCCAGATGGGTGCGAACCTCGCGACCGACTGGGTCGCGGGCCTCATCCCGCTGGTCGGTGATGTCTTCGACATCGGCTTCCGGGCCAATACGCGCAACGCGGCCCTGCTGCGGCGCTGGCTCGAAAGCCGTCAGGCGACGCCGGGCAGCGCCCCCGCGGTGACCCCGGACCGGCCGATCGACGCCGCGGCCTGAACACCCACACCGAACGCCGTACAAAAAAGGGCGCCCCGCGGGGCGCCCTTCGTTCGACCTTGGCGAGCCTCAGGCTCAGCCGACGAGCTCGAGGCCCGAGAAGAAGTAGGCGATCTCTTCCGCGGCGGTTTCCGGCGCGTCCGAGCCGTGCACCGAGTTCTCGCCGACCGACTCGGCGAACTCTGCGCGGATGGTGCCGGCAGCGGCGTCTGCCGGGTTGGTGGCGCCCATCACTTCGCGGTTCTTGGCAATCGCGCCTTCGCCTTCGAGCACCTGCACGACAACCGGCTCGGACGCCATGAAGTCGCACAGCTCGCCGTAGAACGGACGCTCTGCGTGCACCTTGTAGAACTCGCCGGCCTGCGCCGGGGTCAGCTGGATGCGCTTCTGCGCGACGATGCGCAGACCAGCTTCTTCGAACTTGGCGTTGATCTTGCCGGTCAGGTTGCGGCGGGTTGCGTCGGGCTTGATGATCGACAGGGTGCGTTCGACGGCCATTTTGGTCTCTCCAATGTCATAAGGCCGGGCGGTGGCCCGGCCGGTATTCTCTCGACGGGGCGTTACCATGGGGTTGAGGAATTGGGAAGACCCCGAGCGCCCTTCGTGCCTTTTCCCTAGGCAAAAAGGGGGCTCCGCCCTCTCTTGGCCAAAGGCCAATTCACCCCCGGCGTATTTTCGAAGAGAAGAATCCGGGCCGAGGCGTGCTTCTTCTCTTCCCAAATACGCACGGCGCAGCATCGCGGTCGAGAGGATCGGTGGGCAAAGGCGATATGCGCGCGAAGGGGGATGTTGCCCGCCCGAAGGCTCTGCTATGGGCGGGCCATGCTGAGTATTCGAGACATCTCCTATTCCGTCGAAGGCCGCCCTCTGCTCGAGGAGGCCTCCGCCGTGATTCCCGCGGGCCACAAGGTTGGCCTCGTCGGTCCCAATGGCGCGGGCAAGACCACGCTCTTCCGGCTCATCCGCGGCGAGCTGACGCTCGACGGCGGCGAGATCGAGCTGCCCGCCCGCGCCAAGATCGGCGGCGTGGCACAGGAGGCCCCGGCCTCGGATGTCTCGCTGATCGAGACGGTGCTGGCCTGCGATCTCGAGCGTGCCGCGTTGATGGCCGAGGCCGAGACCGCCACCGACCCGCACCGCATCGCCGACATCCAGACCCGGCTCGCCGACATCGACGCCTGGTCCGCCGAGGCGCGCGCCGCGACCATCCTCAAGGGGCTCGGTTTCGACGAGGTGGCGCAGCAGCGCCCCTGCTCGGACTTCTCGGGCGGCTGGCGGATGCGCGTGGCGCTCGCGGGCGTGCTCTTTGCCCAGCCGGACCTGCTGCTGCTCGACGAGCCGACCAACTACCTCGATCTCGAGGGGGCGCTCTGGCTGGAAAGCTATCTTCAGAGCTACCCGCACACGGTGATCGTGATCAGCCACGACCGCGGCCTGCTCAACCGCGCGGTGGGGGCGATCCTGCACCTCGAGGAGCGCAAGCTGGTGCTCTACCAGGGCAATTACGACACCTTCGCGCGCACCCGCGCCGAGCGCCGCGCCGTGCTCGCGGCGGCGGCCAAGAAGCAGGACGAGCGCCGCGCCCACCTGCAAAGCTTCGTCGACCGTTTCCGCGCCAAGGCCTCGAAGGCCCGGCAGGCGCAGGCGCGCGTCAAGATGCTCGAGAAGATGGAGCGGATCACCGCGCCCGAGGAGGCGGCGAAGCGCGTCTTCACCTTCCCGCAGCCCGACGAGCTGTCGCCTCCGATCCTCGCCATCGAGAACGGCTCGACCGGCTACGGCGACAAGGTGGTGCTGCGCAAGCTCTCGCTGCGCATCGACCAGGACGACCGCATCGCGCTGCTCGGCCGCAACGGCCAGGGCAAGTCGACGCTGTCGAAGCTGTTTTCCGGGCGGCTGGCGCTGATGGACGGCAAGATGACGTCAAGCTCCAAGCTGCGCATCGGCTATTTCGCCCAGCACCAGGTCGACGAGCTGCATCTCGACGAAACGCCCTTGCAGCACCTGCAGCGCGAGCGCCCGGACACCGCCCCCTCGAAGCTGCGCGCGCAGCTCGCGGGCTTCGGGCTCGGCGCCAACCAGGCCGAGACCGAGGTGGGCCGCCTCTCGGGCGGGCAGAAGGCGCGGCTCTCTCTGCTGCTGGCGACGCTGGATGCGCCGCACATGCTGATCCTCGACGAGCCGACCAACCACCTCGACATCGAAAGCCGCGAGGCGCTGGTCGAGGCGCTGACCGCCTATTCCGGCGCGGTGATCCTCGTTTCGCACGACATGCACCTCTTGGGACTGGTGGCCGACCGGCTGTGGCTGGTCAAGGACGGCACGGTCACCCCCTACGAGGATGACCTCGAGGCCTACCGCAAGCTGCTGCTGACCCAGGACAAGCCCGAAAAGCCGGGCAAGCCGGAGAAAGCGGCGGCGAAGCCCAAGCGCGCCAGCCGCGACGAGATCCTCGCGCTGCGCTCCGAGGCGCGCAAATGCGAGGAGCGCGTCGCCAAGATCGAGGAGATGCGCGAGAAGCTCGCCACCAAGCTCGCCAACCCGGACCTCTACGAGACCAGCCGCGCCGGTGAGCTGGAGACCTGGAACCGCAAGTACGCCGAGGTCATGGACGGGCTGCACCGCGCCGAGGCGCTGTGGGAAGCGGCGATGGAGAAGCTCGAGATCGCACAAGCCGGCTGAGACGCAAGGCTTCGCTGGACAGGCCCATCCAAAGGCCCTAGCCATTTCGCATGGACATGGCCTTTCTCATCAGCGCCTTCGCCACGCTCTTCGTGGTGATCGACCCGATCGGGCTGACCCCGGTCTTCATCGCGCTGACCCAGGGCGCCGATGCCCCGCACCGGCGGGCCGTCGGGATCCGGGCCTGCATCACCGCGCTGGCGATCCTCATGCTCTTCGCCTTCTTCGGCGAGGCGGTGCTGGGCTTCATCGGGATTTCGATGTCGGCCTTCCGCATCTCGGGCGGGCTGCTGCTGTTCCTCACCGCGCTCGACATGCTGTTCGAGCGCCGCACCAAGCGGCGCGAGGACAAGGTCGAGGACGAGGTCATGCCCGATCCCTCGATCTTCCCCATCGCAATCCCGCTGATCGCCGGCCCCGGCGCCATCGCCTCGATCATCCTGCTGGTCGGTCAGTCCGGCGGCCCGCTCGAAACCGCCATGGTGCTTGGCGTGCTGGTGGTCGTGCTGCTGATGACCCTCGCCTGTTTCTTCGTCGCCGGCCCGATCGAGCACGCGCTCGGCCATGTCGGCATCGTGGTGGTCACCCGGCTCTTCGGCATGCTGCTCGCGGCGCTGGCGGTGCAATTCGTCATCGACGGCATCCGCGGGATCGACTGGTCCGGCGTCTTCGGCTGAGAGTAGCAGGATGCGGGCAAAGCCCCTACATTGCTCTTGAAGCCAGGGGAGCACGCATTTGTCCGACATTGAAATTGGCCGCCTCGGCTATCTCGGCCTGCTGCTCACGGCGCTGGTGCTGTGGATGTTCGTGCAGCACCGCGGACGGCTGGTGCAGAAACTCCAGCAGCTCGCGGCCTGGGGGCTGATCTTCCTGGCGGTGATCGCCGCGATCGGCCTGTGGGACGACATCCGCCACACGGTGGCACCGCAGCAGTCGGTCTTTGCCGATCAGGGCCGGATCGAGCTGCCGCGCGCGCCGGACGGGCATTATTACATGACGCTCTTGATCAACGGCACGCCGGTGAATTTCGTCGTCGATACCGGCGCAACCGGCATGGTGCTGACCCGGCAGGACGCCGAGCGCGTCGGAATCACCCCGGACGACCTGGCCTTTCACGCCAGCGCCCGCACGGCAAACGGCGCGGTGGAAACCGCGCCGGTCCGGCTCGACCGGGTCGCGCTGGGGGCGATCGAGGACCGCAACCTTCCGGCCTTCGTCAACGGCGGCGAGATGGACAACTCGCTGCTCGGAATGAGCTACCTTCAGCGCTTCGACCGGCTGGAAATCTCCGGTGGCAAGATGGTGCTCGAACGGCGCTGAGCCTCAGACCTCGATCTTCAGACGGTCGCGGTCGAGCACCGCGATGGCACCGCGCCGAATCTCGATCACGCCGTCGCGCCGCAGGTCGCCCAGCAGCTTGTTGATCGTCTGGCGCGAGCAGCCGACCATAGAGGCCAGGTAGGACTGGCTCAGCCGTGCCTCGCGATGGGTCTCGGTGGTGAACTGGTGCAGGTACATGCAAAGCCGCTCCTCGACCGAGAAGAACTGCGCAATGGCCCGCAGCTCGTTGTCGCGGGTCAGCCGGGTCTGCATGATCGCCGCGGAGTTGCGCAGCAACAGCGCCGGCGGGATGTGCTTCAGCAGCAGCTCGAAGGAACAGGCCAGCACCACGGCGTCCGGCAAGGTGCGGCAGGTCGACGAACAGGTCGTTCCGGACAACCCCTCGACCTCTCCCAGCACCTCGCCCGGCCCGGCAACGTGCAAGACGGCGGCATTGCCCTGCTTGTCGAGGTAGATCACTTCGACCCGCCCCTTCGCGATGAGGTACATATACGGCGTGGTCTCGCCCTGCCGCAGAATGTCGGTCGGCGCTTCATGGCGCTGGACGATGCACTCGCCAAGCAGGGCTTCGGTTTGCTCGCGGCCCATCCCCTCGAAGAGAGGACAATCGAGCAGCGGCCCGTATTCGATAGGAGTTGTCATGAAATCAGTCCGATAGCCACTTGGCGGGATGACGCAAGGGCAAAACGCGTGAAATTGTTGTCGGACGCACAAAAAACCGGCCCGAGGACGAGCCGCTCCGGGGCACAGGGGCCCGGCATGTGCATTGCACGGCGTGGATGAGACATGGCCATTTCGGCATCGTGCCTGCGTCGCCCAAGACCGAAACGATCCAATCTTGCGGCGGCGACGGAAGACGATGCCGAAATGGCCGATACTCGTATACCCTCACCCTCGCGCGGCAAGGACCGCACAAGACAGGCTCGAGCCCCGAAAAACATGCCAGAGGCATCGGGCCTGCGGCTTCCATGTAGGTGATTTTCCGCCGATCTGTGTAAGTGAGACGACACTGCTCTCATTATTCTCAAGAAATTTTCTATTTATTTGTTCATTTTTTTTCTGGGCATGGAAACACGCCCACTTACATTCACGATGGGCGAAAAATTGCCCAAATGTCAAACATGATCACCTTAAGCGCGAGTTCCGAAGGGTAAATCCCCGGCAAGCAGTGTCCAAAGCGCGACAAGCGCCACGCTCAGGATTCCGCTTTCTTCTCCCAGCGCCCACTTTCCTCGGACCAGTATTGCGCGGCGATTCCAGCGCCGGTCAGCGCCTTCCACTGACCGCGCGCAACGTCGAGCGCCTGCGGATCCATTCCGTCGAAAAGGATGCAGACCCGCTCCATCGCGCCAACGTCTTCGGCGGAGACCGCCGCGCCGTCCACCGACATCAGGCAGCTGGGGCTGTTGGGCAGATCCGCCCGCTCGGTCAGCAGCACCGGCTGATCCGCGTCATGCGGACCCCCGGCCCGGCCATGCGGCAGGAAACCGTCCTCTGGGCCCAGCCACAGGCGCTCGTCCAGCCAGTCCAGCCGCCGCGGGTCGCCGCCGCGCACCGCGACACGCCAGCCCGCCGCGAGGGATTTTTCCAGCAGCATCGAGAGGGTTTCCTCGACCGGCCGCTGCGTGAGATGATAAAACATCGCGACACCCATGGCCTCAGCCCTCCTCGGTTTCGCCGTGATCGGCCTCGGGATGGTACTCGCCGAAGGTCCAGATCTGCCCCTCGGGATCGCGCACCGTATAGCTCTGCCCGCCATAGGGCTGCTCTTCCAAAGGCAGCACGACCTCGGCGCCTGCCGCCACGGCACGGGCGTAATGCCCCGCCACGTTGGAGACCACCACATAGATCGTGCCGGTGACGCCGCCCGCTGCCTCGGGCGAGACGATCAGCCTGCCGAAGTCGTTGTTGTGCGCTGCCGGGCCGAACATGATGATCCCGTCGCCAAGCTTCAGCTCGGCATGGAGGATTCCACCCTCCGCATCGCGATAGACCGCATGGTCCCGGAACCCGAGAGCCCCGGTCAGGAAGGCGAGCATCGCCTCGGTGTCACGATAGCGCAGCGCGGGAACGATCATGCCTCAGCCGTCCTTGCTCTCGAAACGGTCACGGATAAGACGGTCGAGCGACAGGACCCCCCAGCCGGTGGCCCCGGCGGGTGCCAGCAGCGAGGCCGACTTCAGCTTTGCAACGCCGGCGATGTCCAGATGGATCCACGGCATGTCGTCTTTCACGAAGCGTTTGAGGAACTGCGCCGCGGTGATCGAGCCCGCGGGCCGCCCGCCGATGTTTTTCATATCTGCCAGCGGCGACTTCAGCATATCGTCATAGGCCTGTCCCAGTGGCATCCGCCAGGCGCCCTCGCCCTCGGCCTTCGCGGCCTTGAGGAAGGCGTCGGCAAACCCGTCATCATTGGCGTAGACCGCCGCGTTCTCGTGCCCCAGCGCCACGATGCAGGCCCCGGTCAGGGTCGCGAGATCGACCATCGCGATGGGCTTCACGTGTTGCTGCGCGTACCACAGCACGTCGCAGAGTACGAGCCGCCCCTCGGCGTCGGTGTTGAGGATCTCGATCGTGTCGCCCTTCATCGACGCCACGATGTCGCCGGGACGCATCGCCGTGCCCGAGGGCATGTTCTCGACCAGACCGACAAGCCCCACCACATGCGCCTTGGCCTTGCGCAGCGCCAGCGCCTTCATCACGCCCGCGACGGTGCCCGCGCCGCCCATGTCCATGGTCATGTCTTCCATTCCCGGACCCGGCTTCAGCGAGATGCCGCCGGTGTCGAAGACCACGCCCTTGCCGACCAGCGCCAGCGGATCGCCCTCGGCCCCCTTCCAGCGCATGACCACCATCTTCGACGGCGCGGCAGAGCCCTGCCCCACGGCCAGCAGCGCGTTCATGCCAAGCTCGGCCATGCGGGCCTCTTCGAGCACCTCGACCTCGATCCCGAGCGCGGTCAACTCCTGAAGCCGGCCCGCGAACTCCTCGGTGGTCAGCACGTTGGCGGGCTCGCTCACCAGATCGCGGGTGAAGGCGACTCCCTCGCCCACCGCCAGCAGCGAGGCCGCGGCCTTGCTGGTCTCATCGGGCTTGGCACAAAGGATGGTCGCGGTCGCCGGCGCTTCGGAACTCTCGGACTTGTGATTGACCACCGCGTGCCCCCGCAGCGCCAGACCCAGCGCCAAATGCGGCAGCCGCGCGGTGCTTTCCGCGACAACGGTCAGCGCCATGGTGCCTGTGGCCACCGCCAGCGCGGCACCCGCGCTGCGCGCCTCGGCAGCGGTTCCGCGGCGCTCGAGTTTCACCACGTCCAGCGCCTCGACCGCCAGCCCGGCGGGATAGGTCAGCGTCACCATCTCGCCGGTTTTCGCCTTTTGCCAGCGATCCGAGGCCAGAACACGCGCCAGCGCGCCCTTCGTCAGCCGGTTGAGACGCCGCGCAGCCGGGCTCATGCGGCCCTCGGCATTGATCAGCAGCGCCATCCTGCCGGAGCATTCCGCCAGCCCATCGAGGTCCACCGCCGAGAATTCGAATCTGCGCAGCTGCGTCATCCGCCTGCCTCCCCTGTTGCCGTCTCTGGTCCGAGAGTCCTAGAGCCCCGCAATCGGGTTGACCAGAGGCACCTTTTCCCGCGATGAGCGTTGGTCTAGGGTCGTCACCAAAGGAAAGCCGGGGGATTAATAGTGCAGAGATTCGACAGATACATGCTGTCGCAGCTCATGGTCCTGTTCGGGTTTTTCTCGCTGGTTCTGGTGATGGTCTACTGGGTGAACCGCGCGGTAAGCCTGTTCGGTGACCTGATCGCCGATGGCCACTCGGGCAGCGTCTTCATCGAATTCACGCTGCTCAGCCTGCCCGCGGTGATCGCCATCGTGCTGCCCATCGCCGCCTTTGCGGCCTCGGTCTACGTGATCAACCGATCGAGCAACGATTCGGAGCTGACCGTGGTGCAGGCCACCGGTTACTCGCCATGGCGTCTGGCCCGCCCGGTGCTGGTGTTCGGGCTGATCATCGGCGCGATGATGGCGGTGCTGGCGCATGTGCTGGTGCCGCTCTCCTACGGGCAGCTGCGCGAGCGCGAGGCCGAGATCTCGGGCTCGGTCTCGGCCCGGCTGCTGCACGAGGGCACCTTCCTGCATCCGGCCAAGGGCGTCACCTTCTACATCCGCGAGATTTCGCCCGAGGGCGAGCTGCGCGACGTCTTCCTGTCGGACCGCCGCCTGAAGGACCGCGAGGTGATCTACACCGCGCGCACCGCCTACATCGTGCGCAGCGAGAACGATGCCACGATGTTGACCATGGTCGAGGGCACCGCACAGACCCTGCGCCGCGCGGACAAGGCGCTGTCCACCACGACCTTCAGCGACCTGACCTACGATATCTCGAGCCTCATCACCCCGGACCGCCGCCCCGGCCGCCGCGCGCGGCAGATCGGCACGTTCGAGCTGCTGGCCGACACCGAGGCCGTCGCCATCGAGGTCAATGACACCATCGGCGAAATCCTCGAGGAAGCGCATATGCGCTTCGAGCAACCTCTGCTCTGCGTGGTGGCGGCGCTGATCGGCTACGCGGCGCTGATGACCGGCAGCTTCTCGCGCTTCGGCGTCACGCGGCAGATCGTCGGTGCCATCTTCCTGCTGGTGCTGATCAAGATCATCGAGAGTTCGGTCTCGACGCCGGTGCGGACGAACCCCGCGCTCTGGCCGCTCATATACCTGCCCAGTCTCGTCGGCTTCGCGATCAGCGGCACCATGCTCTGGCACGCCTCTCGGATGCGGCGACCCGGCAAGCGCAGCCGCACCACACCTGTCCCCGGAGCGGCGGCATGATCCTGCATTTCTACTTCGCCCGGCGTTTCCTGAAGTTCTTCCTCGCCATCGCGCTGATCTTCGCGCTGTTCTTCTTCCTGGTCGACCTGGTCGAGCAACTGCGCAAATTCGGCGAAAAGGTGAGCTTCGGGCAGGTGCTGCACATGACGCTGCTGAACCTGCCCGGCGGCACCTACACCATCCTGCCGCTGGTCACGATTCTTGCCGCCATCGCGCTCTGCATCTCGCTGGCGCGCAGCTCGGAACTGGTGGTCAGCCGGGCAGCGGGCCGGTCGGGGCTGGCCGCGCTGATGGGTCCGGTGGGCGTTGCCCTGGTGATCGCCGGGCTGGCCGTCGGGATGCTCAATCCCATCGTCGCCGCCACCTCGAAGCGGGCCGCGGACCTCGAACAGGACTGGGACAGCGACGGCGGCTCGATCCTGTCGATCGGCGCCGAGGGCCTGTGGTTGCGCCAGGGCACGGGCGGCGCGCAGACGGTGATCCGCGCCAGCCGCACCAACCCCGATGCCAGTGTGCTCTACGACGTGAGCTTCGTCTCCTACGCTGCGGGCGGCGGACCCGAGCAGCGGATCGTCGCCGAACGCGGCCAGCTCGAGGCCGGCGACTGGGTTCTGACCAATGCCAAGACCTGGCCGCTGGGCGACACCGCCAACCCGGAGCAGGCCGCAGAAACCTACGCCGAGCTGCGCCTGCCCTCGAACCTGACCCAAGACGGCATCCGCGACCGCTTCGGCCAGCCTTCGGCGATTCCCATCTGGGAATTGCCGGCGTTCATTCACGGCCTGGAAGAAGCAGGCTTCTCGGCGCGCCGCCACATCGTCTGGCTGCAATCGGAACTGGCGCAGCCGATCTTCCTGGTGGCCATGGTGCTGGTCGCCGCGGGGTTCACCATGCGCCCCGCACGGCTCGCCAACACCGGTCTGTCGGTGCTCGCGGCGGTCATGCTCGGCTTCGGGCTTTACTACGTCAGGAACTTCGCGCAGATCCTCGGCGAAAACGGGCAGCTCAACCCGCTGCTCGCCGCATGGGTGCCACCCGTCGCCGCCTTGCTGCTGGCGCTCGGACTGGTGCTTCAGATGGAGGAAGGATGACTCCCAAGACCCGCCTGCTCGCCACGGCGCTGGCGCTGAGCCTGCCGCTCGCCGCCGCGCTGCCTCAGACCCTGCGCGCGCAGACCTCCACCCAGATTTCCCCCTCCGAGGGCGAAAGTCCGGCGATCCTCGTCGCCGACGAAGTCTTTGTCGAAGACGGCAACCGCCTGATCGCCCAGGGCAATGTCGAGGCGCTCCAGGATGGTACGCGGCTTGCCGCCAGCCGGATCGTCTATGACCAGAAGTCGGGAACGCTCGACATCGAAGGCCCGGTGCGCATCACCGACGCCTCGGGCAACCTTTTGCTCGCCGAAAGCGCGCAACTCGACGAGGGCATCCGCAACGGCATCCTGCTTGGGGCCCGCATGGTGATGGAAGACCAGCTCCAGCTCGCCGCGGTCGAGGCGCGCCGGGCGGAGGGGCGCTTCACCCAGCTCAGCCGCGTCGCCGTGAGCTCCTGCCAGGTTTGCGGCCCCGACGAGGTGCCACTCTGGGCAATTCGCGCAGAGCGCATCGTGCACGACCAGGTCTCCCGGCAATTCTACCTTGAAGGAGCGCAGCTGCGCGTGCTCGACGTGCCGCTCCTCTGGCTGCCCAGCGTGCGCCTGCCCGACCCTTCGCTGAAACGCGCGCGCGGCTTCCTCGTCCCTTCCTACCGGACGACGACGCTGCTCGGTTTCGGAGTGAAGATTCCCTATTTCATCCCGATCGGCGATCACCAGGACGTCACGCTTACGCCCTATATCTCCTCGGTCACCAAAACCCTCGAGACGCGCTACCGCCGCGCCTTCGTCAACGGCGACGTCGAGGTCAACGGCGCGCTGACCCGCGACACGCTGACCAGCGACGAGACCCGCGGCTACCTGTTCGCCGAGGGCAATTTCGGCCTGCGCAACGAGTTCCAGCTCGATTTCGACCTCAAGATGGTCAGCGACGAGGCCTATCTCAACGACTACGACTACGAGGATCTCGACCGTCTCGACAGCACGATCGAGCTGTCGCGCGCACGCTCGGACGACTTGCTGCAGATCGGCCTGGCGCATTACCAGTCCCTGCGCGCCTCGGAAAAGGACGCGCTGCTGCCGTCCTGGATCATCGATACGTCCTACGAAAAGCGCTTCTTCCCGAACCGGATCGGTGGCGAGCTGCGGCTGGGCACCGAGATCCATGGCCACTACCGCGCCTCTTCGGACGATATCGAAGGGCGCGATGTTGCCCGGCTCAGCGCCGAGGCGAGCTGGCGGCGGCGCTGGACGCTGGACGGCGGGCTCCGCTTCGGGGTGACCACCGAGCTTTGGTTCGACCGCTACGCCTACCGCCAGGACAGCTTGTCAGAAAGCGATGTCTCGCGCGCCATGGCAGGCACCGCGCTTGAACTGCGCTGGCCGCTTGTCCGGCACGGCGCGGACGGCTCGCACACGCTGCTCGAGCCGGTGATGCAATACGGGCTGATGGGCGGCAGCCGGGTCAACATCGTCGCCGATGAAAGCACCCGCGTCGAATTCGACGAGGCCAACCTGCTGGCGCTGTCACGCTTCCCAGCGGCCGACCGCCGCGAGCACGGCCAGACGCTGGCCGCCGGCCTGCGCTGGCTGCACGAGGCGCCCCAGGGCTGGCGCGCCAGCATGACCATGGGCCGGGTCTGGCAGGACGAGGTCGACGAGGACTTCAGCCAGTCCACGGGCCTCGACAGCGCGCTGTCGGACTGGCTCGTCGCCGCCGGCTTCAGCAACGACAGCGGCCTGACCATCTCTGCCCGCGGGCTGATGGCGGATGCCAGCGACCTGAACAAGGCCGAGGCACGGGTCGATTGGTCCAACGACCGTATCGATCTCGGCGCCTCTTACCTGCTGCTGGTACAGGACGCTCAGGAAGAGCGCGACGAGACCCAGTCCGAATGGTCACTCGAAGGCAGCTACCGTTTCGCGACCAATTGGACCAGCTCGGCAGAATGGCGCTACGACCTTGCCGATCAACGGCTTGACCGCAGCGGTTTCGGCCTGCAATACCGCAATGAATGCGTCCAGGTCGACTTCTCGGTGACGCGCAAATACGCGTCCTCGACCAACCTGGAACCGTCCACCGATTATGGCCTCTCCGTGGCGCTGACTGGCTTCGGAACCTCGGAAAGCGCCAAGGAGTATCGACGCCAATGCAAGTGATCCCCGCACGTTTCCTCCGCTCCGTCATCTGTGCCGCCGGGCTGGCGCTCGCCCCGGTGGCGCTGCCGGCACAGGGGCTCTTCTCGCCCGCGATCCTCGTCGACGAGATGGTGATCACCACCTACGAGATCCAGCAGCGCGCCCGGATGATCGAGGTGCTGAACTCGGGCACCGATCCGATCTCCCTCGCCCGCGAGCAGCTCGTTGACGACCGGCTGCGGCTGCAAGCCGCCAAGGACGCCGGCATCGTGCCGACCGACGAGGAACTTCGCGACGGCATGACCGAGTTCGCGCAGCGCGGCAACCTCAGCCTGGAGCAGTTCGTCGGCGTGCTGGCGCAGAACGGCGTTGAAGAACAGACCTTCCGCGACTTCGTGCGCGCCGGCTTCGCCTGGCGGCAGCTGGTGCAGCAGCGCTTCCAGGCCCGCACCAACGTCAGCGACGAGGAAGTCGACCGCGCGCTTTCGGGCAGCGGCACCGGCTCGAACGTGCGCGTGCTCCTGTCCGAGCTGATCATCCCGATCCGCCCCGGCACCGAGCAGCAGGTCCAGAGCCTGGCCGAGCGCATCTCGCAGTACCGCTCGACCGCCGAGTTCTCGGCCGCCGCGCGCGAATATTCCGCCACCGCGACCCGCGGCGAAGGCGGCCGCCTGCCCTGGCAGGACCTGTCCGAGCTGCCGCCGGTGCTGCGCCCGCTGGTCATCGGCCTGTCGCCGGGCGAGGTGACCGCGCCGATCCCGATCCCGGGGGCCGTGGCGCTGTTCCAGATGCGCCAGGTCGAGGAAACCGGCTATTCGGCCCCCGAGATCGCCTCGGTGGATTACGCGACCTATTACATGGCCGGCGGCCGCAGCCCCGAGACCCTGGCCAAGGCCCGCGTGCTGGCCAGCAAGGTCGATCGCTGCGATGATCTCTATGGCTATGCCAAGGGTCAGCCCGCCGAGGTGCTCCAGCGCCAATCGATGGCGCCTTCCGAGCTTCCGACCGACATCGCCTACGAGCTCTCGAAGCTTGATCCGGGCGAGATCTCCACGGCGCTGACCCGCTCGAACGGGCAGACGCTGATGGTGCTCATGCTGTGCGGCCGCACCGCCAGCGTCGCGGCGGACGCCGATCGCCAGCAGGTGACCATCGGGCTGCGCAACCAGCGGCTCAACCAGATGGCCGAGGCCTATCTCGCCCAGCTGCGCGCCAACGCGCATATCGTGGAGAAATGAGCGCGGCCCCGGCCCTGCCCATCGCGCTGTCCTGCGGCGAGCCCTCGGGCATCGGTCCCGAGCTTGCCGAGGCATGCTGGTCAGAGCTGGGGGCCTCGCTGCCGTTCTTCTGGATCGGCGAGCCCCGGCACCTTCCGGGCGGCGTTCCGCACGTTGTGATCGACCGCCCCGCCGAGGCAGCCGGGGCCGCGACCCGCGGTCTGCCGGTGCTGGTGCAGGAAATGCCGGGTCCGCGCCTGCCCGGCGTGCCACAGGCGGTGCAGGCGGCGGGCGTGGTGGCGGCCATCGAGCGCGGTGTCGCACTCTGCCGGTCTGGCGAGGCGGCGGCGCTCTGCACCCTCCCCATCTCCAAGCAGGCGCTGGCCGAGGGATGCGGCTTCGCCTTCCCCGGCCACACCGAGTTCCTTGCCCATCTTGGCGGCGTGCCCGAGGTGGTGATGATGCTCGCCTGCCCCGAGCTGAAGGTGGTGCCCGCCACCATCCACATCGCGCTCGAGGAGGTGCCGCAGGCGCTGACCTCGGAGCTTCTGGAAGCGCGGCTCAGGATCACCCATGACGCCATGGCGGGCTTCGGCATTCCGCATCCGCGCATCGCCGTCGCGGGACTGAACCCGCACGCCGGCGAAGGCGGACGCATGGGGATGCAGGAAATCGAGATGATCTCCCCGCTGCTGGACCGGCTGCGCGGCGAAGGCATGGACCTTGCCGGCCCGCTGCCCGCCGACACCATGTTCCACGCCGCCGCCCGCGCCCGCTACGACGTGGCGGTCTGCATGTACCACGATCAGGCGCTGATCCCGGTCAAGACGCTGGGCTTCGACGAGGGCGTCAACGTGACGCTGGGCCTGCCCTTCGTGCGCACCTCGCCCGACCATGGCACCGCCTTCGACATCGCGGGCAAGGGGATCGCCAATCCCTCCTCGACGCTGGCCGCGCTGCGCATGGCCGCCGAGCTTTCGGCTGGCGCGGCACGCGGGTAAGGGTATAGAGGGGCTCTGCCCCTCGCCCTGCGGGCACACCCCGGAGTATTCAAGGAAAGATGACAGCATGAGCGGGATCGACGGCCTTCCTCCGCTGCGCGAGGTGATCGCGACGCATCAGCTCAGCGCCAAGAAGTCGCTGGGCCAGAACTTCCTGCTCGACCTGAACCTGACCGCCAAGATCGCGCGGGCGGCGGGGGACCTTTCGGGCATGGACGTGCTCGAGGTCGGCCCCGGCCCGGGTGGCCTCACCCGCGGCCTGCTCGCCGAGGGCGCGCGCCGGGTGCTTGCGGTGGAAAAGGACGAGCGCTGCCTGCCGGCGCTGGACGAGATCGCGCGGCATTACGAGGGCCGGCTCGAGGTGATCAATGGCGACGCGCTGCAGGTCGACCCGCTGGAGAAGCTGACCCCGCCGATCGCCATCTGCGCCAACCTGCCCTACAACGTCGGCACCGAGTTGCTGGTGCGCTGGCTGACCCCGACCGACTGGCCGCCGTTCTGGTCGACGCTGACGCTGATGTTCCAGCGCGAAGTGGCCGAGCGCATCGTGGCGCAGCCGGGATCGAAGGCCTACGGTCGGCTGGCGCTGCTGGCGCAATGGCGCTGCGAGGCGCGCATCGTGATCAGCCTGCCGCCCTCGGCCTTCACCCCGCCGCCCAAGGTCTCCTCGGCCGTGGTGCACCTGAAGGCGCTGCCCGAGCCGCGCTTCCCCGCCGATGCCAAGACGCTGGAACGGGTGGTCGCCATGGCCTTCAACCAGCGCCGCAAGATGCTGCGCGCCGCGCTCAAGGGGCTGGCGCCGGACATCGAGGAGAAGCTGCTGGCCGCGGGCATCGAGCCCACCGAGCGCGCCGAGCAGGTCTCGCTCGAGCAGTTCTGCGCATTGGCGCGGGTGATCAAGGGCTGAAACGCCCGCCCCGCTGCGTCGGCGTCGGCTTGAGCCCGGGCCGACAGGCATCCTGCACACACAGCCCAATACGAAAAAGGCCGGGCATCGCGCCCGGCCTTTTCTGTCTTCGGCAGGAAACCCTCAGTTGCCCTCGGTCTTCTGCGCTTCGATCTTGCGCCAGTTGGCGACGTTGCGGTTGTGCTCGTTGAGCGTCGCCGCGAAGGCATGGCCGCCCGAGCCATCCGCCACGAAGTAGAGATACTCCGATTGCGCCGGGTTCAACGCCGCCTCGATGCTGGCGCGGCCCGGATTGGCGATCGGGGTCGGCGGCAGCCCGTCGATGACATAGGTGTTGTAGGGCGTTTCCTTGCGCAGTTCGGACTGGCGCAGGCCCCGGCCCAGCACACCCTCGCCATTGGTCAGCCCGTAGATCACCGTCGGGTCCGTCTGCAGGCGCATGCCGCGTTCGAGCCGGTTGACGAAGACCGAGGCCACCAGCGGGCGTTCGTCGGCGACCCCGGTTTCCTTCTCGACGATCGACGCCATGACCAGCGCTTCCTCGGGGCTTTCGTAGGGCACGCCCTCGGCGCGATTGGCCCAGGCCTCGGCGAGGATCGCCTCCTGCGCCTGGCGCATCCGCGTGACGAGATCGGCGCGGCTGTCGCCGGGGGTGATCTCGTAGCTGTCGGGGGCCAGCGAGCCCTCGGCCGGGCGCTCGCCCGCCTCGCCCTCTAGGATGTCGATGAGGCCCAGCTCCTCGACCACCTTCCAGCTGGTCACGCCCTCGGCCAGCGCCACGCGGAAGCGCGTGCCGACCTCGGACTTGATCGTCTCGTAGCCCTCGGGATGCGGCTCCTCGCTGGCGGGATCGAATTCGATCCGCTCGACGTAGCGGCCGGTTTCGGGGTCGAGCTCGCGCACCTGCACCTCGGCGCTGTTCACGCCGATGCGGTAGACCACCTCGGTGCCGCAGGTCGAGGCGCCACCCTTGGTGACGATGTCGGTGATCTGCGACATCGAGGCGCGCTCGGGCACCAGGTAGGAACCCGCCTTCAGCGCGCCGGTCTTGTCGGTGTAATCCGCGCCGAGCCGGAACAGCATGTCCGAGCTGACCGCCCCCTGCTCGGCAAGATCGCGCGAGACCCGACCGAAGTTCGAGCCGCGCTGCACCTGAAGGCAGATCGGCTGCGTGAGCGGCCCCTCGGCGCTATACTCGTTCTGCGCCCAGAGCAGGAACCCCCCGGCGAGGAAGACGAGCACGACGAGGAAGGTCATCGCGTTGGAGGCGATGTTGCGCCACATCTCAGCTGGCCTTCCCGAAGATCACGCTCGCGTTGGTGCCGCCGAAGCCGAAGCTGTTGGAGAGCGCGTAGTCGATCTTGCGCGCGCGCTTGGCATTGGGCGCGAGGTCAATCGGCGTCTCCACCGCCGGGTTGTCGAGGTTGATCGTCGGCGGCGCAACCTGGTCACGGATCGCGAGGATCGAGAAGATCGCCTCGATCGCGCCAGCAGCGCCCAGCAGGTGGCCGGTCGCGGACTTGGTCGAGGACATGGTCACATGGGCAGCATGCTCGCCAAGCAGCTTCTCGACCGCGCCAAGCTCGATCGTGTCGGCCATGGTCGAGGTGCCGTGGGCGTTGATGTAGTCGATCTGGCTCGCCTCGAGGCCCGCCGACTTCAGTGCCGCGCCCATCGAGCGCAGGGCGCCGTCGCCGTCTTCCGACGGGGCGGTGATGTGGTAGGCGTCGCCCGACAGGCCGTAGCCGAGCACCTCGGCGTAGATCTTCGCGCCGCGCGCCTTGGCGTGCTCGTATTCTTCCAGCACGACGACGCCCGCGCCCTCGCCCATGACGAAGCCGTCGCGGTCGGCGTCATAGGGACGGCTGGCCTTGGTCGGATCGTCGGCGCGCTTGGTCGACAGCGCCTTGCAGGCGTTGAAGCCGGCGATGCCGATCTTGCAGATCGCCGCCTCGGCACCGCCCGCGACCATCACGTCGGCGTCGCCGTACTTGATCAGGCGCATCGCGTCGCCGATGGCATGGGCGCCGGTCGAGCAGGCGGTGACCACCGAGTGGTTCGGCCCGCGGAAGCCGTACTTGATCGACACCTGACCCGAGATCAGGTTGATCAGCGCGCCGGGCACGAAGAAGGGCGACACGCGGCGCGGGCCCTTTTCCTGCATCATGACGGCGGTATTGGCGATGGAATTGAGACCACCGATGCCCGAGCCGATCAGCACGCCGGTGCGCTCCTGATCTTCCTTCTCGGTCGGCAGCCAGCCGGAATCCTCGACGGCCTGCTGCGCGGCGGCCATGCCGAACAGGATGAAGGTATCGACCTTGCGCTGCTCTTTCGGCTCCATGTAGGTGTCGGCATTGAAGGTGCCGTCAGAGCCGTCGCCCAGCGGCACTTCGCAGGCGTAGGTGGTGGTCAGACCCTCGGTGTCGAAGCCCTTGATCGGCCCGGCACCGGATTGCCCGTCCAGAATACGTTCCCAGCTTTTCTCGACCCCATCCGCCAGCGGCGTGACAAGCCCCAGCCCGGTAACCACAACGCGACGCATTGCTCTGCCTCTCTCTCAAGTTCCCAATGTTGACGCCGCTCATACCGCGCGGGCGGCTTGCTCGGCAAGCATAACGGTTAATTTGTGTGTCCGATCAGGTCCGGCGGACCGCTCAGGCCCAGTCTGAGCCGAGATCCGCCTGCGCCCGGTCGATCCAATGCTCCCGCAGCCAGTCGCAGCGCTTGGAGTGGCGAATGAAGCTGCCGTTGTAGCCTTCGAGGGCCTCGGACATCTTCGGATGGCCGTGGAAGCAGACCACGCGCGCAGCCTCGGGCAGCCGCGGCGCATGCAGCCAATTGCCCGGAAACGGGTTGCAGTCATACTTGAACGAAACGACCCAAGGCTCTGGAATGTATGTGAAAACACCATTGTCCATCGCCTTGTGAGAGGTGTATCTCTGTTCCGAGCCGCGGGCCCTCTCGACCTCGGCGTAGGCGTTGGCTGCCAGATCCTCGTAAAGGAACCCGTGCTGCGCCGGATCGAAGCGGAACACCGAGCCGTGCCCGGTGGGCCGGCCCTTGCGCTTCTCGGTCCAGTCGTGGCGCATGGCGACGGTCCCCGGCACGAGGTCGTGAATGTCGCCGAGCGGCCCGGTGATCACGACATCGAGATCGAAGCCCAGCACCGGCCCTTCGAGGTCGGGCACAAGTCCGGGACGGAACAGGGAAATCTTGCGCATCGCGCCCTGCCGGTTGGCCACGGCCAGCGCTGCGGCCATCGGCTCGGCGAAAGGTTCGACCGGCAGATCGAGGATCTCGATGTCGGGATGCAGCCCCTCGGCGTGCTCGGTCATGCAGAAGAAGCGCACCGGGCGGTCCATGTGGCGGCGCACGCCGGAATAGAGCCGGTTGACGTACTCCGGGCCAAAGGCAGTGCCCCATTTGATGCAGAAGATATTGGCGCGCATGATGCTTCTCCGGATCGGTCTTGCCAGCGCTTTAGCCCAAAGCGCCGGCAAAGGCCAACCTCTCGCGGAACAGGCGCGGCGTCAGTGCACCGAATGGCGGATGCGACGGATGCCGAACCAGACCAGCAACGCCACGGGGATCACCGCCAGCGCGGTGAGCGCGCCCTTGGAGATGCCGACGACATCCGCCACCGGGTAGAGCAGATAGCCCACAAGCGAGACCGCGTAATAGGAGATCGCCACAACCGACAGCCCCTCGACCGTGGTCTGCAACTGCAGCTGCTGATCGGCCCGGCGATCGAGGCTGGCAAGGATCTCCTGGTTCTGGGCGGAGCGCTTGACCTCGACGCTGGTGCGCAGCAGCTCGCCCGCACGCATCGCCCGCGCCGACATCTCGGCGAGCCGCTTCTCGCTGCTCTTGACAGTCCGCATGGCCGGCTCGAAGCGCCGCGCCATGAACTCGCGGAAGGTCTGCCGCCCCTCGAAACGCTCCTCGCGCAGCACCGTGATGCGCTGGTTGACCAATGCTTCATAGGCCGCCGTGGCCGACAGGCGGAAGGCGCTCTGCGCCTGCACGGTCTCCAGCTCGGAGGACACGCCGAGCAGCGCTTTCAACACGTCCTCCTCGGGGGCATCGCCGTGCGACATCTCGGTCGAGAGCCGCGTCAGGGTCTCGTCGATGCGCGTCAGCTCGGACCGGATCGCGCTGACCCGCGTGAAGCCGAGCATGGCCATGGTCTTGTAGACCTCGATCTCGCAGATGCGCTGCACGACGCGCCCCACCCGCTGCGCGCCGACGCCGGGACTGACGAAGATGGCGAAGCGCTGATGACCCGCCGGGTCGATGCGGAAATCGCCGGCGGTGACCAGCGCGTCGTCGAGCATCCGGCTTACCGCGATGCTGTCGGGCACGAACCAGTCGCCGCAGGCAGCGTTGATCGCCGCGGGATCCGCCGGGCGCTCGGTGACGCGGATCATCGCCGAGGTCATCCGGACGCCGGGCAGCGTCTGCAGCCAATCCTCGGGAAAAATGCCGAAATCGCGCGGATCGAAGGGCATCTCGCCAAGTCCCGGCAGGAAGGCGGTATAGGTGACGAACTCGGTGTGCAGTTCCCACTTGATCTCGGCCTTGCCAATCCGGCCGGCATAATGCCGCGCCTCGGGCTGCGGGTGCGGAGCGCCGTGGCGATCCAGCAGGTCGACCAGATGCGCAAGATCCTCGTTCCGATCACGCGACGCGGCATCGGTGGGGCGTTTGATGGCGAGGTAGATCGCGCGGCACGGCACCTCGAGCGACGGAAACGGACGGGCGTGAAGCTCGTTGGCGAGCTCGTAGCGCAGCGGATGATCTGTGATGGGCGGCATGGGTCTGGCTCCGGGACGTTGCGGGGACACTAGCGTCACCCGGCCCGATGTAAAGAATTTAATCCTTCTATTTCAGATAATTAACTGAATACATTCGTATACAGGATGAAGCCGGGATATTCCCCGCCACCTGATTGCGCTCACGGCCGCGAAGACGCCGCTGCGCGCAGGACGGGTGGCACGGAGATGAGCAGCAGCACCGCGCCGCAGAGCGTGAAGAGCCAATGGCCGACAAGCCCGAAGAGCACGGCCCCGAGCACCCCGCCACAGGCGAAGCAGACCAGCGTCAGGCTGTGCAGCCGCAGCTTCGGCAGCGTATCCCGCCGCGCTCCGGGGTTGCCGAACAGCAGCGCCAGGCCGATGCCGATGTCGGTCGCCATGCCAGAGACATGGGTGGTGCGGACACGCGAGCTCGAGATCATCGTGGTCACCGCGTTCTGCAGCCCCATGACAAAACTGAGCGCGCTGACGAGCAGCCCCTGCGGCACCGAGGGCCAGAGCGCCAGCAAGACCCCGAGCAGCAGCACGAACAGCGCTTCGGCGACGATCGCCAGCGCATAGATCGTTCGCAGGTGATGGCGTTCTCCCGACTGGATCGCGAAACCCGCGGCCGCCGCGCCGCAGATGAAGGCCGCCACCAGTCCAAGGAAGGACAAGGACAGCAGCACCGCGCCGCCGGCCATATGGTCGGCAAAGGCCGAGATATTGCCGGTCATATTCGCGGTAAACGACCCTGCGATCAGGAACCCCACCGCGTTCAGGGCCCCTGACACCGACGACAGCACACCGGCGAGGAAAAGGTCGATGACCCCGGTCCGATCATCCCCAACCCGGATCAGCATCCCGCGCACCCTTCCCTGCCGTGATCACGGAATCCTAAGAGGCGCGCGGCAGGAACGCAAAGCCCATCCGAAGCGATTTCCGCGCCGCGATCGGCCGCAACGCTGCGACACAGCGCGTCCGACGGATAGAAACCTTGTTCTTCTACAAATCGTCCGGGAGTGATATGACCTTATTTTAGTACCCTCGTGCAGGATTTTGCACTCGCAGCATGGTAGTTTACACATCCGGCGCCAGCAACATTAGGTTGCAAGAATGGTTGCCCCTAGGTAACGTCTGATTCATATTAATTTGGAGTTATTGAGATGAAGTTCACGAAAATTTCCGCTATTTCGCTTGTGCTTGTCATGTCGTCGAGCGCAGCGTTTGCAAATGTGAAGCAAGTCAACTGCGAGAAGTTCATCATCGCTGTTTCGGATGATATCGCCGCCGCAGCCGAAAAACAGGCCGGTTCCATGACCGCTGCAGAGGAAAAAATCTGCGAAGCAGCAATGCAGATTTCTTTCGCCGGCGGCGATCCCGAAGTGCACGAAATCGTAATCCTGCCTTACAACATCTCGACCACCGTCGTGATGCTTCCGAAGGCCGACTGAGCCTCGACGCTCGGTCTCGCCAAGGTGCCGCCGCCCTGCGCGACGGCACTGCCGGACCCCGGCACTGACGAGAAAGGCCCTCGCAGTCACCTGCGAGGGCCTATCCATGTCCGGGGCTTGCGCGCCCTTCGGGCGGGTCAGCCGTTGGCGAGCTTGGCCTCGCGGGCCGCGCGCAGGCGGGCGAAGTCGTCGCCGGCGTGATAGCTCGACCGGGTCAGCGGCGTCGCCGAAACCATCAGGAAGCCCTTGCCGAAGGCCGCTTTCTCGTAGGATGCGAACTCGTCCGGCGTGACGAAACGGTCAACCCGGTGGTGCTTCGGCGTCGGTTGCAGGTACTGGCCGATGGTCAGGAAGTCGATGTCGGCGGCGCGCATGTCGTCCATCACCTGCACAACCTGCTGACGCTCCTCGCCCAGACCGACCATGATGCCGGATTTGGTAAAGATGTGCGGATCCAGTTCCTTGACCCGTTGCAGCAGGCGCAGCGAATGGAAGTAGCGCGCGCCGGGGCGCACCGTGGGATAAAGGCCGGGCACCGTTTCCAGGTTGTGGTTGAACACGTCGGGAAGCGCGGCCACGACGGTCTCCAGCGCGCCGGGCTTGGACTTCAGGAAGTCCGGCGTCAGGATCTCGATGGTGGTTTCCGGCGAGCGGTGACGGATCGCTCGGATGGTCTGGGCGAAATGTTCAGCGCCGCCATCGTCGAGGTCGTCGCGGTCCACCGATGTGATCACGACGTGCTTCAGCCCCAGCTTCTGCACCGAGTCGGCGACTCGGCCGGGCTCGAAGACGTCGAGGGTGTCGGGGCGGCCGGTGGCGATGTTGCAGAAGGTGCAGCCACGGGTACAGATGTCGCCCATGATCATCATGGTGGCGTGGCCCTGACTCCAGCACTCGCCCACGTTGGGGCAGCCGGCCTCTTCGCAGACGGTGACCAGCTTGTGCTCGCGCATGATGCGGCGGGTCTCGTTATAGCCCGCACCGCCCGGTGCCTTGACGCGAATCCAGTCCGGTTTCTTGGGCTGGGCATTGTCGGGACGATGCGCCTTCTCCGGATGGCGCTGCGCCGGGATCTTCAGGTCTCGCAAAGCGTTTCCCCCGCGATGTGGGTCAAGATGCCCGCAGGATAGACCCGTTCCGGCAGAGGTTCCACCCCCGCACCCTGGATCGGCACCCCCCGCGAGGCGTCACGTGTCGCTGCCTCCCCTACGCCGATCCGCTCAAAAGCGCAATCGCCGGGCAACCGTGGTCACAAGTGGACGGCAGCTTTCCGTAGCGGCCGGCTTCCGCTTGCGCCCGCCGTCGCCGCCGCCTATCCCCACGGCAAGGAGGAGAGCCCATGACCCAAGTTCCCGAAAGGACATCAGAATGAGAACCGGCGTCGCGCTTCCCAATGTCACCTTCCGCACCCGCGTCCGCGACGAAGCGATCGAGGGACCGAACCCCTTCCGTTGGCAGGACATGACCACGGCGGATTACTTCAAGGGCAAGCGCGTGATCCTCTTCTCGCTGCCGGGCGCCTTCACCCCGACCTGCTCGACCTACCAGCTGCCGGGCTTTGAAAAGAACGCCGAGACCTTCCGCGCCAATGGCATCGACGAGATCTACTGCATGTCGGTCAACGACAGCTTCGTGATGAACCAATGGGCCAAGTCGCAGAACCTCGAGGCCGTCAAGGTGATCCCGGACGGCTCGGGCGAGTTCACCCGCCGCATCGGCATGCTGGTGAACAAGGACAACCTCGGCTTCGGCATGCGCTCCTGGCGCTATGCGGCGATCATCGACGACGGCGTGGTCGAGGCATGGTTCGAGGAGCCGGGCCTGTGCGACAACCACGGCGAGGATCCCTACGGCGTGTCGAGCCCGGAAAACCTGCTCGAGTACCTCGCCAACGCGAAGACCGAAGCGGCGGCCTGAGGCTTCCCCCCATCCGATGCTGAAAGCGGGCCGTTGCGGCCCGCTTTTCTCTTGACCTGTGGCGGCGTGGCCCTGCCCCTAGCCCGCGATGCGCACCAGGTGGTTGTCCCAGGCGACCTCGGCCCGGCGCAGCGGCTTCGGGGTCTTGCCCTGCACCAGGATCAGCCCGCCCAGCCCGTCGCTGGCCATGTAGCCGCCGTCATGCGTGGCCAGCCCGCAGACATCCGTCCGCGACACCGCCCCGAGAAACTCTCCCGCATCCGAGAAACGGTGCATCCGCCCGCCCTTCGGCGAGGTGATGGCGATCTCGCTCCCGCCTCCGGCAAAGGCGACGCTGCCCGCGTAGCCCGACATCACCAGCTCATCCTCCAGCGGCGCCTCGCAGAGCACCGGCGCCGCGCCGCGGCGGTGCAGCCCCAGCAGCGGCGTTGCCGCTCCCGCCTCGCCTTGCCACTGCATGCAGAAGCCGACCAGACCATCGGGCCGCAGCGCCAGATGGCGGATCGAATTCTGATGCAGCTCGGGGTCGAGTTCGACCCGCTCCAGCAGGCTGCCGTCGAAGCCGACATAGGCGAGGCTCGGCTGCATGGTGTCGACATTGAGCTGGTTGCGGTCGAAGGCGTCGGTCTGGATGCCGCCATTGGCGACCACCAGGCTCTGCCCGTCCGGCATCAGCCGCAGCTCGTGCGGGCCAAGCCCATGCGTCGGAATATCCGAGACCCGCGCGTAACCGGCATCGACGTCCCAGATGCCGACCCGCCCCTCGCTGCCCTCGGCCACCTGCTCGGAGGTGAAGAGCACGGTGCCGTCGGCAGAGAAGGCCCCGTGGCCGTTGAAACTGTGCCCCTCGGGCGCGCTCAGCTCGTGCAGCACCTCGCCCGAGATGCAGTCGATGACCAGCGCGTAGGTGCCGGGACGGCGCGCGAAGCCCACCGCCTCGGCGCGGCTGGGATGGGCGCAGGCGGCGTGGCCGCGCGCCGGCAGCGGCACCCGGAAGGCCTCGTCGCCGCCCTCGCGCAGGCCGATCAGCACGAAGCTGCCGTCGCCCTGCTTCGCGGCCGCAAGGTAGCTGGGATCGCCAACCGCCGCCCAGCCGGTCGCAGGTGCGGCCGAAACGGCCAGCAGGCTGGCGATGAAACTGCGTCTGGTTGTCATGGCGTCAGTCTCCATCGCCCGAGTTGAAGCCCGGCTGGATGCCGAGACGCACGCCGATCTCCTGCTCGAGCGCGTCGCTCAGGGCGCGCACCTGCTGCTGGAGGATCTCGACGTGCAGCCGCTCGCCCGGATCCTCGACCTTCTGGAAGCTCGGATCCTCGACGCGCTCGGCCAGCTCGTAGAGCCGATCCAGCGCCGCCTTGCTCTGCGGCAAATCCCAGTCTGCCAGCGCCGCGGCCATGTCGTAGGCACCCTTGGAATCCTGCAGCACGTTGCGCAGGCTGCGCCCCGAGCGCCAGGCCTCGGCGCGGGTCGGGCGCGGCCGCTCGAAGGTCCCGAGAGGACGGCCGAGGCGGGTGTCGGCGGTGAACTCCAGCCCGGTGAGGATCTGCGTGTAGATCGCGCGGACCGCCTCGTCCTCTCCCATGTAGGTGGCGTTGCCCTCCTGCCCTGCGGTGCGCAGCACATCGGCGAACTGCTCTTCCCATCCGGCATCCAGCGTCGCCGCCTGCCGCGCCAGGTCGCGGGTCATGGTCTGCACCAGCGTGCAGGCATAGCTGCCCTTCTCGTAGTCCGAGAATTGCGGATCATAGAGCATGAATTCCAGCGGGTAGAGCCCGCGCGCCGCGATCGAGACATCGCCGTAGCCGAGCGGGTCGTGGCCGATCTCTTCCTCGCCCGAGATCAGCTTGGTCAGCGTCTTGGGGGTGAAGCCGCGGCTGTCGGGCCAGAAGGCGACCGGCAGCGCCCCTGTCTCCGAGGGTCCGATATGGATATCGGCAACCGCGTTCCAAAGGTCGAAGGCATGCATCCACGCGCCGCGGAGCGCCGGCGCCGTGCAATCGGCCTGCGCCGCCCCTGCGAGCGTCTCGGTGGCCTGCGCGAAACCCGCGTAGCCGGGCAGGATATGCTCTTTCAGCGCCTCCGGCACACCGGCCCGCGCCGGGAGCGCAAGCGGCGCTGCCAGCAGCGCGGCACAAACGGTCAGTGTTTTCTTCATTCACAAACTCTCCAGATACCGGATCAGAGCCGCGCGCTCGGCGGGCTCCATGGAAACCACCTGCGCGCGCTGCGTTTCGGCCTCGCCGCCGTGCCAGAGGATCGCCTCCAGCAGGCTGCGGGCCCGTCCGTCGTGCAGGAAGGTGGTGTGGCCGCTCACCCTTTGGGTGAGGCCGATGCCCCAGAGAGGCGCGGTGCGCCATTCGCGCCCCGTGGCGCGGCCCTCGGGGCGGTGGTCCGCCAGCCCCTCGCCCATGTCATGCAGCAGCATGTCGCTATAGGGCCAGATCAGCTGGAAGCTCTGCTCAGGCTGAGCGTCGAGCCGGTGGGTGACGAATTTCGGGGTATGACAGGCGGGGCAGCCGGTCTCGTAGAAGACCCTCTTGCCGCGCAGCACCTGCGGATCGTCCACATCGCGCCGTGCCGGCACGCCAAGGTTGCGGCTGTAGAAGGTGACGAGATCGAGCGCGGCCATGTCCGCCTCGAAGCCGCCGTGCGCGGCATCGTCGCCGCCGGGCGCTTCGCGGCAGGCCACCTGCGCCGGGGTGCAATCGCCCCATTTCTCGGGATGCAGCGGGGTCGAGATGCCGATGTCGCTGGCGAAAGCCGCCGAGCTTTGCTCGCGGATCGTCGCCATGCCCGCCTTGTGCCCGAAGCGGCCGAGCATCGGCGCGCCCTGCTCGAGCGACCAGACAATCGCCGCGCGGCCGGAGATGCCGTCACCGTCGGCATCCTCGGGATCGGCATGGGCAAGGATGTCCCGCGCCGGAATCGCCTCGAGCAGGCCGAGGCCGATCATCTGCGGCGCAACGCGCGGACTGAGCATCGCGCCCTCGCCCAGCGGACCGTAGCCGAGATCCGCAGCCGCATAGGTCGGCTCCCGCAACGAGGCCATCTCGCCGCCGGAGAGCGGCACGTCGATTTCCGCGTAGCGCACCTCGAAGCGCGCCTCGCCGCCCTGCCCGACAGTGGCGAAGTCCTGGATCTGGCTGCCGTAGACCGGGTCGGGCTCGGTCGCGATCCACTCCGCGATCTCCGGCATCTCTGCACCGGGCCGCGCGGGCACGGAGACGCGCAGGAAGATCGATACCGCGCCGTCGTTCGGCCCCTCGGGCGGATGGCCGCGCCCGTCCTTCAGGTGGCAGTTCTGGCAGCCGCGCGCGTTGTAGAGCGGCCCGAGCCCGTCGGAGGCGAGCGTCGACGAGGGCGAGGAGACCCAGAGCTTGCGGAACAGCCCGTTGCCCACCTTGAATTCGAGCTCGCGGTCGAATTCCATGTTGCCCGACGGCTGCGAGAAAGCCTCGGCATTGCGCCGCGGGCGGACGGTGGCGGCCCCGGCGGGCAAGTCCTCGAATTGTTCGGGAGCCGAGAAATCCTGCGGCGGGGCGGTCACCGCGGCAATGCGCGCGGTCTCGTCCTCGGTGCGGGGAAGGATGTGAAGATGCAGGTCCTGCAGCCCGGACACCATCTTGTCAGAGGGCGTGCCCTCGGCAGCGTGGGAAGCGCCGCCCGCGAGGGCGGCGCAAAGCGCGAGGCTACTCGGCTTCGTCCATCTTGGACGCATTGAGAAGCGCATAGCGTTCTTCTCCGAGCTTTTCGTAGAGGTCCAGCTGTGTTTCGAGGAAGTCGATATGCCCTTCCTCGTCCATCAGCAACTCCTCGAAGAGTTTCATGGTCACGTAGTCGCCCGCCGAATTGCAGTACTCGCGGGCTTCCTTGTAAAGCGCGCGGGCCTCCTCTTCGGCCGCGAGATCGGCCTCGAGCGTTTCCTTCGGCGTCTGGCCGATGCGCAGCGGATCGAGCTTCTGCAAGTTCGGATGGCCGCCGAGGAAGATGATCCGTGTGATCAGCTTGTCCGCGTGGTGCATCTCCTCGATGCTTTCCTCGCGGCTTTTCTTGGCCATGTGGCCAAGTCCCCAGTCGTCTTGCAGCCGGTAGTGGAGCCAGTACTGGCTGACCGCGGTGAGTTCAGAACGGAGTGCCTTGTTGAGGTACTCGATGACCTTCTCGTCGCCCTTCATATCCGCCTTCCTGTGTTTTTCCGTGGCCGCGCAGGCCACGGAGGTGCATGGGAACTTCCAGATTGTCGTTACGTCGCATGGTTTGCAAGAAGAGCGGCATGCAACCTCCGCAATCGGCAGCTTTTCCCAAGGCGTGATAGATCTTGCCGGGCGTGATGATCGTCTGCGGATCCGATTGACGCATCCAGTCGATCGCGGCGTGAATGTCGCGATCCGAGATACCCATGCAGTGGCAGACGATCATCTGAAAGGCTCCTGTTACTGGAAGACCGAGGTCGGGTTGTCGAGGCTGTCCGACCCCTCGAACTCGATGCCCTCAAGCGCCAGCGAGGTGACGATCCGCTCGATCGTGCGGGTCTGGTCGATCAGGCCGTTGACGCCGCCCATGATCAGCGCCTCGCCCTTCTCGTTGCCCGCTTCGAGCATCTGGTCGTAGGCAAAGCCGCCCTCGGCCGCGCTCTTGATTTCACCGAGTGCGGTCATCGTGGCGTCGAGCTTGCCCTTCATCTCGGCGTCAAGCTCGGGCGAGGTTTCCGAAACCAGATCGCTCAGCGACGGACCCTCGACGGTGCTGCCGTCCACGCGGGTGTAGCTGCCAAGATAGACGTTCTGGATGCCCTTGCCGTCGTAGAAGTGCGAGTTGTGGGTGTTGTCCGAGAAGCAGTCGTGCTCTTCCTCGGGGTCGTTCAGCATCAGCCCGAGGCGCATGCGCTCGCCGGCCTGCTCACCGTAGGAGAGCGAGCCCATGCCGGTCAGCATCGCCACGATGCCGGCGTCGGCATTGGCGCTGACCTCTTCGCGCGCTGCGCCGCCCTCGGCCCAGTTCGCCGCCATTTCCTCGAGGTCCGAGACCAGCAGCTGCGTCGCCGCGGTCAGATAGGCCGCGCGGCGGTCGCAGTTGCCGCCGGTGCAGTCATCCCCGGTGACGTAGTCGGTGTAGGGACGCTCGCCCGCGCCCGGTTCGGTGCCATTGAGGTCCTGCCCCCAGAGCAGGAACTCGATTGCGTGGTAACCGCGCGCCACGTTGGTCTCGATGCCATCGGCTTCGTTGAGCGTCTCGGCGATCAGCTCGGGAGTGATCTCGGAGGCGTCGACCTCTGCACCCGCCAGTTCCAGCACCGGGTTGGCGATCACGTTCGAGGCCGCGAAGGGGTTCTCGTCCGACGCGCCGCCATAGGACCCGTCCACGTAGTCGATCAGACCCTCGTCGAGCGGCCAGGCATTCACCTTGCCCTCCCAGTCATCCACGATCGGGTTGCCGAAGCGGAAGACCTCGGTCTGCTGATAAGGGTTGCGCGCGGCGAGCCAGGCTTCGCGGGCTGCGGCCAGCGTCTCTGCGGAGGGCGTTGCGACCAGCGCGGCAACGGCCTCCTGCAACGCCTTGGCGGTGCTCAGGCTGTCCTCATATCCGGCCTGCGCGATATTCGCGTAGGTTTCGATCACCGCGGCCTTGTCGGTGGCGGCCAGCGCCGGTGCGGCAATGCAGAGCGCGAGCGCGGATGTGGTCAGGAATTTCATCTAGGTGTGTCCCCTCGTGGCTTTCTTGTTCTTGCGGCTGGTGAAGACGTCTTACTTGGTCAGGATCAGCTTGCCCGCCTTGGTGATGCGCAGCGTGTAGACCTGTCCGTCCAGTTCGATTTCGGCGAGGTTGCCGCTGTCGGTCAGCAGGCGCGCGTCGTGGCGCGGGATTGCGGGATGTGCTGCGTCAGCTTGGAACCGGTCGATCATCATTGCTTTACTCCTCGTGCGGAACGCGCACCGGGCACGTCGCGCGACATCTCTACGCGGTCGAGCAACGCCTCGAGCGCGCCCTCCGCCGGCCAGAACGCCCCGAAGACCATGGCCAGAAGCTCCGCTTGCATCTCGCGCGCCTGAGCCGCGGTCGCATATCCGATCTCGTGCTTCACAACGGCTCCCTCTGTCCAAGTGCCCTCGTCTGTCGGCTTCCTCGGGCTCCGGCACGAACCGGCACGAGGTGGCTTGCTTTCGGCCAAAACTGAGCAAATAGATCGGGTTTGTCAATCCGACAAATTCGGTCGGACTTCACAACCTCAGCAGGCACGTGCGAAATTCCGCCCTGTTCGCGTTGCGTTCGCCGGAGAGATGCGCAATCACTTGCGCAAAGGGGACATCATGGCAGACTTCCGCTTCATCCACGCCTCGGACCTGCACCTGGGACGGCGCTTCGCCGCCATGCCCGAGGACATCCGTCCGCATCTCGCCGAGGCGCGCCACGGCGCCATTCCACGGCTTGCCGCTGCCGCCCGCGCAGCCCAGGCAGCGCATGTGCTGATCGCCGGGGACCTCTTCGACACGCCGACCCCCAGCCCGCGCGTGCTGGTCCAGGCGCTCAATGCCCTCGGGGCCGAGGACGGTCTCACCTGGTGGGTGCTGCCCGGCAACCACGACAGCCTCGGAGCCGAGGCGCTCTGGGCCGAGGTCGCCTCCCGTGCGCCCGCCAACCTGCGCCTGCTCGACAAGGCCGAGCCTGCCGAGATGGTCCCCGGCGTCTGGCTCCTGCCCGCGCCGCTGCCGCGCAAGTTCCCCGGCTACGATCTCACCGCCTGGATGGCCACTGCCGAGACGCCGCACGGCGCGCTGCGCATCGGCCTCGCGCATGGCGCGGTGCGCAGCTTCGACGAAGAGGACGCCCGCGCCTCCGAGGTGATTCCGCCCGACCGGGCAGAGACCGCCCGGCTCGACTATCTCGCGCTCGGCGACTGGCACGGACAGGTGGCGCTCGGGCCGCGCACCCGCTATTCCGGCACGCCCGAACGCGATGGCTTCCGCCACGAGGGCCGCGGCCTCTGCCTGGCGGTGACCCTCACCGCCGCCGGGGCCGCGCCGCAGATCGAAAGCATCGAGACCGGGCTCTACCATTGGCAGGACACCGCCCTGCCGCTGCTGCCCGGACAGGACGCGACGCGGGCGCTGCACGAAGCCCTGCCCGAGGGCCGCGCCGCACGCCGCGATCACCTGCTGCGCCTGCGCGCCGAGGGGCGCACGACGCTTGCCGGGCGCGCCGAACTCGAGGCCGCCGGTCGCGACGTCGGCCCGGATTTCGGGTACTTCGAGCTCGACACCTCCGCCCTCGGCACCGAGCATGAACTGTCCGATCTCGACGCCATCGACCGCGCCGGGGCGCTGCGCCTGGCCGCCGAGCGGCTCGCCGCGGCGGCCGAGGACGGCGATGCCGACGGCCGCGCGCGCGCCGTGGCCTCGGCGGCGCTCAACCGGCTTTACGGGCTGCTCCGGGAGGGCGACGCATGAGACTGCTGTCCGTCACCCTTTCGGACGTCCGCCGCTTTGCCCGCCCGGTCACCGTGCAAGGCTTCGGTCCGGGCCTCAACGTGCTTTCGGCGCCCAACGAGGACGGCAAGTCGACGCTCTTCGACGCGTTGCAGGCGCTGTTCTTCATTCCTCACCGCAGCCGCGCAAAGGAAATCGCGGCGCTGCGCCCTCATGCGGGCGGCGCGCCGACGATCTCGGCCGAGATCGAGGACGATGGCCGCAGTTACCGCCTGACCAAGCGCTGGCTTTCGCGCCCCATGGCCGAGGTGCACGAGGGCGCCCGGCTCGTCGCCAAGGGCGAGGCGGCGGAAGAGTGGATCTCGGGCCTCACCCAGCCCCCCGAGGACGGCGGCCCGGCGGGGCTGCTCTGGGTGCGTCAGGGGCTGGTGGCGCTCGATCAGGGCGAGAAACGCGAACAGGACCACGCTCACCGAGCCCGGCGCGATCTGCTGTCCTCGGTCGCGGGAGAGGTCGAAGCATTGACCGGCGGCCGCCGCATGGAGCGGGCGCTGGCGCAGACCGAGGCGGCGCTTGCCGAGCTGGTCACCGCTTCCGGCAAGCCCAAGGCCGGCGGGCCACTGAAGGCCGCCGAGGATGAGCTCGCCGCGCTGGGCGAGCGCCGCGAGGCGCTTGCCGGCACCGCTCGGGCGCTCGAGCAGGCGATCGCCGACCGCCGCCGGCTGCGCCGTGAACTGACCGAGTTGCAGGACCCGGAGGCGCAGGCCGCGCGCGTGGCCCGGCTGACCGAGGCCCGCGCCGCTGCCGAATCCGCCCGCGCCTTTGCCGAGCGCCAGCGCCGCGCGTCCGAGCGGGTCTCGGCGCTCGAGGCGGGCCGCGATGCCACCGCCGAGAAAGCCGAGGCGCTGGCCCGCGCCCGCACCGCCGTCACAGAGGCCGAGACCCGGCTGGCGGGGCTTTCGGACACCGAGGCACAAGCCCGCAAGACCGCCGCCGAGTCCAAGTCCAAGCTGGCCGCGGCCGAGACCACCCGCGACGGTGCCCGCGCCGCACAGCGCGCGGCTTTGAAGGCCCGGACCGAAGCGCAGGAAGCGGCGCAGCAGGTCCGGCTGGCGGCCGAGCGCGACGCGCTTGAAAAGCGCCTCGCCGATGCCCGCACCCTCGCCAAGGCCGAGACCGAGGCAACGGCTGCGGCGCGGGGCGGGCCCGACGAGGCGGCGATGGAGGCGCTCGGCCGTGCCGCCGGAGACTTGCGCGTACAGGAAGAACTGCACGCCCGAACCGCCCCCCGGCTGCGGCTCGACTATGCGTCCGGCGCCGCCGAGGTGCTGCTCGATGGCGCACCGCTGGCCGATGGCACGGAGCGGCCGCTAAACCGCCCGGTGACGCTCGATCTGCCCGGGATCGGTCGCCTGGCGCTCGATCCCGGCGCTGCCGCGCAGACCGGCGCGCTGGACCAGGCCCGCGACGCTTTTGCCGCGGCGCTTGCCGCCACCGGCTGCGAGGATGCCGCGGCCGCGCGCGAGGCTGCGCAAGCCCGGCGCAAGGCGGAAGCGCGGCTGCAGGAAAGCCGCGCCGCCCTGCGCGGCATCGCGCCCGAGGGGCTGCGCGCGCTGGAAAATGCCCTTGCTGCCCTGCCCGCGCCGCGCCCGTTCACCGAAGCCCCCGACGCCGAGGCCGCCGCCGAGGCACTGAGCCGGGCCGAGGAGGCGCAGGCCGCGGCAGAAACCGCGTTCGAAGCCGCGCGCAGCGGCGACGAGATGGCCCGGCTGGCCGAGATTCGCGCGCTCACCAGCCGCGAAGCTGCCGAGATCCGCCTTGCCGAACTGCGCGAGACGCTGCCGGACGACCCGGAGGGCGCGGCGGCGACCCTCGCCGAGGCACGGACAGAGGCAGAGACCGCCCTGGCGGCCGCCCGCGCCGCGCTGGCGGAGGTGCAGGGCGAGGCCCCCGACCTGGCGAGCGCCGAGGCCACGCTGACCCGCGCGCAGGACGTGCTCGACCAGGCCGCCAAACGCCAGCGCGACCTGTCGGAGCGCAAAGCCGCACTCGACACAGAGATCAGCCTGCGCGCCGGCGAGGGCGTCGAGGAAGAACTCGCCGCCACGGAGGAGGCGCTCGCCAAGGCCCGTGACACCGCCGAGCGCTATGGCTTCGAGCGCGATACGCTGGTGCTTCTGAAGCACACGTTGGAGACCGCCCGCTCGGAGGCGCGCGAGCACTACTTCGAGCCGGTCACCCGCGAGCTCACCCCGCTTCTCCGCCTGCTCTGGCCCGAGGCCGAGCTGGTTTTCGACGAGGACAGCGCGCTGCCGCGCGCGCTGTCGCGCAATGGCCAGGAAGAGCCGATGGAGGTGCTGTCCGGAGGCACCCGCGAGCAAATCGCCCTGCTGGTGCGGCTGGCCTTCGCGCGGTTGCTCGCGCGCGGCGGGCGTCCTGCGCCGGTGATCCTCGATGACGCGCTGGTCTATACCGACGACGCGCGGATCGAGCGGATGTTCGATGCGCTGCACCGGCAGGCGGGCGACCTGCAGATCCTCGTGCTCACCTGCCGCCAGCGCGCCTTCCGCGACCTCGGCGGGCGAATGCTGGGTTACGAGAGCGGCGAGCTGCCGGAAGAGGCGCGCTAGCGAGCGATACCGGCCCTCAGGCGGCGGCGCGTTGCAGAGCCTCGCCGAGGAAGTCGAACTGGTCCTGCCCGTAATAGCGCTTGCCGTGCAGCACGTAGGTGGGCGAGCCGAAAATCCCTCGCGCGATCGCCTCCTCGGTGACCGCGTCAGCCTCGTCGCGCAACTCTTCGCGCTGCGCCAACGCCAGGATGCGCGCCGCCGGCAGGTCGATGGATTCGAACGCCTCCTGCAGGTCGCCCGGATCAGCCAGGTTGCGATGCTCGGCCCAGACCCCGCGCAGGCAGGCAAAGGTGACCGCGTCCTGATCCAGCCCCAACCGCCCGGCGGCAAGGATGCAGCGGCAGGCCAGGCGCGGATCGGTCGGCCAGCTCGGCGGCATGGCCGCCATCGGCAGGCCCCGGATCCGCGCCCAGCGGGCCTGGTCCTCGATGCGGTAGCTGCGGCGCGGGTCAGTGTGCTCGTAGGGCGGCGTGACCCCTGCGGCCTCGTAGACACGCGCAACCTCCATCGGCAGGAAGCGCAGCTTGGCCCCCACGCGCCGCGCCAGCGCCGTCACCTCCTGATGGCCGAGGTAGGCATAGCCCGACATCGGCGCGAAGAAGTAGTCGATCACCGGCGGTAGGGTCATTCGGGTCTCCGTGTGGCGCCCGTGGGCGGCAGGTCTGCGGTCACGCCCGGCGGGGGATCGCGGCTGGCAGGGCCGCTCGGCGACGGACGCTTTGATCCAATGAGGCCAAAACCCGACCGGACGGTCAACGTCTCGCCCACAAGCCGCGCGGCACGCGGTGCAGGGACACCTCTGCCCCCAAGCACGGGCGGCAAGATCCCGCCAAGGCCCGCGCAGGAAAGCCCGTAAAATTCGCAGTTTTGAAACGCTTTGGAAAAGCCGGCGCGCCTAGCCGGCGTCGCGTTCCGGCAGCGCCGAAAGCGCGCTCCGCAGCTCCGAGATGCGCTCGGCCACCTCGGGGCTGTGCTGTCCGGCACGGTCCGACCAGGCACTGAAGCGGTCGAGCAGCGGCAGGAACAGCGCGATCTCCTCGGCACTCCAATCCTTGAGGAAGCTGCCCAGCACAAGAAACTTGTAGCTGCGCACGGCCGAGACGATCTCGGCCCCCGAGGGCGTCAGCTCGAGCACCGTGCGGCGCGCATCCTGCTGGCTGACCGCGCGACGGATCAGCCCAAGGCGGATGAGGTCCGAGGCAATCCGGCTGGCGCGCGACGGGTCGATGCGCAGCCGCGCGGCCACGGTCGAGACCATGGTTTCGGCGTCTTCGCCACAGGCAGCGGGTTCCTCGAACTCTCCCTCCGGCGCGCGCACCGCCAAGAGGACATCAAGCTGCGCCAGATCGATGGGCAGGCACAGATCGGCCAGCGCGCGCTGCCCCAGCTCGCGCTTCATCACCCTGCGGCGCCACTTCTGAAGCGCCACGTCGATCTCGATCGCCGCCTGCGCAGAGGCGTCGTCGATCCCTGCCCGGCGCAGGTGGTCCCGGATTCTCGCGTCCTTGTCCGGCATCGTGGCGCGCTCCAAATTACGTGCAGTTGACATGTATATGCCCTCGGCACATATATGCGCTCAGCAATCATTTTTCGCAAGGTGCCCCGCGAGTCGCCCTTTTTCGGGCGCGCGCGCGGTGCCTGTTGCGCGGTGCCGCCGCGCCTGCCAGCCTGCAAGGACCCCCGCGCATGAGTGACCGCGCCGACCCCATCGACCTTCGTGAGCCCGTTGCCGCCCCTGCCGAGCAGGACCCGGCGGTGGTGCGCCTCGCGCTCTTCGCGGTCTCGGCCACGCTGCTCTTCGCCTCGCTCGGCCAGACCATCGTCTCGACGGCCATGCCGATCATGGTGGCCGATCTCGGCGGCATGGAGCACATCACCTGGGTGATCACCGCCTACCTGATGGCCTCGACCATCGGCGCGCCGATCGCCGGCAAGCTCTCGGACCTCTACGGCCGCAAGGCGGTGCTCCAGACCGCGATCGGCATCTTCCTGGCTGGCGCGGTGCTCTGCGGCTTCGCGGCGAATATGGGGATGATCATTGCCGGGCGGTTGATCCAGGGCTCGGGCGCGGGCGCGCTCATCGTGACCTCGATGGCGGTGGTGGGCGACCTGCTGCCTGCACGCCAGCGCGGTCAGGCGCAGGGCCTCATGGGGGCGGCCTTCGGCGTCTCGACCGTGGTCGGCCCGCTGCTCGGCGGCTTCATCGTGCAGCACTGGTCCTGGCACTGGATCTTCTTCGTGAACTTCCCCGTCGGCGCACTGGCCTTCGTGGTGCTGGGCATGGCGCTGCCTTCGCGCAGCGACCGCAGCCGCAAGTCGGTGGACTACGCGGGCGCGGTGCTGCTGGCGACGATCCTCGCCTCGGCGGTGCTGATCTCGAACATGGGCGGCACGGTGCTGCCCTGGAGCCACCCCGGCGTGCTGGCGCTGGCGGCGCTCGGTCTCGCCGCGCTCGTCGGCTTCGTGCTGGTGGAGCGCCGCGCGCCCGAGCCGATCCTGCCGCTTTCGCTGTTCCGCAACAATGCCTTCTTGACGGTCAACTCCATGGGTTTCCTGATCGGCATGGCGATGTTCGGCACGATCACCTTCCTGCCGCTGTTCCTGCAAGTCGCCAAGGGCATTTCGCCGACCCAGTCCGGGCTGTTCCTGGTGCCGATGATGGGCGGGCTGCTGGGCGGCTCGATCGGTGCCGGGCGCATCATGTCGAAGCGTGGCACCTACAAGGTGATGCCGATCCTCTCGACGGCACTGCTCTGCGTGTCGATGCTGGCCCTGAGCCGGCTGTCGGGCGACACGCCGCTCTGGCTGCTGGCGCTCAACATGGTGGGTGTAGGGCTGGGACTCGGCCCGGTCTTCAGCGTCGGCGTGACCGCGATCCAGAACTCGGTCCCGCGCAGCATGATCGGAGTCGGCACCGCCAGCGCCAACATGTTCCGGCTGATCGGCGGCTCGATCGGCACAGCGGGTTTCGGTGCGATCTTCGGTCTTGGGCTCGCGCGCAACCTCGAGGGGCATCTTCCCGAGGGCATGGAGGGCGGCATCCGCAGCATGAGCGCCGAGATGGTCCACGCCCTGCCCGCCGGGCAGCAGCAGGCGATCATCGAGGGCTTCAGCGCGGCGCTGCACCCGGTGTTCCTGATCGCTTCCGCCGGGGCTGCCCTGGCCTGCGTCATCGGGTTCTTCCTGCGCGAGCGCCCGCTCGAGGACTAGTCCCTCCCGAAGCCCGAGCCGCTGCCTCTCAGGGGGCGGCCCCCGCCGCCTGCCCGGCCTGATGCGCCGGTATCTCGGCCGCTCCGCTCTCCGCCTGCTCGGCTTCGGGTTCGGTGCTTTCCAGCCGCCAGCGCAGGTAGTCGACCGCGCGCACCGGCGGGTAGACCGGGGTGCCGGTGCCCGGCAGCGCGGCGATCAGGCTCTCGGGATTCGGATCGAGGAAGAAGGCCACGGAATGCCGCGTCCGCACCGGTGGCAGCACCCGGTGGGTGGTCGAGACGTAGATGTCGTTGGTCCAGCGCATCAGGCAGTCGCCGATATTGACGATCAGCGCGCCGGGAAGCTGTGGCACGTCCATCCAATGCCCGCCGCGAGGACGCACCTGCAAGCCCGGCTCGCCGTCCGTGGCCAGCAACGTCAGCGCGCCGTAGTCGGTATGCGCCGAGGCACCGCGCTCATCCGTCGCGCCGGTGCCCGGAGGATAGTGCAGCAGTCGCAGCGTCGCCATCGGCTCGGTGAAATGCTGTGCGAAGAATCCCTGCGGCACACCGAGATCCATCGCGACCGCCTCGTGCAGCTTGATCCCCAGCGCCATCGCCGCGGCATAATAGGCCAGCATCGCGTCGCGAAAATCCGGCAGGTCCGGCCAGAGGTTCGGGCCACGGAAGGGCTCGCCGGCCAGCACCCGCGGGTCATTGGCGGGCAGGTCGAGCCCGATGTTGAAGGCTTCCTTCCGATCAGGATGACTGGCGCCGTCCTGCTGCTCCGAGCCGAGCCCGGCCCAGCCCCGGTTGCGGGCGTTGGAGCTTATGCCGAGCTGCGCCTTGCGCGATTCGGGCAACGCGAAGAACGCCTCGGACGCGGCGAAGACCCGTGCCATCAGCGCCTCGGGGATCGGCGGGTTGGCGAGAAGAAAGAACCCATCCTCGCGGCATGCCTGCCCGAGCGCGAAGGCAAAGCCCTCGGGATCGTCGTCGAGATCTTCGAAATCGAGCACGGGGATCATCGCTGCTCTCCTTCCGTGGACCGGACCTGCCGGATGCCGCAGCGAGTGTCGCAGCACCTTCCGGACAGGTTCGGCAATTCTCCACCATCCGAAGGGCTTCGCAAGCGGTTTGGCAACCCGAACTGCGCGGAATCGCGCCGGTTTGATCGGAAAGCTCAGAATCTTCTGGCGGCGGGCAGCGATGACGTCGTGTCAGCCTGGGTCAAGCTCAGCGAAGCGTGCGCCGCAGCAGCTGTGCGATGCGCCCGTTCGGTGCCGGCAGGAAACAGCAGGTCAGCACGAAACGCACAGGATCGATGACCATCATGGCTCTTGTCCCCGGATTGCAGCACGCCGGAACGTCCCCTGGCCCGGCACCCCAAGATTGACCCAAGGGCATCACGGAGTCGTGACAGGGCCATGACGTTGCGGTGACGGAACCGGCGCCGGGGACTAGGGCCTTCGGCAGAGGGCGTCACTCTGCCTTGATGAGCACAGCCCTGAAATCATTGACATTCGTTCCCGTCGGCCCTGGCGCGAAGAGATCGGAGATCAGGTCGAAAGCGCCCCAGGCGTCGTTGCGCGAGAGCGCGGCCATGGCGTCTCCTCCCGCGGCCCGCAGCCGTGCCGCGCTGGTGCCGTCGGCAAAGGCCCCGGCGTTGTCCTCGGTGCCGTCGATGCCGTCGGTGTCGGCCGCCAGCGCGTGGATGCCGACAACACCGTCGATGGCATGGGCAAAGGCGAGCAGGAACTCGGTGTTACGCCCCCCGCGTCCGCCCTTGCCGCGCAGGGTCACCGTGGTCTCGCCGCCCGAGAGCATCACCACCGGCGCGGCGAAGGGACGCCCGCGCGCGACCACCTCGCGTGCCATGGCCGCGTGCACCCGGCCGACATCCCGCGCCTCGCCCTCCATGGCATCCGAGAGAATCACCGCCGGAAACCCGGCCGCCTCGGCCTTTGCCGCGGCCGCCTCGAGCGAGAGCCGCGCCGAGGCGATCACGCGGACCTCGTTACGGGCAAACCGGGGATCCTCCGGCTTCGGCGCGGCAGAGGCATCGCTGCGCATATGCGCGAGAATCCTCTCCGGCAGCGCGATGTTCCAGGCATCCACCATCGCCAGCGCCGCCGCGGCATCCACGGCGTCAGGCACGGTCGGGCCCGAGGCGACTTGCGCCGGATCGTCGCCGGGCACGTCCGAGACGATAAGGCTGACCACCTTCGCGGGCGCGCAGGCGGCGGCGAGCCGCCCACCCTTGATCCGGCTGGCGTGTTTGCGGATCGCGTTCATCACCCCGATCGGGGCGCCCGAGGCGAGCAGCGCCTGGTTCAGCGCCTGCTCGTCCTCCAGCGTCAGCCCGTCCGGTGGGGCGGGCAGCAGCGCCGAGCCGCCGCCGCACACCAGCGCGACCACGAGGTCCTTCTCGGTCAGCCCCTCGACCGCCTTGAAAAGCGCCGCGCTGGCCGCGAGCCCGGCAGCATCGGGCACAGGGTGCGCCGCCTCCATAACCTGCAGCCGCGCGCAGGGCGCGGCATAGCCGTAGCGGGTCACAACCACCCCCTCGAGCGGCCCTTCCCAGAGCGTTTCGAAGGCGCGCGCAAGCTGCGCCGCCCCCTTGCCGAGACCGATCACCACCGTGCGCCCCTCGGGCGCCTCGGGCAGCGCGGCGCGCAGGGCCCGCTCTGGGTCCGCCGCCGCAACAGCGGCCTCGAAGAGACTGGCAAGAAATGCTTTTTCGTCGGTCACTACGGGCTCCTCTTCGGCGTGGTCGCGTCCTCGATCCAGGTGCAAAGCTCAATGCTCCGCGCGAGCGCAGGCCCGTTCTCGCCCAAATCGAGCGCGATCTCCAGCCCCGCAAGCGCCCCCGCCGCCTCTGTGACCCGATCCTGCACCACCTCCAGGAGCGCCACCAGGGCCTCCTGCTGCGGGGCGCTGCCCGCCACCGCCGAGGCCATGTCCCGGCACGCCGGCGGTGAAAGCGGCAGAAGTCCCGAGGCCGAGCCCCCCGACGCTGCCGTAAGCGTGACGAGATAGCCGAAGGACACATCCGAGGTCAGCACCAGCCGCAGCCCGGCGTCGCCCTCTGCCGCCGCGGCCATCTCGAGGCCCAGCATCGCGCCGGCCTCCGCACCGCGCCGGCGCGCGCGCCCTGCACCGCCGCCCGCCGGCATCAGCAGCGGCGCACCACCCGGTGCCTGCGAGCCGATCTCGATCACCGCACGCAGCGCAGCGAGGGCCGGCTTGAGTCCCGCCAGCGGGATCACCCCGTCGGCGAGCAGAGCCTGGGCGCGCGCCTCGGTCATCTCGACACGGTTGAGCGACAGCAGCGCCAGCGGCATCCCGACCCGCGCCCGTGCCCGCGCCGCAGCCCGCTGCACCCGCGCCCAGGCGACATCGTCGGCCCTGCGGACCACCCCAAGGGAAAGCACCGCAGCCCCCGCCATCATCTCGGCCAGGACCCGCGCGATCCGCGCTTCGTCATGCGTGAGCAGCTCCGAGGCATCCAGCGGATTGCCCGGCGCACGCCCTTCGGGCAGATCGCGCCGCAACGCCTCCTCCTGCAACGGGCTGAGAGGGGCAAGCTCGACGCCCTGTCCCCCGGCGAGGACCGCCGCCCGTTCCACCAGCCCCGCATCAAAGACGGTGACCGAAAGCGCATTGGCCGGCAGCGGGCCGACAAGGTGAAGAATCCACAGCGCCTCGACCAGCGCGGCGGTCTCCGCGACATGCGACAGCCCGGCGCGGCGCAACACCGCGGCGGGACCGGATGGCAGGTCGGGAGTCAGGAAGATCAGCGGCTTGCCATGTTTCTGCGCCAGCCGCCCAAGCGCCAGCACCTGCTCCGCCGACCCCGGTCCCGCGGTCTCGATCGCCAGAGCGGTGATGCGGTCGTCCGCCACAAGCGCCGACACCAGCGCCGCAAGGCCCGGTCCCTGCCAGCCGGCCAGCGGCAGGACCATGGCCAGCGGCAGCCCGTGGCGCAATGCCAGCAGCCGCGCCACCCCCCGCGCGTCCGAGAGCAGCACCGCAACACCGCGAGTCACCGGCTCCAGCGGCGCGATGTCCCGCCAGAGCGGCAGCCTCGCGGCGGGCGACAGCAACCCGCCGGCGAAGACCGGCAGTGGTGCCGCCAGCCCTGCCAGCGCCTCGGCCCCAAGCTCCGGGAGCACCGCCGCGCCCGCGCCCAGCTCGGCAAGCTCGGTCAGTGCCTTGTCCAGCGCCGCCCCGGCCAGCACCACATGCGCCAGATCCGGCGGCTCGGGCAGATCGGCGATCCGCGCTATGGCGGCGATGCCCGCCACCGTCGGCGCCTCCTCGGTCACCGGCCGGATCGTCCAGGGATAGCCGTCGCGGCGCAGCGCGGCGATCACCGGGGCGATCTCGGCACTGGGACCGATGACCGCGACCGACCTTGGAGCAAGCGAGCGGGACAACGCCTTGGACATGGGAACACACCGGGTTTCTGCCACTCAATCACACCCGAATGACTCTCGAAAAGCGAGTGCAAACCGGATCTTGGCACAGGGTCGCGCGGCACAGGCACGGCATTGCCACAGCCCCGCCCATCCGCGCAGCATCAGCGGCCCCGAAGCCGCGCCAGATCGTAGCCGTACCACGCGAGGATCTCGCGCGCCGCGGTGCGCCTTTCGCCCGGAGCGCCACGGCGGTCCATGATCCAGACCCGCCCGCCCCCGGGCGCGCCGATCACCGCGGTGCGGTTGTCGGCGTCGATCCAATGCACCCAAAGCGGCTCATCGCCGACGCGCAGCCGACCGGGCGTCTCCTCGCGCAGCGGCAGCGCCACGCCGTCGATCCGCATTTCGCCGGCCGCGATCTCGATGTGCGCGCCGGGCGTCATGCCCGCGGCCTCGGTGACCGTCCAGCCGCCCAGGAGCCGCGCCAACCCCGCGTCCGCCTGCGAGCCCACCGGCGCGGTCGGATTGCGCAGCGGGATCTCGGCGGGCGGCGGCGGCGCGGCGTCGGCGCAGGCCAGCAGCAGCGCTGGCAAAAGCAGCGCGGCAAGGCGCGATGGACGGCATTTCACAGCCATGGCGGCAAACTCCCGGAACGTCGGGAGCAGCCTGTCCCAGCCGCTTGAGAGGTGCAAGCACCGCGCCGCGATACGGGCGGAAATCAGCCGCGGAAGCCGCTCGCCACGACGAATTTTTCCGAAGAATCCGAGCGGCTTGCCGGCGGCTTCACATTGGCGACCTTGTCGAAGCGCTGCTTCAGGAGATGCTGCAGGGAGCCCTCGGCCCCGCCCGCCAGAACCTTTGCGACGAAGGTGCCCCCCACCTCGAGCACGTCGAAGGCCAGATAGGCCGCTGCCTCGCAGAGCGCGATGATGCGCAGGTGGTCGGTCTGCTTGTGGCCCGACGACGCCGCCGCCATGTCCGACATGACCACATCGGCCTTGCCGCCCAGCCATTCCTTGACCTTCTCGTCGGCGCCATCCTCGAGGAAGTCGAGCTGATGGATCTCGGCGCCGGCGATCGGCGCCACCTCCTGCAGATCGACCCCCAGAACGGTGCCAATCGCCTTGCCCTTCTTCTCGCCGAGCGCGTTGACCCGCGGCACCGCCACCTGGCACCAGCCGCCGGGGGCGCAGCCAAGATCGACCACCCGCGCGCCGGGCACGAGGAAACGGAACTTCTCGTCGAGCTCGAGGATCTTGAAGGCCGCGCGGCCGCGGTAGCCCTCGGTCTGGGCGCGTTTCACGTAGGGGTCGTTGAGCTGCCGCTGCAACCAGCGCGTCGAGCTGAGCTTGCGCCCGCGCGCCGACTTCACCTTGACCTTGAGGTCACGCTGGCCACGTCCCGAAGTGTTCTTGCCGTCAGGTGTCTTCGCCATGGTCCCGCTCTTCTTCCAGCCGCTTCGATCAACAGGTTTCTTCTAGGCCCAAGTATCCCGGGGGAGTCTGCCGCAGGCAGACGGGGGCAGCGCCCCCTTTTCCGGTCATGACCCATGAAGTCAAGCCGCTCCTATAGCGGCCCGTCCTCCAGAACACCATCCACCGACATCTGCGCATAGAGCAGACCCTCGCGCAGCCCGCGGTCGGCCACCGACAGCCGGTCGGTGGGCCAGATGCGCAACAGCGCCTGCAGGATCGCCGCGCCCGACATGATCAGCGCCTGGCGGTCCTGGCCGATGCGCGGATCACGCCGCCGCCCGGCCGGGCCCATCTCCAGGTACTTGCCGATCACCGCCTCGATCTGGTCCGAGGACATGCGCAGCCCGTCGACCTTGGTGCGGTCGTAGCGGCGCAGCCCGAGGTGCGAGGCGGCCACGGTGGTCACCGTGCCCGAGGTGCCGATGATCTGGAAGCCCTCGCGGCTCTGCGCGTCCTTGTAGGGTGCGAATTCCGAGAGGTTCTCCTCGAAGAACCAGCTCATCAACGCGTAGCGCGCGGCGTCGTCCTGCACGTCGTTGAACTGGTCGCGCAGCGTCGCAACGCCGAGCGGAACCGAGATCCAGTCGACCACCTTGGCCGCCGGGAACGGACTCTCGGGCGGATGGAAGCCCGAGTGCAGCCGCATGATGGCGCGCGGCCGGTCGCGGTTGGGCACCGACGAGAGGTCGATCCACACCAGCTCGGTCGAACCGCCGCCGATGTCCACCACCAGGAGCTGCTCGGTGCGGGTCGAGACCAGCGGCGCGCAGGAGATCACCGCCAGGCGGGCCTCCTCCTCGGGCTGGATGATCTCCATCTCCAGGCCGGTCTCGCGCTTGATCTGGCGGATGAAGTCGCGGGAGTTCTTCGCCCGGCGGCAGGCCTCGGTCGCCACCAGCCGCATCCGCGTCACCTCGTGGCGGCGGATCTTCTGTTGGCAGACGCGCAGCGCCGCAACGGTCCGCGCCATCGAGGCACGCGACAGCCGACCGCTCCGCTCGAGCCCGTGGCCCAGCTGGACGGATTTCGAAAACGAGTCGACCACATGGAACTGGCTGCCCTTTGGCTGGGCAATCAGCATGCGACAACTGTTGGTCCCCAGATCCAGCGCCGCGTAAAGCGCATTGGGATCGGGTTTGTTCGGCGCGGGGCTCTCTACCGGCTTCGGGAAAGCGCCCGCACCTCTGGGACGCCTTGGCGCCATGTTCTGCGCCTTTCCGTATATCTTGTTGCGGTCAGGATACGCGGCGCAAGGAGGCGGCGCAAGAGAACCTTCCGCCCGGTTTGAACGGGTTTGGGAAGAAGGCATTCAAATATTCGTACTCCGGCGCGAGATGCGCCCCGAGGGCGGCGAGCGTCTCGGGCTTCAGGCTCTCGGGGGCGAGCCTGCGGGCGCTGGCATTGGCCCGAGGCATGGTGACCTGCGCGCCGCTGCGCAGGGCGAGATCCGAGGCGAGCTGATCAAGCGTGCCGGTCGTGTAGATGCGGTCATAGCGATCCAGGTCCGGCCCGAGGAACAGCCAGGCGGGCAGCACGTGGTGGCGGATCACGGACGCCATGTCACGGTAGCCGGCAAGGTTGCGGAAAAAGAAATCCGGGTCGGGATCGCAGGGCAAATCGGGCCTGGCGCGGCGCAGCCGGCGCGAATTGTGAAGCTCGCCCAGTTCCACCACCCGGTTGGTGTAGACCGACAGCAGCCGCTGCAACGGCTCGCGCACCACGCAGAACCGCCAGTAGCCCGCGTAGCCCTGCCAGCGGTGCGGCCGGAAGCGCCGGGTGGGATAGAGCGCGTGGACATTTGCCGTGTCCGGCGCGCCCTGTTGCCGCACGGCGGGATCGATCTGCGCCAGCGCGGTCTTCACCGTGGTGCACCCGGCCTTGGGAAGCGCCATGTAGGCGATGCGATGTGCCTCAACGGCGATAACCATGACCAGCGCTGCCTTTCCCTGACGACAGCGAGCCTAAGCAACCGGAGACGCGGGCACAATGGCCAAGCGCCCCGCGCCCGGCCGGCGTCGCTCAAGGTGGCCATGCGGTCGAAAACTGACCGCCCGGGCAGTGCGGCGCATCCTAGACTGGGCGAGACGGGCGGCGCGGATACGGGCGGGATGACGCAGACCACGATCCTCTACTGGCGCGACATCCCGGCGCAGGTGATCGTCGGCTCCGGGCGGCACGCGGCGAAATGCGTGCTCCCGCAGCGCTTCGCCGCCGCCATCGACCGCGCCGCCATGCGCAGCGGCGCCCATGCGACAGAGGCCTATCTTTCGGCCTGGCGCCGAGCGCCCGCGCCCGCACAGCCGGGTCCGGCACAGACGGGCACGGCACAGGAAATCGCCGCGGCGCTTGCCGCCCGGCTCGACGCGGACTACGGACCAGAGCGGCTTGCCGCGCTGGCGGATCGAGGCGGCTCGGAGAGCTGACCGCCAGAAGGGAAAGGACCCGGATGAAGCTGCTGACCTTCCGGCGCAGGCGCGCCGCCGCACCGCATCTTCCGCCCTCGGCGCTCGGGGGCTATTCGATCGAGGTAACGCCGCGCACCGCCGCGCAGATCACCGATTTCCGCGCCCTGCTGCCCGAGGGCACGCGCGTCTACATCGCCCATATCGACGGCACGCCAATCGAGCACATGGTGGCCACCGCCGCGCGCCTTGCCAAGGACGGCTTCAGCGTCATGCCGCACTTTCCGGCACGGGCAATCCCCGATGCCGCCACGCTGCGTGACTGGATCGCCCGCTACCGGGGCGAGGCGGGGGTGCATCAGGGACTGATCCTCGCCGGGGGAATTGCCGAAGCGCGCGTCGACTTCCACTCCTCGATGCAGCTGCTCGACACCGGCCTCTTCGACCACGCCGGCTTCACCCGGCTGCACGTGGCCGGCCACCCCGAGGGCAACCGCGACATCGATCCCGACGGCTCCGATCGCGCGGTGATGCAGGCGCTGCACTGGAAGCAGGCCTTCTCCGAGCGCAGCGACGCAGAGATGGCACTGGTCACGCAATTCGCCTTCGACGCGGAGCCGGTGCTCGCATGGGCCCGCCGCCTGCGGACCGAGGGGATCACCCTGCCCGTGCACCTTGGCATCGCCGGACCGGCGAAGCTGCAAACGCTGATCCGCTTTGCCGTGACCTGCGGCGTCGGGCCCTCGCTCAAGGTGCTGCAAAAGCGCGCCCGCGACGTGAGCAAGCTGATGCTGCCCTATGAGCCCACCGAGTTTGTCGCCGAGATCGCCCATGCCTGCGCCGCCGAGCCAGATCTCCCCATCGCGCGGTTGCATCTCTTCCCGCTCGGGGGCATCCCTGCGGCGACGGACTGGGCCGCCCGACATGGCGGCGCCGCCGCGCAGCCGGCCTCGCGGGCCGTCTGAGGGGCCGGTCCGTCAAGGCAACCAACGCGCAAGGGACAGGCATGATCAAGGCACTCCTCTTCGATCTCGACGGCACACTCCTCCATTCGGACCCGCTGCATTTCGAGGTCTTCGCCGGCCTCTACGCCGAGCGCGGCCGCGAGCTGACCGAAGCGGGCTACCTCTCGGACATCCACGGGCGGCACAACCTCGACAGTTTCCCCGAACTCTTCCCCGGAGAGGATGCCCACGCTCTCTCCGACCTCAAGGAGGCTCGGTTCCGCGACCGGCTCGTTGAGGGCCATGCGCCGATGCCGGGCGCCGTGGCGCTGCTCGACCGGGCCGAAGCGCGTGGCTGGCGCATTGCCGTGGTCACCAATGCGCCGCGGGTCAATGCCGAGGCCATGCTGCGCGCGATCGGCCTGCGGCCGCGCATCGAGCTGCTGGTGATCGGCGACGAATGCAGCCGCGCCAAGCCCGACCCCGAGCCCTATCTCGCCGCCATGCGCGCCTTCGACGTCGCCCCGCGGGAGTGCCTCGCCTTCGAGGACAGCCCCTCGGGCATGCGCGCCGCCGCCGCCTCGGGCGCGCATACCGTCGGCATCCGTTCGTCGGGGCTGACGGTGCGCCAGCTTCAGGACGCCGGGGCGCAGACCGTTGTCACCGATTACACCGACCCGGCGCTCGCCGCGCTGCTGGCCAGATTGGAATAGAGCCCACACCCGCAAGGAGAAGCACCGATGACCCGCACCGTTCTGGAGTCGAAGACCCGCACCGTGATCATCGGTTTCGATCAGCCCTTCTGCGTGATCGGCGAGCGGATCAATCCCACCGGACGCAAGAAGCTGGCGGCGGAACTGGAGGCGGGAGACTTCTCCACCGTCGTGGCGGACGCGCTGGCGCAGGTGGCGGCAGGTGCCGCGGTACTCGATGTGAACGCGGGCGTGGTCTACAACTCCAACCCCGATCCGAATGTGACCGAGCCCCCGTTGATGCGGCAGATGATCGAGCTCGTGCAGCAGACGGTCGATGTGCCGCTCTGCATCGACAGCTCGGTGCCCGGCGCGCTTGAAGCAGGTCTGGCGGCGGCCAAGGGACGCCCCCTGCTCAACTCTGTCACCGGCGAGGAGGAGCGGCTGGAGCGCGTGTTGCCGCTGGTCAAGAAATACAACGTGCCGGTGGTGGCGATCTCGAACGACGACACGGGCATTTCGGAAGATCCCGAAATACGCTTCGCCGTGGCGCGCAAGATCGTCGAGCGCGCTGCCGATTTCGGCATCCCCGCGCAGGACATCGTGGTCGACCCGCTGGTCATGCCGGTGGGGGCGATGGCCACCGCCGGGCAGCAGGTTTTTGCACTGGTCCGGCGGCTGCGCGAAGAGCTGGGGGTGAACACCACCTGCGGCGCCTCGAACATCTCCTTCGGCCTGCCGAACCGGCACGGGATCAACACCGCCTTCCTGCCGATGGCGATCGGTGCCGGGATGACCTCGGCGATCATGAATCCCGTGGCCATGCCGGTGAGCCAAAGCAAGATCGCCGCCAAGAAGGCCGAACTGGAGGCCGCCGGGGTGATGCTGCCGCCGCTGGAGGATGCGGACTTCGTGCGGCTTTTCGGGCTCGGGTCGTTGACCGCCGGCCCCGGCGCCGAGATGCAGGCGATACGCGCCGCGAATTTCCTTGTGAACCAGGACCCACACGGCACCGCCTGGATCGCGATGAACAAGGCCCAGGAGAGCGGCGGCGAGGCCCGTGGCGGGCGGCGGGGCGGACGGCGGCGGCGGGCCTGACCTCTCCGGTTCAGGGTTGAGGAACGCGCCCGAGCCTGAGCCCGAGGGGCGCAACAGGACGCATCCGAAATGCGCTCTTCCGCTTTGGCCCGGACGTGGGACAAGCGGGGACCGAGATCGTGAATGCATCTTCCCGTTTCAGACGCCCCACCTCACGGCCAGGCCGCATAGGAGGTTGCCGGCGCGCTGCGCTTCATCACCCGCCGCCGGAACCGGCTCGGAGGAACGCCCTCCATCCGTTTGAAAAACCTGTTGAAATAGGCAGGGTCCGAAAACCCCAGCCGGAACCCGACCTGCGCCACCTGCAGCCCCGAGTTGGTCAGCAGTTCAGCCGCCTCGCGGTGCAGCGCCTCGTGCAGCCAACCCTGCGGCGAGCGTCCCGTGGCGCGCCTCACCGCCCCGGCCAGACGGTCCCGCGACACCCCCAGCGCGCGGGCATAATCGCCCACCTCCCAGTGCTCGCGCAGGTGCAGCCCGGCCAGTTGCACGAAGCCCTGCACCAGCCCGCCTGTCGCCACGTCGGGCCGCGCTCGCCCCTCCTTGACCCCGCGCCAGAGCTGGATCAGCAGCATCGACAGCATGTGCCCGGCCATGATCTCGACCCCCGGCGCGCTTTCCGTCAGCTCCTCGCGCAGCTCGGCGAGCCGCCGCGCCACGCGCTCGCGCTGCGCGCCAAGCGGTACCGACAGGTCGGCGGCAAGCACCTGGCTCAACTCGTCGCCGAAGGCGGACCCGGGGAGCACACGTGCGAGCGCCCCCTTGGTCAGCGTCACCAGCTCGCCGCGACTGCCCGGTGACAGGCGCAGCGCGCCATCCCGGCCCGGTGCGAGCCAGACGAATCGCGGCGCTTCCAGCGCCATGTCACGCTCGCCGCTCTGAACCCGCCCCCGCCCCGATTGCAGCACCAACAGACAGGCGTTCTCGGCCCGCAGCCCATAGGTGGTCTCGGCCAGCGGGCTGCGGATCTCATGTGCGGTGATGCCGTGATGGGCCGCAGGCCGCAGGGGGAAAGTTTTCATCGTGCTCATGATTTGGGCGCGCTTTTGGACGTATCTGTGCAATTCATCCGCTCATACGTGCATTTTATCAACGCATTTTTCAGATAACTTCTGCTGCATCCGCCACAGGACGTCTCGGGGAGAGGGACGCCTGAGGCGCAACGCGATGCTGCAAAGGCATCAACCGGGAGGACAACATGACACAGAACACCAGGCGCGCTGTGCTGCGCGCCCTGCCGCTTGCAATGGTCTCGGCGCTGGCGCTGGCCGCGCCGCTCGCAGCCCAGCAAGAGCCCGTCACCATCGGGTACGCGGTGTCGAAATCCGGCCCCAACGCCACCGGCGCGGGCATCACCACAATCCCCAACTACGAGCTCTGGGTGAAGGAAGTGAACGAGGCCGGCGGGCTCGAGATGCCCGACGGCTCTCGCCGCCCTATCGAGGTGGTGGAATACGACGACCGCTCGACCGCCGAGGATCTCGTGCGCGCCATCGAGCGGCTCGCGACGCAGGACAAGGTCGACCTCATCCTGCCGCCCTGGGGCACCGGCGGCAACCTCGCCATCGCGCCGCTGATGGACCGCTTCGGCTATCCGCAGCTGGCGGTGACCTCGGTGACCGACATGGCCCCCGAGTTCGCCAAGCGCTGGGACCGCTCGTTCTGGATGCTCGGGGGCGGGCATGACTACGCCACTGCCCTCGTCGAGACGCTCTCCGCCGCCAAGGAGGCCGGCACGATCAACGACAAGGTCGCGATGATCTCGGTCGCCGACGGCTTCGGCATCGACCTCGTGAAGGCGGCCCGCCCCGCCTTCGAGGAAGCCGGTTTCGAGCTGGTCTACGACGAGAGCTACCCGCTCGGCACCTCCGATTTCGCCGCCATCCTCAACGAGGTGCAGGGCTCGGGTGCCGACAGCTTCGTCGCCTTCTCCTACCCGCCGGGCAGCTTCGGCGTGACCAAGCAGGCGATGACCACGGGCTTCAACCCCAAGGTCTTCTACATCGGCGTCGGCGGGGCCTTCCCGATCTACGGCAAGATTGCCGAGGGCAAGCAGGAGGGCGTCATGTCGATCGGCGGCGTCAATGCGGACAGCCCCGAGATCGCCGAGTATTTCGCCAAGCACACCGAGGTCATCGGCACCCCGCCCGACAGCTGGGCGAGCGCCATCACCTACGCCTCGCTGGAGATGCTCGAAGAGGCGGTGAAACGCGTCGGCCTCGACCACGAGGCGCTCGCCTCCGAGCTTTCGACCGGCAGCTTCGACACGGTGATCGGCGAGGTCAAACTCGAGGACAACCAGCTGCGCAAGCTCTGGTGGGTCGGCCAGTGGCAGGGCGAGCACTTCGTCGCCGTCAGCCCGGCGGACCAGACCGGAGCATCCGCCCCGGTCATCCCGAAGCCCGAATGGTAATCCACGTGTCAATCCGCGGAGGCGGGCCCTGTGCCCGCCCCGCCCGAACCCTCTCGCAGGGACGCTAGATGTTTCTTTCCACCCTCTTTCTCGGGCTCGTGCTCGGCGGCACCTACGCGCTTCTGGCGCTGGGGCTGTCGCTGCAATACGGCATCGCCCGGATCATGAACCTCGCGTATGGCGAGTTCATGCTGCTCGCCTGTTTCGCGGTGACCATGATGTTCACCAGCTGGGGCCTCGGCCCGCTCTGGGGGCTGCTGATCGTCGTGCCGCTGGGCTACGCGCTCGGCTGGATCATCCACACCGTCATGATGCGCCCGCTGATCAAGCGTTCGGGCGGCGGAGGCCGGCTCGAGGTCGACACGATCCTCGCCACCTTCGGCCTGCTCTTCGTCGTGCAGGGGCTGATGCTGGTCACTTTCGGCAGCGACTTCACCTCCTACAGCTATCTCAACCAGGGCATCGGCATCCTCGGCACCACCATCGCCGCCAACCGGCTGATCGCCTTCGTGGTCTCGCTGGTCATCGGCTTCGGGCTTTACGCCGTGCTGATCCGCACCCGCTGGGGCCGCGCGCTGCGCGCCGTGGCGCTGGCCCCGGACTCGGCCTATCTCGTCGGCATCGACGTGGGCAAGCTGGGCCGCCAGGGCTTCGCGCTCGGCGGGGCGCTGGCCGCCGCCGGAGGCGCGCTGGTCTCGATGTTCCAGACCTTCTCGGCGACAGACGGCGTGGTCTTCACCATGAAGGCGCTGATCGTCGTGATCATGGGCGGCGTCGGCAACATCCTCGGCGCGCTGATCGCCGGGCTGCTGCTGGGGCTCGCCGAGACCTTCGTCGCCGCCTTCATCGATCCCGGCCTGACGATGGCCGCCACCTACACGATGTTCCTTGCCGTGCTGCTCTGGCGGCCGACGGGGCTCTTCGGCAGGGCGGGAGGCTGATCCGATGCGCTATCTTCTTGCGATCCCCGCACTTGCGGCTCTGGCCGCCCTGCCGATGGTCTTCGGCGACTACGGCACCGGGCTCTTGGTCGGCCTCGCGGGCTACGTGACGCTGGTCACCTCCTGGGCGATGTTCTCTGGGCCAACGCGCTACATCTCGCTGGCCACGGTCGCCTTCTTCGGCGTCGGCGCCTACACGGTCGCGGTGCTGAACGAGGTACTGCCCTACCCGCTGGTGCTGCTCTGCGCCGCAGGGATCGGCGCGACCATGGCGCTGCTGGTGGGGCTCTCCACCCTGCGGCTCGCGGGCATCTACTTCGTGATCTTCAGCTTCGGCTTGGCGGAACTTGTGCGCCAGCTGATCACCTGGTTCGAGGTCAACGTGACCGGCACGCTCGGCCGCTACATCTTCCTCGATCTCGAGGCGAAACACATCTACTGGCAGCTCCTCGCGCTCGGCGCGGCGACGCTCGTGCTCTCGGCCTGGATCCGGCGCTCCCGCCTCGGCCTCGCGCTGCGGGTGATCGGCGACGACGAGACCGTCGCGGCGCATTCCGGCATCAACCTCGCCCGCACCAAGCTCGTGCTCTTCGTCGTCTCGGCCACGATCATCACGCTGGTCGGCGCGATCCAGGCACCGCGCTGGGTCTATGTCGAGCCCTCGATCGTCTTCAACCCGACGGTCAGCTTCCTGACGGTGATCATGGCGCTGCTCGGCGGCGCGACAAGGCTCTGGGGTCCGCTCTGCGGCGCGGTGCCGCTGTTCCTGCTGTTCGAGTGGCTCTCGGCGCGCTTCCCCGATCACTTCTCGATCCTGCTGGGGCTGATGTTCATGGCGGTGGTCTACGCCCTGCCCGACGGCGTGCTGGCGGCGATTGAGAAGGTCCGCCATCGGGGCAACGGCACCTCCGCCACCAAACCGGCAAAGGAGGCCAGCGCATGAGCGTGCTTCTGGAAACGCAGGGCCTCACCAAGCGCTTCGGCGGGCTGACGGCGGTGAACGGCGTGTCGCTCACCGTCAGGCGCGGCGAGGTGCTGGGGCTGCTGGGGCCGAACGGCTCGGGCAAGACCACCCTGATGAACCTGATCTCGGGGGCGCTGAAATCCTCGGAGGGGGCGCTGCTGATCAATGGCAAGGACATGACCGGCTCCGCACCCCACCGCATCGCGAAGGCGGGCGTGGCGCGGACCTTCCAGCTGGTGAAGATCCTGCCCTCGCTGACGCTGGAAGAGAACGTCATGGTCCCCGCCGCCTTCGGCCCGGAGGGGCTCTGGGGCCGCGCGCTGAAGGTGCAGGTGGCCGAATGCCTCGACATGGTGGGGCTCACGTCCCGCGCCGGACAGCAGGCCTCGGAGCTGACATATATCGACCAGAAGCGGCTGGAACTGGCGCGCGCGCTCGCCTCGGCACCGAAGCTGCTGCTGCTCGACGAGTGGCTGGCCGGGCTCAACCCGACCGAGCTGCACGAGGGGATCAGGCTGATCCGCGAGCTGGAGCAGACCGGCATCACCATCATCATGGTCGAGCACATCATGGACGCGGTGCGCGCGCTCTGCCCGCGCTGCGCGGTGATGAACTCCGGCACGCTGATCGCCGACGGCCCCACGGTCGAAGTCCTGTCGGACCCGCATGTGGTCGCCGCCTACCTGGGAGAAGAGGATGCTTGAGATCGACGACCTGCGCCTCACCTACGGCAAGCACATGGCGCTTGGCGGGGTGAGCATGGCGGTGGACAGGGGCGAATGCGTGGTGATCCTCGGCGCAAACGGCGCGGGGAAATCCTCGCTGCTGAAGGCGGTGGGCGGCACGGTCCGCCCCGCCTCGGGGCGCATCCTGCACGAGGGGCAGGACCTGGCGCAGGTGCCCGCGCATGAGATCGTCGAGCGCGGCATCGCGCTGGTGCCCGAGGGGCGCGGCGTCTTTGCCCGGATGAGCGTCGCCGACAACCTCGCGCTCGGCTGCCATCCGGCCCGCGCGCGTGGCGGGGCGGAGAAGCGTCGTCGCGAGGTGCTGGAGCTCTTCCCGCGCCTTGCCGAGCGGCAGAAGCAGCTGGTCGGCACCATGTCGGGCGGCGAGCAGCAGATGGTCGCCATCGCCCGCGCGCTGATGTCGAACCCCGACCTCTTGCTGCTCGACGAGCCGAGCCTCGGCCTTGCCCCGATCGTGACCAAGGAGGTGTTTGCCGCCCTTGGCCGCATCCGCGAGACCGGGCTGACCCTGCTCATCGTGGAACAGAACGTGCGCGCCAGCCTCGCGCTCGCCACCCGCGGCTACCTGCTGGAAGCCGGGCGCGTGGTGGGCGAAGGCAGCGCACAACACTTGCAGAGCGATCCCGCCGTGCAGCGCGCCTTCCTGGGCGGCACGGCGGAACCGCTGGAAAACGAACTGATTTAACCAAGGAGACGGACAGGCATGGATAGCCTCAACCTCTTTATCGACGGCGAACATGTTCCCGCCGAGGACAGCCGCGAATTCGAACGCGCAAACCCCGTGTCGGGCGAGGTGGCCACCCGCGCCGCCGCCGCCAGCAAGGCCGACGCGATCCGTGCGGTGGATGCCGCCGCCGCGGCCTTCCCCGAGTGGGCCGCCGTGGCTCCCGGCCAGCGCCGCAAGCTGCTGATCAAGGCCTCCGAGGCGCTGGTGGCGCGCGGTGACGACATCGTCGCCGCGATGAAGGCCGAGATCGGCGCGACCGAGGCCTGGGCCCGGTTCAACGTCATGCTCGCCGCCGACATGCTTCTGGAAGCGGCCAGCCTTACCACGCAGATCAAGGGCGAGATCGTGCCCTCGAACCGCCCCGGCTCGACCGCCTACGCGGTGCGCCAGCCGGCGGGTGTGGTGCTGGCCATGGCGCCCTGGAACGCGCCGGTGATCCTCGGCGTGCGCTCGATCGCCACGCCGCTGGCCTGCGGCAACACCGTGGTGATGAAGACCTCGGAGCTTTGCCCGCGCACCCATGCGCTGATCCTTGAAGCCGTGTCCGAAGCGGGCCTGCCGAAGGGCGTGGTCAACGCCATCTCGAACGCCCCCGAGGATGCGCCGGAACTGGTCGAGACGCTGATCGCCCACCCCGCCGTGCGCCGGGTGAACTTCACCGGATCGACGCGCGTCGGTCGCATCGTCGCGGAACTCTCGGCCCGCCACCTCAAGCCCTCGCTGCTGGAGCTGGGCGGCAAGGCACCGTTCATCGTTCTGGATGACGCCGACATCCCTGCCGCCGTCGCGGCCGCGGGCTTCGGAGCCTACATGAACCAGGGCCAGATCTGCATGTCGACCGAGCGCATCATCGTCATGGACGGCATCGCCGACGCCTTCGTCGCGGCCTTCTCTGAAAAGGTCGAAAGCCTCACCGCGGGCGATCCGCGCGAGGGCAAGGCACCGCTCGGCAGCCTCGTGAACATCGGCGCCGCCGACCGCATCCGCGACCTCATCGAGGACGCCGTGCAGAAGGGCGCGCGGCTGATCGGCGGCGGCGGCACCGGCACCATTCTCAACGCCGCGGCGCTGGATGGGGTGACCCCGCAGATGCGGCTCTATTCCGAGGAAAGCTTCGGACCGGTTGCCTCGATCATCCGCGTGGGCTCGGTCGACGAGGCGGTGCGCGTGGCCAACGAAAGCGAATTCGGCCTGTCGGCCGCGGTCTTCGGCCGCGACCAGGCCCGCGCCATGGCGGTCGCCCGGCGCATCGAGAGTGGTATTTGCCACGTCAACGGCCCGACCGTGCATGACGAGGCGCAAATGCCCTTCGGCGGCGTGAAGGATTCAGGCTACGGTCGCTTCGGCGGCACGTGGGGAGTCGCCGAGTTCACCGAACTGCGCTGGATGACGACGCAGGACGGCGATCTGCACTACCCGATCTGACCTGGAAGCGATCGGATCGGTTCAAAACGGGAGGAGAAATCCATGAAACTGAAACTGGCAAAAACCGCGGTTGCGGTCCTGGCCCTGAGCGTCGCCGCCGGCGGCGCCTGGGCCCAGGACTACACCTTCAAGCTGCACCACTTCCTTGGCGCGAAGGCCCCGGCCCAGACCGAGATGCTCGAACCCTGGGCCAAGGCGGTCGAAGAGAACTCCGGCGGCAAGGTGAAGATCGAGATCTACCCCTCGATGACCCTCGGCGGCCGCCCGCCAGAGCTGATCAACCAGGCCCGTGACGGCGTGGTCGATCTGATCTGGACGGTGAACGGATACACGCCGGGCCTGTTCCCGCGCACCGAGGTGATGGAACTGCCCAACGTCTTCACCAACGATCCGGTGGCGACCAACCTCGCGATGTACGACATGTACGACGAGTACCTGAAGGACGACTATGCCGGCGTGGAGCCGATGTTCCTGCACGTGCACGCGGGCCAGGCCATCCACACCGTGGACAAGGAAATCCGCAAGCCCGAGGACCTCGCCGGTCTGAAGATGCGCATCCCCACCCGCACCGGTGCCTGGGTGATCGAGGCGCTTGGGGCCTCGCCGGTGTCGATGCCGGTCCCTGACCTGCCGCAGGCCCTGTCGAAGAAGGTCGTCGACGGCGCCTTCATCCCCTGGGAGATCATCCCGGCGCTGAAGCTGCAGGACCAGACCCAGTACCAGATCGAGGGCGCGGACAAGACCCGCTTCGGCACCACCACTTTCCAGGTGTCGATGAACAAGGGCCGCTGGGACGGCCTGCCCGAGGACATCCAGAAGGCCTTCCGCGATGCGTCCGGCCGTGACTGGGTGGCGCAGGTCGGCAAGATCTGGCGCGACATCGATGAGCGCGGCATCAAGGTCGCGACCGACGCGGGCAACACCCATGTGACGCTCACCGAGGAAGAGACCGCCGCCTTCGAGACGGCGCTGGAGCCGGTGGTCGACCGCTGGATCGAGGATGTCTCGTCCAAGGGCATCGACGGCACCGCCATGGTCGCCAAGGCGCGCGAGCTGATCAAGGCGAATGCCGACGCGAGCATGAGCAACTGATGTTCGCCGCAGAAGTTCAGGGCCGCAGCGGGGTATCCGCTGCGGTCGCACGTCTGGTCACCCTCTGGGCGCTGCTGGGCGGCGCGCTGCTGCTGGTGATCGTGCTGATCAACGTCGCCTCGGTTGTCGGCGCCGTGGTGCTCAAACCCTTTCCCGGCGATTTCGAGCTGACCGAGATGGGCGTGGCCGTCGCCGTCTTCGCCTTCCTGCCCTATTGCCAGCTGACCGACGCCAACGTCACCGCCGACATCTTCACCGCGAACGCCCCCCGCCCCGTGCTGGCGGTGCTGCGCGCGATCGCCTCGCTGATCGCCTTCGGTTTCGCCTGCATCCTGGTGTGGCGCATGTCCCTCGGGATGCTCGACCAGAAGGCTTACAACTACACGACGACGATCCTGCAGGTGCCGATCTGGTGGGCCTTCGTGCCGATCCTCGTCTCGCTGGCGCTGCTCATCGCCGCCGCCGCCGTCACCTTCCGCGAAAGCCTGTCGGAGGTCCGGACATGAGCGATCCCATCACCCTCGGAATCCTGTCGCTGGTCGTGCTGATCGTGCTGATCGCCATCCGCATTCCCATCGCCTACGGGATGATCCTCGTCGGCGGTGTCGGCATCGCGCTGGTCAACGGCCCGATGCTGCTGTTGAGCCAGCTGAAGACGCTCGCCTACGGGCAGTTCTCGATCTACGACCTCTCGGTCGTGCCGATGTTCGTGCTGATGGGCGAGCTGGCCACGGTCGCGGGGCTCAGCCACGCGCTGTTCCGCGGCGCCAACGCCTGGCTCGGCTGGATGCGCGGCGGCACCGCCATGGCGGCCATTGCCGGCTGCGCCGGCTTCGGCGCGGTCTGCGGCTCGTCGCTGGCCACCGCCTCGACCATGGGCAAGGTCGCCCTGCCCGAGCTGAAGCGCTACAACTACTCCGGCGCGCTGGCCACCGGCGCGCTTTCGGCGGGCGGTGTGCTGGGCATCCTGATCCCGCCCTCGGTGGTGCTGATCGTCTACGCGGTGATCGTCGAGGCCAATATCGTCACCATGTTTGCCGCGGCCATGCTGCCCGGCATCCTCGCGGTGCTTTTCTTCATCCTGACCATCGCCATCTACGTCCGCGTCCGCCCCGCCGCGGGCCCCGCGGGCGGCGCCGCCAGCCGCTCGGAGTTCATCACCGCCACGCTCGGCCTGCTGCCGGTCATGGTGATCTTCGGGCTGGTGCTGGGCGGCATCTACGGCGGCTTCTTCAACCCGACCCCCGCCGCCGCCGTCGGCGTCTTCCTGGTCTGGGTCTACGGGCTGGCAAAGCGCCGCGTGGGCCTCTCCGAGATCGTCGTGGCGCTGAAATCCACGGCCCGCACCTCGGGGATGATCTACGTCATCCTGCTCGGCGCGGAGCTGATGAAGATCTTCATGTCCCGCATCGGCCTGCCGCAGCAGGCGGCGCAATGGATCGCCGAAAGCGGCATGGCCCCGATGATGGTCATGGTGCTGATCCTCGTCGCGCTGATCCTGCTCGGCTGCCTGATGGACAGCATGTCGATGATCCTGCTGGTCATCCCCTTCTTCTGGCCGATGCTGGTCGAGCTGAACGGCGGGCTCTACGCCACGGCCGACGGCGCGGGCTTCGGGATGAGCACCGAGGATCTCAAGGTCTGGTTCGGCATCCTCGCCTTGATTGTCGCCGAGCTGGGGCTGATCACCCCGCCGGTGGGGATGAATGTCTTCATCATCTCGGCGCTGGCCAAGGACACGCCGATGATCGAAACCTTCAAGGGCGTCGCCCCCTTCTTCTGCGCCGAGCTGGTGCGGGTCGCGCTGATCCTCGCCTTCCCCGTGCTCACGCTCTGGCTGCCAACCCTGCTGGGAGGCTGAACAATGAAAGACCAAACGACCGTCACCGCCGGGGGAGCGATCTTCCCCCGGCTGAAGGCGCTTGGCGTCGACTATGTCTTCGCCAACTCCGGCACCGACTTCCCGCCGATCATCGAGGGGCTGGCGCAGGCCGCCGCCGAGGGCATCGATCTGCCGCAGGCGCTGGTCATGCCGCATGAGCACGCCGCGATGGGCATGGCCCATGGCTACACCCTGATGACCGGCAAGGCGCAGGCGGTGATGCTGCACACCAACGTCGGGCTCGCCAACGGCGCGATCGGCGCGATCAACGCCGCCTGCGAGCATATCCCGATGATCCTCATGTCTGGCCGCACACCGGTGACCGAGGCGGGCCGCTTCGGCGCCCGCACCGTCCCGATCGGCTGGGGCCAGGAAATGCGAGACCAGGCGGCCCTGGTGCGCGAGGCCTCGAAGTGGGAGTACGAGCTGAAGTTCCCCGAGCAGGTGCCGGGGCTGCTGGACCGCGCCCATGCCATCGCCAGCTCCACCCCCAAGGGCCCGGTCTACCTGTCGATCCCGCGCGAAGTGCTCTGCGAGCCCGTGCCGACCGAGGGGCTGGACGTCGCCCCCTCCATGGCCGCTTCCGAGGCCGCGCCGAACCCCGAGGCGCTGGCCACCCTCGCCCGCTGGCTCGCCGAGGCCGAAGCGCCGCTGATCATCGCGCAGCGCGGTGCCGGCGATGCCGAGAGCTTCGCCGCCTTCGCCGATTGGGCCGAGGACTGGGGCATCGCGGTCTGCTCGTGGTGGGCGACGCATCTCGCCATCGCCACCGACCACCCCTGCCACGTCGGCGCCGATCCCGGCCCCTGGCTGGCGCAGGCCGACGTGGTGCTGATCCTCGACTGCCTCGCCCCCTGGATGCCCGACGCCCATGCGCCGCGCCCCGAGGCGAAGATCGCCAACATGGGCCCCGACCCGATCTTCTCGCGCTTCCCGGTCCGCAACTTCCGCTCGGACCTCAGCATCACGGGCGAAAACGCCCGCACGATCCCTGCCCTGATCGCCGCGATGGAAGACCTGCCGAAGGGCGATCACGTCGCCCCGCGCCGCGCCCGCCTCGCCGAGACCACGGCCCGCGCCCGCAAGGCGCAGTCGGAGGCCGCGCAGCCGCAGGGCGAGCTGCTCACCAAGCCCGCGGTCAGCCGCATCCTCGGCGAGGCGCTGGATGCGCAGGAAGCGCCCAGCACGGTCTTCTCCGAGCTCGGCACGATGCTCGGCCCGCTGCCCCGCCGCGCGCACCGCTCGTGGTTCCAGGAGCCACACTCCGGCGGGCTCGGCTGGTCCTTCCCCGCCGCGCTCGGCGCGCAGCTCGCCGAACCGGACCGCCTCTGCGTCGCGACGCTCGGCGACGGCAGCTACATGTTCGCCAACCCGGTGGCCTGCCACCAGATCGCCGAGGCGCTGGCGCTGCCCATCCTCATCGTGATCCTCAACAACGCCGAATGGGGCGCAGTGCGCGCCTCTGTCACCGGGCTCTACCCCGAGGGCGCGGCGGGCCGCGCCAACGTGATGCCGCTCACCGGTCTCGCGCCCAGTCCCGACTTCTGCAAGGTCGCCGAGGCCAGCAATGCCTGGGCGCGCGCTGTCGAGACCCAGGGTGAGCTCCGCCCGGCCCTCGACAGCGCGCTCGCGGTCATCCGCGAGGAGCGCCGCTGCGCCCTGCTCAACGTGCGCATTGCAGGCTGAGGCGGCGCGCCTCCGCCCGCCGGCGCGCCCGGATCCGTCCCCGGATTTGCGTATTTTGAAAGAGAAGAGGGGCAAGGGCACGGCCGCCTTTGCCCCTCTTCTCTTTCAAAATACGCCGGGGGTGAGCCGCGCAGCGGCGAGGGGGCAGCGCCCCCTGTGGCACGACAGGAGCGACAAGCCCCCGCGAAACGCAAAACGGCGCCCGCGAGGGGCGCCGTTCACAACTCCGCTTGGGGAGTCGGAAAAGCTCAGGAGGCTTCCTTGATGAACTTCACCGCGTCGCCGAAGGTCTGGATGGTCTCGGCTGCGTCATCGGGGATCTCGATGCCGAACTCTTCTTCGAAGGCCATGACCAGTTCCACGGTGTCGAGGCTGTCCGCGCCGAGATCGTCGATGAAGGAGGCGCTCTCGGTCACCTTGTCTTCTTCAACGCCCAGGTGCTCAACCACGATCTTGCGCACGCGATCAGGGATATCGCTCATTCTTCTGTCCTCACAATGTGTCTGGGTCTCTCGACCCGTCTTTGCCCTTGCCCCAGCGGGGTGGCTGCTCAATCCGCCCGGAACCGGGCAACGTACCCCCGGAGGTCCGGGGAATGACCAGGCCGGCACGCGTGCACCCACCCGATCAAAGGTCCTGCGCGCCTATAGCATAAGCTCGCAGGATGGCAAACGCTTTCCGCCGCACCCGAAGGCACGCGGTCAGAGCATCGCCATACCGCCGTTCACATGCAGCGTCGCGCCTGTGACATAAGCAGCTTCCTGACTGGAAAGATAGAGGACAGCTGCGGCAATTTCATCCGCCGTGCCCATGCGTCCCGCGGGGATCTGCCCCATGATGCCGGACTTCTGCTCGTCGTTCAGCTTGTCGGTCATCGCGGTCTCGATGAAGCCCGGCGCCACGGCATTGGCGGTGATCCCGCGCGAGGCGACCTCATAGGCCAGCGACTTGGTCATGCCGACGAGGCCCGCCTTGGCCGCGGCGTAGTTGCCCTGGCCGGGGTTGCCGGTGGCGCCGACGATCGACGAGACGTTGACGATGCGTCCCCAGCGCGCCTTCATCATGCCGCGCAGCACGCCCTTGCAGAGCTTGAAGTTGGCGGTGAGGTTGACGTCGATCACCGACTGCCACTCGTCATCCGACATGCGCATGAAGAGGTTGTCGCGGGTGATGCCGGCGTTGTTCACCAGGATGTCGACCGCGCCCATCGCGTCTGCCGCCTGCTTCGGCAGCGCCGCCACGGCCTCGGGATCGGAAAGGTTGCAGGGCAGCACGAAGGCGCGCTCGCCGAGCTCTGCGGCCAGCTCCTGCAGCGGCGCCTCGCGGGTGCCCGAGAGCGCCACCGTCGCGCCCGCGCCGTGCAGCGCCTTGGCGATGGCGCCGCCGATGCCGCCCGAAGCGCCGGTGATCAGCGCGCATTTTCCCGTCAGATCGAACATAAGGCCCGTGCCCCTCTGCTTTTGCCGTAAATCGTTCCGGGCGATATGGCATCCCTGCCGCTTTCGGGCAAGAGCCTGCGCCCGACCTGCGGCGCGGCACCGTCCCGGCTGGGCGGGGCGCGCGCCCCGTGCTACCCCGGTTGCATGGCTCCGGACGCAGCGCTTCTCACCTGCCGCATCACCGACACCGCCGCCGAGTTGCGCGGCGGCGACGGCAGCGAGATCCTGCCCTACTGGAGTTTCACCAAGACCGTGCTCGCGATCTGCGCGCTGCGGCTGGTGGCGGAGGGGGCCCTGCACCTCGACGCGCCCCTGCCGGACAAGGCGGTCACCCTGCGCCAGCTGCTCAACCATACCTCCGGGCTGCCCGACTACGTCACCCTGCCCGCCTATCGCGCGGCTGTCGCGGCCGACGCGGAACCCTGGCCACGCGATCATCTCTGGGCGCAGACCATGGCGCAGGGGCCGCTCTTCGCGCCCGGCACGGGATGGGCCTATTCCAACCTCGGCTACATGCTGGTGCGCGAACTGATCGAGCAGGTCACCGGCGCATGCATCGGCACCCTCGTGCGGCAGAGCCTCGCCACCCCTCTCGGGCTGCACAGCCTCGCGCTGGCAACGCGCCGCGCGGATTTCGCACGCGTGCACTGGCCCGCCGCGCGCCGCTACCATCCGGGCTGGGTCTACCATGGCTGCCTGATCGGCACCGCGCCGGATGCCGCGCGCCTGCTGCACGCGGTGTTCCGCGGCGCGCTGCTGCCCCCACGCAGCCTGCGGCAGATGCTGGTCAGACACCCGCTCGGCGGCGCCATCGCGGGCCGCCCCTGGACCGACTGCGGTTACGCGCTCGGACTGATGAGCGGTGCCTTCGGGGCCGCCGGGCGCGCCATCGGACATTCCGGGGCGGGTCCGTTTTGCGCCAATGCGGTGTACCACTTCCCGGATGCCCCGCGCCCGGTCACCGTGGCCAGCTTCGGTCCCGGCCCTTCCGAAGCCCCCGCCGAGCAGGCCGCCGTCCGACTCGCACGGGCCTGAGGCCCCCGAGACGGGAGCCGCCGCGGTCATCTTGGCCAAATTGGTCCCGCGCCTCGGCGGGCCGCGTGCCCATCCGGCAGCTGCGGAAATCTATGCGCGCCGAGACCTTAGCCCCGATCACCCAGCCCGACACCTACCCGACAAATTCAGTCAACTAATTGATTTTCTACATTTTTTCACCCGTGCCTCTTGCCTGCGGATCGTCGGTCAGCTAGAGACAGTTCATAGATAGCGAGCCAGCCAAGACGCCAGCCAGCCATCCATCTCCCGCCAGCCAGACCACGCAGCACCCTAGCGCCTTACGGCCGCCAGGCAGCGACGCAGGCACGCCAGCACGGCAGAGATTGCACGACCGCCTTGCGCGCGGATCACACCGCGGCGCGCGATGCGTGCCCGAGACCGCTTCGGCAAGGTCGCCCACTCCAGTCAGCCTGAAACCGCTATACCGCCATGTCCGCGGCGGGACGACGCTCCGGGCACGCGCCGGCGAAACCAAACGAGGTGATCCAAGGCTGGCCCGATCGCTGAGGCGACGGATCTGCTCAGGCGCGCAGTTTCGACGCGTCGCGGCACGAGGTGTTCAGGTGGAGAGCAGGAGCTTGCGATGCCTTTGGCTCAACTTCGCAATGGTGCGGGTGAAGGGACTTGAACCCCCACGCCTTGCGGCGCCAGAACCTAAATCTGGTGCGTCTACCAATTTCGCCACACCCGCACGCGGACGCACGTGGCGCCCGGATCGCGCGGATCTCTAGCAAAGCTCCACCCGCGAGGCGAGAGGAAAAATCGCTTCGGACAAATGCCGCGACATTAATCCCGTCTTGACGTAAGGTCTGCAAGGAAAGAGGCAGACCCACAGCAGGACAGCGCCCATGGAACCGAAAACGGTCCGGCGCGACGACGGGACACTTCCCGCGCGCCAAATAGACACATGCCGCTGCGGAAGCCTCGCGCTCAACGCGCTTGTCGCCGGCACGCTCGTGCTGACCCTCGACGGCGCGCTTCCCGTCGAAGTCCTTGCGCCGGGAGACAGGATGATCACCCGCGACAGCGGCGTTGCCACGCTGACCTGCGTGCAGCAGGGCGTCAGGACGCTGCCGCTTGTGGCGATCCGCGCCGGCAGCCTCGGCACCGCGCGGCCCGAGAGCGACGCGCTGTTTCCGGCAGCGCAGCAGATCCTGCTGCGGGATTGGCGGGCCAGCGCGCTCTTCGGTGCGCATCAGGTGCTGGTGCCGCTGGAGCGCCTGCTGGACGGCTATTTCGTGCGCGACGCCGGCCGGCAGCCGGTCCGGCTCTTCAGCCTCAGCTTCGCGGCCCCGCATATCTTCTATGGCGGCGGGCTGGAATTGGCCGCCGCCACGCCCGTCTCGCGGCCCGGCTAGGCACCCAGGCCCCGCAGCACGGCGGGCAGCGCCTCGGGCAGATCCTCGGCGATCAGGCCGGGGCCGATGCACCGCGCCGCCTCGACATGCAGGAACGCCGCGGCCCGCGCCGCCTGGTACGCTCCGGCACCGCGCGCCAGCAGGCCGCAGATCAGCCCCGCCAGAACATCTCCCGCTCCGGCGGTCGCCAGCCAGGGCGCAGCGCGCCCATAGGCCGCCGCATGCACACAGACCGTGCCATCCGGCGCCGCGATCACCGTGTCCGGCCCCTTGAGCAGTACCGTGCAGCCCGCGCGCGCGGCGGCGGCCCGTGCCGCATCGATGCGTGAAAAGCCCGGCCCGGACTGCAGTGGACCGGCGAGATGCCGGGCAAGGTCGGGAAACAGCCGCGCGAACTCGCCGCCATGTGGGGTCAACACGCAGTCCGCGTGCAGCGCGGTGAACAGCGCCTCGGGGTCCCCGGCGAACGCGCTGAGGGCATCGGCGTCGAGCACCGTGGCGCGCCCGGCGCGCAGCGCTTCGGGTACCAGCATCCGCGCGCGCTCGATGCCGAGGCCCGGCCCGAGGCAGACAGCGTTCAGCCGCCGATCCTCCAGCAGTTGCGCCAGCGCCTCGGCGGTCTCGACCCGGCGCATCATCAGGGCGGTGATCTGGGCGGCCACTTCCATCTGCGCCGCTCCCGGAACCGCCAGCGTCACCAGCCCGGCCCCGATACGCAGCGCCGCGCGGGCGGCAAGCCGCGCCGCCCCGGTGCGGCCGAATCCACCGCTCAGGATCAGCGCGTGACCATGATCGAACTTGTGACCGCCGCGCTTGCCGAGCGGCAGGCCGGGATCGGTAACCAACTCCGCCGCCTCGGCGAAGGAGGCCGCGGCAAGCCCGATGTCCACCACCTCGAGCGCGCCGCAAACCTCGGGTCCCTGCGCCAGAAAGTGCCCCGGCTTGGCGCTGTGGAAACTGACGGTGAGATCGGCTCGGAAGACCGCCGCAGGCGAGTCGCCGGCCGCGAGCACCCGTCCGGAATCCGCGCAGAGCCCCGAGGGCAAATCCACCGCGACCCGGTGCCAGTCCGCGTAGCCCGCCGCCTCGAAGCGCGCCAGTATCGGCGCGACCTCGGCCCCCAGCCCGCGGGTCAGCCCGGTGCCGAACAGCGCGTCGATCACCACGCCCTCGCCACCCGAAAGCCGTGGCGGAGCGTCGAACGGCAGGGCACCGACCTTTCCAAGCGCGTTCCAGCGATCGTGGTTGAGACGCGCGTCGGCTGGCAGCCGCGAGGAATCGCCCAACAGGAAAAGCTCGACCTGCCAGTCCCGCTGATGCAGCAGCCGGGCGATGACGAAGCCGTCGCCGCCGTTGTTTCCCGGCCCGCAAAGCACGATCGCGCGGCGCGCGGCAACCTCGGAATTCGGCCATGTTTTCAGCAGCGCCGCGACCACCCCCTGCCCCGCGCGCTCCATCAGTTCGGCGCCGCTGACGGCCCCGGAAGCCATGCCCGCATGTTCGGCCGCGCGCATCTGTGCCGCGGTCAGCAGGACGCTCATGCGGCGGTCTTTCGCGATTCAATTCTGCTTAATTCACGTGCGACTTGCACCAAAATTAACCACATGCCAAAAATCGCCTCATATTTCCCTGCCGGGAAACCCTATCCGATTGTCGGCGCCGATGAGAAGTGGTCTGGCAGGGTCCGACACGGGAACACGAGGAGACAGGGCCATGAAGAAGGTCGAGGCGATCATCAAGCCGTTCAAGCTCGACGAGGTTAAGGAAGCGCTGCAGGACGCAGGCATTCAAGGCCTCTCTGTGCTCGAAGTGAAAGGCTTCGGTCGTCAGAAAGGCCACACCGAGCTCTACCGGGGCGCGGAGTATGTGGTTGATTTTCTTCCGAAGGTGAAAATCGAAGTCGTCCTTGACGATGATCAGGTCGACGCCGCGATCGAGGCGATCATCTCTGCCGCCAAGACCGACAAGATCGGCGACGGCAAGATTTTCGTCAGCCCCATCGAGCAGGCCATCCGTATCCGCACCGGCGAATCCGGCTCCGACGCGCTCTGAGCCGAAACCGCCCTGCGCTGTCTTCCGCCCGCCGCCGGGACGGGGCGGAAGATCACACACCAGAACAAACCGGACCCAAGTACAGAAAGGGAAGAAGGGAATGAGCAAGGACGCAGTTCTCAAGCTTATTAAGGATGAGGACGTAGCCTACGTCGACATCCGCTTTACCGACCCGCGCGGCAAGCTCCAGCACGTGACCGTCATCGCCGACCTCGTCGACGAAGACTTCCTCGACGAAGGCTTCATGTTCGACGGCTCGTCGATCGCCGGCTGGAAGTCGATCGAAGCTTCCGACATGAAGCTCATGCCCGACACCGAAAGCGTCTACATCGACCCGTTCTACGCCGAGAAGACGCTCTGCATCCATTGCTCGGTGGTCGAGCCCGACACCGGCGAAGCCTACGACCGTGACCCGCGCGGCACCGCGATGAAGGCCGAAGCCTACCTGAAGTCCTCGGGCATCGGTGACTCGGCGTTCTTCGGCCCGGAAGCTGAATTCTTCCTGTTCGACGACGTGAAGTACTCGGTCGCCCCGAACAAGGTGTCCTACGAGGTCGACGCAGACCACGCCGCCTGGAACACCGACGCTGATTTCGAGATGGGCAACCTGGGCCACCGTCCGACCTACAAGGGCGGCTACTTCCCGGTGAACCCGATGGACGACGGCCAAGACATCCGTTCCGAGATGCTGTCGACCATGAAGCGCCTCGGCATGAAGGTCGACAAGCACCACCACGAAGTTGCGACCTCGCAGCACGAGTTGGGCCTGATCTTCGGCACGCTGACCAAGCAGGCCGACGAGCTGCAGAAGTACAAGTACGTCATCCACAACGTGGCACAGGCCTACGGCCGCTCGGCAACCTTCATGCCGAAGCCGATCAAGGGCGACAACGGCTCGGGCATGCACGTGAACATGTCGATCTGGAAGGACGGCAAGCCGCTCTTCGCAGGTGACAAGTATGCGGACCTGTCGCAGGAAGCGCTGTACTTCATCGGCGGCATCCTGAAGCACGCCAAGGCGCTGAACGCCTTCACCAACCCGGCGACCAACTCGTACAAGCGTCTGGTTCCGGGCTACGAAGCGCCCGTTCTGCGCGCCTACTCGGCACGCAACCGCTCGGGCTGCGTCCGTATTCCGTGGACCGAATCGCCGAAGGCAAAGCGTGTGGAAGCCCGCTTCCCCGACCCCTCGGCCAACCCCTACCTGTGCTTCGCAGCGCTCCTGATGGCCGGCCTCGACGGCATCAAGAACAAGATCGATCCGGGCGAAGCCATGGACAAGAACCTCTACGACCTTCCGCCGGAAGAGCTCGCAGAGATCCCGACCGTCTGCGGTTCGCTGCGTGAAGCGCTCACCGAGCTGGAAGCCGACATGGACTTCCTGCTGGCCGGCGACGTGTTCACCAAGAGCCAGGTCGAAGGCTACATCGCTCTGAAGATGGAAGAGCTGGAAGCCTACGAAATGACGCCGCACCCGGTCGAATTCGCGATGTACTACAGCTGCTGATCCCGCTTTCGCGGACAGCACGGAAAGGCGCCCCTCGGGGCGCCTTTTTCATGCCGGATTTCTGCCCTTCATTCTCCAGATTGCCTCAGGATTGTAGCCGCAGAGGGAATTTCTACCTCGCGAGACACAGAGGAATTTCAGTATGAACGAGGATTTCGCCCGTCATCTCGACACGGCTTCGCGGACTGCGCCAGCCGAGGGGCTGCGCGTGGCGCAGGGCGATCGCACCGTGCACGGTCCGAGCGACGACACGCGGGCGCGGCGGCGGCGAACCCAGCGCCTTGTGCTTCTGAGCCTCAGCGTCGTCACGCTCTTCTCGCTGGCGGGCATGATCATCACGCGCGCGATGGAGATCGCCTCGCTCTGACTAGGGGCCAGTTGACCCCGCGGCATCCGGCAGACTCCCGCCTCGTGACCGTGCGTCTGTCCGCCCTCCCTTTCCGCACAGGGGTCGGCGCACTACCTTGCTGCGGCACATGCGTTTGTTCGGAGTCCCAAAATGCGTCGCACCCTATTGAACTTCTTTGCGGCAGCCACGCTGTCCCTGTCCGCCGGAGCTGCCGTCGCAGCAAGCTGCGGCAACACGGCCTCTGGCTTCGATGCATGGAAACGCGAATTTGCCGCCGAGGCGCAGCGCGCCGGCGTCGGGCAGCGCGGGATCGATGCGCTGATGAGCGCGCCCTACTCAAGCTACACGATCAAGGTCGATCGCAGCCAGAAAGGCGTGAAATACCCGCTGGATGAGTTCATCCGCATCCGTCTCGGCTCGGTGGACGGATTCGCGGCGCAGGTCCGCAAGCGCCGCGCCCAGAATCCGCAGTTCTTCAACGCCATCGAGCAGCGCTATGGCGTACCCGCGGGAATTCTCCTGGCGATCCACGGCATGGAAACCGGCTTCGGGCGCACCATGGGCAACGTGCCGGTGATTTCCTCGATCAGCACCGTTGCCTATGACTGCCGCCGCGCGTCCTTCTTCACGCCGCATGCGATCGCCGCGCTGAAGATGGTGGACAAGGGCATGCTCTCGCCGAACCAGCAGGGCGCGGCCCATGGCGAACTCGGGCATACCCAGTTCCTGCCCGGCAACGCGCTCCGCTACGGCGTGGACGGAAACGGCGACGGTCGGGTCGATTTCTACAACCAGTTCGACGCGCTGGCCTCGACCGCCAACTACCTGCGCCAGATGGGCTGGCAGCCAGGCCAGCCCTATGGCGAAGGCACCGCGAACTTCCGCGTGCTGAACGAATGGAACGCCGCGACCGTCTACCAGCAGGCCATCGCGCTGGTTGCCCAGAAAGTCGGGTGATTCAATCCTCTGCAACTCGGGGTGGTCCGATTTTATTCAGATCGCCCATCCCGAGACCCGTTTGAGACAAAGTTCCTCCTCATTTGGCGCGCAAGACTGGCGTCAAAAGACGTTTCAGAAGGAACACGAGGATGACGGGCAAAGCCCCCTACGCGGCCCTCTACCTGCCCGACACGCCAGCGCCGGACCTCGTCCAGCTGCTCAAGACAGCCGGCAAGACCTTGCTGGCGCTCGACAACAGCTCCGGGCGGCCGCTTCTGGTGTCCCGGCGCCGGCTTGCGCTGATGGGTGACTGCATGGGGCTGTGCCTGACCCATTTCGACGGCAAGCGGGGTACACCGCGGATCGTGCTGCGCGTCCTGAGCCGCGAAGGCGGCCTGGCACGCGGACCCAAGGCCATTGCCCTGCTTCTGGAAGCGGTGCGCCGTCTTTCCCCGCTCTGCGCCGCCACCGAGATCGAGTGGCTCTCGCCCCGCACCCGGCTTGCCCCGAACACCCTGCCCGACCAGCTCAACCGCGCCCCCCGCAAGCGGCTCGCACCGATCGACCCCGAGGCCGAAAAGCTTCTGTCCGAGGGCATCCGCCACGCCATGGCCTCAACGCTGGCTGCGCCCTCGGCTCCGGGCGCCGGGCTGCCGGCGGTTCTGCCGCAGAACGATCCCGCACGCACGCGGCTCAGCCTTGCCGCCTGGATCATGACCGGACTGGTCGGCATGCTCAGCTTTCCGGTCGCCATCGTCCTGGCTGCCATCGGCCTGCGGCGCGGGATGGATTTCCGCTTCGCAACGCAAATCCTGAGCCTGACCGTCCTGGCGGTGTCGCTGCGCGACGCCGGGTTGCTGCCGCTTCCGATCTAGGGCGTATCCGGCCCCCGCGCGATGACATAGGTGTGGATCGAGAACACCACTGCCTGCGTCTCCGGCAACCGCAGCAGGCATTGCCGCTCCGAGCGCAGGTACGGGGCGGTTGCCGGGTTGGCGCGGTCGGCGTTGCTGCGCCGCGGTCCGGGCTGGAACAGCGCCGGATTGTCGTGGAACAGCCGGTTCACCCGCACCAGCGGCTTGCCCGGCCGAATCCCGTCGAAGAGCCGCTGTACCCGCCGCCCGATATTCTCGTCATACTCCGGGATCGGAACGTGGATGATGCTGAGCGGGCGCGAGACCTTGTCCGCCAGACGCCATCCCGCCGGGAAGCAGAGCACCGCGCCGGTCAGCACATGCTCGTCGCCGCGCTTCTGAAGCAGGCAGAGATCCTCCTGCACCAACACCCCCAGCGTGCCCATCGGATCCTGCCGGTCGAGCGTGACCTGCACCCCATCGGGGCGTGTCACCACCTCTCCCGTGCGCGCGAATCCGCCAGGCAGATGCGCCAGCACGACCTCCAGCAGTTCCTGCGCCGCCGCCATGGCCTCCGGCTCGATCGCCAGCACCGCCTCGCGCTGCGTGGACAGCAGGCGCGCGCGCTCGGCCATCTGCTCGGCGTAGGCATCGTCGACCTTGAGCCAGGACGACGGATCGAGCGGTGCGATGCCCGGCAGCGGTTTCATCTCGGTCAGGTCATAGGGAATCCGTGCCTGCAGGATCATTCTCGTCACTCTCCGCTCTCGGCCCTCCAGAGGGGCAACTTCTCGCGCAGCACGCAGACCGAGCGCTGCGGCGCGTAGCGCGGCAGATCGTCCAGCGCCACCCAGTGAAGGTCGTGTGATTCCTCGTTGCCAAGCAAGGGCTTCGCTGGGTCAGCCTCGAAGAGAAAGCGCAGATCGTAGTGAAAATGCGCAGGCGCGTCGCCGCGCGCGGGGATTTGGTGGATGTCGATGTCGAAAAGCCCGTCCGACAGCAGCCGCGCGCGCAGGCCGGTCTCCTCGAAGACCTCGCGCGCCGCCACGCCCGCGATATCCGCATCGCCGTCGCAATGGCCTCCCGGCTGCAGCCAGCGGCCCAGCTTGGCATGGTGCATCAGCAGCGTGAAGCCGCGGCAGGGCGAGACGACGAAACCCGAACCGGTCACATGATCGTGCCGCGGGTCGCGGCCGTAGGGATCGGGCACCCGGTCCAGAAGCGCCGCCAGCGCGGCGCGGTTCTCGCGGTCCCGCGCGTCGCGCAGCACCATCCTCCATGGCAGATCAGCCATTCCGACCCTCGCATGGCAAGGCCGGAGGCGATGCCCCCGGCCCTTCATTGTTCCCCAAATACGCAATCCCGCCCGGGCCACGCAGTGTCACGGCTCGAGGTCGCGCCCCAGCGCCTTCTCCAGCGCCGGCAGGAAATCCTCGGTGTAGAGCGTGCCGGCCAGCGGACCGACGTGCTTGTGCAGCACCGTGCCGTCGCCGCTCAGGATGAAGGTCTCGGGCGGACCGGTGACGCCCCATTCGATCGCTGCGCGCCCCTGCGGGTCGTAGGGCACGCCGATGAAGGGCGAGCCGTCCTCGGTCAGGTAGCCCGAGGCGGCGCCGGTCTTGTCCTTGTAGTTCACACCCACGATGCGCACGCCCTGCTCCTGCAGGTGCAGCAGAACGGGGTGCTCGGCGCGGCAGGGCGGGCACCAGCTGGCCCAGAAGTTCACCACCGTCACCTCGCCGCTGCGCAGGTCGGCGTCGGAGGCGGCCGGGAAGCCTTCGAGCGTTTCCGGCGGCAGGCCCGGCGCGGGCTTGCCGAGGAAGGTCGAGGGCAGCGTGTTCGGATCGCCGCGCTGCATGCCGAAATAGGCCATCACCGCGAAGGCGGCGAAGAGCACCGGCGGGATCACCATCAGCGGCGAGATCTTAGCCATGGCGCTTCACCCTTTCCTCGACCTTGTCCAGCTCGGCGCGGACGCGGCGCGCGCGGCGCAGGCTCAACGACACGAGCACGATGATCAGCCCGAGGCTCACCCCGTAGGAGGCCAGCACGGCAAAGGCGTATTTCCCCAGATCGGGCATCATGTCCGGCTCTCCCGTGCCAGAAGCGCGCGCGTGCGGCGGGCGCGGATTTCGGTCTGCGTGCGCAGGAAGACCAGCGCCACGAAGAGCAGCACGAAGCCCGCGATGCAGACCAGCAGCGGGTACCAGAAGACGTCGGCGACGTTTTCTTCCTTGTCGAGCGACAGCGAGGCCCCCTGGTGCAGCCCCTGGTTCCAGAACAGCACCGCGTAGCGCGACAGCAGCGCGAAGACCGAGCCGACGAGGCAGAGGATCGAGGTGAGATCGGCGGCGGTGTCGTCATTCTCGATCGCCGACCAGAGCGCCATGTAGCCGAGGTAGAAGAGGAACAGGATCAGGAACGACGTGAGGCGCGGGTCCCAGGCCCACCAGGTGCCCCACATCGGCTGGCCCCAGAGCGCCCCGGTGGCCAGCGCGATCACCGTGAAGATCGCTCCCACGGGCGCCGCCGCGCGCGCTGCCAGCGCCGAGACGTGGTGGCGGCGGACGATCCAGATCAGCGAGGCGACCAGCATCATGATCCAGGCATTGATCGCCATCAGTGCCGCGGGCACATGCAGGTAGATGATCTTCACCGTCGCACCCTGACGGTAGTCGTCGGGGGTGAAGAAATAGCCCCAGACCAACCCGGTCACGAGGCACAGCACCGCCGCGACCGACACCCAGGGCAGGATGCGGTCGGTGGTGCGGATGAACTTCACCGGATTGGCGTATTCCCAGATCGACATGCGGCTCCCCTAGCCCAGCTCGCGGCTTTTTACACTTCAAATATTCGGCAGGGGCAATGCTTGCCGCTGCCCTGCGGCCTCTCAGCGCAGGTTGATCCGCAGCACCGCAGCGCTGGCGAAGGGCAGCAGCGCCAGCGTGCCGAAGCTGATCCCCGCCAGCATCAGCAGCGGCGTCTGCACCGCCAGCCCCTCGGCCCCGCGCCGCGCCACCTCTGCGCCGAAGATCAGCGTCGGCACGTAGAGCGGCAGCACGAGGATCGACAGCAGCAGCCCGCCCCGCTTCAGCCCGACGGTCAGCGCCGCGCCGAAGGTGCCGATGACCGACAGCGCCGGGGTGCCGAGCGCGAGCGAGACCAGCACCCAGAGATAGCCCGAGGGCGGCAGGCTCAGCAGCACGCCGAGCGCCGGCGCGGCCAGAACCAGCGGCAGGCCGGTGGTGATCCAATGGGCGAGCGCCTTGATGGTGACGATGCCCTCCATCGGCAGCGGCGCGGTGGCCAAGAGGTCGAGCGAGCCGTCCTCCCAGTCGAGCGCGAAGATGCGGTCGAGCGACAGCAGGCAGGCCAGCAGCGCGCCGATCCAAAGCACACCGGGCGCGATGCGGCTCAGAAGCCCGGTCTCGGGACCCACGCCGAAGGGGATCAGCACGGTGACGATCAGGAAGAAGGCAAGGCCGAGGCCAAAGCCCCCGCCCGCCCGGACCGCAAGCCGCAAGTCCCTGAGAAGCAGCGCGATCACAGGAAGGCCTCGTCTTCCAGCGAGACCCGCGGCGCGGCCTTGAAGGGGGTCACGTCAAGGACCTCCGCCTCGTTTAGGCCGAGGTCGATATGGGTCGCGAGCAGCGCCGAGCCACCCTCGGCCAGATGCCCTCTCACCGCCTCGGCAAAGCGCGCCACCGAGGCCGTGTCGAGCGATACGGTGGGCTCGTCCAGCACCCAGACCAGGCGTGCGGTGACCATCAGGCGCGCCAGTCCCAGCCGCCGCTTCTGCCCGGCCGAAAGCGTGGCTGCGGGACGGTCCTCAAGCCCGCGCAGATCGAAGGCGTCGAGCGCCGGCTCGATGTCCGATTGCGCAAAGACCTGCGCCCAGAAGCGCAGGTTCTCGGTCACCGTCAGCATGGACTTCAGCCCGTCTGAATGGGCAGCGTAGGCGATGCGCTCGCCCGCGCCTTCGATCGTGCCGCCAAAGGCCGGTTGCAGCCCGGCAATGGTGCGCAGCAGCGTGGTCTTGCCCGAGCCATTCGGCCCGCGAAGCACGAGCGCGCGTCCGGGGGCGAGCGTGAAGCTCAGCCCCTCGAGCACGGGCACGCCGCCCCGGCCCACGGCGAGATCGCGAACAGTCATTGTCATGCCCTCGGCTTACCCCAGCCGGATGGTCCGGGGAAGCGCGAAAGCCGCGCCGCGACAAGCTGTTGCAGGAGAATGGCTGGTCCGGCGCGGGCCCGCGGGCGAGGCCGGACTGGCTGCGTTGCGAGGATCGCTCGTCAGACCGGCATGGCAGCGAGAGCGACCCGGCGACCCTCGCCCAGCAGCACGTTGTAGGTGCGGCAGGCCGACGGAGAGTTCATGACCTCGACCCCGACGCCGGCTGCCTCGAGCCGGGCCGTCAGCGTCTTCGGCAGCAGCGCGATGTCGCCGCCGGTGCCGACGAACAGCACGTCGATCTTGCCCGCGAGCGAGACCAGCGTGTCCTCGTCGGACAGCCCCGCCCAGGGCATCATGCCCTCGGGAGAGATGCAGACGCCGCCATCGACGGGCCTGCCACCGACGCGAAAGAAGCCGGGGCCGTAGCCTTCGACCGGCATCGCGTCGCTGAAGTTGATTTCATTCATTCGCATGGTGCTTCCCCTAGTCCCACACATGGCCCCCATCGGGCCGCCCAAGGCGGTCCGCGGGCCCCAAGACCGCGCAAGGCGCAGCGCCCTGCACCCCCTCCCAAAAAGATGCAGAAGCGGCCTATGCCGCGCTGCGGCAGCATAAGACAGAAATGTGAAAAATCAAAAGCTATTTGCCCGACACAGCATTCCACCCGCCATCCTGAGCGGGTGGCGGCGCCGTCGTGGGAGGATCACCGTAACGCCGATATGCGAAAGCAACAAAGCCCTAGACTTTCGTCTAGGGCTTTGTCCGTGAAGATGCCCAAGAACCGGGCAGATGACCCCTGACGCACGAGGCGCGCCGGTGGGAACTGCTGCGCTCCCGCGCCTCGTGTCAGGCTCAGACGCTGCTGCCGTTCTTCTTTGCCTCGGCCTCGGCCTCGGGCTTGGACCAGTCGCGCTTGACGCCGAGCCAGAGCAGGATCGACGAGGCGACGAAGACCGAGGAATAGGTGCCGACAAAGACACCCCAGATCATCGCGAAGACGAAGCCGCGGATCACGTCTCCCCCCAGCGCAAACAGCGCGAAGAGCGCCAGCAGCGTGGTGAAGGAGGTCATGAAGGTCCGGCTCAGTGTCTCGTTGATCGAGAGGTTCAGCACTTCCTTGAGATCGGTCTTCTTGTACTTGATCAGGTTCTCGCGGACCCGGTCGAAGACCACCACGGTGTCGTTGAGCGAATAGCCGACGATGGTCAGCAGCGCCGCGATGGTGGTCAGGTCGAACTTCATCTGAAGCTCGGAGAAAACGCCGATCGTCAGGATCACGTCATGCACCAGCGCCAGCACCGCGCCGAGCGCGAACTGCCACTCGAAGCGCAGCCAGATGTAGACCAGCACCGCGGCGATCGACAGCACCACGGCCTCGACCGCGGTCCAGACCAGCTCGCCCGAAACCTTGGGGCCGACCGATTCCACCGAGACGAACTCGATGTCCGGCGAGACGCCTTGCAGCGCCGCCTCGACCGCGCTGATGGTCTCGGGGGTCACCGCCTCGGCCTCGTCCTGCGCCTGAATGCGCACCATGGCGACGTTCTGGTCCGGCCCGAAGGACGGATCGAACACTTCCGAGATGACCACATCGCCCAGCCCCAGCGCGCCGAGCGCGTCGCGGTAGGCGCCCACGTCCACCGCCTCGGTGCTCTGCGTGCGGATCGTGGTGCCGCCGCGGAAGTCGATGCCGTAGTTGAGCCCGCGCACGCCGAAGCTGACCAGCGCCAGCACGATCATCAGGCCGGAGATGCCCAGCCAGACCTTCCAGCGCTTGAAGAAGTCGAAGCTCGTATTGTCGGGAATGACACGAAGACGCATGGCTCAGACCTCGATGGTTTTGGGACGGCGGCGCTCGAACCACATCGCGATCAGCAGCCGGGTGACGAAGATCGCGGTGAAGACCGAGGTGACGATGCCGAGGCCGAGGGTGATGGCGAAGCCGCGCACCGGACCCGAGCCCATGACATAGAGGATGATCGCCGTGATGATGGTGGTGATGTTGGCGTCGACGATCGCCGACAGCGCCTTTTCGTAGCCGAGCTCGATGGCGCGGGCCGGACCGCGCGCGGTCTTCAGCTCCTCGCGGATACGCTCGAAGATCAGCACGTTCGCGTCCACCGCCATACCCACGGTCAGCACGATGCCGGCGATGCCGGGCAGCGTCAGCGTGGCCCCGATCAGCGACAGCAGGCCGAAGATCAGGCCGATGTTGATGATCAGCGCGACATTGGCGAAGATCCCGAACAGGCCGTAGCTCGCCCACATGAAGCCGAGCACCGCGACGAAGGCGACGCCGGTTGCCAGCTTGCCCGCGTCGATGCTGTCCTGCCCCAGCTCCGGACCGATGGTCCGTTCCTCGAGGAAGTCGAGCCCGGCGGGCAGCGCGCCGGCGCGCAGCAGCACGGCAAGGTTGGTCGACTCCTCGACGGTGAAGTTGCCGGTGATGATGCCCGAGCCGCCGGGAATGTGGCTCTGGATCACCGGGGCCGAGATCACCTCGTCGTCGAGCACGATGGCGAAGGGCGAGCCGATGTTGGCCGCGGTATAGTCGCCGAACTTGCGCGCACCGCTCGGGTTGAAGCGGAAGGTCACCGCAGGACGGCCGTTCTGGTCAAAGCTCGGCTGGCTGTCGGTCAGCTCTTCGCCGGTCACCACGGGCGCCTGCTCGAGCACGTAGAAAGCACCCTCCTCGTTCATCGCGGGCAGCAGCTCGTTGCCGGTGCCGGGGGTGGTGTCGGCATTGGTGGTGCGGCTGACCACCGGCTGGAAGGTCAGCTGGGCGGTGGTGCCGATGATGTCCTTGAGCTCTGCCGCCGAGCCGATGCCCGGCACCTGGATCAGGATGCGGTCGTTGCCCTGGCGCTGGATCGTCGGCTCGCGGGTGCCGACCTCGTCGATGCGGCGGCGGATGATTTCCAGCGACTGCTGCATGGTCCGCTCGTCGGTGGCCTGCTTCTCGGCCTCCGAGAGGGTCACGACGATCTCGTCGCCCTGCCCCGCGACCTGCAGGTCGTTGGAGCCGGCGCCGGTCAGCGATGTCACCGGACGCGCAAGACCGCGCACCAGCTCAAGCGCACGGGCCATGCCGTCGGGGTTGGAGATGCGCACGCGCAGCTCGCCCGCCGGAGAGGGCTGCAGGCGGATGGTGCCGACCGTCTCACGCTCGGGGCGCAGGATGTCGCGCACGTCGGGCCAGAGCGCCTCGAGCCGCGAGGCGTAGACATCGGCGACCTTCACCTCGGCCAGAAGATGCGCGCCGCCGCGCAGGTCGAGGCCGAGGTTGACCAGCCCCGAGGGCAGCCAGCTCGGCCAGCTCGCTGCGGCCGCCTCACGCTCGGGTGTGGCACCCGATTTCTCGATGGCGGCCACAGCGTCGTTGTGGGATTCTACTTTATTGTAGAACAGGTTAGGGCTGGCCAAGGCCAGCCCTACGATCACGAGCGCCCAGATGGTCAGGCGTTTCCAAAGATCGATCTGAAGCATTGTCTGGGGCGCTTTCGCGTTGGGATCAGGACTCGGCGGGCTCGGTCTTCGACAGGACCTGTGCGACGGTGCTCTGGATCACGCGGACCTTGACGCCTTCGGCGATCTCGACCTCGACCTCGCCGCCTTCCTTGACCTTGACGACCTTGCCGATCAGGCCGCCCTGGGTGACGATCTGGTCGCCCCGGCGCAGCGCGCTGACCATCTTCTGGTGCTCTTTCACCTTCTTCTGCTGCGGGCGGATCAGCAGGAAATACATGATGCCGAAGATCAGGATCAGGGGGACGAACTGGGCGACTGCGCTGCCATCCATGGGCGGGCTCCTCTTTGTGTCTATGGGGGCTCCCCCCCGCAAAATTTGGCCGGAACCTATGTGCGATCCTCCGCCGATGCAAGGCGCGATGGTCGTGATCACATCCCGTGCAAGGGGGGATGGACGGAGCAGGCACAGGCGTGTGCGTGATGGACGCTGGGGAAAGCGACGGGCAGCACGTCTGGAACGAGAGGCGCCGCCGCGCCGGGCGTCTCGCCAGTCGTGAAAGCTCTGCTCCGAATTCTTGACCTTCCACGCGATCCGGCCATTGCTGCGCCGATCCAGAACCGCCGCGGAAACAGCCGAAGGCGACCATAAAGACATCGGCCTCGCGAACCCGAGCAGTCCGTCATCGCCTGGCCGCGGCATGCCTTCATGAACGAGTTTCCGTTTCAGGAAGCCGTAGCTCTACTGAACGTAGCCCGTCCCGGTCAAAGCCTTGAAGCTCTTCCAGAACGATGAACTCTCCGTCCTTTTAGACGGCCGCGGCGAACGCAAACGCCCCTGCGGTCCACGTCTTCACGGCGCTTGAGGTCTGCGAAAGATCAAACGCCGCCGAGAAGTACCACTCCGGTCCAGTCGCGAAGGCCTGCAGGCAACAGGCCACCGGGCCTGTCGTCCGCCGAAAGCAGCTCAATCTTTCGCCCGAAACTTTGCTCTGACCTCAAGACCCATTCTCTTCACCCGCCAAGTGAAGCACAGCTTCTCTGGCAGCAGTCGCGCAGGTGGTTTCATGTGCTTTTTTCAATGCGGCCAATTAAATACCTGCGCATAATCATTCAATTCAGGGTTCCAAAAAGAGCTTCCAGCGGCAAACGATCTCCCATGCGCCTCCTCCTCGCCCTCCTCCTCCTCGCCCAACCCGCCGCGGCGCAGGACCTTCCGCCCCTCCCCCCGGAGGACCACGCGCAGTTCACCGCCATCGGCCGGGTCAACACCCGCGGCTACAACCGGCGCGGCATGTGCTCCGGCACGCTCATCGCACCCGCCCTCGTGCTCACCGCAGCGCATTGCGTGGCCGGGCCGGAGGGCGATCCGGTGCGCCCGGAGCGGCTGCATTTCGTTGCCGGATGGTTCGGTGGCAGCTACGCCGATCATGCCGATGTCGCCTCCTACGAGGTGCACCCCGATGCCTACGAGGACCACCGGCTCGACATCGAGCACGACCTTGCCCTGATCACCCTCGCCCGCCCGCTGGACATCGCGCCGCTGACCCTTGGCAGCATCTCCGCCCCGCCCTTCGCCCTCGTCGGCTACCACGACCTGCGGCCCAACCGGCTCTCGGCGCGCTTCGACTGCGACGGCGCGCGGGACCATGCGCTGCTGCGCCTCGACTGCCCCGTGCGGCCCGGCAACTCCGGCGGGCCGGTGATGGTGCGGGAGGGTGACGCAGCCGAGGCCCCGTGGCGCGTGATCGGCGTTGTCAGCGCCACCAATGCGCGCAGCAGCCTCGCCGTGCCGGTGGATGAATGGCTGCGCGCGCGTCTTACGCGCGGCGCCCTCTACACTCCCTGAGCGATTCAGGGCATAACCCGCGCGAGTCGCAGACAAAGAGGACGAGACCGATGCACGACATCCGCGCCATTCGCGAAAACCCCGCCGCCTTCGACGCGGCGCTCTCGCGCCGGGGCGTCGAGTCGGCCTCGGCCCCCGTTCTCGCCCTCGACGAGGAGCGCCGCACCGCGATCCACGCCGCCGAAACCGCCCAGGCCGCGCAGAACGCCGCCTCCAAGGATGTCGGCAAGGCCAAGGCCAGCGGCGACGAGGCCGAGTTCGAGCGCCTGCGCGCGCTGGTCGCCGAGAAGAAGGCCGAGGTCGCCGAGATGCAGGCCCGGGCCAAGGAGCTCGACGCCCAGCTCACCGACATGCTGATGGGCATCCCCAACCTGCCCTTCGAGGACACGCCGGACGGCGCGGACGAGACCGAGAACGTCGAGATCCGCCGCTGGGGCGAACCGAAGAGCTTCGACTTCACCCCGAAGGAGCATTACGAGCTGCCGGCCGCGCTCCCCGGCATGGACTTCGAGACCGCGGCCAAGCTTTCCGGCTCGCGCTTCGTGGTGCTCTCGGGCGCGGTGGCCCGCGTGCACCGCGCGCTGGCGCAGTTCATGCTCGACACCCATGTCGAGGAGAACGGCCTGTCGGAGACCTGGACCCCGGTGCTTGTGCTCGACGAGATGATGTACGGCACCGGCCAGCTGCCGAAGTTCGGCGAGGACAGCTACCAGACCCGCGAGGGCTGGTGGCTGGTGCCCACCGCCGAGGTGACGCTGACCAACATGGTCAACGGCCTGACCGTCGAGGAAGGCAGCCTGCCGCGCCGCTACGTGGCGCACACCCAGTGCTTCCGCTCCGAGGCGGGCTCGGCCGGCCGCGACACCGCGGGCATGCTGCGCCAGCACCAGTTCGAGAAGGTCGAGATGGTCTCGATCACCCACCCGGAAAAGAGCCGCGAGGAACTCGACCGGATGACCGGATGCGCCGAGGGCATCCTCGAAAAGCTCGGCCTGCCCTATCGCACCATGGCGCTCTGCACCGGCGACATGGGCTTCGGCGCGCGCCGCACGCATGACCTCGAAGTCTGGCTGCCCGGCCAGAACCAGTACCGCGAGATCAGCTCGGTCTCGGTCTGCGGGGATTTCCAGGCGCGCCGGATGAACGCCCGCTTCAAGCCTGCGGAAGGCGGCAAGCCCGAGTTCCTGCACACGCTGAACGGCTCGGGCCTCGCGGTCGGGCGCTGCCTGATCGCCGTGCTGGAGAACGGCCAGCAGGCGGATGGCTCGGTCGATCTGCCCGAGGCGCTGCATCCCTGGCTGCGCGGCAAGACCCGCATCGCCGCCGACGGCACGCTGGTCTGAGATGTTCTGGGTCCGGCCGCTCTTGCTCTTCATCGCGGCGCTGGCCTTCGCCGCCTCGCCACTGGTGTTTCCCGGATTCAACGGCTTCGCGCCGGATGCCTTTCCCGTTGCGCAGATCGACCCGCCGGTGCAACCGGCGGGCTATGCCTTCGCGATCTGGGGGCTGATCTACCTCTGGCTGATCGCAGGGACCGGCTTCGGGCTGTTCCGCCGCTCCGACGATTACGACTGGATGGATCACCGCGAGCCGCTGATTGTCAGCCTGGCGGTTGGCATCTTCTGGCTGCCGGTGGCGCAGGTCTCGCCGCTGGCCTCCACCGCGATGATCTGGGTCATGCTGGTCACCGCGCTGCTCGCGCTGTTCCGCGCCGGCGACATGGACCGTTGGTGGCAGATCGCCCCGATTGCGGTCTACGCCGGCTGGCTCACCGCCGCCTCCTGCGTTTCGATCGGGCTGCTGCTGGCCGGCTACGGGGTGCTGCCGGAAACTCCGGCTGCGCTGGTGGCGCTGGCAGTGGCGTTGGTCATCTCCGTCACCGCGCAATACCGGCTGCACCGTGCGCCGCTCTACGGCATCACGGTGATCTGGGCATTGATCGGCGTGATCGTCGCCAATGCCAGCCCGCTGAATTTCGCGGTTGCCGGACTGGCGGCAGCGGGCATCGTCGCCATTCTCGCGCTGCGCGGCACCGATACAGAATAGCCCCGCGATCCGAAGGCACGCCCGGCGCCGCCGCCGGACCGCCTCCGGCGGGCGTATTTTTCAAAGAGAAGAAGCAGGGGGTGGCGCACCATTTCCTGCTTCTTCTCTTTTGAAATACGCAAAATCTGCGCGCCGAGATTTAGAGGAGGACGCGGACGAAATTCCGATACCTTGGCCCGCTGCCGGTTTCGTGGACGCCAGTATCGGTTTTCACCCGGAACTGAGGCAGGAGTGCCGCCAATTCCCTTCGAGATCTGACCCATGTGCCCCTCGCCGCGACGCAGCTTGTGGCGGGGGACCACGGAGTGATCCACATGGGAGTTTTGAACGTCATCCGCCGCGTGGCTGGAGACGGAAGCGCAAAGTCACGCAAGCAGCGCCGACCCCGGAAGCGGTTGCATCGCGATCTTGCGGCGCGCGGCGACGCGGGGTCCTGGAACCGGGCCGCCGCCTTCGCCCGAAAATGGCGGGGTGAGCGCCGACGTGAGCAGCAGGCCACGGAACGTGGTGTCTCTCCTCGGCGTTCCGGCCGGGGGAAGCGCTCCAGGTCGACGGGAGCGAGGCCCACGCGGTGCTTGACAGAGAGCGCACGAGGCTTCGGGTCGCGCATATCAAGGTGGCTCACAGCCGCTTGATCCTCGTCCGGGCCTGTTTGCTGGAGCCGGGGCTTCGCCCGCGCGAGGCTGGAGTGATCCACTGGATCTATCCCGTCTCGTCTGTCACCCCACGAGATGCCGGTCGATGCGCATTGGTGCGGCTCCCACGTCCTTGGCAGCGTTCCGGAGCGTGGGATCTACGATATCGGGAATCGTCGGCCATTGGGACAGAGGCAACGGACGCGAAGACGGCGGTGGACAGGATTGGCCGTGGCAAAGAGTGTGAGGTGCACCCGCGACCGCCCAACCCGGTGCCGCCATATTCTCGGAACCCGACATGACCGCTTCCAGGACGGCGCGGCGGCGGCACCTCGGGAAAAGAGAGGTGCGCCATGTCTTGAGCCAGACATGATCCGCTCCGCAGAGTCCAAGATGGCCCACGTCCCGATGGAAAGCCCAAGTTGGTTCCGGGTGGAAGTCACCAGTGCATCCTCGTCACGGTTGGCGCCAAGCTCGGCAGGTTGTCCGGCCATGGGGACCACCGCTGTGTTCGGAATATCACGGCCACAGTGTTCTGCATGACCTGTGTGTCCCGCATCGATCCTCGCGGAGACCGCCGATCGCTCCAGCTTTGCTCCGGCCCCGCCCTGTCGTGCTGCCCCTTGCCGTCTGCCGCCGCCCTCACCGCCCTTGCCGCCGCGCCACTTCCGCCCTATGACGCCCGCGTCTGCCACGCATGAGACGGAAGGTTAGCCGATGATCCCCCGCTACGCCCGCCCCGAGATGACCGCCATCTGGGAACCTGCCACCAAGTTCCGCATCTGGTACGAGATCGAGGCGCATGCCTGCGACGCCATGGCCGCGATCGGGGTGATCCCGAAGGAGAACGCCGAGGCCGTCTGGAAGGCCAAGGACGTGGAATTCGACGTCGCCCGCATCGACGAGATCGAAGCCGTCACCAAGCATGACGTCATCGCCTTCCTGACCCACCTCGCCGAGCATGTGGGCTCCGAGGAAGCGCGCTTCGTGCACCAGGGCATGACCTCTTCGGACGTGCTCGACACCTGCCTCAACGTGCAGCTGGTGCGCGCCGCCGACATCCTGCTCGAGGGCATGGACAAGGTGCTGGCCGCGCTGAAGAAGCGCGCCTTCGAGCACAAGATGACCGTCCGCGTCGGCCGCTCGCACGGCATCCACGCCGAGCCGACCACCATGGGTCTGACCTTCGCGCGTTTCTACGCCGAGATGGACCGCAACAAGAACCGCCTCGAGAAGGCCAAATACGAGATCGCCACCGGCGCGATCTCTGGCGCCGTCGGCACTTTCGCCAACATCGACCCGGCGGTTGAAGAACACGTCTGCGAGAAGCTGGGGCTGCGCCCCGAGCCGATCAGCACCCAGGTGATCCCGCGCGACCGCCACGCGATGTTCTTCGCCACGCTCGGCGTCATCGCTTCCTCGATCGAGAACGTCGCGATCGAGATCCGCCACATGCAGCGCACCGAGGTTCTGGAAGGCGCCGAGTTCTTCTCGATGGGCCAGAAGGGCTCGTCGGCGATGCCGCACAAGAAGAACCCGGTGCTGACCGAGAACCTCACCGGCCTCGCCCGCCTCGTGCGGATGACGGTGATCCCGGCGATGGAGAACGTCGCCCTCTGGCACGAGCGTGACATTTCGCACAGCTCGGTCGAGCGCGGCATCGGCCCGGACGCCACGATCACCCTCGACTTCGCGCTGAACCGCCTCGCCGGCGTGGTCGACAAGATGATCATCTACCCGCAGAACATGCTCGACAACATGAACAAGTTCCCGGGCCTGGTGATGTCGCAGCGCGTGCTGCTGGCGCTGACCCAGGCGGGCGTGTCGCGGGAAGATGCCTACGCAATGGTGCAGCGCAACGCCCTGAAGGTCTGGGAAGAGCGCGTCGACTTCCGCGAGCAGCTGCTGGCGGACGAGGAGGTGGTCAAGGCGCTTGGCGTCGAGCAGATCAACGAGAAGTTCGACATGGGCTATCACACCAAGCACGTCGACACGATCTTCCGCCGGGTGTTCGGCGAGAGCTGACGCCGCAGGGGGCTTTGCCCCCGCCCGCGCGGCGCGCGGGCTCCCCCAGGGATATTTGGGCCTAGAAGAAGGGGCCGGCGCGGCGCTCGCGGGAAGGTGAGCCGGGGCGCCGGCCCCTTTTGTTTTGGTGCGGGCAGCGCGCCGTGCTAGGCTGACGGACGTCGAGACGGAGGACGACGCATGACGATCAAGACATTGTTGACCGCTGCGGCCCTCGTGGCCGCCCCGCTCGTTGCCTGGGCGGAATGCGGCTCTCACAGCGAGGCCAAGATGACCTGCGCCGCCGGGTCGGAATATGATTCCACGTCCGGCACCTGCAAGGCCGTCTCGGGCTGACACCCCGCGGCAGCGCCGCAGATCACGCGAAGGGGCGGCCGGGACCGGCTGCCCTTTTTTGCGGCGCGCGTCTGCCGCGCTTCGGGCAGACCGGGGCGGTGGACGATGTTTCCGCTGGCGGGATGAGAGATCGTTAACCTCGCTGCACTAGGTCTGGAGGCTGCAAGAGCCCGGACCCGCCGCCATGTCGCATCTGCCATCGCTCTCCGATCTCGCGCCCGAGGGCGGGCGTGCGCCGCTGTCGCGACGCGCCAAGGCGGCGATCATCGTGCAGTTCCTTCTCAACGAGGGGACCGACGTGCCGCTCTCGGCGCTGCCAGAGGACCTTCAGGCCGAGCTGACGCTGCAACTGGGCCGCATGCGCTACATCGACCGCGCCACGCTGAATGCGGTGGTCGAGGAATTCTCCGAAGAGCTGGACGGCGTCGGCCTGTCCTTTCCCGGCGACATGGCCGGGGCGCTTTCGGCGCTCGAGGGCAAGATCAGCGCCCGCACCGCGGCGCGGCTGCGCAAGGAAGCGGGCGTGCGCCAGAGCGGCGATCCCTGGGAACGGATCGGCGCCCTGCCCGAAGAGCGCATCGCCGCCATCGCCGGTGCCGAGGCCATCGAGGTGGCGGCCGTCATGCTGTCGAAGATCAACACCGCCAAGGCGGCCGCCGTGCTGGCGCAGCTGCCGGGCGACCGCGCCCGGCGCATCACCTACGCCGTGTCGATGACCGCCGGCATCTCGCCCGAGGCGGTGGACCGGATCGGCCTCAGTCTCGCGGCACAGCTCGACGCCGAGCCGCCCAGGGCCTTTGCCAAGCGGGCCGACGAGCGCGTGGGCGCGATTCTCAACCATGCCGCCTCGGCCAAGCGCGACGAGGTGCTCGAAGGGCTCGAGGAGACCGACAAGGACTTCGCCGAGGCGGTGCGCCGCGCCATCTTCACCTTCGCCGACATCCCCGCGCGTCTGCGCAAACAGGACGTACCGAAGATCACCCGCGACGTGCCGCCCGAACAGCTGACCGTGGCGATCGCCGCCGCCACCACCGAGACTGACCTGCCCGCGGCCGAGTACCTGCTCGAGAACATGTCGAAACGCATGGCCGCGGCGCTGCGCGAGGACGCGGCGGGGATGAGCGTCAAGGGCAAGAAGGGCGAAGCGGCGATGAACGCCGTGGTCAGCGCCATCCGCGAACTGGTCAGCGTTGGCGAGATCGAGTTGAAATCGGACGAGGAGGAGGACGAGTAAGCCCCGCGAACTTGTGCCCCGTGGCGGCTCGGACTACACCTGCCGGGCAGACCAGCGGAGCGGGATTTGACCAAGGGCACAACACAGACGGACAGCGCGGAGTCCTCCCGCGGCGGCATGGCGGACTTCCTGTCGGACAAGGCGTTGCGCGCGATGATCCGACTGGCGCTGCTGCTGCCTCCCGCTGCGCGCGGCAGTCTGATGGCCACCTTCATTTCGCGGCTGGTCGCGCCGCTGGCGGGATACACCCAGCGCACCCTGACCAATCTCGCCCATGTCTGGCCCGAGATGCCCGAGCCCGAGCGACGCCGGATCGCCCGCGAGGTGGCCCGCAACGCCGGCCGAACGATGATCGAGAATTACGACGTGCCGGGCTTGCTGGCGCGGATGAAGGACACGCCGGTCACCGGCGCCGGCGTCGCGGCGATCGAGGCGGCGCGGGCCGAGGGGCGCGCGATCCTCTTCGTCACCGGGCACTACGGCAACTTCGAGGCCCCCCGCGCCGCGCTGGTCGCCCGCGGCTGGCGCATCGGCGGGCTCTACCGCCCCATGGCCAACCCTTTCTTCAACGAACATTACGCCGCCAACATGCATGCGCTGAGCGATCCGGTCTTCGAACAGGGCCGGCGCGGCACCATGGGGTTGCTCAAGCACATCCGCAGCGGCGGCATGGGCGTGCTGCTTTTCGACGTCTACGACAGCGCGGGCGTGCCCATCGATTTTCTCGGCCAGCCCGCGCCCACGCTGACCTCCGCCGCCGAGATCGCGGTGAAGACCGGCGCGCTCTTCGTGCCGTTTTTCGGCATCCGCAAGCCCGACGGGGTGAATTTCGACGCGGTCTTCGAAGCGCCGATCCCGCATGGCGATCCGGTCGAGATGATGCGCGAGGTCACCCGCCGGCTCGAAGCGCGGATCGAGGCCGATCCGGGGCAATGGTTCTGGATCCACCGGCGCTGGAAGCCCAAACGCCAGCGCAAGCAGGCGGAGAAGCGCGCACGTCAGCAGGGCGAAGCCTGACGCCGAGGCGCGTCCTTGCTCTGCACCGCCGGCGACCGCTAGGCTGAGGCACTGCCTTTGTTCAGCAATTTTCGAGGACCTCTCACATGCTATTTCCCAGAACAGCATCCATTCTTGCTGCGATTGCGCTCGTCTCGGCCTGCGACGAAACCGCCAGCCCCACCGCCGGCACCCCGATGGCCCCGGCTCCGGGCGCGCCGCCCTTCATCGAGACCATGGCCCCCGAGGTGAGCAACGCCGCGGTCTCTTCCTGCCAGACGGCGCTGGCGGCACAAACCAGCGGCGGCGTCACCGTCGTCGGCAGCGAGACATCGGAAGCCGCCACCGCGATCTACATGCGCGTCGGCGCAAATGGCGCGCCCTGGCGCTGCCTCGTCGCAGCGGACGGCAGCGGGCCGGAGGTGATGTTCATGGGAGACGAGGGCGCGGCCTGAGCGCATGACGGCGTGGCCCCGGGGCCACGCCACCTGCGCAGGTCAGTTGCGCCAGCGCGCGGCGGCGAGGATCGGGCCGAAGGGCGGTTCCTGAAGCAGCACCACCGCCGGGTCGTCCCCCTCGAGCGGCACCGAGGTCTCGTAGGCGCCCTGCCCGTCCCAGCTGCCGATGACCCGCCAGCCGTGCGCGATGTTGGTATAGGTCATCTCGAGCCCGGCATTCTCGCCGTCCTCGATGTCGACCATCTTCTCCGGCGCGTAGCGCACCAGATGCACCACGGTCTCTGGCGGCAGCTTTGCCAGCGGCTCGGCGCGGATCACCAGCGTGTCGCCGTCACGGGCGAGCAGCAGTTTGACCGGCGCGGGATGTTCGGCGGCCGCTCGAATCGCGTCGACCACCTTCATCGGGCGCGAGCCGACCACGTCGTACCGCCCTGCGACGATCATCTGGGGCGTGTAGAGCGAGCGGCGTCCGGCGGCGCGGGCGTAGCCCTTCTGGCGCTGGGTGAAGGCAGGATCGGCGAATTCGTCCTTCCAGCCGATGTAGTCCCAGTAGTCCACGTGCAGCGCCAGCGGGATGACATCCTCGCGCGCACTCAGCTCCGACAGCACCGCGTCGGCGGGCGGACAGGCGGCGCAGCCTTGCGACGTGAAAAGCTCGACAAGGATCGGATTGTCCTGCTGTGCCTGTGCCATGCTGCCCGCAAGCAGCACGGCCATGGGTGCCATCCAAGTCGTGAGTCGGAACATCTGGCCAGTTTTCCCCGTAGCTCTGCCCTGTTTTGGGTACAAAACCCTCATTGAAATAACCAATCAAGGTTTTGCGAGAGGGGGTGAGGCAAGTTTTTCGGATACTGTATACCGTTGGATACAAAATCCGCCGCAAGAGACTTGATCCAACCCCTCCCCTGCGCCATCTACCCTGTAGCGACCCATTTTTCTCCACCTAACGAGAGGGAGCCAATCATGCCCATCACAGTTGGTCAGGACACGTCCAAGACGCGCAAGACGCTCGAGGTGAATGGCAAGACCATTGCCTATTACTCGATCCCCGCCGCAGAGGCCGCCGGTCTCGGCGATTTCGCCAAGCTTCCCGCCGCGCTCAAGGTGGTGCTTGAGAACATGCTCCGCTTCGAGGACGGCAAGACCGTCTCGGTGGAGGACATCAAGGCCTTCTCCGAATGGGGCAGGATGGGTGGCAAGAACCCGCGCGAGATCGCCTATCGTCCCGCCCGCGTGCTGATGCAGGATTTCACCGGCGTTCCGGCGGTGGTCGATCTTGCCGCGATGCGTGACGGCATCAAGGCCCTGGGGGGCGATCCGCAGAAGATCAACCCGCTGAACCCGGTCGATCTGGTCATCGACCACTCGGTGATGATCGACGAATTCGGCAACCCGCGCGCCTTCCAGATGAACGTCGACCGCGAGTACGAGCGCAACATCGAGCGCTACGAGTTCCTGAAGTGGGGTCAATCCGCCTTCAACAACTTCCGCGTGGTGCCGCCGGGCACCGGCATCTGCCATCAGGTGAACCTCGAATATCTCGCGCAGACCGTCTGGACCGACGTTGACCAGAGCGGCACTGAAGTCGCCTACCCCGACACGCTGGTCGGCACCGACAGCCACACCACGATGGTCAACGGCGCCGCGGTTCTGGGTTGGGGCGTGGGCGGCATCGAGGCCGAGGCCGCGATGCTCGGTCAGCCGATTTCCATGCTGATCCCCGAGGTCGTCGGCTTCAAGCTGACCGGCGAGATGGTCGAGGGTACCACCGGCACCGACCTCGTGCTCAAGGTCGTCGAGATGCTGCGCGCCAAGGGCGTGGTGAACAAGTTCGTCGAATTCTACGGCGACGGGCTCGACAAGCTGCCGCTGGCGCAGCGCGCCACCATTGCCAACATGGCGCCGGAGTATGGCGCCACCTGCGGCTTCTTCCCGATCGACGCCGAGACCCTGCGCTACCTCGAGCAGACCGGCCGCGACAAGGACCGCATCGCGCTGGTCGAGGCCTATGCCAAGGAGAACGGCTTCTGGCGCGGCTCCGGCTATGATCCGATCTACACCGACACGCTCGAGCTCGACATGGGCACCATCGTGCCCGCCATCTCGGGTCCGAAGCGTCCGCAGGACTACATCGCGCTCGACGCCGCCGCCCCCGCCTTCGCCAAGTTCGTCGAAGGCCAGCGCAACGGCAAGGCGACCGACCGCGCCGAGGCCCGCTGGGAGGCCGAGGGCGGTGCGCCCGAGCCGACCGACATCCCCGGCGACGTCGGCCACCACGCCAAGGGCTGGTACAAGACCGACGACGGCGCCTACCAGCTGCACGACGGCTCGATCGTGATCGCCTCGATCACCTCCTGCACCAACACTTCGAACCCCTACGTGATGATTGGTGCCGGTCTCGTCGCCCGCAAGGCGCGCGAACTGGGGCTGAACCGCAAACCCTGGGTGAAAACCTCGCTGGCGCCGGGCTCGCAGGTCGTGTCCGAATACCTCGAAGCCGCTGGGCTTCAGGAGGACCTCGACGCCGTAGGCTTCAACCTCGTCGGCTACGGCTGCACCACCTGCATCGGCAACTCCGGCCCTCTGGACGCGCCGATCTCGAAGGCGATCAACGACTACGACCTGATCGCCACATCGGTGCTTTCGGGCAACCGCAACTTCGAGGGCCGCATCTCGCCCGACGTGCGCGCCAACTACCTCGCCTCGCCGCCGCTGGTGGTGGCCTATGCGCTGGTCGGCGACATGAACGTCAACATCGCCGAGGACGTCATCGGCCAGGACAAGGACGGCAAAGACGTCTACCTGAAGGACATCTGGCCCTCGAACGCCGAGATCGCCGAGCTGGTCGAGAAGACCGTGACCCGCAAGGCCTTCCAGGAGAAATACGCCGACGTCTTCAAGGGCGACGAGAAGTGGCAGGGCGTGGAAGTGAAAGGCGGCGAGACCTACAGCTGGCCGCCGACCTCGACCTACGTGCAGAACCCGCCGTACTTCCAGGGCATGTCGAAAGAGCCGGGCGTGATCACCAACATCGAGGGCGCGCGCGTGCTCGCGGTGCTCGGCGACATGATCACCACCGACCACATCTCGCCCGCCGGCTCCTTCAAGGAGACCACGCCCGCCGGCCAGTACCTCGTCGAGCATCAGGTTCCGGTGCGCGAGTTCAACTCGTACGGCAGCCGCCGCGGCAACCACGAGGTGATGATGCGCGGCACCTTCGCCAACATCCGCATCAAGAACGAGATGCTCGACGGTGTCGAAGGCGGCTATACCAAGGGCCCCGACGGCGCGCAGACCTCGATCTACGAGGCCGCCATGGCCTACCAGGAGCAGGGCACCCCGCTGGTGATCTTCGGCGGCGAGCTTTACGGCGCCGGCTCCTCGCGGGACTGGGCGGCCAAGGGCACGGCGCTGCTGGGCGTCAAGGCGGTGATCGCCGAGAGCTTCGAGCGCATCCACCGCTCCAACCTCGTCGGCATGGGGGTCATCCCCTTCGAGTTCACCGGCGGCGACACCCGCAAGACGCTGGGGCTGACCGGCGAGGAAACGGTGAGCATCGAGGGCCTCGACAGCGTCACCCCGCTGGCCGAGGTGCCCTGCACCATCACCTTCAAGGACGGCGCGACCAAGAGCATCCAGCTCAAGTGCCGCATCGATACGGCGATCGAGAAGGAATACGTCGAGCACGGCGGCGTGCTTCACTACGTGCTGCGCGACCTCGCCGCATCCTGATCCTGCCGCTGTGCCGGGGCGCGCCCCGGCACAGCGCATCGAAAGCACCCCACCGCCCGGAGCCCCGCTCTGGGCGGTTTCGCGTTGTACTAGCGCAACGTCAGGCGCAAAGATGTGACATCATCGCCACGAAGTGCCGGAATATCGCGCATACGATGCGTCTTTGCGCAAAACTCTGCGCGCGCGTCGCATTCGCGACACCGGGTCGCCCGCAACCTGCTGTAAACTTCCTGCAAGCTCTCCATCTGAGGGGGCAGATCAGGGTGTGGGGCAACGACCCCGGCAAGACCCGGACGAGGCAGAAGATGAAACGCACGACCCTTATTCAGCTGGGGGCGCTTGTCGCCCTTGTTGTGTTCGGCGCCTATCACGGTGCGCGCGCGCAGCAGCCCGTCGCAGCGACGGTCTGCGCCGAAATCCCGGACGGCTGCGCGCTCTGACCCGCCGAGCGCGAGACCTGCCTGTCGCCGGGGGCTCCGCCCCCGCCGCGCGATGCGCGGCTCCCCCGGCGTATTTCAGAAGAGAAGAAGCGCGGCCTCAGCCGCGGGCGGCGGCACGCGCCGGCACCGGGAAGACCATGTCGTAGGCCCAGTTGAAGACGAAGGCGTAGACCAGGTAGAAGCCGGCGAAGCCCATATCCATGACCAGCGCCTGCGCGAGGCTCACGCCCAGTTCCCAGGCGATATAGGGCGCGAGCGCGAGCAGCAGCCCCAATTCGAAAAGCACCGCATGCACGACCCGCAGCCGCACGCTTTTCTGCGTGTGGCCGTGGCGGCGCTGCATCCACAGGTCGAAGAGCAGGTTGTAGACATAGTTCCACCCTGTTGCCACCGTGGCGCAGACCAGCGCGACGAGGCCGATCTCGTGCATCCCGCGGTCAAAGGCGAGCGCGCCGAGCGGCGTGACGAGGGCGAGACCGAGGATCTCGAAGCTGAGGGCGTGGCGAAGACGATCGGACCGGGTGCGCATGGCGCTCTCCTTGGCATCGGGCCGTCCCGTCTGCTGTCCCGATATGGGGGAGGTCGTCCTCTCTCGGCCCGCAGACCTACCGCCTCCGGCGTCGCAAATCAAGCGCGCCGGGGGCATGGCGCGGTTGCGCCGGGGGCATGTCGCACCCCGGCGCGGGCCGGATCAGCCGGCCTTGCGCAGCTCGGGTGCCACCTTGGTTCCCAGCACCTCGATCGCCCTGAGCATCTCGGGGTGATCGATCACCCCGATGGCCATCTGGATGGTCACCCGGTCAAAGCCGAGGTCCTCGCGCAGGCCGAGGATCTTGTCCACCAGCTGCGCCGGGCTGCCGACGAACATCGCGCCTTCGGGGCCCATGCTCTCGTCGTATTGCGCGCGGCTCTGCGGCGGCCAGCCGCGTTCGCGGCCGAGCTGGTCCATCACCTGCTTCTGCGCCGGGAAGAAGAGATCCGCCGCTGTCTTGCTGTCTTCGGCGACGAAGCCGTGCACATTGAGCGAGACCCGTGCCACATCGGCGTGGCCGGTCTGCGCGGCGGCCTTGCGGTAGAGATCGGCCAGCGGGGCGAAGCGGCGCGGCTGCCCGCCGATGATCGCCAGCGCCAGCGGCGCCCCCAGCGCGCCGGCCCGCACCATGCTCTGCGGCGTGCCGCCCGCGGCGATCCAGATCGGCAGCTTGTCCTGCGCCGCGCGCGGATAGACCCCGAGGCCGTCAACCCTGGGCGTATGCGCGCTGCCGGGCCAGGTCAGCCGCTCCTGGTCGTTGATCGCCAGCAGCATCTGCAGCTTCTCCTCGAACAGCGCGTTGTAGTCGTCGAGATCGTGGCCGAAGAGCGGGAAGCTCTCGATGAAGCTGCCGCGGCCCACCATGATCTCGGCGCGGCCGCCGGTCAGATTGTCGAGGGTCGCGAACTGCTGGTAGACGCGGATCGGATCGTCCGAGCTGAGCACCGTCACAGCCGAGCTGAGCTTGATGCGCCTTGTCGTGCGTGCGGCCCCGGCCAGCACCGTCGCGGGCGAGGAAATGGCATAGTTCGGTCGGTGGTGCTCGCCGAGGCCGAAGACATCGAGTCCGACCTGATCGGCCAGTTCGATCTCTTCCATCAGGTCGCGCAGGCGCTTGCCCGCGTCGACCTTCTCGCCGGTGACCGGGTTCGTGCCCACGTCGCCAAATGTGTAAAGTCCGAGTTCCATTGCACTCTCCTTGCGTTGGCGCAGAAGGTAGGGTGCGGGCGCGCCGCGCAACAGCCCCCATGGCGTGACGCGGCGCACAGCCGATGTGCAGGGATCCGGGGTCAGCCCGGCCCCGGCAGGTGCAGCTCGGCACGCTGGCCCTGCCCCGCGCTCGCCGGCAGCTCGAGCCGGCCGCCGAGGCGCTCCATGGCGGCACGGGCAATGGCAAGACCGAGCCCGCTGCCATCCCCGCCCTGCGCGCCGCGCACGAAACGCTCGCAGGCGCGCGCGCGCAGCGCTTCGGGGATGCCTGGCCCCGCGTCCTGCACCGTCAGCACGGCGGCGTCTTGCGAGACCCGCACGCTGCCCCCCTCGGGCGAGGCCTGCACGGCATTTTCGACGAGGTTGCGCAGCGCGGCGTGCAGCAGGAAGGCGCTGGCCGGCAGCGCCAGCTCGACGCCCTGCGGCACTTCGGACCTCAGGGTGACACCGCGCGCCTCGGCCAGCGGCGCAAGATCGGTGCAGATCTCTGCGCAGAGCTCTCCGAGGTCGAGGCGATCCGCGGCCGCCCCCTCGCGCTCGACCGCGGAGAGTTCGAGCAGTTGCCGCACCAGCCGGTCGGTGCGATCCACCGAGCGTTCGATATTGTGCAGAGCGCGGGCGCGCGTGGCCGCGTCGGGCGCGATGCGGGCGATCTGCGCCTGGGTGCGCAGCCCGGCGAGCGGCGTTTTCAACTCGTGGGCGGCAAATGCGGTGAAATCGCGCTCGGTCTCGCGCGCCGCGGCAAGCCGCGAGAAAAGCCCGTCGAGCGCGCCGCGCATCGGGCGCATCTCGGCCGGGACCGGACCCGCGGGCAGCGGCGCGAGATCGGAGGGGCTGCGCAGCCGCAGCGCCTCTGCCAGCCGATGCATCGGGGCCAGCCCCTGGCCGAGGCTCACCCAGATCGCCGCGGCCAGCAGCGGCAGGATCAGCGCCATCGGCAGCAGCAGCCCCTCGATCACCCCGGCGACCAGCCGGTTGCGCACGCCCAGGCTGTCGCCGACCATGACCCGCACGCCAAGCGCGCGGTTCTCGACGGTGTAGACGCGCCAGGTTTCGCCGCCCACCGTGCTCTCCGAGTAGCCGGTCCCGGCCGAGCCGGTAAGCTGCGTGTCCGGCGCGCCCTCGGACTGGCCGACCAGCGTGCCCTGCAGCGACCAGATCTGGCAGGAGAGCTGATGCGCGTAATCGTGGTGCGGATCGAGCGGAATGGCTACCGGCGCGCCCTCTCCGGCCATGGCGATGCGCCGGTCCTCGAGCAGCGAGGAGACCATGTTCGCCGCCTCGGCGAGCCGGGCGTCCAGCACCTTGGTCACCTGCGCGCGCGTCGAATGCTCGATCCACATCACCGCCGAGAACCAGATCGCCCCGGTCGCCAGCGCGAGGATCAGGAAGAGGCGCAGGCGCAGCGACACGGCGTTCAGCCCTCGGCCGCGACGCGGTAGCCAAGACCCCGCACCGTCTCGATGAAACCGCGGCCGAGCTTGGCGCGCAGGTGGTGGACATGGACCTCGACGGCGTTGCTCTCGATCTCCTCCTGCCAGCCGTAGAGCCGCTCTTCGAGTGCGGGCTTGGACAGGATTTGCCCCGGACGCTCCATCAGCGCGTGCAGCACGGCGAACTCGCGGCGCGAGAAGGCGAGCGGCACGCCGTTGACCTGACCGCGCATCCGTGCCGGGTCGAGCTCGAGCCCGTTCCAGCGCAGCACCGCCGTGGCGCGGCCCTCGGCGCGGCGCAGGATGGCGCGCAGCCGCGCCGCCAGCTCGTGCAGGTCGAAGGGCTTGCCAAGGTGGTCATCCGCCCCGGCATCGAGCCCCTCGATCCGGTCGCGCACCTGGTCGCGGGCGGTGAGCAGCAGCACCGGCAGGTCGGACCCGCTCCGGCGGATTTCCGACAGCAGCTCAAGCCCCGAGCCGTCGGGCAGCATGACGTCGAGCACCACGCCGGCGAACTCCGAGCCCGCCAGCGCCGCGCGCGCGTCGCCCAGCGTGGCGACGGGATCGACGGTAAAGCCCGACAGGCCCAGCCCAACCGAGAGTCCCTCGGAAAGCACAGGGTCATCCTCGACGATCAAGATGCGCATGAAACCTCCTTGCGCGCGGGGGCATGGCTGGTCAACCTTAAGACCTACTTAAGTACCAAGTTCTAGTCGCCCCGGATGACCCAGCATCGATTTCAACGACCCGCGCCCTGTCGCGCCCCCGGTGGCGCGCGGGCCGCTGTTGCCTTGCGGGCACAACCGCCGACGCGACGGCGGACAAGCGCTCATGCCGCACTACCTCTGCCCCAGCGACGTGACACCCGGCCATGGCCGCGCCACACGCATCCCCGTGCGCAGACGCACTGCGCCCCAACACACAAGAGCAACGGAACCGCCAGATGACAGATTTCCTCCGCCCCGGACACCTCTCACGCCGTCTCCCCCTCGCTGCGCTCTCGCTGGCGTTGGCCGGGCTGCTTTCGGCCTGTGCCAGCACCGCGACCATGCCACCCAACACGCCCGCCGCGATCTCGGACGAGACGCGGATGATGTATGCCGAGGTCCAGGACGGTGACATCACCATCCCGGCGATCGAGGACAAGTATCTCACCGAAGAGAAGAAGCGCCAGGTCGTCGATTACTACACGAGCGAACGGCCCGGCACGATCATCGTCGATCCCGCCGCGCGCTGGCTCTACCAGGTCCAGGAAAACAACAAGGCGATGCGCTACTCGGTCGCCGTTGGCGCCGAAGGGCTGGCCTTCTCGGGCAACGCCAATATCGCGGTGAAGCGGGAATGGCCGCGCTGGACGCCGACGGCCAACATGATCCGCCGCGATCCCGAGACCTACAAGCCGGTGGCCAGCGGCCTGCCGGGCGGGCTCGAAAACCCGCTGGGGGCACGGGCGCTCTACCTCTACAAGGGCGGACGCGACACGCTGTACCGCATCCATGGCACCCCCTCGCCCTGGACCGTCGGCCATGCCACCTCCTCTGGCTGCATCCGCATGTTCAACCAGGATTCGCTCTATCTCTATGACACCACGCCCAAGGGCACCAAGGTGGTGGTCCTGCCCAAGGATCGCTCCGGCGAAGGCACGCTGACACCCGCCGCGGTGACCGAGCCGACCACCGACGGCAGCGCCTGATCCCCACGCGCCCGGCACGCCGCATCGCATTCGCGTGATCGGCGGCGCGCCGGGCCAATTCTTAAGCTTCGGTTAAGCCGAGGCCGGTCTCAAGCGGCGAGAACGGGGCACAAGCCCCGCCGAACAGGAGACCCAGATGAGCATTTCCCTGACTCGCCGCGCCACGCTGCGCGGCGCCCTCGCCACCGCCTCGCTGATCGCCGCGCCCGCCGTGCTGCACGCCGACGGCTTGTTGCGCCGCAACGCCTCGAGCTGGGTGCGACAGGATTGGCGCGACCATTTCGACAGGCTTGGCAAGGCCACCATCGTGGCCGACACCGGCTCGCGCACCCTGCACTACTGGAATGCCGACGGCAGCGACTACCGGGCCTATCCCACCTCGGTGCCGCTGACCGAGGAGCTGACCAAGCGCGGCTATACCTCGATCGTGCGCAAGAAGGTCGGCCCGTCCTGGACGCCGACCGCCTCGCAGATGGCGCGCTACCCGGACTGGAAACCGATCGGCCCCGGCCCCGAGAACCCGCTCGGCACCCATGCCATGTATCTCAGCTGGCCCGCCTATATCATCCACGGCACCCATGACACGCGCAAGATCGGCCGGCCCTCGTCGGACGGCTGCATCGGGCTCTACAACGAGAAGATCGCCGAACTCTTCGAGATCTGCCCGGTCGGCACGCAGGTGCGGGTGATCTGAGGGCGCGCGCCCCGGTGGCCGTGTCCTCTTCCCCGCCGCCTGGCTCCTTGCGCCTCCGGCGGGGATATTTCCGCCTAGAAGAAAACGGCTTGCCGCGGGGTCACTGGATCTCGCGGATCGCGCGATAGGCCGGCCCGAAGCGCTGGTAGGCGGCATCATAGGCGGCAACGAGCTCGGCGACCGGCTCGATCACCTCGGCGGTTGCGGGCGGGGTGATCACCGTCTCCGGGGCGGCGCCGGTGGCGGCCAGCAGCCCGAGCCGGGCGGCCCCGAGCGCCGCGCCGAACTCGCCGGAGGACGGCAGGTGAAGCGGCATGCCCAGCACCGTCGCGATCAGCCGCAGCCAGTAGCGCGAGCGGCTGCCGCCGCCGATAGCCAGCAGGTGCTCCAGCTGCGCATGGGCGCCGCGCAGCGCCTCGGCGCTGTCGCGCAACCCGAAGGCGACGCCCTCGAGCACCGCGCGGGTCATCTCGTCGCGCCCGGTCTCGGCCCCGAGCCCGGTGAAGGCGCCGCGGATCGCGGCATCATTGTGCGGCGTGCGCTCGCCCGAGAGATAGGGCAGGAACCGCACCCGGCCCGGTGCCTGCAGCGCCTCGCCGAGCGGCGCGGTAAGCTCGGCCGGGCGCATCCCGGCGATCCGCGCCAGCCAGTTGAGACTGTCGGTGCAGGAGAGCATCACCCCCATCTGGTACCAGCGTCCCGGCACGGCGTGGCAGAAGGTGTGCAGCGCGCTGCCGGGCAGCGGATGATAGCCATCGCGCGCCGCCAGCAGCACCCCCGAGGTGCCGAGCGACACGAAGCCCTGCCCCTCGTCGAGCGCCCCGGTGCCGCAGGCGGCGGCGGCATTGTCGCCCGCCCCGCCCGCCACGGTGACCGGCTGCGACAGCCCCCAGGCCGAGGCCAGCCCGGGGCGCAGGCGGCCGGCGGGCGCGGAGCCCTCGACCAGCCGCGGCATCTGTGCCCGTGACATGTGCCCGGCGGCCAGCAGCGCATCGGACCAGTCGCGCCGGCCGGTGTCGAACCAGGCACTGCCGGCGCTGTCGGACATGTCCGCGACGTGATCGCCGGTCAGGTAGAGGTTGAGATAGGCCGCGGGAAGCAGCACCTTCGCCACGGCGGCGAAGACCTCGGGCTCGTGGGCGCGCACCCAGTCGAGCTTGGGCGCGGTGAAGCCGGGAAAGACGATATTGCCGCTGATCTCGCGGAACTCGGGCATGGCGTCGAGCCGTGCCGCCTCGGCGAAGGAGCGGGTGTCGTTCCACAGGATGCAGGGCCGCAGAACCGCATCGTCCGCGCCCAGCAACACCGCCCCGTGCATGTGGCCGGCAACCCCGATGCCGCGCAGCGCGGCCCAGCCCGCCTGCGCTTTCAGCTCGGCGACGGCGCCTTCCAGCGCGGCGATCCAGTCAGCCGGATCCTGCTCGGACCACCCCGAGCCGGGATGCCGCGCCTCGTAGTGGCGCTCGGCGCTGGCGAGCGGCACCCCGGCCTCGTCGCAGAGCAGCGCCCGCAGGCCGGAGGTTCCGAGATCGATGCCGAGATAGGACATGGTGTCAGCCGTTCAGATAGGTTTCGATGCTGCGCCGCGCGCCCTGCGACCAGATCATATCGAGCCAGCGCGCGAAACTCTCTTCGAAGCCGCCGTTGCCCTGGATCTCGCCATAGACCGCGCGCTGTGCCAGCCAGAGCGCCGGGGTCTCGCGGGCCTGCGCGGCAAGTTCCGTCAGCGCCTCCCAGTTGGGATCGTTGGGCGCGATCGTGGTGCCATCCTCGAAGCTGCCCGCGCAGTAGCGGCACCAGAGCGCGCTTTCCAGCGCCAGCCCCTCGACCGAGGTGCCCTTGCGCAACCCGTCGGCGATCGAGGGCACGATGAACTTCGGCTGGCGGTTCGAGCCGTCGAGGCAGAGGCGGCGGATGGTGTCCTTCACCGCCGGGTTGGCGAAGCGGCCCTCGATCAGCTGCAGGTACTCGGGCGGGGTGAACTCGGGCACCGGGTCGACATGCGGCAGGATCTCGTCGGTCTCGACCTTGCGCAGGAAGGCGCTGACCAGCGGGTGCGCCATGGCGTCATCGGCGAACTCGCAGCCGAGCAGCGCCCCGGCGTAGGCAATGATCGCATGGCCGCCGTTGAGGATGCGGATCTTCATGCGCTCGTAGTCGTGCACGTGATCGGTGAAGGTGACGCCCACCTCCTCGAGCGGAGGGCGCCCCTGCGGGAAGTTGTCCTCGAGCACCCATTGCCGGAAGGGCTCGCAGGTGACGGGGACCGGATCGTCGAGGCCGAACTCGCGCGCCAGCGCGCGCTCGCCGTCGCCGGTGGCGGGGGTGATGCGGTCGACCATGGAATTGGGGAAGGCGACATTGGCCGCGATCCAGTCGGCGAACCCCGGGTCCGAGAGCCGCGCCGTGCCGGCCACCGCGTCGCGCGTCACCTCGCCGTTGCCGGGGATATTGTCGCAGCTCATCACGGTGAAGGGCGGCAGCCCCGCCGCATGGCGTGCCTTGAGCGCGGCGACGATGGCGCCGAAGACGGTCTTGGGCGCCTCGGGCGACGCGCCGTCGGCGACGATGTCAGGATGGGTCGGATCGAAGGTGCCGGTTGTGGCATCGACGTAATAGCCGCCCTCGGTCACGGTCAGCGAGACGATGCGCGTGGCGGGATCGGCCATGCGGGCGATCAGCGGACCGTTCGCGGGATCGACGGGGCAGAAATCGACCATGGCGCCGATGATCCGCGGCCGCGGGCCCGAGGGGTCAAGCTCGATCACCGTCGACAGGTAATCCTGCGCTGCCAGCGCCTCGCGCATCCGGCCATCGGGCGCGCGCACCCCCGCGCCGCAGATCGCCCAGTCGTGGCCGAGCCCCCGGGCGAAGAGATCGTCGAGATAGACCGCCTGATGGGCGCGGTGGAAGTTGCCAAGACCGACGTGCACGATGCCCGGCGTCAGCTTGGACCGGTCGTAGGCGGGGCCGGAGATACGGGGATCGAGCGCGCCGAGCGCGTCTGCGTGGAGTTTCATGGGGGCCTCCGTCAGCTCATCCATTGGCCGCCGTCGACGTTGTAGGTCTGGGCGACGATGTAATCGGCCTCGTCCGAGGCGAGAAAGATGGCCATGCCGGTAAGGTCGTCGGCACGGCCCATGCGGCCATGGGGGACGGCGGCGCCGACCTCGCGCTTCTTCTGGCCGAGCGGCTTGTCTTCATACTTGGCGAAGAAGGCGTCGACCCCGTCCCAATGCTCGCCATCGACCACGCCGGGGGCGATGGCATTGACGTTGATCCCGTGCGGGATGAGGTTCAGCGCCGCCGATTGCGTCAGGCTGATCACCGCCGCCTTGCTGGCGCAGTAGACCGCCACCAGCGGCTCGCCGCGGCGGCCGGCCTGGCTGGCCATGTTGATGATCCTGCCGCCGCCACCGCGTTCGATCATGTGCCGGGCCACCGCCTGCATGGTGAAGAGCACGCCCGCGACGTTGATCTCGAAGACGCGGGCGTAGTCCTCGCGGGTGATCTCGACCAGCGGCGCGGCGGTGAACAGCGCGGCGTTGTTGATCAGGATATCGATACGGCCAAGCTGCGCGACGGTCTCGGCCACCGCGCTCTCGATGCTGGCCTGGTCGGTGACATCCATGTGGACCGCCACCGCTCCCTCGCCGAGCGCGTCGGCCGTGGCCTTGGCCCGTGCGAGGTCGATGTCGGCAATCGCCACCCTCGCCCCCTCGCGCAGGTAGGCCTCGGCAAAAGCCGCGCCGATACCGCGCCCGGCACCGGTGATCAGGGCGCATTTACCCCGCAGACGACCGTTCATATCCGCAGGCCCTGCTTGTCGAAGCGGTGCAGCTTGCTCTCGTCCGGGGTCAGGAAGATGCGGTCGCCATGGCGCACCGCCATCTCGCCATCGACCCGCACGGTCAGCGGCTCGTCGCCCAGCCCATGGTCATGCACGTGAAGGAACGTGTCCGAACCGAGATGCTCGGCCACGCCAACCGTGCCCTGCCAGAGCCCGCCCTCGGTCGAGGCGGCCAGATGCTCGGGGCGGATGCCGATGGTCGCGGCCCCCTTCTGCGCGGCAGTCTCGCCGCGGATCAGGTTCATCTTCGGCGAGCCGATGAAGCCCGCGACGAACTCGTTGCGCGGCGTCTTGTAGAGCTCGAGCGGCGAGCCCACCTGCTCGATGTTGCCAGCGCGCAGCACGACGATCTTGTCGGCCATGGTCATCGCCTCGACCTGGTCGTGGGTGACGTAGATCATCGTCGTCTTCAGCGCGTTGTGCAGCTCCGAGATCTCGAGCCGCATGTTCACCCGCAGCGCCGCGTCGAGGTTCGACAGCGGCTCGTCGAAGAGGAAGGCCGAGGGCTCGCGCACGATGGCGCGGCCGATGGCGACCCGCTGGCGCTGGCCGCCCGAAAGCTGGCCCGGCCGCCGGTCGAGGTAGTCGGTCAGGTTGAGCGATTTCGCCGCCGCCTCGATGCGGCGGTTCTGCTCGTCCTGCGGCATGCCCGCCATCTTCATCGGGAAGGCGATGTTCTTGCGCACCGACATGTGCGGATAGAGCGCGTAGCTCTGGAACACCATGGCCAGCCCGCGCTTGGCGGGGGGCATGTCGGTGGCATCCTCGCCGTCGATGCGGATCTGGCCCGAGGTCACATCCTCCAGCCCCGCGATCAGCCGCAGCAGAGTGGACTTGCCGCAGCCCGAGGGGCCGACGAAGACAACGAACTCACCGTCGTTGATGGTCAGATCCAGCGGCGGGATGACGTTCACTTCGCCGAAGCTCTTGGTCACCTTGTCGAGGGTGATGCGTCCCATGTCTCTGGTCCTTCTTATTTAACCGCGCCGAAGGTCAGGCCGCGGACAAGTTGCTTCTGGCTGAACCAGCCCATGATGAGGATCGGCGCGATGGCCATGGTCGAGGCCGCCGAGAGCTTGGCGTAGAACAGGCCCTCGGGGGACGAGTAGCTGGCGATGAAGGCCGTGAGCGGTGCCGCCTTGGCCGCCGTCAGGTTCAGCGTCCAGAAGGCCTCGTTCCAGGCGAGGATGATGTTGAGCAGCAGGGTCGAGGCGATCCCCGGCACCGCCATAGGCGTCAGTACGTGGATCAGCTCGTTCTTCAGCGAGGCGCCATCCATGCGCGCGGCCTCGAGGATCTCGCCGGGGATCTCCTTGAAGTAGGTGTAGAGCATCCAGACGATGATCGGCAGGTTGATCAGCGTCAGGACGATGACCAGACCAAGCCGTGTGTCGAGCAGCCCGAGGTTGCGGAACAGCAGGTAGATCGGCACCAGGACCCCGACCGGCGGCAGCATCTTGGTCGAGAGCATCCACATCAGCACGTCCTTGGTGCGTTTGCCGGGCACGAAGGCCATGGCCCAGGCCGCCGGGATGGCGATCAAAAGGCCGATCAGCGTCGAGCCGACCGAGATCACCACGGAGTTCCAGAAGTGCCGGAAGTAGTTCGACCGCTCCTGCACCGTGGCGTAGCTCTCGAAGGTCCAGGCCGAGCCCAGCACCTCGAAGGGTGTCTTGATTGCGTCGCCCTCGGATTTGAACGACAGGATGAAGATCCACAGGATCGGGAAGAAGATCGCCAGTCCCACGAGCCAGGCCAGCACGGTCACCACGGCCTTGCGCCGGTTCGTCACGTTGCGTGCCATGTCAGCCCCTCCCAGACAGTTTGTTGATAATTCGCGGGGCCTTGGCGGCAGTGCCCGCGACGCGTTTTGCGTTTGCAGACATCGCTCAGGCCTCCAGGTTCTTGCCGATCATCCGCATCAGGAAGATCGCCACGATATTGGCGAGGATGATCGCCACCACGCCCCCGGCCGAACCGCCGCCCACGTCGAACTGCAGCAGCGACTGCATGTAGATGAGGTACGTCAGGTTGGTCGAGGCCACGCCCGGCCCGCCGTTGGTGGTCACCAGGATCTCGGCGAAGACCGACAGCAGGAAGATGGTCTGGATCAGGATCACCACGGTGATGGCACGCGCCAGGTGCGGCAGCATGATGTAGAAGAAGCGCGACAGCGCGCCCGCCCCGTCCATCTCGGCCGCCTCGAGCTGTTCCTGGTCGAGCGACTGCAGCGCGGTCAGCAGGATCAGCGTGGCGAAGGGCAGCCATTGCCAGCTGACGATGAAGATGATCGAGCCGAGCGGTGCCTGCGCCAGGAAGTCGTAGGGCTGTAAGCCGAAGAACTTGGCGACATGCGCGAAGAGCCCGTTCACCGGGTTCATGAACATGTTCTTCCAGACCAGCGCCGAGACGGTGGGCATGACGAAGAAGGGCGCGATCACCAGGATGCGCACGATGCCCTGCCCCCAGAACGGCTGGTCCATCAAGAGCGCCAGCAGCGTGCCGCCGACGGTGGTGATCAGCAGCACCCCGCCGACCAGCAGCAGCGTGTTCCAGAGCGCCGCGGTGAAGGCCGGATCGGTCAGGAAAAAGCGGTAGTTGGTCCAGCCGGTGAACTCTTCCATCCCCGGCATCAGCAGGTTGTAGCGCAGGAACGAGAAGTAGAGCGTCATCGACAGCGGCACGATCATCCAGCCGAGCAGCAGCAGGACCGCGGGCGAGATCATGAGCCGGGCAGCGGCGCGGGATGCTTTGGTGGCCATAGCCGGTCTCCCTGGGCTTGTAACTTGGGGACGTCAGGATTTGGGGAACGGGCGCTTCCGGGGCGGTGTCGCGGGTGGGCCTGCGAGCTGTGCCCCGGAAGCGGTGGACCCGGTCAGAACGGCGCGTCCAGGTGAGGTCGGAGAGCGCCGGGCCATCGGGCGCGATCTTGCGCCGCGCACCCATGGCCAACCGGGCCGAAGGCGTCATCGGACCTGGAGGAGGCGGGCCCCATCGATCCCCGGAGGGCCCGCCGGTCCGTGACGGCTTACTTGATGTAGCCGGCCTTCATCATCTCACGCTCGGTGAGCATCTGTGCCGACTGCAGTGCCTGCTCGGCAGTCACCTGCCCCGCAAGCGCAGCCGAGAACTGCTGGCCAACCGCCGTGCCGAGCCCCTGGAACTCCGGGATGGCGACGAACTGGACACCCACGTAGGGCACCTCGTCCACCGTCGGATGCTGCGGGTCGGCGGCATTGATCGAGTCCAGCGTCATCTGCGCGAAGGGCGCGGCCTCGAGGTACTCGGGGTTCTCGTAGAGCGAGGTGCGGGTGCCCGGCGGCACGTTCGCCCAGCCTTCCTTCTCGGCCACGAGCGCCAGATATTCCTTGGAGGTCGCCCATTCGACAAAGGTCTTGGCCGCGTCTTCCTTCTGGGTGCCGGCGGGGATGCCGAGGTTCCAGGCCCAGAGCCAGTTGCCGCGCTTGCCGAGCCCGTTGTCCGGTGCCAGCGCGAAGCCGACCTTGTCGGCGACGGTGCTGTCGGTCGGGTTGGTCACGAAGGAGGCCGCCACGGTGGCGTCGATCCACATGCCGCACTTGCCCGACTGGAACAGCGCCAGGTTCTCGTTGAAGCCGTTCGACGACGCGCCCGGCGGGCCGTAGTTGTTCATCAGGTCGAGGTAGTCGGTCAGCGTCGCCTTCCAGGCCTCGCTGTCAAACTGCGGCTTCCAGTCCATGTCGAACCAGCGCGCGCCATAAGAGTTGGACATGGCGGTCAGGAAGGCCATGTTCTCGCCCCAGCCGGCCTTGCCGCGCAGGCAGATGCCGTAGACCTCGCCCGCCTTGTCGGTCATCGCCGCCGCGGCTTCCTTGATGAAGTCCCAGGTCGGCGCCTCGGGCATCTCGAGCCCGGCGGCTTCCATCAGGTCCTTGCGGTACATGACCATCGAGCTCTCGCCGTAGAACGGCGCCGCGTAGAGATGGTCGTCCACCGTCAGGCCACCGCGGATGGCGGGCAGGATGTCATCCGCATCGTAGCTCTCGGGCAGGTCGTCGAGGCTGACCAGCCAGCCGCGCTCGCCCCAGATCGGAACCTCGTAGGTGCCGATGGTCATCACGTCGAACTGGCCGCCCTTGGTCGCCACGTCCTGCGTGACGCGCTGGCGCAGCACGTTCTCTTCGAGCGTCACCCACTCGACCTTGATGTCGGGATGCGCCTCGTAGAAGGCGTCCATCAGACCCTGCATGCGGATCATGTCGCCGTTGTTCACCGTCGCAACGGTGATGGTGGTCTCGGCAAGCGCCGCGGTCCCGAGGGCCCCGAGGGCGCAGGCGCCCATGAGCGCGCGAATCGTAACTGACATGAGAAATCCTCCCTGAATTCCGTCACTGAACTTCGACACTGGACAGACCCGCCGCTCTCCCACGACTGAGCAACTGCCCGTGTGATGGGCAAATGCTCACCCGACGGCACGAGTCGAGTCAAGCCCATTTTCAACGCAAAGCCTTTAGGAAGTGCTGAGGATTTCGCCGGCAGTGAGTTCGTCGGTGATCAGACCCTGGATCAGCCGACCTTTAAGAGCGGCTCGCAACGCCTTGATCTTACTGATACCTCCAGCAACGCAGATCACCGGATTATCGTTCTGCGGGACGCGCACACCGACCATGAATTCGTTGACGGGATGATCGAGGTAACGCCCCTCGGAATCGAAGACATGCCCCCCAAGCTCGCCCGCGGCCCCCGCCGCGCGCAGGCTTGCGAGCTCCTCGGCGGTGATGAACCCATCCACGAAGAGCGGCGCATCATCGGCCATCTGGCCGATTCCGACCACCGTCACATCCGCCTCCTTGGCCAGCGCCCGCGAGCTGACCACATGCGGCAGGCTGCGGTAGGTGGCGAATTCCTCGGCGTCGCGGGCCATGACCGGCACCGACATCGGATAGTGCGGCGCGCCGGTCTTGTCGGCGATGCGCATGATCACCTCGTAGAAAGAGGCCGAACCGTCGGGCGCCACGTTGCCGATCAGCGAAACCATCCGGTGATGCCCGGCCGAAAGAGTCTGCATCTGGTCGATCATCGCCCGCAGGGTGCGCCCGGTGCCAAGCGCGAAGAGCTGCGGCGTCTCCTGTGCGAAGAGCCGCTCCATCTCGGCGGCAGCGAAAGGGGCGATGGCGCGCAACGCGTCCTGGCCCGCGTCCGCCCGTGGTGCGACCCGCGCCCGCAGCAGGCCGAAACGTTGGCGCAGCCCGCGTTCCAGCTCGAGGCAGTCGGCTATCGGATGGTCGATGCGGACCTTCACCAGCCCCTCGGCCACCGCCCGCGCCACAAGGCGCTGTGCGCGCTGGCGCGAGATCCCCAGCTCCTCGGCGATCTGGTCCTGGCGCATGCCGCCCACGTAGTAGAGCCAGGCGGCCCGTGCCGCGAGGTCCTGCGGGGAAGCGTCACCGTCATCGAGAGTGCGAAGGGCCATGATCACGCGCCTGTGAGAAAGAGGTCAGGGGCAAGATGCGGGAGTTCCGCGAAACTTGCAAATTGACGGTGCGGCACCGTTTGGGAGTCTTTCGGCAGCGCCCCGTTCGCAAGGTGGCTGCCGCCGGTGAATTGCCAGACCTCCATGCCCGCCGCGAGCCCCGCGCCGATGCCCACCAGAGAATCCTCGATCAGCAGGCAGCGCTCGGGGGGCACGCCAGCCTTTTGCGCAGCGCGCAGCGGCAGGTCGGGTGCAGGCTTGCCGCGCGCCACCTCCGAGGCCGTGGTGATCCGCCCCTCGAAGGCCGCGGTCAGCCCGGTCATCGCAAGGCTGGACGCCACCCGCGTCGGGCTGGAACTGGTGGCCAGGCAATAGGGCACCGCAAGCGCTGCGAGCACCTCGGGCAGATGCGGCATGACCTTCAGCCCCTCGGCCTCGAAGGCGGCCAGAAGCCGGGCGCGGTAGTCGGATTCGAAGTCCTCGGGCAGCGTGATGCCGAATTCCCGGCGGATCTGGGCGATCACCGTGGGATAGCTGCGGCCGAGGAAGTGGCGCGCCACATAGGGAATATCGACCTCGATGCCCTGCTGCGCCAGTTCCGCCACCAGCATGCGCAGCGAAATGATCTCGCTGTCCACGACGACACCATCGAAATCGAACAGCACCAGTTCAATCGGCTTGCTCATTCCCGCTCCCCCTGACCTCGCGCGCATCTCGCCCGAAGCCGGCCACCGCTGCAACCTCGGAGTCGCGTATTTTCGGAAAGATGAAAGCGCCGCCGTCTTGGCTAGGTGTCCTGCAGAAAGGGCCGGGGAAAACCCCGGCCCTTTCATCTTTCCATAAACACTCAAAATCCCGGCTCAGCCGACCCTCACGCCCTTGCGGCCCGCGAGATCGAGGAAATACTGCCAGGCGACCCGGCCCGAGCGCGCGCCGCGCGTCGCCTGCCATTCGATCGCCTCGGCGCGCAGCGTGTCGTCGTCGATCTCGACGCCGTACTCGGCGCAATACCCGTGGATCATCGCGAGGTACTCGTCCTGCGAACACGGGTGGAAGCCGAGCCAGAGCCCGAAGCGATCGGACAGCGAGACCTTCTCCTCGACCGCCTCGGAAGGACTGATCGAGGTGCTGCGCTCGTTCTCGATCATGTCGCGCGGCATCAGGTGGCGGCGGTTCGAGGTGGCGTAGAACAGCACGTTCTCGGGCCGGCCCTCGATGCCACCGTCGAGCACCGCCTTGAGGCTCTTGTAGTGCTGGTCGTCATGGCTGAACGACAGGTCGTCGCAGAACAGCACGAAGCGCTCGGACGCCCCGCGCAGCAGGTTCAGCAGCCGGCCCACCGACGGCAGGTCCTCGCGCTGCAGCTCGACCAGTTTCAACGCCTGACCCTGCGTGCGAACCTCGGCGTGCACTGCCTTGACAATACTTGACTTTCCCATGCCGCGTGCGCCCCAGAGAAGGGCGTTGTTGGCGGGCAGCCCGCGAGCGAACTGCAGGGTGTTCGACAGCAGCGTGTCGCGCGAACGGTCGATGCCCACGAGCAGTTTCAGATCAACCCGGTTCACCTGCGGCACCGGTTCCAGCCGGTCCGGTTCGGTGTGCCAGACAAAGGCATCCGCCGCGCCGAATTCCGGGGCGGCAAGAGGCGCCGGAGCCATTCGCTCCAGCGCCTCTGCGATGCGTTTCAACGCTTTACTCTTCACGGGGTGCGGTCCTCCTGACCCTCGTCATCTTCATCTTCGAACCACAGCCCCTGGGCCCGCAGTTCCTTCTCGCGCTTCTTCTCGACCAGTCGGACGAGGAAGATCGAGATCTCGTAGAGCCCGTAGACCACCACGAAGAGGATGATCTGGGTGGTCACATCCGGCGGGGTGACCAGCGCGGCCAGCACGAGGATCGCCACAACGGCGTATTTGCGCACCGACGACAGGCCCTCGGCCGAGACCAGCCCCGCCTTGCCCATCAGCGTCAGCAGCACAGGCAGCTGGAAGCACAGGCCGAAGGCGACGATGAACTTGAGCGTGATGTCGAGACTCTCGTTGACCTTGCCGAAGAAGGTGATCTTCATGCCCTCGGCGGTCTCGGGCACCACCGCGGTGTCCGCCGGCAGGTTCGACGGCATGCCGTCCGTGGCCCGCTGCAGCAGGTCGGCGAAGATCGAGCTCACGTCGGCAAAGCCGAGGAAGAACTGCATCGCCAGCGGCGTCACCACGAAATGCGCAAAGCTCGCGCCCAGCAGGAACATGATCGGCGAGGCGATCATGAACGGCAGGAAGGCGTTCTTCTCGGACTTGTACAGACCGGGCGCGACGAAGCGCCAGAGCTGGAACGAGATCACCGGGAAGGCCAGCCCGAAGCCGAACACCATCGAGATGCGGAACAGGGTGAACAGGTATTCCTGCGGCGAGGTGTACTGCATCGTTGGCGACGGGTCGCCAAGCGCACGCAGCGTCTGCTCGATCGGGCCGAGCAGGAACTGCAGCAGCGGCTCGGCCACGGTGAAGGCGATCACGATGCCGACGATGAAGGCCAGAACCGCCCGGATGAGCCGCGTGCGCAGCTCGGCCAGGTGCTCGATCAGCGGTGCCGAGCTGTCGTCGATCTCGTCATGGTCCGTGGGGCTCATGCGTCACCGTCTTTCTTCAGTTGCGCTTCCAGCTCCTCGGCCTTCTTCGCAGCCTCCTCGGCGCGTTTCGCCGCGGCCTCCGCCTCGCGCTTCTGGCGCTCGGCGGCGGCGCGGGCGGCACCGGCCTCGATCTTCTGCTTGTTCGCGGCCCGCTCGGGATCGAGCGCGCCGGGATCTTCCTTCAGCCCTTCGGTCTTCTTCGGGGGCGTGGGGTCGGTCATCGACTTGGCGGCATCGCGCACGCCGTCCAGGGCCGAGCTCACCGGGTTGGTCGCCGTCTTGAGCGTCTTGGCCACGTCGCGCACGCCCGCCTCGTCCGCCGCATCGTTCATCGCGCGGCTGAACTCGCGCGCCATGCCGCGCGCCTTGCCCATGAAGCGTCCCACATTGCGGAACAGCACCGGCAGATCCTTGGGGCCCACGACAATGAGCGCCACGATCCCGATGACCATGAGTTCCGACCAGCCAAGATCGAACATGGGATCAGACCTTGTCTTTCTCGCTTTCCGGGGTCACGTCCTTGGCCTCGGCAGCTTTTTCGTCCTCGATTTCCTTCGAGCCCTCACTCACGCCTTTCTTGAAGGCGGTGATGCCCTTGCCGACCTCGCCCATGAGGTTGGAAATCTTGCCGCGGCCGAACAGAACCAGCACCACGACGGCGATCAGAAGAAGGCCCGGAAGGCCGATGTTGTTGAGCATGTCCTTAGTCTCCCTTTGGCCGCCCCAACCCCTCGTGAGGTGTCCCCGAAGCGGCACGTCGAAATCTGTCAGAGGGTTTTAGGGTCGTTGCCTTCGGCGCGGAAGGCGCAAAACCCCGCGAAGGCGGTTGGCTTCGGGGTTTTCTTCCGGCTTTTTGACAGTAAGATGTCAGGTGACACTAATATGTCAGTTATGCGCGTGCAAACGCCGGCCTTCGCCGACGAATCACATGCGCCACGAAAGGTCCCGATGAAGAAATCCGACCGGCTCGCCATGCTGATGCTCCGCCTCAAGGACGGCTCCCTGCGCACGGCAGAGGCGCTGGCCGAAGAGCTTGGCGTGTCGGTGCGCACCATCTACCGCGACATGGAAACGCTGTCCGCCTCGGGGGTGGCGGTCGCGGGCGAGCGCGGGCGGGGTTATACCGCGCAGGCGGCCTTCACCCTGCCGCCCCTCAACCTGAGCGAGCTGGAGCTCGAGGCCCTGCACCTCGGGCTCGCCGCAGTGGGCCAGGGCGGCATGGCCGACCTGGCCGAGGCCGCCGAGGCGCTCTCGGCCCGCATTGACGCGCTGTTGCCCGAGGATGGCACCAGCGGCGGCACCTTCGGCTTTGCCACCTACCCGTTCCGCGACGCCGCCGAGGGCTTCCGCTTCATGCCCGATTTCCGCGCTGCCATCCGCGCCCGGCAGAAGCTGCGGGTGACCCTGAAGGACCGCGCCGCGCCGCAGGACCTGCGGCCGCTGCACATGGATTACTGGGGCCGCATCTGGACCTGCATCACCTGGAACGAGACCGCGCGCGGCTTCGAGATCCTGCGCATCGACCAGGTGACCGGCGTCACGCCCCTGCCCGGCCTGTTCGTGGACGAACCGGGCAAGAGCCTTGCCGACTTCCGGGCGTTGAACGGCTGACTGTGCTTCGCGCTTGACCAAGGGCCCGTCGGCGCGCCACGCTTGCCCATGGACATGCGCGCGCCCTCGCGGGGGTTCGGCCCCTCGGAATACCGCGCCCGGCTGGCACGGGCGCAGGCGCGCATGGCCATGTCCGGCATCGCGGCGCTGCTGCTGACCACCGAGCCGGAGCTGCGCTACTTCACCGGCTTTCTCACCCGCTTCTGGGAAAGCCCGACACGGCCGTGGTTCCTCGTGGTGCCCGCAGAGGGCGAGCCGGTGGCGGTAATCCCTGCGATCGGCGCGCATCTCATGGCCCAGAGCTGGATCCGCGACATCCGCAGCTGGCGCTCGCCGGACTACGAGGATGACGGCATCTCGCTGCTGGCCGAAGCGCTGGCCGAGGCGGTGCCTCCGGGCGAATGGGTCGGCGTGCCGAGCGGCGGCGAGACCCACCTGCGCATGCCGCTCGCGGACTGGGAGGCCCTGAAGCACCGCCTGCCCGACCGGCTGTTCGGCCCCGATGGCGGCATCATGCGGGCGCTGCGCATGGTCAAATCCGAGGGCGAGGTCGATCACATCCGCGCCGCCTGCGACGTCGGCACCCGCGCCTTTGCCCGCCTGCCCGAGATCGTGCGGCCCGGCCTGCCGCTGGCGCAGGTCTTCCGCCGCTTCCAGATGCTCGCGCTCGACGAGGGGGCGGACTGGGTGCCCTATCTTGCCGGGGCCGCCGGGTCTGGCGGCTACGGCGATGTCATCTCCCCGGCGACGGACGCGCCGCTCTGCACTGGCGACGTGCTGATGCTCGACACCGGGCTGATGCTCGACGGCTACTTCTGCGACTTCGACCGGAACTTTTCGCTCGGCCCCGCCGTCCCGGAGGTGCGATCCGCCCACGCCCGTCTCCTCGAGGCCACGCAGGCCGGCTTCGCCGCCGCAAAGCCCGGTGCGCGGGCCGCCGATCTCTTCCACGCCATGACGGCGATCTGTGGCGGCTCCGAGGTGGGACGGCTCGGCCACGGTCTCGGCATGCAGCTCACCGAACCGCCCTCGCTCATCGCCGCCGACGACACGCTGCTAGAGCCCGGCATGGTGCTTACGCTGGAGCCGGGGATCGCGCTCGCGCCCGGCCGGATGCTGGTGCACGAGGAAGACATCGTGATCCGCGAGCGCGGCGCCGATTGGCTGACCACCCCTGCGCGCCACCTGCCGGAGCTGCCCCTGTGACAGGAATTCACTTCCCGCATACGTCCGAAGCGCACCGTCCCGCCCAGGTCGGCCTGATCGTGCTGCAGTCGGACGAGACGATCGAGCAGGACCTCCGCCTGCTGCTGCCGCCGGACCTGGAGCTGCTGGTCAGCCGTATTCCCTCGGGCGACGAGGTCACGCCGCAGACCCTGGCCGCGATGGAACTGCACATGACCGCCTCGGCCGCGCTCTTCCCGAGCAGCGCGCGCCTGTCCGCGGTCGGCTACGGCTGCACATCGGGCACGGCGCAGATCGGCGCGGCCGAGGTCGCCGCCCGCATCCGCAAGGGCGTGGACACGCCGCAGGTGACCGAGCCGGTTTCGGCGCTGATCGCGGCCTGCGCGGACCTGGGCCTGCGCCGGCTCGCGCTGCTGTCGCCCTATGTCGCGCCGGTCTCGGAGCGGCTCCGCACGGTGCTGGCGGACGCCGGGATCGACACGCCCGTCTTCGGCAGTTTCCTTGTAGAAGAGGAGGCGCGGGTGGCGCGCATCTCGGCCGGGTCGATCCTCGCTGCCGGGCGCGACCTGGTGGCGGCCAGCCCGGAGACGGTGGAGGGGCTCTTCCTGTCCTGCACCAACCTGCGCAGCCTGCCGGTCCTCACAGCGCTGGAAGAGGCGACCGGTCTGCCGGTGCTGGCCAGCAACACCGTGCTGGCCTGGCACATGGCGCGGCTGGCCGGGACGCGGGCTCGGGGACCGGGGCAGCTTCTGCGCGGGTCCGGCGATGGCATGCGCGCCGCTGGCTAGGGCTCAGAGCAAGGTCCTGGCGTATGCCTCGAGCTGGGTCACCACGGTGCCCCAGCCATCGTAGAATCCCATCTCCTCGTGACTCTTGCGCGCCTCGGCGCTGCGGTGCCGGGCAGTCGCGGTGTAGGTCGTGCCGCCCTTGCCGTCGTCGTCGAACTCGACGATGGCGGTCATGAACGGATCGGGCGCAGGCTTCCAGCCCTCCGAATAGGCGTCGGTGAACACCAGCCTGCGGTTCGGCACCACCTCGAGCCAGACGCCGTTGTTCTGCATCTCCGTGCCCTCGACGTTGAAGGTCGTGTTGAACCGCCCGCCCACCCGCAGGTCGATCTCGCAGGAGGTGACGCTGTGCGGCTTCGGCACGAAGAAATGCTTGATATGCTCGGGCCGCGTCCAGCATTCAAAAAGAATCTCGGGCGGCGCCGCGATGCTGCGTGTGAACGACAGGTCGGTTTCCGGGTCGAGGATCATGTCTTTCTCTCCTTCATGAGCCTTGTCACATAGTCGTCGAGCCGGTCGAGCCGGCCCTCCCAGATGGCGCGCTGCTCGCCGAGCCAGTCCTGAACCGGAGCAAAGGCGCCGGGCGCCAGGTCGCAATGCCGCACCCGGCCCTGCTTTGTCGTCACCACGAGCCCCGCCTCTTCCAACTTCCTCAGGTGGCCCATGAACGACGGCAGCGCCATGTCATGCGGCGCCGCGAGCTCGCCCACGCTCGCCCCGCCCCGCGCCAGCCGCGCGAGGATCGCACGCCTAGTCGGATCGGCCAGGGCGGCGAAATGCTGGTCAAGGAGGGTATCAAACTTAGCCATTTGACTAAGTGTACACGCGCCGCCGCCTTCCCCAAAGCGAAAACTTAGGCTCCAGCCTCAGTAATGACCGGGCTGGTTGAAATGCTCAGAAAAACCAACCCCCGAAGCCGAAGCTCCGGGGGGCACTGGTACTGCTCTTGACGCGTCACTCGTTACCAAACAGGCCCTGCCCCCTCCGGAGGCAGGGCTGAAACGGGTCACTCGGCTTTCATCGCCTCGATCGAGATCTCGACCTCGACCTCGTCGCTGACGTAGGGCGCGAACATGCCGAGGTTGAAGTCCGAACGGATCAGCGTGGTCGTGGCGTGGAAACCGAGCCAGGGCTTGCCTTCCATCGGGTGCTCGCCGGCCTGGGTCAGCACCGCGTCGAGCACGACTTCCTTCGTCACGCCGTTCAGCGTCAGGTCGCCGGTGATCAGGCCGGTGCTGTCGCCGGTCACTTCGATCGACTTCGAGGTGAAGGAGACGGTCTTGTCTTCCGAGGCACCGAAGAAATCATCGCTCATAAGGTGCTCGTAGCGGCCTTCCCAGCCGGTGAGCATGGTGGTCACGTCCCAGGAGGTGGTGACGCTCGACGCCGCCGGGTCCTCGGCGTCGTATTGGATCTCACCCTCGAAGCCGCCGAACATGCCATAGCCGGTCGAGAAGCCGAGGTGGTTGTAGGAGAAGACGATCTGCGTGTGGCTGGCGTCGAAGACATAGGTCTCGGGCGCGGCGACGGCAGCGATCGGGGCAATGGCGAGAGCGCCGGCAAGGAGGTAGGATTTCATGTCGGATATCTCCGGGAGGGTGGGTTTCGATGCCGGACCATGTCGTCATTTGCCGCGCCGCGGCAATTCGGCCTGCGTCCACAGGGTCTGTGGAAAATCGAACACTTGCATGACGCGGCGGTGCACAGGGCGGGCGCGCCACAGGCGGGCAGCCATGAAAAAAGGCCCGTGGCAGATGCCCCGGACCCCTCGGCCTTGGCGCATGCAGCGCCCTGACAATCATGTGACCCTCTGCGGGGTGCCGCTAGCGGCGCGCCGCGCAGCCAAGCACGACGGTCATCCCAGTCAGCAGCAGCGCCAGCGAAAGCCCGAGCCGCCACAGCGAGAGCCCTGCGCCCGCCTCCGGGACCAGCCAGAGCGCGAAGGCCGAAAGCGCCAGCACAAAACCGACCATCTGCCCAAAGAGGCGCAGCAAGTATCCTGTCAGCTCACTTTCGGGACTGTGCGAATTGCCCATCGACATGGCACTCACCTTTCCAACTCGTACGATCACCGCCCCGATCTGACGCTGAATCGCGACAGAATTGCGGCGCATCCGGGAAACACAATGGGCCATTTTCCGCCCTCCCCCAAGGTCATCCATCCAAAGAGCTAAGATAGGGTTAATGATCCCCCGGACACCCGATCCGGGCTTGTATCCCCGGCTTCAGCGTGTATAGAGCACCATCCCTCCGCGCGATCATGTGAACCGCGCAGACTCTCGTGGGCAGGAGCGGAGAGGATTACCTGCCCTATGAAATGCGCCCCGATAGAAATGGAGCACACATGCCGCTTTATGAGCATGTTTTCATTGCGCGTCAGGACCTGTCCAACGCGCAGGCTGAAGGTCTCGTCGAACATTTCGGCACCGTCCTCTCGGACAACGGCGGCAAGGTCGTCGAATCCGAGTACTGGGGCGTGAAGACCATGGCCTACAAGATCAACAAGAACCGCAAGGGCCACTACGCCTTCCTCAAGACCGACGCACCCGCATCGGCCGTGCAGGAAATGGAGCGTCTGATGCGCCTGCATGACGACGTCATGCGCGTTCTGACCATCAAGGTCGAAGAGCACGCCGAGGGCCCCTCGGTGCAGATGCAGAAGCGCGACGAGCGCGAGGGCCGCGGCGAACGCCGTCCCCGTAACTGATCTGAACGAGAGGAGCTAAACCAATGGCTGCAAAACCGTTTTTCCGCCGTCGCAAGGTGTGCCCCTTCTCCGGTGAGAACGCACCCAAGATCGACTACAAGGACACCCGTCTGCTCCAGCGCTACATCTCCGAGCGCGGCAAGATCGTCCCGTCCCGCATCACCGCAGTGTCGGCAAAGAAGCAGCGTGAACTGGCCCGTGCCATCAAGCGCGCCCGCTTCCTCGCCCTGCTGCCCTACGTCGTGAAATAAGGAGAGAGACCAATGCAAGTCATTCTTCTGGAACGCGTGGCCAAGCTCGGCCAGATGGGCGATGTCGTCGACGTCAAACCCGGCTATGCCCGTAACTACCTGCTGCTGCAGGGCAAGGCTCTGACCGCCTCGAAAGAGAACATCGCCTCCTTCGAAGCCCAGAAAGCCCAGTTCGAAGCCCGCAACCTCGAGTCCAAGCAGGAAGCGGAAGCTCTCGGCGAAAAGCTCGACGGCCAGCAGTTCGTCGTGATTCGCCAGGCATCCGACGGCGGCAACCTCTACGGCTCCGTCACCACCCGTGACGCCGCAGACGTCGCCACCGCCGAAGGCTTCTCGCTCGACCGCAAGCAGGTCATCATCCGCCAGCCGATCAAGGAACTGGGCGTGCACGAAGTCGAGGTGCACCTGCACCCCGAGGTGATGGTCACCATCAACCTCAACGTCGCACGTTCGCCCGAAGAGGCAGAGCTGCAGGCATCGGGCAAGTCGATCCAGCAGCTGGCAGCCGAGGAAGAGGCGCAGGCCGAATACGAGATCTCGGAACTCTTCGACGATCTCGGCGCGGCGACCTCCGACGAGGACGATGCCGAAGCAGGCGACGAGAACGCCTGATCCGCACGCGGATCCGTTCTGACCATAGAAGCCGCGCCGGTCCTTCCGGCGCGGCTTTTCCTTTGCCCCGGCCCGCGCCGCTTGCCGATGGCAGGCGCAGCCCCTAGCCTGCCGCCAGCAGCCGCCCGGAGCCCCCCATGAAGATCGGCCTTGTTCTCTTCCCCGAGCTCACGCAGCTCGACCTCACCGGCCCGCTCGAGGTCTTCTCGCGCATGCCCGGTGCCGAGGTCCACCTGCTGTGGAAGACGCTTGATCCGGTGGCCTCCGACCGCGGCTTTGCCATGCTGCCGACCCAGCGTTTCGACGCCTGCACGATGCTCGACCTGCTCTGCGTACCCGGCGGTCCGGGCCAGATCGCACTGATGTCCGACGAGGAGACGCTGGCGTTCCTGCGGCATGTCGCGCCGGGCTGCCGACTGGTTACCTCGGTCTGCACCGGCTCGCTGGTGCTGGCCGCCGCCGGACTGCTGGAGGGATGCCGCGCCACCAGCCACTGGTCCTCGCTCGACCAGCTGGCGATGTTCGGCGTCACCCCGGTCGCCGAGCGGGTGGTGCGCGACGGCAACCGCATCACCGGCGCCGGGGTCACCTCGGGCATCGACTTCGCGCTCACCGTGGCCGCAGAGATGCTGGGCGAAGACGCCGCGCGGGAAATCCAGCTTCAGATCGAATACGACCCTGCACCGCCCTTTGCCTCGGGCAGCCCGCGCAGCGCCGATCCCGCCCTGCTGGAGCGGGTCAGCGCCCGCATCGCGCCCTTCATCGCCCGCCGTCGTGCCGCCTCAGAGGCGGCCGCGGCACGGCTGCGGGCCCATCCCTAACCCATGCTGGTCCGGTCCCGCCGCATGCCGGCGCGGCGCTGGTCGTCGCGCCAGCTCCACAGCGCGATGGCTCCCCAGACCAGGCAGTAGAGCAGCCCCGCCACCAGCACCAGCGCGCCATGGATCGGCCCGACCGAGGCCCGCGTCACGAATTCCGCCGCCGAAGTCAGCGGCTCGGGGTGCACCAGCAGCTTGCCGACGTAGGCGATGGTCTGGATCAGCAGGATCCACACGTAGTTGCGGCGGATGCGCCGCCCCATCGCCACCCAGAGCGTGACATGGTAGCGCGGTCGCCAGTAGTCCTGCGCCAGCACCTCCTGCCAGCCGTCTTCCATGTGCAGGTCGCCATCGTGCAGCATGGGCGCGAAGAAATGCGTCTCCATCCAGCGGCAGCGCGCGCGCCAGACGTTGAAGTAGCGGTAGCGCCGGGCCTCGAGCATCAGGAAGAACAGGATCAGGATTCCGACGAGGATCAGCGGCAGCGGAGAGGCCGCCGGAGAGCTGTAGGAAATCGACAGTGCGATGCCCAGCGTCACCACCGCCCAGTTCGTCGTGGTGTCGAGCCGTGTGCGCCAGATGGTCGAGCGGTAGACCTCGCCGCGGTAGAGATGCGCCACCGCGCCGATCTCCGCCGCATCGAGCAGCTTGCGCCGCGCGTCGCCTGCGTGAGTTGACTCCATCGGGCACCCTCCCTGCCGTCAGGATCACATGCAAGCGCGCAGCGCGGCAAGGAAATTCCCCGCCGCAGATGCAGCCCGCCAATGCCGCAAATGCAAAAAGGGCCGCCCAGCGGGCGGCCCTTCGTTCACGCGGTGAAGCCTGAACTCACTCTTCGTCGAGCGCTTCGACAGCCTTCATGAGATCATCTTTCGAGACCTCTTTCTCGGTCACGGTCGCGCCTGCGGCGATGTGGTCGATGACCTTGTCCTCGAAGATCGGCGCGCGCAGCTGCTGCTGCATCTGGGCGTTCTGGCGCACGAAGTCGAAGAACGCGCGCTCCTGACCCGGATACTGACGCGCCTGCATCATGATCGCCTGGGTCATCTCCTGGTCGGTCACCTCGATCTCGGCTTTCTGGCCGATCTCGGCGAGCAGCAGGCCAAGGCGCACGCGGCGCTCGGCGAGCTTGTTGTGCTCGTCGGTGGGTTCGATCTCGCCGTGGTTGTGGCCGTGATCGTCCGGGTGCTCTTCGTGGTAGAGCTGGTGGGCGATCTGCTTGGCTTCCGCTTCAACGAGGCTCGGCGGCAGCTCGAAGCTGACTTCCTTGTCCAGCGCGTCGAGCATGGCGCGCTTCAGCACCTGGCGCGCGGCACCGGTGTACTCGGCTTCGAGACGCTCACGGATCTGGCCCTTCAGCGACTCGAGGTCCTCGGCGCCGAACTTCTTGGCCAGCTCGTCGTCGATCTCGGCGGCAACCGGTTCCTTGACGGCCTTGACGGTCACGTCGAAGACGGCGGCTTTGCCGGCCAGATGCTCTGCGCCGTATTCCTCGGGGAAGGTGACCTCAACGGCCTTTTCTTCCTCGACCTTGAGGCCGATCAGCTGGTCCTCGAAGCCGGGGATGAAGGAGCCCGAGCCGAGCTGCAGCGGGTAGTCCTCTGCGGAGCCGCCTTCGAAGGCTTCGCCGTCGACCTTGCCGACGAAATCGATGACGATCTGGTCGCCCTCTTTCGCCTTGGAGCCCTTGCGGCGGTCCTTGAAGTCCTGCGCGTTCTCGGCGAGCTGCGCGAGCGCCTCGTCGACGGCGGCGTCATCGGCCTTCACCACGAGCTTCTCGAGCGACAGTTTCGACGCGTCGATTTCCGGAACTTCCGGCAGCTTCTCGTAGCTCATCTCGACGGAGACGTCGTCGCCTTCTTTCCAGTCGTCGTTGGTCATCTTGACCTGCGGCTGGAGCGCCGGGCGGTCGCCGGTCTTCTCGAAGTGCTCGTTCATCGCCGCGTCGATCGCTTCCTGCATGCTTTCGCCCAGCACGCGCTGGCCGAACTGCTTCTTCAGCAGCGGCATCGGGACCTTGCCCTTGCGGAAGCCCTTCATCTCGATTTCCGGACGAGCCTCTACGAGCTTCTCGTTCACCTTCGCATCGAGCTCTTCGGCGGTGAGGATGAGTTCGTAGGCGCGCTTCAGACCTTCGTTCAGCGTCTCGTTGACCTGCATGCCAATTCCCTTGTGGTCGTGATGCGAGGGCACGGACTCCGGCCCACCGCGAAATTCGAATTTGCGGTCTTCTATGCGTCCACGAGGGTCCATGCAAGGCGGAAACGCGCGTTGCGCCCCCACTATCGCCCCCCACGCGCACAAACCGCTGTTTTCCCTCGGGCGCGCGCCGCCCTGCCCCGCGTCGCGCCCGCGGACAGCATGGGATGTGCGTATTTGGAAAGAGAAGAAGGCGGCGGCAAACCTTGGGTTTCTTCTCTTTCCAAATACGCAGATCCCGCCGGCAGAAAACGCGCCGCGCCGGGCAGGCGCACGGCAACGGAAAGGGCCCCGCCATCGCTGGCGGGGCCCCCGTTCACAAGCCGATATTCGGATCAGCCGATCTTGGTCAGCAGCTCACCGATCGACTGTTTCGCGTCACCGTAGTACATCCGCGTGTTGTCCTTGTAGAACAGCGGGTTCTCGATGCCCGAGTAGCCGGTGCCCTGGCCGCGCTTCGACACGAAGACCTGCTTGGCCTTCCACACTTCCAGCACCGGCATGCCGGCGATGGGCGAGTTCGGGTCTTCCTGCGCCGCGGGGTTGACGATGTCGTTCGAGCCGATGACGATGACCACGTCGGTCTCGGGGAAGTCCTCGTTGATCTCGTCCATTTCCAGAACGATGTCGTAGGGCACCTTCGCCTCGGCCAGCAGCACGTTCATGTGGCCCGGCAGGCGGCCCGCCACGGGGTGGATCGCGAAACGCACCTCCTTGCCCTTGGCGCGCAGCTTGCGCGTGAGCTCGGCGACGTTCTGCTGCGCCTGCGCCACAGCCATGCCGTAGCCCGGCACGATGATGACGCTGTCGGCCTCGTCGAGCGCCGAGGCGACGCCATCGACGTCGATCGCCACCTGCTCGCCCTCGACTTCCATCGCCGGGCCCGAGGTGCCGCCGAAGCCGCCCAGGATCACCGAGACGAACGAACGGTTCATCGCCTTGCACATGATGTACGACAGGATCGCACCCGAGGAGCCGACCAGCGCGCCGACGACGATCAGCAGATCGTTCGACATCGAGAAGCCGATCGCCGCCGCCGCCCAGCCCGAGTAGCTGTTCAGCATCGAGACCACCACCGGCATGTCGGCGCCGCCGATGCCCATGATCAGGTGGTAGCCGATGAAGAGCGCGCAGGCGGTCATGATCAGCACCGGGAAGAGCCCGCCGCTGTTCATGTACCAGATCAGGCAGATCGCCGAGAGCGCCGCGGCGCCCGCGTTCAGCATGTGCCCGCCCGGCAGCTTCTCGGCCTTGGAGGACACCTTGCCCGCCAGCTTGCCGTAGGCGATCACCGAGCCGGTGAAGGTCACCGCGCCGATGAAGATGCCGAGGAACAGCTCGACCTGCAGGATGCTCAGCTCGACCGGGGTCTTGTGCGCGACGAGCTCGGCGAAGGTGCCATGCACCGCCTCACCGGCCGCCCGTGCCTTCTCGACGCTGCGCATGGTGAGATGCGCGTTGAAGCCGACGAAGACCGCCGCAAGGCCGACCAGCGAGTGCATCGCGGCGACCAGCTGCGGCATCTCGGTCATCTCGACCTTCTTGGCCACATAGGTGCCGATGATGCCGCCTGCCGCGATCAGGATGACCGACAGCAGCCAGAGGCCCGAGCCCGGGCCGATCAGCGTGGCAAAGACCGCGAGGCCCATGCCGACGATGCCGTACCACACGGCGCGCTTGGCGCTTTCCTGCCCCGAGAGGCCGCCGAGCGACAGGATGAACAGGACGGCCGCGACCACATAGGCCGCCGTCGTGAATCCGAATTCCATTGTCCCCACCTCTCCTTACGATTTCTGGAACATGGCGAGCATGCGCCGTGTCACGAGGAAGCCGCCGAAGATGTTGATCCCGGCCATGAAGACCGAGAGCGCGGCAAGGATGATCACCAGCCAGTTGCCCGAGCCGATCTGCATCAGCGCGCCAAGGATGATGATCGAGGAGATGGCGTTGGTGACGGCCATCAGCGGGGTATGCAGGGAATGCGAGACGTTCCAGATCACCTGGAAGCCGACGAAGACCGACAGCACGAAGACGATGAAGTGCTGCATGAAGCTGGCGGGCGCGACGAGGCCCACGCCGAGCAGCAGCACGGCACCGACGGTCAGCAGGGTCACCTGCTGCTTCGTCTGCGCCTTGAAGGCGGCGACTTCCTGCGCGCGCTTCTCTTCCGGCGTCAGCTCGGGAGCCTTTTCCTTCGGCTTCTGCGCCGCGATCGCCTTGGTCTTCGGCGGCGGCGGCGGGAAGGTGACATCCTTGGCGTGCGCGATGGTCGCGCCGCGGATCACGTCGTCTTCCATGTTGTGCACGACCGTGCCGTCGGTCTTGCCGGGCGTCAGGTCGGACATCATGTGCCGGATGTTGGTGGCGTAGAGCGTCGAGCTCTGCGTCGCCATGCGGCTGGGGAAGTCGGTGTAGCCGATGATGGTCACGCCGTTGTCGGTGACGATCTTCTCGTCCATCACCGTCAGCTTGCAGTTGCCGCCGCGCTCGGCCGCGAGGTCGACGATCACCGAGCCGGGTTTCATCGCCTTGACCATGTCCTCGGTCCAGAGCTCGGGGGCTTCCCGGTTCGGAATGAGGGCGGTGGTGATGACGATGTCCATCTGCGGCGCAAGTTCACGGAACTTGGCGAGCTGGGCTTCGCGGAACTCGGGGCTGGAGACCGAGGCATAGCCGCCGGACGACGCGCCGTCGGCCTGCTCTTCCTCGAAGTCGAGGTAGACGAATTCGGCGCCCATGGATTCGACCTGCTCGGCCACTTCCGGCCGCACGTCGAAGGCGTAGGTGATCGCACCCAGCGAGGTCGAGGTGCCGATGGCCGCAAGACCTGCCACGCCGGCGCCGACGATCAGCACCTTGGCGGGCGGCACCTTGCCGGCGGCGGTCACCTGGCCGGTGAAGAAGCGGCCGAAGTTGTTGCCCGCCTCGATCACCGCGCGGTAGCCGGCGATATTGGCCATCGACGACAGCGCGTCCATCTTCTGCGCGCGGCTGATGCGCGGCACCATGTCCATCGCGATGACGCTGGCGCCGAGATCGGCGGCCTGCTTCATCAGCGCCTCGTTGGCCACCGGGTAGAAGAAGGAGATCAGCAGTTTCTCGGGCGTCAGATACGCCACTTCCTCTTCGCTCGGCGGGCGCACCTTGGCGATGATGTCCGCCTGCGCCCAGAGCGCCCCGGCATCCGCAACCACGGTCACGCCAGCGGCCTCATAGGCCGCGTCGGCAAAGCCTGCCTTCGCGCCGGCGCCTGACTGGATCAGGCAATCATATCCCAGCTTCTGCAGTTGCAGCGCCGAGTCCGGGGTCATGGCGACGCGCGCCTCTCCCTCGAAAATCTCTGTCGGCGTTCCGATCTTCACGTAATTCGTCCCCCTTTTAGGCCGAGTGTCCGACCCTTCATGGTCTCTTGTTTGCTGTTCGGTTGACGTATGGTCTACCCGCGCGGTGACATGCTCACAACCGGAACGACCCGGTTAATCACATGGCAAAGGAAATTCAAAGCCATCTTCTGGTTTGTTTCTCATACTTACGGAATTCCGCAAGAAACTTTCGTCGCAAACGGCCCTCCTCCGGCACGATGAAGCGCTTTTCAAGCAGCCAGACGTAGATCGGCAGCAAGACCAGCGACGGCACCGCGTCCCAGTACAGGATGAAGCCCGCCAGAATCATCACGTCTCCCAGATAGATGGGATTGCGCGAAAGGCGAAACACGCCCGAGGTCACAAGACGGTCCGGTTCCTCATGCGGCATGAAGGTGGTGCGCTGACGCCGCAGTTCCAGCAGCGCCAAGGCTGCGAGAAGCACACCGCCTCCGACCAGGAGCCCGCCCAGAAGGTCCGCCCAGACCGAGCCGAAGCCCAGCCCCAGTGGCAGCAGGTCTTTCTGCACCCAGGCCAGGCACAGGCAGCTCAGAAGCCAGAGCGGCGGCAGGTCGAGCATGCGACCGACGGATCTTGGCATCGCCTCTCACCTCCTTTGCCTCGACGGGGTCAACCCCAGGCGCCCCTAGGGCTTTTTCCTTTCTATCGCGGCGTTTCCGCGACGTCGCGCGGGCGATATGCCGCAGCCCGCGCTTGCCTCTGCCGCAAATCCCCGCCACTTTCGCCGCGCAGGACGAGGGAGCGAGATGCTGACAGGATACCACGCGCTGGTAACCGGCGGAGGAACCGGGATCGGCCTCGCCATTGCCCGCGCGCTGGCCAGCGCGGGCGCGCAGGTCATCATCTCCGGACGCCGCGCCGACGTGCTCGAGGCCGCCGCCGGCCCCGGCCTGCACCCCCAGGGGATGGATGTCACCGACGAGGCCTCGGTGCGCGACGCCATCGCCGCCGCCAGCGCCGCGCGCGGCCCCATCCAGATCTGCATCGCCAATGCCGGGCTTGCAGAGCCCGCCGAACTGCCCGGCATCTCGCTCGACGACTGGCGCCGCAGCATGGCGGTCAACCTCGATGGCGCTTTCCTGACCATCCGCGAGACCCTGCCCGCCATGCAGGCGGCCGGTTGGGGCCGGGTCATCGCCATTTCCTCGGTCGCCGGGATCAAGGGCATGCGCCGCGCCGCGCCCTATGTCGCCGCCAAGCATGGTCTGGTCGGGCTGATCCGGGCGCTCGCCGCCGATCACGCCGGCGCGCCGCTGACCTTCAACGCGCTCTGCCCGGCCTATGTCGAGACCGGGATCGCCGCGCAGAACATCATCCGCGTCATGGCCCGAGACGGGCTGACGCGTGACGAGGCGACGCGCCTCGTCCACACCGCCAATCCCCATAACCGCCTGATCGCCCCCGAGGAAATCGCAGACGCCGCGCTCTGGCTCTGCGGCCCCGGCTCGGGCAGCGTGAACGGTCAGGCCATCGAAATCGCAGGAGGCGCATTTTGACCACCCCCACAGGCTCCATCTTCGACTGGACCAAGGACCAGTTCCACCTGCCGCTCGGGATGATCTATCTCGACGGCAACTCTCTGGGCCCGCTGCCCAAGGCAACCCCCGCGCGCATCCAGAAGATGCTGACCGAGGAATGGGGCGATCACCTCATCACCGGCTGGAACGCCTGCAGCTGGATGGAGATGCCGACCCGCCTCGGCGACCGCATCGGCCGGCTCATCGGCGCCGAGACCGGCCACACGGTGGTCGGCGACACGCTGTCGATCAAGGTCTTCCAGGCGCTGGCCGCCGCCGTGGCGCTGAACCCCGGGCGCAAGGTGATCCTGTCGGACACCGGCAACTTCCCGTCGGACCTCTACATGGCGGAGGGGCTGATCGAGCTGCTGGGCGACGATTACGAGCTGCGTCTCGCCGAGCCGCACCGGCTGGAAGAGGAGATCACCGAGGAGGTCGCCGTGCTCTTGGTGACCGAGGTCGACTACCGTACCGGTCGCCGCCACGACGTCGCCGCGCTCACCGCCAGGGCGCATGAGATGGGCGCGCTGGCAATCTGGGACCTGGCGCATTCGGCCGGCGCGGTGCCGGTCGATGTGGCAGGCGGCAAGGCCGACTTCGCCGTCGGCTGCACCTACAAGTACCTCAACGCCGGCCCCGGCGCGCCGGCCTTCATCTATGTCGCCCCGCGCCACGCGGGCCATGCCGAGCCGGCGCTCTCGGGCTGGCTTGGCCACGACACGCCCTTCGCCTTCGAGCGCAGCTACCGCCCCGCCCCGGGCATCGAACGCATGCGCGTCGGCACGCCGCCGGTGATCCAGATGGCGGCGCTCGACGCCGCGCTCGATGTCTGGGACAAGCTCGACATGGCCGAGGTGCGCAAGCGTTCGCTGGCGCTCACCGGGCTGATGATCGAGGAGGTGGAGACCCATTGTCCGGGCCTGAAACTGGCCACCCCGCGCGAGAATGATCAGCGCGGCAGCCAGGTGAGCTTCCGCTTCGAGCACGGCTACGCGGCGATGCAGGCGCTGATCGACCTTGGGGTGATCGGCGATTTCCGCGCCCCCGACATCATGCGCTTCGGCATCACCCCGCTCTACATCGGCGAGGACGAGGTGCGCGAGGCGGTGGAGATCCTCGCCCGCATCCTGCGCGGCGCGCTCTGGGATCAGCCCAAGTACCAGCGCCGCAAGCGCGTGACCTGATCGGGCCGTTTCTGCTCAGACCGAGGCAAGCCGGGGGGCACCCTGCCCCTTGGCGCCGCCCGCCCAGTCCCGCACCGCGTCGCCGAAGGCGGTGAACAGCGGTCGTGACACCGGATCGTTGGCTGCATCCCACTCGGGGTGCCATTGCACCGCCATGGTGAAGCCCGGCGCGCCCTTGACGTAAAGCGCCTCGGGCGTGCCGTCGGGGGCATGCCCCTCGATCTCGATCCGCGCGCCGGGGGTCTTGATGCCCTGCCCGTGCAGCGTGTTGGTCATCACCTCGGCGGCGCCGAAGAGATGGTGGAACCGCCCGCCCGCGGTCAGCGTCACCTTGTGGCGCAGGGCGAATTTCTCTTCCAGCGTCCCGTCGGGCGGCATGCGGTGGTTCATCCGGCCCGGCAGGTCGCGGATCTCTGGATAAAGCGTGCCGCCCATCGCCACGTTGACCTCCTGGAAGCCGCGGCAGATGCCGAGGAACGGCTGGCCGCGCTCGACGCAGGCGCGCACCAGCGGCAGAACGATGGCGTCGCGGGCGCGGTCGAAGGCGCCATGCGCCTCGGTCGCTTCCTCGCCGTATTCCTCGGGATGCACGTTGGGCCGCCCGCCGGTGAGCAGGAAGCCGTCGCAGGTCGCCATCAACTCCTCGACCGACACGAAGCGCGGGTCCGCCGCGATCAGCAGCGGCAGGCACCCGGCGACACAGGCAATCGCCTCGGTGTTCATCACCCCGCCCGCGTGGGCGGGGTAATGCTCATTCAGCAGATGCTGGTTTCCGATGATGCCGACGACGGGGCGGGTCATTTGCATGCCTCTCCTTGCCTGTTTGGGACAAACATAAGGCAGGTGCAGGCGCTGCGAAAGATGGCTCAGATGACCGCGGTCAGCCCCACCGCCTCGATGCCCGCTTTTGCAGCAGCTGCGTCATTGTCCGAAGTATCGCCCGTCACGCCGACCGCGCCCAGGGTCCGCCCCTTGGAATCCTTGACCAAAACGCCGCCCGGCACGGGGATCAGCTTGCCGCCGAAAGCGCCGTTGGCGGCGGCGATGAAATAGGCCTGGCTCTCGGCCCGTGCCATCTGCGCCGAGCCGGGCATGCCCAGCATCACCGCGCCGTAAGCCTTGCCGAAGGCGATCTCGAAGCGGCCCGGCGCGGCGCCGTCCTGGCGCTCGAAGGCCTGCACGTGGCCGCCTTCGTCCAGCACCACCACCGACAGCGGTGCCATGCCCGCCTCTTTCCCGGCCTCGAGCGCCTTGCGAATGATCGTCCGCGCCCGGCTCAGCGAAATTCCTGCCATCGTCTCTCTCCCTTTCTTCCGGCAGACGCGCCGCGCCCGCCCTTTCTTCTAGGTGGAAATATCCTCGGGGGAGCGTGAGGGGGCAGACAGCCCCCTCACTCCCACGCAGATCACACGCGCGGCCCCGGCTCAGCCCGCCTTCAGCTCCAGCCGCCGCCGGTGAAGCACCGGCTCGGTATAGCCCGAGGGCTGCACCCGGCCCTTGAACACGAGATCGCAGGCAGCCTTGTAGGCAACGGTGTCGAATCCCGGTGCCATCGGCGTATAGGCGGCGTCCCCGGCGTTCTGGCGATCGACCACGGCCGCCATCTTCTCCATCACGCCGCGCACTTCCTCGACGGAGACCACGCCATGGTGCAGCCAGTTGGCCAGGTGCTGCGAGGAGATACGGCAGGTCGCGCGGTCTTCCATCAGGCCGACGTCGTGGATGTCCGGCACCTTCGAGCAGCCGACGCCCTGGTCGACCCAGCGCACCACGTAGCCGAGGATGCCCTGGGCGTTGTTCTCGATCTCCTCGCGGATTTCCTCTTCCGACCAGTTGGCACCGGCGGCGACCGGGATGGTCAGCAGGTCCTCGAGCGTGCCGCGCGGCCCGCCTTCGGCGATCTCGGCCTGGCGGGCCAGCACGTCCACCATGTGGTAGTGCAGCGCGTGCAGCGTGGCGGCGGTGGGCGACGGCACCCAGGCACAGTTGGCCCCGGCCTTCGGGTGACCGATCTTCGCCGCGAGCATCGCTTCCATCAGGTCGGGCATCGCCCACATGCCCTTGCCGATCTGCGCCTTGCCGCGCAGCCCGCAGGCAAGACCGATGTCGACGTTGCGGTCCTCGTAGGAGGCGATCCAGGCGGTGTTCTTGATGTCGCCCTTGCGCAGCATCGGGCCCGCTTCCATCGCCGTGTGCATCTCGTCGCCGGTGCGGTCGAGGAAGCCGGTGTTGATGAAGGCGACGCGGTTCTTGGCGGCGCGGATGCATTCCTTGAGGTTGGCCGAGGTGCGGCGCTCCTCGTCCATGATGCCGAGCTTCACGGTGTATTGCGGCAGGCCGAGCGATTTTTCGACGAAGCTGAAGATCTCGTCGGCGAAACCCACTTCTTCCGGGCCGTGCATTTTCGGCTTCACAACGTAGACCGAGCCTTCGGTCGAGTTGCGCGGGCCGCTGTCCTTGGCCAGATCGTGCTTGGCGATGAGCGTGGTGATCATCGCGTCCATCAGGCCCTCGAAGATCTCCGAGCCGTCCTTGAGCAGGATCGCCGGGTTGGTCATCAGGTGGCCGACGTTGCGCACCAGCATGAGCGCCCGGCCCTTCAGCACCAGCTCCGAGCCGTCCGGCGCGGTGTAGCTGCGGTCGGCGTTGAGCGTGCGGGTGACCTGCTTGCCGCCCTTCTCGAAGGTGTCGGCCAGATCGCCCTTCATCAGGCCGAGCCAGTTGGCGTAGGCCAGCGCCTTGTCCTCGCCGTCGACGCAGGCGACCGAGTCCTCGCAGTCCATGATCGCCGAGACGGCGGATTCCATCAGCACGTCGGCGAGACCCGAGGCATCGTCCTTGCCGATGAAATGCGTCCGGTCGATGACCAGCTCGACGTGCAGCGCGTTGTTGACCAGCAGCACCGCCTCCGGCGCGGCGGCGTCACCACGGTAGCCCGCGAATTGCTCGGGCTTCGACAGCGGCTTGCCACCCACCAGCAGCGCGCCGCCCTCGACGGCGTAGCCCGTGGCCTCGGCATGGCTGCCGCCCGAAACGGGGAAGTTCTCGTCGAGGAAAGCCTTGGCCTTGGCCACGACCTGCTTGCCGCGCGCGGCGTCGAAGCCGCCCTTGAGCGGGGTCGAGCCCATCGCGTCAGTGCCGTAGAAGGCATCGTAGAGCGAGCCCCAGCGGGCGTTGGCGGCGTTCAGCGCGTAACGGGCGTTGGTGATCGGCACCACCAGCTGCGGGCCGGGCACCGAGGCGAACTCGGGGTCGGTGTTTTGGGTCTCGATCTCGAAGTCCGGCCCCTCGGGCAGCAGGTAGCCGATCTCCTCGAGGAACGCGGTGTAGCTCGGCAGGTCCGGCACGCCCGGGTTCGCCTTGTGCCAAGCGTCGATCTGCTCCTGCAGTGCGTCGCGCTTGGCCAGCAGCGCCGCGTTGCGCGGGCCGAACTCATGCGCCAGCTGCGACAGCGCCGCCCAGAAGGCGTCTGCCTCGACGCCGGACCCCGGCAGGGCCTTTTCCTCGACGAATGTGCAGAGCACCGGGTCGATCTGCAGGCCGTGGCGATCGATGCGGGCGGTCGTGCTGGCAGTCATGGGGACACCTCCTTCGGAATCTTGGTTAGGTCACGTTTAGGAAACAAGTTTCCGATAGGCAACAAGCGTGGTCACAAAAACTAACCAAAATCCGCCACCCGCTATTCTTCAGGCCGATCGTCGGCCCCCTGTCGTGCCCCGGCTCCCGCCACTTTCGGCGCAAAGGATAGCGCCCTCGACCCTCGGGCACCAAGTCCGGCGATGCCGTCAGGCATCCGCGCAGCGAAAAGGGGCGCACGCCTGCCGCGCCCGCCCCCGCCAGTCATCTTTCCAAAATTGCTCGGGCGTCCGGAAACACCCTGCCCCGGCGGCTCAGGCCGCGCGTTCCTCGGCTTGTTGCAGCGCCCAGAGCTGGGCGTAGCGTCCGGCGCGGGCGAGCAGAGCCTCGTGGGTGCCCTCCTCGACCACTTCGCCTCTTTCCAGCACGACGATGCGGTCGGCATCGGCGATCGTCGACAGCCGGTGTGCGATGGTCAGCACGGTGCGCCCCTCGCCCGCCCGCCGCAGCGCGCTCTGGATCGAAGCCTCGGTCTCGGTGTCGAGCGCCGAGGTCGCCTCGTCGAGCAGCAGGATCGGCGGGTCCTTGAGCAGCGTGCGCGCGATGCCGACGCGCTGCTTCTCGCCGCCCGAGAGCTTCAGACCGCGCTCGCCCACCATCGTCTCGTACCCCTCGGGCAGCGAGCTGATGAACTCGTGGATCTGTGCCGCCCGCGCGGCAGCGATGACCTCTGCCTCTGTGGCGTCATCCTTGCCGTAGGCGATGTTGTAACGGATCGTGTCGTTGAACAGCACGGTGTCCTGCGGCACCACGCCGATCGAGGCGTGCAGGCTGTCCTGCGTCACATTGCGCAGATCCTGCCCGTCGATGCGGATCGCCCCGCCAGAGACGTCGTAGAAGCGGAACAGCAGCCGCCCGATGGTGGACTTGCCCGAGCCCGACGGGCCGACCAGCGCCACGCTCTCGCCCGCACCGACGGTCAGCGAGATACCCTTGAGGATCTCGCGCTGGGCGTCGTAGCCGAAGCGCACCTTGTCGAACTGCACCGCGCCGCCAGCCACGGCCAGCGCCGACGCGCCGGGCTTGTCGGAAACCTCGGCGGGCTGATCCAGAAGATCGAACATCTGGCCCATGTCGACAAGGCTCTGGCGGATCTCGCGGTAGACCGTGCCAAGGAAGTTCAGCGGCATGGTGATCTGGATCATGTAGGCATTGACCATGACGAAATCGCCGACGGTCAGGCTGCCATTCTGCACCCCGAGCGCGGCCATCACCATGACCGCCACCAGCCCGAGGTTGATGATCAGCGCCTGCCCGAAGTTCAACATGGAGAGCGAGGTCGCGGTCTTCACAGCCGCATCCTCATATCCGCGCATGGCGTCGTCATAGCGCGCGGCCTCGCGGCCTTCGGCGTTGAAGTATTTCACCGTCTCGAAGTTCAGCAGGCTGTCGATGGCCTTCTGGTTGGCGTCGGTGTCCTGCGCGTTCATCTTGCGCCGCAGCTTCACGCGCCATTCGGTCACCGCAAAGGTGAACCATACGTAAAGCGCGATGGTCACCGCCACCACCAGCAGGTACCAGATGTCGAAGAGCCAGAAGAGCACGACACCCACGAGCAGCAGCTCGAGCACCAGCGGTCCGATCGAGAACAACAGGAAGCGCAGCAGGAAATCGACCCCCTTCACCCCCCGCTCGATGATCCGCGACAGCCCGCCGGTCTTGCGCGTGATGTGATAGCGCAGCGAGAGCTTGTGGATGTGGGTGAAGGTCTCGAGCGCCAGCTTGCGCAGCGCGCGCTGGCCGACCTTGGCGAAGATGCCGTCGCGGAGTTGCTGGAAGCCGGCGTTGAGGATGCGCGCCATGCCGTAGGCCAGCGTCAGCCCGACCGCGCCGAGCAGCAGCGTCGAGGCCTCGCCGCCGAGCCTGTCCACCGCCTGCTTGTAGAGCATCGGGGTCCCCACGGCGATCAACTTGGCCGCCACCAACATCAGCAGAGAGGTCACCACGCGGCGCTTCACCCAGGCCTCGCCCTCGGGCCAAAGGTAGGGCGCGACGCGGCGGATGGTGCGCATGCCGGAACGGCGCTCGGCGTCTTGGAGGTCGGTCTGATCTGTCTCGGGAGGCATGGGCTCGGCTCTCTTGGCTTGGCGGATCATGCCTTTACCGCTTCACCCCTCCGAAGGCCAGAGGACCGGAGCGCACAGGCCCCTGTGCGGTGGCGGGCGCAACTCGCCGCGGCGCGCCTCGAACCGGGGCGCCGCGGCCAAGGGCGGATCAATCGGGAAAGGCGAAGATCTGGCCCGGATAGATCAGGTTGGGGTCGCGGATCTGCGTCTTGTTCGCCTCGAACAGACGCACGTAGGACATGCCGTCGCCGTAGCGCTCACGCGCGATGGCCCAGAGCGTGTTGCCCGGCTGCACGGTGACCGCGGTCACCGCCTCGGCAGAGGTCAGCTCCGCGGCGGCGGCGGCGAGCTTCTCGGGCGGCTCGCGGCGGAACGGGCTTTCCGCGCGCGCCATCACCTTGCCACCCGCGTCGATCTGATCGACCCGCAGCGTGTAGGTGCCCGCCGCGATCTGCGGAAGCGCCACCTGCCAGCGGCCGTTGCTCGCGACCTGAAGCGTGGTGACCTCGCTGTTGTCGAGATAGACCCGCAGGACGGCTTCGCCGCTGCCGCGCCCCGAGAGCTCCACCCCGCCCTCATCGTCATAGGTGATCGCGTCGATGGCCACGCCGCCGGGGGCAACGGGTTGCGGGCTCTGCATCACTTCGACACCGCGCGCATCCGAGAGCAGCACCGTGGGCGCTGCCGGCTCCGGCGACTGGCCTTCCGTGGTGCCCGCAGCGGACAGCCCGGTCGCCGCCTCGGTCGCCTCGCCCTCTGGCGCGGCAGACGCGACCTGCGGAACCGGCGGGGTCAGGATCACTTCCTGCTCGGAGTCGACCTGTTGCCCGTTCACCGACATGCGCAGACGCAGCACCTGCGGCACGCTCGAAGGGGGAAGATCGAAGAAGGCGGCAAAACGGCCGTCGTCGCCAACCGGGCTGGTCAGCTCTGCCTCGCCGTCGAGCAGCAGCACGACCTCGCTGCCCGGAACGGCGCGCCCGGCGACGGTGATCAGCCCGCCGGGCTCTGCCCGTACAAGATCGAAACTCGGCGCGGCGGCACCCGCCGCCTCGGGAGCATCGGCCACAGGGGGCGTGGCATCGGTCTCCGCCGGGGGCATCGAAGTCTCGGTGGCGGCCTCGCCCTCGGAGGGCAGCGCCAGCGCGACCTCGCTGCCCGGCTCCTGCGCGTCGGTCGCGGGTGCGTCGGTCTCCGGGGTCTCCGGGGCCGCCCCGGTTCCGGCGTCGGCTGCGGCCTCTGCCGCGTTCTCGGCATTCGTGTCAGCGACCTGCGGCGCGTCGGGCTGCGTCTCTGCCGACTGTGCGGGGCGGGCTTCGGAAGGGGCAGCGGCCTTGCCCGGCGTCTCGGTCACCTGCGTCACGGCAGGCTGGCTCATCTCCGTGGGGTTCGGGCCGATCACGCCGCTCACGTAGAGCGCGCCAACCACAGCGGCTGCGCCCAAGCCGATCCAGACCCAAAGTTTGTCGTTCATCTTCCTCGTATCCCACACACGGCGCCCGACCATCTTCCTGAGCGCGGTTGAGAACCTATAACAATCCCGTTATCACCCGTCAAAACAGCATTTTTTTGGATTATCCACATGACCGCCAAATCTGTCTGCATTTATTGCGGCTCGCGCCACGGCATTGCATCCAGCTATGCTGCCGATGCCTCAAAGCTCGGCACTTCCATTGCACAACAAGGCTGGCGACTTGTCTACGGCGCTGGCGACGTTGGCTTGATGGGAGAGGTCGCGCGCGCTGCCCAGGAGGCTGGCGGCGACACCTTCGGGGTGATCCCGACACATCTTCTGTCGCGCGAGGTGGGCAAGACCGACCTCACCCGCTTCGTGGTCACCGAGACCATGCACGAGCGCAAGAAGGTCATGCTGATGAACGCCGACGCGGTCGTTCTGATGCCCGGCGGCGCGGGCAGTCTCGACGAGTTTTTCGAGGCGCTGACCTGGCGCCAGCTCGGCCTTCACGCCAAGCCGATCGTGCTGCTCGACACCGAAGGGTTCTGGACGCCGCTGAAGGCGCTGCTCGATCACGTCGTGGCCCAGGGATTTGCCGAGGCCTCGCTGCTCGACTACGTGCACAGTGCCGACAGCCCCGAGGGCGTCATGGACATCCTTGCACGCGAGATGAGCTAAAGGCGTTTCTGAACATATACGTTCAAAGACTTGTTATAAAAAGAAAACGCCGCCAATTCCGGGCGGCGTTTTCGGCTTCTGCATGACCTGATAGTTCAGGCCGTCGCAAATTCGTCGCGCAGCAGCTTCTCGATCTTGTCGAGCGGATGGTTGGTCAGCGTCTTGTCCAGTTCGGCCACCACCTTGCTCGACACTTCCTTGTGCAGCTTCGCGCGCAGCTCGCCCAAGGTCGCGGGCGGCGCAACCAGAACGATGCGCTCAAAGCGCCCCTTGTGCGCCAGCTTGTAGAGGATCTCGGCCAATTCGTCGGCGAAGCGTTCCTTGGCCAGCTCGTGCCAGTCGGTGTCGTCGAGCGCCGACTTCTGCCCCGGCCCCCCGTCGGCCATCCGGCCGGGGCGGTTGGCCGATTGCTCGCGGTCCGGGGGGTTCTCCTGCGTCTCAATGCGCACCACGTTCAGATCAGGGTCGCGCTCGTCCACGTCGTTGCGCAGGAACAGCGCTTTTTCGCCGTCCGCGACCAGAACCCATGTGCCATTGCTGAGAATCGCCATTGTCGTTCCTCCTTTGCTTCCGGGGAGTCAACGTCCGGCACGGTCCGGCGTTCCCTTCGCGCCCGAACAGCCCCGCTCACAGGATATCACGAAAGCAAAGCGCCCGGCCCCTCTTCGAGGGACCGGGCGCAGGCCGCCACAGGTGGCGACATCGGGATCAGGCGGGGCTCAGAGCGACGCCTGGTAGATCTTGTCGATGTTGCTGCCGAGCGCGGCGTTGAAGTCGCCGTCCGACTGCTTCTTCGACAGGCCTTCGGCCAGCGCGCGGCTGAAGGAGGCGATCATCTTAGAGTTCTTCGAGAGCCGCTCGCAGGCGTCGTCGGTGCTGTAGCCGCCCGAGAGCGCCACCACGCGCACGACGCGCGGGTGATCGGCAAGACCGTCATAGAGGCCCGGCTTGCTGGGGATGGTCAGCTTGATCATCACGTCCTCGCCCTCGGCCAGCGTGTCGAGGTGCTTGGCCAGCGACGCTTCAAGCAGCTCTTCCGCCTCTGCCTTGCTCGCCGAATGGATGTTCACCTCGGGCTCGAGGATCGGCACCATGCCGGCGGCAATCACCATGCGGCCGATCTCGAACTGCTGCGCCACCACGGCCTCGATGCCGTCTGCGTTCGCCTCGTGGATCACCGAACGCTCCTTGGTGCCGAAGATGCCGAACTCCTGCGCCGCCTCGTTCAGAAACTCCGCAAGGCCCGGAATCGGCTTCATCATCTGCACGCCGTTCGCCTCGTCCTCGAGGCCCTTGTCGATCTTCAGGAAGGGCACCACGCCGCGCTTTTCCCAGAGGTACTGCGCGGTCGGCAGGCCCTCGATCTCGCCGCGCATGGTACGCTCGAAGAGGATCGCGCCCAGCACCTTGTCATTGGTGAACTCGGGGGCGGTGATGATGCGGGTGCGCATCTTGTGGATCTCGCCGTACATCTCGGCTTCGCCGTTGTATTCGCTCTCCTCGACGCCGTACTGGAGCAGCGCCTTGGGGGTCGAGCCGCCGGACTGGTCGAGCGCGGCGATGAAGCCCTTGCCCGATGCCATCTGGTCTTTTTGCTTTGCAAAAACGGCCTTGTCCTGTGCCATGAAAGATCCTCTGTAAGATCGTTAAAATTGGTTTACCAAAGAGTTAGCCCAAGCCGTGGCGATTGGGTAGGTCGAAGCAGCGCTTTATCGCTACCATTAGCGCTAGCGAGCGGTAATCCGCAGCCAGATGCCAGCGCGTGCGCGCACCGTGAGGAAGGCAACCGGCTCTGGCACCCGCTCCGGCACGATCTCGAGCTTCAGATCGCGCAGGATCAGCGAGAGCAGCAGCACCCCCTCGACCATGGCAAAGCCCGCGCCGGTGCAGACCCGTGGTCCTGCCGAAAACGGCATGTAGGCCTCGCGCGCGCAGGTCTTGCCGTTGTCGGTGCCCCAGCGGGCGGGATCGAACCCGTCGGGATTGTCCCAGAGCCGCTCGTGCCGGTGCTGGTGCCAGGGGCTCAGAACCACCTGCGACCCCCTCGGCAGCGCGCGATCCCGGAACCGCTCGGGACAGCTGGTCTCGCGCACCATCATCGGCACCGGCGGGTAAAGCCGCAGCGCCTCGCGGAACACGTCACGCGAGAGCCGCAGCCGGGCGATGTCGGAAAAATCGGCAGTATCGCCCAGCACCCGCGCCTCCTGCGCGAGCCGCTCCTGCCACTCGGGATGCGCGGCCACCAGCCAGAGCGCCCAGGCCAGCGCCGAGGCCGAGGTCTCGTGTCCGGCGAGGAAGAAGATCGCCACCTGGTCGACCATCTCCTCGGTGCTGAAGCGCGCGCCGGTCTGCGGGTCGGGCGTGGTCATGATCTTGGTCGCCAGGTCATCCGGCGCCCGGCCCGCGGCGATGTCCGCCTGCCGCGCGGCGGTCAGCTCGGTGATCAGCGCGCGGATGCGTTTCGCCGCAGCCCGCGTCGCGCGCCGGTGGAACCGCGGCATCCAGCGCGGCAGAGGCAGGAAGGCGGCAAGGTTCAGGATCGGCTGCGTGCGCTGATAGGCGCGGAACTCGTGGAACACCTCCTGCGCCAGCGCGTGCTCGATCGGCAGCGAGAAAAGCGTCCGGAAGATCACATCGGCGGCGGCATGGCTGGTGTGCTCCTCGATCTCGAGGACCGCGCCCTCGCCCGCCTCGGCCTTGAGACGGGCCAGCGCCGCCTCCGCCGCCTGCCACATCGCCGGGTAGCTCTCGCGCAGCCGCCCGCCCTCGAACGCCGGGTCGATGATCCGCCGCTGCCGCAGCCAGGCTTCGCCATTGGTCAGGAAGACCGAGTTGCCGAGCAAGGGCCGCAACCCCTCGGCGATGCGGCCGGATTTGGGGAAATCCATGGGCCGGTCCTTCAGCACGGTCTTCACCAGCTCCGGCTGGTTCACCAGATAGGAGCGGAAGAAAGGCGTACGGAACTCGGCCATCCACGCGCGATAGAGCCGCGCCGGCTGCGCCGAAAGCAGGTCCGCCCGGAACAGCCGCAGGTAGCGCAGCAGCGAGACCCGGTCGGGCCGCGATCTGGGTTTCGGCGGGATCATGCGGTGCGGGCCGCGGCGTCGGGCGTGATCGAGGTGAAACGGTTCACCGGCGCCTCCAGCCGGCTGGCCGAAGGCGGGCGCTGCGCGTAGCGCTCGGCCAAGGTCAGCGGCCCCGCGGTGATGCGGAAGTAGTCATAGTCCAGCGGCGCATCGAAGGCGCAGAGATACTGGAAGTGCAGCCGGAAGAAGCGCCAGCGCAATTCCTTCCAGCGCGCCGGGCTGAGCGAGCGGGTGAACTGCGCCGAGAAGACCAGCGGCCAGCGCTTGCCCGCGGGCGCGACGCCCGAGACCGACACCGGATCGCAGAGCGCGAAGGCGCAGCCATCGCCGGGGGCGGTCACGTCCACCCAGGTCAGCTCCTCGCGGGTCGAGAGATAGGCAAGGTCGGCACGCAGCCGCCACGCGCCGCGCAGGAAGGACACCATCGGCACCACCTGCCCGAGGCTGAGAAAGGCCAGCTTCGGCCCCTGCGGCGGCACCCGGCCCGCGCGAATGAGATCGGCAAGGACCGAGACCGCCAGATGCGCCCCCGAGCTGTGACCGACCACCAGCACCTCGTCGACCTCCTCGGCAAGCGCCGCGGCGATGGTCTCGCCGAAGGCAGCCATCCGTGCCTCGAGCTCGGGAGGATTGGCGCCACGGTGGCGGGCCGAATAGGCGTAATCGTGCATCAGGTAGTAGGCAAATACCTTGCCGTCATTGGCATGAAACCAGCGCAGCAGAGCCCAGGCCACCAGAATCCCCGCGACGCCGCCGGCCAGCCGCGCCGCGCCGCCGAGCAGCGGCACCGTAAGCGCCGCCAGCGCGTAGACGGCCCAGCCCGCCAGCAGCGCCAGCAACAGCTGCAGCAGCAGCATGCCCACAGGGTAGAGCGCGGCGATCACCGGCCCCTTGCGCAGAAGCATCAGCCGGAAGAGCGCCCCCGTGACGATGTATTCCCAGGCGGTGCGGAGCAGCTGCAGGTAGGTTGCCAGGATCGAGGTCGACATGCTGGCGCGCACGATGTCGGACCAGACCAGCACCTCGACATCCGCCGCGATCTCGGCCCCGTCCATCGCCGCCTCGACATGCCAGCCATAGCGACCGCCGCCGGTCTTGGGGCGGAGCGCCAGAGCGTAGCCCGAGATCGACGCCTGCGCCGCGCCCTCCTTGCGGTAGAGCTCGCGGTAACGGCGCGGGTGAATGGGATCATAGCCGGGAATGTAGACCACCCGCCTGCGCGTCACCGTTCCGCTCTCACTCATACCAAGGCCCTCGTTCCCCTGCCCGGAAAATGACCGTAGCGGCGACGAAGGGCAAGAGGGTGGCCAGCGCGCGGCAGGCAGTCTCATCTTTCCCCAAGCACTCGTGCCACGCGCCGGAAAGGCGCCCCCCGGCGGGAACATTTGCGGAAAGATGAAAGCCTCAGCCGAGCTGGCCGAGCGCCGGGAAGGTTTCCAGCAACCAAAACGAGAAGGCCGAGAAGGCACCGGTGAGCAGCGCCAGACCGACGACGATGAGCAGCAGGCCCATGATCCGCTCGATGGTCTTCATGTGACGCTTGAGCCGGTTCATCACCCCCATGGCGCGGCTGAGGAAGATCGCCGCCAGCAGGAACGGCAACCCCAGCCCCAGCGCATAGACCCCCAGCAGCAGCGTGCCGCGGGCGACCGAGGCCTCGGTCGCGGCCAGCGACAGGATCGCCCCGAGTTGCGGACCGATGCAGGGAGTCCAGCCGAAGGCGAAGGCAAGACCCAGAAGATAGGCGCCAAACGCCGAGCCCCCTGCCTCGCCCGCGTCGATTCGCGCCTCGCGGTCGAGGAAGGGAATGCGGAAGACATGCAGGAAGTGCAGCCCGAAGACGATCACCACCACGCCCGAGATGCGCGCCAGCAGGATCTGGTTCTGCAGGAAGAAGGTGCCGAGCCATGACGCGGTGAAACCGAGCAGGATGAAGACGGTGGAAAGCCCCAGCACGAAGAAGAGCGCGGCGGTGAAGGCGCGCCAGCGGGCGCTGCCGCCTGCCTGCATCTCGGAGAGGCTGACGCCCGACATGAACGCGAGATAGGGCGGCACGATGGGCAACACGCAGGGGCTGAGGAACGAGATGACACCCCCGAAGAGCGCCACGATCATGGCGGGGAGCAGGCTTGCGTCGATGATCTCGATTCCGAACATGCCTTCGGAATAGGCGATCGCGCGCCACGCGTCACCTGATCCGCTCTCACGTCTGCGTTCCCCTTCTGAAATGATGTGCCCCTGCCACGCCCGCGGTGCCCGGGCGTTGCGAGACGGGCAAAGAAAAACGCCCCGGTCTGTCGACCGGGGCGCTCTTCAAATCCAAGGCGGCGGGGCTCAGCGGCTCCACCAGCCCTTGCGCTTGGGCTTCGAGGCGTCGTCCGCCTCTGCCGCCACGGGTTCCGGCGTCCGCACGGGTTCCGGCTCGGCCGGGGCCTCCTCGGCAACCGGCTCGGCGGCGACGGGCGCTTCCGCGACCGGAGCTTCCACCGGGGTTTCAACCGGAGCTTCCACCGGCGCATCGACCGCAGGCTCCTCGGCCGGGGTCTCGGCGACGGGCTCGGCCTCTGTGATCACCTCGGCAGGGGTTGCCGCTGCGGCGACCACCGGCTCTGCCGCTGCCTCCGCGGGGGCCTCGGCCTCGGCCGCAGCCGGCTCGGGCTGCACTTCGGCCTCGGTCGGAGCGACCTGTGCCGGCGCTTCGGCAACCGCTGCGGCCTCGGCCGGGGCTTCGGTCGCCTCGGGCTCGGCCTTCTTGCGGCTGCGCGACCGGCGGGCGCGCTTGGGCTTCTCGGCCGGGGCTTCCTCGGCTGCGGGGGCTGCGGGCGCCTCGGGGGCCTCACCCGCCTCTGCCGCTTCCTCGCCCGGCGCTTCCGCGGCGGGTTCGGCCTCGGCCGGGGCCTCGGTCAGCGGCTCGCTCGGAATGTCCTCCGCCTCGCCTTCGGCATCGCCGATCGCCTCGTCGCCGGATTCGCCGTTCTGCCCGTCGCGGGTCTTCGAACGCGAGCGGCGGCGGCGGCGGCGGCGCTTCTTGGTCTTGCCATCGCCCTCGGCATCGGCTGCACCGTTGGAGGTCTCGGCTTCGGCCTCGGACGTCTCTTCGGCTTCCGCCTCGATCAGGTCCTCGTCTTCCTCTTCCTCGGCGGCGTAATCTTCGTCCACCTGGTCCATCAGCGAGGCGGTGGCCGAAACCACCGGGGTGACCACCTCGGGCACGTTGCGCGTCGCGGTCTTGAACTTCTCCATGGTGAAGTCCGGGCTCACCAGGTGCAGATCGCCCTCGATGCGCACGGCCATACCGTAGCGCGCCTCGATCTGGGCGACGTGCTCGCGCTTCTGGTTCATCAGGTAGTTGGCGATGCCGACCGGGCACTTCACCAGCACCTCGCGGGAGCGGCGGCGCACGCCCTCTTCCTCGATCTGGCGCAGGATGTTCAGCGCCATGTTGTCATCCGAGCGGATCAGGCCGGTGCCGTGGCAGGCCGCGCAGGGCTGCGTGGTGGCCTCGATCATGCCCGGACGCAGGCGCTGGCGCGACATCTCCAGAAGGCCGAAGCCCGAGATGCGGCCGACCTGGATGCGGGCGCGGTCGGTTTTCAGCTTGTCTTTCAGCTTCTTCTCGACGGCGGCGTTGTTCTTGCGCTCTTCCATGTCGATGAAGTCGATGACGATGAGACCCGCGAGGTCGCGCAGACGCAGCTGGCGGGCCACCTCCTCGGCGGCCTCCAGGTTGGTCTTCAGCGCGGTCTCCTCGATCGAGCCTTCCTTGGTGGCCCGGCCCGAGTTCACGTCGATCGCCACAAGCGCCTCGGTGACGCCGATCACGATGTAACCGCCGGACTTCAGCTGCACGGTCGGGTTGAACATGCCGCCGAGGTAGGTCTCGACCTGGTAGCGCGCGAAGAGCGGCATCGGGTCAAGGTAGTGTTTCACGTTCTTCGCGTGGGACGGCATGATCATCTTCATGAAGTCCTTGGCGTTGCGGTAGCCGCGTTCGCCTTCCACGTGAACCTCGTCGATCTCGCGGTTGTAGAGGTCGCGGATCGAGCGCTTGATGAGGTCGCCCTCCTCGTAGATCTTCGCGGGCGCCACCGACTTCAGCGTCAGCTCGCGGATCTGCTCCCAGAGGCGCTGCAGGTATTCGTAGTCGCGCTTGATCTCGGTCTTGGTGCGCTTGGCGCCCGCGGTCCGGATGATCAGCCCCGCGCCCTTCGGCACGTCGATGCTCTGCGCGATTTCCTTCAGCTTCGAACGGTCGGCGGCATTGGTGATCTTGCGCGAGATGCCGCCGCCACGGGCGGTGTTCGGCATCAGCACGCAGTAGCGGCCGGCGAGCGAGAGATAGGTGGTCAGCGCCGCGCCCTTGTTGCCGCGCTCTTCCTTGACGACCTGCACCAGCAGGATCTGGCGGACCTTGATGACTTCCTGGATCTTGTACTTCCGCGCGCGGGGCTTGCGCGCCGGGCGGATGTCTTCCTCGGTGTCGTCATCGGCGACCGACTCGATGCTGTCGTCGGACTTGGCCGCGTCGAGCTCGTGCTCGTCGTGGTCATCGGCCTCGGGCGCCTCTTCGGGCGCCTTGAGATCAGCGGCGGAGCCTTCGGCAGGTTCCTCGACCGGGGTCTCGGCAACGGTCTCCATCGGCGACAGACCTTCGTCGTCGCGCGTATCGAGAACGTCGTCGCCAAGATCGATCGTTTCCATGCCCGAGATACCCTCGGACGCTTCGCCCAGGACGCCCTCGGCGATCTCGCCGGTCACCAGCTTGTCGTCGGCGCTCGCCTTCTCGGCCTTGCTGCGCGAACGCGACCGGCGCGTGCGGGAGCGCGAGGTCTTCGAGCGCGACTTTTCCTTGTCGTCCTCGTCCTCTTCAGCGGCCAGAGCCGCCTCTTCCTCCATCAGCGCCTGACGGTCGGCGACGGGAATCTGGTAGTAGTCGGGGTGAATTTCCGAGAAGGCGAGGAACCCGTGGCGGTTTCCGCCGTAGTCCACGAAGGCCGCCTGCAGCGAGGGCTCGACCCGCGTGACCTTCGCCAGGTAGATATTACCTGCTAACTGGCGCTTGTTTTCAGATTCAAAGTCGAATTCCTCGACCTTGTTTCCGTCAACCACCACGACGCGGGTCTCTTCCGCGTGGGTGGCATCGATGAGCATTTTCTTAGCCATGTTTTCCGTGTGCACGGCACATGCGCCAACGGACCGGGCGGAGCCGGGCTGCAGGACGAAGTGGCGTGGCTTGTCTGGGCGGTGAGCGGCGCGCAGGCACGGGAAGACAATCTGTCTTCGCCCAGGTGCCTGATCTGCGTCGCGCGCTTCATCGCGGTTCTTCTCCGACACCGTCACGGCGATACGCCGAGCGGTGCCTTGTTGCGGCCCGTCGCCTTGGGCGATCCGGGCAATGTGCTTGGCCTTGCGGCCAGATCGGTCTGCCCAGGGTCCTTTTGCGGACGGCTCCGAAGCAGCGAAACTCTTTGGCATTGCATCCCGCGGGAGGCGGAAAACGCACTTGCCTGACGAGTAGCATAGGGGCATCGCAGCCCCAATGACAATATGGAATGTGACCGGTGCATGAATTCATCCACAGGGCTGCCCCCAGTGGCAAGGACACCCTTGTCCGCCGCCGCACCCATTGTCTTGGCCGGCCGTCCGGGCCGGACGTCCGCGCCTTCCTCTTTCCGACGATGCGCCCCGCCCCGCCTCCGCCGGCCGCGCAGTACCATTTTGGTATACCATCCTTATTGACCTTGCGTCGCCAGCCGTATTCAACTCGCCCGGACAGCCCCGAAAACGGAGACGGGGCGCAGACGAGGAGGAACTCATGACCGGACGAAACAAGCTCAAGGCGCGGCTCCAGGCGGGGGAAACGGTGACGGCTGCATGGTTCGAGCTGGGCTCGCCCGAGGTGGCGGAACTGCTGGTCTACAGCGGCTGGGACGTGCTGGTGATCGATTGCGAACACGGATCTGCGGGGCTCGAGGCCGGGCTGAACCTGCTGCGCGCGGTCGAGGGCGCGGGCGGCGAGGCGGTGATCCGGGTGCCCGACTCCTCTGAAGCGACGCTGAAGCGCGCGCTCGACCGGGGCGCGCGCTCGATCATGGTGCCGATGGTGCATACCGCGGCCATGGCGCGCGACATCGCTTCCTATTGCCTCTACGCGCCGCGCGGCCGCCGCGGCTATGCGGCCCCCATCGTGCGCGCCACCAACTGGGGCAACATGCCGGACTACGGTGCCACCGCGCACGAAGAGCTGCTGCTCATGGCGCAGGTCGAGCACGTCGACACCGTGGCCGAGGTCGCCGAGATCGCCGCGGTCGACGGCATCGACATGGCCTTCGTCGGGCCCAACGACTTCGCCGCCTCCATGGGACTGCTGGAGCAGACCGAACATCCGGACGTGCGCGCCAAGATCGCCGAGGCGGAAAAGGCCGCGCTGGACGGCGGGCTGCTGCTCGGCACGATCACCGGCGTCGCGGGACCCGGCCGCGGCTACGCCGAGCTGCGCGAGGCGGGCTACCGTTTCATCGTCGGCCCGAACGACGTGCACCTGCTTGCAGGCGCGGCGCGCGCCGCAAAGGCGCAGGCCGCCGAAGCCCTGGGCGAGGCGGACACGCAGTCTGCCCCGCTGGCGAGCTACTGAGGCTCAGTCAAACGCCTTCAGGCGCTTTATCAGGGCGGAGGTGTCCCAGCGGCCTCCGCCCATTTTCTGGACATCCTTGTAGAACTGGTCCACCAGCGCGGTCACCGGCAGCGGGGCGCCGATCTCGTTGCCGGTGGCAAGGCAGATCCCGAGGTCCTTGCGCATCCAGTCCACCGCGAAACCATGCTCGAACTTGTCGTCGAGCATCGTTTCATAGCGGTTCACCATCTGCCAAGAGCCCGCCGCGCCGCCGCCGATGACCTCGACCACCGCGCGCCCGTCGATCCCCGCCTTCTCGGCGAAGGCCAGACCTTCCGACAGGCCCTGCACCAGCCCGGCGATGCAGATCTGGTTGACCATCTTGCACAGCTGGCCCGCGCCGCTGTCGCCGATCCGCTTGCACAGCTTGGCATAGGCGTCGATCACCGGCGCGGCCATGTCATAGTCGCCCTGGTCACCGCCGCACATCACGACGAGCTGGCCGTTCTCGGCCCCCGCCTGCCCGCCCGAGACCGGCGCGTCGACAAAGCCGAAGCCGTTGTCCTTGGCGACCTCCCAGAGCTCGCGCGTCACCATCGACGAGACCGTGGTGTGATCAACGAAGACCGCGCCCTCGCCCATGCCGGCAAAGGCCCCGTCGGCACCGAGGCAGACGGCGCGCAGGTCGTCGTCATTGCCGACGCAGGCCATGACAAACTCGGCGCCCTCGGCGGCCTCCCGCGGTGTCGCGGCCATCTTGCCGCCGAAGTCGCTCACCCATTTGTCCGCCTTGGCGGCGGTGCGGTTGTAGACCGTCACCTCGTGACCGGCCTTGGTCATGTGCCCCGCCATCGGATAGCCCATCACGCCAAGCCCCAGGAATGCACATTTTGCCATGGATCAACCTCCCGTTACCGTTGTCGTTCAGGAAGGTTGTCGCCGCTCGCCCGCCCCTTGGCAAGGGGGCGGGTCTTGGGTAAGCCCGTCGCAGCGGGCAAACACTGGGCAACCTCGGGGCGGAACATGGCAACACTCTTCAGGTGGCTTTTCAGGCTCGCCAGCGCGGCAATCCTGGTGACCATCCTCGGCGTGGCTCTGGCCTATTATCTGGCCTCGCGCTCACTGCCCGATTACGACAAGACGCTGGCGGTCGCCGGCACCGCGGGCGACATCGAGATCGTCCGGGACAACGCCGGGGTGCCGCATATCTTCTCTCCGGTGGATCGCGACGTCTACTTCGGACTCGGCTACGTGCACGCGCAGGACCGGCTGTGGCAGATGACCCTGCTGCGCCGCACCGCGCAGGGTCGCCTGTCGGAACTCTTCGGGCGCCGCACCGTCGAGACGGATACGCTGATGCGCCGCCTCGATCTCTACACCCACGCGCGCATGTCCGTAGAGGCGCAGGACGGCGAGACGCTGGATGCGCTCGAAGCCTATGCCGCCGGCGTCAACGCGCGCATCGACGAGATCAATGCCCAGAGCCTCGGCCGCGGCGCCCCGGAGTTCTTCCTGTTCAACGCGCCGATCGCACCCTGGCAGCCGGCGGATTCCCTGGCCATCGTCAAGCTCATGGCGTTGCAGCTCTCGGGCCAGTTCCGCGACGAGATCCTGCGGGCCCGCACCTCGCTCGCCCTGCCCGATCCCGAGATGATCCGCGACATCCTGCCCGACATTCCCGGCCCCGGCATCACCGAGTTGCCGGATTACGCCGCGCTGTTCCCCGAGACGCCGCTGCCGCGCTTCGCCGAGGCGAGCCGTCCGGCCCCGGCGATGACGCCGGTCGCCCCGCCGGGCCTGGCCGGGGCCTCCAACGCCTGGGCGGCCGCGCCGGCGCGCTCCGCGGGCGGCGGCACGCTGCTGGCCAACGATCCGCATCTCGGCTTCACCGCGCCCTCGACCTGGTATCTCGCGCGGCTCCAGCTCTCGACCGGCGGCGTGATCGGCGGCACCATCCCCGGTGTGCCCGCGGTGATGCTGGGCCGTTCCGAGCATATCGCCTGGGGGCTCACCTCGTCCTATCTCGACGACCAGGATCTCTACATCGAGGAACTCGACCCCGAGAATCCCGAGCGCTACCGCACCCCCGATGGCTACAAGCCTTTCCGCACCCGGCGATCGATCGTCGATATCAAGGGCGCGCCGCCGGTCACCCTGACCCTGCGCTGGACCGAGAACGGCCCGGTGCTGCCGCGCAAGGCCTTCGATCTTGACCGCATCACGCCGCAGGGCGACGTGGTGTCCCTGAGCTGGACCGCGCTCTCTGACGGCGACACCTCGATGAGCGCCGCGATCGGCCTGATGAAGGCGCAGACGGTGGACGCGGCGCTCGACGCCAGCGCGCGCTTCGTCGCACCCTCGCAGATGCTGACGCTGATCGACGATCAGCATGTCGCGATGAAGCTGATAGGCGCCATGCCCAAGCGCGATCCGCAGAACCAGACGCAGGGCCGCATGCCGAGCCCCGGCTGGATCGCCACGAACCGCTGGCAGGGCGTGCTGCCGGACGGCGACAACCCGCTCTTCCGGGATCCCAAGGGCGGCATCCTCGGCAATACCAACAACAAGATCGTCGACCGCCCCTTCCCCGAGCATGTCAGCTTCAACTGGGGCGACAGCCAGCGGATCACCCGCTGGAGCGCGCTGATGCAGGGCCGCGAGGTGCACACCCGCGACAGTTTCATCGAAGCGCAGCTCGACACCGTCTCGCCCGCCGCCCGCACGCTGCTGCCGCTCATCGGCCGCGACCTCTGGTTCACCGGCGAGGCCGCCGCCGAGGGCACGCCCGAGCGCCAGCGCCGCCGGGCGCTCGACCTGCTGGCCGAATGGAACGGCGAGATGAACGAGCACCTGCCCGAGCCGCTGATCTACAGCGCCTGGCTGCGGGCGCTGCAGGACCGGCTGATCCGCGACGAGATCGGCCCGCTGGCCGATGCCTACACCCATGTCGATCCGCTGTTCATCGAGCGCGTCTTCCGCAACATCGACGGCGCGGGAAAATGGTGTGACGTGCTGCGCTCGGCGCCGAAGGAAAGCTGCACCGACATCGCCCGCATGGCGCTCGATGACGCGCTGGTCTGGATCGGCGAGACCTATGGCACCCAGCTCGAGAGCCTGCGCTGGGGCGATGCCCACCAGGCGACGCACAAGCACAGCGTGCTGGGCGACGTGCCGCTGCTGAACTACTTCGTGAACATCCGCCAGCCCACCTCCGGCGGCGATTTCACCCTACAGCGCGGGGTCACCGCCGGGTCCGGGCCAACGCCCTTTGCCAATGTGCATGGGGCGACCTACCGCGGGGTTTACGATTTTGCCGATCCGGACAGCTCGGTCTTCATCATCTCGACCGGCGAGTCCGGCCACCTGCTCTCGCGGCACTACGATGACATGGGCACGCTCTGGCGGCGCGGCGAATATCTTCCCATGTCGCTCGACGAGGATCTCGCCCGTGCCGCCTCGGTCGGTGTGACGCGGCTGGTGAAGCCGTGACCGGAGCGGCCGCGTGACCGCAGACGCGCGGCTGACCCGCGCCGAGGCGCAGGCGCAGGCGCGCGCGGCACTTGCCGCGGCCCGTCCCGGCCGTACCTTCGGCCTTGGCTGCCTGAAGAACATCGACCGGCCCATGCGCGCACAGGTGTTCTGCGCCGCCCATCCGGACGAGCATCTCGTGGTCAAGGTTTTCGCCCGGGAGATCGCCGCCCGCGCCCATGCCCAGGCGGACCGGCAGAGCGCCGTCGCGACGCAGATGGCCGAGGGGCCCTGGCGCGCGCCGCAGGTGCTGTTCTTCGACTCGAGCCGGCTCGTGCTCGGCATGGCCTATGCCGCGGGTCCGAGCCTGGCCGAACTCTGGCCCCGCCTGCCCGCGGGCAAGCGCGACGTGCCGCTGGAGGCGGCGGGAAGCTGGTTGGCCGCGCTGCACCGCCCGACGCTCGAGCCGCGCAAGCTCCGCCCGCGCGGTCAGCTTGACTGGCTCGCAGCGCAGCTCAGACAAGCCCGCGAGAGCGAGGAGGGGTTTGCCGAATTCGAGAATTTTTCCCTCGCCCTCGCAGAGCTCGAGGCACTTTTTCCCGCCGCGCGCGGTGCCGCCGCAACCCGCGCCGTCACCCACCGCGACCTGCATCTCGCCAACCTGGTCAGCGCCGACGGCGCGCTCTGGGGGCTGGATTTCGACAATGACCTGCCCGACGCGCCCTACCGCGACCTCACCGCGCTGCTGATCGACGCGCTCGCCACGGCCCCCGAGCCCGATGCCCCGCGCTTCGGCGCCGCGCTGGCCCACGGCTACGCAGACCAGATCACCGCCCCCGAGGCGCGGCTCTTCCTGCAGCGAGCCTATGCGCTCGGCACCTGGGCACGCACACCCGCCGCCCCCTCGCAGCGCCAGCGCGCACGGCTAGAGGCGGCGAAGATCATCCTCGCCGCCGAAAATCCGTTGTTCTGATCGGGGCAATTTCCTTCGAAGGAAATTGCAAATCTCTTCGAAGAGATTTGGCCTACACGGTCTCGAACTGCGCGCGGTCCTTGGGCGTCCAGCGCAGATGCAGAAGGTAACCGTCGTCGTCCTGTTCCTCGGACAGCACGAAGCCCTTTTGGAACAGCCAGGCGCGGCGCTTGCCTTCGCCGAAGCCGAGCCTGACATCCTCGTCCACCGCCGCGCCCTGAAGCCGTTCTGTCACCGCCTCGAGCAGCCCGTCGAGCCCCTCGCCGGTGATCGCCGAGACGGCGAAGATGCCCTCATCGCGCGAGGCACGGGCCAGAGCGGCCTCGCGGTCCTCGGGCTCAAGCCGGTCGATCTTGTTCCAGACCTCGATCTGCGCCACGTCGTCATTCACGCCGAGCGAGCGCAGGATCGCGTAGACGTCCTCGGCCTGCTCCATCGTGCCCGGATGCGAGATGTCCCGCACATGCAGCACGATGTCGGCAGCCAGCACCTCCTCGAGCGTGGCGCGGAAGGCCGCGACCAGTTCGGTCGGCAGCTCCGAGATGAAGCCCACCGTGTCCGACAGGATCACGTCCATGCCGGTCGGCAGCTTCACGGCGCGCATGGTCGGATCGAGCGTGGCGAAGAGCATGTCCTTGGCCAGCACGTCCGCCCCGGTGAGGCGGTTGAAGATCGTGGACTTGCCGGCGTTGGTGTAGCCCACCAGCGCGACGATCGGATAAGGCACCTTGGCCCGCGCCTTGCGGTGCAGCTCGCGGGTCTTGACCACCTTGTCGAGCTGCCGGCGCAGACGCACCAGCTGCTCGTCGATGGCGCGGCGGTCGGCCTCGATCTGCGTCTCGCCGGGGCCGCCGACGAAGCCGAGCCCGCCCCGCTGACGTTCGAGGTGGGTCCAGGCCCGCACCAGGCGGGTGCGCTGGTAGCTCAGTGCCGCCATCTCGACCTGCAGCACGCCCTCGCGGGTGGCGGCGCGGTCCGAGAAGATCTCGAGGATCAACCCGGTCCGGTCGAGCAGCTTCACCTTCCACTCTTTTTCGAGGTTGCGCTGCTGCACCGGCGAGACCGGGCCGTCGACGAGCACCAGCTCGACCTCGGCTTCCTTCAGGCGCTCTTTCAGCTCGGCGATCTTGCCGGAGCCGAAAAGCGTGCCGGGATGCGGATCCCGCAGCGGCACGACTTCACTGCCCACGACCTCGAGGTCGGGAAGCGCGGCCGCAAGGGCCACGCCTTCTTCGAGCGCCATCTCCGCATCGCGGCGATCACGGTCGGACTTGAGGTCGGGATGCAGGACCCAGGCGCGGGTCACATGCGGTTCATGTTCGTTCAAGCGTTATCGTCGCCGTCATAAAGGTTGATCGGCTGCGACGGCATGATGGTCGAGATCGCGTGCTTATACACGAGCTGCGACTGACCGTCGCGGCGGAGAAGAACGCAAAAATTGTCAAACCAGGTGATGACACCCTGCAATTTTACACCGTTGATCAGGAAAACCGTAACCGGAACCTTGGTTTTCCGAACATGGTTAAGAAATGCGTCCTGTAGATTTTGTCTGTCCGAAGCCATTAAATTAGCCTTTTTTTCTTGCTGTAGCCGTTCTCAGGCGCTCCCTCGTCCGCGCGAGTATGTATCGCAAGTTGCGGAACTTCCAGAGCAAAAATGTCGCCCCGGCGGCACCCTCAGCAAGGCTTCGCACAAGTGCTCGCCAAGCGCGAGATCAATCTCGCCAAATGTCGGGGGTCAGCAGCACGATGATGCCCAGCACCTCGAGCCGTCCCAGCACCATGGCCGCCACGAAAAGCCCCTTGGCGGCATCGTTCATCTCGCTCAGCGGGATCGGGGTTTCGGCGGCGGCGCGGATCAACGGACCGCAGTTGGTCAGCGCGGCGACGGTGGTGACCATGGCGTTCTCGAAGTCCAGCCCCGACAGCGAGAAGAGCAGCGAGAAGACCGCGATGGTCATCGCGAACAGCATGAAGAACACCCAGGCGACAAAGGCCCCCTGCCGGCGGATGCGGCGCGCCATGACGCCGGAACGGCCCAGCGAATGCGGGTGTACCAGGCGTTCCATCTCGCGCACGCCCGCGAGGTAGAGCGCGTAGATCCGCAGCAGCTTCACCCCGCCCGCCGTGGTCGCCACGCCGCCGCCCATGATCGCCAGCCCCATGAGAATCACGCCCGGCGTCTGCAGCCCCGACCAGCCGCGCACCGCGCCCCAGTCGGCGCTCTGGAAGCCCGTGGTGGACAGGAACGAGAGCGCGGTGAACAGCCCGCCCCAGAGCGAGCGCAGACCGGCGCCAAGATTGGTCTCCGTGCCGATCTCGAACGAGGCGATCCAGTGCCGCAGGAACAGCGCCGCGGGCAGCAGCAGCACGATCAGCAAGCCCAGCCGGAATTCGGGATCGTTGCGCAGGCGCGACCCGGTCAGCCCCTTGGTGTCGCCCGAGAAGGTCAGCCGCGACAGCGCGAAGAACAGGAACAGGAAGATGATCATCTCTCCGGCCATGCCGCTCTGCGCCGTCTGCGGCCCGCCGATCGGAGAGATGCCCGAGGTCGAGAGCGTCGACATGGCGTGGCTCAGCGCCACCAGCGGCTGGTCGCCTGCCATCAGCAGCATGACCCAGAGCGCCAGCGTCAGCCCGATGTAGATCGGGGCCAGCACCCGCGCCGAGGCCGCCAGCCGCAGCGCCGGGTCCGAGATGTCGCGCCGCGCGGCACCAGCGTCGACGCTCTGGCCGGGCTCGCCCGAGGCGGTCACCTCGAATCCGCCCAGCGTCAGCGGAGCGAGCAGCGCCGCAGAGCTGACCCAGATCAGCAGCCCGCCCATCCAGCCGACCTGCGCGCGCCACAGGTGCTCGGCCGCCGACAGGCGCTCGGGCGCGAAAAGCGTGGCGCCGGTGGTCGTCAGGCTAGAGACCATTTCGACGTAGGCGTTGAGAAAACTTGTGGTGCGCACCGCCTCGTGGAAGGGCACCGCCAGCATCGCGGGCAGCAGCAGGAAGGCCGCCAGCAGCGCCAGAAGCTGGCGCGGCGCCGATTGGTAGTGCGCCCGTGTCGCCTGCGCGATGCCGATCAGCGTGGTCAGCACCAGACCGACGATGGCGGCATAGAAGAAGCTGCGCGCGTCGTGGAAGTCCTCATGCGCCAGCGCCACGGCGGCGGGGGCGATCATCGAGGCGCTGGCGATGCCCGCCAGCAGCAGCAGAAGGGGCGTGCGGCTGAGGGTCAGCATGGGTCAGAAGAAGTCGATCGAGACCTGCAGGAGCCGTTCGACCTCCGGCACGTCCTTGGCGAGGGCGAACATCACGATGCGGTCGCCCTCTTCGATCCGCAGGTCGCCACGGATCTTCACGACCTCGCCGTCCTTCATCGCCGCGCCGACCAGCACGCCCTCGGGGAATTCGATCTCGCGGATCATCCGCCCGGCAATCGACGAGGTCGAAAGCACCTCGGCCTCGATCACCTCGGCCTCGGCGTCGCCGATGGAGTAGACCGAGCGCACCCGGCCGTGGCGGATGTGGCGCAGGATCGAGCTGACGGTGGTGGCGCGCGGGTTGATGTGCGCATCGACCCCCATCGGCTCCATCAGCGGCACCAGCGTCGGATCGTTGATCAGCGCGATGGCCATCGGGCAGCCTTCGGCCTTGGCGCGGACGGCGGCGAGCAGGTTGGTCTTTTCGTCATCGGTGACGCAGAGCACCGCATCGGCGCGGCCGATGCCCGCCTCGCGCAGGAGCGCGGTGTCGAGCGCGTCGCCATGCAGCACGATGGTCCGCTCCAGCGCGTCGGCGGCGCGCTCGGCGGCGGCGCGGTCCTTCTCGATCACCTTGGCGCGGATGCGGTCGGCACGGGTTTCCAGCGCCCGCGCCACGGCAAGGCCGACGTTGCCGCCGCCCAGCACCACGACGCGCTCCTGCTTGCGCTGCGCCTTTCCGAAGATCTCCAGCGTGCGCTGGATGTCGTCGGCGTGCACCAGCACGTAGCAGGCATCGCCTGCAAAGATCTGGTCGCGCGGCTCGGGCGCGAAAAGCGTGCCCTCGCGGCGGATGCCCACCACCACCGAGCGCAGCGTCGAAAAGAGGTCCGACAGCTGCCGCAGCGGCGTGTTGATGATCGGGCAATGCTCGTCGATGGTCAGGCCGAGCAGCTGCGCCCCGCCTTCGAGGAAACGTTCGGTGTCAAAGGCCGCCGGGGCCGAGAGGCGCTGCAACGCGGCTTCGGCAACCTCCTTCTCGGGCGAGATCACCACGTCGATCGGCAGGTGGTCGCGGCGGTAGAGGTCCGAGTAGATCGCCGTCAGGTAGCTCTGCGAGCGCAGACGGGCGATCTTGCGCGGGATGGCGAAGATCGAATGGGCCACCTGGCAGGTGACCATGTTGACCTCGTCTGAATAGGTCGCGGCGATGATCATGTCAGCGTCGCGCGCCCCGGCCTTGTCCAGCACGTCGGGATAAGAGGCAAAGCCGGCGATCCCCTGCACGTCAAGCGTGTCGGTCGCGCGCCGCACCAGATCGGGATTGCTGTCCACCACGGTGACGTCGTTGCGCTCGCCCGAGAGGTGGCGGGCGATCTGCCAGCCGACCTGGCCCGCGCCGCAAATGATGACCTTCATGTCGTCCGTCCAAATTGCTGGCCAAGGTTCCCGAGCGAGGCCCGGAGTGCGCCCGGCATGACATGCCGGGTGCCAGCGGTCAATGCAGAGCGCCGCATCTTGCAGCCCCAGCCCCGCCGGAAAAGCGAGGCTGACCCGGAATTTGGCCGCCTCTCTTCACAGCGGCAGGGCCGCGCTCAGGAGGCCGTGGAGACCTGATCGTCGTCGACATAGGCGATGCGACCGCCGGATTTCGCCCCGGTGACCACCCCCAGCGACTTCAGCTTGCGGTGCAGTGCCGAGCGTTCCATGCCGACAAAGGCCGCGGTGCGCGAGATGTTCCCGCCGAAGCGGTTGATCTGGGTCAGCAGGTACTCGCGCTCGAAGGCCTCGCGCGCCTCGCGCAGCGGCAGCGTCGCCAGCGTGCCCGAAAGCACCACGCGGCCCTCCTCGTCCTCGCCCGCGGGGCCGTCCTGCGGCAGCTCGCGCGCCTCGATCGGGCCGGTGCCGTCGCCGAGGATCAGCACCCGCTCGATCAGGTTCTTCAGCTGGCGCACGTTGCCCGGCCAGATCATCGTCTGAAGCAGCGCCACCGCATCCTCGGAGAGCTCTCGCAGCGGCAGGCCCTGGGTGCGGTTGAAGGTCTCGATGAAGTGCTGCGCCAGCAGCGGGATGTCCTCGCGCCGGTCCTCGAGCGAGGGCACATGGATCGGCACAACGTTGAGCCGGTGGTAAAGTTCCTGCCGGAAGGTGCCATGGGCGATCTCATCCTCGAGATCGCGGTTGGTCGAAGAGATCACCCGCAGATCCACGCGCACCTTGTCCGCCCCGCCGACGCGGGTGAAGCTCTGGTCGACCAGCACGCGCAGGATCTTCGACTGGGTGCCAAGCGGCATGTCGGCGACCTCGTCGAAATAGATCACCCCTCCGTGCGCCTGTTCCAGCAGCCCCGGCTCGATGCCGCGCTCGGCGCTTTCGCGGCCGAAGAGCATCTGCTCCATGTTGTCCGGCGCGACACCCGCGCAGTTGACGGTGATGAACGGTGCCGAAGCGCGGCCGGAATTGGCGTGGATATAGCGCGCCGCCACCTCCTTGCCGCAGCCCGCCGGACCGGTGAGCATCACCCGGCCGTTGGACTTGGTCACCTTGTCGATCTGGCTGACGAGGCCGCGGAACATGGCGCTCTCGCCGATCATCTGCGCGACCTCGGTCTCGCGGCGGCGCAGTTGGCTGTTCTCGCGCCGCAGGCGCGAGGTCTCCATCGCGCGGCGGATCACCACCAGCAGCTGGTCGATGTTGAACGGCTTCTCGATGAAGTCGTAGGCACCCTGCTTGATCGCCGCCACGGCGATCTCGATGTTGCCGTGGCCCGAGATGATGATGATCGGAATGTCGGGGTTGTCGCGCTTGACGGTCTTGAGGATGTCGATCCCGTCCATCTTGCTGTCCTTCAGCCAGATGTCGAGGATCATCAGCGCAGGCTGCTCGGCATTGACCTCGTTCATCGCGTCGGTGGAGTTGCCTGCAAGCCGGGTCGTATAGCCTTCATCCTCGAGGATGTCCCCGATCAACTCGCGGATGTCGCGTTCGTCATCGACGATCAGGATGTCGCTCATGTCTGCCTCTCCAGTTCCGAAATGCTCGTGTCCGAATTCTCCGGCGCCTCGCCGGCGGTGCCGAGCGGCAGGCGGATCACCGCCATCGCCCCGGCATGGTCCGCGCCGCCAAACAGCGGCGCATCCTCGAGCGCCAGCGTTCCGCCGTGCTCCTCGATGATCTTCTTGACGATGGGCAGGCCAAGGCCGGTGCCCTTGTCGCGCGTGGTGACATAGGGCTCGAACAGCCGCGCCCGATCCTCGGGCAGGCCGATGCCATTGTCCATGATGCGGATCACCGCGCGGCCGTCCTCCTGGGTCAGGCTGACGCGGATCTCGGGGCTGTGCCCCTCGGGGGCGCCCTTCTCGCCGAGGCTCTCGATGGCCTCGCCGGCGTTCTTGATCAGATTGGTCAGCGCCTGCCCCACCATCGTGGCATCAAGCTCCGCCGGCAGCGGATGCGCCGGAAGGTCGCTGACGAAACGGATGCCGGGCTGTCCGGTTTCCTGCAGCAGCACCGCACCGCGCAACAGCGCCACCACGTCCTCGGGCTTGCGCTGCGGCTCGGGCATCCGCGCGAACTTGCTGAACTCGTCGACGATGCGGCGCAGATCCTCGGTCTGGCGCACGATGACCTCGGTCATCTGCCCCAGCTTCTCGGCATCCTCGGCCTGCAACTGGCGCGAAAACTTGCGGGTGATGCGCTCGGCCGAAAGCCGGATCGGCGTCAGCGGGTTCTTGATCTCATGCGCGATGCGCCGCGCCACGTCACCCCAGGCGGCCATGCGCTGCGCGCTGACAAGGTCGGTCACATCGTCGAAGGCCACCACGTAGCCTTCAAGCGCGCCATCCTGCCGCCGCCGCACCGAAAGCCGCGCCAGCAGATGCTCAAGACGCCCTTCGCGGCTGACCTTGACCTCTTCCTGCGCGGTCTCGAGCCCGCTGTCGCGCAGCCGCTCGTAGAGCGGGCCGAACTCGGGCACTGCAACGGTCAGCGGCACGTCGGCGCGCGGCTCGCTCCAGCCGAGCAGCCGCTCGGCCGGGCGGTTGACGAAGGTCACCTTGCCCTCGGCATCAAGGCCGACAACCCCCGAGGTGATCGACGAGAGCACGGAGTCGAACAGCCGCTGGCGGCGCTCGATCTGGCGAGTGTTCTCGAGCAGCGTCTCGCGCTGGCCCTTCAGTTGGCGGGTCATCTGGTTGAAGTAGCGGCCGAGCATGGCGATCTCGTCATCGCCCTCGCCCTCGATCACCTGCACGTCGAGATCGCCCGCCCCGACCCGCTGCGCCGCGCCGGTGAGCCGGCCCACCGGCAGCGCCATGCGCTCGGCGAACCACAGGCCCAGCCAGACCGCAGCAAGGATCAGCAACAGCGCAAAACCAAGATAGACCACCGCGAAGTCGAAGAGCCGCCGCCCGCGCTCGGTTTCCTGCTGCTGGTAGAAACGTGCCGTCTCCTGGGTTTCGTCGAGCAAGTTCAGCAGGTTGCCGTCAACCACGCGGCTGACGTAAAGGAAACGATCGGCAAAGGCCGAGAGCGGCACCAGCGCGCGCAATTCGTGGTTGTCCCAGTCGGGAACCAGCACCAGACCCTCGGCACGGGCGCGGACGAACTGCTCGCGGGTCGGCTGCTCGTAGTAGAACAGGTAGGAGCGTTCGCCGCGCGCGCGGATCTCGCCGCCACCGTCGATCACATAAGCTTCGCGCAGGCCGCGCTGGATCTGTCCCTGGCCCTGCCCCAGCACCTGCCGCACATCGCCGTCATCAAGCGCGAAATTGGCCCGCCGCGCCCCGTCGATGAAGCGGGCCAGCGCCTGCACATCCTCGATCAGCGCCACGCGCTGCTCTTCCTCATAGGCCTCGGCGGCCGCCAGCGAGGCCCCCACCACGTTCTGCACGCGGCTGGAGAACCAGGTTTCGAGGCCGATGTTGATCGTCAGCACCGCGAAGACGGCGACGGTGACCGTCGGCAGGAGCGCCATCAGCGCGAAGACGCCGGTCAACCGCAAGTGCAACCGCGAGCCCGCCGATTGCGCGCGCCGCTCGGAAATCATCCGGACCAGCCGTGCCATGACCAGCGTGGCAATCAGCAGCACGTAGATCATGTCGGCCAGCAGGACGAGGCGCAGGCTCAACTGCGTCGCGCGCTCGCCGCTGCCAAGGGGACCGAGCACGAGGAACGTCAGCCCCGCAAGCACCGGCCCGAGCAGGACCAGCCCAAGGGTCGCCACGTTCTGAACGCGCCGTTGCCGGCGCAGCCTGTTCATGCGCGCCCAAGTCGAACTCCGTGCCCGGGTGGCCACAGATTCACCTCACACTGATTGGCTGCTCGAGGCAGCGCCGCCATATGCTGTGGCTTCTCATAAGTGCGCCGCCCCGAGGGCGGCGCAACCTGGCCACATGCCTGTGACGGTTTTACATCAGTTTGCGTCGCCGTGTCACGCGAATATCAAGATCGGTGATTTTCTTACGCAAGGTATTGCGGTTGATGCCGAGAAGATCCGCACATTTCGCCTGATTTCCGCCGGTGGCTTCCAGCGCGATCTCGATCAGCGGCGCTTCGACCTCCTTGAGAATGCGGGTGTAGAGCCCCGGCGCAGGCAGCATGTTGCCGTGCAGGTCGAAGTAACGGCGCAGGTGGCGCGCGACCGAGGTGCTGAGCTTCTCGCTGTCGCCGCCGCGCAGGATCGGGCCGGTGTCGGGCTGATTGCCCAGCACCGCCTCGACCTCGGCGCGGCTGATTTCCTCGGCGCGGCTGGTCAGGCTCAGGCGGCGCACGGCGTTTTCCAGCTGCCGCACGTTGCCGGGCCAGCTGTAGGCGCGGAAGAGCTCGGCGGCGTCCTTCGACAGCCAGCGCTTCGAGGCCCCCTCACGCTCGGCGCGCTGCAGGAAGTGCTCGGTCAGCAGGGCGATGTCCTCGACCCGCTCGCGCAGGCTCGGCACGTTGATCGTCGCGCCCGACAGGCGGTAGTACAGGTCCTGGCGCACGGCGCCCTCGTCCATCGCCTGTGCCAGATCCCCCTGGCTGGTGGCCATGAAGCGCGGCACATGTTCGCCGGGGATGTCCATCATGCGCACCACCCGCGCCTGGATCTCGTCGGGGATGTCGGTGATCTCGTCGATCAGCAGCGTGCCGCCCTTGACCCGCGCCAGCACCCGCGCCGGCCCCTCGAGGTCGGACAAATCCGCGCCGGTGACGGTCACGAAGGGCAGCGTGCGGCGGTCCGAGAAATCATGGATGGCACGTGCGATCAGCGACTTGCCCGTGCCGCTCTCGCCCGAGATCAGCACCGGCAGGTCGGTGTTCATCACCTTGGCCACAAGCCGGTAGAGCGCCTGCATCGCCGGCGTCTTGCCGACCAGCGGCAGCTCGTCGGGACCGTCGGCCCCGATCGTCGCCGCCTCTTCGCGCTTGGCCGAACGGTTGCGGTTGTCGAGCGCCTTGGCAGTGCGCTTCATCAGGTCCGGCAGGTCGAAGGGCTTGGGCAGATAGTCGTAGGCCTCAGCCTCGGCGGCCTGGATCGCGGTCATGATGGTGTTCTGCGCCGAGATCACGATGACCGGCAGGTCGGGCCGGTCCTGGTGGATTTTCGGCAGCATTTCGAGCCCGTTGCCATCGGGCATGACGACATCGGAGATCACCACGTCGCCCTTGCCCTCGCCGACCCAGCGCATCAGCGTGGTCAGCGACGAGGTGGCGTGCACCTTGCACCCGGCGCGGGTCAGCGCCTGGGTCAGCACGGTGCGGATGGTGCGGTCGTCGTCGGCGACAAGTACGGTGCCGTCCATTTACCTGTTCTCCTCAATCTCGCGCGGGGCGCGCGGCAACGAAATGCGGAAGACCGTGCGGCCGGGGACGGAATCCACCGAGATCCAGCCGTCATGGTCGGAGATGATCTTCGACACCAGCGCGAGGCCGAGGCCGGTGCCGTTCTCGCGCCCGGACACGAAGGGATCGAAGACGTCGCCCTTGATGTCCTCGGGCAGGCCGGGGCCGTCGTCGATCACCTCGATCTGCAGCGGCAGCTTCTGCGTCGAGCCGTCGGGACGGCGCATGCGGAAGCTGTGCTCGAAGAAGGTGTGCAGCCGGATGGTACCGCCCTCCTTGGAGTCGGCTGCCTCGGCGGCGTTCTTGAGCAGGTTCAGCACCACCTGGAGCAGCTGGTCGGGATCGCCGTAGGCCAGCGGCAGCGAGGGGTCGTAGTCCTCGATGAACTTCATATGCGCCCCGGCGCCGAGCTGGGTCGAGCGGCGCGCGCGGTCGAGCACGTCGTGCAGGTTCACCGGCTTGCGCTCGGGCGCCGAGAGGTTGCCGAACTGCTCGACCTGCTCCAGCAGCTTCACGATGCGACGGGTCTCGGCGACGATCAGGTCGGTCAGCTCGAGATCGTCCTTCGTCAGGTTCATCGACAGCAGCTGCGCCGCGCCGGTTATCCCCGCCAGCGGGTTCTTGATCTCATGCGCCAACATCTCGGCCATGCCGATGGCGGACTTGGCGGCGGATTTCACAGAATGGCTCTGGGTCATGCGTCCGGCCAGTTCGCGCGGGCTGATCAGCATGATAAACCAGCCCGGATAATTCTGCACCGGCGCGAGTTGCAGGTTGCACACCAGCGGCGGGCGATTGCCGGTGCCCACGTCCACGTCGTTGACGAAAAGCGGGGTGCCGTGCTCGCGGGCGCGGGCAAGGCTTCCCTCGAGCGGCGCATCCACCGCGAGGCGATCCCAGATCGGCTGCCCGACAAGCCATTTCGCCGAGTTGTTCATGAAGCCCTCGGCGGCGGGGTTCATGTCGGCGATGCGCTCCTCGGCATCCAGCAGCACGGCGGGCACGGGCAGCGAAGACCACAGCTGGGTCAGCAGTTCGGTGTTGGTGCTCATGCGGCGATCCGCAGATCGTCGCCGAGCGCCTCGTGCAGCAGGTCCAGCGTATCGGCAGGCGCGCGCGAGGTCAGCACGCGCTTGCGCAGCTCGGCCTCGGGCGCGGCGTGATCCATGTACCAGCCGAGGTGCTTGCGCGCGACACGGCTGCCCAACTCTTTGCCGTAGAACTTAAGCATCGCTTCGTAATGCTCTGCGACCATTTCATAAAACGCCTTTCCTGTCGGCACGTCAGGTGCCGGTGTCCCGTAAAGCTCGGCAGCGATCTGCGCCAGTTTCCAGGGCGCGCCCTGCGCCCCCCGGCCAACCATGACCCCCGCCGCGCCGGAGGCCCTCAGAGCCGCCCGCGCGCTGGCCGCATCGACGATGTCGCCATTGGCAACCACCGGGATCGACACGGCCTCGACCACCTCCCTGATCGCCGCCCAGTCGGCGGCGCCCTTGTAAAACTGGCAGCGGGTGCGCCCGTGGATGACGATCATCCGGACCCCCGCCTCCTCTGCCCGTTTCGCGATCTGCGCGGCGTTGAGGCAGCCCTCGTCCCAGCCAAGCCGCGTCTTCAGCGTCACCGGCAGATCGACCGCGGCGACCACCGCCTCGATCAGCCGCAGCGCGTGGTCCGGCTCGCGCATCAGCGCCGAGCCCGACCAGCCGCCCGTCACCTTCTTCGCCGGGCAGCCCATGTTGATGTCGATGACCTTCGCGCCCATGCCGGCGACATGTCGCGCCGTCTCGGCCATGGGCTCGGGCGCACGGCCTGCCAGCTGCACCGAAGTGTTCTCGATGCCGGCCCCAAGTTCCGCCTTTTCGCGGGTGCCGGGACGCGCGGTGAGAAACTCGCCGCTGGCAATCATTTCCGAGACCACGAGCCCGGCACCGAAGCCCGACACGAGGCTGCGGAAGGGCAAATCCGTGATTCCCGCGAGCGGGGCCAGCAGGACCGGCGGGTCGATGAGTCTGTCACCCAGCGAGAAGTTCAAGCGCCTATTCCTTGTGCAGATGCTTGGGAGTTAACGCGCGCGCGCCGCGTGTTCAATCATTTGGGAGCGTTATACACGCACGCCACACGCGAGTGATTAAAAATTAAGCGGCGCGCCTCCGGTGATTGCACCCCACATCGGCAGAGCCTAGAGAGAGGCGCCGGAGGTCAACTTTATGGAAACAGCCGCAATCATCGTCGCCGCAGGGCGCGGCACCCGCGCCGGTGGCGGGCGCCCGAAGCAATGGCGCGACATAGCGGCGCGGCCGGTGGCGCGCTGGACGTTGGAGGCCTTCGCGCCGATCTGCCCGATCATCCTGGTGATTCATCCCGAGGACCGCGCGCTTGCCGAGTCGGCCATCGCGGGCCTGCCGGTGACGCTGGTCGAGGGGGCGGCGGACCGTGCCGGCTCGGTGCGCGCCGGGCTCGACGCGCTGGCCGGTGACCCGCCCGCCAAAGTGCTGATCCACGACGTCGCCCGCCCCTGCGTCACGCCCCGGATCATCGAGGCGGTGCTGGCGGCGCTCGACACCGCCCCCGGCGCCGCACCGGCCCTGGCCGTGACCGACGCGCTCTGGACCGGTGCCGGGGCGCAGGTGACCGGCACGCAGGACCGCAGCGGCCTCTTCCGTGCCCAGACCCCGCAGGGCTTCCGCTATGCAGACATCCGCGCCGCCCATGCCGCCCATCCCGGCGGTGCCGCCGATGACGTCGAGGTCGCCCGTGCCGCGGGTCTTTCGGTCACCATCGTTCCCGGCGACGAGCGCAACCTGAAGATCACCGGCCCCGATGATTTCGAGCGGGCCGCCCGCTACCTCAAGACCCCCATGCAGGAGACCGCCATGGATATCCGCCTCGGCAATGGCTACGACGTGCACCGCTTCGGCCCCGGAGACCACGTGATGCTCTGCGGCGTGAAGGTGCCGCACGGGCGCGCGCTGCAGGGCCATTCCGACGCCGACGTCGGCATGCATGCGGTCACCGACGCGCTCTACGGGGCGCTGGCCGAGGGCGACATCGGTCGCCACTTCCCGCCCAGCGATCCGCAGTGGAAGGGCGCGGCGTCGGAAATCTTCCTGCGCCATGCGGTCGAGCTTGCCACGTCCAAGGGCTACACCATTTCCAATATCGACGTGACGCTGGTCTGCGAGCAGCCCAAGATCGGCCCCCACGCGGCGGCCATGATGGCCGAGATGGGCCGGATCATGGGGCTGGAGGCGGACCGCGTGTCGGTCAAGGCGACCACCTCGGAACGGCTCGGGTTCACCGGCCGCGAAGAGGGCATCGCCGCCATCGCAACCGCAACGCTGGTGAAGCCATGAGACTGATCGCGACCTTCTTCTACGCCGGGCTGATGCGCCCCGCGCCGGGCACCTGGGGCTCGCTCGCCGCCCTGCCCGCCGCCTACCTGCTGCTGGTGCTCGGCGGCTTCTGGCTGCTGCTGGCGGCCACCGTGATCGCCTTCGTGCTGGGCTACATCGCCACGCAGAAGCTCACCGCGGATGGCGAGGACGAGGACCCTTCATGGATCGTCATCGACGAGGTGGTCGGCATGTGGATCGCGCTCTTCCCGGTCGGCTACGGCGCGATGATGATGGGCGTGGACTTCTGGCGGCTCTGGCCGGGCTGGGTGTCGGGCTTCCTGCTGTTCCGCCTGTTCGACATCTGGAAACCCTGGCTGGTGGGCTGGGCCGACCGCCGCGGCGACGCGATGGGCGTGATGCTCGACGACGTGATCGCGGGCATCTTCGCGGCGCTGGTGAGCATTGTCCTCGCCGGGATCGCGCATGGCTTCCTGATGTGAGGACAGAGATGACCGAAGAGCTTGCGCGAGACATTCTGACCCGCGCCATGGGGGCCGGGTTCACCCTCACCACCGCCGAGAGCTGCACCGGCGGCATGGTCGCCGCCGCGATCACCGACATCGCCGGCTCGTCGAACATCTTCGAGCGCGGCGTGGTGACCTATTCCAACGCCGCCAAGGTCGAGCTGCTGGGCGTGCAGCCCGCCACGCTGGAGGCGCATGGCGCGGTCTCCGAAGAGGTCGCAGCCGAAATGGCGGAAGGCGCGCGGGCGCGGGCCGGTGCCGATCTCGCGGTGTCCATCTCGGGCATCGCCGGGCCCGGCGGCTCGGAACATAAGCCCGAGGGCCGGGTCTGCTTCGGCCTCGCCAGCGCATCGGGCACGCGGACCGAAACCGTCGAGTTCGGCGCATTGGGGCGCGGCAAGGTCCGCGCGGCGGCAACGCGCCACGCGCTCAGGCTGCTGCTGGACGCCCTGTCCTGAAACGGGGCGCACGCGCCTCTCAGCCGTAGAGCTCCGCCGCGCGCCGCTCGAAGGCGCGCACGATGCGCTGCATCGCCTCGTAGAAGAACATCCCCGCCGCGCTCTGCAGCAAGCGGTTCTTGAACTCGAAATCCACGAAGAAATGCACGTCGACTCCGCCCTCGGGTGAATCCTCGAAGTGCCATTTCGAGATCATGTGCTTGAACGGGCCGTCGAGATACTCGGTGTCGATCTTCTTCGCCTCGGGCCAGAGCGTGACGCGGCTGCCGAAGCGCTCGCGGAACACCTTGAAGCTGATCACCAGGTCGGCCAGCATCACCTCGTGATCCCCCATGTCGTCGCGCGAACGGATCCGCGCCGCTGCCGTCCACGGCAGGAACTTCGGGTAATTCGCGACATCCGCCACGAGGTCATACATCTGTTGCGCCGTGTACGGCAGGCGCTTCGTCTCGGAGTGGGTCGGCATGTCGCCCCTTTATCGCGTGACAATGCCGGCACATTTCCTATGCTGCGCGCGGATTTTCAAGGGGAGAACCATGGCAGAAAAGCCATATGTCGTAGACCAGATGATTTCGGCCAAGACCATCGCCGCCAAGATCGAGGACCTCGCACGCGAGATCGAGCGGGAATTCGCCGATACCGAGAAGCTCGTCGTGGTCGGCCTGCTGCGCGGCAGCTTCGTCTTTATCGCCGACCTGGTGCGCGAGCTGGACCTCGCGGTGGAAGTGGATTTCCTCGAGGCCTCTTCCTACGGCGACGGCATGGAATCGAGCCGCGAGGTGCGCATCCTCAAGGACCTGCGCTCGCCGATCGAGGGCCGTGACGTGCTGCTGGTGGAAGACATCGTCGACACCGGCTTCACCCTCAGCCACGTCATTCACCTGATGGAGAGCCGCAAGCCGCGCAAGCTGCGCACCATCGCGCTGCTGGACAAGCCGGCGCGGCGCGAGGTCCCGCTCAAGGCAGACTGGATCGGGTTCGAGATTCCTGACGAGTTTGTCGTGGGTTACGGCATCGACTTCGCGCAACGCAACAGGAACCTGCCGTTCATCGGCAAGGTCCGTTTCCCCGAAGAGGCCGCCTCGGCCTGAGCCGATCGCGGAGGGTGCCCGCCCGGCACCCTCCCGACCCGCGCAAGCCCGCGCTGCGCAGGACACGCTCTGCCTGCGGCGCGTCGAAGTGCCCGGCGCGCGCTGCCGATCCCGGCCAGGCCGCGTTCCCAATGCCGTCAGACCGCGTGAACCCCGGCGTGAGCGACCGGCAGTGGATCCTCGGGAAACACACGAAAATTGACTTTCATGTCATTGCAAATAAATATTTTTTCGCGAATTCCACATCGATAGCCCACTTGGGCGCGCCGCGCATGTCCGCATCGCTCGCCGCACAGCCCCCTTGATCCAATCCCACCCTCGGCTAGGCTGCGCGGCGGACTAGGGTTTTCGACGACACCCCGACTTCGGCCAATCCGATCTCGGAACCATATGGAGTTGCTCATGAAGATCACCGCCACCGGGCTCGCGCTGACCGCCGGCCTCGCCACCTTCGCCACCGCCGCGCTTGCCCAGGAGCTGCCCGCACCGGTCAAGGCACGACAGGGCCAGTTCAACATTCTCGCCATCAACCTCGGCATCCTCGGGGACATGGCGCGCGACAAGGCCCCCTATGACGCAGAGGCCGCGCAGATGGCCGCAGACACCATCGTCGCGGTCTCGATGATCAACGAGGCGCCGCTCTTCCGCGAGGGCACCTCCGAGATGGATCTGAACGGCACCCGCGCCAAGGCCGAAATCTGGGACGACTGGAACGGCTTCGCCGAAAAATGGGCCGGGCTGGGCAGCGCCGCCGCGCAGCTCCAGCAGGTCGCGGCAGCCGGACCGGAAGAGCTTGGCCCGGCGCTTGGCCAACTCGGCGGCGCCTGCAAGGCCTGCCACGACACCTTCCGCGCGCCCGAGTAAACGCCCATGCGCCGCCTGTTCGGCTTTCTGCTCCTGGTGGCGCTGCTCGCCGCCGGGGCGGTCTGGATGATCAGCGCCCCCGATCCCTTGCCCGCGGCCGAATTCGCCGCGGATGCGGGCGGCGATCCTGCGCGCGGCCAGACCATTTTCACCGCCGCGGGCTGCGCCTCCTGCCACCACGCTCCCGAGAGCGAGGACAAGCTGCTGCTCGCGGGCGGGCAGCGCTTCCCCTCCGAGTTCGGCACCTTCACCGCCCCCAATATCTCGCCGCACCCGCAGCAGGGCATCGGCGCCTGGAGCCTGCACGACTTCGCAAATGCCCTGCTCCGCGGCGTCTCGCCCGAGGGGCGGCACTATTACCCCGCCTTCCCCTACACGTCCTACATCCGCATGGAGCCGCAGGATGTGGTCGATCTGTGGAGCTACATCCGCACCCTGCCCGCCTCGGATGCAGCAAGCCAGCCGCATGGCCTGCGTTTCCCCTTCAACCTCCGGCGCGGCCTCGGGCTGTGGAAACAGCTCTATCTCGAGCCGGCTTGGGTCCTGGCCTCGGCCGAGGACGAGACCCTGCGCCGCGGCCGCTACCTCGTCGAGGCGCTGGCCCATTGCGGCGAATGCCACACGCCGCGCGACGCCTTGGGCGGGCTTCAGCGCGACGCCTGGCTCTCCGGCGGCCCCGCGCCGGACGGCACCGGGCGGATTCCGGCCCTTACCCCGGACGCGCTGAGCTGGAGCCACGAGGATATCGCCTACTACCTCGAGACGGGCTTCACCCCCGACTACGACAGCGCCGGGGGGCACATGGTGGAGGTGATCGACAACTTCGCGCGGTTGCCCGCCGAGGACCGCGACGCCGTCGCCGCCTACGTCAAGGCGCTGCCCGCGCCCGCGCCCGACTGACGCCAAGTCGCGCCTGCGGCACCGGCGGGATTTGCGTATTTGGAAAGAGAAGAAGCCGCGGGCCGGCGCGATACTTCTTCTCTTTGCAAATACGCGCGGGGGTGAGGCGCGCAGCGCCGAGGGGGCGGCAGCCCCCCCTTTTCGCCCTCTCCACCGCCGCGCCCCCTTAACACCGGCGCGCGGATCGCCTATCTGCCCGAGATGGACAAAACTCTTCATATCGTGGGCGGCGGCATGGCCGGATCCGAGGCTGCCTGGCAGGCGGCGCGGCTGGGTGTCGACGTGGTGATCCACGAGATGCGGCCCAAGGTGGAAACCTTCGCCCATCGCACCGGAAACCTGGCCGAGATGGTCTGTTCCAACTCCTTCCGGTCGGATGACCACGAGCAGAACGCCGTCGGCCTGCTGCACTGGGAGATGCGCCAGGCAGGCTCGCTGATCATGACCACGGCGGGCGAGCATCGGCTGCCCGCGGGCGGCGCGCTGGCGGTCGATCGCGATCCCTTCTCCGAGGCGGTGACCGCCAAGCTGCTTGCCCTGCCGAACGTCTCGGTGAGCGCGGAAGAAATTTGCGAGCTGCCCTCGGACGGTCACTGGATCTTCGCCACCGGCCCGCTGACCTCGGGCACGCTCGGCAAGGCCCTGCAGGAAGAGACCGGCGCCGAGGCGCTGGCCTTCTTCGACGCCATCGCCCCCATCGTCTATTTCGACACGATCGACATGGACACCGCCTGGCTGCAGAGCCGCTACGACAAGGGCGAGACCGAGGAAGAGCAGAAGGCCTACATCAACTGCCCGATGACCAAAGACCAGTACGAGGCCTTCATCGACGCGCTGCTGGCCGCCGAGAAGACCGAGTTCCACGAGGGCGAGACGGCGGGCTACTTCGACGGCTGCCTGCCGATCGAGGTCATGGCCGAACGCGGCCGCGAGACGCTGCGCCACGGGCCGATGAAGCCCATCGGCCTGACCAACCCGCACAACCCCGAAGAAAAGGCTTATGCCGTGGTGCAACTGCGCCGCGACAACGCGCTAGGCACGCTCTACAACATCGTCGGCTTCCAGACGAAGATGAAATACGGCGCGCAGACCGAGGTCTTCCGCCGCATCCCGGGGCTGGAGAACGCCAGCTTCGCGCGCCTCGGCGGCATCCACCGCAACACCTTCCTCAACTCGCCGACGCTGCTCGATGCGCAGATGCGCCTGCGCTCGCGCCCCAACCTGCGCTTCGCCGGGCAGATCACCGGGGTCGAGGGCTACGTCGAGAGCGCCTCGATGGGGCTGCTTGCAGGCCGCATGGCCGCCGCCGAGATCCTCGGGCGCGATCTGCCGACCGTGCCGCAGGACAGCGCCCATGGCGCGCTCATCCACCACATCACCGGCGGCGCCGAGGCCAAGACCTTCCAGCCGATGAACGTGAACTTCGGCCTGTTCCGCCCGCTTGAGGGGCTGCGCGGCGGCCGTCGTGGCCGCAAGGACCGCTACAAGGGCTACACCGACCGGGCCAAGGAGGTCTGGCAGGACTGGCTCGCCGCGCAGGAGGTGCCCGCGTGAACTACGTGCTCGCCCTGCTGCTGCCGCCGCTGTCGATCCTGCTGACCGGCCGGCCGATCCTCGGCATCCTGGTCTTCGTGATCTGGGTGCCGGCCATCATCTTCTCGGGCGGGCTCACGCATCCGATGTTCATCCTGCTGGCCTGGGTGCTGATCTACCAGTCCGGCGAGGAGCGCCGCACACGCCGCATCGAGAAGGCCTATCGCCGCGAGGACTGATTTGCGCACGCGCTTTGCCCCCTCGCCCACCGGCCCGCTGCACCTCGGCCACGCCTATTCGGCGCTGCTGGCCGAGGGAATGGCGCGGGCGGCGGGCGGCGCCTTCCTGCTGCGCATCGAGGACATCGACAGCACCCGCTCGCGGCCCCATTGGGAGGCGCAGATCCACGAGGACCTGCGCTGGCTCGGCCTCTGCTGGGACGAGGTGCCGATGCGCCAGTCGGACCGGCTGCCCGCCTATGAGACCGCGCTCGACGCGCTCTGGGCGCGCGAGTTGATCTACCCCTGCCAGTGCACCCGCCGCGACATCCAGGCCGCCGCCTCGGCGCCGCAGGAGGGCGCGGAGCCTGCCTTTGGCCCAGACGGGCTGGTCTACCCCGGCACGTGCCGCGCTCTTCGCGCACCCGGCTACGGCACCACGCCCCGCCCGCGCGGCGCGGCCCTGCGGCTCGATATGGCGCGAGCGCTTGAGACCATCGGGTCCGCAGCGTGGTTCGAGGAGACCGGCGCGGGTCCCACGGGCGAAACCGGGCGCATCACGCTCTGCCCCGCGCAGCTGCTGGACCATGTCGGCGATGTCGTGCTGTCACGCAGGGACTTCCCCGGCTCCTATCACCTGTCGGTGGTCCTGGACGATGCCGCGCAGCAGGTCAGCCACGTGGTGCGGGGCCACGACCTCTTCGAGGCGACGGCGATCCATGTTGTGCTGCAACGGATCATGGGGCTGGAGACGCCGGTCTATCACCACCACGAGCTGATCCGCGACGCGCAGGGCAAGCGGCTGGCGAAGCGCGACGACGCGCGGGCAATCGCGACCTACCGAGAGGGCGGCGCGACCCCCGAGGACATCCGGCGTATGGTCGGCCTCGGCGACTGAGGGGCTCCGCCCCTCGGCGCTGCGCGCCTCACCCCGGCGTATTTGGAAAGAGAAGAAGGCCCATGTCCTTCATCGTTTCATAAATACGCAGATGGCGCGACCTCTCAGCTCTCTGCCATCGGTGTCATGATCTCGACCTCTTGGCCATCACGCAGGGCGGTGTAGAAGCAGCTGCGGCGGTTGGTGTGGCAGGCCGGGCCGGTCTGGCGCACGAGCGCCAGCAGGCTGTCGCGGTCGCAATCGACGCGCAGGTCGACCAGCTCCTGCACGTGGCCCGAGCTTTCGCCCTTGATCCAGTAGCTCTGGCGCGAGCGCGACCAGTAGGTGACGCGGCCGGTTTCGAGCGTGCGGGCAACGGACTCGGCGTTCATCCAGGCCATCATCAGCACCTCGCCCGTCGCTTCCTCCTGCGCGATGCAGGGGATCAGGCCGTTTGCGTCATAGACCAGGGTCGCAGGATCGAAGTTCATTTTGAAATTCCCTTTTGCAGGCGCCGGGCGCGCACCCTATCTATGGGGGGCGAGCCGAAAGGGAAAGCCATGACCGCCACCACCTCCGCCGAGACCGATCTGATCAAGCTCTATTCCTCGCGCATCCTGGCGCTGGCGGCGGATATTCCCCGGACCGAGCGTCTGGAGCAGCCGGGCGCCACGGTGAAGAAGCGCTCGCCGCTCTGCGGCTCGACGGTGACCGTGGACCTGGCGCTGGAAGGCGGGCGGGTGAGCGATTTCGGCCAGGACGTGAAGGCCTGCGCGCTGGGTCAGGCGGCCGCCTCGGTCGTGGGCGAGGCGATCATCGGTTGCACCCCGGCGCAGCTGGCGCAGGCGCGCGACGCGCTGCGCGCCATGCTCAAGGAGGACGGCCCGACCCCGCCCGCCCCCTTCGACGGGCTCGAGGTGCTGCGCCCGGCGGCGGCCTACAAGAACCGCCACGCCTCGATCATGCTGGCGCTGGAGGCGGCGACCGAGGCCGCCGAGGAAATCGCCGCCGCGCGCAGCGCCTGAGCGCCGTCCCCCCCTCGCAGACTCCGAGCAAAAAAACCGCCGCACTCCGGGGATGGGAGGCGGCGGCAGTGGCGTGTCTTGTGAACCCTAGGGGATGCCGATGTGCATGTCCGGGGATCAGGCGACCCGGAGCTGGGGAAACAATGCGGTGCATCGGGACAGTGATGCGGGCGGCACCCGGGGCAAGACCGCAGGCAGGAAGTCGAAAACTCAGAGCAGCGGCAGATGCAGCGCCCCGACAAGGATGACGATCAGCGAGACGGCACCGATCATGTCGGTGACCAGGGTGGTGTTCGAGCGGCTCATGGTGGTGCGGATGGTGTCGATCATCTTGGCGTTCCCTCTGTGCGTGCTGTCTTTTGCGTGATGTCGGTGTGTGATGTCGGTGCGTGATCTGCGTGTTCTCTTGTTGCCCTTTTGTTCTCATGCGATCCGATTCGAGTAAAGAACTTTTTGAGAACATTTGTGAACACATGAGAATGCAGGTGCGGAACGAACAAAGCCGGAGCACGTCAGCGTGCTCCGGCTCCTGAAGAACGTAAATTTTTTCAGCCGGTTAGCCTGGGCTGCCCTGATCAGCCGACGCTGATCAGCTTGATCGCCTCGTCCTGCCGCATCAGCCAGAGCAGCATCCGTGCCGCCTTGCCGCGATCCGTCGAGAGGTCGGGATCCTCCGCCAGCAGCCGCCGCGCGTCGCTCTGGGCGATCGCCATGAGCCCGGCCTGGCTTTCCAGATCCGCCACCTTGAAGCGCGGCAGGCCGGATTGCGCCGTTCCGATCAGATCGCCCGCGCCGCGCATCTGCAGGTCGACCTCGGAGATGCGGAAGCCGTCCTCGGTCTCGCGCAGGGTGGTGAGCCGCTTCATGCCGCTCTCGCCCAGCGGCGGCTGGTACATCAGCAGGCAGGTCGAGGCCGCCGCGCCGCGCCCGACGCGGCCGCGCAACTGGTGCAGCTGGGCAAGGCCGAAAATCTCGGCCCGCTCGATCACCATGATCGAGGCATTGGGCACGTTCACCCCGACCTCGATCACCGTGGTGGCGACCAGCACCTTGGTCTCCCCGGCGACGAAGCGCGCCATGGCGGCGTCCTTCTCGGCGGGCGGCATCTGGCCGTGCACAAGCCCCACGACGCCCTCGCCGAGCTCGGCGCGCAGGCGCTTGAAGCGCTCCTCGGCGGAGGAGAGGTCCGAGACCTCGCTTTCCTCGACCAACGGGCAGACCCAATAGGCCTGCCGCCCCTCGGCGACGGCCTTGCGCAGGTGCTGGACCACCTCGCCCATGCGTTCGGTGGAGAGAAGTGCGGTCTGCACCGGCTTGCGCCCCGGCGGCTTCTCGTCGAGCACCGAGACGTCCATGTCGCCGTATTGCGCCAGCGCGAGGCTGCGTGGGATGGGCGTCGCGGTCATCACGAGGACGTCCGCGGCCGCGCCCTTGCGCCCGAGCTCGAGCCGCTGGCGCACGCCGAAGCGGTGCTGCTCGTCGACGATGGCAAGGCGCAGGTCCTTGAACAGCACATCATCCTGGAACACCGCATGGGTGCCGACGAGGATGTGGATGTTGCCCGCCGCCAGCGCCGCCAGCTTGGCCTTGCGCTCAGCCCCCTTGTCGCGCCCGGTGAGGATTTCGACCACCACCCCGGCGCTCTCGGCCAGCGGCTGCAGCCCTTCCATGTGCTGGCGGGCGAGGATTTCCGTCGGCGCCATCATCACGCCCTGCCCGCGCGCTTCCACCGCGATGAGCAGCGCCATGAAAGCCACCAGCGTCTTGCCCGCGCCGACGTCGCCCTGCAACAGGCGGTTCATCCGGCTCTCGGCGGCCATGTCCTCGGCGATCTCGTCCATGGCGCGCAGCTGCGCGCCGGTGGGCCGGTACGGCAGCGCCGAGAGCACGCGGCGGCGCAACGCCCCGTCGCCCATGGTGGGATGGCCCTTGCCGCGGCGGCGGTTGATCCGCGCGAGGCCCAGGGTCAGCTGATGCGCCAGCAGTTCGTCATAGGCGAGCCGGGCGCGGGCCGGGGCCGTGGGGGTCAGTGCTGCCATGCCATCGGGGGCATGGGCGGCTTCGAGCGCGGCGTGCCAGTCAGGCCAGCCCTCGCGCTCCTTCAGCGGGCCGTCGATCCATTCCGCCAGTTCGGGGGCGCGGGTCAGCGCCCCGGCCACCGCGCGGGCCATCAGCTTCTGCGTCACCCCGGCGGTGAGCGGATAGACCGGCTCGAAGAGCGGCAGGGTGTGCGCCTCCTCGGGCGGCAGCATGTGGTCGGGATGGACCATCTGCGCCAGCCCGTCGAAGAATTCCACCTTGCCCGAGACCAGGCGGCGCGTTCCCTCGGGCAGCACGCGGGTCAGGTAATCGGCGCGCCCATGGAAGAACACCAGCTGGAAGGTGGTCTCGGCGTCCTCGACCTGAATGCGGTAGGGTCGCCCCTTCACGGCGGGCGGCATGTGGCGCAGCACCTGCACCTCGACCGTCACCGTGCCTGGCAGATCGGCGCCCTGCACCGAGGCGCGCGGGCGGCGGTCGATGACCGAATGCGGCAGGGTGAGCAGCAGATCGCGCGGCGCGACGACATCCAGCCCCTCCATCGCCAGGGCGGTCTTGGGGCCGACGCCGTCCAGCGTCTTCAGCTCGGCAAAGAGCGGCCACAGGGCCTCGGGGCGCTGGCTCATGCTTGGGTTACCCGCCGATCAGCGCCAGCCATGCGTCCTCGTCCATCAGCCGCACGCCGAGTTCCTTCGCCTTGGCCTCCTTGCTGCCTGCGCCGGGACCGGCGACGACGATGTCGGTCTTCTTCGACACAGAGCCCGAGACCTTTGCCCCCAGCGCTTCGGCGCGCGCCTTGGCCTCGGCGCGGCTCATCTTCTCGAGCGTGCCGGTGAAGACCACGGTCAGCCCGGCGACGGGGCTGCCTTCCGTCGCCGGCCGCTCGGCATCCTGTATGTCGAGATGCGCGACCAGCCTGTCCACCGAGGCGCGCTCGGCCTGCTGGTGCAGCGAGGTCACCAGCGAGACTGCGACGATGGCACCGATGCCATCGATGCCGACGAGGTCGTCCCAGGCAGCGCGCGCCTCGGGCGCGACCTTCGGCTCTTCGGCCCAGACCGCGTCCTGCGTCTCCTTGATGCGGGCACGGCGACCGGCGGCGGCGGCGGCCTTGCGCTCCTCTTCTACGGCGGCCTCGGCCTTGCGGTAACGCTCGACGGCCGGGACTGCCTGATCCACTGCCGCGATCATCGCATCCCAGCCGAGGTAGTGTTTCGCCAGATCCTTGGCGACCACCTCGCCGACATGGCGCATCCCGAGCGCGAAGATCACCCGGTTGAGCTCGATCTTCCGCTTCTCGTCGATCGCGTCGAAAAGGTTCGAGGCGCTCTTGTCGCCCCAGCCCTCGCGGTTCTTCAGCTGCTGCATGCCCGAGCCGTAGCGCGCCTTCAGCTCGAAGATGTCCGCAGGCTCCTTGATCCAGCCGTCGCGGTAGAACTGCTCGACCTGCTTGGCGCCGAGCCCCTCGATGTCGAAGGCGGCGCGCGAGACGAAATGCTTCAGCTTCTCCACCGCCTGCGCCGGGCAGACGAGGCCGCCGGTGCAGCGGCGCACGGCGTCGCCCTCCTCGCGGATCGCCTCGGAGCCGCATTCCGGGCAGGTGGCCGGGAAGCTGTAGATCTGCGCGTCCTCGGGACGTTTGGAAAGGTCGACGTCGGCCACCTTGGGGATCACGTCCCCTGCGCGGTAGACCTGCACCCAGTCGCCGACGCGGATGTCCTTGGCACGGCCCTCGGGGTCGGGGCGGATCACCTCGCCCTTTGCGTCGCGCCCGGCGATGTAATCCTCGTTGTGCAGCGTGGCGTTCGACACGACGACTCCACCCACGGTGACCGGGGTGAGCCGCGCGACGGGGCTCAGCGCGCCGGTGCGGCCGACCTGGATGTCGATCGCCTCGAGACGGGTCCAGGCCAGCTCGGCGGGGAACTTGTGGGCAATCGCCCAGCGCGGGGTCGTCGAACGGAAGCCGAGCCGCCCCTGCAGGCCGAGGTCGTTGACCTTGTAGACCACGCCGTCAATGTCATAGCCGAGCGTGGCGCGCTGCGCCTCGATCTCGCGGTAATGCGCGATCATCTCGCGCGGCCCATTGCAAAGCTGCGTCAGCGGATTGGTCTGGAAGCCCAGCGCCCGCAGCCGTTCTATGGCCCCCATCTGGGTTTCTTCCAGCGGTGCCGAGAGCTCCCCCCAGGCGTAGGCGAAGAAGCGCAGCGGCCGGGCACGGGTGATCTCGGCGTCGAGCTGGCGCAGCGAGCCGGCGGCGGCGTTGCGCGGGTTGGCGAAGAGCTTGCCGCCACGCGCCTCCTGCCGTTCGTTGAGGGCAGCGAAATCCTCGTGGCTCATGTAGACCTCGCCGCGCACTTCCAGCACGTCGGGTGCCCCGTCGAGGCTCTGCGGGATGTCGGCGATGGTGCGGGCGTTGGCGGTGACATTCTCGCCCACCGCCCCGTCGCCACGGGTGGCGGCCTGTACCAGGGCGCCGTTCTCGTAGCGCAGTGAGAGCGAAAGCCCGTCGATCTTGGGCTCGGCGGTATAGGTCAGCCCGGCGCCGCCCTCCATCCCGAGATAGCGGCGGATGCGGGCGTCAAACTCCTCGACTTCCTCGGGTTCGAAGGCATTGCCGAGCGAGAGCATCGACACCGCGTGGCGGATCTTGGAAAACCCCTCGGCCAGCGGCGCGCCAACCTGCTCACTGGGGCTGTCGGCGCGCTTGAGCGCGGGGAATCGTTCCTCGATCTCGAGATTGCGGCGCTTGAGCGCATCGTAGTCCGCGTCCGAGATCTCGGGGGCGTCCTCGGTGTGATAGGCGGTATTGGCCTGCGCGAGAACCTCGGCAAGGCGGGCCAGCTCGTCCCGCGCCTCCGCGTCCGTCAGTGCCTCTACCGCTTTCTCCGCCACTGTCTGGGCCATCGCCGCATTCCTTGCTCACGCCTTTTGGCAGACGTGATAGGCCGCGCGGCGGGGCACGTCCAGTATCAGGCGTTCACCGCCATGGCGCCGACCGGAGGCTCGGGGTCACGCAACACGTATCCGCGCCCCCACACGGTCTCGATGTAGTTTTCATCCCCGGTGGCTTCGGAAAGCTTCTTGCGCAGCTTGCAGATGAAGACGTCGATGATCTTCAGCTCGGGCTCGTCCATGCCACCGTAGAGATGGTTGAGGAACATCTCCTTGGTCAGGGTCGTGCCCTTGCGCAGCGAGAGCAGCTCGAGCATCTGGTATTCCTTGCCGGTCAGATGCACGGGGCGTTCCGCCACGGTGACGGTCTTGGCGTCGAGGTTCACCGAGACCTTGCCAGTGCGGATGATCGACTGCGAGTGCCCCTTGGACCGGCGTATGATCGCATGGATGCGCGCCACCAGCTCGTCCCGGTGGAAAGGCTTGGTCAGGTAGTCATCTGCACCGAAGCCGAATCCCTTGATCTTGTTGTCGGTGTCATCCGCACCGGAAAGGATCAGGATCGGCGTATTGATCCGCGCCATGCGCAGCTGGCGCAGCACCTCATGTCCGTGAATATCCGGCAGGTTCAGGTCAAGCAGGATCAGGTCGTAGTCATAGAGCTTCGCCAGATCGATGCCCTCTTCCCCGAGGTCGGTGGCGTAGACATTTAGGTTTGCGTGATTCAGCATCAGCTCGATGCTCTTCGACGTGGTCGGATCGTCTTCAACCAGAAGGATGCGCATGGCTGTCTCCGCTTATCTCTACCCCTGCACCGAGCCTGTCCCAATTTAGTTAATGGTTCTTTACCCCAGCCCGGCGCAGTCTAAGCGAGACGGAGATTCATTCAACTTTTGACAGAGTCTCATAAGGATAGGTCGCGCAATATTCTACATTTCGGCGACATTTCTGGGCCACTCGGGCCGAATCCTCTAGGGGTAGACGATCCGCAGGGGGTCTTGCGCGCCCCTGCACCGGTGCCTTTAGGCCCCACCTTCGCGGAAACGCTGCACCAGCGTGGCCTTGAGGGCCTCTTCGCCATGGCTCGAAACGGCATTCAGCCATTCCGCCAGTTCCTCGGAGCTGAGAGCGTAGCGGTCCATCGCCTGCGTTTCCGTCAGCAGACCGTGACGCACCGCGCGCACGACCGCGGCCTTTCGCGAGGCTACCCAGCGCCGCGTCTCCGCCGGCGGCAGGTCGGCCCGTGTCATGATCGAGCCGTCTGGCAGCGTCACCGCGCGCGGGCCATCGATCTTCTTCAGGTACATGGTCGTCGTCCCGTGTGGCCTCCCCCTGGGTCGAGGCACCAGCGCGGGACCGCTGTCTCAGGGGCGCCGATTCTGCCATACTCTCGGCATTGCGGGCCGCTCCGGCCCGAGGGCGCCCCGACGCGCGACCGGGCTCAATGCTCCGACCCAGCTATGGGGGTGACGCATACTGGCCTTGCGCGATTTAACGCTGTCTAAAACGCGCCCTTGTTAGTAAAACGCATTTTCCTATATTCCCCCGGACTCCCGGAGATTGACGATGGCCCTCGATACCCAGACCCTGAACTCGCTTGGCTTTGCGAAATCCCCCGCCGACACGCGGGTGGTGGTGGCCATGTCCGGCGGCGTGGACAGTTCCGTCGTCGCCGCCATGCTGGCCGAGGAAGGCTATGACGTGGTCGGTGTGACGTTGCAGCTCTACGATCATGGCGCGGCGCTGGCCAAGAAGGGCGCCTGCTGCGCCGGGATCGACATCCACGACGCCCGCCGCGTGGCCGAGCAGATGGGCTTCCCGCATTACGTGCTGGACTACGAGAACATCTTCAAGGACGCGGTGATCGACGAATTCGCCGAGAGCTATCTTGGCGGCGCCACCCCGGTGCCCTGCATCCGCTGCAACGAGCGGGTGAAGTTCAAGGACCTGCTCGAGACCGCCAAGGACCTCGACGCCGATTGCATGGCCACCGGCCACTACATCCAGCGCATGCTGGGCGACGAAGGTCCCGAACTGCATTCGGCGGCGGATGCGAATCGCGACCAGAGCTACTTCCTGTTCTCGACCACCCCCGAACAGCTGTCGTACCTGCGCTTCCCGCTCGGCCATCTCAAGAGCAAGGCCGAGACCCGCGAGCTCGCGGCCAAATACGGCCTGTCGGTCGCCGACAAGCCCGACAGTCAGGACATCTGCTTCGTGCCCGACGGCAACTACGCCTCGGTGATCGAAAAGCTGCGCCCCGGTGCGGCCGAGCCGGGCGAGATCGTCCATGCGGACGGGCGCAAGCTCGGCACCCACAAGGGCGTGATCCATTACACCATCGGCCAGCGTCGCGGCCTCGGCATCGGCGGTCTGGAAGAGCCGCTCTACGTGGTGAAGCTGGACGTGGACGCCAAGCAGGTGGTGGTCGGCCCCAAGGAGATGCTGGCGACCCGCGTCATCCCGGTGCGCGAGATCAATTGGCTCGGCGATGAGCCCTTCACCAGCCGCGACGAGTGGCACCTCAAGGTGAAGGTCCGCTCCACCCGTCCGCCGCGCGATGCGATCATCCGTCCGCTCTCGGACACCACGGCCGAGGTAGAGCTGCTGACCCCGGAAGAAGGCGTCAGCCCCGGTCAGGCCTGCGTGTTCTATGCCCCCGAGGGCAGCCGTATTTTCGGCGGCGGCTGGATCTGGCGCGGCTACTGATCGCCGCACCCCCTTGCCCCGCAGAGACACGTGGCCCATCCTTTCTGTGAAAGGGTGGGCCTTCTCATGTCGTGGCTGAGCCGTCTGACCGAACGCCGCATTCTGAAGTCACTCGCCGAGGGCAAGCTGCAGGGACTGGAGGGCGAAGGCCGCCCCCTGCCCGACCGCAGCGGCGAGGCGCATCTCGACCCCGGCGAGGCCATGGGCTTCCGCATCATGGCCGAGGCCGGCGCGCTGCCCGAGGAAATCACGCTGAAGAAGCAGGTTTCGGCGCAACGGCAGCTGCTCGCGACGCTGACCGATCCCGCCGAGCGCAGGGAAGCCATGGCGAAGCTGGCGGAGCTTCAGATGAAGCAGGCGATGGCCGAGGAGGCGCGCCGCCGCTTCCTGCGCGGCTAATCCTCGTCAGCAACCCTGTCGCGCAGCCTGTAGACCGCGGGAGCCGTGGCAAGCTCATGCGCCTCCAGCGGAGGCGAGAGCAGGTGCCCCTGCCCGGCATCGCACCCCATCGCCATAAGGTAACTCAGCTGGCCGGGTGTCTCGATCCCCTCGGCGACGACCCGGAAGCCGAAGCGGCGGGCAATGCCAAGGATCGCTTCCACCACGGCGCGGTCGCGCGGGCGGGCGCTCAGCCCCTGCACGAACTGGCGATCGATCTTCAGCATGTCCACCGGCCAGTCCTCGAGGTGGCGCAGGCTGCCGTAGCCTGTGCCGAAATCGTCGAGCGCGATGCGGGCCCCGCGCCCGCGGAGTTCGCGGAGAGTTTCGAACGCCCGCCCGCCGGTCTCGCCCAGCATCACGGTCTCGGGGACCTCGATCACGATGGCCGACCAGGGCAGCCTGAGCTCGGAGAGCAGGTCGCCGAGGTCTCCGGCGAAATCGCTGTTGAGCAAATCGAAGCCCGTCACGTTGATCCCGATGCGCAGCGGTGCCCCCCCTGCGGCCGTCCGCTGCGGCAGCGACCGCAGCAGGTGGCTGGCCTGGGTGATCATGCTGCGGGTGAGCTGCTCTGCAAGGACCCCGTTCTCGAAGATCGGCGAGAAGCGCTCCGGCCCAAGCGTCTCTCCCGACGCGCCACGCCAGCGCGCCAGCACCTCGTAGCCAGAGCAATGTCCCGTGGCGAGATCGACGACCGGATGGAACACCGGTCTGATCTCGCCTTCCGCAAGCGCCTCGGAAAAGTCGCGCATGAGCTCGCGCAGGCTGAACCGCAGGTGCCGGTGCGGGTCGAAGGACACCACGCTGCCGCGCCCGTTCTCCTTGGCGGCGTAGAGCGCGGTGTCGGCCAGTTCGAACAGCGCATCATAGCTTTCGCCATGGCGTGGGAAAAACGCCGCGCCCATGCTGACGCTGCCGAGCTCCGGCTTGCCCATGGTCACGCCCAGCCGGGCCAGCGCCTTGCGGCAGGCCTCTGTGGCCCGCACCAGCGCCCCGTCCGCATCCTCCGGCAGCAGCAGCGCGAACTCATCCCCCCCCATCCGCCCGATCAGCGTGTCGGGGCCGAAGCTGCCGCGCAACACTCCGGCGATGGCGCTGAGATAGACGTCGCCGAACTGATGGCCGTGCAGATCGTTGATCTGCTTGAAGTGATCCACGTCCAGAAGAACCAGCGCATGGGGGCCGTGCGCCTCGGCCAGCGTCTGTCGCGCCCTCTCGCGGAAGGTGCAGGCGTTGATCAGCCCGGTGAGCGCGTCCTTCTGGGCCTGTTCCCGAAACTCCGCAGCGTCCAGCTCCAGCGCCGCCATGTCCCGCACCACCGCGAGCTTGGTGCAGCGTTCAATCAGCAGGGCTTCCAGCAGGTCGAGGAAGGGCCGCGCCCGGCGCTCCATATCGTGCGCTGTCTTCGTGTCCGCCTCGTAGCCGAGGATCACCGTGCCCATGTCGCTCCCCGCGTCGGGTCTTGTGTCGGACCCCGTGTCGGGGCCGATGCTCTCGATCAGGAAGCGATAGCTGCGCCCTGCGACCGCACGGCTGACGACCTGGCTGCGCGCGCCGCAGGGAGCCATCTGCTTGCGGTGAGCGATCAGGCATTGCAGCGCCTCCGAGAGCGGCCCGTGCAGCGGAGCGACCATGCGCACGCCGCGCGGACCGACCACCTCGGGCGCGAGATCGACAAGGCAGGCAACCGCGCCACTGAGCGGCAGGGAGGCCGCCCCGATCCTGTCGAGCAGCTCGTCAAGTTCGGAAACCGGCACGCCGTTGCGTCCGAAAGCATCGAGGTCTGGCAGGTCACTCATCATCGCTGATAGCCCCCAGGCACAAAGGAAATCGTCAAATGAATATATCGCGGCGGCCGAAAGGCGCCGGTTCGTTCACACTTTCAATGAAGTATTAAGATCCTATTAACCACGTTCCCGAACAGCCAGGCTGACGCGGTTGGTGCGTGGCCACCATGGCGAGACGCACCAACACACAAAAAACGCCGCCCTCTCGGGCGGCGTTTCTTGCAATCGAGGCACGCCTCTCCGCGCTCAGAGGTAGTCCGAGCGCTGGAGGCCGTATTTTGCCATCTTCTCGTTCAGCGTCCGGCGCGGCAGGCAAAGCTCGTCCATGACGGAAGAGATCGAGCCCTTGTGGCGGCGCATCGTGTTGTCGATCAGCATGCGCTCGAAGGCCTCCACGTATTCCTTCAGCGGCTTGCCCTCGGTGGTCATCACCGGCTGCATGTCCTCGTGGTCGTTCATCAGCAGCGAGGCGATGGTGCCCGTGCCGCGACGCGACTGCAGCACCGCGCGCTCTGCAAGGTTGATGAGCTGGCGCACGTTGCCCGGCCAGGGGGCCTGCAGCAGCTGCGCCGCCTCCTGCGCCGAGACCTGCGGCGAGTCGCAGCCGTATTCGTCCGAGAACTGCTCGGAGAAGCGGGTGAACAGCGTCAGGATGTCCTCGCCGCGCTGGCGCAGCGGCGGCACGGTGATCTTCAGCGCCGCGAGCCGGTAGTAGAGGTCGGGGCGCAGCGCGGTCTCGCAGGTCCGGCCCTCGTCCTGAAGGTTGCAGATCGCCACGATGCGCGTCTCGGGCGGGGTGCCCTGATCGTTGATCACCGACAGAAGGCGGGCCTGCGAGGCGTCCGAGAGGCTCTCGATGTCTTCCAGCACCAGCGTGCCGCCGCGCGCTTCCTCGATCGCCGGAAGGCGCGTGTCCTCGGGCTGCATCGGGCCGAAGAGGCGGCGCATCAGCGCGTCCTCATCCATCGCCGCGCAGGAGATCAGCACGAACTTCTTGCCGGCGCGCGAGCCCACGGCGTGCAGCGCGTGGGCGATCAGCGTCTTGCCGGTGCCGGTTTCGCCATCGATCAGCACGTGGCCGTCGGCCTGGCCGAGGTCGAGCACGTCCTCGCGCAGGCGCTCCATGGCGGGGCTCTGGCCGATCAGCTTGCTCATCAGCTGGCCGCCGTCCGAGAGCTCGCGGCGCAGCACGCGGTTGTCGAGCGTCAGGCGGCGGGCGTTGGTGGCCTTCTTGGCCAGTTCGGACATGCGGTCGGGGTTGAACGGCTTTTCAAGGAAGTCATAGGCCCCGATGCGCATTGCCTCGACCGCCATCGGCACGTCGCCGTGGCCGGTGATCATGATGACGGGCAGCGCGCTGTCGTTGCCCATCAGCTTGCGGAGGAACTGGATGCCATCCATGCCGGGCATGCGGATGTCCGAGATCACGATGCCCGGATAATCCGCGCCAACGGCGCCGAGCGCCTCTTCGGCGCTGGAATAGGTTTCGGTGTCATACCCGGACAGAGCCAGCCACTGGCTGATCGACTGGCGCATGTCCTTCTCGTCGTCGACGATGGCGATCTTCATGGCTTTGGTCATTCGGTCTGGTCGCCTTTTGTTGTGTTCTTTTTACGCGGTCTCATACTGGTCAGGACGGCCCGTCACTCGGCCGCCGCAGGGCTCTGGTTCAAGATAGGAAGCTGCATGTCGAAAACAGCCCCCCCTTCGGTTCCGTTCCGCGCCGTGAGCCGCCCGCCGAGGTCGCTGACGATCCCCGAGGAGATCGCAAGGCCAAGGCCGGTGCCGTCGCCGGGTTGCTTGGTGGTGTAGAAGGGCTCGAACAGCGCATCGAGATCCTCGATGCCATGGCCGTTGTCGCGCACGCTCAGCGTCGCGGTCTCGCCGCTGGCGAGGAGGATTTCGATCTCGGGGTTGGCGACGGACTTGGTCGCGTCGATGGCGTTGCGCAGCAGGTTCACCAGCACCTGCTCGATGCGCATCCGGTCGCCCATCACCATCACCGGCTGGTCGGGCAGGATCTTCGAGATTCGCACCCGCCGCGCCTTCAGCTGCGGCTCCATCATCGACAGCGACGAGGCCAGCGCCTCGGCCATGTCGACGGGCACGAAATTCGCCTGCCCCTTGCGGGCATAGCTCTTGAGCTGGCGGGTGATCGCTCCCATCCGCTCGATCAGGTCATCGATGCGGGAAAAGGCGGTCATCGCCTCCTCGGGGCGGTTGCGCTTGAGCAGCAGCCGTGCCCCGGCAAGATAGGTCTTCATCGCCGCCAGCGGCTGGTTCAGCTCGTGGCTGACCGCGGCCGACATCTCCCCCAGCGCCGCCAGCTTGGAACTCTGCTCCAGCGTCTGCTCGGCGCTCGCGAGGTCCTTCTGCACCTTCTCGCGTTCGGCGATCTCGCGCTGCAGCCGTGCGTTCAGCGCGCGCAGCTCGACGCTTTCGCGCTGGAACAGCGCCATGCGCAGCGCGGTCTTGCGCGACAGCGCGTAGAAGGCCGAGGCCGCCAGCAGCGCAAAGGCCATGATCTCCAGCGCCAGCACCGCGTTCACCTTCTCGCGCACCGAGGCGTAGGTGGTGAAGGTCGCCATGGTCCAGCCACGGAACGGGATGCGCCCGTCGATGCGCATCACCGCCTCGCCGCGCAGATAGGCGTCGGCGGGCAGCGCGGTCCAGTCGGCGGTGGCCTTTATGGCGCGCTCGATGGCGTTCTCGGCAGGCTGCTTGGCCAGCGCCTCGTCCATGGTCAGCCCGCGCCAGCGCGGCTCGGTCGCAAGGATGATCCGCCCCTCGGAGTCGAGCACCGCCACGGCATCGGTGATCCCCGCCCAGGCACGCTCGAACTTGGCAAGATCGACCTCGACCATGATCACGCCGATGGCCGAATTCTGGCTTTCCATGCGGCGCGAGTAGGTGAAGGCATAGCCTCCCGCCTCGCGCTCCTGCACGGTGAAGACGGTGGTATTGGCGCGCAGCGCGTCGACGTAATAGGCCTCGGAGCGGTGGTTCGAGCCGAGCCGGTTGCGGTCGGTCGCCGCCACGGTGCGCCCGTCGCGGTCGAGCAGCATCAGCGAGGCCGCGCCGATCTCGTCGACATAGGAAATCAGCCGCTGCGTCGACTGGCTGAAGTCGCCCGAGTTCAGCGCCCCGATCAGCGCCGGGTCCCGCGCCAGCAGCTGCGGCACGATGGCGTTGCGGCGCAGTTCCGAAAGGATGTTGCCGGAGTAGAGCGCCAGCCGCAGCTCGGCGCGGTTGCGCGTCGAGGCGGTGGAGCGGTCGGTCAGCAGGACGTTGGTGATCCACACCGTGCTGACCGCAAGCACCAGCAAAAGGATAAGCGCCGCCCGCACCCGCCAACTCAGCGGGCCCGAACGCCGTCTGTCTTTCTTGTCACTCGCGAGCTCCGACATGGCGCCCAACTTACGCTGCGCGCCGGGCCGGCTCAAGCGGTGCCGGTCAAGCCTCGGCGAGAGCCGCCGTCAGATTGGCGAAAAGACGCGCACCGTCCTCGTTGCCATGAGCCGGATCGCAGGCCCGCTCGGGGTGCGGCATCATCCCCAGAACGCGGCGGTTCTCCGACAGGATCCCGGCGATGTCGCGGTCCGCGCCATTGGGGTTGTCGGTGTAACGGAAGGCCACGCGGCCCTCGCCTTCCAGCATGTCGAGCGTCGCCGCGTCGGCGGTGTAATTGCCGTCGTGATGGGCAATCGGAATGCCGATCCGCTCGCCCGTCTTGTAGCCGCGGGTGAAGACCGACTGGCTCTCGGCCACTTCCAGCCCCACCGTGCGGCAGATGTACTTGAGGTTCGCGTTGCGCAGCAGCGCGCCCGGCAACAGCCCGGTCTCGGTGAGAATCTGGAAACCGTTGCAGACGCCGAAGACGTAGCCGCCGCGCTCGGCATGGGCCTTCACGTCCCGGCAGATCGGCGAGTTGGCGGCGATGGCGCCGCAGCGCAGGTAGTCGCCGTAGGAGAAGCCGCCCGGCAGGCCGACGATGTCGATGCCCTTGGGCAGCGAGGTGTCCTTGTGCCAGACCATCTCGACCTCGAGCCCGGCCTGTTCGAAGGCCGTCTTCAGATCACGATCGCAGTTCGATCCGGGGAAGACGATGACGGCGGCTTTCATGGGCACTCTCCTGAACGGCCTTGCGACGCGCTGCGGCGCCGCCCCGCCTCAGCGGGTGAAATCGGTGATCACGGCCACACCCGGAGGCGTCGGCCCGTTGAACGCGGCCAGCTCCGCCCCGGCCAGGCTGAGGGGAATCTCGCGCGCGATAAGCGGGCTCATATCCACCTTTCCGCGCGTAATCAATCCAAGCAGCGACGGATAGCGGTGCGAGGGCATGCCGCGGGTGCCGTAGAGCGCCAGGTTGGCCATGTAGACCGCGTTCATGTCCACCTCCTGGATGGCATGGTGTCCCACGGGCATGCCGACCTGCACGTGCCGCCCCAAGGGGCGCAGGCAGCGGATCGAGGCGTTGACGGTCTGCGGAATCCCCAGCGCCTCGACGCTGACATGCGCGCCGCCGCCGGTGATTTCCTTGATCCTGGCCGCGGTATCCTCCGTCGCGGCATTCACCGCCGCATCCATGCCGAGCGAGAGCGCGTGGTCGAGCTTTTCCGTCACCACGTCCACGACCACCACATGCGCGCCGAGCGCGCGGCCGAGGATCGCCGCCGACAGCCCGATGCCGCCCGTGCCATGCACCGCCAGCCACTCGCCCCCCTGCAGCGCCGCGCGCCCGGTCAGCGCGTGCCAGGCGGTGGTCACCCGGCAGCCGAGCCCCGCGGCCAGCGTGGGCGACATGCCCTCGGGCAGCCGGGCAAGGTTGAAATCGCGCGGCACGGCGACGTATTCGGCAAAGGCGCCCGGCTCGATGAACCCCGGCAGACGCTGGTCGAAACAGGTGTGCTGCTGCCCCTCCCGGCACTGCGGGCAGGTGCCGCAGGCCAGGATGAACGGCGCCACCAGCTTGTCGCCGACCTGCCATTGCGAACCCGGCCCGGCCTCGACCACCTCGCCGCAATACTCATGGCCCTGGATCTGCCCCGGCTTCACCCGCGGATGTTCACCCGACCAGCCGTGCCAATCCGAGCGGCAGACGCCGCAGGCCAGCACCTTCAGCACCACGCCATCCGCAGGGCAGTCGGGCATCGGCACCTGCTCGATCGACAGGTCGGAATTATACTCTCGCAGCACGGCAGCGCGCATGGTCGCAGGCATCGGGGTCTCCTCCAGAATCTGCGATCACAGAACGACAGACGTGTGGGAAACACAAGAGCCTCGCGCCGCCGTCACGCCTGCGATGCCTCCGGCGGGGATATTTGAACCTAGAAGAACCCGCGCGCCCTTCTTCTAGGTGCAAATATCCTGGGGGAGCCCGCGCAGCGGGCGGGGGCAAAGCCCCCTCTCGGCAGCGCGCCCGTGGCGCGCGGTTCGGGCCATCCCCGCGTGCCTCTTGAGCAATTGCCCCTGCGGCGATACATCTGCGGGCCTGACAAGAGGACCGTATCCATGCCCATCAAGCTGCCCGAAGATCTTCCCGCCTATGACGTGCTCTCGCGCGAGGGCGTGATGGTCATGTCCGAGGACAGCGCCTCGCGGCAGGATATCCGGCCCCTGCGCATCGCGCTCCTGAACCTCATGCCCAAGAAGATCCAGACCGAGAACCAGTTCGCGCGCCTCATCGGGGCGACGCCGCTGCAGATCGAGTTCAGCCTGATCCGCATGAGCGAGCACCAGACCAAGAACACCGCCGCCGAGCACATGGAGGCCTTCTACCGGCCCTTTGCCGAGGTCGAGGCCTCGGGCGAGAAGTTCGACGGGCTGATCATCACCGGCGCGCCGATCGAGCATCTCGAATTCGCCGATGTGACCTACTGGGACGAGTTGAAACGCGTCTTCGACTGGACGCAGACCCATGTTCACGCCACCTTCGGCGTGTGTTGGGGCGGTATGGCGATGATCAACTATTTCCACGGGGTGAAGAAGCATATCCTGGGCCACAAGGCCTTTGGCTGCGTGCGCCACCAGAACCTCGCCCCCGCCTCGCCTTTCCTGCGCGGCTTCTCGGACGACATGGTGATGCCGGTGTCGCGCTGGACCGAGATGCAGCGCGCCGAGATCGAGGCGGCGGGTCTGCCGGTGCTGATCGACTCACCCGAGACCGGCCCGGCTCTGGTCGAGGACAAGGCGCATCGCGCACTCTATATCTTCAACCACCTCGAGTACGACAGCACCACGCTGAAGGACGAGTACGACCGCGACATCGAGGCCGGCAAGCCGATCAACGTTCCCGCCAACTACTACCCGAACGACGATCCGACGAAAAAGCCGCAGAACCGCTGGCGCAGCCATGCGCACCTGCTCTTCACCAACTGGATCTCGGAAATCTACATGACGACACCCTTCGACCTCACCCGCATCGGCACCGAGTCCACCGACTGGCGCGCCGCGACCAAGGTCGGGGCCTGAGCCATGTGGCAGGCGCTGCTGCCGATTGCCGCGCTGGTGCTGGCGGGCTGCGGGCTCGCCGGCAGCAAGGCGGCAAGAGAGGAAGCCGCCGCAGAGGCCGCCTTTCCGCCCGAGGGCCGCTTCCTGCAGGTGGGCGGCCGCCGGGTGCATTACGTCGAGCAGGGTTCCGGCCCGGCGCTGGTTCTGATCCACGGCGCCAGCGGCAACCTGCGGGACTGGACCTTCGACGCCGTCTCCCGGCTTGCCCCCGACTACCGGGTCATCGCCTTCGACCGCCCGGGGCTCGGCTATACCGAGGCCGAAGCGGATGGTGACAGCATCTTCGAGCAGGCCGCCCTGCTCTCCGCCGCCGCCACGCAGCTCGGCGCGACGCGCCCGATCGTGCTCGGCCAATCCTACGGCGGCGCGGTGGCGCTGGCCTGGGCGGCAGACCATCCCGAGCGGGTCTCGGCGCTGGTCCTGCTGGGCGCGGCCTCGCAGCCCTGGGAAGGCGGGCTGCCGCTTTTCTACAAGCTGACCGCCGGACCCCTGGCGCCGCTGGCCAACCCCGCCATTGCCGCCTTTGCGCCCGACAGCAAGGTGCAGCAGGCGATCACCGAGGTCTTCGCCCCCAACCCGGTACCCGCGGGCTACGCCGAGCATATCGGCGCGCCTCTGACGCTGCGCCGCGCCAGCCTCGACGCCAACGCCCGCCAGCGCGCCAGCCTCAAGGCCGAGATCCGCACGCTCGCCCCGCGGTACCCGGCACTCGATCTGCCGGTCGAACTGATCCACGGCGAGGCCGACTCCACCGTCGGGCTGCAGATCCACTCGGTGCCCACGGCGGCGCAGATCCCCGGCGCGCATCTTGTCACCCTGCCCCGCATCGGCCACATGCCGCAGCACGTCAGCCCGGCGCAGATGGACGCCGCCATCGCCCGCGCCGCCGCGCGCGCGGGTTTGCGCTAGCCACTCCGACACGGCATATTGACCGTGAGATTTCAACACGAAGGACCCAAGCCCGTGTCCAAGCCCTTCGACGGCGCGATCAGCGCCTATTTCGACAAGAAGGCCCCCAAGGAAATCCGCGAGGCGATCCGCCGCGCCGACAAGGACGACATCCTCTCGCCGAGCTACCCCTATTCCGAGGAGATGAAGGGCAAGGCCTACGACAAGCAGATGCAGGCGCTGCAGATCGAGCTGATGAAGCTGCAGCGCCACGTCAAGGCCAGCGGGGCGCGCGTCGCCATCCTCTTCGAGGGGCGCGACGCCGCCGGCAAGGGCGGCACGATCAAGCGCTTCCGCGAGAACCTCAACCCGCGTGGCGCGCGGGTGGTGGCGCTGTCGAAGCCCTCGGACACCGAGGCGACGCAATGGTACCTGCAGCGCTACATCGACCACCTGCCGGCGGGCGGCGAGATCGTCTTCTTCGACCGCAGCTGGTACAACCGCGGCGTGGTGGAAAAGGTCTTCGGCTTCTGCACCGAGGCGCAGCGCGAGCATTTCTTCGCGCAGGTGCCCGACTTCGAGAAGATGCTGGTCGAGGAAGGCATCAAGCTCTTCAAGTTCTGGCTCAATGTCGGCCGCGCCGAACAACTGCGCCGCTTTCTTGAACGCGAGAGCGATCCGCTCAAGCAGTGGAAGCTCTCGGCCATCGATGTCGACGGGCTGAAGCTCTGGGACGAGTATGGCGCGGCGATCCACGAGACGCTGTCCCGCACCCACAGCGCCGCAGCGCCCTGGACGGTGATCCGCTCGGACGACAAGAAGCGCGCCCGGATCGAGGCGATCCGCCACGTGCTGACCCACCTCGACTACGACAACAAGGATGCACGCAACGTCGGCGTGCCCGATCCCAAGATCGCCGGGGGCCCCGAAGTCTGGGATGGGTAAACAGGGCTACCACCACGGCAACCTGCGCCAGGCGCTGGTCGAGGCGGCGCTGCTGCTGATCGAGGAGAAGGGCCCGACGGGCTTCACCCTCTCGGAGGCGGCGAAACGCGCCGGGGTCACCCCCGCCGCGGTCTACCGGCATTTCTCGGGGCGCGAGGACCTCATCGCCGAGGCGGCGCGGCAGGGCTACGAGATCTTCGGCGACCTCATGCAATACGCCTATGACAGCGGCCAGCCCTCGGCGCTGGCGGCCTTCGAAGCGACCGGCCGCGCCTATCTCGCCTTCGCCCGCCGCTACCCCGGCCATTACATCGCGATGTTCGAAAGCGGCGTGTCGGTGAACCACTCGCCGGAGCTGGCCGCCGCCTCGCGCCATGCCCGCGGCGTGCTGGAAAAGGCCGCTGCCGAGCTTTCGCAGCACATCCCCCCGGAAAAGCGCCCGCCCGCCTCGATGTTCTCGGCGCATGTCTGGGCGATGAGTCACGGCGTGGTCGAGCTTTTTGCCCGAAACTCTCCCGGCACCCAGTCGCCCTTTCCCGCCGACGAGTTGCTCGAGACCGGCATCGGCATCTACCTGCGTGGCCTCGGCCTCATCCCGCCCGACGCCTGAGCCTTCTTCTAGGCACAAATATCCCGGGGGAGCCGCGCAACGCGCGGCGGGGGCGGAGCCCCCTCACTAACAAATTGCCGCGCAACGCGCGGCGGGGGCGGAGCCCCCGTCGACCCCACCACCAGGACCGCAGCATGACCCAAAAGACCTTCTTCCTCGGCCTCGGCGGCCAGAAATGCGGCTCGACCTGGATCCAGGCCTACCTGAACCGGCAGCAGGGCAGCGACTTCGGCCGCCTTGGCGAATACCAGGTCTGGGAGCATCAGCTCGGCGGCGTCTTCGACCGCTACAAGGTGCCGCAGCCGCCGCTGAAGGAGCGGCTGCGGGCGCGGCTGAAGACCTCGGTGGGGGCCGATGAGCCCGCGCAGCACCTGCGCTGGCGCCTGCAATCGGACCCGGAGACCTATTTCGACTATTTCGCCGCGCTGCTGGCGCGGCCGGGCATCACCCGCACCGGCGACATCACCCCCTCCTACGCCGCGTTGCCGCCCGAGACGCTGGCGCTTATCCGCGACGGCTTCGCCCGCCGCGGCATCACGGTGAAGGCGATCTTCTCCATGCGTGACCCGGTGGACCGGCTGCGCTCGCACATGCGCATGGAGATGGCCAAGGACCGGCTCACCTCCGAAGAGGGCAACGCCGCGCCGCTGCGGGCCTTCTACGCCACCGAGGAGGCCGCGGCGCGCAGCCGCTACGACCGCACGATCGCCGCCATCGAGCAAGCCTTCGCACCCGAGGACCGATACCTGTGCCTCTTCGAGGACCTCTTCGGCCCCGAGGGCATCGCCGCCCTTTCCGGCTTCGCCAAAGTGCCCTGTGATCCCTCGCAAGGGGGCCAGGCGGTCAACGCACGGGCCAAGGGGGCGGGCACCCTGCCCGAGGCTCTGCTGGCCGAGATCGCGGCGCATTACCGCCCCGCCTACGAGGCCGCCGCTGCTCGGCTGCCCCGCGTCCGCGACCTCTGGCCCTCGGCCCCCTACGCGCTCACCAGCGCATGAGGCCGAGCGCCACCAGCTGCTCCGGCCGCTCGTAGCGCAGCGAGTTCTCGTCGAGAAAACCGTTTTCCACCCCGCCCATCTTCGCCAGAAGCTCGGCGTAGTAGCGGTACTTGGCAGCGCCATTGGCATGCGCGCCCCAGGCGATCGCCCGGTCGATCTTCGCCGCGAATTCCGAGGTGTAGACGAAATGCGCCAGGGTCAGCAGCACCGTCTGCGAGGGCGGCAGATTGGCGTTATGCGTGTCGATAAGCCGGCTCTCGCTGCTGCGCAGGACCATCGGTGTCTTGTGCCGCGCGGCCTTCTGGAAGCTCTGCGCCTTGCGCACCCGCGACGGCATGTAGAGCCGGTGCCAGCCGCGACGCTCGACTTTCGGCGTGATGGCGTAGCGCTCGAACAGCCGCGCGGTCTTGCTCTCGCCGACCAGTTCGGCCCCCTCGGGTGACAGCGCGACAAGCTGCTCGGCCTGGAAATAGGGATAGGCCGCGAGCAATGCCTCGAAACTCTCGGGCAGCGGGCCGGACAGACCCGTCACCGAGGCCGGGAAGAACTCGACCACCGAGGCGACCGCGGCCGCCGCGCCTTCTGCCTTGAGCCGTGCGGCGATCTCCTGCAGCGCGCCGACACCCGGCGGCAGGAAGAGGAACTCGTCGGCATCGACGTAGGTCACATAGGCGCCGTCGAACCACAGGTGCGGCAGGGCGATCTTGTAGAAGATCCCCGCACGCTGACGTTTCGGCCCTTGCCCCTCGAGCTGGATCTCGATCTCGTCACCATAGGCGCGCCGGGTGCGCACCACGCAGCAATCGGGTTGCGCCTCGAGCCATGCGCCGGTGCCATCGTCCGAGCCGTCGTCGATGATCAGGAACTGCTCGGCGCCGATGCCGCGGTAGTGCTCGAAAAACGCGGGGCAAAAGGCAATCTCGTTGCGGAAGGTCGAGAAGATCGTCAGCTTGCCTGGGTCTACGGGGCGCGAGACACTCGCGACCAGCTCCCCGACGCGATCCATCGTATATGGAGCCATGCCGGGCCCTCCCTCTGCGCATTCCGTCCGCGACGCGCCGCAGGTCCCCGAGGCGGACAGACCAAGCGAGCATCATTCCACCGCCAGTCCTAGCGCCTGCCCCCAAAAAGAAAAAGGCACCTTCGAGAGACGGCCCTCGCGCGTCGGCCGAACGGGATTCGCGCCGCATTTGATGCGGGCCTCATGTGCTCGGCTGAGGCGCGAAGCTTCGCGCTCTGCCGCACGGTATCGACACAGCGGACTCTGCGCAGGTAAAGCGGCCAATCTGAATGCCTCGGCAGGCGTGCGCAGCGCAAGCGCCCGATCAGGGCGCCGGTTGTTGAGGAAGGCGATCCGGTCCCCGATCACGCGCATCGAATGTCGGATGCTTTCTAGCACGCCTTGCTCCTCCAGTGTCCAAGCGCGGCGGGACCTCCGCCTCGACCCGGCCGATCAGCGCGTGCTCCAGGGCAGCGCTGGCGGTCATGGCCTTGCCGGTCCAGATGCGCGAGATCGGTCATCCCCCTCTCGTTCGGCGAATCTGCGACAGAACGGAGTGCATGGATACGGGTCCGCGTGCCCAGGGCGCGCTTGCGGAGCTGCCAGCCCTCGATCCGGAAGAACCGCTGTTCCCTGTTCTTGCTGAAGCCCGGGAGCGAGGCCACCCTGCAATCGCCGAAGGACAGCTTCTCCCCGATCCTTTTGCTGATCGGATCTGCAAAGCGGGGCTCGACCTTCGGCGCGGCTTTCACCGGCTTCCAGTAGACCGTCCGCTGGTGGAATGCCGAACCAGGTGCCGAGCTTGGCGATCGACACCGCGACGCCCACGGCCAAGAGGCCCTGCTGGATGCGACGGATCACTCCCCGTCCTGCGCGTCCAGCAGGGCCCGGAGCTGCTGCTCCTATTGCTCACGGAGCGAGCGGGTTGGCGCACAGCGCGTTCCCCATGCCGCGTTTCGCATCCTCGACCCAGCCCTCGGGCCTCGGTGGGTGTGAGGTCAAGGGACCAGCGCGCCTCCGAAACGGTCGTCTTGCCCTGGATGATCTCGATCACCAGCGCGTTCGGATGCATCCTCGAACCAATGGCGGATCGCATCCTCGCTCCGCGTCGCCGTCCACCGCTCGATGCCGTCGTCCATCGCCATACCCATTGCCACGTTTCCCGTGTAGCATGAGCAGGTTCGAGACACGCCCCGTCCGACCTCACTCGGGACAGGGAGGTCCCCGGCCGCAGCGACACCGCCCCCCGCAAGAAGAACGGGCGATCCCTGCCCCCTCCGAAAACGCAAAAAAAGCGCAGTCGAAACTGCGCTTTTTCCAATCTTTGCACTGTCGCGAAAGCGTAGGGATTAACGCTTCGAGAACTGGAAGCTGCGGCGTGCCTTGCGCTTACCGAACTTCTTACGCTCGACGACGCGGCTGTCGCGGGTCAGGAAGCCTGCGGCTTTCAGCGCGCTGCGCAGCGACGGATCGTAGAGCTGCAGGGCTTTCGAGATGCCGTGCTTGACCGCACCGGCCTGACCCGAGAGACCGCCGCCTTTGACGGTGGCGTAGACGTCGAACTGGTCTTCCACACCGGCGATGGTGAAGGGCTGGCGCAGGATCATCTGCAGCACCGGGCGGGCGAAGTAGACGGACTGTTCCTTGCCGTTCACCACGACCTTGCCGGAGCCCGGCTTGATCCAGACGCGGGCAACCGCGTCCTTCCGCTTGCCGGTCGCGTAGGAGCGGCCAAGCGCGTCACGGACGGGCTCGCGCGGGGTTTCAACGACTGCGGGTGCAGTTTCGATGCCGGCTGCGGCGCCGAGCTCTTCCAGGGAGTTGATCTGATCGGCCATGATTACACCCGGGTGTTTTTCTTGTTCATCGACTTGACGTCCAGCACTTCCGGCGACTGTGCCTCGTGCGGATGCGCCGCGCCTGCGTAGATGCGCAGGTTGGTCAGTTGCTTGCGCGACAGACGGTTGCCCGGCAGCATGCGCTTGACGGCCTGGAACACGACGCGCTCGGGGTGTGCACCCTCGAGGATCTGGGCCTTGGTGCGGGACTTGATGCCGCCCGGGTGGCCGGTGTGCCAGTAGAAGTGCTCTTCACGCTTCTTGCCGGTCATCTGCACCTTGTCGGCGTTGATGACGATGACATTGTCGCCCATGTCCATGTGCGGGGTGAAGGTAGCCATGTGCTTGCCGCGCAGACGCATGGCAATGATCGAGGCGAGACGGCCGAGAACGACGCCTTCCGCGTCGATCACGATCCATTTCTTCTCGATGTCTGCAGGAGTCGCAGAGAAGGTTTTCATCGTGGGTGCCCTTGAGCTGTTCAAAGAGGACCCGCCTGGGGGGTCCGAATTCCGATGGGCGGGTTATAAGCCCGCGCGCAGCACAGTCAAGCGCCTTATCCTTGCATTTATCTATGTAAAACAGATACTTAAAAAAACGGTATCTAAATACCCCAATTTTCGGCCCCCCTCCCGCTCAGACGATCATCTGTTCAGGCGGATCGTCCAGAAGCCGGCGCAGCCGCAGGATCGCCTGCTCGAACTCGGCGAGCGGCACCTGCCCGTTCATCCCGATGCGCACCGCGTGCGGCGCGAAGGCGTCGCGCAGGGCGAAATCCTCGCCGGGGCGCACCTGCACGCCCTGCGCCTCAGCCGCCATGCAGAAGGCGGCGGCGCGCCAGCCGGGCGGCAGCCGCAGCCAGACAAAGGGCGCCTCCTCGCTCCAGCGCAGCTCGTGCCCGCCGAGGAAATTGACTGTGCTGCGCACGTAAAGCGCATTGCGCTCGCGCACGGCTCGGACAATCTGCCTGGTCTCCTGCCGCGCCAGCACATCGGCCACCAGCTCGGCCAGCGGCAGGGCCAATCCGAAGAAACCGTATTCCGCCGCGCGCCGCAGGTCGCCGCGCCGCGCCCTCGGCGCGATGGCGAAGCCGACCCGCAGGCCGGGGGTCAGCGTCTTCGAGATCGACGAGACGAACCAGCCCTGCTCGGGCAGCATCGCCCGGTAGGTCTCGCAGCGCGCCTGGCCAAGGAAGGTGCTGTCATCTTCGAGAATATGCAGCCCGCAGCTCCGCGCCACCTCGGCGATCTCGCGCCGCCGCTCGGGCGGCGTGACGATGGTGGTGGGGTTGTGCATCGCCGGAGAGGTGCAGAGCAACTGCGCCTCGTGCCGGCGCGCCAGGTCGCGAAGCGCGTCGGGACGGATGCCCTTCTCGTCCATCGGCACAGTCACCGGCTCGGCCCGCAGCAGCTCGGCGGCGCGCCGAAAACCGGGATAGCACAGCTCCTCGACCAGCACGACCGGACGCCGCCCGCGCAGCACCGCCTGCATCACCAGCGAGATGCCGTTCTGCGCCCCGTGGCTCAGCACGAGATCCTCGTGATGCACCTGCCCCAGAGGCACGTCCGACAGCCAGTCGAGCGCCGCCTGCCGCGCCGGCGCGAAAGCACGGGGGGTGGGATAATCCATGAGGCCCGGCGCCGGGCGCGCCGCGATGCGCGCCAGCGCCTCGCGCACCAGTCCCACCTGCCCGAGGTCAGGAATGCGCCCGGTGAAAAGGCTCACCATCCGGTCGCCGGTCTCGGTCACCTCGCGCGGGGCGCTCTCGATCAGCAGCGGCGCCGCCAGCTTCAATTCGCCGCGCACGAAGGTGCCGCGCCCGACCTCGGCGACCAGTACGCCCTCGTCGGTGAGGATTGTATAGGCCCGCGCCACCGTTCCGGGCGTCATGCCGAGTCGCCATCCCAGCTCGCGCACCGGCGGCAACCGCGTGCCCGACACCAGCTGCCCCTGCGTCACCCCCTCCCGCAAAGCGCTTGCGAGAACACGATATTTCGGCCCCGACGCCTGATTTTCGAACAGCTCGAAAATTGTATCGGTCACAATGTTTTGCTCGACGGTCATCTTGGCACAATGTATCAATATACCCATGAGATCAAGATAATTGTACCGATACAATACTGGAGACACACCGATGGCACCTGCCGCACACGCCCCGCTAATCGCTTATCTCGACGCGCAGCACCCGCTGCCGCCGTTTGCCGCGCTGGCGCTCCGCGTGGCGGTGGTGACCGCGCAATGGTCAGAGCGTCGCCGTACCCGCCGTGCGTTGATGGACCTCGACGACCATCTGCTGCGCGACGTCGGACTGGAACGGCACGTCGCCCTGCGGGAGGCGCGCCGCAAGTTCTGGCAGGGCTGATCCCCGGACCTGACAGGACCTCTTCCCCTGGGCGCGAGGCATCCCCTCGCGCCTTTTTTCATGCCCGCCCCTCCCCGCCCCCAGCTGCACGCCGCACGCCGCACGCCGCACGGGTGACGACGGCATGCCGGCGTATTTGGAAAGAGAAGAAGCCCGGAGGTCCGCAGACCGCCGGGCGTCATGCCGTCTTCTTCTAGGGTCAAATATCCCGGGGGAGCGGCGCGCAGCGGCGCGGGGGCAGAGCCCCCTCCGGCCGCGCCGTCAGCGCCCCGCGAGACCGTCGCGCAGCAGCGCCAGGACCGCCTCGCGCGGCACGTCGGCGGTGACGAAGGCGCGGCCGATGCCATGCGCGAGAATGAAGCGGATCGCGCCATCGAGCACCTTCTTGTCCTGGCCCATCAGCTCGTAGAGCCGCTCCGCCGAAGGCAGCGAGCCGGGGATGTCCGACAAGTCGCGCTTCATGCCCATCTCGCCAAGATGCGCGCGCAGCCGCGACGGATCCTCCTGCGGGCAGAGCCCGAGCCGCGCAGAGAGCTCGAAGGCCAGCGCGCAGCCGATCGCCACCCCCTCGCCGTGCAGCAGCCGGTCCGAATAGCCCGTCGCCGCCTCAAGCGCGTGGCAGAAGGTGTGGCCGAGGTTGAGCAGCGCACGGTCGCCCTGCTCGGTCTCGTCACGGACCACGATCTCGGCCTTCATCTCCACCGAGCGGGTCACCGCATGGGCGAGCGCCGCGGGGCGGCGGGCCAGCAGGTCCCCGGCGCTCGCCTCGAGCCAGGTGAAGAACTGCGCGTCGCCGAGCAGCCCGTATTTCACCACCTCGCCGTAGCCGGCGAGAAAGTCGCGCGGGGTGAGCGTCTGCAGCACCTCGATGTCCGCCAGCACCAGCGAGGGCTGGTGGAAGGCACCGATCAGGTTCTTGCCCGCCGGCGAGTTGATCCCGGTCTTGCCGCCGACCGAGCTGTCGACCTGCGCCAGAAGCGAGGTCGGGATCTGCACGAAGCGCACGCCGCGGCGCAGGATGGCGGCGGCGAAACCCACCAGGTCGCCGATCACCCCGCCGCCGAGCGCCACCACGATGTCGCGCCGCTCGACCTTTTGCGCCAGCAGCCATTCGGTGACCCGCTCGAGCTCGCGCCAGCACTTGGTGGCCTCGCCGGGGGTGAGCAGCAGCGCCTCGCAGGCGATGCCCTCGGCAGCGAGACCCGCCTTCAGCGCTTCGAGATGCGCGGCGGCGACGGTCTCGTCGCTGACCACCACGACCCGTCTGCGCCCGCCGAGCAGCGGCGCGATCTCGGCCCCGGCGCGCGCCAGAAGCCCCGACCCGATCCGCACGTCATAGGCGCGCGCGCCCAGGTCCACGTGCACGGGCCGTGGCTGCATCACATCGCTCATCAGTTTTCCTCCAACACGTCCGGACGCGTCTTCAGCGTCTCGATCACCTTGCGGGCCATGGCGTCGATGGACAGGCCCTGCTCCGATTTCACCGCCAGATCGGCCAGCGCGTAGACCGGCACCCGGCGGTCATAGATCTCGCTCAGCGTGGCAAGCGGGTCGGGCGTGCGCAGCAGCGGCCGCGTGTCCTTGTGACGAACCCGCCCCCAGAGCACCTTGAGATCGGCATCGAGCCAGACCGCGACGCCCTTCTCGGTGATCATGCTGCGGTTGCCCTCGGCCATATAGGCGCCGCCGCCGGTCGACAGCACCGCCGGGCGGGCGTCGAGCAGCCGCTCGATCACCTGCGATTCCTTGCGCCGGAAGAAGGCCTCGCCGTCGCGGGCGAAGATCTCGGCGATGGTCATGTTGGCCGCCTTCTCGATCTCGGCATCCGAATCGCGGAACGGCACGTTCAGGGCAGAGGCGAGCGCCCGGCCAACGGCCGATTTCCCCGCTCCCATCATGCCCACAAGCACAACTGTCTTTTTCAACTTCGGGTTCAATCCCCTTGTTTCTCGGCCCTGCATCGCCAATTCTGCCTCCTGAGGCCGTGAATGACGTGTCACTGCCGAAAAGGCTAGGTATAAGTGACAAAAAACATGAGGCAGGACTACTGAGCATATGGGACGACTGTTCAAACCCCTTCTGATCCTTCTCCTGCTGGCGGTGATTGCGCTGGTGGCCTACGCCTATATCGGCCCCTACTTCGGCGCGGACTTCTCGCCGCCGCAGACGGAGATCCGCCAGCCCGTGGAGCTTGATGCGAACTAGGCTTCTTCTCTGCGCCCTTGCCCTGGGCGCGCCGACGGCGGTTGCCGCCGAGGCCCCGCTTGCCGCCATCGACTGGCTCAAGCGCGGCCCCGGCGTGAGCGCAGCCCTGCCCCTTCCCGGCGCCCCGGCCGCGGGCGGTCTGGCCGTGCCGCAGGTCGAACGCGCCCGGCGCGACGAGCCGCCTGTGGCCACCTCGGGCGACACGCCGGACGTGCAGAGCGCTCCACTCGACGCCCCCAGCGCCGAGGCGGCGGGGCTGCTGTCGAGCGCCCTCACCGGCTTGCCGCGCACGCTCTGGTCAGCCTCTGACGCGGCCGAGCTCGCGGCGCTGATCGAGCGGGTCGAGCCCGCGGTGCCGGCGCTCTCGGCGCAGCTGCTGACGCTGCTGCTCGCCGAGGCGGATGCACCCGGCGGCTCCGGCTCGCTGCTGGTGGCGCGCATCGACCGGCTGATGGACGAGGGCGCGGTGGATGCCGCGCTGGCGCTCGTCGAACAGGCCGGCGGCGACAGCGATGCCGCGATCTTCGCGCGCTGGCTCGACCTGTCGCTGATTGCCGCCGACGACGAACCCGCCTGCCGCGCGCTGGGACGCAAGCCGCATCTGACCGAGGACATCGCCACGCGGATCTACTGCGACGCGCGCATCGGCAACTGGGAACATGCGGTCACCGTCTACGGCTCGGCCGAGGCGCTCGGCCAGATCGGCCCGCGCGACGCCGAGCTGCTGGCCCGCTATCTCGATCCCGAGCTGGTGGACGCCTCCGAGCCACTGAACCCGCCGGCGCGGCCGACGCCGCTGGAATTCCACCTCTTCGAGGCGGTGGGCGAGGCGCTGCCCACGCAGCCGCTGCCGCGCATGTTTGCCGCCGCCGACCTGTCCGGCAACAGCGGCTGGCGGGCGCAGATCCTCGCCGCAGAGCGGCTGGCACGGCGTGGGACGCTGTCCGAGAACCGGCTGCTCGGCATCTACACCGACCGTGAGCCCGCGGCCTCGGGCGGCGTCTGGGACCGGGTCGCCGCGGTACAGGAGCTCGAGGCGGCGCTCACAGCGGGCCGCGCCGATCTGATCGGCCCTGCCCTGCTCGCCGCCTGGCCGCAGATGCGCAGCGCCGGCCTGCTGGTGCCCTTCTCCGAGCTTTACGCGCCGCGCCTGCAGGGGCTCGACCTCGACCCGCGCGCCGCGGCACTGGCGCAGCGCGCCGCGTTGCTCTCGCCGGATTACGAGGCCGCCGCCCGCCAGTTGCCCGCACGCAGCGGCCTGATGCGCGCCGTGGCTGCGGTGGCCCAGGGCGACATGCCAGAGGCCATCCCGCTTACCCCCGCCGCGCAGGCCGTGGCCGAGGCCTGGCGTCCCGATGCCGAGGTGCCGCCCGACCTGGCCGCGCTGCTGCGCGCGGACAAGCTGGGCGAGGCGATCCTGCGCGCCATCGCGCTGTTCCAGTCGGGCGCGCAGGGCAACCACGCCGACCTGACCGGGGCGCTGGCGACGCTGCGCCACGTCGGCCTCGAGGACACCGCGCGCCGTGCGGCGATCCAGCAGATCATCCTCTCGGACGAAGGCGCGCCGCTGTGAGCGCCGGCAACTGGGTCTCGGCCTTTCTCGAGGCGCAGGTCGCCGAGCGTGGCGCGGCGGAGAACACCCAGGCCGCCTATGCCCGCGACCTCTCGGCCTTCACCGCCTGGCTCGCGGCGCGCCGCCTCGATCTCGCGACGGCGCAGCGCGGCGATGTCGAGGCCTATCTGATCGGCTGCGAGGCCGAGGGGCTGGCGGTCTCGACCCGCGCGCGCCGGCTCTCGGCGATCAAGCAGCTCTACCGCTTCGCCTTCGAGGAAGCTCTGCGCAGCGACAATCCGGCGGTGCAAATCGCCGGGCCGGGCCGCCCCAGGCGCCTGCCCAAGACGCTGTCGACCGAAGAGGTCGACCGGCTGCTCGACGCCGCCGAGCGGCACGGGCGCAGCGCCGACGACCGGCTGCGCAACAGCTGCCTGATGCAGCTTCTCTATGCCACCGGCATGCGGGTGAGCGAGCTTGTCACCCTGCCGCTCTCGGCGGCGCGGGGCGATCCGCGCATGCTGCTGATCCGCGGCAAGGGTGGCAAGGAACGCATGGTGCCGCTCTCCGGACCGGCGCGGCTGGCATTGGCCGACTGGCTGGCCCGGCGCGACCAGCAGGAGACGTTGAACCGGGCCGAGGGCAAGCCCGCCTCGAGCGCCCTCTTCCCCTCGCGCGGCAAGGCCGGGCATCTGACCCGCCATGCCTTCTACGTGATGATCAAGGACATCGCCGTGGCCGCGGGCGTCTCTCCCGCCAAGGTCACGCCGCACACTCTGCGCCATGCCTTTGCCACGCATCTGCTGGCCAATGGCGCCGACCTGCGCGCCATCCAGACCTTCCTCGGCCATGCGGACGTGGCCACCACCGAGATCTATACGCATGTTCTCGAGGAGCGGTTGCGCGAACTGGTGCTCGACCACCACCCGATGGCCCGCGACTGACACGCCTGCACCGAGACGCTTGAACCGAGACGCCTGCAACGGGCCAAGGCCCCGCCCTTTCTTCTAGGCGAAAATATCCCGGGGGCGCGGGGGCAGCGCCCCCGCTTTGACCCGCGTGTGGCGGCAGCGCGCCCGGGTCTGGCTCAGCCTCAGGCGTGAACCTCGGTATAGGTGCCCTCGCCCGCGAGGATGCCGCGGAAGCCGCCCGGCTCGTTCAGCGAGAAGACGATCAGCGGCATCTTGTTGTCGCGCGCCAGAGCGATCGCCGAGGCGTCCATCACCTTGAGGTTGTCGCGCAGCACATCATCGTAGGAGATGCGATCGTAGCGCTTGGCGTCCGGGTTGGTCTTCGGATCGCAGTCGTAGATCCCGTCGACGTTCTTGCCCATGAAGATCGCCTCGCAGGCCATCTCGTTGGCGCGCAGCGACGAGGCGGTGTCGGTGGTGAAATAGGGGTTGCCGGTGCCCGCGGCGAAGATGCAGACCCGCTTCTTCTCGAGGTGGCGCACGGCGCGGCGGCGGATGTAGGGCTCGGCCACCTCGTCCATGCGAATGGCCGAGATCACCCGGGTGAAGACACCCAGTTCCTCGAGCGCCGACTGCATCGCGAGCGCGTTCATCACCGTGGCGAGCATGCCCATGTAGTCGGCGGTGGTGCGCTCCATGCCCTGCGCCGAGCCGGCGAGGCCGCGGAAGATGTTGCCGCCGCCGATCACCATGCAGATCTCGACGCCCATGTCGTGCACCGACTTCACTTCGCGGGCGATCCGCTCGACGGTCGGCGGGTGCAGGCCGTAGCCCTGGTCGCCCATGAGCGCTTCCCCCGAGATTTTCAGCATCACACGCTTGAAGGTGGTTTGGGGCTGCTCGGTCATGTTGCGCTCCGTCTGTGCACGATCCAAATTGCGGCTATATGTGACCGAAAATGCCTGCGCCTGCAATGCTGCGGGCCCTCCGCAAGAAAGGATCACCGGTGCCCGATCTGGTGAAACAATATGCGCCCGATCCGGCTCTTCCGGTGCTGATCGCCGGGCCCACCGCCAGCGGCAAGTCCGCCCTGGCACTGGAAATCGCCGAATCTGCCGGCGGGACAGTCATCAATGCCGACGCGCTTCAGGTCTTCGCGGACTGGCGGGTTTTGACCGCGCGGCCCTCGCGAGAAGAAGAAAGCCGCGCGCCGCACCTGCTCTACGGTCACGTTCCGGGCAGCCAAGCCTATTCCGTGGGCGACTGGCTGCGCGACCTGACGCCGCTGCTGGCCGGCCAGAGACCGATTATCGTCGGCGGCACCGGACTTTACTTCGCAGCGCTCACCGGGGGGCTGGCGGCGATTCCGGAAACCCCGCCCGAGGTCCGGTCCCGCGCGATGGCCCGGCTCGAGGCCGGGGAGCTGACCGCGATGGTCGCGGAACTCGACCCCGAGAGCCGCGCCCGCATCGACTGCCAGAACCCGATGCGGGTGCAGCGCGCCTGGGAGGTGCTGACCGCCACCGGCCGCGGCATCGCCGCCTGGCAGGCCGAGACGCCGCCGCCGCTGCTGCCGCTCGCCCAGGCGCAGCCGATCCTCTTCGACGTCCCGAAAGACTGGCTCAACGAGCGCATCGCCCGGCGTTTCCGGAAGATGATCGAGGAGGGCGCGCTGGACGAGGCGCGTGCCAACCTCGAGACCTGGCACCCTGCCCTGCCCTCGGCCAAGGCAATCGGCGCCGCCGAGTTGATTGCCCATCTGAAGGGCGCTCTGAGCCTCGACGAGACCGTTGCGCGCGGCGCCATCCTCACGCGGCAGTTCGCCAAGCGCCAGCGGAGCTGGTTCCGCGCCCGAATGAAGGACTGGCCGCGCTATTGCCCGGCGGAGGCGCTGGCATGACGGCAGAGGCGGTGTCCGGACAGGGCGGCATCCGCCTCCTGTCGCCGGGCCAGCAGCCAGCCTGGGCCTATGGCCTGCTGCATGACCGCCCCGAGACGACCCTGCTGTGGCTCACCCGCGGACAGGGCAAGATCACCCTCGGCGGGGTGCGCCGCGGGCTCGGAACGCACAGCGCGGTGTTGATCCCGCCGCGCAGGCTCTTCGCGCTCGATCTCGGGCCGCAGAGCCTTGCGCTGATCCTGCATGCTCCCGGCGGCGACGAAAGTGCCTTCCCCGATGCGCCGGTGCACCTGCGGGTGCGTGACGCCCTGGCCCAGGCCGAGCTGACCTCGGTGCTGGAGTCGATCCAGCGCGAACTGAGCCGCGGCCGGCCGCATCTGGACGAGGCGCTCGCCGCCTATGTCCGGCTGGCGGCGGTCTGGCTGCGGCGCCAGCGGCAGGAAGGCATCAGCGACGCGCCCGACGAGAGCGCGGCGCAGCGGCTGTCCGAGGCCTATGCCGGCTCGGTCGTCGCGGGCTACCGCTGCGTCGCCGGGCCGGGTGCCATGGCGGCGGGCCTGGGCGTCACCGGCACCCACCTGACCCGCGCCTGCCGCGCCAGCTGCGGGCGCTCGGCGCAGCGCATCCTGTCGGAGCGCAAGCTGCACGAGGCGCAGCGCCTTCTTCTGGACCGCGAGACGCCGGTCGCCACGATCGCCGCGGCGCTCGGCTTCGCCAGCCCGGCCTATTTCACCCGCTTCATCCGCAAGCAGACCGGCCGGACCCCGAGCGAGCTGCGCGCCGGGACCGGACAGGCCGCGCGTCCGGTCGGCCGCAGCGTGTCGCTGCGCCGACGCTGACGCGCAACCGCGGCAGGTGTCCCGGCGCAATCTGGGCGTTACCTGATTGACGTAGGACCACAATTGGGGCGCTATGGTGCGGCACACGAGTGCAGACAGTCCTAGGGGGAAACGCAGATGAGCCGAGGCCGCCACACGCAGTGGATCCATCCTGCGGTGCGCCAAGAGCTCTGCGACTTCCAGCAGGGCCGGGTCTCGCGACGGGAATTCCTCACCCGCGCCACCGCGCTCGGCACCTCGGCAGTTCTCGCGCGCGGGATGGTCGGCATGGCGGCCGCCGAAGAGCCTGCCGTCGAGGCACCGAAGGGCAGCACGCTGCGCATCCAGATGGAGGTGCGCCCGCTCAAGGACCCGCGCACATACGACTGGTCCGAGATCGCCAATGTCTCGCGCGGGTGGCTGGAATACCTCGTCGAGTACAACCGCGACGGCAGCCTTCGCGGCATGCTGCTCGAAAGCTGGGAAGCCAGCGAGGACGCCAGCCAGTACCTGCTGCGGGTACGCCCCGGCGTCACCTGGACCACCGGGGAACCCTTCACCTCGGCCGATGTCGCACGGCTGATGGGCTACTGGTGCGACCGCAGCGTCGAGGGCAATTCCATGGCCGGCCGGCTCGCCGCGCTCGGCGACCCGCAGACCGAGCGGCTGTCCGAAAGCGCCGTCGAGATCCTCGATGATCTGACGCTGCGCCTGAACCTCGCCTATCCGGACGTGGCGCTGATGGTCGGCCTGTCGGACTACCCTGCCGCCTGCGTCCATGCCCGGCACGATCCGGAAACCATGCTCACCGATCCCATCGGCACCGGCCCGTTTCTGCCCGAGGAGGTCGTGCCGACCCAGCGCGCCGTGCTGGTGCGCAACCACGCGCACCCCTGGTGGGGCTCCGAGGCCGAAGGCTGGGGCGGCGCGACACTCGAGCGGATCGAGTTCCTGGACTATGGCACGGATCCTGCCTCCTGGCTGGCCGCTGCCAAGGCCGGCGAGATCGACATGCTCTACGAGAATGTCGGCACCTTCATAGAGGCCGTCGATGCGATCGGCTGGCAACGGTCCGAGGTGGTGACCGGCGCGACCGTGGTGCTGCGCGGCAACCAGCGCGCGCTGCTCGACGGGCGCGCGGTCTATGCCGACAAGCGGATGCGCAAGGCGCTGCAACTGGCCATCTCCAACGAGGTCGCGCTGGAACTTGGTCATGCCGGACTTGGCACCGTGGCCGAGAACCACCATGTCGCCCCGATCCACCCCGATTACGCCGAGGTCGGCACCACCGAATACGACCCCACGCTGGCGCTGCCGCTGGCCGAGGAGGCCGGGCTTGGCGATGTCGTGCACGAGCTGGTGACGCTGGACGACGGCTTCACGCGGCGCACCGGGGATGCCTGCGCCGCCATGCTGCGGGACGCCGGCTTCCAGGTCGAGCGCAAGGTGCTTCCCGGTTCGGCCTTCTGGCAGGAATGGAAGGAATACCCGCTGTCGATCACCGAGTGGAACCACCGCCCACTCGGCATCCAGGTGCTGGCACTTGCCTATCGCACCGGCGAGGCCTGGAACGAGACCGGCTATGCCGATCCCGATTTCGATGCGCTGGTGGCCGAGGCACTGACCATCGCCGATGCGGTCGAGCGCCAGGGCATCATGGCCCGCATCGAGCGCAAGCTGCAGGAGGACGCCGTGATCGTGCAGCCCTTCTGGCGCTCGCTCTACCGCCACATGCGCCCCGGCGTGCACGGCGCCGAGATGCACCCCGCCTTCGAAATCCACCCCTACAAGCTGGCGCTGGAAGTCTAGCGAGCGCCGATCCGCGGAGGCCCGCCGCCGCCGGTGACAGCGACGGCCTTCTCCGGCAGAGTGCAGCGCAGTGGCACAGGCCGCATCCCCGGCCGCCTCTGGGAGGAAACCCGAATGCTGACGCTCTACCACGCGCCGCGCTCGCGCTCGACGCGCATCCTGCAACTCATCCGCGAAATGGGCATCGAGGAAGACGTCGATCTGCGCATCACGCAGATCCCGCGCCAGGACGGCTCCGGCGGGCGCGATCCGCAGAATCCCCACCCCGAGGGCAAGGTGCCGCTGCTGTTGCATGACGGCGCGTCGGTGCGCGAGAGCAACGCGGTGATGCTCTACCTGACCGACCTCTATCCCGACAGCCCGATGGGCCGCCCCGTGGGCCACCCGTCGCGCGCCGCCTATGTGTCCTGGCTGGCCTGGTACGGCAATGTCTTCGAGCCGGTCTACGTGCTTCAGGTGGCGGGGGTCTCGCACCCGGTGACGCAGGTCACCTTCCGCGACGTGCCTGAGGCGGTGGCGCGGCTGTCGGAGGCCCTGGCCGAGAAGGACTGGCTGGTCGATGACGAGATCAGCGCGGCGGACCTTCTGATATCCTCGACCTACGCCTGGTTCCGTGACCTGATCCCCGACGATCCGCGCATCCGCGACTGGGTGGAGCGCTGCCTGTCCCGCCCCGCCGTGACCTCGGTGATCGAGGAGGAGATGGCGCGCTGAGACACTACTGCGCCAACAGCTCCTCGTAGCGCGCGTCGGTCAGGGTCCTGAGGAAGGCGACCAGCGCATCCACCCGCTTGTCGTCCAGCGCCGGACCGTCGGTCAGCTCGGGGGCGAGGTTCTCGGGCACCTCGGGCGGGCCGAAGGGCGCGCCGGTCTCGGGGTTGACCTTCCGCGCCGCGTTGCGCGTGTTGTAGCTGTTGTAGAACAGGATCACCGTGCGCAGGTCCTCGAAGGCGCCATTGTGCATGTAGGGCGCGGTCACCGCCACGTTGCGCAGGGTCGGCGTGCGGAAAGCGCCGCGCAGGCCTTCGTCCGCGGGGCTTCCGTCTTCGGTCAGATGCGTGTTCTGCATCAGCCCGCCGTCGACGAAGCCCGCCGCCGCACCGTTCGAAGCGCGCAGCTCGGCATTGGCCGGCACCCCGAGGTTGTGGAAGCGGTAGTCCGAGAAGGTCTCGGCCGGGTCCACGGCACTGCGCTGAAGCTGGTGACACTGGTTGCAGTTGGTGAACTGCTGCGAAAAGAACAGCAGCCTTCCGAGCTCTTCCTGCCTGGTCAGCTCGGCCTCGCCGCGCAGGAAGCGGTCATACTTGGAATCGAAGGACGCGAACTCCGGACGCCGCTCGAAGGCGGCGATGGCACGGGTCATGGCGGCATAGCCCGCCTCGGGATCGCTTAGAGTGGCCGGTCCGAACAGCGTGCCGAAGGCGGCGACGTAATCCGGATTCTCGCGCAGGCGTGCGACAACCTCGGATTTGTCACCCATGCCCATCTCGATCGGGTTCAGCGGCGGCCCCCCGGCCTGTTCTTCGAGCGTCACCGCGCGGCCGTCGTGGAACAGGCCGCCGCGCCAGCGCCCCTCCGCATCGCGCGCCAGAGCGGGCACCTGCGCGGCATAGGTCACCGTGGGCGCGTTGCGATCGCCGAGCGAGCTGCCGTCATCGCCGGTCGAGGCCGCGCCACGCGGGTCGGCAAACGCATAGGCGGGATCATGGCACGAGGCGCAGCTCTGCGAGCGGGTCTTCGACAGGTTGGGATCGAAAAACAGCGCCTCGCCGAGCGCGTCGAGGCTCTCGAAGCTGGCCGGCGCGGCCGTGAGCCTCTGGACGCCGAAGCTGCCCGCGCAAAGCGCGAGCACGGCTGCAGAGGCAAGGATGGCTGCATGACGCATGGGGCTCTCCCGTGACCTGGCTCGTGACCCAGGGACCCGATCAGCATGGCCGCATGCACCGGCACCGGCCTTGACCGGGATCAAATCCCTAGCCTTTAGCTCAGGCATATCGGGGAAACGCGCTGCTGCGTCAAGCCGGGCGCGGCGCCAGCCCGCACGCGACGTGCGGCGGACCGGGGCTCACTGGCCCCAGATCACCTTCACGTAGTTCATCGTTTCCTGATAGGGCGGCACGCCGCCGTGCTTTTCCACGGCCCCCGGCCCGGCGTTATAGGCCGCCAGCGCCAGCTGCCACGAGCCGAACTTGCGGTACTGCTGGATCAGGTAGCGCGCCCCGCCCTCGAGATTCTGCGCGGGATCATGCGGATCGACACCGAGCTTGCGCGCGGTGAACGGCATGAGCTGCGCGAGGCCGATCGCGCCCTTGTGCGACAGCGCCTTCGGGTTGAAGCCCGATTCCTGCTGCACCAGGCGCAGGAACAGATCCTCGGGCACACCGTTGCGCCGCGCCGCCTGCCTTGCCAGATCGGCATAGGGACCGCGGTAGCTGCCGCGATATGTCGGCACCGCCCCCTCGTTGCCGCCCATGGGCCCCCATTTGGTCGGGGTCACCACGCGGTTCGGCTGAAGCCGCACCGAATTGTTGTATTGCTGCGCCGCGCGCCCATCGAGCACGCCTGTCTGTTTCGAAAAGAGCCGCACGCGGCTCTTGGATGACAGCACTTCCGCCGACACCGCAGTTCCCGACATCACCAGAGCACACACAACTCCGGCCAGCGCGCGCGTTGCGTTCTTGCGCATCACGTCCCTGTCCCGCTTCACTGTTCCCTTGTCCGGAGACTATACAGGTAAATTGACCCTGCGCCAGCGCGCGCGCCCCCGGGGAACTGGCGGATTTCCGCGCGCCGACCCCTGCCGATTGATCGCTTGGGGAGGCCGGGCGCGTGGTGTAGACCTGTGCAAACACCCCGCTTGCGGGGATTCGCAGTCATGCGAAAAACATGCGCATATGCGCGCGACACACAGGCATACGACCAAGAATAAGGGGATGACATGGCCGGCTCCGTGAACAAGGTGATCCTGGTAGGCAATCTCGGTGCGGACCCCGAGGTGCGCACCTTCCAGAACGGCGGCAAGGTCTGCAACCTGCGCATCGCCACCTCCGAGAACTGGAAGGACCGCAACACCGGCGAGCGCCGCGAGCGCACCGAGTGGCATTCGGTCGCGATCTTCTCGGAGCCGCTCGCGCGGATCGCCGAGCAGTACCTGCGCAAGGGCTCCAAGGTCTACATCGAGGGCAAGCTCGAGACCCGCAAGTGGCAGGACCAGTCCGGCCAGGACCGCTACACGACCGAGATCGTGCTGCGCCCCTTCGGCGGCGAGCTCACCCTGCTCGACAGCCGCCAGGGCGGCGGCGGCGGTGACTTCGGCGGCGGGTCCGGCGGCGGCTACGGTGGTGGTTCGGGCGGTGGCTACGGCGGTGGCAACGACGGCGGCTACGGCGGCGGCTCGGGCGGCGGCTATGGCGGCGGCTCCGGTGGCGGCAGCTCGCGCGACATCGACGACGAGATTCCGTTCTGATCCGGCGCGCTCTGGCAGCGCGGCACTACAGACCAACCTGATCACATCGCCCGGCGGCTGCGCCGGGCGATTTTCGTTTCGCCACCGCCCTGCCGGGCCGGACCGGCGGACGCAGCTGAGCGCAACGTTATCCCAGCGCCCTTGAAGCGACGCGTCCTGCGCCCCATAACTGTCTGAACATTCTCAGACACAAAAGACGGACGTATGGACGCCCCTGCCACCGGAACACTCGACGCGGCCTTCTGGATGACCTCTGCCGCGATCCTCGTGCTCATCCTCTTCTCGGCCTTCTTCTCGGGCTCGGAGACCGCGCTCACCGCCGCATCGCGCGGGAAACTGCGCGCCGCGATGGACCGCGGCTCGCGCGGGGCCGCCATGGCGCTGAAGATCACCGAGGACAACGAGCGGCTGATCGGCTCGGTGCTGCTGGGCAACAACCTCGTCAACATCCTGGCCACGTCGCTCGCCACGGCGCTGTTCACCCGGCTGCTCGGCGATGGTGGCGTCGCCATGGCGACGCTAATCATGACCTTCCTGGTCCTGATCTTCGCCGAGGTGCTGCCCAAGACCTACGCCATCACCAATCCCGAGCAGGCCGCCGCCACGGTCGCGCCGCCGATCCGCGTGGTGATCCTGATCTTCTCGCCCGTGGTGGCGGCGATCCGTGCGCTGGTGCGCGTCCTGCTCAAGCTCATCGGCGTGCAGACCGACCCCGACAGCCAGATCCTCGCCGTGCGCGAGGAGATCGCCGGGGCGCTGCAACTGGGCCATTCGGAAGGCGTGGTCGAGAAAGAGGACCGCGACCGCATCCTCGGCGCGCTCGATCTGGCCGAACGCACGGTGGAAGAGATCATGCTGCACCGCTCGGGGATCGAGAGCATCGACGCCGAGGCCGAGCCGCGCGCGATCCTGCAGCAATGCCTCGACAGCAACCACACCCGCCTGCCCGTCTACCGCGGCGAGCCCGAGAACATCATCGGCATGGTCCACGCCAAGGATCTGCTGCGCGCCATGTACGACACGATGGCGCAGGCCGGCGAGCGCGGCTTCGCGGCGCTCGACGACTTCCGCATCACCGAGGTGATGATGAAGCCCTACTTCGTGCCCGACACCACCACGCTCGCCGACCAGATGCGCAATTTCCTGCGCCGCCGCACGCACTTCGCGCTGGTGGTTGACGAATATGGCTCGCTCGAGGGGCTGATCACGCTCGAGGACATCCTTGAGGAGATCGTCGGCGAGATCGCCGACGAGCACGACCCCGACGCCGAGCATCAGGTCAGCGCCGGCGAGGATGGCTGGTACTGGCTCGACGGCGCGATGACGATCCGCGACCTCAACCGGGCCGCCGACTGGTCACTGCCCGACGACGAGGCGAACACCATCGCCGGGCTGGTGATTCACGAGGCGCAGATGATCCCGACCGTCGGCCAGCGCTTCAGCTTCCACGGCTTCCGCTTCGAGGTCATGGAGCGCGAGAACAACCGGATCACTCGGCTGCGGGTGCGGCCCGTGGAGCCTCTGCCGGAGTGACCGGCGTGTCGGCGGCCGGATCGATCGGCAGCTCGGCCTCGAGCACGTAGCCGCCAGGCTCGCGCCGCTCGACGATGGTGCCGCCGACCTGGCTCACCGCCGCCTCGAGCAGCCGCGCGCCGAGCGCGGTCGAGGCCAGCGCATCCAGCGTCGATCCCGGCACCGGCCCGGTGCCATTGTCGCGGCAGGTGAAGAGGATGCGATTCACCCCTGCGGGGCGCATCTCGAAACGGATCTCCGGCGCCGCGCCCCCCTCGTGGAAGGCGTATTTCATCGCGTTGGCGGCAAATTCGTTGGCCACCACCCCGATCGAGGCGGCAACCCGCGATTCCACCTCGATCCGCGGCACATCGACCTCGAATTGCACCTGAAGCGACGCGTGCCGCTGAAGCAGCGTCGCGACGCGCGACAGGTAGGTGTCGAGCCGCACGAAATGCATCTTGGAGGTGAGGTTCAGCTCGGCATGGAGCTGCGATACCGAATCCACCCGACGCGCGATGGCATCAAGCGCCTCGCGCGTTTCGGCCTCCTGCGAGCGCGCGCGGTAGAGCCGGATGGTCGAGGCCACGGTCTGGAGCGAGTTCTTCACCCGGTGGTCGATTTCCTCGCGCAGGATCTCCTTGTTGTGCAGGGCGCGCTGAAGGTCGAGCTGGCGCATCACCTGCCCCGCCATGACCTTCAGCAGCTTGCGCTGCTGTGCCGTCAGCTTGCGCGGCTTGTCGTCCAGCACGCAAAGCGTTCCGACGCTGTGGCCGCTGCGGGTGACCAGCGGCGCGCCGGCATAGAAGCGCATGGCCGAGATCGTGCCGCAGCACAGCGGGTTGTCCGCGCTGCGCAGATCGAGCATCGTGTCCTCGATCTCCAGAATGTCCTCGGACAGGATCGCATGGGCGCAGATCGACTGCTCGAGCGGCGTCTGGCCAGGCTCCATGCCGTGACGCGCCTTGAACCATTGCCGGCTCTCGTCGACGAGGCTGATCAGCGCGACCGGAACCTCGAGCAGCGCGGCGAGCAGGTCCACGACTTCGTCAAAGGCCGGGTCCGTACCGCTGTCAAGCACACCAAAGCTGCGCAGCTCGGCGAGGCGCTCAAGCTCATCTTCCGATTTCCGTGCCAGAACCATCGTCCGAAACTGTCCCTTTTCCTAGGCCCGCGGGCCGACTGTTGCGCGCACCGCGGTTATTCATCCAGAAATAGCAGTGCACCGGCACCCGCCAAGAGCGAAAGCGCAGCCTGGGACGCAAACGCGGCGGCAGAGCCGGAACCGCCGCCCGCAGTTTACTCTTTTTTCGCAAATTTGCTGCATTTGCTTTCCTGTCCGCGCTTCGGCGTCGCTAGGCTTCACTCGGGCAGGCCCAACGCCCGGCAGGTCCGGGCGCGGTCTAGCCCAGGATGCGGGATCGCGCCCACCCCTCCGCTCCCCCGAGAAATCCCGTCGGGTTTCCGGGCTTTGCTGTATAAGGAGTCCCATGGGAGGAATAGCCGTTTTGATTCCCGCCGCCGGCGCGAGCAGCCGGATGCGCGGGGCCGACAAGCTTTTGATGCAGGTCGGTGGCCGGGCGCTTTTGCGCCGCCAGGCCGAGGAAGCGCTGCGCGCGGTCAACCATGTGACGGTCACCTTGCCTGACTATGACCATCCGCGCGCCGCAGCCCTTGCGGGCCTTCCGGTGCAGCTCGTCGCGGTGCCGGACGCGGCGCTCGGCATGTCCGCCTCGCTGCGCCGCGGGGTCAGCATGTTGCCCAAGGGAACCGAGGCGTTGGTGGTCCTGCCTGCCGACATGCCCGAATTGACGTCAGAGGATATCCTGAGCCTCGTGCAAGGGTTTCGCGCCATGCCGCATCCCACGCTGCAACAAGGCTGCGCCGAGGATGGCTCGCCCGGTCACCCGGTGCTGTTTCCGGCCGATTGCTTCTCTGCGATCCAGATGCTGAATGGCGACGAGGGTGCGCGCAGCGTTCTGGCGCGCAACCGCAACCGGCTGCGGCAGGTGATCCTGCCCGGCCGCCGCGCGCTGACCGACCTGGACACGCCCGAGGCCTGGCACGACTGGCAGCAGAACCAGGAAGCGCTGGATCCCTGCTGACCCGCGCCTCGGTGCAAAGCAAAACCCCGGACCGCGAACCGCGCTCCGGGGTCTCTTTTCCGCCGCGGCGTGACCGCCCCACCGGCCGTCCCGCGACGTGCTGCATGCCTTGTGGATGCGTCGTGGCTCAGCCGATCAGCAGCTGCGCCTCGTGCTTCTTGAGCGAGCGCCGCGCCGCGCCATAGGCTTGTAGCCCCTCGGCGTGCTCGAGCTCGGGGAAGAGCGCGAAAATCTCTTCGCGCTGCTCGTCGCCGATGCCCTTCAGCGTGTAGTCGCCGGGCTGGAAGCTTTCGGTCCAGGCGCCGTTCGACAGCACGACCTCGTGCTGGTCGAACATGAAGTGGATATAGGCCACGCCCATGGTCTCCACCTCGTCCACGCCCGGAAGCCCGGTCAGGTGCTTGGCAGCGGCGAGCACTTCGCGCTCGTCGAAGTAGAACGCGGTGCGGTCGTTGGCCACGAGCACGCGGTGGTTCGGCGAAACCAGCAGATCATGCTCTGGAAGGTTCTTGCCGAGCGCGCCCTTCTGGATCAGCACCGGGCGCAGATGCGGCTGGCGCGCAAGCTCGAACCCGGTGAGCTCCTTGCGGCCGACCCAGCGGATTTCCTGGATGCCATTGTCGCGGGTGATCACCCGATCGCCGACCTTCAGATCCTCGACCAGACGCTCGCCCTGCGGCGTGGCGATCAGCGTGCCGGGGGTGAAGCAGGGCATCACCTCGACCGTAACATAGGCCGTGTCGTAGCCGCCTTGGCCGTCCTCGATGGTATAGGCGAAGGAATCGTAGCCCTCGAAGCCCTCTTCGGCGGTGTAGGAGACCGTGCCGTCCTCGTTCAGCGTGGCGGTGCCGTTGGTCGGCGTGCCGATGCTGGTGATGCTCAAGGCATCGCCGTCCGCGTCGCTGTCGTTCAGCGTCGGATCGAAGGTCGCGGTCGAAGTGCCGGTGGTGTGATAAAGGTCGTCCACGGCGTCCGGCGGGGTGTTCCCGCCTTCGGTCGGAGTGGTCGGGATGCCGGTCTTGACCACGATGGTGCCCGTGTCGGTGCCGCCGTTGCCATCGTCGATCGTGTAGGTGAAGGAATCCGGCCCCGAGTGACCGGGGTTCGGCGCATAGGTCACGGTGCCATCGGCGTTCAGCGTCACCGTGCCGCTGCTGGCCTCGCCCACGCCGGTGACGGTCAGCGTGTCGCCATCCGGGTCGCTGTCGTTCAGCGTCGGGTCGAGCGTCACGGGCGTGTTGTTGGCGGTGGTGACCAGGTCGTCCTCGGCGACCGGATCGCCGTTCACCGGCGAGACTGCAACCGCGACGTGGCCGGTGGCCGAGTTGCCCGCCGGATCCTCGATCGTGTAGGTGATCTCGGCATCGCCGGTGAAATCCTCCGCCGGGGTGAAGGTCAGCGTGCCGTCGCCGTTGATCACGACGGAGCCCTCGCCGCCGGTGACCTCGGCCGAGACCACCGTCAGGGGCTCGCCCTCGGGGTCGCTGTCGTTGGCCAGCACGTCGATGGTGACGGCCACGTCCTCGTCGGTTTCGGCGCTGTCGTCTTCGGCGATGGGATCGCTGTCCTCGGCGTCGATCGTCGAGAAGCTCATGTCCGAGATCAGCACGCCCTGGGTCGAGTCGCCGCCGTTGCCGTAAACCACTTCGATGCGCGACACCGGGCCGGCGATCGAGACCAGCACGGTGCCATCCTCGTCCGCGAAGCTGGTGACATCTTCGCCGGTCGCGGTGCCGCCGCTGGTGCTGGTGCTGCCGAGCGAGGTCAGCGTGACCTCGACCGGGTTGCCCTCGGCGTCATAGGCCAGGATGGTGATGTTGTCCTGGAAGTCGACGCCACCCGCCGTGCTGGTGCTGTCACCGCCCAGATCGCCAAGGTCGGAGCCCGCGCCACCATCCACGTCGTTGAGAATGAACGACAGGTTCTGTACTTCATCGGCATAGAGCGCGTTCGAAGAGCTGAAATCGAACACCGTGCTCGAGGTGGCGGAGACGCTGCCGCCGTCACCACCCTCGCCGAAAAGCTTGAGGTGCGAGTTCGGATCGACCGTGGAGCCTTCGGGCACGTAACCGTCGTGGTTCACGGTGAAGGCCTCGGCACCGGCATCCTGCGCCGAGAACGAGATGCCGACCGTGACACCGCCTGCGTCGACAGAGGTCGATGTGCCGCCGGTGGAGGTGTCCGCCAGCGTGGTCCCAAATGCGCCCAGCGACGCCCAGTTCAAAAACAGATCAGCCATCGTTACACCCTTCAACACCAGAACGGGGCCTGCCCCGCACCGCGACAGCGGCTTGCGGCGCGGCAGCGCCCTATTGCCCCACTTCCGTCCTTCCCGCGTCGCTGCGTCCGTCGGACCTCCCCGCGTGGCAGCGGGCAAAGGCGGTCCTGCTGGTGCCGGGCACATCCTCCCGAGACCATCGGTCACATCCTCGCGGATGACTTGAAATCGGCGGCCGCCCCCGGCCGGTCCTTCGTCGCCCCCCAGTCGGGCTTAACGAACTACTTAGATCCGGCAGGGCCGTTAACAAAGTCAAAAATGGCGCTCGCGTGGCGCGATGTGACGAACCAAGGGCCAATATCGCGCAAGGCCGCGTGAATCTGACGTGAATGTGGCGAAAAATTGTTTCCAACTTTCGCCGGTGCCGATGCGTGACCTTGGCAAATCCGGCTTATTTCACGCCTGCCTTGCGCAAACGCGCGTTTGCTTTGTCCCCTGCGAGGAAACAGAGCCGGTGCCCGTCGCCGGTCCGCGATGCCGCCGCCTCGCCGCCCGATTTCGGGCAATGCTGTCGCCACCAGAGAACCAATCCAGGGCCCGCGCGGAGATTGGCCAAGAGCCACGCCGCGCAAGCGCAAGGAGATACGAATCAATTTGTTAAATATGGCATCAATTCGGCCCTCGACAGGGCCGGACGATGCCCCTCCCCGTGGCCCGCCACATCAGCGCCCCAATGGCGCAAGAACCGCCCGCCGCAACAAAAAGCGTCCCCGGCACGGTGCCGGGGACGCTGTCTTGTCTCGGTGGCCCTGCGGCCGATCCGCCGGAGCGGCTCAGAGCATCTCGATCTGGTAGCTCTCGATCACAGTGTTCGCGAGCAGCTTCTCGCACATCTCCTTGACCGTGTCCTCGCCCGTACCCTCGGCCAGTTCGAGGTCGATCACCTTGCCCTGACGCACGGCACCCACGCCGTCGAAGCCGAGCCCGCCAAGCGCGTGGCGCACGGCTTCGCCCTGCGGGTCGAGCACGCCCTCTTTCAGCATCACATGCACACGTGCCTTCATGGCCATCTCTCCGTTCCTCGCAGAGGGGCTTTGCCCCTCATCTTTCCCAAATCAGGTAAATCGCAGCGCCGCCCCCGGCGTTACGCTTTCAATTGATCAGCTTCGGCTTTGCCACGTGGGTCGCCTGCTTGGGCATCACGCCCAGACGCCGCGCCACCTCGGTGTAAGCGTCGGTCAGCGAGCCGAGGTCGCGGCGGAACACGTCCTTGTCGAGCTTCTGGCCGGTCTCGATGTCCCAAAGGCGCATCGAGTCGGGCGAGATCTCGTCAGCGACGATCAGGCGCTGGAAGTCGCCGTCATAGACGCGGCCGATCTCGATCTTGAAGTCGACGAGGCGGATGCCCACGCCATACATCAGGCCCGAGAGGTAATCGTTGACGCGCAGCGACAGGCTGAGGATGTCATCCATGTCCTGCTGCCCGGCCCAGCCGAAGGCGGCAATATGCTCTTCGGTGACCAGCGGATCACCCAGCTTGTCGTCCTTGTAGCAGTATTCCACGATCGGGCGCGGCAGCGGCGTGCCCTCTTCGAGGCCGAGGCGCTTGGCCAGCGAGCCGGCGGCGTAGTTGCGCACGATCACTTCCAGCGGGATTATCTCGCAGGCGCGGACGAGCTGCTCGCGCATGTTCAGCCGCTTGAGGAAGTGGGTGGGAACGCCGATGTTGTTCAGGCCGGTCATGAAGAACTCGGACAGGCGGTTGTTCAGCACACCCTTGCCCTCGATCACGTCCTTCTTCTGCGCGTTGAAGGCGGTGGCGTCGTCCTTGAAGTACTGGACGATGGTGCCCGGTTCGGGGCCTTCGTACAGAATCTTCGCCTTGCCTTCGTAGATCTTCTTGCGCCGTGCCATGGGAATCCTTTCGCCCGGGGCCGCGTATCGGCCGCTGCGTCTCGTTCGCCCTCATAAATCAAGGCTGCCCTTGCCGCAAGCGAACATGCTCGGACTTGCGCCAGCGCAAGGCAGGCGTCAAGCTGAAGATACTATACTGAGGGCCTATCTTGGAGGAGATGCCCATGACCACCTTTGACGATCGCGAGCAGGCCTTTGAAAACAAGTTCGCGCATGACGCCAACCTGAATTTCCAGGCCGAGGTGCGCTGCAACCGGCAACTGGGTCTCTGGGCCGCCGGGCTGCTCGGCAAGAGCGGCGACGAGGCCACGGCCTATGCCGAGCGCATCATAAAGGCCGACCTCGACAAGGCCGATCACGCCGGGATCATCGCCAGCATCACCGGAGACCTGAACGGCCGAGCCAGCGCCGAGGATGTCACCGCCAAGCGCGCGGCACTCCTGGTCGAGGCCCGCAGGGAAGTGCTCAAGGAGGGCTGATGCCGCGACCGGCGCGCCGCCGCGGCGGTGCCCGGCCCCCGCACTGCACGGCCCGCCCGCGTCAGCGCGCGATGACGATATCGGCCCGCAGACCACCCAGCGTGTCGCTTTGCCCAAGGCGCAGCACCCCGCCATGCGCGCGCGCCACGTCGGCGGCGATCGCCAGGCCAAGCCCCACGCCGGTGCCGCGGTCCTGATTCCGCGCCGGATCGAGGCGGGCAAAGGGCTTCATCGCCTCCTCGCGCCGCTCCGGCGGAATCCCCGGACCATCATCCTCGACCCGCAAGCGCAGGGATTTTTCCGTAAGCGTCACCGAGACCTCGCAGCGGGTGCCGTAGCGCACGGCGTTGCCCACGAGATTCTCAAGCGCCCGGCGCAGGGCCACGGGCCGAACGCTGACCTCGCCTTCGCCCTCGACCACGCCCAGTGTCACCGCCTTGCCGCCGCGCTGCGCATCGGCGACCACCGAGGCCGCCAGCGCCACCGGATCCACCGGCTCGGCCACCCCGTCCTGCGAATTGCCACGGGCGAAGTCGAGAAAGGCGTCGATCAGCCGCTGCATGTCCTCGACATCGCGCTCCAGAGGCTCGCGGTCCGCGTCGTCCAGCATGGACAGGCCGAGCTTCAGCCGGGTGATCGGCGTGCGCAGGTCGTGGCTGACCCCCGAGAGCATCATGGTGCGCTGCTCGATCTGCCGCTCGATACGGTTGCGCATATCAAGAAAGGCGTTGCCCGCCGCCCGCACCTCGACCGCACCGCCGGGCTGGTAGGGGACGTGCCGCCCGCGACCGAAGGCCTCGGCGGCCTCGGCCAGCCGGGTGATCGGGCGCAGCTGGTTGCGCAGGTAGAAGAAGGCGATCACCGTCATCAGGATGCCGAAGAACATCATGTTGACCAGCAGCTGATGCGGATTGGACGCCGAGGCGCGCTGGCGCGAGAAGTCGATCCTGAACAGCGTCCCGCGCGAGCCGCGCAGGTAAAGCTCGACGTCGCTGTCGTTGGGCAGCATCACGCGCTGCACGCCGGGAACGAAACTTTCCAGCGTCTCGATCACCACGATGCCCGAGAAATCGTACCAGCGCCGCTGGTTCGCCGCCGGCACCTCCTGCGCGTCCACGGGGCGCATCCTCAGCCCGAGCGGCGCGGCGGCGGCCGGCGTATGCAGCGCATAGCGGATGTCGCGCGCCACGCCGCGCGTCATCTGTTGCGAAACGCCCTCGAAATGGCGCTGCACGAAGACCACCGAGACCACCAGCTGTATGGTGAAGACCGGCAGGATCAGGATCAGCGCCGCACGCGCATAGATGCCGCGCGGCATGTAACGTTTGAGCCACTGGAAGAACATGCGCTAACCCTAGCCGAGGCGCCCCGGCGCCACCATCCGCAAACGAGCCCCAAGATGATCGATCCCCAGCCCGACTTCCAGCCCGTCCCCGGACATGCCGAACCGCTCGCCCCCGGGCTGCGCCGCATCCTTGCGCCCAACCCCTCGGCGATGACCTATCGCGGCACCAATACCTATGTGCTGGGCACCGGCGCGCTGGCGGTGATCGACCCCGGCCCGCTGTCCGAGCCGCATCTCGCCGCCATTCTCGCCGCAGTGGCGCCGGGCCAGCACATCAGCCACATCCTCGTGACCCACGCTCACCTCGACCATTCCCCCCTCGCCCGCCCGCTGGCCGAGGCCACCGGCGCGCCGGTCCTGGCCTTCGGCGATGCCCGCGCCGGGCGCAGCGCCCTGATGCAGGAGCTGGCCGACTCGGGGCTCGCCGGGGGCGGCGAAGGGGTGGACGCGGCCTTTGTCCCGGACATCGTGCTTGCCGACGGCGCGGTGCTTGCCGGCGACGGCTGGCGGATCGAGGCGCTGCACACACCCGGCCACTTCGGCAACCACCTGAGCTTCGCCTGGGGCGACATGCTGTTCTCCGGCGATCTGGTGATGGGCTGGGCCAGTTCGCTGGTCTCGCCCCCCGATGGCGATCTCGGCGCGTTCATGGACTCGCTGGCGCGGCTGCGCCAGCGGCACTGGTCACGGCTGCTGCCGGGTCACGGGGCCCCGATTGACGCGCCTAGCGCACGGATCGATGCGCTGCGCGCGCACCGGCTTGCCCGCGAGGCCGCGATCCTCGAAAGACTCGCCACCGGCCCCGCCGATGCGGCGAGCCTCGCAGCAGCCATATATCAGGACACTGACCCCGCCCTGCTGCCCGCCGCGACCCGGAATGTGTTGGCGCATTTGATCGACCTCACCCAGCGTAAAGCGATCTTTCCTCTAGGTAATCTCTCTAAATCCTCAGTTTTTTCAGTTCCTTAGAAGAAAAATCACGCTCGAGCGAAAAAACTGCAAAAAGCCTCTGGACGCCCGGAGTCGCCATTGCTAAATACCCCCCACGTTCCGGCGTAGCTCAGCGGTAGAGCAGTTGACTGTTAATCAATTGGTCGTAGGTTCGATCCCTACCGCCGGAGCCAAACTTCTCGCAAGAGCTTGAAGTTTCGGCAGAAAACCCCCGGGTCTCGGCAGAGGCCCGGGGGTTTTGCGTTTCGCTGTGCACAAACCGTTGCACAAGCGTTTGCACAAGTCCCGCGAGAGCCCGCGCGGCACCTCCATCCCAGATCGCCCAACGCGGCCACTGCCCAACTCCATCTCGGACACCGCGCCACCGCGAATTCCTGACGGCGGCGCGTTGCGCAGGCCGGCCCCTCAGGCGGGGCCTTTGCTCTAGCTCGGCCTGCCGGGGCACCGAACCTGACGGCAATTAATCCCCCGTTAGCCTCGCCAGCCTAGACTCAGGCCCACCGACGACGGGAGACTGGCTCTTGGATTCTGCGCATGTAACCGCACATGGAAATGAGCAGGTGATCGCGGATCCGCCCCATGAGATTGCGCAGCGCGCAACCCCGTGGCCAGATCCGGATGGCGCCGAGGATGCCGCTCCCGGCGTCGAAAACACGCCCTTGGCGACAGCGCCCTGTGGTGCCGCGGCGGATCCGCCCTTGCCGCCCCTGATGGCCGCCGCCACCACGCGATCCGAACATGCGCGCGATACGGCAGACTTTGACACGACGGGCGCCGACGGGCCGCCCGCTCCCGAGACCGGGAGCACCACCGCCAAGGCAGATCTGCCCACTTTGGCGGACGGCGCGCCCGCGCCTCCGCGGCGAGAGACCTTCGGGCTCATCGATGTGGCGGGCTGTCGCCTGGCGGTTTCGGCCCTCAGCATCCGCGAAGCAGTGCCCTTTCCCGCCACCCTCAGCACACTGGCGGCCCCCGTACCGGGGCTGCTGGGGGCGATGGTGCTGCGCCGGGACACGATCCCGCTGGTCGATCTAGGGCTCCTGCTCGGCCTTTCGTCGACCCTGCCGCTGCGGGACCGCGTTGTGCTCATCCTCCTCAGCGCCGAGACCGGGCGGCTGGTTGGACTTGTGGTCGACAGTCTGGAAGGCATGACCGCCCTCGAGCCGGGGCGCATCACCCACATGGGCGTGTCGGGCCGAAGCGATCTTCTGGCCGGAGCGCGCAGCTTCGTGAGGGACGGCCTGGTTGTCGGGCTCCTCGATCCGCAGCGGCTCTTCGACCTGCCTGGCCTGCCCTACGCGCTGCAGCACGACCGCGGCACCGCGGCCGCGACCGGCCCGTCGCAGCAGGACCAGGCCGTTCTGCTCTGCAGCTACGCCGGCCAGGGGATTGCGTTTGCCGTGACCGAGATCCAGACGACCATCCCGATGCGCCCGGTGCTGCCGAGTCCCCTGGCCTGTCCGCCCTGCGACGGTGTGGTCGAGCACCATGGCCAGAAGATCCCGATCCTCGACAGCCTCCGCCTCATGGGGCTCGGACGCAACGCCTCCCGCCCCGAAAGGTCGGCCTCGGTGGCTATGCGGGTCCCGGCGGGCGGGCTGATCTGCATCGAGATCGATCGCTTCTTCGATATCGCGCATCTGTCGCGCAACAGGCTCCTCGCGGTGCCGCCAGCCATATCACAGCGCAGCGACCTGTTCACCGGCGTCTACATGCACGAGGACGGCACGCATTTCCTGATCGCCGACAGCACCGCCCTGCTTTCGGAGCCAGCGGTGGTCCAGCTTGCCGGCACGACGATCGCCGCCAGCGACGAGGCTCCTGACGACCTCGCCACCGACCCTGCCGCAGAGGGCGCGGGACCGTGCCTCATCTGCCACTCGGCGCAGCGCCGGATGGGGTGCCGCCTGACCGACATCGTGGAGATCCTGCATCTGCCCCGCGCGATGCTCGAGGCCAAGGTCCGTCACGACGCTTACATGGGCTGCCTGAGCCATCGCAATCAGCTGATCCCGATCTTTTCCATGGCGCATCTCTTCGGCGCATTCTCGGCCTTCGAAGAGGGCAAGGCCTGCGTGCTGCTCTTCCGCATCGGCCAGAACATGGTTGGCGCGGTTGCTGAGGGGCTTCTCGAAGTGGCGCACTGCAGCCGGGCCGGGACGGCGGCGGACAGGATGTTGCGCAAGACCGATACAGGCGAATTCATCCCGGTCTTCGATGCCCAGCTCGACCTGCCGGCCGCGACGGGCATCGGGGGGCCGATGTGACCAGGGACAAGCCGCCTCCGCCCGACCTGGATCTCAGCCCCCATTTCTCGAAGTTGCGGACCCGATCCGGGGCACGAAGGCAAAGCTCACCCGGCCGGTCGGCCGCGTGAACCTGCCGTTGGCGGAGCTGACCGAGCATCCGGACGCGCCGCGATGCGCCTCCACGGTCAAGCGATGCGGCGTCTGGGCCGGCGGACAAGTTCCGCCGAGCTTTTGCGTGGTCCGGCGATCTTCGTCGCGGATCGGACGGCGCGGCGGCTACGCGGGATGTTCGAGGGGCATCAGGGCTCTTCAAGACGGGCGAAGAGATTTATAACCGAATATCAGCCAAATACATCTGTGCCGTTCACCCGGCATTATCGTTTCGGCGCTATCCGTCGCCTTGGGCGATCCATCGCGCATCGGCGGACCGAAGGCGACCAGGGCCAAACCAACCATGTCGCCTTGATCGGCCCATGTGACCCCGGCCGCATGTCACGGATCACATCACACGGGCCTCTGGAAATGGCTCTCCTGGAAGAAAACGGCCCTCCTGGAAGACGGGCGCTGGCAAGAAGACGAAACGAGACACGAAAGGGCATTCCATGGCGCGTGAACACCTCTGGCCTCCACCAGCCTGACCTTGGTGAAGCGTCGTTGTCTGGCCAAGGTCATCGTCGCCCGTGCGGTCGTACGTGTCTCGCGCATCTGGGTCGAATTGCTCTCGGCCTCGACCCGCTGGAGCCGTCGCCAGAGCGGCAGGTGTGCGGTGGATCTTCCGCCGCGCAGCCTCGCTCCACTATCTCTGAAAAGGAACTCGAAACGTGACCGATCTCACGCGTGGACTGTCACTTGCAGACCTGTGCCAGGACATTCTCAATTCGGGCTTCGCGGCGCGGCTGCGGCTGTCGGACGGGATGGTCCTCGCGCTTTCGCCCGACGCCCGCAAGATCCTGGGCGCGAAGACCCGGCTGCCCTGCCCGCCACAGGAGCTGTTCGCCAGCGGCGCGCCACTGCTCGCCGCGCTGAAGAATCTTGCGGCGCCGCAGGAGGTGGTGCTGACGCTCCGCGATGATCACCAGATCGCCGCCCGGCTGCTTGCGCTGGCGGGCACGGAGCCAGCCGAGGCGCTGCTGATCGGCACCCGGTCGGAGCCAGCGCGCCGAAGCCGCTTCTTCGAAGCGATCAACGCCACCCAGGGGCTGCTCGAACTGACACCGGAGTTGACGGTGCTTTCCTGCAACCCGCGCGCCCAAGACATGCTGTCCAGGCCGGAGAGCGCGGTTGTCGGCCATCAGCTGGCAGACCTCAGCGCCTCGCCCGAGCAGATCGGACCGATCCTGCGCACCATCGCGGCGCGCCGCAGCGACAGCCACCGCCTCGACTTTTCCCGCGACGACGGCGGCTGCACCCATGTCACCGGTGGGCTCGTGCCGCTGCTCGGCCCGACGGGTGAGGTGGAACGCGCCTTCCTCGTGCTGCGCGATGCCACCGAGGAAACGGTCGAGACGCGGCGCGCCCAGAGCATCGCTTCCGCCGTCGAGGAAACGATGTCGGTGGTCGAGTTCGATGCCGCCGGGACGATCATGGAGGTGAACCCCTGCTACCTCGAGTTGACCGGCTACACGTCCGACGAGCTCCTCGGGCAGAACCAGGCCATCCTCTGCGCACCGTCCCAGACCGAGGACACGGCGCAGGCCGAGCTGTGGCGGCGGCTGAGCGCTGGCGAGATTGTCACCGGCAGCTACAAGCGGCGCTGCAAGAACGGCGGCACGATCTGGATCGCGGCCTCCTACACCCCGGTGCCGGACCGCGCGGGAAACCTCGGCCGGGTCATCAAGGTCGCCCAGGACATCACCGAGAATATCCATCGCAGCGCCGATCTGCGCGCCATGCAGACCGCGCTCGACCGCTCGAACGCCATCGCCGAATTCGACCCTTCGGGCGTGATGCTCCACGGCAACGACAACTTTCTCACGGCGCTCGGCTACGAACGGGAAGAGCTGGTCGGGCGACGCCATCGCGACCTCTGTCCCGCACGACTGGCGCAGAACAGGGATCAGCGCGACTTCTGGAAGAAGCTGAAGTCCGGCAGCCCGCAGTCGGGGGTTTTCGGGCATCTGGGCAAGGATGGCGCGAGCGTCTGGCTGCGCGCGAGCTACACGCCGGTGATCGACGGCGAAGGCAAGGTCAGCAAGGTGCTGCAGATCGCCTATGACATCACCGCCGCGATGCAGGAGCAGGCCGAGGTCAGCGGCAAGCTGGCGGCGATCGACCGAAGCCAGGCGGTGATCGAGTTCGCGCTCGACGGCACGGTGCTTGGTGCCAACAGGAACTTCCTCGATCTGATGGGCTACACGGAGGCCGAGATCAGGGGCAAGCACCACCGGGTCTTCTGCGAGCCGGGCTACACCAAGGCCGATGGCTATGCCGAGTTCTGGAAAACTCTGGCGGACGGCGACTACCACCAGGGCGAATACAAGCGGCTCAGCAAGGACGGCCGCGAAGTCTGGATCCAGGCCACCTACAACCCGATCCTCGACGTCTCGGGCCATCCGGTGAAGGTGGTGAAATTCGCCATGGATGTCACGACGCGCAAGCATCACGAACTGGACGCGCAGAACCAGCTTCGCGCCATCGACCGGAGTCAGGCGATGATCCAGTTCGACATGGAAGGCCATGTGATCACCGCGAACGACACCTTTCTGCGGACGATGGGCTATTCGCTGCGCGAGGTGCAGCACCAGCATCATTCGATGTTCTGCGACCAGGAGATGATCCGCTCCGAGGAGTATCGCGACTTTTGGGCCGACCTGCGGTCGGGAAAATTCCAGACCGGCCGCTACCGGCGGCTCGGGAAATTCGGGCGCGAAGTGTGGATTCTCGCGACCTATTCGCCCCTGCTCGACAGCCACAACCGCCCGGTGGGGGTGGTGAAATGTGCCCAGGACATCACCCAGCAGGTGACGCTTGAGCAGGAAATCCAGAAGCAGGCCGACCGGATGAACGGCATCGTCGCCGAGCTCTCGACCTCGATCAGCAAGATATCAGAGGCCACCCGCGCCTCGCGCGAGGCCTCCGACTCGACCACGCGGACCGCCAGCGACGGGCTCGATTTCCTCAACGCGGCCATCGAAGCGATCGAGCTCATCGAGAAATCCTCGTCCGAGATCGCCGAGATCACCCGCGTGATCTCCGAGATTGCCAACCAGACCAACCTTCTCGCCTTCAACGCCGCGATCGAGGCGGCGCGCGCCGGCGAACATGGCGTGGGCTTCTCGGTCGTGGCCGAGGAAGTGCGCAAGCTGGCCGAACGCAGTTCCAAGGCCGCGCAGGAGATCGGCAAGCTCATCATCGTCTCCAGCGAGCGCGTCAACCAGGGCACGGAGCGCTCGCGCTACGCCCTGCAAAGCTTCGAGAAGATCGTGAGTTCGCTGGGCCATACCGCGGAGTCGATCCGGACGATCGCGGACTGCGCGAACTCTCAGGAAAACGTGTCGAGCGTCGTGGTCAAGATGATCGCGGACCTGAACAAGGCCGTGATCGCGCGATCCGGAAAATCCGATGGCAGGTGACCCCGCCGCGCGGACGGCAGGAGGCATGGTGCCCACCGCGCCACGCGCGTGTCGCGCGCCCGTCCCCGCCACGGCCGGACCATCGGCTTTTCGCCCTGGCGCGCCGTCGCGCTATGCCGCGTCGGGCGTGCCGATCTGGGCGGTCAGGGCGCGGACCTGCCGGAACATGCCGGCCTTCAGCTCCTCCAGGGCCATGCCCTCGGTGACCGTGTAAGTGGTGAAGAGCCCGTTCAGCCCGAGAAACGTCAGCTCGCCAAAGGCGCGCGTGTCGACACCCGCGCGCAGCTGCCCGCCCTGCTGCAGCCGCGTCATCAGCGCCACCACCTGTTCCGACAACTGGTGATCCAGCTCGCGGTAGCGCCGCGAGAAGGGCGTATCCGGGCTCTGGATCGAGAAGGCCATGGCGGTGCGCCACATCTCCTTGGTCAGGTAGACCAGCGAGTGATCGTAATAGGTTGCGACCAGCGCGCAGATCGCCTCGTAGGCGTCGCCCGGCGGGGCGGCGACAACCCCCTCGCCCTGGTTCAGCACTTCTTCGACCTCCATCGTCACGATGGCCAGCAGCAGGTCCGCCTTGTGCTCGAAGTAGTTGTAAAACGTCCCGACCGAGACTTCGGCGACCTCGGCGATCGCCTCGATCCGCGCCGCCTCGTATCCGTTCTGCTTAAAAAGCGTGCTCGCCGCCTGAATTATGGCACGATGGCGTTTCGCTTTCTGTCTTTCGCGCAGTCCGGCCATGGGGCCTCCTTGGTCACTCTAAAATTGATATTGACTGCAAAACTGAACCGGTTCAACTTTTTTCCGGAAGCAGGGCGGAGAACGTCGCCCGCACCGCCGACAGGAGAGGAAAAAAATGGCACTGAAACACACCTGCTCGATTCTTGCCGTGACCGCCGGACTCGCCTCCGCCGCGCAGGCCGAGGACCTGAACGCGCTGATCTGGTGCGACCACGCCGACCCCGAGCTGCTGCAACCCTTCGAAGAGGCGCATGACGTGCGGGTCAACGTGAAGGAATACGAAGGCACAGCCGCGGGTCTCACCCTGCTGGAACAGTCCCGTCCCGGCGACTGGGACGTGATGGTGATCGATGCGGTGGACGTGGGCCGCGCCGTCGAGCGCGGGCTGCTCGCCCCGCTGCCCGCGGACCAGCTGAACACCTCCAGCTACTTCCCCGAGGCCGTGCTGGCCGACCACACGACCATCGACGGCACCAGCTACGCGGTGACCGAGAAGTTCGGCTACAATACCATCGCCTACAACAAGGCCGCGGTGGACCCGGCGGACATGCAAAACCTCGATGCGCTCTGGTCTGGCAAGTATGACGGCCGCATCGCCATCTATGACTACTACCTGCCGGTGCTGGGCCTCGTCGGGCTCGAGGCGGGCATCAAGACCGCGGATCTCGACGCCGCCGCGCTGGACACCATCCGCGAGCCGCTGATGAAGCTGAACGCCGCCTCGAAGCAGGTCTCGGACGTGGTCGGCAGCCAGACCGCGCTGGCCACCGGCGAGGTCGACGTGCTGATCGGTGGCGGCGAGTGGCTGACCGCCGTGCTGAACGCCGAGAACCCCGACCTCGACTGGACCATCCCAGAGCAAGGCGGCCTCCTGTGGGCGCAGTCGCTGGCCATCGTCGAGGGCACCGAGAAGCCCGAGCTGGCGCTGGAGTTCATCAAGTACATCACCTCCCCCGAAGGCCAGGCGCGGCTCGCGACATCGTCCTGCTACTGGGGCATGCCGGCCAACAAGGCGGCTGGCGACGTTCTGACGGATGAGCAGAAGGCGATCCTGCGCTGGGACGACCAGCCGGACTACCTTGCCCGTGCGCAGCTCTACCCGGTGCCCGATGCGGACACCGATGCCGCGATGCAGGACCTCTGGACCGACATGCTCCAGAACTAAGAGAGCCAGATGAGCATCGAGAAACAGGAAAAACGTCAGGGAGCGGCCTTGGTCGCTCCCGCGCTGCTGTGGACGCTGGGCTTCTTCGCCATCCCCTTCGCGGCGATGGTGATGATGAGCCTCGCGCACCTCGAGGGGCGCGAGATCGTGCAGGGCCATGACCTTGGCAACTACCTGCGGATCTTCACCGACCCGTCGCTGCGGCGGGGCATCTTCGTCTCGCTCGAGATCACCGCGGTGGTCACGGTCATCTCGGTTCTGCTGGCCTGGCCGCTGGCCTGGATCATCGCCACCCGCGTGCCCGCCCGCTGGCGGCGCATGGCGCTCTTGCTGGCGGTGCTGCCGTTCTGGACCTCCTACGTGGTGCGCTCCTATTCCTGGGCGCTGGTGCTGGGCGAAAAGGGCGTGGTGATGAACGCGCTCGTCGGTCTGGGCCTGCTGGCGGAACCGGTGCAGATTATGGCGACCCGCTCGGCCACGATCATCGGCTTCGTGCATTTCTTCGTGATGCTCCTCACGCTCACCATCTATTCCAACCTGATCCAGCTCTCGCCGAACTACGCCCGCGCCGCCGAGGACCTCGGCGCATCGCGGTGGCAGGTGATCCGGCTGGTGATTTTGCCGCTCACCCTGCCCGGCGTGATGACCGGCGCCTTCCTGACCTTCGTGCTCTGCATCGGCGATTACATCACGCCGCAGATCCTCGGCGGCAACAACGAGCTGACCCTGCCGCAGCTCATCATGCTGCAGCTCGGACGCCGCGGAGACTTCCCCATGGCCTCGGCGCTGTCGGTGGTGCTGATGGTCATCGTGACGCTCGCCTATGCCGCCTGCGCGCGCTGGCTGAAGATGGAGCGCGTGTGATGAAATACCTCTCCTTGGCCTATCTCGTCGCGCTTTTCGGCTTCATCCTGCTGCCGGTGGTGACGCTGGTGATCTTCTCCTTCCAGGACGGCCGCCTGCCGGTGCCGCCGTTCAAGGGCGTGACCTTCGAATGGTACGCGAAAATCCTCACCGACCGCGCCATGATGGAGGCGCTCGGCAACTCGCTGATCGTGGCGCTGCTGTCGTCGCTGGTGGCGCTGACGCTGGGCTTTCTCGCCGCCTCGGGACTTGCCCGCGTGGTGCTGCCCGGCTCGGTGCTGATGCGCGGCCTGCTGATCGCGCCGATGACCGTCAGCTACCTGATCATCGCGCTCGGCCTCCTGCAGATGTTCAACAAGATCGGCATCCGCCCCTCGCTTCTGGCCACCGGCATCGGCCACGTGGTGATCAACCTGCCGCTCTGCTTCGCCATCCTCTACGCCGCCATCGGCGAGCACCAGAAGAGCGCGCTGAAAGCCGCGCGCGACCTCGGTGCCCGCGAATGGCAGGTCCTCTGGTTCGTCGCAGCCCCGATGCTGACCCCGGCGCTCGCCGCCGCCTTCTTCCTCGCCTTCACCTTCAGCTGGGACGAGTTCATCATCGCCTTCCTGCTGACCCGCTTCGACGTGACCCTGCCGGTCGAGATCTGGTCGATGCTGCGCTCGGGGCTCTCGCCCGCGACCAATGCCGTCGGCTCTCTGGTCTTCCTCGTCTCGGTCATCGTGGTGGTGACGCTCGAACTCACGCTTTTCCGAAAGGGATCGAAATGACCGCGGATGTGCACATCAAGGCCGTCGAGCACCGGTTCAACAGCTTCACCGCCCTGCACCGGGTCGACCTGCAGATCGCCGCGGGCGAGTTCATCGTGCTGCTCGGCCCCTCGGGCTGCGGCAAGACCACGCTGCTGTCGATCATCGGCGGCTTCCTGACGCCCTCCGAGGGGCAGGTGCTGATCGGCGGGCGCGACATGACCCATGTCGCACCGAAGGACCGGCCCACCACCACCATGTTCCAGGATTACGCGCTCTTCCCGCACATGAGCCTGCGCGACAACGTCGCCTTCGGCCTGCGCATGCGCGGCATGGCCAAGGCGGCGCGCAATGCCAAGGCGCTGGAGATGCTGGATATGGTCGGCCTCGCCGACAAGGCCGCGCGGCGCCCGCACGAGCTTTCGGGCGGCCAGCGCCAGCGGGTTGCGCTGGCCCGCGCGCTGGCGGTCGAGCCCGACGTGCTGCTGCTCGACGAGCCACTCGGCGCGCTCGATCTCAAGCTGCGCCGCCAGATGCAGGAGGAGTTGAAGGCGATCCAGCGCCGCGTCGGCACCACCTTCGTGCACGTGACCCACGACCAGGAGGAGGCCATGGCCATCGCCGACCGCATCGTGGTGATGAACCACGGCCGCATCGAGCATTGCGGCACCCCCGAGGAGGTCTACCTGACCCCGAAGACCATGTTCTCGGCGGACTTCATGGGCGAGACCAATCGCATCCCCGTCAGCCCCGCCGCCGAGGGGGTCACATCGCCGCTCGGCCCGCTCGCCATCCCGCCCGCCGAAGGCATGCTCTGCCTGCGCCCCGAGAGCATCGGCTTTGCGGGCGAGTTCAGCCTCGGCCGCGCCACACTGGTGGAGGCGGCCTTCTACGGCTCCTACCACCGCTGCCACTTCCGCCCGGTGGCTGCGCCGGACCTGCTGCTTACCGCGCATCTGCCGCAGGGTGAGCACCCCCGGCCCGGCGCCGAGGTCGAGCTTTTCGGCCGCAACCCCGTGGTGTTGTCCCCCAAAGCGAAGGCCGCCGCATGAAGACCCGCATCCCGCCCAGGGACTGGTACCGCCAGCGCGCCGTCGGCGACGGCATCACCTGGATCGACGAGCCCTTCATCCAGGAGTTCTACCGCTGCAACATCTGGCACGTGCGCGGGCGCGACCGCGATCTGATGGTCGACAGCGGCATGGGCGTGGTCAGCTTGCGCGAATGGGTCCCGCTGGTCTCGGAGCGTCCGCTGGATGCCGTCGCCAGCCACACCCATTTCGACCACATCGGCTGCCACCACGAGTTTCCCTGCCGCCTCTGCCATTCTGCCGAGGCCGACATCCTCGCGCAGCCCTCCCGCCGGAACACCCTCGCCGACCCTTACGTGACAGACGAGATCTTCGACGCGCTGCCCGACGTGCCCTACAGCTCGACCAGCTACGCGGTGAAGGGCGCGCCCGCGACGCGGCTCTTGGAAGACGGCGACATCATCGACCTCGGCGACCGGAACTTCGAAGTGATCCATACGCCCGGCCACAGCCCCGGCGGCATCGCGCTCTGGGAAGAGGCCTCGGGCGTGCTGATCTCCGGCGACATCGTCTATGACGGGCCGCTGATCGAAGACACCTACCATGCCGACGCCGAGGCCTACATCCGCTCGATGCAGCGCCTCGCGACGCTGCCGGTGCGCATCGTGCACGGCGGGCATTTTTCCTCCTTCTCCGGCGCGCGGCTCACCGAGATCGTCACCGGCTGGCTGCAGGACAAGGGCCTCTAGAGCGCCCCACCCGGATTGAGCGGCGGCAGGGCGGTGCGCGCGGCTGCCTGCGGGCCGCGCGGCCGGGCGGCCTCGAGCGCGCCGCGCAGGGTGGACCATCCCGTCTCCCCCGCGCTGCCGGCCCCCCCGCCATAACGCTGCGCCCCCAGCGCCAGCAGCGCCGCCTCGACCGGCGCGGCGCGGCGCGGGTCCGGCCCCACCACCCGTTCGGCCCAGAGATCGAGCGCCGGGCGCAGCGCCGCGTGGTCGCGCGCGCGGATTGCCTGCATCAGCCCGCGCCATGCGTGCCGCTCCGAGGTCAGGTAGGCACTGCGCCGGAGCGCGCGCCGCCGCGACAGGGCGGGACGCAGGATGCGCAGCCCGAGCCAGAGCACCGCCAGACCGACCAGCGCAGCCCCCGCCAGCAGCGCGAGCCGCGCCGGCTCCAGCGGCGCGCTCCGCCCCGGTGGCGGACCGTCGATCCGCAGCTCAAGGCCGGAGGCAGAGGCGGTCTTCACCACCCCGTCGTCCGTGTCGTACCAGTCGAGCCTGATCTCCGGCAGCGCGCCACCGCCGCCCGCCTCGGCAAGATAGGTGACGCTCTCCACCCGCGACCCGCTGAGCGCGCCCCGGTCGTCGGTTTCGGAAAGCTGCGGCGCGTCCGGGTAGGCGGCGACCCCCGGCAGTTCCACCGGCGCCAGCAGCTGCGGCAGGAACATCGGAGAAACGCCGGTCACCTTGACCGTCACCTGCCGCTTGAGGCTGTCGCCGGGCACCATCGCGGCGGGCTCCCCCTCGATCTGCTGCGTGAGAGTCAGATCGGCGGCGGCGATGAAGGGATCGAGCCCTTCGGCGCCCTCCGGCACCACCCCCGCAAAAGCGATCGGCCCGGTGGTCAGCGTGGCCTGTCGCGCCTCGCCTGCCTTAAGGTCCTGCCACGTGACCAGCACCTCCTGTGGTGGCAGCACGACCTGCCCCGGCACCATCGGCGATATGCGATAATGCCGCGAAATGCCCGCCCATGTCTCGCCGTTCACCCGCTCGGACACGGGGTTGGTCGAGCGCGACGGCAGGCGCACCAGCAGGTTCGGTGCCTCGAGGCTCGGCCAGACCGGCGGCTTCGGCATGAAGGTCGGCACCAGCACGGTCAGCCGCAGGCTGAGCGACTGGCCGGGGATCGCCTCGGTCTCGGGGAAGTCGACAATGAGCTGCGGCATGGTCTCGGCGTCCTGCGCCCGGACAACACCGGGCAGGACCAGCAGCAGAAGCAGGAGCAGGCGCATCACTTTCCCCCCTCCTCTGCCGGTTCTTCCGGGGCGGCGGGAGTGGACCCCGCTGGTGCCGCCGTATTGGCACTTTGAGGCGGCTGTGCCGCCTCTAGCGCGAAGCGCAGCCGCAGGAAGTCCTCGGTGCGCGTGTCGACGGTGTTCATCCACTGATCCGCGGTCAGCAGCCCGCCGCCGCCTTCGCTGCCAGCCTCGCGCTCGGTCTCCTCGCCCTGCCCGCTCTCGTTGTCATAGACCTCTTCGTCGGCGCCGATTCCCTGATCTTCGCCAGTATCCGAAGCCTCCTGCGCCGCCTCGACATAGGCCACGATACGCGTCGCGGTTGCGAGGTTTTCCGCCGCGCCGGGATAGTCCGGGTCGCGCGCGAGCGCCGCCTCGAAGGCGCGCACCCCGTCGCGGTAGTTGTGGCCCTTGATCTCGGCCAGCCCCTGGATGAAGGCGGCCTGCGCCGTCTCGACCCGGTCCAGCACCTCCACCGCCGCCTCGTATTGCCCGCTGCGGTAGAGCGCATGGCCGCGCCGGAGCGGATCGACAAACAGTTCTGCGGCGCGCGCGTACTGTCGGCGGTCGTAGGCGATGCGCCCCTGCTGGTCGGGGGTCAGGAACCAGTCCGCGACGCCCTCGGCCCGCGCGCCCTGCGGCACGGCCATGAGTCCCAGCGCCGCGATCACCACCCAGCGCATCGTCCAGCCGCGGCGGAACCAGAGCAGCAGGATCACCGCGGCCGGCCAGGCCAGCCAATGCGCGCGATCCTCCCAGGGCTGGTCCACGTCATCAAGCTGCGCGCGGCGGTAGGCGGCGTTGAGCAGCCCGTCGAGCCTGCGGATGTCGGAGGGGTCGGGCGTCACCGCGATCACCGGGGCCGAGAGCGCGTCGAGCCCCCTGTCGCGGCTGCCTTCTGGCCGGGTCGAGAGCACCGCCAGAGGTGCCGCGCTGGCGTCCAGCGCCGCCACGTCGGCGGGATCGAGAGCATCGGTGACGAAGAGTATACCGCCCGGCGCGCCTTCCTCGGCCAGCATCGCCTCGGCCAGCGCCAGCGCCTCGCCCGCGACCGTCCCCTCGCGCGGCATGATCTCGGGGCTCAGACCCTCGAGATAGGGCACCATGACCTGCGCATCCTCGGTCATCGGAAGCACCACATGGGCACTGCCCGCATAGGCCACCAGCGCCGTGCGCGCGCCGGCGCGCAGTTCGAGGAAATCGCGGATCTTCTGCTTGCCGCGCTCGAGCCGCGAGGGCGGCAGGTCGGTCGCCTCCATGCCGGGGGTCACCGCCAGCACGATCACCGCGGGCGCCGACTGCGCGGCAAAGGGATCAGGCTGGCGCGACCAGCTCGGCCCCGCCGCGCCGAGCGCCCCGAGGATCAGGATCGCGGCGGTGCTGTCGATCGGCGTGAGGCGGCGGCGCTGTGCACGGCCCACGGTCAGCGCCTCGCGCAGATGCGGGGCAATTCCCTCGGTGGACATCGCGCTGCGCCGCGCCGGGCGGCGCACCCACCACCACATCAGCAGCACGAGAGGGATCAGCAGCAGCCAGAGCGGACGCAGGAAGTGAAAGGCCTCGAGATAGAGTGGCAGATCGCTCATGCTGCCTCCTCCGCCGGGCGCGCGCCGCGACGCCGCGCGCGCCCGCGCAGTTGCAGCCACACCACCGAGGCCAGCCCGAGCAGCGACGCCAGCCCCAGAGGGATCCAGCTCAGCGACAGGCGCGGACGGAACGACAGGGTTTCGGTCTCGCGCGGGGCCAGCTGATCGATGCGGGCGTAGACCGCCTCGAGCGCCGCCGCGTCCTCGGCAAAGAAGTACTGGCCGCGGGTGCGCTCGGCCACGGCTTGCAGCGCCGCAAGGTCGACGCGATTTTCCCCCGTGGCTTCGGGGTCGCCGACCCCGATGGCGAAGATCTCGACGCCGCGGTCGGCGGCGATCTCGGCGGCATTCACCGGGCTCATGCGGCTGGCCGTATCCGAGCCGTCGGAAAGCAGGATCAGCAGCCGCTGGTCGATGTCGCTGGCCTCGAAGGTGCGGATGGCCAGACCGATGGCGTCCCCAAAGGCCGTGTGCGGCCCGGCCATGCCCACTTCGGTGCGGTCCAGAAGCTCGGTGATCGTGGTCAGATCGTCAGTCAGCGGCGCCTGCAGATAGGCCGCCGTGCCGAAGACGATCAGCGCCATGCGATCGCCCTCGCGGCCGGCAACGAACGCCCGCACCACCTGCCGCACCCCGGCGAGGCGCTGGATCCGCTCCCCGTCGGACGTGGCGAAATCCCTGGCGTCCATCGAGCCCGAGATGTCGATCGCCAGAACCACGTCGCGCGCCGCGGTCTCGATGGTGATCGGCGCACCAACGCGCTCGGGCCGGGCCAGCGCGAGCACCACCAGCCCCCAGCAGAGCGCGGCGGTGATCGCCGAGACCATCGGGCGCGACAGCACTACCGCCCCGGCGCGCGGCTCGGCCCCCGCGGCCTCGGCCATGCGCCGGAAGAACGGGAAGCGCAGCGCGCTCTCGCGCTCGCGGTGGGGTGGCACCAGCCAGCGGACGAGCAGCGGCAGCGGCAGGAGCAGCAGGAGCCAGGGCGCGGCGAGCGAGATCATGCGCGCGCCTCCGCGGTCCGGGTGCCGGCGGGCGCAGCGCGATGGGTCTTCAGCCAGCGCAGCGCGGCGTGACGCAGCGCGGGCGAAGGCGCGGCCTGCGGGTCGCGGTAGGGCGCACGGCGCAGCTCCTCCCCCGCCGCTTCGGGGAAGGCCCCCTTGCCCGTGCGCGACAGAAAGGCCGTCCAGTCATTCCCGGTCAGCGAGGCGACCTCGGCACGGGGATAGGCCGCCAGCGCGGCGCGGCGGAGGATGGCGGCGAGCGCGGCGGTTGTGTCGGTGGCGGCCAGCTCGGCCAGCGCCGCGCGTCGATAGGCATTGGCCGCGTGGTATCGATACCAGCGCCACAGCCCCCAGAGCGCCAGCGCCAGCAGGATCAGCCCCAGCGCCGCCCAGCCCCATGTCTGCGGCGTCAGCGGCACCGGCGGCGGCGCCTCGGGCTCGATCAACTGGTTGACCAGCGTGATCAGGGTTTCGGCCTGCGGCTCCTCCTCGTTCATCGCGGGCCGAGCCCCAGCAGGCGGCGCATCTGCGGCAGCGTCTCCTCTCCCGCCGAGAGCGGCAGGATCGACACCCCGAAGCGGCGCTGCCAGTCGAGCACCTCTCCCAGCCGCCCCTTCGACATCTCGACGAGCCCCTTGCGGGTGCCGGGCACGGCTGTGTCGATCTCGGCCTGCAACTCGCCATCCGTGACGATGAGCTTCAGCCCCGCGGGAATCTCGCCGGCGCTGGGATCGGTCACCGGCACGAGGATCAGGTCATTGTGGCGGGCCAGCCCCGAGACGATGCGGTCGGTCTCGGCGTCGATGCCGTCGAAGTCGCTGAGCACGATGATCAGATGGTTGCGGCTGGCGATCCGCGCCACGGCGCGCAGCACCTCGGTCAGGCCGATGGGGGCGACATTGGGCGCCTCGGCGTGCAGCAGATGGTTTGCCTCGGCCAGCGCGGTGAGAAACCGATTGAGCGCGGCGCGGCTGCGCTGCGGGCGGACCTCGGCCAGAAGTTCATCCCCGAAGACGATGCCCCCAACCCGGTCGCCCTGATCGAGGATGCGGAAGGCGGTCATCGCCGCGGCCTCGGCAGCGGTGACGGATTTCATCGCGCGGCGGGTGCCGAAGAACATCGACATGCGCTGGTCGACGACGATCAGCGCCGGGCGGTCACGTTCCTCGGTCATCACGCGGACATGCGGTTTTCCCGTCCGGGCGGTAACTTTCCAGTCGATGGCGCGGATGTCGTCGCCGGGCAGGTAGTCGCGCAACTCCTCGAAGTTGAGCCCGCGCCCGCGCAGCCGAGAGGCGTGGCGGCCGTTGAGCACCGACTGCGCCGGCTGGCGCGGCAGGAAGCTGAGGCCCCGCGCCGGCCCTTCGAGGCTGCGCAGATAGGCAAGATCGGTGTGGATGCGCGGATCATCCGTGACCTGCGGAGCCTTGCGCAGGGTGCCGGTGCGGATGCGGGCGGCGCGGTCCTTCATCGTGTCCCCCCTCAGGGCAGCGCCACCTGCCGGACGATCTCGGCGACCACCGCGTCGGGGCTGATGCCTTCGCCCTGCGCCTCGTAGGAAAGGCCGAGGCGATGGCGCAGCACGTCGGGCACCACGGCGCGGATGTCCTCGGGGTCGACGTAGTCGCGGCCGGCGAGCCAGGCGTGGGTGCGACCGCATTTGTCGAGCGCCAGCGAGGCGCGCGGGCTGGCGCCCACTTCGATCCAGCGTTTCAGGTCGTCGCCGAACTCTGCGGGCACGCGGGTGGCATTGACCAGATCGGCGATGTAGCGCTCCATCTCGGGCGCAACGCGCAGCGCGGCGATCTCGCGGCGGGCGGCAAAGACCGCCTCCTGCGGGATCGGGGCCGGTGCCCCGCCTGCCGCCTTGCCGGTCCCGCCCTGCGCGGCGATCTCCTCGGCGCGCACGAGGCGGATCACCTCGACCTCGTCCTCGACCGGCGGATAGGTGATGTTCACATGCATCAGGAACCGGTCCATCTGCGCCTCGGGCAGCGGATAGGTGCCCTCCTGCTCGATGGGGTTCTGCGTCGCCATGACCATGAACAGCGGCTCCATCTTGTGGGTGGTGCCCGCCACGGTCACCTGCCGCTCTTCCATCGCCTCCAAAAGCGCCGCCTGCACCTTGGCCGGGGCGCGGTTGATCTCGTCGGCCAGCACGAGGTTGGCAAAGATCGGCCCGGCCTCGAAACGGAACTCGCCGCCGCCCTCGCCCTGGTAGTAGACCTCGGTGCCGGTGACGTCCGAGGGCAGCAGGTCGGGGGTGAACTGGATGCGGCTGAAGTCGCATTCGAGGTTGCGCGCCAAAGCCTTGATCGCGCGAGTCTTGGCCAGCCCCGGCAGCCCCTCGACCAGCAGGTTGCCATTGGCCAAGAGGCCGATCAGCAGCCGCTCGATCACCTCGCGCTGGCCGATGATCGCCTCGCCCATACGGGCGCGCAGCGCCTCGATCTGCGCCCGCGCACCGCTTTCGGTCATGCCTTCCATACCGCCCTTACCTTTCAGCGCACGTCACTCGGTGGGGAATACCTTGGCCCAGTCCTGCGCCATGTCGACGATGGTCCAGCCAAGACCCGGCCCCTCGTCGAGCCCGCGGTTCAGGGTGCCGATGTGCCCCTCGCGGTCATAGGCGAACTCGCGCGCCGCATCGGTGTGATGCACCAGCAGGCCGAAGGACGGCCCCTCGCCCGAGGTGGTGTATTCGAGCATGGCGAAATCACCATCCGAGTTGCCCGCGGCGAAGATCGGCTTGCGGCCGATGTGGCGGGCAATGCCGACCGGCTTGCCCTCCTTGTCGTCGATGAAGGTGACGCCGCCGTTCTTGGTCAGCATCGGCAGCCCGTCGACCACTTCGTAGGCGGTGTTGCCCTCTGTGCCGACCACCTGCCACGGCGGAATGCCATAGGTGTCCTCGGCGAAGGCGCGGATGAAGTCGATGCCCCCGCCCGAGACGATATAGGTGGTGAACCCCTCGTCGCGCAGGTAGCTCAACAGCTCGAGCATCGGCTGGTAAACCATTTCGACATAAGGCTTCTTCGTCGTCGGATGGGTGTAGTTCGTGAGCCAGTCGAGCGCGTCGGCCTGGAACTCGTCCACGGTCAGGCCGGAGTGCGAGACGTTGACCACTTCCAAGAGCCCCTCCATGCCGGTCGCGAGGATGCCGCCCACGTCGCCCTTGGCGCCGGCCTCGAGCGCGGGCGTGGTGAGGATGCCGGGATCGGCCTTGGCCTTCTCCTGCAGCACGTCGAGCGCGTAGAGCGCCTGGAAATACACCGGCTGCTCGGTCCAGAGCGTGCCGTCGTTGTCGAAGGCGGCGATGCGGTCCTCCTCGGGGACGAAACTGTCCGAAGAGGGGTCGGTCACGCCGTCGACGAAATCGATGATCGCCTGCTTGGCCCCGGTGTCGTTCCACGAGGGCAGCGGGTCGGCAAGGGCGGAGCCAGCGGCGAGAAGCGCCACGGCTGCGACGCCCGCGAGAAATCTCGGATGCATCATGAGGACAATCCCTTTGCCGGAAGAGCGCCTGGCGCGGTCCGGCTGCAATCTTGAATGGAGCGAGAGGGCCGCGCTGGCGGCCCTCCCCGATGACGGCGGCGCCTACTGGCTGCCGAGGCTGCTGAGACTGTTGTTCAGCTCTTCCTGGATCTGGTCGATCGAGAAGCTGTCCGGCCGCTGCGACGGCGGGAACTCCTTGAAGGTCTCGAAGAACTTGGCGATCTCCATCGACGCCGGGGCGACGAGGTAGGCGTGATCGCTCAGCCAGTCCCAATAGGTGTTCGATGTGATGTCGGCCCGCTCGTAGGGGTCGGCACGCAGGTCGAACATCTTGGGCACGCGCAGTTCGGTGAAGGGTTCGGCCCAGACGGCCATGGTGCCCTTCATGCGCTGCTCCTTGAAGACCACCTTCCAGTTCTCGTAGCGCAGGCCGACGATCTCGCCGTCGTCGTTGAGATAGAAGAACTCGTCGCGCGCGCCCTCCTCGGTCTTGCCGGTGAGGTAGTCGAGCTGGTTGTAGCCGTCGAGGTAGTTCTTGTACTCCTTGCCGTCGATCGTGGTGCCGGCAAGCAGGCGCTCCTTGATGTCGGTGTCGCCAACGGCGGCCATCAGGGTCGGGAACCAGTCAAGACCCGAGAAGATGTCGGTGTAGACCGTGCCGGGCTCGATGACGCCGGGCCAGCGGATCAGCGCGGGCACGCGGTAGGCGCCTTCCCAGTTGGTGTTCTTTTCCGAGCGGAACGGCGTGGTGCCGGCATCGGGCCAGGTGTTCTGGTGCGGCCCGTTGTCGGTGGTGTAGACGACGATGGTGTTGTCGGCGACGCCCAGCTCGTCGAGCGCGTCGAGCACCGAGCCGACCACCCCGTCATTCTCGACCATGCCGTCGGCGTATTCGGTCGGTGCGGTCAGCCCCGGCTCGCTCCGGTTCTCGGCGCGGACGTGGGTTTTGTAGTGCATCCGCGTGGTGTTGTACCAGGTGAAGAAGGGCGTGCCCGATTCCACCGCGCGCTTCATGAAGTCGATGGCCCCGGCGGCGGTTTCCTCGTCCACCGTCTCCATGCGCTTGCGGGTGAGCGGGCCAGTGTCCTCGATCTCGCCGTCGGCGTAAGAGTGCAGCACGCCGCGCGGACCGAAGCGCTCGCGGAACTCCGGGTCCTTCGGATAGTTGAACTGCTCGGGCTCTTCCTCGGCGTTGAGGTGGTAGAGGTTGCCGAAGAACTCGTCGAAGCCATGCGCGGTGGGCAGGAACTCGTCCCGGTCGCCCATGTGGTTCTTGCCGAACTGGCCGGTGGCATAGCCCAGGTCCTTGAGCGCCGAGGCAAGCGTCGCGTCCTTGGCCTGAAGCCCGGCGTTGGCCCCCGGAAGGCCCACCTTCGACAGGCCGGTGCGCAGCGTCGACTGGCCGGTGAGGAAGGTCGAGCGGCCGGCGGTGCAGCTCTGCTCGGCGTAGTAATCCGTGAACTTGGCGCCCTCATTGGCGATCCGGTCGATGTTTGGCGTGGTGTAGCCCATCAGGCCGAAGCTGTAGGTCGAGAGGTTGGTCTGGCCGATGTCATCCCCGAAGATCACCAGAATGTTCGGCTTTTCTGCGGTGCCGTCCTGCGCCCAGGCCGCTGGCCCGAAAGCCAATGCGGAACCGACGACCACGGTCGTCAACAGTGTCCGTTTCATGAAAATCTCCCTAGAAAATTGGGGGTAAAATTCGAACCACTTATTCTGCCCGACATGCCCCGAGCGCGTGGGGCGACCGGTCCTTGCTTTCGTGCGACTTGGCGACCAAATCAAAACGGCCGACCGAATTCCGGGCGCAACACAGTTAAATGGAGGCGGTCACAACAAGAAACGCTCGCCTCATGCGGGAAGTATCAGACTACCCCAAAGTAAAATCAACCATGTCATTGCGTTTCATCAAAATATTACACTCCTTCCAGAATTGCTCGGCCGATCCGCCCTTCGCTGCGGATCGCCCTGCGCCTAGCGGATCGAGACATCGAGATCGAAGCCGACCGTCTTACCCGCGTCCCTGTCGTTGCCCATGAGGTAGACCCGGAGCGTGTAGGTCCCATCCTCGGGCAGAGAGACGGTTTCTGTGCCATCCTCGTCCATCGACCCGACATAGATCGCCGCCCCCGTACTGCCGGGTGGCAGCACGTTGAGATAGGCCGTGCCGTCGCCGTCGGTTCGGGTCACCGTCAAGGCGAAGGTGAGCGCCTGCCCCTCCCGCGCATCCAGCTGGTAGTCCAGGAAGCCGTGGCCGGTGACCGAACCGCTGAGCACCGTGCCGAAGGTGCCTTGAGGAAACCCCACCTTTGCCTTTGCTTGCGCCTGCGCCTGAACCTGCGCGGCACAAAGGCAGACCAGAACCGCGATTGAGAGGTTTCGGATCAAGGCAAGTCTCCGGCACGAGCATAACCTCGGGACACAGGCGGCATCGGAGATGTCAAAGCGCGCGCGCCCTGCCCCTTTTGCGCAAGTATCGACGACAGATCGCAGCCCTGAGTTCACTTTTTGGAAACACTGCGTTTGCGACAAGCAAGGGTCCGCCACGAGATCGGCAAGATTTAGCCCATGTTTTCCACGCATTACCTTGCGGCACCGCAGCAAGGTCTTCTGTTACCACCCTGAAACACTCAAAATCGAGGATAGGCGTGCCGAACAAAGCCTGTATTCTGCCCCTGTTACCAGTCTGACGTCATTTAGAATCATCAGTTGTTACGAGTCCCGCTCGGTCGACCAAGCGTCTTTACGGCTCGGCGTTAAATTTCCCTCAACGCCGGGTCTCCCAGGAAGGGAGCCGCGTCCCAAGGCTCCAATCCTAAAGTCCTGAAACGGTTCTGCCCGCCCATGGCACCCTCGTCTCCCCAGCGATCACGGCCGGGGTGGAAGTTCCGCCTAGGGACCAGGAAGCCGCGCAGCCCGCTGCGCGGCTTCATACGTGCAGCCGGCCCTCGTTGCTTGCAGAGGCCCTGCTCACCCCGCAGTTCGCCCCGCAGCGCTGCCGACCTCGTCGCTTTGCCGCACCTGTGCGACCAAGCCCTCGCCCACAGTCTGAAGAACGTCCGCCAGTTCGGTGAACCAGCCCTCGCGGTGGCTCGACGCGCGCCGCGCCAGGGCAATGATCCGCGCCGGCTCGGGCTCGGCGAAGCGGCGCAGGCGCATCCCCGGCGAGGCGCGCAGTTCGGTCAGCGCGGCCACCTCCGGCATGAGCGTCAGCCCGAACCCCGCCGCCACCAGCCGCGACAGCGTCGAGAGCGAGGTCGCGCCCATGTTGATCCGCGCGTTTCCCCTGCCACGCCCGCAGACCGCCAGCGCCTGGTCGGTCAGGCAATGCCCATCCTCGAGCAGCAGCAGCTGGCTTTCCGCCAGCCCCTCGGGGCTGGACACACGGCTGATCTGATCGAGCCGCGCGGCGCTGCCGGCGAGCAGGAAGCGGTCCTCGAAGAGCGGCAGCACCTCGATCCCCTCCTGCTCGATCGGCAGCGCGACCAGCGCCGCGTCGAGCGCCCCGTCCGCAAGCCGCGCCAGCAGGGTTTCGGTCTTGGTCTCGGTCACCTCGACGTCGAGCGAGATGTCCTCGGCCCGGAGCGCAGCCAGCGCCTCGGGCAGGAAATAGGGCGCGATGGTCGGGATCACCCCCAGCGACAGCTTGCCGGTCAGCCCGCCCCGCCGCCGCGCCGCATGTTCCAGTCCCGCCACTTCGGCGAGGATGCGCTCGGCGCTGTCCAGCACCTCGCGGCCGAAGGGCGTCAGCACCACGTCGCGGGCCTGCCGCTCGACCAGCGGCCCGTTCAGCGCGGCCTCGAGCTCGCGGATCTGCACCGAGAGCGCCGGTTGCGAAACGTTGCAGGATTCCGCCGCCCGCCGGAAGTTGCGCTGCTCGGCGAGCGCCCGGAAATAGCTGAGTTGTCGGAGGGTCAAAGACATAAGAAATTCTTATCACTGCAACAGGATTCTGCAATTGGGAACTTATGCCGTCCCCTCTAGTTGATCCGACAGCAAGGCATTTTCGCCTCAGATCCACGGAGGACGTCATGAGCAAGCGACTGACCACATCCGCCGGTGCGCCGGTTCCGAGCAACGAGACCTCGGCCACCGCCGGCCCGCGCGGCCCGGTGCTGCTGGAGGACTACCAGCTCATCGAGAAGCTCGCCCACCAGAACCGCGAGCGCATTCCCGAACGCGTCGTCCACGCCAAGGGCTGGGGGGCGCAGGGCACCTTCACGGTGACACATGACATCAGCCGCTACACCCGCGCCCAGCTCTTCTCGAAGGTCGGCAACAGCTGCGAGATCCTGTCGCGCTGGTCCACGGTGGCGGGCGAACAGGGCGCGGCGGACGCCGAGCGGGACGTGCGCGGCTTTGCCCTGAAGTTCTATACCGAGGAAGGCAACTGGGACATGGTGGGCAACAACACCCCCATCTTCTTCATCCGCGACGCCTTCAAGTTTCCCGACTTCATCCGCACGCAGAAGCGCCACCCCAAGACCAACCTGCGCTCGCCCGAGGCGATGTTCGATTTCTGGGCCGGCCAGCCGGAATCGGTGCATCAGGTCACCATCCTGATGTCGGACCGGGGCATTCCGAAGAACCCGATGCACATGCATGGCTACGGCTCGCACACCTATTCGCTTTGGAACGATGCGGGCGAGCGGTTCTGGGTGAAGTTCCACTTCCGCTGCCAGCAGCCGATCGCGAATTACACCAACGAGCAGGCCGAGAAAATCGTCGGCGAGACCCGCGAGAGCTTCCAGGAAGACCTCTACAATGCCATCGATGACGGCAATTTCCCCAAGTGGGAGATGAACATCCAGGTGATGCCGGAGGCGCAGGCCGAAGAGCTTGATTTCAACCCCTTCGACCTGACCAAGGTCTGGCCGCACGCCGATTTCCCGCTGATCCCGGTGGGCATGCTCGAGTTCAACAAGAACCCGGACAATTATTTCCAGATGATCGAGAACGCCGCCTTCTCGCCGTCGAACAAGGTTCCCGGCATCGGCTACTCGCCGGACAAGATGTTGCAGGGCCGCATCTTTGCCTATGCCGATGCGCACCGCTATCGCCTTGGCACCCACTACGATGCGTTGCCCGCGAATGCGCCGAAATGCCCCGTGCATCATTACCACAAGGACGGCGCGATGCGGTTCTTCCCGCCGAAGACCGGCCATATCGATGCCTATTACGAGCCGAACCAGTACGAGGAATCGGCCAAGGCCGACCCCTCGGTGATGGAGCCGCCGCTGAAGATCTCGGGCGATGCCGACCGCTATGCTCAGGAAGACAAGGACGCTGACTACGTCCAGCCCCGCGCGCTCTACGAGAAGGTGCTCGGCGACGATGAACGCGCCCGACTGCATCTGAACATGGCGCGCGCCATGGCGCCGGTCTCGGAGGCGGTGAAGGAGCGCTGGTACGCCGTTCTGAACCGCGTCAGCCCCGCCTATGAGGCCGGGGTCCGCAAGGCTGCGAAGGACCTCGAGACCGGCAATATCGATGACTACCCCGGGATCCCGGTGACCGGCGACACGCCGGTGCGCGCAGCCGAGTAACAGCGTTCATCCGGGACGAACAAACGGGGCGAAGCCGGTGGCTTCGCCCCTCGCTGCGCGGGCCGGGACGGCCTCATCCGATCAGCCCACCGCCCGAGCTCTCCAGCTGCGCATAGTGCCGGCGCAGTCGCTCGAGCGCGATGCGCAGCACCACCTTGCCCGAGCGCGCCGCCCAGCCCATGTTGCGCTCGGTCTCTTCGAGCCCTTCGAGATAGCAGCAGCAGCGCAACGCCACGTCGCCAAGCCCCGGCCCAAGCTCGCGCAGGGCACCGGTGAAGCGGGCCCGTGCGGCATCCGACCCATGCGGCGGCATGTCAGCCGCCCCCGGACGTACCCCGGCGGTGAGGAAATGGTCCCAGTTCTGCGCCATGCGCGGCCCCATCTGTGCCAGTTCGAAGTCCTCGCGCAGGCGCTCACCGGCGCGCACCAGCCTTTCATCGAGAAAGAGCTTCCCGTCGCGGTCGCGCCGCCGCGACAGCGCCGCGAGCGGGCTTTCGGTCACGGCAAAGCGGCGGCGTCCGCGCGGATCGGCGTCCTCTTCCGCCAGCGCGGCCTCGGCCTCGCGGCCGCTGTCGAAGCCGGCCTGAGCCTCGGCGAAGCCCCGCAGCCTGCTCTCCTGCTCGGCCAGCAGCCGGCCCAGAGCGCCACGTCCCGCCGGGGTGATGCGATAGCGCGAGATGCGCCCCGGCGCGTCGCAGCGGATCCAGCCCTTGAGCGCCATGGCCTCGGCCACCGGCGCATCGACCACCGCGGTGCGCGCCGAGCCTCCTTCGCCCGTGTCGCGGACCACCACCGCCTTGTCCATCTCGGCGGCCACGGCCAGCACCGCGCCACTTTCGCACAGGCGCCGCAGCACCCGTCGCGCCTCGCGCGAGAGTGTCGCCGCATCCGGCGTCACCTCGCCGCTCCGCGGCTGATTGTGGGGCTGTCTCATCTCTCCGACCTCCTCGGCATACGCGACAGAACGGCCGCCGCACGCGGCCCCGAGCCGGCGCAGGGCCTCGTCCACCAGCGGGTCGTCCCGCAGGCTCTCCATCCGCCGAACCTGCCGCAGCACGGTCGACGCGTGGCATCCCGCCGACCGCGCAAGGGCACGGATCGCCTCGCCGTCCTCGGTATGCGCCAGGTAGAGGCGGGCCATCTCGGGCACCCAGGCAGGAAGCCCGGATTTCTTCGCTGTTTCGTGGATTCGGATCATTGAACAAGTCCCCTAGGTTGCGCCCCGCTGTCGCGGGACTGACGGAAGTGAACCTGAAAACTGCTCGCCTCAAAGTTATCTAAAAGTTAATGATTTTCGTCATTTAATAGACTTATCCATTATCTATAAACATCGGTAAACCTGCCGCGCGCAGCCCCCTCCGCCCGAGCAACATCCGGTCTGGCTATGTCAGTCTCGGTGCCTGGTCATCGACAGGGAGCCAATCCGATGCAGGACCTTCAGAGCCTTCTCGGCGCGCTGCGCCGCCCACGCCTGCTTGTCCGGGCCGCACGCTATGGCGCGGCCGACTACCGCCGCGACGCGCATCTGCCGCGGCTGATGGGACCGGGTTGCCCACCGCGCCACGCAGCTGCGCTGCTGCGCCTTCTGGACATGGAAGCGGATCTCGACGCGAGCCGACGTGACCGCGCCGCAAGCTATTCCGCGGCCCGCCATGTCGAGGTGCTCGCCGCGATCATCGGCGAGGCGCGGCTGCGCGAGAGCGCAGCGGGGACCGCGGTCTGACCGCGCCCGAGCTCAGGCGAACGCGTCGGGTATCTGCTGCTTGCGCCGCGCCACGTAGTCTGAAAGCGCCTCGCTCACACCGGGATCCATCGGCGGCTGCTCATAGCTCTCGAGCAACGCCTTCACCCGCGCCGAGGCCAGCTGCATCGTGTCGCGGCCGCCCTCTTCCGACCATGTCTCGAAGGGTTTGTAGTCGAAGAGCTCCGAGCGCCAGAAGGCGGTCTGGAAATTCTCCTGCGTGTGTGCGCAACCCAGATAGTGCCCGCCCGGCCCGACCTCGCGGATCGCGTCCAGCGCCAACGTCGCATCGTCAACGCTGACGCCCTGCGCCATCTTGTGCAGCGCACCGAGCTGGTCGGCATCCATCACGAACTTCTCGTAGGAGGCCACGAGCCCGCCCTCGAGCCAGCCGCAGGCGTGCAGCATGAAGTTCACCCCCGCCTGCAACCCCATGTTGAGCGAGTTGGCGCTTTCATAGGCCGCCTGCGCATCGGGCAGCTTCGAGCCGCAGAAGGCCCCGGCCGAGCGGTAGGGCAGCCCCAGCCGCCGCGCCAGCTGCCCGGCACCGTAGCTGATCTGCGAGGCCTCGGGCGTGCCGAAGGTGGGCGCGCCGGAGTTCATATCAATCGAGGTGACGAAGGCCCCGAAGATCACCGGCGCTCCCTTCCGCACCAGCTGGGCATAGGCGATGCCCGCCATCGCCTCGGCCAGCACCTGCGTCAGCGTGCCCGCCACCGTGACCGGCGCCATCGCGCCGCCGACGATGAAGGGCGAGACGATGCAGGCCTGATTGTTGCGCGCGTAGACCTCGAGCGCGCCCATCATCGTGTCGTCGAAGGTCAGCGGCGAGTTGATGTTGATCAGCGAGGTCATCACGGTGTTCTTCTGCACGAAGTCCTCGCCGAAGAGGATGCCGCACATGTCCACGCTGTCCTGCGCCCGGCTCGGCTCGGTCACCGAGCCCATGAAGGGCTTGTCCGAAAGGGTCATATGGGCGTGCAGCATGTCGAGATGGCGCTTGGTGACCGCCACGTCGGTAGGCTCGCAGACCGTGCCGCCCGAATGGTGCAGCCAGCGCGACATCTGCCCCAGTTTCACGAAGTTGCGGAAGTCCTCGATCGTGCCATAGCGCCGCCCCTTCTCGGCATCCTGCACGAAGGGCGGGCCATAGACCGGCGCCAGCACCAGCGAACGGCCGCCAATCTCGACGCTGCGCGCGGGGTTGCGGGCGTGCTGGGTGATGCGCGAGGGCGCATGGCCGCAGAGCTGCCGCGCGAGACCGCGCGGAATGCGCACACGCTCGCCCTCGATCTCGGCGCCGGCCTCCTGCCACAGCGCCAGCGCGCCGGGGTTGTTGACGAAATTGACGCCGATCTCCTCGAGGACCGTCTCGGCGGCGGCCTCGATCATCTCCAGAGCCTCTTCGGTCAGAAGGTCGAAATTGGGGATATTGCGCTCGATGAAGCGGGCGGTCTCGAGCCGGACCGAGCCACGGGCTGCCCGCCGAGCCGCTCCGCCACCGCTGCGTGTCCTCTTCCGCGTTTCTGTCTCAGACATGGCGCCTCTCCCGTTTCCTCGCACACCCGTCCAGTCCTACCCCAGGGAACGCCCCGAATGCGACGGGTTTGCGCCCCATCAGGGCCAAATGCGACATCTTTACAGAACAGAAGCGACCTAAAGCCCTCCTTAATGTGTGTCGGTCTAGACTCTTTTCGGGGACGCAGCGCTTCCGCCGGTTCATTTCGCGTCGGCCAGAAGGGGGAGCAAATGAAAGACGTGCAACTCGAAGTCAGCGGTCGGCCTCTGGATGGTGCGGAAATCGGCGCCCTGGCCCACCTCTATCGCAGCGAAGTCTACCGCTGCACGGTCTGGCGCACCCGACTCGACACCACCACCAACTGGGCGGTCGTGACGCTGGGGGTGGCCCTGTCGATCGCCTATGCCGCGCCCGACGCCTCGCCTCTGCCGCTGGTATTGGTCGGCATCTCGAACCTGTTCTTCCTGACGCTCGAGGCGCGGCGCTACCGCTATTGCGACCTCTGGCGCTGGCGCTTCCGCTGCATGGAGGTGAATTTTTACGGGCCGATGCTCGGTCGGCCGCAAGACACCGACCGAGACTGGGCGCGGCAGCTGCGCGACGATTACGAGCGGCCCGAATTCGGCATTTCCTACCTGCACGCCATGGGGCGGCGTATCCGGCGCAGCTACCTGTGGATCATGCTGATCCAACTGCTGGCCTTTCTCGGCAAGATCACCGTCCATCCCACGCCTGTGCAGGGCTTCGAGGAGGCGATGCGGCGCGCCTCGGTCGGGGCGATCCCAGGCGAGGCGATGGCCTTCGGCGGGCTGCTCTACGCCGGCACCTTCGCCGCGCTGGCGGTCTGGAGCCTGCACGCCGACCGCCGGGCTCGGATCAAGCACGACCTGACCCTGCCCGACGCGATCTACTGACCCTGGTTAAGCGCGGATTCAGACCTGCACGGCAAGATCGGCGCAGCGGAGCCGGCCCGGTTCGGCCAGACATGCAGGAGTGACCCATGACGGCGCGCGCAATTCTTCTTCCCCTCGCTGCGGCACTGACTCTCGCCACCCCCGCAGCTGCCGAGAACAAGGTCATCTATCCTCCCGCCGATCACGGGGCCTCGGACCATGGCGGGGGTGGCGACGCGGGCGGCGGCCATGGAGATGCCGGGCACGGCGCGGTGCCCGCAAGTGCCCAAGCCACCTCCCATGGTGCCGCTCCCGAAAGCCAGTCGGGCGCGCTCTGCCAGGGGTTCGGCCCGCAAACGCCGCGCGACATCGGCAATCCCTTCGGGCGCAATCCGGTCAGCTTCGGCCTTGCGCCACCGCCCGAAGAGCTGAACCTGTGCAACATCCACACACACACCAATGCCGAGCATCTCGGCCCCGGCTTCTCGGTCTACGCCGGTCCCGACGAGCATGGCGGCTTCAAATGCGCGGGCTCGGTCAGCCTGAGTGCGGCCGAACTGTCGCGTCCCAGCGGCGGTGCCCGTTTCGAAGGGGTGGAGCCTGGCGACACGATCGAGGTGCATTGGGTCTATTCCTCCTGCGACGTGACCCCCGGCCCCGGTCTCGGCGCCTGCCTGTCAGAGGCCTGTTCCAACCCCGAGCTGCGGGTGGAATCGCAGGTCTTCCTTGTGGTGAACGACGCCAATGCGCTCGACTTCCGGGATTTCATCTACCTTGGCACCATGCGGAATGGTCGCTACCAGGCGCGGGACTTGCCCAGCGGCACCGGCACGCCGGTGGTGTTCCGCGGCTCGACGACCGGGCCGAGCTACAGCCAGCAGGTCTGCTCGCCGCTTCAGGTCACCTGGTCCGTGCGCCCGCGCTGCGCCCGGCTCGACATTTCGACGCTGGACGCCTGGGCGGCAATGGGCAACGTCTTCGAGGAAAGCCACAGCCACGGCGTGCGGCGGCTGGTCACCGCCCCCGCCCTGCTCAGCCAGATCGAGTGACCGCAAGGGGCGGACACCGGGCCAGCGCGGCATTTGCACCCGGCTGCACCCAGCCTCTTGCGCGCAAGGCCCGGCCCGCCTAAAGCAGCCGCATGACCCAGCATGATCGCCTCCTTATCATCGACTTCGGAAGCCAGGTGACGCAGCTCATCGCCCGTCGCCTGCGCGAGCTGAATGTCTACTGCGAAATTCACCCCTATCAGAACGTCACCGACGCGTTCCTGAAGGAGTTCGCCCCCAAGGCCATCGTCTTCTCCGGTGGCCCCGACAGCGTGACGCGCGAGGGCTCGCCTCGCCCGCCCAAATCCGCCTATGAGCTCGGCGTGCCGATCCTCGGCATCTGCTACGGCCAGCAGGTCATGATGCATGACCTCGGCGGCAAGGTCGAAGCCGGCCAGAGCCACACCGCCGAATTCGGCCGCGCCTATGTGACGCCGAAGGAAGACCGCCTCGACCTGCTGTCGGGCTGGTTCCTCGACGGCTCGGGCCGCGAGCAGGTGTGGATGAGCCACGGCGACCACGTCTCGGAGATCGCCCCCGGCTTCGAGGTCTACGCGACCTCCCCCGGCGCGCCCTTCGCGATCACTGCCGACGTCAGCCGCAAATTCTACGCCGTGCAGTTCCACCCCGAGGTGCACCACACCCCGAACGGCAAGACCCTGTACGAGAATTTCATCCGCGAAGCCGGCTTCACCGGCGACTGGACGATGGACGCCTACCGCGAGGAAGCGGTGCGCAAGATCCGCGAGCAGGTCGGCGCATCCAAGGTGATCTGCGCCCTCTCGGGCGGCGTCGACAGTTCGGTCACCGCGGCGCTGCTGCACGAGGCGATCGGCGATCAGCTGACCTGCGTCTTCGTCGATCACGGCCTGCTGCGCCTCAACGAGGCCGACGAGGTCGTGGCGATGTTCCGCGACCACATGAACCTCTCGGTGATCCACGCGCAGGAGCAGGACCTGTTCCTCGGCGAGCTCGAGGGCGTGTCGGACCCCGAGACCAAGCGCAAGATCATCGGCAAGCTGTTCATCGACGTGTTCCAGAAATACGCCGACCAGATCGAGGATGCGACCTTCCTCGCGCAGGGCACGCTCTATCCCGACGTGATCGAGAGCGTCAGCTTCTCGGGTGGCCCCTCGGTCACCATCAAGTCGCACCACAACGTCGGCGGCCTGCCCGAGAAGATGGGCCTCAAGCTGGTCGAGCCGCTGCGCGAGCTCTTCAAGGACGAGGTGCGCGCGCTGGGTCACGAGCTTGGCCTGCCGGCCAGCTTCATCGGCCGCCACCCCTTCCCCGGCCCGGGTCTGGCGATCCGCTGCCCCGGCGAGATCACCCGCGAGAAGCTCGACATCCTGCGCAAGGCGGATGCGGTCTACATCGACCAGATCCGCAAGCACGGTCTCTACGACGAGATCTGGCAGGCCTTCGTGGCGATCCTGCCGGTGCGCACCGTGGGCGTGATGGGCGACGGCCGCACCTACGACTACGCCTGCGCCCTGCGCGCGGTGACCTCGGTCGACGGCATGACGGCGGACTACTACCCGTTCACCCACGAGTTCCTCGGCGAGACCGCGACGCGGATCATCAACGAGGTGAAGGGCATCAACCGTTGCACCTACGACATCACCTCGAAGCCCCCGGGAACGATCGAGTGGGAATGATCTGGCAGTAGGCTGCCACACCATTCGAGAGGCCGGGATATCCCGGCCTCTCTTCGTTTGCGCAGGCGCAAGCTTCAGATCCGCAGCGAAGCCACACCCCCGCAAGCGTTGACCCGGCAAAGACCGATTGCCCCTTGCCCGTGCCGCCGCCGCGCGCCAGTGTCCGCTCCGAAGAGGACACCATGACCCCCAGACTTCTCGCGCAGCCCCGCCGCACCGCCCGCGTCAACCAAATCCAGCCGAGCCGGAGCGCGGCATGAGCGCCGTGCAGCTGACCGGGCGCATGACCGCCCCTGCCGAGCGCTGCGCCGAGGTGCGCGCGGCGATGGAAGAGCACATCCGCCTGTCCCGCGCCGAGCAGGGCTGCCTCTATTTCGAGCTGCGCGAAACCGAGAGCGGGGTGTTCGAGGTCTCCGAACTGTTCCAGAATCGCGCCGCCTTCGACGCGCATCAGACCCGCACCCGCGGCAGCGCCTGGTTCCGCGTCACCGGCGACCTGCCGCGCGACTACGACGTGGCCGACCTGTGAGCGCGTCGCCCGCCGTCCCGACCGCAGCCAATGCCGTGCCCAAGGCGGCGCTGTGGATGCTCGGATCGATCGTCTCGTTCAGCGCGATGGCGGTGGCCGGGCGCTACGTCAGCAGCGGGCTCGACACCTTCGAGATCATGCTCTACCGCTCGCTGCTCGGCGTGGCGATCATCAGCAGCATCGTGCTGCTGACGGGCAAGCGCAGGTCCGTGGCAACGCGCCACATCGGCACGCATATTATCCGTAATATCAGCCACTTCACCGGGCAGAACCTGTGGTTCTACGCGATCACGATGATCCCGCTTGCCCAGGTCTTCGCGCTGGAGTTCACCGGGCCCATCTGGGCCATGCTGCTGGCACCGCTGGTGCTGGGTGAACGGCTGACCTGGCCGCGCACGCTGGCGGCGCTGGTCGGCTTCCTCGGCATCCTGATCGTCACCCGCCCCTCGCCCGAGACGCTGTCGCCCGGCCTTTTCGCCGCCGCCGGCGCCGCCATCGGCTTTGCTGGCTCGGCGATCTTCACCCGCAAGCTCACCCGCACCGACAGCACGCTCTGCATTTTGTTCTGGCTGACCCTGACGCAGGCGATCATGGGCCTCGTCTGCGCCGGCTTCGACGGTGACATCGCCCTGCCCTCGGCCGAGGCCGTCCCGGGGGTGATCGTCATCGGCCTTGCCGGACTTTGCGCGCACTACTGCCTGACCACGGCGCTTGGCCTTGCCCCCGCCTCGGTGGTCATGCCGATCGACTTCACCCGTCTTCCGGTCATCGCGATCGTCGGAATGCTGCTCTACGCCGAGCCGCTCGACCCCTGGGTGCTGCTGGGCGCGGCGATCATCTTTGCCGCCAATTACGCCAACATCCTGCGCGAAACCCGCGCCGCCCGCGCCGGGGTTTGACGCCGGTCGCGGCCGCAAGTACCTGTCGGGGCGAATGACCCAGGAGCCGATCCATGCTGTATGAAACCGCCGCAGACTGGCGTGATGCCGCGCGCAGGCACGTGGTGCTTTTTGCCATGTCGGGGCTCGGCAAGACCCATGTTTCGTCAATGCTGCGGCAGTCCGGCGACTGGTTCCACTACTCGATCGATTACCGTATCGGCACGCGCTACATGGGCGAATACATCGCCGACAACGCCAAGGCAGAGGCGATGAAGAACCCTTTCCTGCGCGAGATGCTGCTGTCGGATTCGATCTACATCGGCTCGAACCTCAGCTTCGAGAATCTGACGCCGGTGTCGGCCTATCTTGGCAAACCGGGCGATCCGGCCAAGGGCGGCCTGCCGATTGACACCTACAAGCTGCGCCAGGAGCAGTTCCGCCGCGCCGAGGAACAGGCGCTGCTGGACACCGGCTATTTCATCGAGCGGGCACAGCAGCTCTACGGCTATCCGCATTTCGTCTGCGACACCGGCGGGTCGATCTGCGAATGGGTGGACGCCGAAAACCCCCGCGATCCGATCCTCACCGAGTTGTCCCGCCAGGCGTTGATGGTCTGGATCCGCGGCAGCGAGGCCCATACCGGAGAGTTGATCCGGCGCTTCGACCGCGCTCCGAAGCCGATGTCCTACCAACCCGAGTTTCTCGAGGCGGCATGGCGCCGCTATCTCGGCGAGACAGGGCTCTCGGAAACCACGGTGGATCCCGACGCCTTCATCCGCTGGACCTATGCGCAGGCGCTGGCGCATCGCCAGCCCCGTTACGAGGCCATGGCGCGGAACTGGGGCGTGACAGTCGAGGCTTCCGACATGGCCACGGTGCGCGACGAGGCGGATTTCGTGGCAGTGGTCGCCGCCGCCATCGACGCGAAGGCCTGAGCCCCTCAGGCAGCCGCCGTCGCGCGCGCGCTTTGCTGCGGCGCCACGTCACCGACGTTGAAGCCGCGCATGAGGTCGGACAGGCGCCCCGCGTCACCCCGCAGCATATGCGCCGCCGCGGTGCTTTGTTCGACCATGGCGGCGTTCTGCTGGGTGACCCGATCGAGATTGCTGACCCCGACGTTGATCTCGTTCAGGCCCTGCGCCTGCTCCGCGGCAACCCCGGCAATCGTTCCGACCAGCGTCGCGATCTGGCTCACCTGCGCGACCACCTCGCCAAGCGCCTCGCCCGAGCGCTCGACAAGTTCCACGCCATCCCGCACCCGGTCCGCCGAGCCGCTGATCAGCGTCTTGATCTGCTGCGCCGCGTCCGAGCTGCGCTGCGCCAGCGCGCGCACCTCGGAGGCCACCACCGCGAAACCCTTGCCCGAGGCCCCGGCGCGGGCCGCCTCGACCCCCGCGTTGAGCGCCAAAAGGTTGGTCTGGAAGGCGATGTCGTCGATCACGCCGATGATCTCGTTGATCTGCTGCGAGCTGCGCTCGATCCCGGCCATTGCCTCGATCGCCGAGCGCATGACCTCGCCGTTCTGATCTGCCAGCTTCGAGGCGGTCTGTACGCTGCCCTCGGCATCCTTCGCCGATTGCGCCGCCTCCCGCACCCGCGACAGCATCTCTTCGAGCGCCGCCGCGGTCTCTTCCAGCGTCGCCGCCTGGGTCTCGGTCCGCCGCGACAGGTCGTCAGAGGCGCGCGCGATCTCCTCGGCGCTGCTGTGGATGTTGAGCGCGCCGGAATTCACCTCGGTCATCGTGGCGCGCAGACTTTCGACCGCTCGGTTGTAATTGCCGCGCAGTTCCTCGTACTCGCCGGGAAATTCCTCGGCGATCGCGTGGTGCAGTGACCCCGCCGCCAGCGCATCAAGCGCATCGCTGAGATGGCGCACCACGCGGTTCTGCGCCTCATGGGCGCGGCCCCGCGCCTCCTGCGCCTCGCGTCCACGCGCGAGCGTTGCGGTCAGATCGGCCAGGTGCCGTGCGAGTTCGCCGAATTCGTCGCGGCGAGACTGCATCGGCAGATCCACTTCATAGTCGCCCGCCGCCACGCGGGCCATCGCGTTCTGAAGTGCGGTCAGCGGGCCGAGCACGATGCGGCGCAGCCACAGCACGACGAGCAGCAGCATCGTCACCAGCCCCCCCACCGCTGTCGCGACCATGACCGTCTTGTCACGCTCGACGACCTGCTTCATCGCGCTGTCCGTCCAGGCCATGGCAACCGCGCCGAGCGGCGCATCCTGCCCCTGGAGCACCACCGCCTCGGCGGCGAGATAGCCGCCCGCCGTGCCCGCGCGCCCGCCGCTCGACAGCGCCTCCTGCGCGATGGCAACCAGCTCGGCCTGCTGCCCGCTGGTGGTGCCGAGCTCCGCGAGGATCTGCCCGTCCGCGCCCAGGACAAGGCCGCCGAGGAGATCCGCGTCACCGCTGCCCAGCTGCTCCTCGAGCAGCGCAACGGTTCGCGCCTCGTCGCGGAAGCGCAGCGCCGGCAGCAGCGTGGCCGCCGCCGCGTTCACCGATTGCCGTGCCATGCCCGCGATGCCGGTCTGGGTCACCTTGTCGCTGAGCCGCCAGGCCTGCCAGGCCAGCAAGCAGGCCACCACCAGCGTCGAGACGATCACCAGCCCCGCCACCTTTGTGAAAACCGAAGCCGAGACACGCCGCAGCTGCGATCCTTGCAAGCCCGCGCCAAGCCGGGGAAGTCGCATTTTCATGGCAGCATCTCCGCGTCGAGCCCGACGGTCAGGGCGCCGATCGGCGCGCCGCTCTGCGGATCGGACAGGGTCACGGAAATCTGCTGCATGTAGATCTGGCTCGATTCGTCGAAATCCACGGCGCCGGCGTGCATCGCTCCGGCGCCGCGGCCATAGGTTTGAAGAAACTTGTCTTCGTCGCCTTGCCAGTAATCCGAGGTCAAATTCGACACCGCAACGTTGAGCCCGCGCGCATCCATCACGAACATCTCGCGGATCAGCCCGCCCGAAGCGGTGACCTGAGCCCGCAGCAAGTCGGCCACCGGGTTTTCCCAGACCGGTGCGATGGTCGGTATCTCGGACGCGCCGATCTCGGACATCCAGCGGGCATCCAGCTCGGCGATCTTCGCGTCGTCATACCCGGCGGTCACCGCGTTCTGGTCGCGGACCGCGGCGACAAGCGCCGGATCCTCCATCAAGGGCGTGACGTATTGCGTGACAACCGCCAACAGCGGCGGGGCGATCTGCTCGGCCCCCGCACCTGAGGCCGGGATCAACAGAAGCGCCGACACAAGGTGCAGCGCCGCGCCCTGGGCACCGACAGGGTGCCCGCACCAGGCTGAGACGGTACGGAAAAACATTGGACACCTCCGCGATTGGGACCTCTGCCCCCGTCTAGCCGGGATTCCCTCACGCCAAGTTAAGGCCGCCGATCTTCGCGCCGGTCATGCCGCGCCGCCGGCTTGCAGCCGCGCAGCGGACAGGCGAGAAGGACGGCAGCGTCACCGGAGTTCGCAATGCCCTACATAACGCTCGCCCTTGCCGTTCTGGCCGAGACCATCGGCACCGCCGCGCTGCAGGCCAGCCAGCAGTTCACCCGTCCGCTGCCCTCGCTGATCGTGGTCATCGCCTATGCCGCCGCCTTCTACCTGCTGTCGATCGTGCTGCGCGCCATGCCGGTCGGACTGGCCTACGCGATGTGGTCCGGACTGGGCATCGTCTTCATCTCGGTGATCGGGCTCGTCGCCTTCGGGCAGAAGCTCGACCTTGCGGCACTCCTCGGAATGGGGCTGATTGTTGCCGGGATCCTCGTGATTCACCTGTTTTCCGGGGCCTCTCCGCATTAAGTGCTGGCAATTTCCCCCTTCCCCGGCTAACCCGCGCGCAAACCTCCCTTCAAAGGCATTCCTATGGACCTGCGCAATATCGCGATCATCGCCCACGTTGACCATGGCAAGACCACGCTGGTGGACGAGCTGCTCAAACAGTCCGGCGCGTTCCGCGAGAACCAGGCCGTGGCCGAGCGCGCCATGGACAGCAACGATCTCGAGCGCGAGCGTGGCATCACCATCTTCGCCAAGCCGACCTCGGTCGAGTGGAAAAACACCCGCATCAACATCGTCGACACCCCCGGCCACGCCGACTTCGGCGGCGAGGTCGAGCGCATCCTGAGCATGGTGGACGGCGTGGTGCTGCTGGTGGACGCGGCCGAGGGCCCGATGCCGCAGACCAAGTTCGTGACCTCGAAGGCGCTGCGCCTCGGCCTGCGCCCGATCGTGGTGCTGAACAAGGTCGACAAGCCGGATGCCGAGCCCGACCGCGCGCTCGACGAGTGCTTCGACCTCTTCGCCTCGCTCGGCGCGGACGAGGACCAGCTCGACTTCCCGCACATGTACGCCTCGGGCCGCAACGGCTGGGCCGATGCCGAGCTCGACGGGCCGCGCAAGAACCTCGACGCGCTGTTCCGCCTGATCGTCGACCACGTGCCCGCGCCGCGCCAGATCAAGCACCAGGACGAAGACTTCCGCATGCTGGCCACCACGCTCGGCTCCGACCCCTTCGTCGGCCGCCTGCTGACCGGCCGCATCGAGTCCGGCCGCGTCAAGGTCGGCCAGACCGTGCAGGCGATCAGCCGCATCGGCCAGAAGATCGAACAGTTCCGCGTCACCCGCGTGCAGGCCTTCCGTGGCCTCGCGCAGGCGGACATCGACGAGGGCCTCGCGGGCGACATCGTCTCGCTCGCCGGCATGACCAAGGCGACCGTGGCCGACACCATCTGCGCACTGGCCGTCGACGAGCCGCTCGACGCCCAGCCGATCGATCCGCCGACCATCACCGTGACCTTCGGCATCAACGACAGCCCGCTCGCCGGCCGCGACGGCAAGAAGGTGCAGTCGCGCGTCATCCGCGAGCGCCTGATGAAGGAAGCCGAGGGCAACGTGGCGATCAAGATCGCCGACACCCCCGGTGGCGAGGCCTTCGAGGTCTCGGGCCGCGGCGAACTGCAGATGGGCGTTCTCATCGAGAACATGCGCCGCGAGGGCTTCGAGCTGTCGATCTCGCGCCCGCAGGTGATCATGAAAGATGATGGCGGCACCCGCATGGAGCCGGTCGAGGAAGTCACCATCGACGTGGATGACGAATACACCGGCGCGGTGATCGAGAAGATCACCGGCCCGCGCAAGGGCGAGCTGGTCGAGATGAAGCCCGCCGGTGCCGGCAAGACCCGCATCGTGGCCCATGTGCCCTCGCGCGGCCTGATCGGCTACCACGGCGAGTTCCTCACCGACACCCGCGGCACCGGCGTGCTGAACCGCACCTTCCATGGCTGGACCCCGCACAAGGGCGCCATCGAGGGCCGCCGCGCCGGCGTGCTGATCTCGATGGAGAACGGCGAGGCCGTGGCCTATGCGCTGTGGAACCTCGAGGACCGCGGCAAGATGTTCCTCGGAGCGCAGGCGCCGGTCTACCAGGGCATGATCATCGGCGAGCACAGCCGCGACAACGACCTGGAAGTGAACCCGCTGAAGGGCAAGAAGCTGACCAACGTGCGGGCCTCGGGCACCGACGAAGCGGTCCGCCTGACCACGCCGATCACCCTGTCGCTGGAAGAGGCCATCGCCTACATTAACGACGACGAGCTGGTGGAAGTGACGCCGAACGCGATCCGCCTGCGCAAGCGCTACCTCGACCCGCACGAGCGCAAGCGCCAGTCGCGCAGCCAGTAAACCGCAGGACGCGGGGGCCCTGCCCCCGCGCAGGGAAAAGGCGGGGGCTCTGCCCCCGGACCCCCGGCGTATTTGGAAAGAGAAGAAATTGCGAGCGCGGTCCCCTTGCGGGGGCCGCGCTTTTTTCATGCCCGGCGGGCCCGGCTCAGCCGAAGGGGCCGCGGAAGATGAAGAAGGCGCCGAGGGCGATGAAACCGAAGCCGACCGCGTGGTTGAGCGTCAGCGGCTCCTTCAGCCAGAAGGCCGAGAAGCCGGCGAAGACCACCAGCGTGATGACTTCCTGCAGGGTTTTCAGCTCGGCGGCGGAATAGACGCGGTGGCCGAGCCGGTTGGCCGGCACCGCGAGCCAGTATTCCACCAGCGCGATGCCCCAGCTGATGAAGACCACGGCCCAGAGCGGCGCGCCGGGAAAGCGCAGATGCCCGTACCAGGCCATGGTCATGAAGAGATTGGAGGCCACCAGCAGCAGCACCGGCAGCAGATGCGCGAGGCTCAATCCCGGTTTACTCGGTGGTCTCGACGATCAGCAGCTCGCGTTCGGACGCGCCGCGGGCGTGGCCCAGGGCCTCCTGGTACTCGGGCGAGTGGTAGCAGGCCTCGGCCGCCTCGACCGAGGGGAATTTCGCCACGACGTTGCGCGGGCGGTCCCTGCCCTCGAGCTGCACGTAGCGCCCGCCGCGGGCGATGAAGGCCCCGCCGTGCTTGGCGATCGCGGGACCGGCGAGCTTGGCGTATTTGCCGTAGGCGTCCTCGTCCGTGACGGTGACATGGGCGATCCAGAGAGCGGGCATCAGAGTCCTTCCACGATGACGAGGTCGCGCAGCGAGGCGCGCAGGGCGATGGGCAGGATGCGCTGGTACTCGGGCGAGTTGTACCAGCGTTCGGCCGCGATGCGGCTGGGGAATTCCACCACCACGTGACGGCCCGGCCCCGTGCCTTCGACGAAGGCCTGCGGGCCGCCCTTCACAAGGAAACGCCCGCCGAATTTCTCGGCGAGCGCAACGGTTTGGCCAGCATAGACGGCATAGTCCTCGGGGTCGGTGACCTCGATGCGGGCGATCATGTAAGCGGTCATAAGCTCCTCCCTAAGCTTTTGATCAGCCTGCCAGCACCGCCTCGGCCGCCGCGATGGCTGCCTCGGCTTCGCTGGCGTCCCTGGCGCCGCCCTGGGCAAGGTCGGGACGGCCGCCGCCGCCCTTGCCGCCGAGCGCCGCCACCGCCGCCTTGACCACATCCACCGCCGAGACGGTGGCCTTGAGGTCCTCGGTCACACCCGCGGCCACGGCCACCTTGTCGCCGGTGTCGGCGATCAACAGCACCACGCCGGAGCCGAGCCGCGACTTGTGCTCGTCGATCAGCGGCGGCAGGTCCTTGCCCTGCACGCCCGAGAGCAGCTGGCCAACGAACTTCATGCCGTTCACCTCGCGCGCCTCGGCACCGCCGCCCTGCCCGGCGCCGCCGGACATGGCGAGCTCGCGGCGCAGCTGGGCGACCTCGTTCTCGAGCTTGCGGCGCTCGTCGAGCAGCGCGGCGACGCGGGTGACCGCCTCTTCGCCCGAAGCCTTGAGCAGCCCCTCGATGCCCGAGAGCGCCTTGTCGCGGCCGCGCAGCGCGGCCATGGCGGCCTCGCCGGTCAGTGCCTCGATGCGGCGAACGCCGGCCGAGGAGGCGGATTCCGAGGTCAGGGCGAACATGCCGATGTCACCGGTCTGGGCGACATGGGTGCCGCCGCAGAGTTCGAGCGAATAGGTCTGCCCGTCCGAGCCCTTGCCCGAGCCCGAGAGCGTGCCCATCGAGACCACGCGCACCTCGTCGCCGTATTTCTCGCCGAAGAGCGCCTGGGCGCCGAGCGCGCGGGCGTCGTCGGGGGTCATGATCCGCGTGCTCACCGCCGAGTTCTGGCGGATGAAGGCGTTTACCTCGGTCTCGACCTGCGCGATCTCGGCGGCGCTCAGCGCCTTGGTGTGCGAGAAGTCGAAACGCAGGCGGTCGGGCGCGTTGAGCGAGCCGCGCTGCGCGACGTGATCGCCCAGCGCACGGCGCAGCGCCTCGTGCAGCAGGTGGGTCGCCGAGTGGTTGGCGCGGATCTTGCCGCGGCGCTTGTGGTCGACCTCGACGGCCACCGCATCGCCCTTGGCGAAGGTGCCCGACTTCACGGTGACCATATGGCCGGTGAGCTTGCCGCCCGCCAGCTTCTGCGCGTCGGTGACCTCGGCCTGGTCGTCCTCGTCCTCGAGCCGGCGCAGCCAGCCCTTGTCGCCGACCTGGCCGCCGCTCTCGCCATAGAAGGGCGTCTGGTTCAGCACGGCCCAGCCGCTTTCCCCTTCCGCCAGCTTGTCGACAAGGGCGCCGTCCTTAACCAGCGCGAGGATCTGGGCCTCGGCGGTCTCGGCATCATAGCCGAGGAAGTCGGTCGCGCCCTTCTCTTCGGCGATGTCGTACCAGAGGGTGAGATCCGCCGCTTCGCCCGAGCCGGACCAGGCCGCGCGGGCCTTGGCCTTCTGCTCGGCCATGGACTTGTCGAAGCCCTCGGTGTCGACCTCGCGGCCGCGCTCGCGCAGGGCGTCCTGCGTGAGGTCCAGCGGGAAGCCGTAGGTGTCATAGAGCTTGAAGGCCGCCTCGCCGGGCAGCTTGGCGCCCTCGCCGAGGCCGACCAGCTCGTCGTCGAGCAGCTTGAGGCCGCGGTCGAGGGTCTGCTTGAAGCGGGTTTCCTCCAGCTTCAGCGTCTCCTCGATCAGCGCCTGCGCGCGGTGCAGCTCGGGATAGGCCGCGCCCATCTGGCGCACCAGCGCCGGGACGAGCCGGTACATCACCGGATCCTTGGCACCGAGCATGTGCGCGTGGCGCATGGCGCGGCGCATGATCCGGCGCAGCACGTAGCCGCGGCCGTCGTTCGAGGGCATCACGCCGTCGGCGATCAGGAAGGAGGTCGAGCGCAGGTGGTCGGCGATCACCCGGTGGTGGGTCTTGCCGGGACCGTCGGGATCGCTGCTGGTGGCGTCGGCCGACGCCTCGATCAGCGCGCGCATCAGGTCGGTGGCGTAGTTGTCATTGGTGCCCTGAAGCAGCGCCGCAACCCGCTCGATGCCCATGCCGGTGTCGATCGACTGCATGTCGAGCGCGCGCATCGAGCCGTCCTCGAACTGCTCGTTCTGCATGAAGACGACGTTCCAGATCTCGATGAAGCGGTCGCCGTCCTCCTCGGGCGAGCCCGGAGGGCCACCCCAGAACTTTTCGCCATGGTCGAAGAAGATCTCGGTGCAGGGGCCGCAGGGGCCGGTCGGCCCCATCTGCCAGAAGTTGTCCGAGGTGGCGATGCGGATGATCCGGCTTTCCGGCACGCCGATCTTCTTCCACAGCTCGTAGGCCTCGTCATCGGTGTGATAGACGGTGGTGTAGAGGCGCTCGGGCGAGATGTCGAAGTGCTTGGTCACCAGGTCCCAGGCAAAGGGGATCGCTTCGGCCTTGAAGTAGTCGCCGAAGGAGAAGTTGCCGAGCATCTCGAAGAAGGTGTGGTGCCGCGCGGTGTAGCCCACGTTGTCGAGGTCGTTGTGCTTGCCGCCGGCGCGCACGCATTTCTGTGCGGTGGTGGCGCGCTTGTAGTCACGGCTCTCGACCCCGGTGAAGCAGTTCTTGAACTGCACCATGCCGGAGTTGGTGAACATCAGCGTGGGGTCGTTGCGGGGGACAAGCGGGCTCGAGGGCACGATCTCGTGGCCCTGCTTGGCGAAGTAGTTCAGAAACGTCGAGCGAATGTCGTTCAGCGTGGGCATGGGTGTTCTCTTGCGCCTCGTCTGCGGGTTCCGGACGGGTGTATATCCCCATAAGGTCCCTGTCCATAAGCCGCCCGCGAAAAGCGCGACCGCAGGACGGTTGCGCAGCCAGAGCCGCTATGCCCGCCGCACCCTCTGCCCCGGCATCGCCTCGTCGGCGACCAGCCAGAGGCCCGAGCCGATGACCAGCGCCGCCCCCAGCATGCTGCCGAGGCTTGGCAGCTCGCCGAAGCCGAACGCGCCGATCCCCACCATCCAGACGAATTGCAGGTTCATCAGCGGTGTCGCCACATAGGCCGGAAGCAGCCGCAGCGCCTCGACCGAGACGAGCCGCGCGCCGAAAAGCAAAAGCGCGTAGCCCGCGACCCAGAGCCAGTCCGAGGGCGGCATCGGCTGCCAGACGAAGGGCAGCGCCGCGCCCATGACCAGCGCCAGCGCGAGATTGGGCCAGAAGACCTGCGCCAGCGGCTTGCGCTCGCGCCGCGCGATGGCACGGGCCGCGACCATCGCGCCGGTCCCGGCGAACGCCGCGAGCAGCGCCCAGAGATGCCCGGCATCCAGCCCGGCGCGCCCCTCGGGCACAAGGAAGAGCAGGCCGCAGGCCCCCGCCGCCACCGCGAGCCAGGCCGCCGGGCGCAGCGGCTCTCCCAGCACCGGACCGGAAAGCGCGGCGGCGATGATCGGCATGAGCCCGATGAAGACAAACACATCGGCAAAGGGCAGATGCCGGAATGCCATGTAGAAGGCGATTGCCGCCACCACCGTCAGCAGCGCGCGCAGCACCATCGTGCCCCGGCTTTGCAGGCTCAGTCCCTCGCGCACCGAGCCCTGTCCGGCCGCGGCGCAGGCCGAAAGGCAAAGCACCAGCGCCGAGGACAGCGCAAAGAACTGCGGGGCCGCATAGCCGCCCGACATCAGCTTGGTGATCCCGTCCGCCGCGGCGATCAGCGCGGTGTAGAGCGCGACGAGCCCCGCGCCGGTCAGCGCCGCGCCCGACGTCCTCATGACTGCCGGGCCCGGACGAAGCCCTCGAAGAAGGCGTCGAAATGCGCAGAGCCCAGCGCCATTTCGTCCAGCAGGCCGCGCACCATCGGCGACAGCGCCGCGCCCATGCGGCGGCGCATCACACCCCAGTCGGCGCAGCGACCGCCCTGCATGGCATAGAGCGCCCGCGACAGCTCGCGCAGCGGCGCAGCCTCGCTCGCGGCGCGGTCGAACCGCATGTGCCCGGCTTCGAGCGGCTTGCGGAAAGGGTCTTCCCCCGCCACCGCGCGCTGCCAGTTGCAGACCAGAAAGTCGTGGTAGCCGTCCTGCACCGGGCCATCCGGACCCGACGCGACGCGGAACAGATGCGTCTCGCGGCTCAGCCAGCCGGTCCAGAGCACGGGCGGGACCTCCCCCGCGTAGCGTAGCGCGATGCAGACTTCAGCCAGCAGGTCGGAATTCTGTTCAAGATAGGCAAGATTTCCCGCGAAATGCAGGCTGGTCCGCGCCGCCTCGTCGAGCTGCGGATCGCGCCGCCCGTATTCACTGAGGTAGAAGACGATATGGCTGAGCTCATAGGCCGCTTTCTTGTTCGGCAGCGCGAAGGTGCCGGGGCGGGCGCAGAAGGCACGCAGCCGGTCCTCAAGGCCGGTATCCTTGCGGCCGGCAAGGCCGCGCCGCGCCAGCAGCCGCCGCGCCTCCATGCGTTGCAGATCCGAAAGCTCGGCCGCAGGCAGATCCGCGTCGCGGATGCTCTGCGCCATGCGCAGCCCGGTGTCGCCGGCCATCCCGAGGTCCTCGAGGTCGAGCACCATTGACAGCAAGAAGCGGTAATACTGCGGAAAGAAGCCCAGCCGTGCCTCGGCCGTGGCGTAGAACCCCGCATGCGGCTGCAGCGCCTGCGTACCGATCCCGCCCCCGCCCGACGCACGGGTGCATTCGAGGATGTTCAGGAGCTCGGCATTCTCCTTCAGCCAGAACACGTCCTCCTCGCTGCGGCGGTGGCGTGCGAAACAGGTAACCAGCGCGGCGATGCGCACGTCGGGCGCGGCGAGCCGCGGCATCGGACGGAGAGCGACGACAGTGGACATGCGGACGGACCTTTCCTGCGCGGGGCCCGGATGGGCGAAGGGTAAAGCCGGCAGGCGGGCACCCTGTCGGTACCCGCCCCGAGGCGGCGTCAGGCCCCCGAGGTGAAGAGCGCGGTGGCTTCCCCCGCGGCGAGTTCCGAGCGCAGCGGCCCGGCCCCGGAGGTGAAAAGCCCGACCGCCTCGCCCGAGGTGATCCGCGACGCGCTCACCGGGCCTGCCCCCGAAGTGAACAGCGCGGCGCCCTCGCCCGAGGCGATCGCGGTGCCCGCCGGGGCAGCCCCGGAGGTGAACATCTCGACAGCCTCGCCGAGCAGCGCCTGCGCCCCGGCCGGCGCGGCCCCCGAGGTGAACATCGCGCAGCCCTCGCCGCCGAAGAGATCGCAATCGGTCGCGGCTTGAGCTTCCTCGGTCACGGTGTGCTTGAGTTGAGCAGTCATGGAAGACCTCCTGGTTGGATTGGCACTGGAAACGTGCTTCAGGGTTTCTTGCGATGATTGCTTCAGGCAATATGGTTTCTTGTTAAGGTAGATTAATACCGGAGTTCTTCACAGAAACAATGAGTTACAATATGGTCGCAATTCGCGACAATCACGCTTCCCCACAGAAAATAATTTTCTGGGGATAGTTTCCCTAGCGTCACCAAAATTCGGAAATTGACCTCGAATCGCACCGCGATCTGGCCGAATCGCCGGCGAATCGGAACAGCCGGCCTTGTCCCCCCGCCGGCTTTGCGCGATAGCTGGCGCAACTTCCGGAGGGCACCAGATGAAGATCGCCACCTTCAACATCAACGGCATCAAGGCGCGCGTCGGCGCGCTGGCGGACTGGCTCGACGAGGCGCAGCCGGATGTCGCGCTGCTGCAGGAGATCAAGTCGGTCGACGAGGCCTTCCCCCGCGAGCTTTTCGAGGAGCGCGGCTACAACGTCGAAACCCACGGCATGAAGAGCTTCAATGGCGTGGCGATCCTCTCCAAGCACCCGCTCGAGGACGTCAGCCGCGGCCTGCCCGGCGACGACAGCGACGAGCAGGCGCGCTGGATCGAGGCGACGGTCGTGGGCGAGACGGCGGCGGTGCGCCTCTGCGGGCTCTACCTGCCGAACGGCAACCCGGTGGAGTTCGACGCCGAGGGTCAGCCGATCCGCGATGGCAAATACGGCTACAAGCTGGATTGGATGGACCGGCTGCATGCCCGCGCGCAGCAGCTTCTGGCCGACGAGACCCCTGCCCTGATGGCGGGCGACTACAACATCATCCCGCAGGCCGAGGACGCCGCCAAGCCGCAGGCCTGGGAGAAAGACGCGCTCTATCTGCAGCAGAGCCGCGACGCCTTCCGCCGCATTCTCAACCTCGGCTTCACCGAGGCGTTCCGGGCCCGCGTGCAGGGACCGGGGCACTATTCCTTCTGGGATTACCAGGCCGGGGCGTGGCAGCGGAACAACGGCATCCGCATCGACCACGTGCTGATGACGCCGTCCTGCGCCGACCTGATGGTGGATTGCGGCATCGACCGCGACATCCGCGGCCGCGACAAGCCGTCGGACCACGTGCCGGTCTGGGTCGAGCTGGCGCTCTGAGCCGCCGCCCGAGACGCCCGAGGGACGCCCCAGAGACGCCACGCCCCCGATCCGAGCCCACGGGCCCCGCTTGCACCGGCGCGGTGCCCGTCTTACATCTGAGTAGAACAGTCTGACAGCGGAGTCCGCCCACATGGCAATAGAAGCGACGGAGATCGAACAGCTCATCCGCGCCGCCTTCCCCGAGGCCAAGATCACCATCACCGACCTCGCAGGCGACGGCAATCACTACGCCGCAGAGGTCATCGACGAGAGTTTCCGCGGCCAGAACCGCGTCCAGCAGCAGCGCGCGGTCTATGCGGCGCTGAAGGGCAAGATGGACGGCAATCACGGCGAGCTGCACGCGCTGGCGCTCACCACCAAGGCCCCCGACTAAGACACCTACCAAAGACAGCCATCCAGGCCGCGCGCCAGCGCCTCGCGACCGACCGGCGCGCGCAGACAGGAGACAGAGATGACCACCGACGCAACCACCCGGATCGAAGAGACGGTCAAGGCCAACGACGTGGTGCTCTTCATGAAGGGCACCAAGACCATGCCGCAATGCGGCTTCTCCAGCCGCGTCGCTGGCGTGCTCAACTACATGGGCGTTGATTACCTCGACGTGAACGTGCTGGCCGATGACACCATCCGCCAGGGCATCAAGGACTACTCGGACTGGCCGACGATCCCGCAGCTCTACATCAAGGGCGAATTCGTCGGCGGCTGCGACATCGTCACCGAGATGACCCTCTCGGGCGAGCTCGACGCGCTGTTCGAGCAGAGCGGCGTGACCTATGACAAGGATGCCGCCGACAAGATCCGCGAAGCCAACGCCTGATCCGTCCCCGGATCCGACCGAGTGACAGCGATCACCCTCCACACGGCGGCGAGTCCCGAGGATTTCGCCGCCGTGCGCGCGCTCTGTCTCGCCTACCGCGACGACCTGCGCGCGCATCACCCCGCCGCCCCGGCGCTGGTGGCTCTGTTCTACCCCGATCCCGCCTACACCGAGCTGCTGGACGCCCTGCCCGGCAAGCATGACGCCGTGCTTCTGGCCAGGATCGAAGGTGCCCCCGTCGGCTGCGCCATGTCGCAGCGGCTGCCCGATGGCAGCAGCGAGATCAAGCGGGTCTATGTGGCCCCCGAGGCACGCGGCCACGGGCTCGCCGGGCTGCTGGTCGAAGAGCTGGCACGGCGCGCCCGCGCCGCCGGCGCGCCCCTGCTCCGGCTCGACACCTTGAAGACACTGGACGCTGCCTGCCATCTCTACGCCAAGCTGGGCTTTGCCGAGCGCGGCCCCTACCAGCCGGTCCCCGAGATCGCCCTGCCGTACCTGCGCTTCTTCGAACGCCGTCCCTGAGCCGGCTTCGCTGAACCGCGGGCCGGATCAACCCGGCTGGGTGACCACGATGGCACCCTTTTCGGTTGCCACCACCGTATGCTCGTATTGCACCACCGGCGCGCAGGGCTCGCTGTAGAGCGTCCAGCCATCCTCGCCCTCGCTGGCCCAGAGCCCCCCCATCGACAGGAAGGGCTCGACGGTCAGCACCAGACCCTTGGTGATGCGCCGCCGCTCGCCGCGCACCGGCCAGGTGGGAATTTCCTCGGGATACTCGTGCAACGAATGGCCGACGCCATGGCTGGCGAGATTGCGGATCAGCGTATAGCCCTTCTCGCCGGCGAAGCGTCCGATGGCATCGCCGATGCCCGCCAGCGGCCGGTCGGCGCCGACCTGCGAGATGCCGATCTGCATCGCCTTCTTGCCGTCGCGGCAAAGCTTGTCGAGCGGCGCCTTCACCGGATCGACGCGGAAGGTGGCCCCGGTGTCGGCGAAGAACCCCAGTTTCGAGGCCGAGACGTCGATGTTCACCAGGTCGCCCCGCTTGATCACCCGGCTGCCGGGAATGCCGTGGGCAATCTCCTCGTTGATGCTGATGCAAGTGGCTCCCGGAAAGCCGTAGGTCGATTCCGGCGCCGATTCCGCGCCCTCGCGCTCGAGCATCTCGCGACCGATCTGGTCAAGCTCGCGGGTCGTCATGCCCGGCTCCATCGCCCGGACCATGCCCTGCAGGGTGTTGGCGACGACCCGGCCGATCTCCTTCAGCCCGTCGAGGTCTTCCATCTCGGTGATCGTCATCTGCCACTCCCGATTTCCGGAGGGGCAGAGTACCCCGGAACAGGCCGGATGTCCCCTGCCGAGCGCGCCGCGCCGCCCTGCGCAGGGCGCATGATGGGCGTGACTCCGCCGCATGGGCACTCAGCGCCCGGAACGGGGCCGCCGCTGGCAGTCGGGCGCTGCCGGTCAGCTCCCGGCGTTGGGATCCTCGTAGACGCCCTGCTCCTTCAGCGCGTCGATGACCTCTTTCGGCATGTAGGTCTCGTCGTGCTTGGCGAGGATCTCTGTGGCGCGGAACACGCCATCGACGTAGCGCCCGGTGCCGACCATGCCCTGGTTCTCGTCGAAAAGGTCCGGCAGCACGCCTTCGAAGACCACCGGCACCGAGGCGCCGCCATCGGTCACCGAGAAGCTGATCTCATGCCCCTGGCCGCGCACCAGCGAGCCCGCCTCCACCAGCCCGCCGATGCGGAAGGTCTCGTTCGGCGAGGGCGGCGCCTCGACCACCTGGCTCGGTGAGCGGAAGAAATTGATGCCGTCGCGCATCGCGTAGCCGATCAGCGCGGCCGAGACGACCAGCGCCACCGCGGCCAGCGCCACGATCTGGATGCGCCGCTGCTTCTTCAGCGATTTGAGACCCATCTTCTTCTCCTCGGCAAGGATGCCGTTCTTTCTATATGGCACCCTAGGGCGCCGAGAGAACGGCTCCAAATCAAATTGCGTCACCGCGTCGCGCCCGCCCGGTCTTTCTTCTGGGCCGAAATATCCCGGGGGCGCGGGGGCAGCGCCCCCGCTCTGTCCCGCATGTGGGGGCAGCGCCCCTCTTGGGCCGTCTCTCAGACGCTCTCGAACCTCAGCGGTCGCTTCAGGAACTGCGTCGCATGCACCGAAACCTTGCGCGGATCGCCGGTGGTCAGGAAACGGCTCTCGGTGCCGCTGCCGTACATGTCGGGATGGCGCTGGAGGTAGTCGGCAAGCGAATCCGCCACGAGGTTGGCCTGCGAATAGACCGCGACCCCCTCGCCCAGGGCCTCCTGGAAGACCTCGAGCATCAGCGGGTAATGGGTGCACCCGAGGATCGCCGCCTGGGGTTCGGGCATCTTGCGCTTGAGCGCCTCGACGTGGCTGCGCACCAGCGCCTCGGCAAGGATCATGTCGCCGTCCTCGATCGCATCGACCAGCCCGCCGCAGGCCTGGGCCTCGACGTCGACGCCAATGGCGCGGAACGCGAGCTCGCGCTGGAAGGCGCGGCTGCGCACCGTGGCGGGGGTGGCAAAGAGCGCGACATGCTGCACCGCGACCTCGCGCGGCGGCGAGTTGTCGCCCCATTGGCGCTCGGTCAGCGCCTCGATCAGCGGCACGAAGACGCCGAGCACGCGCTTGCCCTTCGGCAACCCGCCTTCCTGCATCCGGCGCAGCGCCGCCGCCGAGGCGGTGTTGCAGGCGAGGATCACCAGGTCGCAGCCGGCGTCCCAGAGGCGGTGCACCGCGTCGACGGTCAGCTTGTGGATGTCATCCGCGTCGCGCACGCCGTAGGGCGCGTGCCGGTTGTCACCGTAATAGACCAGCGGCACCTCGGGCAGCCGCTTCGCGACCGCGTCGAGAACCGTGAGCCCACCAAGCCCGGAATCGAACACACCAACCGCCATTCTCTGCCCTCCTTGCCGGACGAGTTCCGCCCTGCTGTGCCGCTCCGCGCCGACTCGCGCCGGGGAAGCCTTGGGCATCGCTCTTACGGCGCTTTGGCAGCGAGATCCATCGCGCCCTGCGGGCCTGTCACGACATCGTTCGCGCCGGCGCGCCACCGGACCAGCCGGGCTCGCGGGGGCGCTGCCCCCGCACCCCCGGGATATTTCCGCCTAGAAGAATGGCAGGGAGGGCGCCCGTCCGCCCCCCCCCTTGCAGGGGCCGTCATTCGGCCGCTTCGGCGAAGGGCGTGCCGCCGGCGCGGATGGTCGCGAGCAGCTCCTCGCGGCGCTTGGCGGCGGCGCGCTCGGCCTGTTCCTTCACCGGGCCGTAGCCGCGGATCCGCAGCGGCAGCTCGGCGAGCGCGATGGTGGCCTCGAGGGTCCCGGGCGTCACCTTGGGCAGCACCTCCGCCATGTCGCGCTCGTATTGCGCAATGAGCGCGCGTTCCATCTTCCGCTCCGCCGTGCGGCCGAAGGGGTCGAGGGCGGTGCCGCGCAGCCATTTCAGCTTCGCCAGCAGGCCGAAGACCCTGAGCATGGACTCGCCGTAGGTCTTCTTCTGCGGGCGACCGTCCGAACCCACTTTCGCCAGCATCGGCGGCGCGAGGTGGAAGCTCATCTCGAAGCCGGGCTCGAAGGTTTCCTCGGCCTTCCGGCGCGTCTCGAGATGCATCCGCGCCACCTCGTATTCGTCCTTGTAGGCGAGCAGCTTGTGATAGCCCCTGGCCACCGCCTCGCGCAGGCGCTTGTTGGCTATGCCGTCGAGCAGGGTGCGGTATTTCTTCGCCAGCCGCCGGTTCTGGTAGACCTCGAGATGCTCCGCGCGGAAGGCGATCTTCTCGTCGAGCGACTTCGGCTTCGGGGTCACCTTCGGGGTGATCAGCGCCGCCGCCTCGGCGGAATGCAGCACCGCCCAGCGGCCGATCTCGAAGGCGCGCAGGTTGCGTTCGACCGCCGCACCGTTGAGGCGGATCGCCTCCTCGATGGCGTCGTGGGGCAGCGGAAGGAGACCCTGCTGCCATGCCGCGCCGAGGATCATCATGTTCGAGAAGATCGAGTCGCCCATGGTGACGCGCGCCAGCTCGGTTGCATCGAAGATCGCCAGCCGGTCCTGCATCCGCGCCTCGAGCGCCACGCGCAGCTGGTCGAAGGGCAGCTGGAACTCAGGTTGGCGGGTGAACTCGCCGGTGATGATCTCGTGCCCGTTGACCACCGCGCCGGTGCGCCCGCGCCGCGTCAGCCCCAGTGTCTTGGCCCCGGCGCTGACCACGAGGTCGCCGCCGATCAGCGCATCGGCCTCGCCGGTGGCCACGCGCACCGCCGAGATGTCCTCGGGGCGCTTGGCCAGCCGCAGGTGGATGTGCACCGCGCCGCCCTTCTGCGCGAGGCCGGCCATCTCCATCATGCCCGCGCCCATGCCGGCGATCTGCGCCGCCTGCGCCAGCACGGCACCCACGGTCACCACGCCGGTGCCGCCGACGCCGGTGATCACCACGTTGTGGGTCTTGTCGATCTGCGGCAGCTGCGGCTGCGGCAGGTGCGGCAGGTCGAGATCGGTGGTCTCGCCCTTGCGCATCTTCGCGCCTTCAAGGGTCACGAAGGAGGGGCAGAAGCCCTTGAGGCAGGAATAGTCCTTGTTGCAGCTCGACTGGTCGATGGCGCGCTTGCGGCCAAGCTCGGTCTCGGCGGGGACGATCGAGACGCAGTTCGACTGCACGCCGCAATCGCCGCAGCCCTCGCAGACATCGGTGTTGATGAACACCCGCTTGTCGGGGTCCGGGAAGGTGCCCTTCTTGCGGCGGCGGCGCTTCTCGGCCGCGCAGGTCTGGATGTAGAGGATCACCGAAACGCCGCCGATCTTCTCGAAGCGCTTCTGCACCGCGTCCATCTCGGCGCGCTCGAACTTCTCGATGCCGCCGGGGAAAAGATCGAAGTTCACCTCTTCCTTCTCGTCGTAGACCACGGCGAGATGCTCGACGCCCATGGCCTTCAGCTCGCGCGCGATGCGGTCGGCGGTGAGCCCGCCCTCGTTCGGCTGGCCGCCGGTCATGGCGACCGCGTCGTTGTAGAGAACCTTGTAGGTGATGTTGGTGCCCGCGGCGAGCGCGGCGCGGATCGCCAGCGAGCCGGAGTGGTTGTAGGTGCCGTCGCCGAGGTTCTGGAAGACGTGGCTGCGCTTGGAGAAGGGCGCCTCGCCGACCCAGTTCACCCCTTCGCCGCCCATATGGGTGAAGCCGGTGGTGCTGCGGTCCATCCATTGCACCATGTAATGGCAGCCGATCCCGGCGTAGGCGCGCGAGCCCTCGGGCACCTTGGTGGACGTATTGTGCGGGCAGCCCGAGCAGAAGTAGGGCAGCCGCGCCGCGAGATCGGGGGCGTTGTCGGCCTTGCGCGCCTCGTCGAGCGCGGTGAGCCCGGCCTTGATGCCCTCGGTGCCGCGGCTCTCCTCGACGAAGATCTCGCCGAGCTTCTGGGCGATCCACACAGGATCGAGCGCGCCGCGGGTGGGGAAGAGCTCCTCGCGGTGCATGCCGCCCGCCCCGCCCTTGTACCAGCCGTAGACCCGGCGGCCGCGGCGGTCGTCGAAGATCGCCTCCTTGACCTGCACCTCGATCAGCTTGCGCTTCTCCTCGACGATGACGATGAGCTCGAGCCCCTCGGCCCAGTCGTGGAAGCCCTTCATGTCGAGCGGGAAGGTCTGGCCCACCTTGTAGGTGGTGATCCCCAGCCGCTCGGCCTCAGCCTCGTCGATGTTTAGGAGCGACAGGGCGTGTTGCAGGTCGAGCCAGTTCTTCCCCGCCGCGACGAGGCCGATCTTGGCGCCGGGCTTGCCCCAGACGCGCTTGTCCATGCCGTTCGCGCGCGAGAAGGCCTCGGCGGCGAAGCGCTTGTAATCGATCATCCGCGCTTCCTGCGCGTGCGGCGTGTCGCCGAGGCGGATGTTGAGCCCGCCCTCGGGCATCAGGAACTCCGGTGTGACCAGCGACATGCGGTCCGGGCGGCCGTCGACCACGGCGGTGGCCTCGACCGTGTCCTTCATCGTCTTCAGCCCGACCCAGAGGCCGGAGAAGCGCGAGAGCGCGAAGCCGTAGATGCCGAAGTCCAGCACCTCCTGCACGCCCGCGGGCGAGACCACGGGCATGTAGGCATCGACCAGCGCCCATTCGGACTGGTGCAGCACCGTCGAGCTTTCGCCGGTGTGATCGTCACCCATCGCCATGAGCACGCCGCCGTGCCGCGAGGTGCCCGCCATGTTGGCGTGGCGCATCACGTCGCCCGAGCGGTCGACGCCGGGGCCCTTGCCGTACCAGAGGCCGAAGACCCCGTCGTACCTGCCCTCGCCGCGCAGCTCGGCCTGCTGGCTGCCCCAGAGCGCGGTGGCCGCCAGATCCTCGTTCAGCCCCTCCTGGAAACGGATGTCATTCTCGGCCAGCAGCTTGCCGGCGCGCTTCATCTGGATGTCGACAGCGCCCAGCGGCGAGCCTCGGTAGCCCGTCACATAGCCCGCCGTGTTCAGCCCGGCGGCGCGATCGCGCTCTTTTTGCATCAACATCAGGCGGACCAGCGCCTGTGTGCCATTCAAAAGGACGGAATTCTTGTTTAGATCGAACCTGTCCTGCAGGGAAATTGCTTGCTTGCTCATGCGCGCCTCCCTTCGCTCATCGTGCTTGCAGCTCTGCCCCATGATAGGTCACACATTCTGACCTGGATAGGGAAATTTTCGTGATTTTCCGCCACACAGGTAAGATGTGTTTCCGTTAATCGTTCCTGTCGTATACAGGGCGCCAAAGTTGAATAAGATGCCGCCATGGATTGGGATAAGCTCAGGATCTTTCACGCTGTCGCAGATGCGGGCAGCCTGACACACGCGGGAGATGCGCTGCATCTGTCGCAATCCGCCGTGTCTCGGCAAATCCGGGCGCTGGAAGAGGCGCTCGATACGACGCTGTTCCACCGCCACGCGCGGGGACTGATTCTCACCGAGCAGGGTGAGCTGCTCTTCGATGCCACCGCCGCCATGGTGAAACGCATCGACAGCGCCACCGCGCGCATCCGCGACAGCGAGGAAGAGGTGTTCGGCGAGCTGAAGGTCACCACGACCCACGGCTTCGGCGTGCTCTGGCTCGCGCCGCGCCTGACCAAGCTCTACGAGAAGTACCCCGACCTGAAGATCGACCTCATGCTCGAGGAACGGGTGCTCGACCTGCCGATGCGCGAGGCCGACGTGGCGATCCGCATGAAGGAGCCGAGCCAGGCGGACCTCATCCGCAAGCGGCTGATGTCGATCCGCATGCGCATGTACGCCTCGCCCGCCTATCTCGAGGCGAACGGCCTGCCCGAGTCGCTCGAGGATCTCTCGTCGCACCGGCTGATCTGCCAGAATCCGAACTCCGCGCAGGTGCTTTCGGGCAAGGCGCTGGTGCAGAAGCTGCTCTCCTACGACATCCGCACGGGCCTCACGGTGAACAACTACTTCGGCGTGCTGCAGGCAGTGATCGCGAATCTCGGCATCGGCGTGCTTCCGGACTACATCATCGAGGACTTCCCGCATGTCGTGCGGGTGCTGCCCGACGTCGAGTCCAACGAGGTGCCCGTGTTCCTCGCCTATCCCGAAGAATTGCGTCATTCCAAGCGGGTAACAGCCTTCCGCGACTTCGTGCAGGACGAGATCTTCGCGCATCGGCGGCAGCTGAAGGCGATGGGCGCCGATTGATTTCGCCCAAAATTTGGGCGCCATGCAAACAATGCATGGCAGCAATGTCCGACTGTGACCGTTTCGACCCTTGATCGACTCAAGACTGATCACATATTCAGCACACGAAGCTTGAAGCGCCCTCGTGCGCATCATCTTCAACCTCCCTGTTGGACTTCGGCCGAGCTTTGTGCTCGGCCTTTTTTTTGCCGGAACCCCTGCGCATTTGGGTCCGCCCCCCTGTTGCGCTACCCTGCCCGCCGTGACAGCGACGCTGACAGGGAGCCTCGCATGGCGGCAGACGAGATTTCTCCGGGTAACCTGGACCAGCAGGCCTTCTGGACCGAGGGCCCCGGTCTCAACTGGGTGGCGATGCGTGACGAGCTCGACACGCTGCACGCCAACCTTTCCGAGCTTGTGCTGGCGGCGGCTGCGCCCCGGCTGGGCGAAACCGCCATCGACATCGGCTGCGGCGCCGGCGCGACCACGCTTGCGCTTGCCGCGGCGGTCCTACCCGATGGACGGGTCACGGGGCTTGATGTCTCCACCTCGCTGCTCGAGGTGGCCCGAGCGAGGGCCGAGGCGCTTGACGGCATCCGCCCCGACTTCATTCACACCGACGCGCAGGTCTGGCGGCCCCTGTCCCCCGTGGACCTGTGCCTGTCCCGCATGGGCGTGATGTTCTTTGACGATCCCGATGCGGCCTTCGCCAATATCCTGCAGTTCCTGAAGCCCGGCGGGCGCCTGGCGTTCATCTGCTGGCGCGGAATCGAGGAGAACCCGTGGTTCGACCTGCCGATGAAGGCCGCGGTGGATCACCTCGGCCCGCCCGCCCCTGGCAATCCCGATGCGCCCGGCCCCATGGCCTTTCGCGATCCGGAGCGGGTGCGCGGCACTCTCTCCCGCGCGGGGTTTTCCGATATATCAATAGAGACGGTGGACGCCGTGCTGCGGCTGCCCAAGGGCATGAAGGCCGCCGTCCTCGCCACGCGCATCGGCCCCGCGGTGCGGCACATGCGCGACAAGGGCGCCACCGAAACGCAGGCGCAGGCCATTCAGGATGACATTCATGCGGCCTTTGCCCCCTATGAGACGGCCGAAGGGGCCGAAGTGCCCGCAAGAATGAACCTTGTGACAGCCCGAAGGCCTTGACCCCTCTTCCCCCTTTGCCGCCCTTGCCTTAAAGAGCGCCTCAACCACGCTAAGGGGAGTCAGGATGCAGGAACCGTCCATCACCGAAGAGCTCATCGCCGCCCACGGGATCAAACCCGATGAATACGAGCGGATCCTGCAGATCATCGGCCGCGAGCCGACGTTCACCGAGCTGGGGATCTTCTCGGCCATGTGGAACGAGCACTGCTCCTACAAGAGCTCGAAGATCCACCTGCGCAAGCTGCCGACCAAGGGTCCGCAGGTCATCTGCGGCCCGGGCGAAAACGCCGGCGTTGTGGACATCGGTGACGGCCAGGCGGTCATCTTCAAGATGGAAAGCCACAACCACCCGTCCTACATCGAGCCCTACCAGGGCGCGGCGACGGGCGTGGGCGGCATCCTGCGCGACGTCTTCACCATGGGCGCCCGCCCCATCGCGGCGATGAACGCGCTCTCCTTCGGCGAGAAGGACCACCCCAAGACCCGTCAGCTGGTGCATGGCGTTGTCGAGGGTGTCGGCGGCTACGGCAACTGCTTCGGCGTGCCGACGGTCGGCGGCGAAGTCCGCTTCCACCCCGCCTACAACGGCAACTGCCTGGTCAACGCCTTCGCGGCCGGCCTCGCGGACACCGACAGCATCTTCTACTCCGCCGCCTCGGGCGTTGGCCGCCCGGTCGTGTACCTCGGCGCCAAGACCGGCCGTGACGGCGTCGGCGGCGCGACCATGGCCTCGGCGGAATTCGACGAGACCATCGAAGAGAAGCGCCCCACCGTTCAGGTCGGCGATCCCTTCACCGAAAAGCGCCTGATGGAAGCCTGCCTCGAGCTGATGCAGACCGGCGCGGTGATCTCGATCCAGGACATGGGTGCCGCGGGTCTGACCTGCTCGGCCGTGGAAATGGGCGACAAGGGCAACCTCGGCGTACGCCTCGACCTCGAGAAGGTGCCGGTGCGCGAAAAGAACATGACCGCCTACGAGATGATGCTTTCGGAGAGCCAGGAGCGCATGCTCATGGTGCTCGACCCGGCGAAGGAAGCCGAGGCGAAGGCCGTCTTCGACAAGTGGGACCTCGACTTCGCCATCGTCGGCGAGACCATCGCCGAGGACCGCTTCCTCATCGTGCTGAACGGTGAAGTCAAAGCCGACCTGCCGCTCAAGGCGCTGTCGGGCACCGCGCCCGAGTACGACCGCCCCTGGGTCGCCACCCCCGCCGCCGAGCCGCTGGCCGATGTGCCGGGCGTCGATCCGATCGACGGGCTGAAGGCGCTGATCTCCTCTCCGAACTACTGCTCGCGCGAATGGGTCTACGAGCAATACGACAGCCAGGTCATGGCCGACACCGTGCGCATCCCCGGCTTCGGTGCCGGCGTGATCCGCGTGCACGGCACCGACAAGAAGCTCGCCTTCACCTCGGACGTGACGCCGCGCTACGTGCGCGCCAACCCGGTCGAGGGCGGCAAGCAGGCGGTGGCGGAAGCCTATCGCAACCTCGTCTCCGTCGGCGCCCGCCCGCTGGCGACCACCGACAACATGAACTTCGGCAACCCCGAGAAGCCCGAGATCATGGGCCAGTTCGTCGGCGCCATCGACGGCATCGGCGCGGCCTGCATCGCGCTCGACACGCCGATCGTCTCGGGCAACGTCTCGCTCTACAACGAGACCGACGGCGAGCCGATCCTGCCAACCCCGACCATCGGCGCCGTGGGCCTGATCGCCGCCGGCGAAGAGCCGATCCTCGGCTATGCCCGCGAAGGCCATGTCGCGCTGCTCGTCGGCGAGACCAAGGGCCATCTCGGCCAGTCCGCCCTGCTTGCAGAGGTGTTCAACCGCGAGGAAGGCGACGCCCCGGCGGTCGATCTCGAGGCCGAGCGCCGCAATGGCGAGTTCATCCTCGCCAACCGCGAGCTGATCCGCAGCTGCTGCGACCTGTCGGATGGTGGCCTTGCCATGGCCGCCTTCGAGATGGCGGAGGCCTCGGGCGTTGGCGTGCACATCGACGCGGCCGACACCCCGACCCTTTTCGGCGAGGATCAGGGCCGCTACCTGATCGCCTGCAACTTCGACGCCGCCGAGGCGCTGATGACCGCGGCCTCCGCCGCCGGTGTGCAGATCGCCACCGTTGGCAAGTTCAGCGGCGAGACGGTCCGTTTCGGCAGCAGCGAAGCGCCTCTCGCAGAGCTTGCAACCGCTTACCGCGGCAGCTTCGGCTCCTACTTCGGGTGATGCGACCGGGTGCGCTTCGGCGCCACCCGGCTCAGGAAACCCCTTATTGTCGGCAGCATCCCGCCGACCAACCGCCGCATCTTCGCCAGATGCGGCGGTTTTCCCTTCCCCAGCGTCATGTTGACACAAAACACCTCGGAACGGCGCTCCCCCGGACCTTGTCTGCCTCGGGCAAAGTCCTAGATTAGATTACACCACCATTAAGAGCGTCAGCCACCGTCGATACAACCACAGGCAGCAAACGCCCGATTTATCCGACGCCCCAGAATTCCGAGTTACATAGAATACCATGAACAATTGGGACGACCTCCGGTTCCTCGTCGCGCTTTCAAAAACTGGCACGATGACAGCCGCGGCAAAGCTCCTCGGGACCAATACCGCGACCGTTTCGCGCAGGATCGAACGCCTGTCCGAGACCTTGGGTGTGCCCGCTTTCGTGAAAACCTCGGATGGCTGGCGGCCGTCCGAAGCCGTGCGCGAGCTGATCAATGTCGCGCAGAACTTCGACGGGCAGCTCAAGTCCACCTTGAACAACCACGGCGTCGGCCTCGACGTGGACACCGTGTCGTTGAGCCTCGGGGCCTCGCCGATCATCGCCTCGCTTGTGCTGTTTCCGGGCCTCGGGCGGCAGGCTGACATGCTGCCGGGCGTGCAACTCACGGTAACGGAGCGGCAGCAACGCGAGGGGCTTGGCGAGAACGATCTTGTGGTGCAGTTCGGACGCCCCGACCAGGGCCGCATCGTTGCACGCAAGGCCGGCGAGATGAGCTTCCGGCCCTACCGCTTCAGGGAGTCCGACGCGGATGGCGACTGGGCCGGGCTGAACACCAGCCTGAACCGGTCGCGTATCCTCCGGCAGGCCCACGCGCTCTTCGGCAAGGAGCCGAAGATCACAGTCGACAACTTCATCGGCCTTCACGCGCTGATGCAAAGCACGCGCATGGCCGGGCCGCTGCCAGACCTTCTCGCGCGCAGGACATCCGAGCTTGTTCCGCTGCGTCCCGAAGCCGCACCAGAGACGCTGGAATGTTGGCTGTTCTATCATGAGAGCCGCCGCTCGGACAGCGGCATGCGGCGCGCAGTCGACTGGATTATCCAGTGTTTCGAGCAGCTTGAAAACTTATCCCCGCAAAAGGAAGAGCAGTTCTAGGTGAGTTTACGCAAAGTTAGACTTGAAAAATTCCAGCTTGGTTTTGTGCCTACCAAATGTAACACTCTGAATATGTTAAAAACCGGACACCTTCGATTCCGGACGTAGCGAGCAGCAGCATGGTCGGCATCATCCCTTCTCTTCAGTGCGCCCTGCGCGTGACCTTGGCTTTGATTTTCGGCCATACCATCGCGCTGGATATCTTCGTCAACGATCCCGCGCTCATCGGGGCCTTCGAAGTGCGCCTGCCCGGTCTGATACCCTCGCTCTTCTGCATCGCCCTGGCCTCGATCGCGATCTGGCTGATCCTCGGCGTCGGCACCCGCAGCTTCGCGGTGCTCGGCGCTGCGCTCTACACGGTGCACGAGGTGATCCTGCGCGGCCAGTTGCTGCCCGACCCCCAGATTGTCCAGAGCTCGCTTCTGGTTGCCATCCTCGCCCTGCCGCTCATTATTTTCGGCGGAGGGCGCTTCAGCGTGAACGCGGACCTTCAACCGGAACCCGTTTGATCGCGCGTCCATCACTCACGGACACAAGGCAAAAAGCGGCCCCCTCGGGGGCCGCTTTTATCTTGTCCTGTTTCGGATATCAGAGCCCGTAGAGGGCGGCGAACTTGGCTTCGAGATACTCCAGCAGCGGCGCTTCCGAAGGCGCAAACCCGCAGGCGCGCTCGATCACATCGCGCGGCGCGTAAAGCCCGCCGTGCTGCTGCACATTGTCCCGCAGCCAGCCCGTCGCGCCGCCGAGATCGCCCGCCGCCATCTGCGCGTCGAGATCCGGGACCGCCTGGCGCAGCGCCTTGTGCAGGCAGCCCGCATAAACGTTTCCAAGGCTGTAGGTGGGGAAATAGCCGAAGAGCCCTGCCGACCAATGCACGTCTTGCAGCACCCCGTCCGAGGGCTTGTCCACGGCGAAGCCGAAATCGGCCGCGAAGCGCTCGTTCCAGGCGGCCTCAAGCTCGTCCACCGGCAAATCGCCCGAAATCAGCGCCCGCTCGAGATCGAAGCGCAGGAGAACGTGCAGGTTGTACTGCACCTCATCGGATTCCGTACGAATGTAATTGTTCTGCACGGAGTTGACGCTTGCGTAGAACTCCTCGGCACTCAGCCCCAGATCGCCGAATTGCGCCACCATCTGCCCGTGCAGCCAGCCGGTGAAGGCGCGTGAGCGGCCGAGCTGGTTCTCGTAGATCCGGCTTTGGCTCTCATGCACGCCCATCGACACGCCCTCGCCGAGCGGCGTGAAGCGGTAGGCCGGAGCGATCGCCTGCTCGTAGGCGGCATGGCCGGTCTCGTGGATGGTCGAATAGATGCAGTTGAACGGGTCGAGCGGGTTGGTGCGCGTGGTGATCCGCACATCGTCGCCGCTGCCCGAACTGAACGGGTGCACGGCCTTGTCGATGCGGCCGCGCATCATGTCGTAACCGAAGGTCTCGGCCAGCGTCTGCGCAAGCCGCATCTGTGCCGCGTCATCGAAAGTGCCCTTGAGCGCCTTCGGTGCCGGCCGTTCGAGGATCGCCTGCCGCAGCGCAACGAGCCTCGGACGCAGCGCGCCGAACATGTCCGCGAGCTGCTGCGCAGTCGCTCCGGGCTCGTAGTCGTCGAGCAGCGCGTCGTAGACATCCCCCCCATCGGCCAGCGCGGCCCCCTCCTCGCGCTTCAGCGCGACGACCTCCTTCAGCACCGGGGCAAAGGCGGCGAAATTGTCATCCGCCCGCGCCTCTGCCCAGATGCGGTGCGCCCGGCTGGTGAGCCGCGCCAAGTCCGCCGCCAGCTTGCCCGGCACTCGGCCAGCGCGGGTGAAACTGCGCGTGATGTGCCGCAGCTGCGCCTGCCCGACCTCGTCAAGCGTGGCAGTGTCGATCGCCGCCAGCCAGTCGCCGACTCGCGGATCGGTGCGCCGCGCGTGCAGCACGCCTTCCAGAGCCGCGATTTCTTCCGATCTCTGCTCTGCCGCACCATGCGGCATGACGGCTTCCTGGTCCCAGCCAAGGCGCCCGGCCACCTGCGCCAGCGCACCGGTCTCGCGCTGGAACGCCATCAACTCGTCAAATGCGCTCATCTCAGCGGGCCTCGCGGATCGATTGCGGTTTCGGGAACTGCGCGCCGAAGCGCGCGCGCAGGATCAGCACCCAGAGCACCACCGCCCCGAGCTGGTGGGTGATCGCGATGTGCCAAGGCGCGATGTAGAGCACCGTGGCGATGCCCAGAACCACCTGCACGCAGAGCATGGCCATCACCGCGTTGAAGCGGAAGCGGGTGTCGGCATTGGCCGACTTGCGGCCGCGCAGCCAGACCACCACGCCGAAGATGAACACCAGATAGCCCATCATGCGGTGCATGAACTGCACGAGCCCCGGATCCTCGAAGAAGTTGCGCCAGACCGGCACCAGGTCGAAAGGCTGCGGCGGGAAGAAGCCACCCGCCATCAGCGGCCAGTCGGTGAACGAGCGGCCCGCGTCGATCCCGGCCACCAACGCGCCCAGCAGGATCTGCAGGAAGGCGGCGTGCAGCAGGCCGGTCGACATGGAGAAGAGCTTCGGCTCGCGCAGGCGGCGCGCCTGCATCAGCTCGCGCTCCTGCCGCCCCAGGAGGAAGATGTCCCAGGCGATGAAGCCGAGGATGATGAAGGCAAGGCCAAGATGCGTCGCCAGCCGGTAGGAGGCCACGGCGGTCATCTCGCCGACCAGCCCCGAGGACACCATCCACCAGCCCACCGCGCCCTGCAGCCCGCCAAGCCCGCCGAGCAGCAGCAGCCGCCCGGTCCAGCCGGTGGGAATCTGCCGCGCCACGAGGAAGACGAGGAAGCCAAGCGCCCAGACGAGGCCGATCACCCGGCCAAGCTGCCGGTGGCCCCATTCCCACCAGTAGATGCCCTTGAACTCCGACAGGGTCATGCCCTTGTTGAGCAGCTCGTATTGCGGGATCTGCTGGTAGAGGGTGAACTCTTCCTGCCATTCGGCCTCGCTCAGCGGCGGGATGGCCCCGTGCAGCGGCTTCCACTCGGTGATCGACAGGCCACTGTCGGTCAGCCGGGTCAGCCCGCCGACCACGATCATCGCCATCACCAGCGCGAAGAGCAGCATCAGCCAGACCCGGATCGCGCCGCGCGCGCCGCCGCGCCCCTTGTCGATCATGCCGCCCGTGGGGGCCGCCTTCGGGGTCTCGGCCCCAACCTCCTCGAAGAGCTTGCGGTTTCCGGCCATGGTCTTCTCCTACATCCGTCGCGGCGACGATAGGGGCGCGCCCGCCCCCCTTCAAGCCGCCATCAAGCCACCTGCGCGGGTCAGCCGCGGTCTTTCCAACGCACCATCTGGCGCATCACCCCGTGCAGGGTCTTCACGTCCTCGCGGGTCAGCGGCATGCGGCTCCAGAGGTTGCGCAGCGTGAGCTTCATGCTCTCGGCCTTGTGCTCGGGGAAGAAGAACCCCGCCTCGGTCAGCCGCTCCTCGTAGTGCTCGGCCAGCTTCTCGACCTCGATGCCGCTGGCCCATTCGGCCCCTGCCATCTCGACCCGCAGCGCCTCGATCTGCGACGAGGCCCGCTGCCATTCATAGGCGCAGAGCAGCACGCATTGGGCGAGGTTGAGCGAGGGAAACTCGGGGTTCACCGGCACGTTGATCAGCGCATTGGCCAGAGCCACGTCGGAGTTTTCCAGCCCGGCACGCTCGGGGCCGAACATCACCGCGACCTTGCCGCCCGCGGCGATGCGCTCCTGTGCCACCTTCATCGCCTGCTCGGGCGAATAGACCGGCTTGGTCAACCCGCGCATCCGCGCGGTGGTGGCCAGCACCAGATCGCAATCCTCGACCGCCTGTGCCGTGGTCTCGACCAGATGCGCCTCGTCAAGCAGCCGCCCCGCGCCCGAGGCCATGGCCACGGCCGAAGGGTTCGGCCAGCCGTCGCGCGGGCTCACCAGACGCATCCGGTCCAGCCCGAAATTCCACATGGCCCGCGACGCGGCCCCGATATTCTCGCCCATCTGCGGCCGCACCAGCACGAATGCGGGCTGCCTCGTCTCGCTCGGCATGACAAACTCCGTAAATCCGGCTCCCGCATAGTCCCGCACGGGCCGAAGAGCAAGAAAGCGACACCCATGGACCCGGATTTCTCGTCTCCGGCCCTCGGGACTTGCCGCCCGCGGCCTGCGCTGCCAAGAGGGGGCACCCCCGAACGCGGAGCCCGCATGACCCTCAGAGACGCCAGACCAGACGATGCTTCCGCCCTCGCAGCCCTGTCGATCGAGGTCTGGCTCGGCACCTATATCCGCCGCGGAGTGAGCGCCCAGTTCGCCGATTTCGCGCTCGAGACCTTCACCAGGGCGCATTTCGCGCATTGGATGACCCAGCCCAACGAGCGCTTCATCGTCAACCAGAACGAGGACGGCATCGACGGGTTCCTGCGCCTCACGCAGGGCGCCCCCGGCCCGATCCCCGGCTGCTCGGACACGGAAATCTCCACGCTCTACGTCCAGCCCCGCCACCAGGGTCACGGCATCGGCCGCGATCTGCTGCAGGCCGGTCTCGGCGCGGCGCTGGCGCTCGGCGCGCCCTCCGTCTGGCTGGCGACGAACTCCGAGAACACCCCGGCCGCCGCCTTCTACCAGGCCCAGGGCTTCGAGCGGATCGGCCGGACCTATTTTCGCATCGGCGAAGAAGCCTATCCCAACGAGGTGTTCCGCTTCGCCTTCCCCCGGCACTGACCGCTCAGGCTTCTTCTGGGCAAAAATATCCCCGCCGGAGGCATCCGAAGGATATGCTGGCGCAGCATCTCAGGGGAGCGCCGCGCATGAGCTACGACGAAGGCCTTGCCGAAACCGTCCGAAACGACATCGGCCCTCTGCCCGGCCTCAGCGAGCGGCGGATGTTCGGGGCCCTGTGCTTCCTGCTCGACGGCAACATGATTTGCGGCCTCCGCGCCGAGGGCGGGCTCTACCGCGTCGGCAAGCAGGCGCAGCACGAGGTCATGACGCTGGCGGGCGTCGCGCCCGCGATCATGGGCGAGCGAAGGATGGGCGGCTATGTCGAAGCCGCGCCCGAGGCCATGGCCGACGATGTCATCCGCGCCCAGCTCACCGAACGTGCCCTGACCTTCGTCCGCAGCCTGCCACCGAAATGACGCTGCCCCCTTCCGTGCGCGCTAAAGGCACGATATAGGAGCGCAATTCGCAAGTCAGGAGCCGCGCCATGGCCGAAGCAGACCAGCCTCAGCTCTATCTCGTCACCCCGCCGGAGTTCGACCTGTCGAGCTTCCCGGACAAGCTCTCCTCGGTGCTCGATGCCGCCGAGATCGCCTGCATGCGGCTCTCGCTCGCCACCCGCGACGAGGACCGGCTGCTGCGCGCCGCCGACGTGGTGCGCGACCTGGCGCATCGCTACGACATCGCACTGGTGATCGACACCCACGTGGTGCTGGCGCAGCGCCTCGGGCTCGATGGCGTGCACCTGACCGACGGCTCGCGCTCGGTGCGCGCGGCCCGCAAGGACCTCGGCCCCGATGCCATCGTCGGCACCTTCTGCGGCAGCTCGCGCCATGACGGCATGGTCGCCGGCGAGGCAGGCGCGGATTACGTCGCCTTCGGCCCGCTCAGCGGCGAGGCCCTCGGGGATGGCACGCTGGCCGATTTCGAGCTTTTCGAATGGTGGTCGCAAATGATCGAGGTGCCGATCGTCGCCGAAGGCGGCCTGACCCCGGAACTCGTGGCCAAACTCGCGCCGGTGACCGACTTCATAAGCATCGGCGAAGAGATCTGGAACACCGAGGATCCGGCCGCTACCCTGAAAGCGCTCACCGACGCAATGCGCTGATTTTTCAGCACGTTACGACGGCTTTTTCAGACATCACCTGCAGACGGATGCGCGGACCTGAGCCGCGCTTCCGCCGCCCGCGCCAGGGCCTTGCGATCGGCGAACTCCGCGACGCGCAGCGGCGCGTGATAGACCACTTCCACATGACCCTGACGCCGCGCGCCGAGCACTTTCACAAGATGCGGCCCCAGCGCCATGTCCCCCCACCAGCCATAGAAGGCGGGCGCTGCTCCCAGCGGCGCGTGGTAGATCACCGTCACCGGCTGGACCTGCATCTCGAACCTTAGATCCTCCGATAGGAACGCCTCAAAGAGCGTTGTTTTGAAAGGAAGAACCCGAACGCCATCCGTCGAGGTACCTTCGGGGAAGAACAGCAGCCTGTCCCCGGCCAGCAACCGCTCCTCGATGACTTTCGGCTGGGCCCGCGCCTCGAGACGGTCGCGATTGATGAAGACCGTGCCCGTGAGCTTCGCCAGCAATCCGATGCCCGGCCAGCCCGCCACTTCCGCCTTCGAGACGAACAGCACGTTGCGCCGCGCGTTGAGCGCGAAGATGTCCAGCCACGACGAGTGGTTTGCCACATAGGCCCCCGGCCCGGACATCCGCGGGCCGCGCGCCACGTGGCGCATGCCGAGGATCACGAAGACCAGACGGCAGACCGCCTGCGTCACCGCAGGCGACCAGACCCGCCGCCCGCCCCGCAGCAGCCGCTCGACCAGCAGCACTGCCAGCTTCACCACGATTCCGCACAGCAGAAGCACGACGATCGGCAGGCCGCGCAGCGCCGCGCGCACGTAGTCGCCCCATTCCAGAGCCACCGCCGGAGGCTCTGCGCCGCGCCACGTCGGCCCCGAGCGATCGCTCACCCGCGCCCCCTCCGGACCCGCGCCGCGGCTTGCTCATTCAGCCTTTGCGTATCCATGACAAGGCAGACATCGGTGGTATTGAAGGCATGGTCCACGAAGGCACCCTCACCCACCATGCCGCCGAGCCGAAGGTAGCCCTTGATCAGCGAGGGGGTCTCGACCACGGCACGGCGCCGGTCGATCTCGGCTTCGGGCAGCAGGTCCATCGGCTGGAAGGCACGGCTGCGCACCCGCAGCTCCTCGGGCGCAAGGTGGCGCTCGTGCAGCAACGACAGCGGATGCGCCAGCGCCTGCACGTCGGTGCCGTGGAACGAGGCCGTGCCGAAGAGGATATCGATCCCGTGTTCGGCCACATATTCGGACAGCGCCTGCCACATCAGCATCACGCCCGGCCCGCCGCGATAGTCGCGATGCAGGCAGGACCGACCCAGTTCCAGCAGCCTCCGGCCCGTGGCCCGCAGCGGCGCGAGGTCGTATTCATCCTCGGAGTAGAACTGGCCCGCCGCCTCGGCCTGGTCGTCGCGCAGCAGCCGGTAGACCCCGACCACCGCGCCCTCCCGGCGCGCATCGGTCAGCAACAGGTGATCGAAGAAGGGATCGAAACGGTCCCGCTCCAGCCGGTTCTCGTGGTCGACCAGCACGCCGCCCCCGCCGAGCTCCTCGATGAACACCTCGTAGCGCAACCGCTGCGCCGCCGCGATCTCGTCGGCAGTGCGCGCCAGCCGCACCGTCAAGTTCCTGTCGTCCAGCGCCATGGCCGTCCTCTGCTGCTTGCCGAGGTTCTAATGCCGCACGGCACAAAGGAAAACAGCTTTTACCCACAACCGGCACCCGGTGTGAGCTTCAAGAGCTTGGTTAACCATTCGTAAACGTCTGCGCCCTAACCCTATGTCTCGAACACCGGCAGGAGGGTCACACGTTCCCCATCGAGCACGACTTTCCCCTGCTCCCGAAAGTTGACAGTGACGCGGCCGCCGATATTGGATTGCACCTGCCCGATCCCCCAATCGGGTTTGTCGGGGTGCTGTACAAGCATACCAGGCTCCAGCAAAGCGTTGAGATCGTTCATGTCCATCCCCTTCCAAGAGACCTAGATGCAGCAGCTTAACGCCAAACTCGCAACGCTGGTAGCCTCGCGCCTCTGCCACGATCTGGTCAGCCCGGTCGGGGCGATCGCCAACGGGCTCGAGCTTCTGGCGCTCGCAGGGTCGGCGCTCGACACACCCGAGCTCGCGTTGATCAACGACAGCTGCCGCGCCGCCCGCGCCCGGATCAGCCTGTTCCGCGTCGCCTTCGGCCTGGCCGAGGGGGAGCAGATGATCGGCCCGTCCGAAGCCGCGCGGCTTCTGCGCGACTATTGCGCGGGCGGCCGGCTCAGCTGCGAGTGGCGTCGCCAGAGCGACGCGCCCCGCCCCGAGGTGCAACTGGCCCTGCTCTCGGCGCTCTGCTGCGAAAGCGCCCTTCCGATGGGCGGCCGGATCGAGATCGAGGAACTGGACCAGGGCTGGCGGATCACCGGCACCGGCAAACGGGTCAGCCGCGAGCCGGCGCTCTGGGCCCTGCTCGACCGGCCCGGCAAGCTGCCGGCCCTTTCCGGCGCTCAGGTGCATTTCCCGCTGCTGGCCGCGCTCGCCCAGGACCGCGGCCGCGGCATTGCGGTGACCGCGGGCGAGGCCGCGGTTACCATCGAGCTCGGCTGAACCTCAGCCGCGCACCGCGCCATCCGAGCGCACCACGTATTTGAAGCTGGTGAGCTGCTCGGCCCCGACCGGTCCGCGGGCGTGCATCTTGCCGGTGGCGATGCCGATCTCCGCCCCCATGCCGAATTCGCCACCATCGGCGAACTGCGTCGAGGAGTTCACCATCACGATGGCGCTGTCGACGCGCTGGATGAACGTCTCGACCGCCGCCTCGTCCTGCGACAGGATGCAATCGGTGTGCTGCGAGCCATGACGCCGGATGTGGGCAATGGCATCCTCCTCGTCGGCGACCACCTTGGCGGCGATGATCTTGTCGAGATATTCGCGCCCCCAGTCGTCCTCCTTGGCCGGCACCACGCCCGCAATCTGCTGCAGGCCCGCATCGCCGCGCACCTCGACGCCGGCGTCGAGAAGCGCACGGATGACCCCCTGCCCGATGGTGTCCACCGCCTCGCGGTGGATCAGCAGGCATTCGGCCGCGCCGCAGATGCCGGTGCGGCGGGTCTTGGCGTTGAGCACCACCTTGAGCGCGGTGACCGGGTCCGCGGCCTTGTCGATGTAGATGTGCACGATGCCCTCGAGGTGCGCGAAGACCGGCACCCGCGCCTCTCGCTGCACGAGGCCGACCAGCCCCTTGCCGCCGCGCGGCACGATCACGTCGACGTAGTCGGTCATGGTCAGCAGCTCCTGCACCGCGGCGCGGTCGCGCGTCGGCACAAGCTGGACCGCATCCTCGGGAAGGCCGGCCTTGCGCAGCCCGTCGACGAGGCAGGCATGGATCGCCGCAGAGCTGTGGAAGCTCTCCGAGCCGCCGCGCAGGATCACCGCATTGCCCGCCTTGAGGCAGAGCGCCCCGGCATCGGCGGTGACATTGGGGCGGGATTCGTAGATCACCCCGATGACACCGAGCGGCGTGCGCACGCGCTTGATCTTCAGCCCGCTCGGCCGGTCCCATTCGGTGATCACCTTGCCAACCGGATCTTCCTGCGCCGCAATGGCACGCAGGCCCTCCACAACCGCCGCGAGCCGCTCCTCGGTGAGCAGCAGCCGGTCCATCATCGCGTCGGAGAGCCCCTTGTCGCGGCCGAACTGCATGTCCTTTTCATTGGAGGCGAGGATCTCGGCGCGGCGCGCCCAGACGGCATCGGCTGCGGCCTCCAGCGCCTCTGTCTTGCGCTCTGGTGGGGTAAAGGCGAGCTCCGCGGCGGCGGCCTTGGCGCGCTGGCCGAGGTCGATCATTGTCGCGTGGATGTCTGTCAGGTCTTTCATCGCTCTTTACCCTAGGTTTGGGGTTTGGAGCCTTCTTATAGCGCCGGGTCCGGCGGGGATACAGAGCGGATTGCGCCCCGTTCGGACGTCCTGCCCTCGGGCGCGCGCCGCGCCCGGCGTATTTTGAAAGAGAAGAAGCAGCTGCCCTTCTTCTCTTCTCAAATACGCGCTTGACCGACGCCCCAGGCAGCGCCGAGCCGGGATCAGAGCGCCATGTCGTCGCGGTGGATCAGCACCGCGCGGCCGGGATAGCCCAGCACCTGTTCGATCTCCGAGCTGTGGTGGCCGATGATCGCCTGCGCCTCTTCGGCGGTGTAGCGGGTCAGCCCCTGTCCCAGCGCGCGCCCGGCCTCGTCGCGGATCGTCACCGGATCGCCACGGCCGAAAGCGCCCTCTGCCCGCGTCACGCCGACCGGCAGCAGCGAGCGGCCCTCGGAGAGCGCCCGCGCGGCCCCGGCGTCAACGGTCAGCACGCCGCAGGGCTTCATCGCGAGGATCCAGCCCTTGCGCGCCGCATGCGGATCGAGCTGCGGGGTGAACCAGGTGGCGTTCGCCCCCGCTTCCAGCGCGGTGAGCGGGTTCAGCACCGAGCCTTCGGTGATCGCCATGGCGCAGCCCGCGCCGGTGGCGGTCTTCGCGGCCATGAGCTTGGTCTTCATGCCGCCCTTGGACAGGCCCGAGCCGGCGTCGCCGGCCATGGCCTCGATTTCCGGGGTGATCTGATGGATCACGTCGTAGCGCCGGGCCTTCGGGTCCTGCGCCGGGTTGGCGGTGTAGAACCCGTCGACATCCGAGAGCAGGATCAGCTGATCGGCCCCGACCGTCACCGCGACCTGGGCCGCCAGCCGGTCGTTGTCGCCGTAGCGGATCTCGTCGGTGGCGACGGTGTCATTCTCGTTCACGATGGGCACGGCGCCGAAGCCGATCAGCGTTTCCATCGTGGCGCGCGAGTTGAGGTAGCGGCGGCGCGAGGCGGAGTCCTCGAGCGTTACCAGCACCTGCGCCGTGGTGATGCCATGCGGGGCAAGCGCCTCTTCCCAGGCGCGGGCGAGGCGGATCTGCCCGACGGCGGCGGCGGCCTGGCTCTGTTCGAGCGGCAGCGCCACGGGCGGCAGCTTCAGGATGCCGCGCCCAAGCGCGATCGAGCCCGAGGAGACCAGCACCACGTCGGCGCCGCGCGCCTTCACGCGGGCGACGTCGGCCGCCATGGACTTGAGCCAGTCCTGGCGCAGCGCGCCGGTCTGCTTGTCGACCAGGAGGGCCGAACCGATCTTTACAACGAGGCGGCGTGCCTCGCTCAGGGTCGCCATGTGGTGTCTTCCTCGGGTGCCTCGCGCAGGCGCTTGTCGTCGATATGGGCGCGCAGCGCGCGCAGAACCTCGGTCACGCCCTCGCCCGCCGCGCCGGACATCAGCAGCACCTTGCCGCCGGTCTTGGCTTCGAGCTCTTCCTTCAGGAAGGCCCGTTCCTCGTCGTCGAGGGCGTCGATCTTGTTGAGCACGGTGACCCGCGGCTTTTCCGCGAGGCCGCCGCCATAGGCTTCGATCTCGTTGATGATCGTCTCCCAATCCTCGAGCAGCGTGCCCGAAGTGCCATCGACGAGGTGCAGCAGCACGGCGCAGCGCTCGACGTGGCCGAGGAAGAGGTCGCCGAGGCCGCGGCCTTCGTGTGCGCCCTCGATCAGCCCCGGGATGTCGGCGACGACGAATTCCTTGCCGTCGACACCCACCACCCCGAGGTTCGGGTGCAGCGTGGTGAACGGGTAGTCGGCGATCTTCGGCCGGGCGTTCGAGGTCGCGGCGAGGAAGGTTGACTTGCCGGCGTTGGGCAGGCCGAGGAGGCCGACGTCAGCGATCAGCTTCAGCCGCAGCCAGATGGTGCGCTCGACGCCCGGCTGGCCGGGGTTGGCGCGGCGCGGCGCCTGGTTGGTCGAGGTCTTGAAATGCAGGTTGCCCCAACCGCCGTTGCCGCCCTTGGCGAGCAGCACGCGCTGGCCGAGCTCGGTCAGGTCGGCGATCACGGTCTCCTCGTCCTCGTCGAGGATCTCGGTGCCCACGGGCACCCGCAGCACGATGTCGTCGCCATCGGCGCCGGTGCGCTGGCGGCCCATGCCGGGAATGCCGTTGCCGGCGAAGAAGTGCTGCTGGTAGCGGAAGTCGATCAGCGTGTTGAGACCGTCCACCGCCTCGGCCCAGACATCGCCGCCGCCACCGCCGTCGCCGCCGTCGGGCCCGCCGTATTCGATGAATTTCTCGCGCCGGAACGAGACGCAGCCTTTGCCGCCCTGGCCGGAGCGGATGTAGACCTTGCAGAGATCGAGAAATTTCATGGTCGGGCTTTCCGTCAGGGGGCGTCGCGGCGCAGGGTTCGCGCGGGTTTAGCGCGACTCGGCGCGCGGCTCAAGTTGCAGGCGGGGCGTCACAGGGGCGCTGCCCCCGTCGCGCGCGGCGCGACTCCCCAGAGTTATCTTCACCTGGACGGCACGGACATCGGTTCCGCCCTCCCGGCGCGGGCAGCCGAAAAACGGACACCCCAAAAGCAGAAACGCCGCGCGGCCCGGAGGCTGCGAGGCGTCTGCGTTCCGAAGAAAGTGGCGCGGTTGACGGGGCTCGAACCCGCGACCCCCGGCGTGACAGGCCGGTACTCTAACCAACTGAGCTACAACCGCGCTTTTTCTGCCGGTCATCAATCCAAGGTAGCGGTGGCGCGGTTGACGGGGCTCGAACCCGCGACCCCCGGCGTGACAGGCCGGTACTCTAACCAACTGAGCTACAACCGCTCGCTACCGTCTGGACTGTGTCCCGAACGTGGGGCGCTTTTAGGCGGGGGGCCGGACAGCGTCAAGCGCTTTCCTAGGGGCAGTCGCGGATTTTTCCGCCACACCCGAAAAAAGCGCCGGGACGCGGTCGCGGGCCGCCGCGGTGGCCCTTATTTTTCAGGTTTTCTAAACGCTTTTCATGACCTTACGGAAAGTGCAGCCGCAGTGGCAGCGCCCGGACGGGCGCTACTGCATCGCGGCATCCCGCGCCATGCGCTCGAGCTCCGCCGAGATCAGGATGATCCGCGAGACCTGGCCCCGCCGGTCGCTTCGCGCAAGCTCATAGGCGCAATGCTCGAGCAGCGCGGCCGACAGGCGCAGCAGTTCGGAAACCGCTCCGCTGCCCTGCATCTGATGCGCCATCGCGATCACGTCCTGCATTGCCCCATCTTCTACAATGCTGTCTTCAACCTGATGAATCATTACCCAATCCCCCTGTCACTCACTCCCATGGCGCGATCGAAACCAATACGGCACGCGGCCAAGATAGGCCGCCGCGCCTGTGCCATGGAACCCGGCCATGCGGCGATTCGGCGACGTCTCTGCCAGAGCGCTCCCCGGCTGTGTCGAATCTCCCGGAGCGGGCACCCCCTGCCCGCCGCGCCGGACTTGCAGGCGCCTGCTGTCGGGCAGGCACCAAAGTTGTCATCTCTTGCCCGGACTCGCCCGAACGTCGGTGTGACGAAGCGCTGCCACGCCCAATGCAGGCGAAACTGACGCCGACCAGCATCAGAGTACCACGAGTCGCGCCCAGAAAAAGCCATTTTTTCGGAGGCTTCCACCCTGTGCCTTGCGCAGCACGGCTTCAGGTCTCTTGCGGCGCCCGGCCCGGCCTTGTGTCCCGAGTGTGACAAAGGCAGAAATGGCTCGTTCTTGCAGATAGATAGGCACGCGGTACGGTTTGAAGACAGTTCTGGCTCAGGATCTCGGGTTGATCGATGTCGCGGGCAGGCCAATCCGGCTCTGCGCGGCGGAGTTTCTCTTTCTCTTCCGCTTGCCGCGGACCTGGCGCTATCTGGTCATGGTGTTCGGCGTGCTTCTGGCCGCCGACCCCGCGGCGGTTGGCGACCGCCTACCGCCGACCGCCTACGTCCTGGCCTGGCTGTTCGGAATCTCCTGCTATTTCGTCAGCCAGACTGTGCTGATGCTGGGGATTGCCGTGTTGCGCCGCTCTCTGCCCCCCTGGCCCGTCTACTGGCCAATCGTCTCTCTGCTGGCCCTGGCGCCAACGCTGTCGCTTCTGGACCGCGGGCTGGAGAGTCTGCTCGATGTCTGTCTCTGGCCCTTGCTGCTGTCCAAGATGCTCTACCTGCTCGTGGTCATCGGGATGTTCGAGACGATCTTCATGCGATTCGTCTTCTCGCCCGCCCCAAGCGAGGCCGCCGCCGAGTCGCCCCAAGGGGATGGACCGCCAGTCACCGGCCCCCAGCCCGCCGCCGCCGAGGCACCTGACCGCGGTCGGATGCTGCTGCTTGCGGCCCAGCCGGTGCCGCTGGCCGAGATCATCTACCTTGAAGCGCGCCAGCATCACGTCTGCGCGGCGCTGACCGGCGGAAATCTCACGCTTCGCACGCGACTCGCCGATGTTCTGGCGCAGACCACCCCTGAGGATGGCGTGCAGACCCACCGGTCGTGGTGGGTGGCGCGCCAGGCCGTCGCAGGGCTGGAGAGCTGGGACGGCAAGCCGATCATCCGTCTGCGCAACGGCGCCTCGGTTCCAGTAGCGCGCAGCCGCCTTGCCGAGGTGGAGCGCTGGCTTGCGACACATGGCCCCGAACCGGCCAACTGACCTTCGGCCGGACGCTGCGCTGCCCTTTACCCCGGCGCGCGCTTTTCCTATATCTTCGGTCAGGAACCCCGAGGAAGGACCTGCCATGACCGACGCTCCGCTCGAAGGCGCCCCGCTGATCGCGCCCTCCAGCACCGACCATCCGCTTTACGACTCGGTGGTCGACGCCTGCCGCACGGTGTTCGACCCGGAGATCCCGGTGAACATCTACGATCTCGGCCTGATTTACACGGTGGAGATTTCCGGCGAAGGCGAGGTGAAGGTGATCATGACCCTGACCGCGCCGGGCTGCCCGGTGGCCGGCGAAATGCCGGGCTGGGTGCAGGACGCCGTGGCCTCTGTGCCGGGGGTCAAGGACGTCGATGTGGACATGGTCTTCGATCCGCCCTGGGGCATGGACATGATGTCCGACGAGGCCCGGCTCGAACTGGGCTTCATGTAAGGCCCGGCCAGGCCGAAACCCGCAAAGCGAAGCGCGCCCCCCGTGGCGCGCTTTTTCTTTGCCCGCGCGTGGCGCGCGGAACCAATCCGCAGCCGCGCCCGTTGGGCAGGCGATGACCCCGCTGCCCCGCCTCCTCGCGCTTGCGCTGCTTGCGCTGCTGCTCGTTCTTCCCGGCGCCGGCCGCGCGCAGGACGAGGCGCTGGACCGCTGGTACGAGGTCGATATGGTCAACCCCGGCCTCGGCCCTGCCCCGCAGAACATCGACAGGACCACGCCGCGCTCGGCGCTCGAGAGCTTTCTCTTCCGCGCCGATGACGAGGACTGGGAAAGCGCGGCGCATCTGCTCGACCTGTCCAGCATAGAGCCCGGAGAACAGGCCGAGCTCGGCCCCGAGCGGGCGCAGCAGTTTGCCACGCTGATGGACCGCAAGATCATGGTCGACTGGTACGACCTGCGCGACCGGCCCGACGGCGTCGACGCCCGCACCAAGGATTCGCCGATGGCCGGCCAGCCGCGCCGCTCGCTGCTGCTGTGGTACGTCAAGCTCGGCGACCGCCCGGTGCCGATCCGCATCAACCGGGTGAAGCCCGCCACCGGCGAGCCCGTCTGGCTGGTCTCGCGGCAGACGGTGCAGGCCCTCCCCGCGCTGGCCGAGGCCTACGGACCGACCGAGCTGGAACAACTTCTGCCGGCCCCGCTGCGCGAGCGGGCCATCTGGGGGCTGCGCTGGTGGGAGGTGGTGGCGCTGCCGCTGGTCCTGCTTCTGACCGGCGCGATCGGGGTCTTCGTCAACGGCCTGATGTCGCGCGGCCTGAACCGCACGCTGCGCGATGCGCCCTATTCCATGCTGGTGGCGCTGCGCGGGCCGGTCACCCTGGCGGTCGTCACCCTGACCATGTCGCTGCTGACCCGCCATGTGTTCGTCTTCTCGGGCCGGATCGACACGATTCTCTCGCCGCTGATCATCCTCGGTTTCGTTGCAACCGTGCTCTGGCTGGTGATCAACGTCGCCGACGTGTTCCTCAACCGCCTGGTCAAGTTCGACGGCGATGAACTGGCCGAGATGGGCGAGGGCCAGGAGCAGCGCCGCAACATTGCCACCCGGGTCTCGGCGGCGCGGCGCGCGGTGATCGTGCTGGTGGTGCTCGTCGGTGCCGGGATCGTCATCTCCGAGGCCAGCGTGATGCGCTCGCTCGGCATCTCGCTTCTGGCCTCGGCGGGGACGGCCACGATCATCCTCGCCTACGCCGGGCGCAACGTGCTGACCAACATCATGGCCTCGCTGCAGATCGCGCTGAACCAATCGGCGCGGATCGGCGACAAGGTGCTGTTCCGCGGGCACCTGTGCTCGGTCGAGCGCATCCATTTCACCTATGTGCAGCTGCGGGTCTGGACCGGGCAGCGGCTGGTGGTGCCGGTGGTGGATTTCGTCGCCGAACCCTTCGAAAATTGGACCATGCAAGAGCACTTCCTCATCCGGGAGGTGGTTCTTCGCCTGTCGCATGGTGCGCGGGTGGATGAACTGCGCAGCCGCTACGAGGCGATTCTCGACGAAATGGAAGGCATCGCCGACCGCCCCGAATCGCGCGGCGTCTACGTGGCGCGGCACGACGTCTTCGGACAGGAAGTGCTGTTTCTCATCCCCTGCCCCGATCCCAATATCGCCTGGTCGCTGGAATGCGAGGCGCGCGAGCGCCTGCTGGCGGCGGCGCAGGAGCTGGACAGCACGGCAGCCCCGATCTTCCCCGATGCGCGCCCCGCCGAGGCCGCCTGAGCGGCCACCCTTGTTTCCCGCGCCTCCGGGCCTTAAATTCTGGACAAAGCTCATAGGAGACGCGGATGTTCGGCATTCCCGGAAAACAGGCGGTCACCATCACCCCGGCGGCGGTGACCCAGGTGCGCAAGCTGATGGAACGCGACGGCCGCGCCGGCCTGCGCATCGGCGTGAAGAAGGGCGGCTGCGCGGGCATGGAATACACCATGGACTTCGTCGACGCGCCCGAGGCCAATGACGAGGTGGTCGAGCAGGACGGGGCGCGGGTGCTGATCGCTCCCATGGCGCAGATGTTCCTCTTCGGCACCGAGATCGACTACCACAGCTCGCTGCTCGAATCGGGGTTCAAGTTCAACAACCCCAATGTTGCCGACGCCTGCGGCTGCGGCGAGTCGATCAAGTTCAAGGACATCGAGGAACTCGAGGCCGAGCGCCGCGCTGCCGAGTAGGTTCCGGAGCGCGCGGCGCCACGGCTCCCCTTCGCGAAGGCGCGCCCTATGTAAGTCCCCTAGATCATTGATTGCGCAACCGAGCTTGACGCCACGGTCTGCGCCGCGATGATACCCGCGGAATGCGAAGATAGGAGCGACCATGCGCAGGAAACTTGCCGCCGGAAACTGGAAGATGAACGGGCTGGCCGCCGCCCTCGAGCAAATCGAGGCGATGGCCCCCGCCGCCAGTGGCGACACCGAGGTGCTGATCTGCCCGCCTGCCACGCTGCTGGCGCAGGCCGCTGCGTTGAAGGGCGACATCGCCATCGGCGGACAGGACTGCCACGCCAACGCGTCGGGCGCCCACACCGGTGACATCTCCGCCCCGATGTTGAAGGATGCGGGCGCGAGCTACGTGATCCTCGGCCATTCCGAGCGCCGCACCGACCACGACGAACATGACGACGAGATCCGCGCCAAGACCCGCGCCGCCTGGGATGCCGGGCTGACCGCCGTGGTCTGCGTCGGCGAGAGCCTCGCCGAGCGCGAGGCGTCAAACACGCTCGACATCATCGGCGGCCAGCTGGCGGGTTCGATCCCCGACGGCGCCACCGGCCACAACCTCGTGGTCGCCTACGAGCCGATCTGGGCAATCGGCACCGGCAAGGTGCCGACCACCGATCAGATCGGCGAGGTGCATGACTTCATGCGCGCGCGTCTGGAAAAGCGTTTCGGCGAAGGCGTGGGCCGCTCGGTCCGGCTGCTTTACGGCGGCTCGGTGAAGCCTGGAAATGCCGCCGAGATCTTCGCCGTGTCGAACGTCGACGGCGCGCTGGTCGGCGGCGCCAGCCTGAAGGCGGCGGATTTCGTGCCGATCATAGAGGCGCTGAGCGCAAGCTGAACCGGCGCGACACGGCGTATTTGAAAAGAGAAGAAGCAGGGGGTGGCGCACCGTCCCCTGCTTCTTCTCTTTGATAAATACGCCCGCCGGAGGCGGTCCTGCCTGCAAAGCAAACGCGGCGCCCCATGTGAGGGCGCCGCGCTTTTGTTTGTCCATGAGTGCGTGGCGGATCAGTTGGTGATGATCTCGGGCCCCATGAAGGTGGTCGGCAGCCATGTAGACAGCCACGGGATGTAGGTCACCATGATCAGGAAGACGAAAAGCACCGCGAGGAAGGGCAACGCCGCCTTCACCACGCGCATCATCGACATGCCTGCCACGCCCGAGGTGACGAAGAGGTTCAGGCCCACAGGCGGGGTGATCATGCCGATTTCCATGTTCACCACCATGATGATGCCGAGGTGGATGGGGTCGATGCCCAGCTCGATGGCGATGGGGAAGACCAGCGGCGCGACGATCACGATGAGGCCCGAGGGCTCCATGAACTGGCCGCCGATCAGCAGGATCACGTTGACGATCACCAGGAACATGATCGGCCCGAAGCCCGCATCGAGCATCATGCCAGCGATGCGCTGGGGGATCTGCTCGTCGGTCAGCACGTGCTTGAGGATCAGCGCGTTGGCGATGATGAACATCAGCGTGATGGTCAGCTTGCCCGCCTCGAACAGCGTGTCGCGGGTGTCGCGGTGGAAGAAGGCGGTGACCAGCGCGATCGGCTTGCGGATCAGCGGCAGGTTCGGCGCGCCGTCCTTGCCGGCGAGCGGGCCCATGTCGCGGTAGACGAAGTTGGCGATGAGGAAGGCGTAGACCGCTGCCACCGCCGCCGCCTCGGTCGGGGTGAAGATGCCGCCGTAGATGCCGCCGAGGATGATCACGATGAGGAAGAGCCCCCACATCGCGTCACGCCCCGAGCGCAGCACCTCGCCCCAGCCGTGCCACTCGCCCTTGGGCAGGCCGCGCACGCGGGCGATGGCATAGATGGTGATCATCAGCATGGTGCCCGCGAGCAGGCCGGGGATGACGCCGGCGAGGAACATCCGGCCAACCGAGACATCGGTCGCCGAGGCATAGACCACCATCACGATCGACGGCGGGATGAGGATGCCGAGCGTGCCCGCGTTGGCGATCACCCCCGCAGCGAAGTCCTTGGAGTAGCCCACCTGCCGCATCCCGGCGATGACGATCGAGCCGATCGCCACCACGGTTGCGGGCGACGAGCCCGAGAGCGCGGCGAAGAGCATGCAGGCGAAGACCCCGGCGATGGCGAGGCCACCGTGGAAATGGCCCACGAGCGAGATCGAGAAGCGGATGATCCGCCGCGCGACGCCGCCGGTCGACATGAAGGACGACGCGAGGATGAAGAAGGGAATGGCCAGCAGCGTGTAATGGCCCGCCATGGCCTGGAACATCGACTGCGCCACCGAGGCCAGCGAGGTGTCGGAGAGCGCCAGCAGGAAGATGATCGACGACAGGCCGAGCGAGACCGCGATCGGCAGGCCGACGAGCATCAGTCCGATGATGCAGATAAAGAGCAGAAACACTTCCATCGGACTCAGTCCTCGCGGTTCAGGTGGGCGACGTCATCGACGGCGTCTTCGGCTTCGTGGCTGACGATCAGGCTGTCCTGCTTGCCGGTCCAGATGCGCACCCCGGCCTGGACGAAGCGGAAGAGCAGCAGCGCCATGCCGAAGGGCAGGATGAAATAGGGGATGAAGCGCGGCAGCTTCTCGTAGTGCTCGCCCTCGTTGATCCAGGGCTCGATGAAGCGCAGCCAATCGGGCATCGGGATATCGACGACCTCGTACCACGAGCGGTAGGAGGTGCGTTTCATCTCCTCGAAGCCGGTGGGCAGCCAACGCCCGGTGGTCTGCGGCAGGTTGGCGAAGTTGGCCCAATAGTCCCAGGCGCCCTTCATCAGCAGGAAGGCGTAGAAGATGCACAGGGCGGCGGCGACCAGCGCCAGCACGCGGCGAAGGGTCGGCGGCAGCAGGCTGGTGACCGCATCGACGCCGAGATGCGCGGTGACCTTGACCGCGTAGCTTACCCCGAAGAGAACCAGCCAGGCGAAGAGGAAGGTGACTGCCTCGAGCCCCCAGATCACCCCGGTGTTGAACCCGTAGCGCAGGACGACGTTGACGAAGGTGAGGAGCGTCATCAGCCCGAGGATCACGGCGATGGCCGTTTCCTCCAGCTCGTTGACGAAGCGGCCGACTGCCGAGCCGCCGTGGGTGGTGTTGGACATCTTGTCCCCCGCTATGCCGGATGGGTTGCCCCAAGATGAGAATTCGGGTGTGAAAAGGCCCGGCCCCGCGCTGCGCAGGACCGGGCCGAAGGCATCAGCGCCGGATCAGAACTGCGCGTTGAGCTCCTGCGCAGCGGCGATGTTGTCAGCGCCGACCTCGTCCTCGAAGCGCTCCCAGACCGGCTTCATCGCGTCGACCCAGGCCTGGCGCTGCTCGGGGGTCAGCTCGCGGATCACGCCGCCGGCATCGAGGATCGCCTGACGGTTGTCGGCATCGACCTCGGCGATCGCGGCGTTGCGGGTGGAGGTCACCTCGTCGAGGATCTGGCCCATCTGGGTGCGCACGTCCTCGGGCAGGCTTTCCCACCAGTCGACCGAGGTCACGACCATGTAGTCAAGCACGCCGTGGTTGGTTTCGGTGATGCCGTCCTGCACTTCGAAGAACTTCTGGCCGTAGATGTTCGACCAGGTGTTGTCCTGACCATCGACCACGCCGGTCTGCAGCGCGCCGTAGACTTCCGAGAAGGCCATCGGCTGCGGCGAGGCGCCGAGCTGTTCCATGTTCGCCTTCAGCACTTCCGACGGCTGCACGCGGAATTTCAGGCCCTTGGCGTCCTCGGGCGAGATCAGCGGCTTGTTGGCCGAGAATTGCGTCAGGCCATTGTGCCAGAAGCCAAGGCCCAGCAGGCCGCGGCGGACCATGGATTCCTTCATCGCCTGGCCGGTGTCGCTGTTCTGGAACGCATCGACCGCTTCCATGTTCACGAACATGAAGGGCAGGTCGAAGATGCGGAACACCTTGGTGAACTGCTCGAACTTCGACAGCGAGGGCGCGGCCATCTGGACGTCGCCGTTCAGCATCGCCTCGAGCACCTGGTCATCGTTGTAGAGCGTCGAGTTCGGGAAGACCTCGACGCAGGCCTTGCCGTCCATCTCCTCGTTCACGCGGTCTGCGAACAGCTGCGCCGCGATCCCCTTGGGGTGCTTGTCGGTATTGGTGACATGGCTGAACTTGACGACGATCTCGCCCGCATCGCAGGCAGCGGTTGCGGCCTGGGTGCCGGACACGAGTGCGGTCACCGCGGCTGCGGTCATCAGAAACTTTTTCATGGTATCCTCCCGGAACTTCCGTTTTCCGTCCTTGGCGGCCCCGGTGCTCCCCATCGCGGCCACTCCGGGGATCAAGAGACAGGCCGGCATAAAATCGCGCAACGATTTTGTTAGATTACCGAGATACTTTTATATTTTGTTTATTTTCAATATCTTGTTGAAAATTCCCGAAACACTTGAGAAGGCGCAGGCAGACGCTGTGCGAGTTTTCGCACGGCGGGGCGGGCAATCTGTGCGGAAATCCGCACAGTTTTTGTCCCGCCCAATTTCCCGGCAAGGGCCGGTTTCGGGTGCTCAGCGATAGTCCTCTGCGCGAATGCCGTATTTCGCCAGCTTGTCGTAAAAGGTCTTGCGCGGCAGTTTCAGCACCTGCGCGGCAGCGCTGGCCTGTCCGTTCGTGCGGCGCAGCGCCTCGACCAGCAGCGAACACTCGACCTGTGCCAGCCGCTCGGCCAGACCCAACCCTTCGCCCGCGTCCTCGCTCTCGCCCAGCCCCAGCGCGAAGCGCATCGCCGCCGACATCAGCGCGCGGGTGTTGCCGGGCCAGTCACGGGCGATCAGCCCCGAAACCACCTCGTCGGTGATCTCCGGCGGCTCCAGCCCGGCCTGTTCGGCGGCCTGCGCCACGTAGTGCCGGAACAGCACGGGAATATCCTCGGGCCTCTCGGCCAGCGCCGGGATGTGGATCTGCATGACCTCGAGCCGATAGAACAGCTCGGCCGAGAAAGCACCGCTCTCGACCTCGCGCGCCAGATCGCGCACCGTGCCTGCAACGAGACGCGCACCGCCCTCGTCGAGCAGGTCGATCAGCGCCAGCTGGCTGTCCTTGGGAAGCTGGCAGATCTCGTCGAGAAACAGCGTGCCCCCGGCGCAGCCACGCCAGAACTCCGCGAGCGTGGCGCGGCCCAGCCCTGCCGCCGAACGCTTCTCGAAGGCCGCCTTAGAGCGGTTCGAACACAGGTGCACCACCTCGGCCACTTTCGAGATGCCCGAGCCCGGCGCCCCGCTGATCAGCACGTCGGTGCCCGCCCGCGCAGCGACCCGGCAGCGCGCGCGCAGCCCGTCGGCCTTGCGCGAGATGCCGAAGAGCATGCGCGCCGCCGCATCGCCGGTCTCCAGCTGTGCCTTCAGCCGCCGGTTCTCGAGCACCAGCGTGCGGGTGCGCAGCGCGCGCTCGACCACCGCCGTCAGGTCGCCGGGCGCGCAGGGCTTCTCGAGGAAGTCGAAGGCCCCTGCCGCCATCGCCCGCACCGCCATCGGGATGTCGCCCTCGCCGGTCAGCAGGATGACAGGCAGTTCGGGGTCCTGCCGGTGGGCGTAGTCGAGCAGGTGGAAGCCATCCCGTCCCGGCATCCGGATGTCCGAGACCACGACCCCCTCGAAGCCGGGCTCGATCAGCTCCTTGCACTCGACGAAGCTGCCCGCCGTAACCGCATCGAGATCGGCAAGTTCCAGCGTCTGGCCAAGCGCCTCGCGCACCGCCGCATCATCGTCCACCAGAAGCACTCGCCGCGTCATGCGCGTTTCTCCATCTGTGTGATGTCCTCCCCGGCCTGCCGCAGGTCGAGCGTGAACTGCGCCCCGCCGCCGGGCAGGTTCTCGCCCCGCAGCTTGCCGCCGAAGCCTTCGACGATCCCGTAGGAGATCGACAGTCCAAGGCCCATCCCCTCCTCGGGGCCGACCTCCTTGGTCGAGTAGAAGGGGTCGAAGATGCGGTCCGGCTCGCGGATGCCGGCACCGGTGTCGCGGACGGTGAGGCGCACCGTGCCCGCCACGTCGTCATGGCTCATCCGCAGCGTCAGGCGGCGAACGTCCTGTCCCTCCATCGCGTCGAGCGCGTTGGAGATCAGGTTCACCGCGACCTGACTCAGCCGCACCTCGCCACCCAGGACGATGGCCGGGCGGTCGGGGCGCTGCCAGTCCACGGTGGCACCGGTTTTCTCGATCCGCCGCTGCATCAGCTCCAGCGCCTGCTCGACGACGGCGGCCAGCCCGACCCGGTGAGCCGGACCCGGCTCGGACTTGGCGAAGGCCCGAAGGTTCTTGATGATCCGCCCCATGCGCCCCGCCATGTCGGAGATTCGCCCGAAGTTCTCTGCCGCCCGCTCGGGCCTGCCCCGTTCGAGGAAGGCCGTGCCGTTCTCGGCAAAGGAGCGGATCGCCATCAAGGGCTGGTTCAGCTCGTGGCTGATCCCCGCGCTCATCTTGCCAAGCGCCGTAAGCTTCGAGGCCTGCACCAGCTCGGCCTGCGCCCGTTTCAGCGCCGCCTCGGCCTCCTGCCGCTCGACCACCTCGCGCCGCAGCGCGAAATTCGCCTCTTCGAGATCGCGGGTCCGGGCGGTGACCCGCTCTTCCAGTGCGAGGTTGATCGCCGCCAGTGCCCGCCGCCGCTCCAGCGCGAACCACAGCAGGGCGATGAAAAACAGCACGCCCGCCGCAACCGTCGCCGCCTGCAGAAGCGCGTAGCGCCGCGCCGGGCGCACGTCGATCAGCAACACTCCGGTCATGCCGATCACCGGCAGTTCGACGCTGCGGCGCAGGGCGCGCGCGGGAATGTAGGGCGACCAGTTCTGCGACAGGATGGTGTGCTCGCCAAGAAGCATGGTCTCGGTGCTGCGAAGCTGCCCTGTCGGCGACACCATCGCCCAGTCCCCCTCGCGCCGCCAACCGAGAAGCTCGGTGCGGTTGGTGACGAAGACCGTACCGCTTTCATCAAGGAAGAATACCGCCGGCAGCGAGCCCCGCCAGTCGCGTTCCAGCACCGCGGCATCGACGATCACGACGAGTGCCCCGCGCACCTCGCCGGAGGGCGCGAAATTCGGCGCGGCAAAGAAGAACGCGCGCTTGGCGTCGCCCGGTCCCTCGCCGTGCGCCACCCCGAGCGCGCCGGTCAGTGCGCGGCGGAAATAGGCGCTTCCGGCCACCCCTTCGGGCAGCAGCGCGCCGGAGCTTGCCAACACCTCGCCCGAGCCCGCCACGTAGAAGGCGCTCACCGCGCCGGTGCGGTCCGCCGCGCGTTGCAGCATCTGGTCCGCAGGGCCGCGCGGCGCACCCTCGAGCAGCGCCTCCAGAGCGGGATGGCTCGCGGTGAGCACGGCAAACTCGCGGAACCGCTGCAACTGGGTGACAAGGCGGTCGGAAGCGAGGTCAAGGTCGCTCTGCCCGCGCGCTGCCAGAGGTCCCAATGCCTGCAGGTAGCCGTAGTGCCACACGCTGCCCGACAGCGCGGCCACGAAGGCGAGCGTCAGCGCCAGCCAGAGGGCGCGGCTCCGGGTCAGCAGGTCCCAGCTCATGGCCTGTCATAGCAAGAGCGCCCTTGCCAAGAAAGCGCGCGCGTGGCCTAGGGGGACGCGATGACCGAAGTGAGACACATGCAACGCTTTTCCCGCTCCCCGACCGACCCCGCCTTCGTGCAGGATCCCTACCCGTTCTACGACGAGATGCGCGCCGCCGGTGACCTCGCCTACTGGGAAGACTACGCCCTGCCCTGCGCGGTGTCGCACCGCGCGGTTTCGGCCCTGCTGAAGGACCGTCGCTTCGGCCGCGAGGTGCCGCCCGAGATGGCCCCCGAGATCCCTGCGCACCAGGTGCCCTTCTACGCGGTCGAAGCGCATTCCATGCTGGAGCTGGAACCGCCCCGGCACACCCGTCTGCGCGGCCTTGTCCTGCGCGCCTTCACCTCGCGCCGCATCGCCGCGCTTGGCCCGGAGATCGCCGCGCTGGCGCAGCGGCTGATCGACGAGATGCCCGCGCAGGGCGAGATCGACCTGCTCCCGGCCTTCTGCCAGCCGATCCCGGTGATCGTCATCGCGCGGCTGCTCGGCGTGCCAGAGGAGATGGCCCCGCAGTTGCTGCGCTGGTCGGCGGACATGGTTGGCATGTACCAGGCGCGGCGCGACAGGGCGATGGAACTCGCCGCCGCCACGGCCGCCACGGAATTCTCGGACTTCCTGCGTGGCTACGTGAACCAGCGCCGCAAGAGCCCCGGCGATGATCTCCTGTCGCATCTCATCGCCGCCGAGGAAGGCGGCGAGAAGCTCTCGACCGACGAGCTGATCACCACCTGCATCCTGCTGCTCAACGCCGGGCACGAGGCGACGGTGCACACCATGGGCAACGGCATCAAGACGCTGCTGGAACAAGGCGTGACCATCACCGACGGCAATGCCGCGGCCACGGTCGAGGAGGTGCTGCGCTTCGATCCGCCGCTGCACATGTTCACCCGCTACGCCTACGAGGAGGTCGAGGCCTATGGCCACACCTTCCGTCGCGGCGAACAGGTGGCACTGATGCTCGGCGCGGCGAACCGCGATCCGGCGGTCTGGGCCGAGCCCGCACGCTTCGACCCGGCGCGTGCCACGGTGACGAACACCAGCTTCGGCGGCGGTCTGCACTTCTGCGTCGGCGCGCCGCTGGCGCGGCTGGAACTGGTGACCGCGCTCCCTATTCTTTTCGAGCGCCTGGCCGGAATGACACTGGCAGGCACGCCGAAATACGCGGACCTCTACCACTTCCACGGGCTCGAGGCACTGCGCGTCACGCGCTGACGCTGACGCCCCCGTGCCGGACAACGAAACAGGCGCGCCGCTCTCGCGGCGCGCCTTTCTTGTCCCGGCCTCGAAGGATCACGACAGGCGGCTGATCACCACCGTCACCTCGGGCTTCTTGCCGATCTCGTTGACCGAGGAGTTGCGCACGATGCGGCGCATGCCTTCCTCGAGCTTGTCGTCATCGCCCAGCGTCTTCTCCCCGGCACGCCCGAGGAACTGGCTCAGGTCTTCTTCCAGGATATCCACCAGCGGCGCATTCGAGCGGCCGATCTCCGGCAGGCCCATCAGCTCGCACCAGGGCTCGCCGAGCGGCTCGTCTTCCTCGTCGAGGATCACCGTCACCACCACGTGGCCGTTCAGCGCCATCCGGATCCGGTCGCGGACGATGCCGTCGAGCGCGCCGATCTGCACCGAGCCGTCAAGGTAGGTGCGGCCGGTCTCGACGTAGCCCGCCACCGTGGGCTGGTTCCCCGACAGGTCCACCATCGTGCCGTTGATCGCCAGCACCCCGGCGCGGCCCCGGCCCTCGGCCAGCTTCATGTGCTCGCGCAGGTGGCGGTGCTCGCCGTGCATCGGCACGACGATCTGCGGGTTCACGATGTCCTGCATCCGTTCGAGGTCCGGGCGGTTGGCATGGCCCGAGACGTGGTACTTGCCGCCATCGTCATCGACGATGTCCACGCCCTTCTCCGACAGCGAGTTCATGATCTGGATCACGCCCTTCTCGTTGCCCGGAATGGTCTTCGAGGAGAAAAGGAACAGGTCGCCCTCCTTCAGCTCGATGCCGTTGTACTTGCCGCGCGCCAGCTGCGCCGAGGCCGCCCGGCGCTCGCCCTGCGAGCCGGTGACGATCAGCATGACGTTCTCGCGCGGGATCTGTGTCGCGTCCTCGGGCGAGATCACCTTGGGGAAGGAGCCGATGACGCCGGTCTCGACCGCCGCCTCGATCATCCGGCGCATGGCGCGCCCCAGCAGGCAGATCGAGCGCCCGGCGCGCTCGCCGGCCTCGGCCAGGGTCTTCACCCGCGCCACGTTCGAGGCGAAGGTGGTGGCAATGACCATCTGCGGCGCACTGGCCACAAGCGTCTCGATCTCGGGGCCGACGGTGATCTCGCTGCGGCCGGGGTTGGGCGAGAAGACGTTGGTCGAGTCGCAGATCAGCGCCTTGACGCCATCCTTCGAGACCTCGGCCCAGAGCTCGGGATCGAAGGCCTCGCCCACCACCGGGTTCGCGTCGAGCTTGAAGTCGCCGGTGTGCACCAGCCGCCCGCCGGGCGTGTCGATGACCAGCCCCGAGCTTTCCGGGATCGAGTGCGAGATCGGCAGGAAGCCGACGGTGAAGGGACCCGCCTTGGTGGTCTCGGGCCAGGGCGAGACGGTGGTCACGGTCTCGGGCGAATGGCCGTATTCCGCCAGCTTGCCGCGGGCGATGTTGGCGGTGAAGGCGCGCGCGAAGATCGGCACGCCGAGGCTTTCCCAGGTATGGCCGATGGCGCCGACGTGGTCCTCGTGGGCGTGGGTGATGAAGATCGCCTCCAGCCGATCGCGGTTCTCCTTCAGCCAGCTGATGTCGGCGAAGATGATGTCGACGCCGGGCGTCGTGTCCATGTCGGGGAAGGCGACGCCGATGTCGACGAGGATCAGGCGCTCCTCGCCCGGCTTGCCGTAGCCGTAGACATAGGCGTTCATGCCGATCTCGCCGGCACCCCCGAGGGGAAGATAGATGATGCGTTCACTGCTCATGTACTTTGGCTCCTGCCAAGATTGTATGCGTGGATGACGGTGAGACCATGCATGGTCAAATCCTCCCGCCAGTCGTCGAAGAGGTCTTCGGATTGCTGGAAGAGCGGCGCCAGCCCGCCGGTTGAGATGACGCGCATCGGCCGGTCACGTTCGGCCTTGATGCGCGCGCAGATTTCACGGACGAGGCCGACATAGCCCCAGAAAACGCCTGACTGCATGCAGGCGACGGTGTTTGTTCCGACCACGCGCTGTGGCTTGGTGATGTCCACATGCGGCAGCGCGGCGGCGGCCTGGTGCAGCGCCTCGAGGCTGAGGTTCACGCCCGGTGCGATCACCCCGCCCTCGTAGGCGCCGTCCTGCGCCACCACGTCGAAGGTTGTCGCGGTGCCGAAATCGACGACGATGAGATCGCCGCCGTAAAGATCATAGCCCGCCACCGTGTTCACCAGGCGGTCCGGCCCGACATTGGTGCCGAGGTCCACCCGCACGTCCACGGGAAGCGCGCATTCGGGCTTGCCTACCACCATGGCTCGGGTGTTGAAATAGCGATCCGCCAGCACACGCAGGTTGAAGACCACGCGCGGGACGGTCGAGGAGACGATCACGTCGGTGATCTCGGCCTCGATCTTCTGGAAGGCCATCAGCGTCGAGAGCCAGACGTAATACTGGTCGGCGGTGCGCTGGTGCTCGGTCGAGGTGCGCCAGGTCGCCAGGAAACGCTCCCCGTCCCAGATCGAGAACACGGTGTTGGTATTGCCGCAGTCGATGGCCAGAAGCATGGGCCGCCCCCTCAGAAAAACACGTCTGCCGCGGCGATCGCCTGCCGGCCGCTGGCTGTCCTTAGGACAAGATTGCCGGCATCGTCCACCGTTTCGAAGGTGCCGGTGAACTCATGCCGGCCGGTGCGCGCGGTGATCACCGCACCAAGCCGCGCGGCGCGCGACAGCCAGGCGTCGCGCAGGCCGGCGAAGCCGAGCGCGACGAAGCGCGCCTCCTCGCGGGCATAGGCGGCGGCGAGCACGGTCAGGAACTCCTCGGGCGTCACCCGCACCCCGGCCTCGGACCGCAGCGACACCGGGCGCAGCGCGCCGGGTTCGACCTCGCCCACGTCCGGCGCCCCGGCAAGGTTCACCCCCATGCCGATCGCCAGCCAGTCGCGCCCGGCGTGGCGGCCGAGGCTCTCGAGCAGGATGCCCGCCACCTTGCCGCCGTTGACCAGCACGTCGTTGGGCCATTTCAGCGCCAGCATGTCGGACCGGCCAGTGACGGCGACAAACGCCTCGTAGAGCGCCAGCGAGGCGACGAAGCTGCGCAGCGCAACCACCTGCGGCGGCTCGGAGACCGGCAGCACCAGCGTCCCGGCGAAATTCCCCGCGGGCATGGTCCAGGGCCGTCCGCGCCGGCCGCGCCCGGCCACCTGGGTCAGGCCAAGGATCCACTCGGGGCCGGTCAGGCCCGGCACGATCCGCGCCGCCTCGGCATTGGTGCTGTCCACCTCCGCCAACACGCGCCGCCCATAGCCTTCAGGCCACATGCCCTACCCTTTCATTGTTCCGAAAATACGCCCGCCGGAGGCGGTTTCGCCGAGGGCGAAAAAAAGTGACGCGCCAGGGGCGCGTCACATGCAGGCTCCTACCCGAGGCGGGCCTCAGTTGACAAGCGTCGCCGCGGCGGCGGCAGCCGCCCCCTCGATGCCGAAGAGGTTCACCACCCCCACGACCATGATCAGCGCCGAGACCGCCAGGAAGCCCCAGAGGATCGGCGAGCCTCCGGCGTCGAGCGCATCTTCGCGGTCTTCACCGAAGTACATGTAGAAGACGATCCGCAGATAGTAGAAGGCACCGATGGCCGAGGCGATGGCCGAGGCCACGACGAGCCAGACCATGTCCTGCGCGATGGCTGCCTGCCAGACGCCCAGCTTGGCGAAGAAGCCCAGCAGCGGCGGCACACCGGCAAGGCTGAACAGCAGCACCAGCATGGCCAGCGCACGGGCGGGCTCGCGCTTGGAGTACATGCCGAGCGCGCGGATGTCGGTGACCGGCTGGCCGTCCTTGCTCATCGACATGATGAAGGCGAAGGTGCCGACGTTCATCGTCACGTAGATGACCATGTAGATCAGCATCGCCTGCACGCCCGCCTCGGTGCCGGCGGCAAGGCCGATCAGCGCGTAGCCCATGTGGGCGATCGAGGAATAGGCCATCAGGCGCTTGATGTTGGTCTGGCCGATGGCGGCGATCGAGCCGAGGAACATCGACAGCACCGCGATGAGCGCGACCACCTGGCTCCAGTCCGCGACGGCCCCGCCGAAGGCGTCATGCATCACGCGGGCGAAGAGCGCCATGGCGGCAACCTTCGGCGCGGTGGCGAAGAAGGCGGTGACCGGGGTCGGCGCGCCCTGGTAGACGTCGGGCGTCCACATGTGGAACGGCACCGCCGAAACCTTGAACGAGAAGCCCGAGATCATCAGCACGAGGCCGATCAGCAGGCCGATCGACAGGTGACCCTCGGAGGCGGCGTTGATGATGCCCGAGAACAGCGTCGTGCCGGCAAAGCCGTAGGTCAGCGAGGCACCGTAGAGCAGCATCCCCGACGAGAGCGCGCCGAGCACGAAGTACTTCAGGCCCGCCTCGGTCGACATCTCGCTGTCGCGGCGCAGCGAAGCGACCACGTAGAGCGCCAGCGACATCAGCTCGAGCCCCATGTAGAGCGTCATCAGGTCGCCCGCCGAGACCATGACCATCATGCCGACGGTCGAGAGCGCGACCAGCACCGGGTACTCGAACTTCAGCATCTTGGTCTTCTGCATGAAGCCGAGACCCATCACCAGCACGCAGGCCGCGGCGATCAGGATCACCACCTTGGCGAAGCGCGAGAAGGCGTCGTCGACGAACATGCCGTGGAAGGCCGGGTTGGTGCCGCCGCCGGCGCTGCCGATCCACAGCGCGAGGATCGCCATCACCGCGGCGGTGAGCCAGACCAGTGCCGGGGCGAGCTTGTCCTTGCCGGTGTAGACCGCGCCGATCAACGCCAGCATGGCGTAGACCGACAGCAGGATCTCCGGAAGGATGGTGTTCAGATCAGCCGAGATCATGCCTCGCCCCCTCAGTGGTTCGCTTCGGCCACGGTGCTGCCGCCGAGATCGGCGGCCGCCACGGCCGTATCATAGTGGTTGACCAGCGCCTCGACCGACGGGCCGATGATGTCCAGCGCGGCGGCGGGGTAGACCCCGAGCCACAGGGTCATCACGACCAGCGGCGCGAAGGTCCAGCGTTCACGGGTGTTCATGTCCTGGATGGTCTTCAGGCTTTCCTTGATGAGATCGCCGAAGACCACGCGGCGGTAGAGCCAGAGCGCGTAGCCCGCCGAGAGGATCACACCGGTCGCGGCCACGGCGGCGACCCAGGTGTTGACCTGGAAGATGCCCATCATCGTCAGGAATTCACCGATGAAGCCCGAGGTGCCCGGCAAGCCGACGTTGGCCATGGTGAAGAACATGAAGATCAGCGCATAGGCCGGCATGCGGTTCACAAGGCCGCCGTAGGCGTCAATCTCGCGGGTGTGCATGCGGTCGTAGATCACGCCGACGCAGAGGAAGAGCGCGCCCGAGACGAAGCCGTGGCTGATCATCTGGAAGATCGCGCCATCGACGCCCTGCTGGTTGGCCGAGAAGATGCCCAGCGTCACGTAGCCCATGTGGGCGACGGACGAATAGGCGATCAGCTTCTTCATGTCCTCCTGCACCAGCGCGACGAGCGAGGTGTAGACGATGGCGATGGCCGACATCCAGAAGACCAGCGGCGCCAGAACTTCAGAGCCCACGGGGAACATCGGCAGGCTGAAGCGCAGGAAGCCGTAGCCGCCCATCTTCAGCAGGATCGCCGCCAGCACCACCGAGCCCGCGGTGGGGGCCTGCACGTGCGCGTCGGGCAGCCAGGTGTGCACCGGCCACATCGGCATCTTCACCGCGAAGGAGGCGAAGAAGGCCAGCCAGAGCATCGTCTGCAAGCCGCCGACGATATGGATGCCGAGCACCGAGAAGCCCGCCGTCGAGAACTCATGCGTCAGCAGCGTCGGGATATCGAGCGTGCCGGCATCGGCATACATCGCGACGATCGCCACCAGCATCAGCACCGAGCCGAGGAAGGTGTAGAGGAAGAACTTGAAGGAGGCGTAGATGCGCTCCTTGCCGCCCCAGATGCCGATGATCAGGAACATCGGAATGAGGCCCGCCTCGAAGAACAGGTAGAAGAGCACCAGGTCCAGCGCCATGAACACGCCGAGCATCAGCGTTTCCAGCAGCAGGAAGGCGATCATGTACTCCTTGACGCGGGTCTTCACGCCCCAGGAGGCGAGGATGGTCAGCGGCATCATGAAGGTGGTGAGCATGACGAACAGCACCGAGATGCCGTCGACGCCCATCTTGTACTTGAGCCCCATGATCCAGCTGCCCTCTTCCAGCATCTGGAAGCCGGTGTTGGCCGGGTCGAACTGGAACAGGATGAAGAGCGAGATCACGAAGGTCGCCGTGGTGGCGATCATCGCGAGCCACTTGGCGTTCCGGTCCGCGGCCGCGTCGCCGCCGCGCAGGAAGAGCGCGAGGATCAGCGCCGCCAGCGCGGGCAGGAAGGTGACGATGGAAAGAAGGTTGGCCATCAGTGAGCCCCTCCGAGGATCGACATCCAGGTGACGAGAACGGCGATGCCGATCACCATGGCGAAGGCGTAGGTGAAGATGTAGCCGGACTGCGCGCGGCCCGCGAGCTTGGTGAAGAAGGGGATGATCCCCATCGCCACGCCGTTGATCGAGCCGTCGATGACCTTGCCGTCACCGCGCTTCCAGAAGAAGCGCCCGATCGCCTTGGCCGGCTGCACGAAGATGAAGTCGTAAATCTCGTCGAAATACCACTTGTTCAGCAGGAAGAGGTAGAGCGGACGCTGGTTCTCGGCGAGGCGCTTCGGCAGCGCCGGGTTCACGATGTAGAACAGATACGCGACCCCGAAGCCGATCAGCATGGCGAAGAACGGCGAGACCTTGACCCAGACCGGCGCGTGGTGCGCCTCGTCCATGACGTGGTTGTCGGGGCCCATGAAGATCGCGCCCTCGGGGGCCATGCCGGTCGCGACATGCGTCGCTGCCTCGGCGTGGCCTTCCTCGGCGGCAGCCTCGGTGCCATGCTCCTCGGTCGCGACGGCGGTTTCCGCGCCGTGCTCCTCGGTGGCAGCCGCGTGCTCTTCGGTCGCCGCTTCGCCGCCCCCGGCTTCGCCATGCCCCGCTTCCGAGGCTTCCGCGTGATGCGCGGGGATGCCGAAGAAGCGGTTCACCTTGTCATGGTCACCGAAGAACGGGCCGTAGAACACCATACCGGCAAAGACCGCGCCCACGGCGAGCACCGCCAGCGGAATGGTCATCACCTTGGGGCTTTCATGCGCGTGCTCATGCGTGTGCTTGTCGCCGCGCGGACGGCCGTAGAAGGTCAGGAAGATCAGGCGCCACGAGTAGAACGAGGTGAAAAGCGCCGCGATGACCAGCATCCAGAAGGCATAGCCGCCCGCGGTGCCTGCCCAGGCGCTCTCTATGATCGCGTCCTTCGACAGGAAACCGGCAAAGCCGATGTGGGTCAGCGGGATGCCGACGCCGGTGATTGCCAGCGTGCCGATCATCATCGCCCAGAAGGTATAGGGGATCTTGCCGCGCAACCCGCCGTAGTTCCGCATGTCCTGCTCGTGGTGCATCGCGTGGATGACCGAGCCGGCGCCGAGGAACAGCATCGCCTTGAAGAAGGCGTGGGTCAGCAGGTGGAACATCGCCGCCGAGTAGACGCCGACGCCCGCCGCCACGAACATGTAGCCGAGCTGCGAACAGGTCGAATAGGCGATCACGCGCTTGATGTCGTTCTGCACGAGGCCGACCGTCGCCGCGAAGAAGGCGGTGGTGGCACCAAGGAAGGTGACAAAGGCCATCGCCTCGGGCGCGTATTCCATCAGCGGCGACATGCGGCAGACAAGGAAGACGCCGGCGGTCACCATGGTCGCGGCGTGGATCAGCGCCGACACCGGGGTCGGACCTTCCATCGCGTCGGGCAGCCAGGTGTGCAGCAAGAGCTGCGCCGATTTGCCCATCGCGCCGACGAACAGCAGGAAGGCCAGCAGGTTCGCGGCATTCCAGTCGGTCCAGAGGAAGGTGAGCTGCGTTTCCGCCAGCTGCGGTGCCGCCGCGAAGATATCGTCGAAGCGGATCGAATCCGTCAGGAAGAACAGGCCCAGGATGCCCAGCAGGAAACCGAAGTCACCCACCCGGTTGACGATGAAGGCCTTCATTGCCGCCGCGCCCGCCGAGGGTTTCTTGTAGTAGAAGCCGATCAGCAGATAGGACGCGACGCCCACGCCTTCCCAGCCGAAGAACATCTGCACCAGGTTGTCCGAGGTCACCAGCGCGAGCATCGCGAAGGTGAAGAACGACAGGTAGGCGAAGAAGCGCGGCTTGTAGCTCTCGCCGTGCTTGAACTGCGGGTCATGCGCCATGTAGCCGAAGCTGTAGAGGTGCACGAGCGCCGAGACCGTGGTGACCACGATCAGCATGATCGCCGTCAGCCGGTCCGAACGGATCGCCCATTCGGTGCTCAGCGAGCCGGACTCGATGAAGCGGAACAGCGGGATGGTCTCTGCCTCGCCGAGGAAGAGGAACACGATCCACGACAGCAGACAGGCCAGGAACAGCAGGCCGGTGGTCACCCACATGGCCCCCTTCTCGCCGATGAAGCGCCAGCCGAACCCGGCCAGCACCGCGCCCAGCAGCGGGGCGAAGAGAATGATCGTCTCCATGGGCGGTCAGCCTTTCATCACGTTGACGTCTTCCACGGCGATGGAGCCGCGGTTGCGGAAGAAGCAGACGAGGATCGCCAGGCCGATCGCCGCCTCGGCGGCGGCCACGGTCAGCACGAAGAGCGTGAAGACCTGCCCCGCGAGATCGCCCAGGAAGGACGAGAAGGCGACGAAGTTGATGTTCACCGAAAGCAGGATGAGTTCGATCGACATCAGCAGGATGATCACGTTCTTCCGGTTCAGGAAAATCCCGAAAATCCCGATGACGAACAGCACGGCGGCCACCGTCAGGTAATGTTCAAGTCCGATCATCAGCGATCTCCCTTCCGGCGGGCGGATTCACGCACCCCAAGCAGCACGGGCACGAGGATGCCCGCTGAGAAGATGGCTATCCAACTGGCAATGCTCATCTCTGTCCCTCTTCCTGCCCCTCTCGCCGGGGCCCTGGTTCTTCACGGGCTCTCCCTCGAGCCCTTGTTCGGTCACGCGCCCCGGATACGGATCGGGGCGGCGGTGGGACCGGGAAAACCCGGCCCGGAATTCAACGCCGCGGCGGCGTCAGAGCCCCTGTCCGGGCTTCACGTCCTTCAGCTCCATCGCCTTGGCCGGATCGCGCCACATCTGCGCCAGCACGTTCTGGCGCTTGACGTTGGTGCGGTGGCGCAGCGTCAGCACGATCGCCCCGATCATCGCGACCAGCAGGATCAGCCCCGCCAGCTGGAACAGCAGGAAGTAACGGTCATAGAGCAGCACGCCGAGCGCGACGGTGTTCTGCATCTCGTCGGGCGCGGGCGTCGGGGCCGAGAGCTGGCTCGACGCCAGTTCGGAAGCCTGCCAGCCGCCGAAGGCCATGCCGAGCTGCATCAGGATGACGATGCCGATCAGCAGCGCCAGCGGCATGTATTTCGCCATCCCCGCGCGCAGCTCGGCAAAATCGACGTCGAGCATCATCACCACGAAAAGGAACAGCACCGCCACGGCACCGACGTAGACGATGACCAGCAGCATCGCGACGAATTCCGCACCCAGCAGGACGAAGAGCCCCGCCGAGCTGAGGAAGGCGAGGATCAGCCAGAGCACCGAGTGCACCGGGTTGCGGGCGATCACCGTGAACAGCCCGCCCACGATGGCGCAGAGCGAAAAGAGGTAGAAGGCGAACACGGTCATTTTGCGTCATCCTTGTTGTCTTCCATCACCTCGCGCGCAAGCTCCATGGCGCGGGTCATGGCGGGTATGCCGGCGAACATCGACATATGGGCGATGGTCTCGGCGATCTCGTCTTTCGTGGCGCCGGCCTCCATGAGGTGGCGCACGGTCATGCGCACCGGCGTGTCGGCCTGTGCGCCCTGCATGGTCAGCCCGGCCAGCGTCAGCAGCAGCCGGGTCTTGGCGTCGAGCCCGTCCTTCGACATGCCCTTGCCGAACCAGAACTCCATGATGTCCTTGGGCATGGTCGGCCAGAGCTTCTCGAACTCCTTCGGCGCGAAGCTCTCCAGCGCGGGGTTGAAGGCTTTCGCCATCTCCTGCGCCTGGGTCATCATCAGCTCGAAGGGCGTCTTGTCGAAGGGCATCTTCGGATCGGTCATGACCGCGCTCCTGTCTGCGCGCACCCTGCCCGGCCCCGCGCGGCGGCGCGGAGGGCTTGGCGGAGTGGTCTGGCGGCGGTGGCGGTCATGGCTTCCTTCGAGGCGTCGGGTGTCAGCGGTAGGGGGCGTCGAGTTCCAGGTTGCGGGCGATCTCGGCCTCCCAGCGCTCGCCGTTCGCCAGCAGCTTCTCCTTGTCGTAGAAAAGCTCCTCGCGGGTCTCGGTCGAGAACTCGAAGTTCGGCCCCTCGACGATCGCGTCCACAGGGCACGCCTCTTGGCAGAAGCCGCAGTAGATGCATTTCGTCATGTCGATGTCGTAGCGCGTGGTGCGGCGGCTGCCGTCGTCGCGCGGCTCGGCGTCGATGGTGATGGCCTGCGCCGGGCAGATCGCTTCGCAGAGCTTGCAGGCGATGCAGCGCTCTTCGCCGTTGGGATAGCGGCGCAGTGCGTGTTCGCCGCGGAAGCGCGGAGACAGGTAGCCCTTTTCATGCGGGTAGTTCAGCGTGGGCTTGGGCGCGAAGAAGTAGCGCAGGCCCAGCTGGAAGCCCTTGATGAAGTCTGCCAGCAGGAAATACTTGGCTGCCCGGCCGTAATCGATCGATGCCATGGTTGCTTAACCTCCCGTGGTCCAGCGGGCGAAGACGCCCCAGAACCATCCGAATTTCGCCGCGAAGGACACGAAGACCACCCAGAACAGGCTGAACGGCAGGAACACCTTCCAGCCCAGGCGCATCAGCTGGTCGTAGCGGTAGCGCGGGGTGATCGCCTTCACCATCGCGAAGATGAAGAAGAAGAACGCCATCTTCGCGACCATCCACAGCACGCCGTCGGGCAGGCCGGGGATCGGCGACAGCCAGCCGCCGAAGAACAGCAGCGAGGTCAGCGCGCACATCAGGAAGATCGCGATGTATTCACCTGCCATGAACAGCAGGAAGGGCGTCGAGGAATATTCCACCTGGTAGCCGGCCACCAGTTCGGATTCCGCTTCGGGAAGGTCGAACGGCGGGCGGTTGGTCTCGGCCAGGGCCGAGATGAAGAACAGGAAGACCATCGGGAAGTGCGGCAGCCAGTACCAGTTGAAGAAGCCGAAGCTGCCGTCCTGGGCGCGCACGATGTCGCCGAAGTTCATCGAGCCGGTGGAGATGATCACGCCGATGATGATCAGACCGATCGACACCTCGTAGGAGATCATCTGCGCCGCCGAGCGGAGCGAGCCGAGGAACGGGTACTTCGAGTTCGACGCCCAGCCCCCCATGATCACGCCGTAGACTTCCAGCGAGCTGATCGCCATCACGTAGAGGATCGCCACGTTGATGTCCGCCAGCACCCAGCCGTCGTTGAACGGGATGGCCGCCCAGGCGATCATCGCGCAGACGAAGGAAATCAGCGGCGCGAGCAGGAAGACGCTCTTGTCAGAGCCCGCCGGGATCACCACTTCCTTGAGAATGTACTTGAACGCGTCCGCCACCGACTGGAGAATGCCGAACACCCCCACGACGTTGGGGCCGCGCCGCATCTGGACGGCGGCCCAGATCTTGCGGTCGCCATAGACCAGGAACAACAGCGAGATCATCACGAAGGCCACGACCGCAAGGGTTTGCGCGAGCACAAGGATGAAGATGCCGAAGGGGGTTGCGAAGAAGTCTGCCATCAAGTGTCCCTCACACCATCGGTATTCCGTTCTCGGTGCAGGCTGACGCGACGACTTCCGCGTCGATCGTCTTGAGCCCGCGGGGCAGCGCCGCCGAGATGGTGTAAACAGCATCTCCGCGCCAGAGGCCACCCTCTTCCGATACATTCGTCCGCAGATGTCGCGCAAATCCGTAGCCCCGGATCAGCGCATATTGCGCCGCGGCGCAATCTGCGTAGTTCTCGACATCCTCCGAGCCGCGCGCACCGCGCATGGCCACGAAGAAGTTCACCAGATCGCCGTCCAGCAGCCGCGTTTCGATCCCCTCGTAGGACGGCACGAACGGCGCCCGGTCCTGCGAGTCTTGCTCGCAGGCACAGAGCGCGGCCAGTGCCGCCAGTGAAAGGGATATCCGCGCGCGCATGGATCACTCGGCGGCCAGCGGCGCGGTCCGGCGCGCCTTTGCGTTTGCCGAAAGCTCGGCCATCAGCACCGAGGCGCGGGCGATCGGGTTGCTCAGCCAGAAGTCCTTGACCGCGTTGCGGAACGACGCATCGCCCAGCTTGTCGGTCTCCAGCGCCACCCACTCGTTCTCCGGCACCAGGTCGATCTGCGCCAGGTGCGGCACCGCGGCGACCAGCGCCTGGCGGAGCTGCGCGAGGCTGTCCCACGGCAGGGTCTTGCCGACCTCGGCCGAGAGCGCCCGCAGGATCGCCCAGTTCTCCTTCGCCTCGCCCGGCGCAAACCCGGCACGGAAGGCCAGCTGCGGCCGGCCCTCGGTGTTGACGAAAAGGCCGTTTTCCTCGGTGTAGGCGGCACCCGGCAGGATGACATCGGCGCGGTGTGCGCCGCGGTCGCCGTGCGAGCCCTGGTAGATCACGAAGGCACCCGCCTCGATTTCGATCTCGTCGGCGCCGAGGTTGAAGATCACATCGGCGTCCTTGGTCGCCGCTTCCAGACCGCCCTCGGTCACCGCGCCCACGTCGAGCGCGCCGACGCGGGACGCGGCAGTGTGCAGCACCAGCAGCTTGCCGGTGAGCGCCTGGGCCGCGGCCAGAACCGCCAGACCGTCCGCTTCGCGCAGGGCGCCCTGCCCCACGATCACGATGGCATCTTCGGAAACCTTCGCATCGGCCAGAGCCGCGCGATCGCCGCCGAGATGGGTCACGTCATAGGTCAGGTCGGCGGCCTCGCCGATCAGCTTGACCTCGGCGCCGGCGATCCATGCCTTGCGGATGCGCGCGTTCAGCACCGGCGCCTCGTCGCGCGGGTTGGTGCCGATCAGCACGATCTCTTTCGCCGTGTCGATGTCTTCCACCGCCACGTTGCCCACATAGGCCGAGCGGTTGCCGACCGGCAGGCGCGCGCCATCGGTGCGGCATTCGACCGAGCCGCCGAGCCCTTCGACCAGCTGCTTGAGCGAGAAGGCCGCCTCGACAGGAACCAGGTCCCCGACAAGACCGGCCACCTTCTTGGCACCCTTCAGCGCCGCGCCCACGGCGGCAAGCGCCTCGGGCCAGGTGGCGGGCTTCAGCTTGCCATTGGTGCGGATGTACGGGCGGTCGAGACGCTGGCGGCGCAGGCCGTCCCAGACGAAGCGGCTCTTGTCCGACAGCCATTCCTCGTTCACGCCGTCGTTGTTCCGCGGCAGGAAGCGCATGACTTCGCGGCCCTTGGTGTCGACGCGGATGTTCGAACCGAGCGCATCCATCACGTCGATGGATTCGGTCTTGGTCAGCTCCCACGGACGGGCGGTGAAGGCGTAGGGTTTCGAGACCAGCGCACCCACCGGGCAGAGGTCGATGATGTTGCCCTGCAGGTTCGAATCGAGCGTCTGGTTCAGGTACGAGGTGATCTCGGCATCCTCGCCGCGCCCGGTCTGGCCCATCTGGGTGATGCCCGCCACCTCGGTGGTGAAGCGCACGCAGCGGGTGCAGGAGATGCAGCGGGTCATGTGCGTCTCGACCAGCGGCCCGAGGTCCAGGTCCTCGACGGCGCGCTTCGGCTCGCGGAAGCGCGAGAAGTCGACGCCATAGGCCATGGCCTGGTCCTGCAGGTCGCATTCGCCGCCCTGGTCGCAGATCGGGCAGTCGAGCGGGTGGTTGATGAGCAGGAACTCCATCACCCCCTCGCGGGCCTTCTTGACCATCGGCGAGTTGGTCTTGACGACCGGCGGCTGGCCTTCCGGCCCGGGCCGCAGGTCGCGCACCTGCATGGCGCAGGAGGCCGCAGGCTTGGGCGGGCCGCCGACCACCTCGACAAGGCACATGCGGCAGTTGCCGGCGATCGACAGGCGCTCGTGATAGCAGAAGCGCGGCACCTCGATGCCGGCTTCCTCACAGGCCTGGATCAGGGTCATCGCCCCGTCCACCTCAAGCTCGGTGCCGTCGATGATGATCTTACGAAGGTTGGTCATTGGCATCTTCCCATGACTGGTGACACACGCGACGCTCCCGCCGCCTGCGGCAGGGCGCTGGGGGATATGCACGTCGCGTGTCGCATCATTTCTCCCTCAGGAGCGCGCCGATGGCGCTGCCCCGTGCAATTTCCTCGCGGCCGACGCGGCACAGGGCCGCCGTGTCTTTCGCGGAGACGCCGCGCGCGGCCAGATAGGCCTCGCCATCGGCGCGCATCTTCTTTTTCTCGGCCTTCGAGGTCACGTAATCCTCGATTTCCTCGTTGCTGTAGCCGAGCGCGCGCGCCCGGTTCTTCAGCGTGTTGAGATAGCCCATCGCCGTCAGCATCCGGGCACTGATCCCGTCGCAACGGTTGCGGATCTCGTCGGCGATGCCGACGGCCATCAGACCATCGTGGATCTCGCGCACCTCGCCGAGCGGCGGCTTGGCCATGGCGGTGCCAGGCAGCGCGGCCATACCCAGTGCAGCGGCGAGGACGGTGGTTCTGAACTTGCTCATATCTTCACTCCATTGACGCAGGACGGAGACCGCCAAAAGACGGACTCCCTCGCCAAGGGATGTGGGGGCGCGACCGGCGGCTATGCAATAACCGCCCGCAAAACCCGCCGATATGAGCGCGGTCTCTCTCATTCCACGCAGCGCCCGCGCAGAACAAGGTCGCTTCCGGACAGGCGCGGCTGCGCGCGCAGTGCCTCGGGGTCAACCGCCCAGGCAATGTCGGACGTGCCAAGGTAGTTGACGCAATACTTGGTGCCCTCGTAGAGCCCTGCATCCACCGCCGAATAAGGCGCGCGTGCCGCGTTGTTCACCGTGGCCACGAAATTGGCGCGGTCGTCGCCGACCGGCTTGGCCGAGCCGCGGAACTGCATGCCGCCGAACTCCGGGTCGTCCTTGCCCGGTCCGCAGCTCGCGACGAGCGCGGCCAGCGCCAGCACGGGTCCCGCGCGCAACAGCCTTCTCTTTGCCAGATCCCTCACTCGTTCATCCCTTCTTCAGCGTCAGGCCCAGGTCGGATCCCGCCGCGATCTCTTCAGCCCCGACGCGGCACAGGCTGCCGGGGCGGGCTCTGTCGGCACCCTTGCGGGCCAGCGCCTCGTCGATCTGCACCGACAGCGCCGCGAAATCCTGCGCCTGGTAGGCGGCTTCGAGCTCGGCGCGATCGGCACCCTGGCTCACCAGTTCCTCGGTCGCGCGGTGCACCGCGCCGCCATACGGCGACGGCGCAAGGTTGATGCCGTCGTCGTGGCAGGCGTCGGCGATGCGTTCGGCCATCGAGATGGTCACCACGCGCTGTTCCCAGCGCGCGGCCGTCGAGCCGCCGGAGATCGCCCCCGGCACGGTCGCCGAGCAGCCCGCCACCGCGAGCGCCGCAGTCACACCGACCAAACCACGCAATGTCACACCCCGCACCGGATCACTCTGCCGCCATCGCGCCCATGCGCCCGGTGCGCTTGGCCTTGATGCGGTCCTCGATCTCTTCGCGGAAATGCCGGATCAGACCCTGGATCGGCCAGGCCGCGGCGTCCCCGAGGGCGCAGATGGTGTGGCCCTCGACCTGTTTGGTGACGTTGAGCAGCATGTCGATCTCTTCGACCTCCGCGTCGCCCGACACCAGACGGTCCATGACCCGCATCATCCAGCCGGTGCCCTCGCGGCACGGCGTGCACTGACCGCAGCTTTCATGCTTGAAGAACTTCGCCAGGCGCCAGACCGCTTTGATCACGTCGGTGCTTTGATCCATGACGATCATGCAGCCGGTGCCGAAGGAGGACTGGTTCTGACGCATCCAGTCGAAATCCATGATGGCGTCTTCCAGCTTGTCCTTGGGCAGGATCGGGCAGGACGCGCCGCCGGGGATGATCGCCTTGAGATTGTCCCAGCCGCCGCGGACGCCGCCGCCGTGCTTCTCGATCAGCTCGCGCACGGGCAGCGACATCTGCTCCTCGAAGACCGAGGGCGTGTTGACGTGGCCGGTGATGGCGAAGAGCTTCGTGCCCGCGTTGTTCTGCCGCCCGAAGGACGAGAACCAGGTCGCACCGCGGCGCAGGATGGTCGGGCAGACGGCGATGGATTCGACGTTGTTCACCGTGGTCGGGCAGCCGTAGAGCCCCGAGCCCGCCGGGAATGGCGGCTTCATCCGCGGCATGCCCTTCTTGCCCTCGAGGCTTTCGAGCAGCGCGGTTTCCTCGCCGCAGATGTAGGCGCCGGCGCCGTGGTGCAGGTAGAGATCGAAATCCCAGCCCGAGCCGGCGGCGTTCTTGCCGAGCAGGCCCGCGTCGTAGCATTCGTCGATCGCCGCCTGCAGCGCCTCGCGCTCGCGGATGTATTCGCCGCGGATGTAGATGTAGGAGGCATGGGCGCCCATGGCGAAGGAGGCGATCAGCGCACCCTCGATCAGCGTATGCGGATCGTGGCGCATGATCTCGCGGTCCTTGCAGGTCGCGGGTTCGGATTCGTCGGCGTTGATCACCAGGTAGGCCGGGCGACCGTCGCTTTCCTTGGGCATGAAGGACCACTTCAGACCGGTCGGGAAGCCCGCCCCGCCCCGGCCGCGCAGGCCCGAGGCCTTCATCTCGTCGATGATCCAGTCGCGGCCCTTGGCGATGATGCCGGCCGTGCCGTCCCAGTGGCCACGCTTCTTCGCCCCGGCGAGGGAGCGGTCATGCATGCCGTAGAGATTGGTAAAGATCCGATCTTCGTCCTTCAGCATCGCTCAGTCCTTGTCTGTCCGGCGTGACCGCCAGAGCCCGTAAATCATCCACATCGCCCATCCGAACCCGGCCAGCGCGGCCAGGTCGAAAAGGGCCCTCGTGCGCTGGGTCCACCCCAGCATCTCGCCCGCGACCGTGACGGCGATCCAGGCCAGCCCGGTTCCGGCGATGACAAGCGCGATGATGCGCCCCTGCCGCCCCTGCTGATCCTGTCCGCTCATCCTCGGTCCGGTCCCTCGTTCGCGCACCGCCGGTCGCAACCGGCGGCGGCATCATTCCCTCGGCGGGTCAGTAGACTTCGCCATCCTCGACGCGCTTGGAGAACTCCGTCTCCCCGCCCGCCGCGAGTATCCTTGCCTGCCCGACCCAGTCGTCGCGCGAGACGCGGCCGCGGAACCCTTTCAGGTTTTCATCCATCCAGCCGACCTCGGCGGCATTCCAGCCCGCGATCTGGTCGAAATGGTAGATGCCCAACTCGTGCAGCAGCTGTTCGAGCTTGGGACCCACGCCCTTGATTTCCTTCAGGTTGTCCGCTGCTCCCGAGCGCGGCTGTGCCAGCGCCACGGGCTGCGAGCCCCCCGTTTCCTCTGCCGCCGCGGGTGCGACGGCCGGTTCCTTGGCCCTTTCCGCGGCCGGTGTCTCGACCTTCGCCGCGACCGGCTCGGGCTTCGGTGCCTCGGAGGCTGCCGGCCTGGCCGCCTCTGACGCAGCCGGGGCTGCCATCAGCGGGGCCGGCGCGGACGGCGCATGCTCCGGAACCGAGGGCACCTCCCCTTCGACCACCGGGGTCAGCCGCGAGGTCGGTGACCGTTCACCGAGCCTGGGGACCGGTGCGCAGGCCATCCAGGTAAAGAGCGCGCCGAGCAATCCGGTTGCAAGCAGACCCAGCAGCAGCGCCGCCACGATCCCCTTGTGCCCACTCAGCGCGAAGAGCGCGACGACGAGGCCGATCAAGGCCGCTGATATCCAGCACTTGCGTGTGCATCCGTCCTGCATCGTCACGTCGGTCATCTCTCACTCCCTGGCTATGTCATTGGATCAGTCGTCGTCGTAAACCTCGCCCTTCTCCACGCGGGCAGAGAATTCCGTTTCGCCACCTTCGGCCAGCGTCCTGGCCTGAGCAACCCATGCGTCACGCGACGCGCGCCCCTTGAACCCTTCGAGGTTGGCATCCACCCAGGCGAGTTCTTCCTCGGTCCAGGAGCCGATCTGCGCGAAGTGGAAGAAACCGAGGCTGTGCAGCAGCGCTTCGAGCTTGGGGCCAACGCCTTTGATCATCTTGAGGTTGTCCGCGCCGCCCTCAAGCGGGGCCGCCAGCGTCTCGGGCTTGCGGCCTTCGGTGGCGGCGGGTTCGGATTTGACCGCGGCGGCCGACTTGACCGGCGCCTCGCGCTTGTCGATGCCAGTCTCGTCGGCGGGCGCGCCCCCGGACAGCTTCGGCGCGTGGGTGTCGGGCGTCGCATCGCCCTTCTCGTCCGAGCGGTCGCGCCAGGGCGCGCGCAGCGGCACCTCGGTTCCGTCAATGCGCTTGATGGTGTCGCCGATCTCGGTCGCCAGCGCGACAGAGGCGTTGAGCCTCTCGCCCTCGCCCGCGCCCTCGGTCAGCACCACCGGACCGCCCAGCGGCTCGGCGCCGAAGCGGCCGTTCTGCGGGCCGGGTGTGGGCACGTTGCCTGCCGCCATGGTGTCGAGGATCTCGGCCAGCTTCTCGCCGGTCAGATCCTCGTAATAGTCCTTGCCGATCTGCGCCATGGGCGCGTTCGAGCAGGCGCCGAGGCACTCGACCTCTTCCCAGGAGAACTTGCCGTCCGCCGAGACCTCATGCGGCTTGGCGGCGATCTTGGCCTTGCAGACCTCCATCAGTTCGCCAGCGCCGCAGATCATGCAGGACGTGGTGCCGCAGATCTGCACGTGGGCCACGGTGCCCACCGGCTGGAGCTGGAACATGAAATAGAAGGTCGCCACCTCGAGCGCCCGGATGTGGGCCATGCCCAGCATGTCGGCGACATGTTCGATGGCCGGCCGGGTCAGCCAGCCCTCCTGCTCCTGCGCGCGCCAGAGAAGCGGAATGATGGCGCTGGCCTGGCGGCCCGCGGGATACTTGCTGATCTGCGCCTCGGCCCACTCCATGTTGGCAGGCGTGAAAGCGAAGCTCTCAGGTTGGTCGTGATGAAGACGGCGCAGCATGGGCAAACGGACCTTCGGTTCATGTCGTTGGCCGGGGGCAGGACGCCGCCGCGGCATTGGGACGGGGCCGGTGCCCCGCCGCTCTCTATCCTGTCAGCCCGCGGCTGTCCCGGCGGCCTCGGCGTCAGCCATCGGCTCTGCCGTCATGTCCGTGGCGGGCGCGCAGCTGCCGGTGACCAGGCGCACACCGCCGGTGTCGGTGGGCACGGCCTCTTCGGTCTTGACCTTGTACGAGGCAATCTCCTGCACCTGCGCGCGGTTCAGCCCGCTCTGCAGTTCGACGGGCTGGTAATCGCTCTCGGACACCAGCTCGCAGCCGATCGAGGCGACGGCGCTGTCCCAGGCCATCAGGTCCTGCTCGTCGGTGCCCTTCGGCGGCATGGCGCAGGCGGACAGAAGTCCAAGCGCGGAAAGCGCGGCGGAAATACGGATCATCATCATCGGTCAACCTCCCCGAACACGATATCGAGCGATCCGAGGATCGCCGCGACGTCGGCCAGCTGGTGGCCCTTGCAAAGATAGTCCATCGCCTGAAGGTGCAGGAAGCCCGGCGCGCGCAGCTTGGCGCGATAGGGCTTGTTGCTGCCGTCGGCGACGAGATAGACGCCGAACTCGCCCTTGGGCGCCTCGACGGACACGTAGACCTCGCCCGCGGGGACGTGGAAGCCCTCGGTGTAGAGCTTGAAGTGGTGGATGAGCGCCTCCATCGAGGTCTTCATCTCGGAGCGCTTCGGCGGCGCGATCTTGCCGCGCGACAGCACTTCACCCTGGTTCTCGGGCAGCTTCAGCTTCTCGCAGGCCTGAACCATGATCTTCACGCTCTCGCGCATCTCGGCCATGCGGACGAGGTAGCGGTCGTAGCAGTCGCCGTTCTTGCCGACGGGAATCTTGAAGTCGAACTCGTCGTAGCACTCGTAGGGCTGCGCGCGGCGCAGGTCCCAGGCAAGGCCGGAGCCGCGCACCATGACGCCAGAGAAGCCGTGCTCCTGGATGTCCTGCTCGGTCACCACGCCGATGTCGGCGTTGCGCTGCTTGAAGATGCGGTTCTCGGTCAGCAGGTCGTCGATGTCCTGCAGGCGGGCCGGGAACTGCGCGCACCATTCGATGATGTCGTCGATCAACTCGGGCGGCAGATCCTGGTGGACGCCGCCGGGCCGGAAGTAGGCCGCGTGCAGGCGCGCGCCGCAGGCCCGCTCGTAGAAGACCATCAGCTTCTCGCGTTCCTCGAAGCCCCAGAGCGGCGGCGTCAGCGCGCCCACGTCCATGGCCTGCGTGGTCACGTTCAGCAGGTGGTTCAGGATGCGCCCGATCTCGCAGTAGAGCACGCGGATCAGCTGGGCCCGGCGCGGCACTTCGACCTTGCAGAGCTTCTCGATCGCCAGCACCCAGGCGTGTTCCTGGTTCATCGTGCCGACGTAGTCGAGCCGGTCGAAATACGGCAGGTTCTGCAGATAGGTACGGCTTTCCATCAGCTTCTCGGTGCCGCGGTGCAGCAGGCCGATGTGCGGATCGCAGCGCTCGACGATCTCGCCGTCAAGCTCGAGCACGAGGCGCAGCACGCCGTGGGCCGCCGGGTGCTGCGGGCCGAAGTTGATGTTGAAGTTGCGGATCTTCTGCTCGCCCGACAGGGCGTCTTCGAAACCTTTGGAGCCGTCCATCACTTCGTCCCCTCCTCGGCCTTTTCATCGCCGGGCAGCACGTATTGCGCACCCTCCCAGGGCGACATGAAATCGAACTGGCGGTATTCCTGCACCAGCTTCACCGGCTCGTAGACGACGCGCTTCAGCTCTTCGTCGTAGCGCACCTCGACATAGCCCGTGGTCGGGAAGTCCTTGCGCAGGGGGTGGCCGCGGAAGCCGTAGTCGGTGAGGATGCGGCGCAGGTCCGGGTGGCCCGAGAACAGGATGCCGAACATGTCGAAGACCTCGCGCTCGAGCCAGTTGGCCGAGGGGTGCAGCGCGGTGATCGAGGGCACGATCTCGTCCTCGCGCACCGAGACGCGCAGCCGGATGCGGTGGTTCTGGTACATCGACAGGAAGTGGTAGACCACGTCGAAGCGCTTGGGGCGGTTCGGGTAGTCGACCGCGGTGATATCCACCAGCGTCGAGAAGCGGCAGGTCGGGTCGGCGCGGAGGAACTCCACCATCCCGGCGATGTTCGACGGGGCCACGTCCACGTTCAGCTCGCCATGGGTGACGTCCCAGGCGATCACGCAATCGGGGCGCTTGACCTCGATGTGTCCGCCCAGCTCGTTCAGTGCTTGCGTCATTGCTCCTCCTCCCGCGCTCAGCGCACGATCGTGCCGGTGCGGCGGATTTTCTTCTGCAGGGCCATCAGCCCGTAGAGCAGCGCCTCGGCGGTCGGCGGGCAGCCCGGGACGTAGACGTCCACCGGCACCACGCGGTCGCAGCCGCGCACCACGGAATAGCTGTAGTGATAGTAGCCGCCGCCGTTGGCGCAGGATCCCATCGAGATCACGTAGCGCGGCTCGGGCATCTGGTCGTAGACCTTGCGCAGCGCCGGGGCCATCTTGTTGGTCAGCGTGCCGGCGACGATCATCAGGTCCGACTGGCGCGGCGAGGCGCGCGGCGCGGTGCCGAAGCGCTCGAGGTCGTAGCGCGGCATCGAGGTCTGCATCATCTCGACGGCGCAGCAGGCAAGACCGAAGGTCATCCAGTGCAAGCTGCCGGTGCGCGCCCAGTTGATCACGTCATCGACGGTGGTCAGCAGGAAGCCCTTGTCCTGCAGCTCGCGATTCAGCGCCTGTGTCGCGACCTCGCGGTCGCCACCGGCGGTGTTGAGCCCGGTCATCACTCCCATTCGAGCGCCCCTTTCTTCCATTCGTAGGCAAAGCCCGCGGTCAGCACCGCGAGGAAGGCCATCATCGACCAGAAGCCGACCATGCTCACATCCTTGAACGCGGTGGCCCAGGGGAAGAGGAAGGCGATCTCGAGGTCGAAGATGATGAAGAGGATCGAGACCAGGTAGAACCGGACGTCGAACTTCATCCGCGCGTCGTCGAAGGCGTTGAACCCGCACTCATAGGCGGAGACCTTCTCGGGGTCGGGGCTGCGCACCGCCAGCACGATGGCTGCCAGGATGAGCACGAGACCGAGGCCGACGGCGACGGCGAGAAATACGAGGATGGGAAGATATTCCCGCAGCATCTCGTCCACGATGTGGCTCCTTTGCGAGGCGCACCGCTCAGCGGTGCGGAGACCATGGCTTTGTTGCCTTGCTGTGAGTGACTTATCGCCGAGTGCGAGCCGGGTCAACAACCGCCCAAGATATTCACGAATGATGAAAATACCTTCACATCAATGAGATAAACCAGCTTCCGTCGGGTAATCCCTGATGTTTCGACATTTTTTCCGTGGACCGTTGCATACATTCCGCGCACCGCCGCAGACTCACCCGCGCCGCGCTGCCGAAGAAAGCACCATCTTCACAGCTCCGAGAGCCGCTTAGCGGTGTCGCGGCCCCTGCCGTGGCGGCAGGAGCCGGGCGCCGCGGCCAGCGCAGCGGCATGTGGGGGCCAGGCCGCGCACCGCGGCCCGACCGGCTCACTCCGCCCGCGGCAATGCCCAGGGTGCCGGGCGCTTGTCGAAGAAGGCGGCAATGCCCGCCTGCGCCTCGGCGGTGTCCCAGCGCGCCGCCAGCGCGTCGATCGCCATGTCGACCTGCGCCGCCGTCACCCGCCCTGCCAGCGCCGCCAGCAGGGCCTTGCTCTCGCGCACCGCGCCGGGCGCGCAGGCGAGGTAGGGCGCGATCTCGGCCTCCACCGCCGCGTCGAGCGCCTCGGGCGCAACCACCCGGTTCAGCAAGTCGAGCGTCCGCGCCTCCTCCGCGTCGAAGAGGCGCGCACTCATGAAGACCGCGCGCGCCTTGGTGCCGCCCATGCGGGCGATCACGTAGGGGCCGATATTGGCGGGGAGCAGGCCGAGCCGGGTCTCGGTGAAGCCGAAGGTCGCGCCCTCGACCCCGACCACCACGTCGCACACCGAGATCAGCCCCATGCCGCCGCCGAAGGCGTTGCCCTGCACCCGGCCGATCAGCGGCTGCGGCAGTGCCGCCAACGCCCCGAGCGCCTCGGCGATGCGCCGGGACTCGCGGCGTCGCGTCTCGCTGTCCATCTCGAACTGCGCGCGCATCCACGCCAGGTCGCCCCCGGCGCAGAAGCTCGCCCCCTCCGCCGCCAGCACCACCACGCGCACGCTCTCCTCCGCCGCGAGCGCCCCGGCCGCGGCCACCAACTCGGTCATCATCTCCGCCGAGAGCGCGTTGTGCTTTTCGGGCCGGTTCAGCACCAGCTCCGCCACGCCGCGCGCGTCGACGCGTGTCTCGATCAATGCCATGTGATCTCTCCCTCTGCCGCCCCGCGGCTCATCCCTCTGCCGCCCCGCGGCTCATCCGTTGCGCATCTTGCGGGCCATCGCGGCCGCCTCGTCCAGCACCGTCCGGTCGAGCCCGGTCTCATATCCCAGCGCCGCCAGCCGCGCTGCCACCGCCTCGGTCGCGACATTGCCCGCCGCGCCGGGGGCATAGGGGCAGCCGCCGAGCCCGCCGACCGCCGCATCGAAGACCCGCAGCCCCATGGCCAGCGCCGCCGCGACATTGTCGAGCGCGCGCCCGCCGGTGTCGTGGAAATGCCCGGCAAGCTGCGCCGCGGGCACCACCCCTGTCACCGCCTCCAGCATCGCCGTCACCGCCTCGGGGGTCGCCCGGCCGATCGTGTCGCCCAGCGAGATCTCGTAGCAGCCCATCGCGTGCAGCGCCCGCGCCACCCGCGCCACCTGCGCCGGTGCCACCGCCCCGTCATAGGGGCAGTCCACCACGCAGGAAACATAGCCACGCACCGGCAGCCCCGCGGCAAGCGCCGCCTCGGCCACCGGGGCAAAGCGCTCGAGGCTCTCGGCAATCGAGGCGTTGATATTGGCGCGGCTGAAGCCCTCCGAGGCCGAGCCGAAGATCGCAACCTCGTCCGCCCCCGCCGCAAGCGCCGCCTCGAACCCCTTCATGTTGGGCGTCAGCGCCGCGTAGCGCACCCCCGGCACGCGGCGGATCCCGGCCATGACCTCGGCGGAGGTCGCCATCTGCGGCACCCATTTGGGACTGACGAAACTGGCGCATTCGATGCGCCGGAACCCCGCCCGGCTGAGACAATCGACCAGCGCGATCTTCTCCGCCGCCGGGATCAGCCGCGCCTCGTTCTGCAGACCGTCGCGCGGCCCCACCTCGAAGATCTCGACATATTCACCCATCGTCCCGCCTCTCCCCGACCCTTCTTCTCTTTTCAAATACGCACATCCCGGCCCCTGCCAGGGACGCGCCGCCGCTCAGGCGCCCGGAAGATCCCAGGCCGGGTAGAAATCCCGCGCGTAGATCCGCCGGTCCTCCTCCGGCAGCGCCCGCCGAAAGCCATCGCGTGCGGTGATCCGACCGTACCACTCCCCGAGCCGCACCAGCCCCTCGGTGCTGCGGAAATGCCGTCCGATGTAGACGGCCTGCCCCACGGCGACGTCCGCCGCGGAGAAGCCGCGCAACAGGTGATCCCCGCTCTGCGCCAGCCGCGCCTCGATCGCCGCGTAGCACTTGCCGAGCCGCGCGGCCTCGAGCTGCATGATCACCGGCGAGCGCATATGGTCCTCGCGCAGCATCAGGTGCTGCTGGGTGAGCGCGGCGCAGTGGTGGCTCATGGTCTCGGCGAAATGCAGCCACACGAGATAGTCGCGCCGCTCCGCCTCGCCGCGCATCCGGCCAAGCCCCTTCTCCGGGTATAGCTCGCAGAGGTATTCGAGGATCGCGCCGGACTCGAACATGGTCTCGCCGCCGATCTCGAGCGCGGGCACCCGCCCCGCGGGCGAGCGGGCAAGATAGTCCTCGCGCCGCAGCGACTTGCCAAAGCGTTCGGTGACCAGCTCATAGGGCAGCCCGAGCTCCTCCAGCAGCCACAGCACCCGCATCGACCGCGACTGTGGCACGTGGTGAAGGCGGATCATGCCTCCTCCTCCTCCAGCCGGATCAGCGCCGCCCCGGCCTCGACCTGCGCCCCCGCCTCGACCAGCACCTCGGCGACGATGCCGTCGCGCGCGGCGCGCAGCGTGTGCTCCATCTTCATCGCCTCGAGCAGCGCCAGCCGGTCGCCGGCGGCGACCTGCGCCCCGGCCTCGGCAAAGACCGCGACCACCTTGCCGGGCATCGGTGCCTCGACAAGGTTGCCGCCCGCCCCCGCTTCCGCCGCCCGGTCCAGCGGCTCGACGAGGTCGAAGCGCACGCCGTAATGGGCAAAGACCGTCACGTGGCCATCTTCGCGGAAATGCCCGGCGGCGGGCCGGTCATCGAAGCTCCAGCGTCCTTGCGAGCGCGCGGCCAGCACCGTCGCGCCGGGCACGTCGATCTCGACCAGATCCGCGCCGCGCACCCGCAGCACGCAGGGCAGCTCCTCCTCGCCCCGGCGCAGCAGCACCGAGCGCGCTAGCGGTGCCCAGAGGGTGAAGCCGGTCTGCCATCCCGCGGCCCCGTCGAGGCCGGCGAGCACCAGCGCCGCTTCGGCCACCACCTGCGGCGTCACCTGGGGAACCGCCACCAGTGCCGCGAGGTCGCGGCCGATCAGCCCGGTGTCGACCTCGCCCGCGGCAAATCCGGCGTGCTCCGCCAGCGCCCCGAGGAAGGCGAGGTTAGTCACCGTCCCCGCCACCCGCGTGTGCCGCAGCCCCTGCGCCAGCCGGCGCAGGGCCACCGCGCGAGTCGGCCCGTGCACGATCAGCTTGGCGATCATCGGATCGTAATGCGGCGAGATCGCATCGCCCGAGCGCACGCCGCTGTCGGCGCGCACATCCTGGGGAAAATCGAGATGCGCCAGCCGCCCCGTCGCGGGCAGGAACCCCGCCGGCACGTCCTCGGCGTAGAGCCGCGCCTCGAAGGCATGGCCGTTTATGGAAAGCTCCTCCTGCGCCAGCGGCAGCGGCTCGCCCCCCGCCACGCGCAGCTGCCATTCCACCAGATCGACGCCGGTGATCGCTTCGGTCACCGGGTGCTCGACCTGCAGCCGGGTGTTCATTTCCATGAACCAGAAGCCGTCGGGACGCAGCCCCCGAGAGCCGTCGACGATGAACTCCACCGTGCCCGCGCCCTTGTAGCCGATCGCCTCGGCGGCGCGCACGGCGGCGGCCCCCATGGCGGCGCGCATCTCCTCGCCCATGCCCGGCGCGGGCGCCTCCTCGATCACCTTCTGGTGGCGCCGCTGCAGCGAGCAGTCGCGCTCGAAGAGATGCACGGCCTTCTCGCCGTCGCCGAAGACCTGGACCTCGATGTGTCGCGGCGCGGTGATGTACTTCTCGATCAGCACCGCCTCGTTGCCGAAGGCACCGCGCGCCTCGGCCTTGGCGCCTTCAAGCGCCGCGGCGAAATCTCCCGCCGCCTCGACCAGCCGCATGCCCTTGCCGCCGCCGCCCGCCACGGCCTTGATCAGCACCGGGTAGCCGATCGCCTCGGCCTCGCGCGCCAGCCGCGCCGGGTCCTGGTCCTCGCCAAGATAGCCCGGCACCACCGGAACCCCGGCCGCATCCATCAACCGCTTGGCCGCGTCCTTGAGGCCCATGGCCCGGATCGCCGGGGCCGAGGGGCCGACGAAGATCAGCCCCGCCGCCTCGACCGCCTCGACGAACTCCGGGTTCTCCGACAGGAAGCCGTAGCCGGGATGGATCGCCCCCGCCCCGGTCGCCAGGGCCGCCTCGATGATGCGCGCGCCCCTCAGGTAGCTCTCCGACGGCGCCGCCCCGCCGATGCAGACGGCAAGGTCGGCCTCGGCCACGTGGCGCGCGCCGGCGTCGGCGTCGGAATAGACCGCCACCGTCCGCAGCCCCAGCGCCCTTGCGCTGCGCATCACCCGGCAGGCGATTTCGCCCCGGTTGGCAATCAGCAGGGTGTCAAACATCGCCGCCTCCGTCTCCGCGTCCCATCATCGTCATTCTTCTAGGTCCAAATATCCCGGGGGAATCGCCGCAGGCGATGGGGGCAGAGCCCCCGTTCTCCCCGAGTGCGGGCCCGTCGCCTGCAGGGGCGGACGCCCCTCTCTTCCAACGGACACCCATCACATGCGGAACACGCCGAAGCGCGTCTCCTCGATCGGCGCGTTCAGCGCCGCGCGCAGCGACAGCGCCAGCACGGCGCGCGACTTGCGCGGATCGACACAGCCGTCGTCCCAGAGCCGGGCCGAGGCGTAGAGCGGGTGCGACTGCTGCTCGAACATGTCGATGGTGGGCTGCTTGAAGGCCGCTTCCTCCTCCTCCGACCAGCTGCCGCCCGACCGCTCGATGGCGTCGCGCTTCACGGTCGCCAGCACCCCCGCCGCCTGCGCCCCGCCCATCACCGAGATACGGCTGTTCGGCCAGCTCCAGAGGAAGCGCGGCTGGTAGGCGCGGCCCGCCATCCCGTAGTTGCCCGCCCCGAAGGAGCCGCCGACCAGCATTGTGATCTTCGGCACGTTGGTGGTCGCCACGGCGGTGACCATCTTGGCGCCGTGGCGGGCGATGCCCTCGTTCTCGTATTTCCGGCCGACCATGAAGCCGGTGATGTTCTGCAGGAAAACCAGCGGGATGCCGCGCTGCGAGCAGAGCTCGACGAAATGCGCGCCCTTCTGCGCGGCCTCGGAGAAGAGCACGCCGTTGTTGGCGATGATCCCCACCGGGCAGCCCTCGACATGCGCAAAGCCGGTGACCAGCGTCTCGCCATAGCGCGGCTTGAACTCGTCGAAGCGCGAGCCGTCGACCAGCCGGGCGATGACCTCGCGGATGTCATAGGGGGTGCGCAGGTCGGCGGGCACCACGCCGAGAATCTCCTCGGGGTCGTAGGCAGGCGCTTCGGGCGATTGCCATTCCACCCCCGCCGGTTTCACCCGGTTGAGCCCACCGACCGCGCGGCGGGCGAGCGCCAGCGCGTGGGCGTCATCCTCCGCCAGATAGTCCGCCACGCCGGAGAGCCGCGTGTGCACGTCGCCGCCACCGAGATCCTCGGCGCTGACCACCTCGCCCGTCGCCGCCTTGACCAGAGGCGGGCCGGCAAGGAAGATCGTGCCCTGCTCCTTCACGATGATCGTCACGTCCGACATGGCGGGCACATAGGCGCCGCCCGCGGTGCACGAGCCCATCACCACGGCGATCTGCGGGATGTTCTTGGCGCTCATCCGCGCCTGGTTGTAGAAGATGCGACCGAAGTGGTCGCGGTCGGGGAAGACCTCGTCCTGGTTCGGCAGGTTCGCGCCTCCGCTGTCGACGAGGTAGACGCAGGGCAGATGGTTCTCCTCGGCGATCTCCTGCGCGCGCAGGTGCTTCTTGACGGTCAGCGGGTAGTAGGTGCCGCCCTTCACCGTGGCGTCGTTGCAGACCACCATGACCTCGCGCCCCATGACCCGGCCGATGCCGGCGATCACCCCGGCGCAGGGCGCGTCGCCGCCGTACATGCCATGCGCCGCCGTGGCGCCGATCTCGAGGAAGGGCGTGCCCGGATCCAGCAGGTTGGCGACACGCTCGCGAGGCAGCATCTTGCCGCGCGAGACATGTCGCTCGCGGGCCCTGTCGCCGCCGCCGGCGGCGGCCTGCGCGGCGGCCTCTTCGATGACCCGCAGCGCCTCGAGATGGCCCGCGCGGTTGGCGCGGAACGTCTCGGAGGACGGGATGGCCTGTGACTTCAGTTTCATGTGTCCTCCTGAACCTTTGAGTGCAGTGCCTGACCGTTGGCCTGACCTTGGGCCTCACCTTGCGCCTCATGCTCGGCCTCGGCCGTGGCACGGGCTTTCAGCTCCTTGCGGATCACCTTGCCGGTAACCGTCATGGGCAGCGCCTCAAGAAATGATATTTCCCTTGGGCAGGAGTAGGTTGCGAGACGCTCCTTCACCCATGACTTCAATGTCTCCGCGTCTGCCTCGACGCCGTCCTTCAACACCACGTAGGCCTTCACGATCTCGGTGCGGAGCGGGTCGGGCTTGCCGACCACGCCGACCGTCAGCACCGCCGGGTGGGTGATCAGGCAATCCTCGATCTCGGCCGGGCCGATGCGGTAGCCGGCCGAGGAGATCACGTCATCCTCGCGCCCGAGGAAGCGCAGGTAGTCGCCTTCCCAGATGCCGCGATCGCCGGTGAGCAGCCAGTCGCCGCGGAACTTCTCGGCCGTGGCCTGCGGGTTTCGCCAGTACTCCAGCATCATCGATCCCGAGCCGCGCCGGATCGCCACGTCGCCTTCGGTCTCCGTCGGCGTGCCCGCATCATCGATTACCGCGATCTCGTGGCCGGGCACAGGCTTGCCGATGCAGCCCGGATGCGGCTCGAAGAGCCTACCCGCGGAACTGGCAACCATGTTGCATTCGGTCTGGCCGTAGAACTCGTTGATCGTGAGCTCGAAGGCGTCGCGGCCCCAGGCGAGCATCTCGGCTCCGAGCGGCTCGCCGCCGCTGGCGACCGATCGCAGGTTCGGGATACGGGCATCCGCCGCCTTCAGCATGCGCAGCGCGGTGGGCGGGAAAAACACATTACGGACAGAGTGTTCCGCGCAGATACTCACGCATTGCGAAACCTCGAACTTGGCCATCCGCGCGGCCACCACGGGCACGCCGAGTGCAAGAGCGGGCATGGCTACGTCGAAGAGCCCACCGATCCACGCCCAGTCCGCCGGGGTCCAGAGCACGTCTCCGGGCTGGCCGAGCCGGTCATGGCTCATCTCGACGCCCGGCAGGTGGCCCATCAGGACCCGGTGTCCATGCAGCGCGCCCTTGGGCTTTCCGGTGGTGCCGCTGGTGTAGATGAGGATGGCCGGATCCTCGGGGCCGGTGTCGGCCACGGGGCTATCGGAAGGCGCCGAAGGCAGGTCGGTGATGACCTGCAGATCGAAGGGCGCCAGCATCGCCGCCCCCTCCTCGTCGGTCACCACAACCCGCGCCCCGCTGTCACCGAGCCGCGAGCGCAGCGCGTCCTCGCGGAAGAGCTTGAACAGCGGCACCGAGATCGCGCCCATGCGCCAGGCGGCGATATGAGCCGCGGCGCAGAGCGGCGATTGCGAGAGCAGCACGCCCACCCGGTCGCCGCGCGTCACGCCGCGCGCCTCGAGCGCCGCCTGCACACGGCGCGACAGCAGCGCGAGCGCGCCGTAGCTCACCGGCCCCCGGCCATGCTCGAGGATGGCCACCCGCTCGGGCTCCAGCCCTGCCCAATCGTCACAGACCTGCGCGGCCATGTTCAGCCGCGCCGGGATACGCCAGTCGAAGCGCGCCCGCATCTCGTCGTAGGTGCCCTCGGGCAACATCGGGTTCATGTCTGTGGCCCCCTCCTGACCCGCGCGTGAAGGATGCGCCCCAGCCGGTCCATCTGGTAGACATGCGCCAGATCCTCCCGCGCGCAGGTCACCACGATCCAGACCGGCGCCTCGGCGGGGCGCCCCGTGCAATCGCTTTTCGCGGCCCCCTCCGGGCCGGTCTCGACGTAGAGCGTGGCGGCGGCATCGATCGCCTCGGTCTCCGTCAGCTCCGCCGCCTGCATCCCGGCCCGGTAGGCCGCCAGCGCCACCAGCGCGAGAAGCGCCAGCGCCGGGGCATACCAGAGCGGCCGGGATGGCATGATCAGCCCATCGCCGCCATCAACTCGCGGCCCACCAGCATGCGGCGGATCTCCGAGGTGCCCGCGCCGATCTCCATCAGCTTGGCATCGCGGAAGAGCCGCGCCACCGGCGCATCGGCGAGGAAGCCCGCGCCGCCCATCGCCTGCACCGCCTGATGCGCCTGCACCATCGCCTGTTCCGAGGCGTAGAGACAGCAAGCCGCCGCGTCCTGACGGGTGACGTCGCCGCGATCGCAGGCCTTGGCGACCTCGTAGACATAGGCGCGGGCCGAGTTCATCGCCGTGTACATGTCGGCGATCTTGCCCTGCATCAGCTGGAACGACCCGATCGGCTGGCCGAACTGCTTGCGCTCGGCCATGTAGGGCATGACCTCGTCGAGGCAGGCGGCCATGATGCCCGTGCCGATGCCCGCGAGCACCACGCGTTCGTAGTCGAGCCCCGACATCAGCACGCGCACGCCCTTGCCCTCTTCGCCGAGGATGTTCTCGAAGGGCACTTCGACGTCCTCGAAGATCAGCTCGGCGGTGTTCGAGCCGCGCATCCCGAGCTTGTCGAAATGCGGCGAGGTCGAGAAGCCGGTCATGCTTTTCTCGATGAGGAAGGCGGTGATCCCCTTCGACCCGGCGTCGGGATCGGTCTTGGCATAGACCACCAGCGTGTCGGCGTCCGGCCCGTTGGTGATCCAGTACTTGTTGCCATTGAGGATGAAGCGGTCGTTCTTCTTCTCGGCGCGCAGCTTCATGCTGACCACGTCCGATCCGGCGTTGGACTCGGACATGGCGAGCGCACCAACGTGTTCACCGGAGACCAGACCCGGCAGATATTTCGCCTTCTGTTCCGGCGAGCCGTTCAGCTTGATCTGGTTGACGCAGAGGTTGGAATGCGCGCCGTAGGACAGCGAGACCGAGGCCGAGGCGCGGGCGATCTCTTCGACCGCCACGACATGCGCCAGATAACCCATGCCGGCTCCGCCGAAGTCCTCGGGGACCGTGATGCCCAGAAGGCCCAGCTCACCCATCTCGCGCCACAGCTCGTTGGGGAAGGCGTTCTCCCGGTCGACCTGCGCCGCCATCGGCTTCAGCCGCTCCTGCGCCCAGCGGTGCACCATCTCGCGCAGCGCGTTTACGTCTTCGCCCAGATCGAACGTCATCACGGCGTTGAACATCAAACCGCCCCTCCCCTGGCAGTTATTGAACACTTGTTCATATCTAAGCGCTCGGCCCGCCGGACGTCAACAGCAAAGGCATGTCACCCTGCCGTGACCGCGAGGAACGGCCCGGCGAAGCGGGCGTTGATGCGGTGAAACACAGAAAAGGAGAGACGACATGCCCAAGGATCACATGACCGACCTCAAGCACGATTTCTGGAAACAGCTGAAGGACGTGCGCGCCGGCCTGCTGGCGGCGGACGGCGAGCGCCCGGTGCCGATGGCACCCCACGCGGACAAGGACGAAAACGCGATCTGGTTCATCACCGCCAAGGGCTCGGCGGCGGCCCGCGCCGCAAAGAGCGGTGGCGAGGTGAGCTTCCACATCGCCGACCCCAAGGCGCATCTTTACGCAAATGTCTTCGGCACCGCCGAGCTGACGAACGACGAGAAGAAGCTCGACGAGATTTGGAGCGTCGTGGCCGGCGCGTGGTTCAAGGACGGGCGCGACGACGACTCGGTCCAGCTGGTCAAGATGACCCCCAAGGAGGGCGAGGTCTGGGTCAGCAACGGCGGCGCCAGCTTCCTCTACGAGATCGCCAAGGCGCAGATGACGGATGACACGCCCGACGTGGGCGAGCATGGTCGGGTGGTATTCTGACCGCCACCCGGAGACTCGCCATGAAACCCGCCCTCCTCGCGCTGCTCTGCCTGCTGCCCTCGATGACACTTGCGGAACAGGTCGGCGAGGTGGGCGTGGACTGGGTCGGCAATGATATCGAGATCGAGGCCATTGCCGATCCGAAGGTGCAGGGTGTGACCTGCCATATCGCCTATTTCGACCGGGGCGTGCTTGACCGGCTGTCCAAGGGCAACTGGTTCGAAGACCCGTCCAACGCCTCGATCGCCTGCCAGCAGACCGGGCCGATCGTGATCGGCGACATCGATCGCGACAAGGATGGCGAAGACGTCTTCCGCACGTCGCGCTCGATCATCTTCAAGTCGTTGCGGGTGAAGCGCATCTATGACGAGAAGAACCAGACCTTGATCTACCTCGCCCATGCGGCGGAGCTGACAGAAGGGTCGGCCAAGGTGTCGCTCTCGACGGTGCCGCTCTATGGCACAGAGGTCATCTGGGCAGAGAAATGACTGATCAGGCGAGCCGCGTCGCGTCGTAGCCGTAGATCCAGTCGAACTGCCCCAGCATCCTGTCTGGCGCGAGACGGCCCAGCAGCCCCATGCCGAGATGCGCGACGCCGCGCACCAGCGGGTTGCGCAGGTGGTATTTCCAGGCGTTGCCGTTGGCCGCTTCGACGACCTTCACGCAGCGCTCGCGACGCAGCGCCTGGTAGCGGGCAAGCGCGGCATCGCGGTCATCGATGGACGACAGGCAGGCCGCCAGCACCCAGGCATCTTCCAGCGCCATGTTCGCGCCCTGCGCCATGAAGGGCAGCGTCGGATGCGCGGCGTCACCGAGGATCGCCACGCCTTCGCCGTGCCAGCGCCGCGCGACCGGGTGCCGGAACAATCCCCAGAGGCCCGGACGATCCGCTGCCGCAAGCAGCTGTGGCACGTCGCCGCCGAATCCGGCAAAAGCGGCGCGCAGGTTGGCGAGGTCGTCGACCTGCGACCACCCCTCCTCGGTCCAGCCGCGGCGCTCTTCGACCGCGACGAGGTTCACCGACTTGCCACCGCGCAGCGGGTAGCTGACCAGGTGCCGCCCCGGCCCCATGTGCACGCGCGCCTCGGGCGGGTGACCGCAGAGGTTCGGCACCACCGCACGCCAGGCAACCTGGCCGGTGAAGAACGGCGCGACCACGCCGTTGAGGGCGCCCCGCAGGATCGAGTGCAGACCGTCGGCCCCGATCACCAGATCCGCCGAGCAGGAATCGCCATTCGCCATTTCCAGCTGCACCGGCGCGCCCGGATGCACCGCGGCAAGCTTTTGCAGCAGCCGCACCTGCACGCCCGCCTCGCGCGCCGCCTGCGACAGCAGTCCGATCAGGTCGGCGCGATGGACAAAATGATAGGCCGCCGTCTCGGGCAACCGCCCGAGGTCGAGCCGCAGCACCTCGGTGCCGCGTCGGTGGTCGCGCAAGGACACGGCCTCTGCCCGGCAGGCCCCGGCCCGCAGCGCGCCCGAAAGCCCGAGCGCCTCGATCACCCGCAGCCCGTTGGGGCTGATCTGCAAGCCTGCGCCGACCTCGGAGATCGCCTCGGCCTGCTCCAGCACACGCACCTCGAAGCCACGCTGCCGCAGCGCCAGCGCCGCGGCAAAACCGCCGATGCCTCCTCCGATGATGGTGACTGACCTGCCCGGCACCCTGCAGCTCCCGCAAAAGGCGAAAAAGGAAAACGCCGGAGCAATTGGCCCCGGCGTCCTGTCTTGTCAAGCCTTTGCCCCCGGCTGCCGACCGGCGGCCACGGGCTCAGTCGTCGCGATGAACCTTCTCACGGCGCTCGTGGCGCTCCTGCGCCTCGAGGCTCATGGTGGCGATCGGACGCGCGTCCAGTCGCTTCAGGCTGATCGGCTCGCCGGTCACTTCGCAATAGCCGTATTCGCCCTGCTCGATGCGGCGCAGCGCCGAGTCGATCTTGGCGACCAGTTTACGCTGGCGGTCACGGGTACGGAGTTCCAGAGCCCGGTCGGTCTCTTCGCTGGCACGGTCGGTCACGTCGGGAATGTTCCGGGTGGCTTCCTGCAGCGCCTCGATCGTATCGCGGCTCTCGGCGAGAATGTCGTTTTTCCATGCGAGCAGTTTGCGGCGGAAGTACTCCGTCTGACGCTCGTTCATGAAAGGTTCGTCTTCGGCCGGACGGTAATCGTCGGGCAGAAAAGTCTCGGGCTTCATTTCTGCTCCCTCTTCAAAACCGGTGTCCGGCGAGGAAATCCTGACCGGAACCGGCACCCCTTGCGAGGCTGCTGTTATCCCACCCACCCCCCGATGTCACTACACAATGGGATAGGCCCCGAACGAATATTCGGCAGGTGCCCATTTTGTAGCCACGGCATGACAGTGCTTTGCGGAACCGCCCGCAAAGGCCGCTTGAAGCCGCCTTGGCGGCCCTCTATCCCTTTCTGGACAGCAGCGGAGGAATGCCGATGAGCGAGCAGCGGAGCCTGAATTTCCAGGGAACCGAGGCCTATGTGGCCACCGAGGATCTGACCATGGCGGTGAATGCCGCGATCACCCTCGAGCGCCCGCTGCTGGTCAAGGGAGAGCCCGGCACCGGCAAGACGGAACTGGCGCGGCAGGTGTCGCAGGCGCTCGGTCTGCCGATGATCGAATGGTCGATCAAGTCCACCACCCGCGCCCAGCAAGGCCTCTACGAGTATGACGCCGTGAGCCGCCTGCGCGACAGCCAGCTCGGCGAGGCGCGCGTGCGGGACGTCGGCAACTACATCCGCAAGGGCAAGCTCTGGCAGGCCTTCGACGCGCCGGGCAAGGTGGTGCTGCTGATCGACGAGATCGACAAGGCCGACATCGAGTTTCCCAACGACCTGCTGCAGGAACTCGACTGCATGGAGTTCCACGTCTACGAGACCGGCGAGACCGTGCAGGCGCGCCAGCGCCCGATCGTGATCATCACCTCGAACAACGAGAAGGAGCTGCCCGACGCCTTCCTGCGCCGCTGCTTCTTCCACTACATCCGCTTCCCCGACGAGGCCACGCTGCGCCGCATCGTCGAGGTCCACCACCCCGGCATCAAGCCCGCCCTGCTGACCGAGGCGCTGACCCAGTTCTACGAGCTGCGCGAGCAACCGGGCCTGAAGAAGAAGCCCTCGACCTCCGAGGTGCTGGACTGGCTGAAACTGCTGCTCGCCGAGGACCTCGATGCCGCCGACCTGCGCAAGGCCGGTGCCGACTCCCTGCCGAAGCTGCACGGTGCCTTGCTGAAGAACGAGCAGGATGTGCACCTCTTCGAACGGCTCGCCTTCATGGCCCGGCGCCAGCGCTGAGTCTTCGCGCTCAGGTTGCCGCCGCGACAGATTCCTGCGCCAGCGGCTGCAAAAGCGTCACGATTCCGTGTCCCTGACGCCGCAGAACCGGCAGAAACCGTCGATTTTGAGGCGCAAACCCCCTACAGATTGACCTTTCCCGCCTGTTTCCGGTACAAGCCCGCATCATGGCTGCCCTCGGGCGGCTTTTTCGGGCCATCCGGGCCCTTCCTCAGACGCGCGGGCCAAGTTTCAGTGTCCGCAATGCATCGGACCTACATGACCAAGTTTACCGACCTGAACCTGAACCCCAAGGTGCTGAAAGCCATCGAAGAGGCGGGCTACGAGACGCCCACCCCGATCCAGGCAGGCGCCATTCCCCCCGCGCTCGAGGGCCGCGACGTGCTGGGCATCGCCCAGACCGGCACCGGCAAGACCGCGTCCTTCACGCTGCCGATGATCACCTTGCTGGCGCGCGGCCGGGCCCGCGCCCGGATGCCGCGCAGCCTGGTGCTCTGCCCGACGCGCGAACTGGCGGCGCAGGTCGCCGAGAATTTCGACGTCTACACCAAGCACCTGAAGCTGACCAAGGCGCTGCTGATCGGCGGCGTCTCGTTCAAGGAGCAGGAGCAGCTGATCGACAAGGGCGTCGACGTGCTGATCGCCACCCCCGGCCGCCTGCTCGACCATTTCGAGCGCGGCAAGCTGCTGCTCACCGGCGTGCAGATCATGGTGGTCGACGAGGCCGACCGCATGCTCGACATGGGCTTCATCCCCGACATCGAGCGGATCTTCTCGCTGACCCCCTTCACCCGCCAGACGCTGTTCTTCTCGGCCACCATGGCGCCCGAGATCGAACGCATCACAAACACCTTCCTGTCGGGCCCCGAGCGCGTCGAGGTGGCCCGCCAGGCCACCGCCTCGGAAACGATCGAGCAGGGTGCGGTCTTCTTCAAGCCCTCGCGCAAGGACCGCGAAGCCTCCGAGAAACGCGCCGTGCTGCGCGCGCTGATCGACAAGGAAGGCGATGCCTGCACCAATGCGATCATCTTCTGCAACCGCAAGGTCGACGTGGATATCGTCGCCAAGTCGCTGAAGAAATACGGCTACAACGCCGCGCCGATCCACGGTGACCTCGATCAGTCGCAGCGCATGCGCACGCTCGACGGCTTCCGCGACGGCTCGGTCCGGCTGCTGATCGCCTCGGACGTGGCCGCCCGCGGCCTCGACGTGCCTTCGGTCAGCCACGTGTTCAACTTCGACGTGCCGAGCCACGCCGAGGATTACGTGCACCGCATTGGCCGCACCGGCCGCGCCGGCCGTACCGGCAAGGCCTTCACCATCATCGTGCCGAAGGACGAGAAGAACTTCGAGGCGATCGAGACGCTGATCCAGAAAGAGATTCCGCGCATCGACTCGCCGATCCGCGGCACCCCCGCCTCGGACGCGCCGGTGACCCAGGACGAGGAAAAGCCCGCCAAGCGCAGCCGCTCGCGGTCGCGCCGCAGCGAGCGCGGCGAAAGCGCCGCCGCTCCCAAGCTCGAGGAAGCCGCCGCCGTGGAGACCCCCACCCCCACCCCCACCCCCGCCGCCGAGGTCGCAGAGGTCTCGCCCGAGCGCGACCGCGCGCCGCGCACCACCGACAAGTCCCGCGGCCGCGGCCGCAAGGGCGACCGCGAGACAACCGTGGTGGGCATGGGCGATCACATGCCCGAATTCATCGCCCTCAGCTTCGAGCAGCGCCGCGCCAGCTGAGGCCACCGCATCCCGATACGCAAGAGCCGCCCCAAGGGGCGGCTCTTTTCGTCAGGGCTGATTTTCAAGGCTGATTTTCAGGCCTGATTTTCAGGGCAGCCGCCTCTGCCGCAGGCCTCGAAGCGGCATGCTCCGGCCTGCCTCCGGCGGGGATATTTCTGCCTAGAAGAAAGGGCGGCGCGCGCCGCCCTTTCTTCTAGGCAGAAATATCCCGGGGGGTGCGGGGGGCTGGCCCCCCGCTTCCGGGCGCGCGGGGTCAGGCCAGCGTCGCGTCCAGGGTGATCTCGGCGTTCAGCAGCTTGGAGATCGGGCAACCCGCCTTGGCCTTGTTCGCCGCCTCGAGGAAGGTCTCCTCGCTGGCACCGGGGATCACGGCGGTCATCTTGAGGTGGCTCTTGGTCACCGCGAAGCCGCCATCGACCTGCTCCAACGTCACCGTGGCGACCGTGGAGATGTCCTCGGCCTTGAGGTCGTAGTCGCCGAGGATATTGCTCAGCGCCATCGAGAAGCAGCTGGCATGGGCCGCGGCGATCAGCTCCTCGGGGTTGGTGCCCGCCTCATCGCCGAAGCGCTTGTTGAAGCCGTAGTTCTGCTTGTCCAGCACGCCGGACTCGGTCGAGACGGTGCCCGTCCCGTCCTTCAGCCCGCCCTGCCAGTTCGCCGATCCGCTCTTGTTGATCATCTTTTGGGTCTCCTCTTTCTGCCCGCGTGGGGCTCTGATCGCGAACCTAGCACAGCACGGCGCAAGGTCACGTCTGTCGGAAAAACTTCACGGGGCAGCACCGGTCGACCGGTCGGAATGTCCAAGGTCGCGCTCCGGCGCGATCACGTCGCGCAGGCGCTGCTTGATCACCTTGGGTTCGGGAAAGCCGCCGTCGCGCTTACGCTCCCAGAGCAGCACGCCGTCCACCGAGATCTCGTAGACCCCGCCGTAGCCGGGCACCAGCGTCACGCCCCCGAGCTCCTGCCCGAAGGTCTGCAGCAGTTCCTGCGCCATCCAGCCGGCGCGCAGGAGCCAGTTGCAGCCGGTGCAATAGGTGATCGAGACCTGCGGCTTCGGCGGTTCGGGCGTGTCGGTCATCTGGCCCCCTAGAGCGGCAGCGCGTTGGTGTTCTTGATCTCTTCCATCGAGAGCAGCGCCGTCACGTTGTAGACCTTCACCTCGGAAATCAACGCCTGGTAGAAGACGTCATAGGCGCGCGCATTCTTCACCCGCACCTTGAGGATGTAGTCGATCTCGCCGGCGAGGCGGTGCGCCTCCATCACCTCGGGCCGCTCGCGCAGCGCCTTCAGGAACTTGCGCTGCCAGTCGGCCTCGTGCTCGGAGGTGCGGATCAGCACGAAGAAACAGGCCTCGAACCCCAGCTTCTCGGGATCGGGGATCACCACCTGCGGGCCAATGATCCCGGCCTCGCGCATCTTGCGGATGCGATTCCACACCGGGGTCTTCGAGGAGCCTACGGCGCGGGCAATCTCATCCAGCGAGCGTCCCGCGTCCTCCTGCAGTTCCAGAAGGATTTTCCGGTCGGTCTCGTCGATCGTCATTGCTGTTCCGTCCTTTCGTCCACGTTGGAACGTCCGCCCCATCCTTAACCACAGACCGGAACAGATGTCCTTATATTTCTCCCCCTCTGGCCGCAAGGGGGGACAAAATTCTATATTAAGCCGCAACGAACCCCCTCTCGGAGTGTACCCCGATGCCGAAGCCCTTCACGCCCAAGGTCGTCACCGCCAACGCGCTGATCGAAGGCGACGTGATCTATCTCGCAGCCGATGACAGCTGGGTGCGAGATCTGACCAAGGCCGAGGTCCTCAGCGACGAGGCCATCGCGCAGATCCGCCTGCTCGACGCGCAGGCCCGCCCCTCCGAGGCGGTCGGCGTCTACCTCGCCGACGTCAAGCTGGGCACCCAGGGTGCCGAGCCCACGCACTTCCGCGAGGAGTTCCGCCGCACCGGCCCCTCGAACTACTTCCACGGCAAGCAGGCCGAAGCCGACGCCTGATCCGGCGCCCCTCCCCCACGCAGCGACCAGGCCAGACGCAGGAGACCCAGATGTACCGCTACACCGAGTTCGACACCGCCTTCATCCAGGAACGCAACCGCCAGTTCCGCGCCCAGGTCGAGCGCCGCATCGCCGGCAACCTGACCGAGGACGAATTCAAGCCGCTGCGCCTGATGAACGGTCTCTACCTGCAGTTGCACGCCTACATGCTGCGCGTGGCAATCCCCTATGGCACGCTCTCGTCGGCGCAGATGCGCCAACTGGCGCTGCTGGCCGAGAAGTGGGACAAGGGCTACGGCCATTTCACCACCCGCCAGAACATCCAGTACAACTGGCCGAAGCTCTCGGATGTGCCGGACATGCTCGACGCGCTGGCCGAGGTGAACCTGCACGCCATCCAGACCTCGGGCAACACCATCCGCAACGTGACCGCGGACCATTTCGCCGGCGCCGCCGCCGACGAGATCGCCGACCCGCGCCCGGTGGCCGAGCTGCTGCGCCAGTGGTCCACTGACCACCCCGAGTTCCAGTTCCTGCCGCGCAAGTTCAAGATCGCCGTCACCGGCGCGCCGAACGACCGCGCGGTGATCAAGGCGCATGACATCGGCATCGAGATCGTCTCGAAGGACGGCCAGATCGGCTACCGCGTGCTCGTCGGTGGCGGCCTCGGCCGGACCCCGATGATCGGCAAGGTGCTGTCGGACTTCGTGCCGCAGGCGGACCTGCTGCCCTTCGTCGAGGCCACCGTCTCGGTCTGGAACCTGCTTGGCCGCCGCGACAACAAGTACAAGGCACGCATCAAGATCACCGTGCACGAGCACGGCATCGAGGAAATCCAGCGCCTTGTCGAAGCCCGCTTCGCCGAGACCAAGGCCGCCTTCAACGGTGCCGACCTCGACCTCTTCGCCGAGATCAAGGAAAGCTTCGCCGCGCCCGCCTTCCGCAATGCGCCCGAGGACGACTTCGCCGCCGCCTATGACGCGGACCCGGTGTTCCGCTCCTGGGCCGATACCAACCTCGCCGAGCACAAGGCGCCGGGCTATGCCATCGTGCAGGTCTCGCTCAAGGCGCATGGCCAGACGCCGGGCGACGCCTCGGCCGAGCAGATGCGCGTGCTGGCGGATCTCGCCGAGCGCTTCGGCCACGACGAGCTGCGCATCTCCCACGAGCAGAACGTGATCCTGCCGCATGTCCACAAGTCGGACCTGCCGGAGCTGCACAAGATCCTGAAGGCGCATGGCCTTGCCACCGCCAACATCGGCAAGATCTCTGACATCATCGCCTGCCCCGGCATGGACTACTGCGCGCTGGCGACGGCCCGCTCGATCCCGATCGCCACGCAGATCGCCACCCGTTTCGACGAGCTCAAGACCGAGCACGAGATCGGCGACCTGAAGATCAAGATCTCGGGCTGCATCAACGCCTGCGGCCACCACCACGTGGGCCATATCGGCATCCTCGGACTGGATCGCGGCGGCGTCGAAACCTACCAGATCACCCTCGGGGGCGACGCCACCGAGACCGCCGCGCTCGGCGAGCGCACCGGTCCGGGCTTCTCCTACGAGGAGATCGTGCCGGCCATCGAGCGGCTGGTCGACGCTTATCTCGACCAGCGCGAGAGCGCCGAGGAGACCTTCCTGCAGGCCTATCGCCGGCTCGGCATGGCGCCGTTCAAGACGGCGCTCTACGAGACGGAAGAAGCGGAAGCGGCCTGAGCCGATGACCCTTCAACTCCCTCCCAACACGCCCGAGACAGGCGCGAAGGCTCTGCTGCCGGATGAGCTGGCAGAGCTGCGCGCGCGGGTCGACGCGCTGAACGCGCGCTACCGGCATCACGGCGCGACCGCGGTGCTGGAGGGGGCCCTGCGCGATCCCGAGGCGGGGCGCATCGCCATGGTCTCGTCCTTCGGGGCGGAATCTGTGGCGCTGCTGCACCTCGTGGCAGTGGTGGAGCGGACGACCCCCGTTCTCTTCATCGACACGCGGCTGCTGTTTGCCGAGACGCTGGACTACCAGCTCGAAGTGGCCGAGCGGCTGCGCCTCTCGGACGTGCGGATCATCCGCACCGACGAGGCGCTGCTGCAATCGCGCGACCCCTACGGCGCGCTGCGGTTCTCCGACAAGGACGCCTGCTGCGCCCTGCGCAAGACCTTCCCGCTCGAACAGGCGCTCGGCGGTTTCGACGGCTGGATCACCGGACGCAAGCGCTATCAGTCGAAGACCCGCGCGGGCCTCGAGTTCTTCGAGCTCGAAGAGGAAACCGGGCGCATCAAGGTGAACCCCATGGCGCATTGGGCGCCCGAGGACATCGGCGCCTACATGGACGAGAACCGCCTGCCCCGGCACCCGCTGGTAGAGCAGGGCTACCCCTCCATCGGCTGCGCGCCCTGCACCAGCAAGGTCGCGCCCGGAGAGGACCCCCGCGCCGGACGCTGGCGCGGCGAAGACAAGGTTGAATGCGGCATCCATTTCGTGAATGGCCAGGCCGTGAGAGAAGGACAGAGCCAATGACCGTCATCGTGACCGACGAGGGCTTCGGCCCCGACACCTGGGAAGCTCAGGACGCCCCCGTGCTGGACCTGCCCTCCGACACCGACCCCGCGACGCTGGAAGTGCCGCACAACGCCATCCACGTGCGCATCGCCTTCCCCAGCTTCGCCGATGGACGTGGCTTCACGCTGGCGCGCCTGCTGCGCCTGCGCGGCTACACCGGCACGCTGCGCGCCGCCGGCCACGTGATCTCGGACCAATACGCCATGGCCCGCCGCTCGGGCTTCGACGAGGTCGAGATCTCGGACGAGCTGGCCGCCCGCCAGCCCGAGGACGAGTGGAAATTCCGCGCCAACTGGCAGCAGCACGATTACCAGTCGCGGATGCGCGGCTAAGACGCCTTTCCCCTGACCTGCATCACCGATATAGCCAAGGGACCGGCCCCGCGCCGGCGAGAGACATCATGACAGAGATGAAACCCGTGAACGAAGCCACCGCAGCGAAAGCCGATGCGCCGAAGAAGATGGTGCTTCCCGACGCCCAGACGATCACCTACGTGAAGCACTGGACCGACCGGCTGTTCTCCTTCCGCGTCACCCGCCCTTCCAGCCTGCGCTTCCGCTCGGGCGAGTTCGTGATGATCGGCCTGATGGGCGATCCGGACCCCAAGACCGGCAAGCAGAAGCCGCTGCTGCGCGCCTATTCCATCGCCTCGCCCAGCTGGGACGAGGAGCTCGAGTTCTACTCGATCAAGGTGCAGGATGGCCCGCTCACCTCGAAGCTGCAGCACATCCAGGTCGGTGACGAGCTGATCCTGCGGCCCAAGCCCGTCGGTACGCTGGTGCATGACGCGCTGCTGCCCGGCAAGCGGCTGTGGTTCTTCGCCACCGGCACCGGCTTTGCGCCCTTCGCCTCGCTGCTGCGCGAACCGCAGACCTACGAGGACTACGACGAGGTGATCATCACCCACACCTGCCGTGAGGTCGGCGAGCTGGAGTATGGTGCCGCGCTGATCGAGAGCCTGAAAACCGACGAGCTGCTCAACGAGCTGATCGGCGAGGGCTTCTGGAAGAAGATCAAGTACTACCCGACGACCACCCGCGAAGAGAGCCCGAAAATGGGCCGCATCACCGACCTGATGCGCTCGGGCGAGGCCTTTGCCGATCTGGGCGTGCCGCCGCTGAACGCCGAGACCGACCGCGCGATGATCTGCGGCAACCTCGCTTTCAACCTCGAGCTGAAGCAGATGTTCGAGGATTACGGCCTCGAAGAGGGCGCGAATTCGGACCCCAAGCACTACGTGGTGGAAAAGGCCTTCCTCGACTGAGGATCGCGCTGCCGCGAAATCGCGAAAAGCCCCGGCCCGGCCGGGGCTTTTTCTTTTCCCGCTCCGCCGCGAAGGGCGGGCGTCAGCCGTCCGCGTGGCTCTCCGGGACCCGGCTGGACGCCGAGGGCGCCAGAGAAACCAGCAACAGCGCCGCATTGAAGGCCAGCAGGCACAGCGCCGTGTAGATCGACATCGCTGAGACGAAGGGCAGCGACAGGGGTGCCCCAAGGCGGAAATTATGCACCGCAAGCACCGCGATGATCCCCGACAGACCGGAGAGCGCCGCAAGCATCGGCACCTCGCGCCGCAAGAGCCGCGCGCTGCCCAGTCCGGCCAGCCCCAGCGCCCCGGACAGCAGGCCCGTCATCGTGCCCGGTGACATGCGGTCGCGTGGCGCGCGGCTTTTCAGCAGCGCGTCAAGCCCCGCGGGATCGAGCGCGACCACGACGGAATTGGTCAGCACCACCATCGCGGCGGCGGCGGCGCAAAAGATCACCTTGTCCTGCGCGTGCTCCTGCATCAGGTGCAGCAGCAACCCCAGGAAGAGCAGCGCCAGCGCGATTGCCGTGCCTGGAACCATCGCCGCCCGGCCGGACGCGCCGCGCACCAGAACCTCGACCCCCAGTCCCCAGCCCAGCAGGACCGCGGCAACCAGCACGAGGCATACAATTGTCAGTAGCAGCGGAAGCTGGCGGTGAAGCAGCTCCGCTTTCGAAATCGCCATTGTCGTAAATCCGGAATGATCGGCCTCAACATGAGACAGCTACGGCAGCCTACATGCTCCGGATCACGCCCGCGCGCAAAAAAACGCGCGCGGGCACAGGTAATTCGTGACAGCGCCGGTCCCGCTCAGAGCCCGAGCCGTTCGCGTGCTTCCTCGAGCACGGCGGCAAGCTGGTCCGGCGCATCCTTTACCGAGGCGAGTGCGGATTTGGTGGCCTCCTTGGCCGCGAAACCAAGGTCGGACTGCTCGATGTAGGCAACGGCCCTGTCGTAGTCGAAGCCTTCGACCGTGAACAATTCGCGCAGTTCCTCATCGCTCAGCCGCGCCACCTCGGCACCGGTGCCGGCGGCGTTCTGCGCGGCGGCATCCGCCGCGGCGTGGGCCTCTTCAACCGCACCTTCGGCCGAGGCCATTGCGTCTTTGGCGACATCCGACACCGCCTCTGCCGCGCCTTCCACTGTCTCGGCGGCCTTGCCGGCCGCGTCCGAGATCGCATCCATCGCGGTGCCCGCGGCTTCGCCCGCCTGGTCCATCGCCTCGCGGCCGGCGGCGGCGGCGTCATCCGCGGCCCGCTCGAGCGTGTCTCCCGCGCTTTCGGCGGCCGCATCGGCTTCTGCCCCCGCGTTTTCCATCGGGGCGGGCACGGGCTCCTGCCCGCCGCGCATGCCGAACACCAGGACGCCGAGCAGCACGATGGCCCCGACGATCAGAATCGCTTGTCTCATCTCAAATGTCTCCAGTCTCGCGTGAGGTCGCGTCGATGTGAGATAGGCACTCAGCTTCGCATGATCACCCGCACCTCGGGTCATCCGCGGGGCCTCGCGCACCGGATGAGCGGGTTGAGGCTCGCCTATGCGCCGTTTCGGCCAATTGTCGCTTGAAACACCCCGCCCAGAGCACTACTTTGCGCGCCTACGAGACACGGCAACAAAGGACGAAAACCATAGCTCGCAGACCTCACAACGCGCCCCCGACGCGCGACACCGGCCCCCGCGTCAACGATCGCATCCGGGCTCCTGAAATCCGCCTGATCGGCGCCGAAGGTGAAAACCTCGGTGTGCAGACTCCCGCTCGCGCGATGGAGATGGCAGAGGAAGCGGGGCTCGATCTGGTCGAGATCTCGCCCAACGCCAAGCCGCCCGTCTGCAAGATCATGGACTTCGGCAAGTTCAAGTACGAACAGCAGAAGCGTGAGAGCGAAGCGCGGAAGAAGCAGAAGACCATCGAGGTCAAGGAAGTCAAATTCCGCCCCGGCACCGACACGCACGACTATGATGTCAAGATGCGCAACGTGCTGAAGTTCCTCGAAGGTGGCGACAAGGTGAAGATTACCCTGCGCTTCCGTGGCCGCGAAATGGCCCACCAGAACCTTGGCCGCGAACTGCTCGAGCGCGTGGCGGAAGACGTCAAGGAAGTGGGCAAGGTCGAGAACATGCCCAAGATGGAAGGCCGCCAGATGGTCATGATGATCGGGCCGGCCGTCAAGTAAGACATTCCAAGTGATCCCTTCGCGGATCCGCTGAGGAAAACCCGCCGCGCTGCCGCCGGCGGGTTTTGCTTTTGGAGGCGGGGAAGTTGGGGGCTCCGCCCCCGCCCGCCTGCGGCGGTCCCCCCGGGATATTTCTGCCTAGAAGAATGGCCGGGGCAGCGTCTCGGAAGCCGACGCGCTCATCCCTCGCGCGGGCGCGGGCGCGACGGCGGCTCCTTCAGCAGCCCGCCGACGCCCATCGCGGCGATCTCGGACGGGCTAACCTCGCGGCCGCAGATCAGCCGCTCCAGCACCCAGTCCGCGCCGTTGATCGCCGGCGAGCGGGCGCAGCCCGGCAGGCCGATCACCGGCCGCGTGCCGAGGCGACCGTAGAACAGCAGGTTGCCCGGATCGACCGGCATGCCGAAATGGCTGACCTCGCCGCCGGCCGCGCGCAGCGCCTCGGGCGCGACGTCGTGCAGGTCCGAGGTGGCCGAGCCTGTGAGAATGAGGATGATGTCACCCGGCGCCTTGCGGATCGCCGCCGCCAGCGGCGCGGTGCGATGCGGCACCAGCACGCGCGGGCCGAGCTCGGTGCCGAAACGCTCAAGCCTTGCGCGGGTGGCGCGGCGGCCCTTGTCGCCGAGCGCGGCGGGATCGTTGGCGACGTCGGTCTCGATCAGCGTGGCGGTCCGTGCCACCGGCCGGTGCAGGCGCAGCGCGCCGCCCTGCGCCGCGGCGCAAGCGGCCGCAAGCGCCGCCTCGGGCACGGCGTAGGAGATGATCTTGACCGTCGCGACCATGGCGCGCGGCGCGCAGCGCTGCCAGGGTCGTAGCGTCGCCACGGTGATCATCGGATGCACGGCGTTGACCGCGTTGATGCGCGCCGCGTCGACCTCGATCACACCGGGGCCGAGCGCATGCAGGTTGACCCGGCCGGTGGTCGCCGGGCCGATGCGCAGATGCGCGGCTTCCGGGTCGGGCAGCAGCGCTTCCGCCAGGTGCCGGGCCGCCGCATCCTCGGACACGTCCCCCGGCTCGAGCCGTGCCGCGACGACCTCCGACAGACCCGCCGCGCGCAGCGCGTCGAGGTCGCCGGCCGTCAGCACGTGCCCCTTCTTCAGCCGCGCGCCGGGCATCGCGACCGAATGGGCGAGCACCGCCCCCTCTGCCCCGGCCAGCGGCAGCGGGCCGAACTTCATGCGCCCTGCCTCAGCACGCGGGTCATCTCGGCGAGGATCGACACGGCGATCTCGGCCGGGCCGGACGCGCCGATGTCGAGGCCGATGGGGCCGTGGATGAACGCGATCTCGGCTTCGGTGAAACCCGCCTCGGTCAGCCGCGCCACGCGCTTGGCATGGGTGCGGCTGGAGCCGAGCGCGCCGATGTAGAAAACCCGGGAGCGCAGCGCCGCCTCGATGGCGGGATCGTCGAGCTTGGGGTCATGGGTGAGCAGCACCAGCGCGGTGCGGGTGTCGAGCCCCAGCTTCGTCACCGCCTCGTCGGGCCAGTCGTCGAGGATGGTCTCACCGGGGAAGCGCGCCGTGGAGCCGAAGGCGCCGCGCGGGTCGATCAGCACCGGGTCGTAACCGGCGATGCGCGCCATCGGCAACAGCGCCTGCGCGATATGCACCGCGCCGACCACCAGGAGCCGCAGCGGCGGGTTGTGGATGGCGACGAAGCTGCGACTTTCCTCGACGAAGCCCGAACGGTCCATGCGGAAGGCGGTCTCGTGCCCGTCGTAGGCCAGCGCCCGTGCGTCGCTGTCCAGATCGGCCACATAGGCCACGGGGGTGCGCGCGGCGCGGGCCTCGCAAAGCTCGGCCAGCAGCGCTTCGGGCAGCGCCGAGCCCACCGGCTCGACCAGCACGCGGATGGTGCCGCCGCAGGCGAGGCCAACGGCAAAGGCGTCATCGTCCGAGACGCCGAACTCCAGCTCCCGCGCCTTGCCCTCGGCCAGTGCCTCGAGCGCCTCGGTGATCACCGCCCCCTCGACGCAGCCGCCCGAGACCGAGCCCTCGATCTCGCCGTCGCCCGAGATGGCGAGTTGCGCGCCGGTGCGGCGCGGGGCGGAGCCCCAGGTCTGGATCACCGTCGCCAACGCTGCCCCGCGCCCCGCACGATGCCAGGCGAGCGCGGTTTCGGGGATGGCGTCGAACGCGCGGGCTGCCGCGGGCTTGGGATCGGTCGTGCTGTCGGTCATGTCGGACGCTCCTCCGCGTCTGGAACTGGGAACGGGCCGGTTGCCCGGAAGGTCAGGCTGCCTGCTGGTAGACCGCCGAGACCTCGGCGCGGATGATCCTTGCGATCAGCGCGCAATCGTCGAGGCTGAAGGTCAGCGGCAGGCGCATGTCAAGAATGCCGGTCAGGATGCGGTCGGTGGCCGGCATGGGCTCGGAAGGCGCATAGCGCCAGCTGTCGTAACGCGAGGTGAAGGCGACGGGTTCCCGGCCGCCGAACCATTTCAGCTCGACGCCTCGGGCAGCGCAGCGTGCCAGCAATTGCCGGATCGCCTCGGGCGACCAGTCGAGGACCAGTGCCTGGATCGAGGAGCCGACGAAGCGCTCGGCCGCGGGGCGTTCGATCAGCGTGAGGCCGGGTGTGCCACGCAGCCCCGCCTCGACCGCGCGGTATCGGTCATTCCAGCGGTCGATCTGCGCGGGAAGATCGGCGAGCTGCGGACGCAGCAACGCGGCGCGCAGGTTGTCCATCCGTCCCGAGACGTTGGGGGTGACGTATTTCACCCGCTCGAAGGCCTCGGGTCCCGGCGCGGCAAGGTGGCGCTCGTAGAGCATGTAGCTGCCCGAGAGCATCACCGCGCGGGCGGCAAGGTCCGCGTCGTCGGTGACCAGAAAACCGCCCTCGCCCGAGTTCATGTGCTTGTAGGTCTGCGTCGAATAGCAGCCGATCGCCCCGTGCCGCCCCGAGGGGGTGCCGTTCCAAGCCGCGCCCATGGTGTGGGCGCAATCCTCGATCACCTGAACTCCGGCGGCGTCACAGAGCGCCATGAGCCGGTCCATGTCGCACAGATGCCCACGCATGTGACTGAGCATCAGCACCCGCGCCTGCGGCAGCTTGGCGGCAAGATCGTCGAGGTCGATCACCAGATCCTCGGTGACCCCGACAAAGGCCGGCACCGCGCCGAGAGAAGCAATCGCACCCGGCACCGGCGCGAGGGTGAAGGCATTGGTCAGCACCGTCTCGCCGGGCTGCACCCCGAGCGCGCGCAGGGCGCAGCCGAGCGCGTAGCCGCCCGAGGCCACGGCGACGCAGTAGCGCGCGCCGGTGAAGGCGGCAAATTCCTGCTCCAAGAGCGCGGTCTCGGCGGTCTCGCCGGGGGCAGTGTTGTAGCGGTGCAGGCGGCCGTGGCGCAGCACCTCGAGCGCGGCGGCGATGCCCGCCTCGGGGATCGGCTCCTGCTGGGTGAAGCTGCCGGTGAAGCGTTCGGCGGTGAGGGTCTCGGTCTTCGGGTGCTCGGTCATGGGGCATTGATGCGCCCGCGCTGCCGCGCGGTCAATGCGCAAGGGCACACAGCGATGTGCGCGCCGCTCCGACGCGCCCTTCAGCCGATCAGCCGCGCCACCGCCCCGGCCAGCTCGTCGAAATGCCCGATCATCGCTTCGGGTTCCAGCGCCGAGACCGCCGTGCCATCGGGGCCGAAGCCGACGAGGATGCAGGGCACGCCCGCCGCCCGCGCGGTGTTGCGGTCGGTCGCAGTGTCGCCGACCAGCAGGCTCTGCGCCACCTGCCCGCCCGCGCGTTCCACCGCCGCGACATAGGGCGCGGGATCGGGCTTGCGCACCGGCAGCGTGTCGGCGCCGATCAGGGCGTCGAAGTGCCCGCGCGCGCCCATGCGCTGCATCAGCGTCTCGGCCAGGCCCTCGGGCTTGTTGGTGCAGATGCTGACCCTGTAGCCCGCGTCGCGCAGCCCCGCGACAGCCTCGAGCGCGCCGGGGTAGAAGCGGGTGTAGCGGTCGATCGCCTCGCCGTAGACCGACAGCAGCTCGGGATACCAGCGCGCGATCAGCTCCTCGGAAAAGGCTCCGGCGCGATCGAGCCCGGCGGTCAGCATGGCGCGCCCGCCCTTCACCGCGATGCCCGCGTCGGCCAGCGGATCGAGCCGCACCTCCAGCCCCATGCCCTCGAAACAGGCGTTGGCCGCGGCGATCAGGTCACCACTGGTGTCGGCAAGCGTGCCGTCGAGATCGAAGACCACCGTACGCATTCTGGCTTGTCCCTTCCGCCCGGCCCTGTCACAGGCTGAAATCCAACGTGAAACGGGGTCCCTTGCCCCCCTGCCCCAAGCGGATAAAACGGGCGCAGGCAGAAGACAAACAGGAAACCGCATGAGCCTTGCTCTGATCCTCCTTGCCGCAGGCAAGGGCACCCGCATGGAGTCCGATCTCCCCAAGGTCCTCCACCGCCTCGCCCAGGCCCCGCTGCTGTGGCACGCGCTGCGCGCCGGTCAGGCGCTGGAGCCGTCCCGCTCGGTCGTGGTGGCTGGCCATGGCGCGGCCGAGGTCGAGGCCTCGACCGCCGAGTTTGCCCCGGAGGCGCAGGTGGTGCTCCAGGAAGAGCAGCTCGGCACCGCCCATGCGGTCGCGCAGGCGCGTCCCGCGCTTGACGGGTTCGACGGCGACGCGCTGGTGCTCTACGGCGATACGCCCTTCATCACCGAAGCGACGCTCGAGGCGATGCGCGACGCCCGCGCGCGGCATGACGTGGTGGTGCTGGGTTTCGAGGCTGCGGATCCGGGCCGCTACGGCCGGCTGATCGCCGAAGGTGACGCGCTGGAACGGATCGTCGAGTTCAAGGATGCCTCCGACGCCGAGCGCGCCATCACGCTATGCAACTCTGGCGTCGTCTGCGCCGGAAGCAGGACTCTCTTCGAGCTGATCGACGCGGTGGGCAACGACAATGCCTCGGGTGAATACTATCTCACCGACATCGTCGAGATCGCCCGCTCCCGTGGCCTTTCGGCGGGCGTCGTGCGCTGCGACGAGGCCGAGACGCTGGGCATCAACTCCCGCGCCGAGCTGCGCGCCGCCGAGGCCGCCTTCCAGGCCCGCAAGCGCGCCGAACTGCTGGACGAGGGCGTGCAGATGACCGCTCCCGAGACGGTCTTCCTCGCCTGGGACACCTACATCGGCCGCGACGCCGAGATCGAACCCAACGTGGTCTTCGGCCCCGGCGTGACCATCGAGACCGGCGCCCGCATCCGGGCGTTCAGCCACCTCGAGGGCTGCCACGTCAGCCGCGGCGCCATCGTCGGCCCCTACGCCCGCCTGCGCCCCGGCGCCGAGCTGGCCGAGGAGGTCCACGTCGGCAACTTCGTCGAGGTGAAGAACGCCTACCTTGCCGAGGGCGTGAAGGCCAACCACCTGACCTACATCGGCGATGCCGATATCGGCGAGCGCACGAACATCGGCGCGGGCACGATCACCTGCAACTACGACGGCTTCTTCAAGCACCGCACCACCATCGGCAAGGACGCCTTCATCGGCTCCGACACCATGCTGGTTGCCCCGGTCACCGTCGGCGACGGCGCGATGACCGGCTCCGGCTCGGTGGTGACCGAGGACGTGCCCGCCGGCGCGCTGGCGCTGGGGCGCACGAAACAGGTGACCAAGCCGGGCTTCGCGACCAAGCTGCGCGAGATGCTCCGCGCCCGGAAGGCGGCACAGAAAGCCGCCCAAGACGCCAAGGAAGGATAAGACCATGTGCGGAATCGTCGGCGTCCTGGGCAAGCACGAGGTTGCCCCCATGCTGGTCGAGGCGCTGAAACGCCTCGAGTACCGCGGCTATGACAGCGCGGGCATCGCCACCGTGCAGAACGGCAGGCTCGACCGCCGCCGCGCCGTCGGCAAGCTGGTGAACCTGCAGGACCTGCTGGTGCACGAGCCACTGGCGGGCAAGGCCGGGATCGGTCACACCCGCTGGGCCACCCATGGCGCCCCCACCGAACGCAACGCCCACCCGCACCGGGCGGGCAAGGTCTCGGTCGTGCACAACGGCATCATCGAGAACTTCCGCGAGCTGCGCGCCGAGCTGGCCGAGCAGGGCCTCGCGCCCGAGACCGAGACCGACACCGAGACCGTCGCCATGCTGGTCGCGCATCACCTCGATCAGGGCCTGCCGCCGGTCGAGGCCGCCTCCAAGGCGCTGGGACGGCTTGAGGGCGCCTTTGCCCTCGCCTTCCTCTTCGACGGCGAGGAAGATCTCATCGTCGCCGCCCGCAAGGGCTCGCCGCTGGCCATCGGCCACGGCAGCGGCGAGATGTTCGTGGGCAGCGACGCCATCGCGCTCGCCCCGATGACCGACCGCATCACCTACCTCGAAGAGGGCGACTGGGCCGTGGTCACCCGCGCCGGCGCCGAGATCTTCGACGAGACCGGCGCGCCGGTTAGGCGCGAGGAAAAGCGCGTGCGGCTCGACCAGGCGCAGGTCGACAAGGCCGGCTACAAGCACTTCATGGCCAAGGAGATCGCCCAGCAGCCGACCGTGCTGGCCGAGGCGCTCGGGGCCTACCTCAAGGGCGACGAGATCGAACTGCCCGCTCCCGGGCTGGACTTCGCCGAGGTCGACCGGCTGGTGCTGGTTGCCTGCGGCACCGCCTATTACGCCTGCCTGACCGCGAAATACTGGTTCGAGAAGCTGGCGCGCATCCCCGTCGAGGTCGATATCGCCTCGGAGTTCCGCTACCGCGAGCCGCCGATCACCAAGGGCACCGTGGCGCTCTTCGTCAGCCAGTCGGGCGAAACCGCCGACACGCTGGCGGCGCTGCGCTACTGCGCCGGGCGGGCCGACCGGATCGTCTCGGTGGTCAACGTCGAGACCTCGACCATCGCCCGCGAGAGCGATCTGGCGCTGCCGATCCACGCCGGAGTGGAGGTCGGCGTCGCCTCGACCAAGGCCTTCACCTGCCAGCTCAACGTGCTCTTGCTGCTCGCCATCAAGGCGGCCGAGGTCCGCGGACGGATGGCGACCGCGGAGAAAGCCGAGCTGCTCGCGCAGCTGCGCGCCCTGCCCGGCCTGTTCAACGCCGCGCTCGACCGCGACGGCACCATCGCCGAGGCGGCCCGCAAGGTCTCCGAGGCCCGCGACGTGCTCTTCCTGGGGCGTGGCATGATGTACCCGCTGGCCCTCGAAGGCGCATTGAAGCTCAAGGAAATCAGCTACATCCACGCCGAGGCCTATGCCAGCGGAGAACTCAAGCACGGGCCGATCGCGCTGATCGACAAGTCGGTGCCGGTGATCGTCATGGCCCCCCGCGACGGGCTCTTCGACAAGACCGTGTCGAACATGCAGGAGGTCATGGCGCGCGGCGGCAAGGTCTGCCTGATCTCCGACGCGCGCGGCATCGAGGAGGCCGGGGACGGCATCTGGCAGAGCATCGCCCTGCCCGAGGTCGACGAGCGCCTTGCTCCGTTGCTCTACGCGCTGCCGGCGCAGCTTCTGGCCTATCACGCCGCGATCGCCAAGGGCACCGACGTGGACCAGCCGCGCAACCTCGCGAAATCGGTGACGGTGGAATAGGCCCGCAGGTCACGGAGGGGGCTCCGCCCCCGTCCGCTGCGCGGCCTCCCCCGGGATATTTGGACCTAGAAGAAAGCCCCGGCGGTCCGCGCGACCTCCGGGGCTTCTTCTCTTTGCAAATACGCAAATCCGGCGGCGGAGCCGGGTGCGTTGCCGGGGTCAGGCGAAGAGCTCGTGCGCCAGCTCCAGCGCTTCGACCAGCGTGTCGACCTCGGCCTCGGTGTTGTAGAGGCCAAAGGACGCGCGGCAGGTCGCCGAGACGCCGAGGTGGTCCATCAGCGGACCGGCGCAATGGTGGCCGGCACGCACGGCGACGCCCTTCTTGTCGAGAATCGTCGAGATGTCATGCGCATGCGCCGCGCCGTCGAGGGTGAAGGAGAAGATCGCGGCCTTGCCGGGCGTCGTGCCCTGCACGTTGAGCCAGTTCAGCCCCTGCAGCCTCGAGGCGGCATATTTGGCCAGCTTCGCCTCATGGGCGGCGATGTTCTCCATGCCGAGGCCCATCATGTACTCGAGCGCCACGCCAAGCCCGATCTGCTGCACGATGCCGGGAGTGCCGGCCTCGAACTTCATCGGCGGCTCGGCATAGGTGATGCCGTCCTTGTGGACCTCGCGGATCATGTCGCCGCCGCCGAGGAAGGGGCGCATCTCGGCCTGCCGCTCGCGGCGGATCCAGATCGCGCCGGAGCCCGAGGGGCCGTAGAGCTTGTGGCCGGTGATGGCATAGAAGTCGCAGCCGAGATCCTCGACATTGACCGGCATGTGGACGGCGCCTTGCGAGCCGTCGACCAGCACCGGAACGCCCTTCTCGCGCGCGCCCGCCGAGATCGCCTTGATGTCGACGACCGTCCCCAGCACGTTCGACACCTGCGTCACCGCGATGAGCTTGGTCCGCGGGGTGATCGCGTCGAGCACCGCCTGCGGGTCGAGCGCGCCCGAAGCGTCGACGTCGACCCATTTGATCACCACGCCCTGGCGCTCGCGCAGGAAGTGCCAGGGCACGATGTTGGCGTGATGCTCCATGACCGACAGGATGATCTCGTCCCCGGCCTGCAGGCGCGGCATCGCCCAGCCGTAGGCGACGAGGTTGATGCCCATGGTCGAGCCGTTGGTGAAGACCACCTCTTCCTCGTCCTTCGCGCCGAGGAAGCGCGCGATCGTGCCGCGCACGCCTTCGTATTTCTCGGTGGCAAGGCTCGACAGGTAGTGCAGCCCGCGGTGGACGTTGGAATATTCCTCGGCATAGCCGCGGGTCACCGCGTCGATCACCACCTGCGGCTTCTGCGCCGAGGCGCCATTGTCGAGGTAGACCAGCGGCTTGCCGTTCACCTCGCGGGCGAGGATCGGAAAGTCTTCGCGGATTTTCTGCACGTCATACATAGCTAGCCATCCCGTTCGGGCCCGCTCCCAGCAGGGAGAGTATCATCATCAGCGCCGCGAGCAGCGCCAGGGTCGCGAGTATCAGCACCAGCAGCGCCTTTAAAGGGCTGCCGAAGCCATGCGCCTCGTCGAGGAAGGCGACGAGGATCCACAGGCCGACCAGCAGCGCGGCCAGCACCAGCAGCACCGCAAGGCCGCCCGAGACCGCGCCGACCAGCGCCACGCCGAGCTGCGCCAGCGCCCGCAGCCCCTGCAGCCAGATCAGCAGCACCGCCACATCTTCGAGCCGCGCGCGGCCGCCGAAGCTGCGCCCGGCCCAGGTCAGCGCGGCGATCGAGCCCGCCAGCATCACCGCCAGAAACAGCGCCATCGGCACCGGCATCAGCCCGGCCACGGACCCCAGCTCGCCGCCGAGCTGCATCAGCCCGACGAGCAGCGCGTTCAGCGCCACCACCAGCCCAAAGCCGGTCAGCAGCGCCTCGCGCGACAGGCGCAGGTCCAGCAGCGTCCGCGCCACGTCGCGCGGGGCGAGGACGGTCTGCCACGCCAGCGAAAGAAGGCCCGCCACACTCATGCAGCGGGCCGTTCGGCCATCCGGTCGCCGGGCCATTCGACGGCCCTGAGGCCGCTGATCCAGAACCACAGGAAGACCGCGAACCACAGGAGCCCGACGAGCGAGAGCTGCACGCCCTGCCCCACGAACCCCGCCACCAGCCCGTTGAGCAGCGCCAGCGGGCTTGCCGCCAGCAGCGCCCAGAACAGCGCCAGCCGCGCGCCGTAGCCGGTGCCCCGGCCACGGAAGAGCTTGGCCACCAGGTGGCTCAGCGCCGCCAGCACGTAGAGCGCGAGCGGCAGGATCACCATGCAGGCCAGCAGCGAGGCCCCCATGAGCGGGTTGAGCTCGGCGCCCGAAAGATAGGCCTGCCGCGCGAGCGCCGGCATTTGCGCGACGAAGAACATCGCGCAGGCTGCCATGACGAGCATCAGCGCCCGGTCCTCGCGGGGGCCCTGCGACAGCAGGCGGCGCATCACCGCGCCCGGCCCCCGGTAGGTCGCGGCGATCTCGCGCGAGAGCGACATCAGCCGCGGCGCCGGCCCAGCCAGGCCGCGACCAGCTCGTTGATCTCTTCCTGGATGCTCTCGTCCTCGACCTCCTGCACCGCTTCCGCGATGAAGGCGATGGTCAGCAGGTCCTCGGCGGTGCCGCGCGGCACGCCGCGGGCGCGCAGGTAGAAAAGACCGTCTTCGTCGATCGCGCCCGAGGTCGAGCCGTGCGAGCAGGCCACGTCGTCGGCGTAGATCTCGAGCTCCGGCTTGGCGAGGAACTGGCTGTCCTCGTCCAGCAGCAGCGACTGGCTGATCTGGTAGCCGTCGGTCTTCTGCGCGCCGGGCTTGACCAGGATCTTGCCCTGGAAGACGCCGGTCGCGCCGTTGCGCAGCACCTTCTTGAAGATCTGCCGGCTTTCGCAGTTCACCGCGTCATGGGTGACAAACACCGTGTCGTCGTGGTGGAAATCGCCGTCGCCCATGCAGGCGCCCGCGATATGCACCGCGGCATCGTCGCCGGTCAGCTCGATCACCGCCTCGTTGCGGGTCAGCACGCCGTTCACCGTGAGGGTGAAGGTCTTGAAGGTGCTCTCGGTGCCGAGGCGGCCGAAGATATGCGTCGCGGCGCGGCGCTCGTGGTCGCGGCCCTGCACGCGCACATGGTGGAAACCGGCGCCATCGGCGACGTCGACTTCGATCACCTTGTTGAAGCGCGCGGCGGCGGGGCCGGATTCGAGCAACGTCACATCGCCGCCCTCTTCGACCTTCACCACGTGGTGCAGGATCGCGTCGGAGCTGTCGCTCTCGTGGCGATAGAGCAGGTGCACGGGCTTTTCGACCTTGCCGGTCACGCGGATCAGCAGGCCGTCGGTGGCGAAGGCGGTGTTGAGCGCGGCGAGCGGGCGCTCGACCGGGGTCTGGCCATTGGTTTCCAGCGTGCCGTAGAGGTCCTTGGCCCAGTGGATGTCCGAAGCCTCGGCAAGACGCTCGATGGTCAGCCCCTCGAGGGCCAGCTCGTCGGATTCTTCGGCGCTGAACACGCCGTCGACGAAGACGACCTTGAGCCGGTCGCGCGCGCCGAAGACCGGCGCCTCGTCGGTGACGTTGAGCACCGCGGCCGAGGGCGCCTCGACGGCGGTCAGCGTGTCGGGGCGGGTGTATTTCCAGTACTCGTCACGGCCGCCGGGCAGGCCCATGGCCTGCACGCGCGCCAGCGCCGACTCGCGGGCCGGGCGCGACCAGCCGCCCTCGGGCAGGCTGAGCGCGGCCAGACGCGCGTCGGTCGCGGTCTGCTTGACTTGGGGAAGTGCCATTACGCCTCCTCCTCGATCAGGTCTGCGTAGCCGTTGTTCTCGACCTCGAGCGCCAGCTCGGGGCCACCGGTCTTGATGATGCGGCCGTTGGCCATGATGTGCACCACGTCCGGTTTGATGTGGTCGAGCAGGCGCTGGTAGTGGGTGATCACCAGGAAGGACCGGCCCTCGCCGCGCAGCGCGTTCACGCCGTCGGCGACCAGCTTCATCGCATCGACGTCGAGGCCGGAGTCGGTCTCGTCGAGGATGCACATCTTCGGCTCGAGCATCGCCATCTGCAGGATCTCGTTGCGCTTCTTCTCACCGCCGGAGAAGCCGACGTTGACCGGGCGCTTGAGCATCTCGGCGTCGATCTTCAGCGATTTCGCCTTCTCGCGCACGACCTTGAGGAACTCGGTCGAGGACATTTCCTCCTCGCCGCGGGCCTTGCGCTGTGCGTTCACCGCGGTGCGCAGGAAGGTCATGTTGCCGACGCCGGGGATTTCCACCGGGTACTGGAACGCCAGGAAGAGACCCGCCGCGGCGCGCTCCTCGGGTTCCATCTCGAGGATGTCCTGACCTTCGAGCGTGGCTGCGCCGCCCGTCACCTCGTAGCCGTCCTTGCCCGACAGGACATAGGACAGGGTCGACTTGCCCGAGCCGTTCGGGCCCATGATCGCATGCACCTTGCCCGCCTCGACGGTCAGATCCACACCCTTGAGGATCTGCTTGTCCTCTTCTTCCAGCTTCACCTGAAGGTTCTTGATTTCCAGCATAGGTTTCCCTCCTTGGGGGTGCGGTCAGGGCCGCACGGTCAGTTTCATGATCCGCAGCAGGTCCTTCACCGGGAAGGCCTGTGGGACGATCTCGAACCGGGCCATGCGGCCGGTCATTTGCGGTCGGCCGAGCCAGTGCTCGACCTTGTGATAGTGCGCCCGCGGTGCGTAGTCGTCGAAGAGCAGCACCAGCGGTTTCTCGGTCAGGAAGGCCGCGGCAAGCGCGCAGCCTTCGCGAAAGCGGCCATCCACCAGCACCACGTCGGGCTGGCGGAACTCGGGCAGCTCCCAGACCTTCAGCGGGTACTCCGGGAAGCTGCGCCACTCGATCTCGTCGACCGGGTGGCCCCATTCCTTGGTCGGCCCGATGTCGGACCAGATGACATCCACCTCGGTCCCCTCGGCGGGCGGGGTCTCGGTGAACCAGCGACGCATCATCTGCGCCCAGTCCTTGTCCGACTCGACCGAGAAGACGGTCTTGCCGGGCATCTCGCCGGCCTGCACGGTCGAGCCGCCCGAGCCGTATTCGAGGATCACCGCCGCACGCGCGTATTCCGCACGCAGCAGCGCCGCCTCCGCCTCGGGCAGTGTCAGCTCGGGCCGAGCCAGCGCCTCGGTCATGGCGTGATCACCACCGCCGTGCCCGACACCGAGACCATGAGCATCGAGTCGCCCACCACCTCGTAGTCGAGATCGACACCGACCACCGCGTTCGCCCCGAGCGCGACGGCGCGGTCCTTGAGCTCGCGCATGGCCACGTCGCGGGCATCCTGCAGCTTGGCCTCATAGGCACCCGAGCGACCGCCGATGACGTCGGTGACCCGCGCGAAGAGATCGCGCACCACGTTGGCGCCCATGATCGCCTCGCCCACGACCACGCCCTTGTAGGACGTGATGCGATGGCCTTCGATGCTGGGAGTGGTGGTGATGATCATCGGCCGCGCCTCAGTTCAGGAAATAGCGGAACGCCATCATGACAAGCAGCGCGAGCCCGGCGGCGGCGCTTGCGGTAAGCAGCACCGAGTCGGCCAGAAGCCCCTCGGTGTTGCCCTTGCGCTTGCGCATGCCGAGCCCGATCAGCACGCCCAGGAAGACGCCGACCGCTGCTCCGGCGGAGTCCATGACCAGCTGTTGCAGCATCGGACGTCTCCTTCGCGGCGGGCCTTAGCCCACCGAGCCTTCGAGCGAGATGGCGACGAGCTGCTGGGCTTCCATGGCGAACTCCATGGGCAGCGCCTGCAGCACTTCCTTGCAGAAGCCGTTGACCACCAGGGCCACCGCCTCTTCCTCGTCCATGCCGCGCTGGCGGCAGTAGAAGAGCTGCTCGTCGTCCACCTTCGAGGTGGTCGCCTCGTGCTCGCAGCGCGAGGAGTTGTTCTTCACCTCGATGTAGGGAACCGTGTGGGCCCCGCACTTGTCGCCGATCAGCAGGCTGTCGCACTGCGTGTAGTTGCGCGAGTTCTTCGCCTTCGGGTGCATCGACACGAGACCGCGATAGGTGTTCTGCGCCACGCCGGCCGAGATGCCCTTCGAGACGATCCGGCTCTTGGTATCCTTGCCCAGGTGGATCATCTTGGTGCCGGTGTCGGCCTGCTGGTGGTTGTTGGCGATGGCGATCGAGTAGAACTCGCCCTGGCTCTCATTGCCACGCAGGATGCAGGACGGGTATTTCCAGGTCACGGCAGAGCCGGTTTCCACCTGGGTCCACATCACCTTGGCACGGTCGCCACGGCAGTCGGCACGCTTGGTGACGAAGTTGTAGATGCCGCCACGGCCTTCCTCGTCGCCGGGGAACCAGTTCTGCACCGTGGAATATTTCACCTCGGCGTCTTCCTCGACGATGATCTCGACCACGGCCGCGTGCAGCTGCGCGGTGTCCCGCTTCGGCGCGGTGCAGCCCTCGAGGTAGGACACGTAGGAGCCCTTGTCCGCGATGATCAGCGTGCGCTCGAACTGGCCGGTGTTCTCGGCGTTGATGCGGAAATAGGTCGACAGCTCCATCGGGCAGCGCACGCCGGGCGGCACGTAGACGAACGAGCCGTCCGAGAAGACCGCCGAGTTCAGCGTGGCATAGAAGTTGTCCGACACCGGCACGACCGAGCCGAGGTACTTCTTGACCAGCTCGGGGTGCTTCTTGATCGCCTCGGAGATCGAGCAGAAGATCACCCCCGCCTTCTCGAGTTCCTTCTGGAAGGTGGTGCCGACCGAGACGGAGTCGAAGACCGCGTCCACCGCGACCTTGCGGCCCTCGGCGGGCGCATCTTCGGCACCCTCGACGCCCGCGAGGATCATCTGCTCCTTGAGCGGGATGCCCAGCTTTTCATAGGTCGCCAGCAGCTTGGGATCGACCTCGTCCAGCGACTGCGGCTTGGTCTCGAAGCTTTTCGGACGGGCGTAATAATACTGCTTCTGGAAGTCGATCTTGGGGTAGTTGACCATCGCCCAGGTCGGCTCTTCCTTGTTGAGCCAACGGCGGTAGGCCTCGAGCCGCCACTCGGTCATCCACTCGGGCTCTTCGTTCTTCTCCGAGATCAGACGCACGATGTCCTCGTTGAGGCCCATCGGCGCGTATTCCATCTCGATGTCGGTGTCCCAGCCGTATTTGTAGGTCGAAACAGCTTCGACCGCGTCCACGGTCTCCTGCTCGACGCCTTCCTTCACGGTGATGTTGTCAAAAGCTGCCATCAGCCTTTATCTCCTGTCGTCCCGGGGCAAGCGCCGCGCGCCACCCTGCGTTTCCGGTCATGCACCCGGCTCAGAGCCCCGGCGCGTATTTCTTCCGATACTGACGTGCCCAGGCCTCGGCGAAGCGCAGCACGTCCTCTTCCCGTGTCGTCGGACCGAGGCTCACGCGGATCGCGCTGCCGGCCACGTCGTCGTCGAATCCCATTGCCCGCAACACGCGGGAGGCGCGGACCTTGCCGCTTGAACAGGCCGAGCCCGCCGAGATCGCGAACCCGGCGAGGTCCATCTGCATCACCTGCGTCTCGCCCTTCCACCCCGGCAGGGCAAAGCACGAGGTGTTCGGCAGGCGCGGCGCACCATTCCCGACAAAAATAGTCTCTGGAGCGGCAGCCGCAATAGCATTTTCTAGAATAGTTCTAAGTTTTTCGATTCCTGTCCATACGTCATCGGCCAAATCGCGCGCGGCTGCCTCAGCGGCTGCGCCAAATCCCGCTATGCCGAGCAGGTTCTCGGTGCCGGCGCGGCGGCCCATCTCCTGGCCGCCGCCGCGCAACTGTGGCGGAAGGTCGGTGCCGCGCTTCATCACCAGCGCGCCGATTCCCTTGGGCCCGCCCAGCTTGTGCGCCGAGACGATGGCCATCTGCGCGCCGGACCAGTTGAAGGCGAAGGGCAACTTGCCAAAGATCTGCGTGGCGTCGATCACCGCCAGCCCCTGCGGCAACTCCTGCACCACGCCGGTTTCCGAGTTCGCCGCCTGCAGGGCGGTGATCGCCGCATCGGCGACCGTGACGCGCCCCTGCCGGTCCACCGGCAGGTCGCAGGTAAGCCAGGCCGCCAGGGCGTCATGCTCGATGTCGGCACCTTGCAGACCGCGCCCGGCACAGGCCAGCGCCGCCGCCTCGGTCGCACCGGACACGAAGACCACATCCGCCCCATCCGCCCCGAGGGCCGAGGCGACCTGCGCCCGCGCCGTCTCCATCAGGCTCTTGGCCGCACGCCCTTCGGCATGGACCGAGGACGGATTGCCCACCAGATCCATCGCCGCGATCATCGCGTCCCGCGCCTCGGCCCGTAGCGGCGCCGTGGCATTCCAGTCGAGATAGGCCCGCGTCACGCCGCCCCCTCTTTCATCTTGCTAAGGTTTCGTCCCGCGCGGCGCCTTGCGCTCACGCCTCGTCGGAGAGGATGTCCTCGTGCTCGTCCTCCGAGACCGGCTCATCGACCACGGCAAAGAGCGAGGGCACCGCCGGACAGGGGGCCAGCGCATTGCCCACCACATCCGACAGCCGCGCCTGGTGCAGGTAGACGTAGACATGCGCCGAAAGCGACTGCCAGAGCCGGTTCGACAGCGACTGCGCGCGGCTGCCCGAGGCCCCGCCCGAGGCGCCCGCCCCCTTGTGCATCGCGTCCACCGTCTCGTCGACCGCCGCCAGCACGTCCACCACGCGGATCTGGTCGGTGGTCCGCGCCAGGCGGTAGCCGCCTCCCGGTCCGCGCACCGAGGCCACCAGCCCCGCCCGCCGCAGCTTCACGAAAAGCTGCTCGAGATAGGGCAGCGAGATGTCCTGACGCTTCGAGATATCCCCCAGCGTCACCAGGTCGCCCTCGGGCTGAAGGGCGATATCGACCAGCGCGACCATCGCGTAGCGTCCCTTGGTGCTCAGCTTCACGCATGCCTCCCGGACGCCTTCGCGCCCAACCGATTGACCTTGACCGGGCAATTGCATATCTGCAATCAAGCCCTCTCCCGTGCCCGCACGGGATTTAGAAACGTTCTAAAGTGCCGCGGAAATTTCGTCAACAATTTCGCGCACACCGATCAGGAGCACTTCCGCCCGATGCCCGAGGTCATTTTTCCCGGACCCGAAGGCCGCCTCGAAGGCCGCTATCATCCGCAAAAAGACAATGACGCCCCGATTGCCATCGTCCTTCACCCGCACCCTCAGTTCGGCGGGACGATGAACAACAAGGTCGTCTATAACCTTCACTACGCCTTCTACAACATGGGATTCACCGTGCTGCGGTTCAACTTCCGCGGCGTGGGGCGCAGCCAGGGCGAGTACGACCAGGGCATCGGCGAGCTTTCCGATGCCGCCTCGGCGCTCGACTACCTGCAGTCGATGAACAACAACTCCAAGCATTGCTGGGTCGCGGGCTTCTCCTTCGGCGCCTGGATCGGCATGCAGCTGTTGATGCGCCGCCCCGAGATCACCGGCTTCGTCTCGGTCTCGCCGCCGGCCAACATGTACGACTTCTCCTTCCTCGCGCCCTGCCCCTCCTCGGGGCTGATCATCAACGGCACGAGCGACCGCGTTGCGCCGCCGGCGGACACCACGACGCTGGTCAACAAGCTCAAGGAGCAGAAGGGCATCACCATCACCCACGAGCAGATCGAGGGGGCCGGCCACTTCTTCGAAGAGCCGCACATGGGCACGATGATCGACAATGTCACAGGCTACGTGAAGCGTCGCCTGACCGAGACCACGCGCTGACGCGCCTGCCGGGGAGTTGCAGCCCATGAGCCTGACCACCGAGCTTGCCGACAAGCTGGCCGAGGACACGTTCAAGGTGATGTCGCTCACCGGCGACGAGCGTTTCTTCATGGAGGTGGCAAAGGTCATCGGCGCCTCCTCCACCACGCTCGAAGAGGCCTTTCTCACCTCGATCCGTGTCCGCCTCGCCGAGCGCCGGGCGCGGGCCTTCCTCGTCGAGCGGTTGACCGCGGCGAAGGCGGCCGCCAGCGGGACACCCGAAGCATGAGCCCCGCCGACACGAGCCGCCGTCTCGACGCGCAGATGGCCTTCCTCATCGAAGCCGGCAGGCTCTCGGCGGTGACCCGCGCCACCAAGACCTCGGATGGCGCGCGCTTCGAGAATTCCGCCGAGCACAGCTGGCACCTCGCACTCTTCGCGCTGGTGCTGGGCGAGCACGCCCCGGAGGGGGTGACCATCGAGCGGGTCATCAAGATGCTGCTGCTGCATGACCTCGTCGAGATCGACGCCGGCGACAACCCGTTTTTCGGCGAGGTCGACGAAGCCGCCAAGGAGGCCGAGGAAGCCGCCGCCGCGGACCGGCTGTTCGGACTGCTCCCCGCCGACCAGGGGGCCGCTCTGCGCGCGCTCTGGGACGAGTTCGAGGCCAATGCGACCCCCGACGCGCGCTTCGCCAAGTCGGTGGACCGCTTCCAGCCGCCAAACATGAACCTCGTCACCGAGGGCGGCTCCTGGGTCGACTACAAGGTCACCTGGCCGGTCTTCGAGCGCAAGATGGCCCCGAAGATCCAGAGCGGCGCACCCAAGCTCTGGGACTGGCTGGCACCCAAGGTCGAGGCCTTCCTCGCGCGCCTCTCGCACTGACAGCGCCGAAAGGGGGCGCTGCCCCTTCTTCGCCGTTGGCGAATTCACCCCCGGGATATTTGGACCTAGAAGAAACGCGGACCTGCCGACTTCTTCTAGGTCCAAATATCCCGGGGGAGTCCGCGCCAGCGGACGGGGGCGGCGCCCCCTCGCCTCCTTCCCCGGAAAAACGGCCCATGAAAAAGGGCGCCTCTCGCGGGCGCCCTTTCGTGTCTTTGATCCTGCGTCGATCTCAGAAGTGGATCGCCCGGCCGTAGGCGTCGAGCACGCTCTCGTGCATCATCTCCGACAGCGTCGGGTGCGGGAAGACGGTGTTCATCAGGTCCTCCTCGGTGGTCTCGAGCTGGCGGCCCACCACGTAGCCCTGGATCAGCTCGGTGACTTCCGCGCCGACCATGTGCGCGCCGAGCAGCTCGCCGGTCTTCTCGTCGAAGATCGTCTTGACCAGGCCCTCGGGCTCGCCGAGCGCGATCGCCTTGCCGTTGCCGATGAAGGGGAAGCGGCCGACCTTGATCTTGTAGCCGGCTTCCTTGGCCTTGGCCTCGGTCAGGCCAACCGAGGCAACCTGCGGGTGGCAATAGGTGCAGCCGGCGATCGACGAGGGCTCGACTGCGTGCGGGTGGCCGCCGGCGATCAGCTCGGCCACCATGACGCCTTCATGCGATGCCTTGTGTGCCAGCCAGGGCGCGCCGGCGATGTCGCCGATGGCGTAGACACCCTCGATGCCCGTGCGGCAGTGCTTGTCCACCACCACATGGGTGCGCTCGACCTTCACGCCGAGCGCCTCGAGGCCCAGCCCCTCGGTGTTGCCGACGATGCCGACCGCCGAGATCACCGTGTCGAACTCTTCCTTGGTGGTCTTGCCGTTCTGCTCGATATGCGCGGTGACCTTGCCCTTGGCGCGGTCGAGCTGCTTGACCATGGTCTTCTCGCGGATGGTCATGCCCTGCTTCTCGAACTGCTTCTTGGCGAATTTCGAGATCTCCTCGTCCTCCACCGGCAGGATGCGGTCCATCACCTCGACCACCGTCGTATCGGCGCCGAGCGTGTTGTAGAAGCTGGCGAACTCGATGCCGATGGCGCCCGAGCCGATGACCAGCAGCTTCTTGGGCATGCGCGACGGCACCAGCGCGTGCTTGTAGGTCCAGACGCAATCGCCGTCGGCCTCCAGCCCCGGCAGCTCGCGGGCGCGGGCACCGGTGGCGATCACGATGTTCTTCGCGGTCAGCTCCTCGGTGCCCTTGTCGGTCTTGACGGTGACCTTGCCCTTGGCGGGGATGGTCGCCTCGCCCATGAAAGCGGTGACCTTGTTCTTCTTCAGCAGGTGGGTGACGCCCGAGTTCAGCTGCTTGGCCACGCCGCGCGAGCGCTTGACCACCGCGTCGAGGTCATAGCCGATCTTCTCGGCGGTGAGACCGTAGTCCTTGGCGCGCTGCATGAAGTGGTAGATCTCCGAGCTGCGCAGCAGCGCCTTGGTCGGAATGCAGCCCCAGTTGAGGCAGATGCCACCCATGTGCTCGCGCTCCACCACGGCCACCTTCAGGCCGAGCTGCGCGCCGCGGATGGCGGCGACATAGCCCCCGGGTCCTGCACCGATGACGATCATGTCGAAGCTTTGCGAAGCCATGGCTCTCTCCCGCCGAGTCAAATTAGTTTGATATTAAACCATCCCCCGAGGGGCTTCAACGCCACCTGCGAAAGATTGCCTTCCCCACGGTCAGCTAGGGCACCATCGGGCTGCGAGCAAGGTGGCCGCACCGCGCGGAATGCGCAACCCGCCGCGAGGCATCGGCAGGCGGCCGCAAACGCAGGGGCCCGCGCGAGCGTATCGCGCGGGCCCCTGGAAGAGCTCGTCCGGGTCTTGCTGGCGCAGAGGCCGGCCTCAGGCCGCCTGAGCCGCCTGAAGCCGACGCAGGACACCACCGTAACCGCCGCCGTGAAGATAGCCATGCTCGGGCGTGGTGGTGGCGCGCGACAGTGCCTCGTTGCGAGTCGGGAACCGGCCGTACTCGCGGATCACCTCGCGGTGGGCGCGCGCATGCAGAAGGTTGTTCGCGCCGGTCTCGGGCAGGCGCTCCTTCATCAGGCGGATGCAGCGCTCCTGGTCGCAGAGGTTCTCGGAGTGCATCAGCGGAACGTAGAAGAACTGCCGCGCGGGCTCGTCGATCTTCAGGTCCCAGCCGCGCCAGATCGCCTGCTTGGCTGCCGCCAGCGCGATCTCGTCCGAGGCAAAGGCCTTGGCCGTGCCGCGGAACATGTTGCGCGAGAACTGGTCCAGCAGGATGACATAGGCCAGCGCGCCGCTGGGATAGGTCAGCCAGAGGCCGAACCGTCCCTCCATCGCCGCGCTCCAAGTTTCCTCGAACCGGGAGCGGATCTCGGCATCAAGCGCCGCGTCCGCGTTGTAGCGTTTTTCCGGCGCGGTCTCGTCGAGCCAGAATGTGAGAATGTCTTCGGGGGCTTTCATCGTTCCATCCTTACGTGCCGCTCCGTTGTCACTGAAAGGTTACATGCGCTTCTGCCGCAAGGCGAAGTCACAAATTCTGTCAATTACGACATTCCCTGCTTCATTCACGCAACGCTCATGAAACGGGCACTCAGCGCGCCGCGCCGTCGCTTTCGGCCTCGAGGCGCGCGGCTTCCACCGCTTCCGCCTCGGCCGCCTCCTGCGCCTCGATCGCGACTTCCTGCGCCAGTTCCACCGCCACCGGCGACGACACCGGGCCAACCGCGGTCACGCTGGCGGCATCGTCGGAGACCGGCGCCGGGCGGCGGGTCATGCGCCAACCGGCATAGGCGGTGAGGCCAAGCATCAGCGCCGCGATCAGCACGAAGAAGCCCCCCGGCCCCATCACCTCCATCGCGTAGCCGGAGATCAGCGGACCGGCGATGGCGCCGAGCCCGTTGATGAACAGCAGCCCCGCCGAGCCCGCCGCCATGCGGTCGGTGCCGAGGTAGTCGTTGGTGTGCGCAATGAGGATCGAATAAAGCGGGTTCGACGCCCCGCCGATCAGGAAGGCGGCGGCCAGCAACACGGTGAAATTGCCCGAGAGCGTCACTGCCACCGCTGCGGCAAGCCCGCCGACCAGCGCCACGATGACCACCAGCAGGCGCCGGTCCATCCGGTCCGAGACCCAGCCGAGCGGGTATTGCGTGACCAGCGCGCCGACGTAGAAGGCCGCGACGAAGGTCGAGATCTGCGCCAGCGTCAGCCCTGCCTCGGAGCCGTAAACCGCCGCCATGCCGAACTGCGAGGCGAAGACCCCGCCGAGCAGGAACATGCCGACCATGCCGAGCGGCGAGACGTGGTAAAGCTCGCGCAGGCTCATCGGGCGGGTGGTGTCGAAGGCCGGGGTCGGCGAGATCGACAGCAGGATCGGGGCAAAGGCGATCGAGACCAGCACCGAGGGAATGACAAAGAGCAGGAAACCCGAGGGGTCCGGCACCAGCAGCAGCATCTGCGCGGCGATGATGCCGACCATCTGCACGATCATGTAGGCCGAGAGCGCCTGCCCGCGGTTCTCGTTCGACGAGGCGTTGTTGAGCCAGCTCTCGGCGGTCACGTAGACGCCGCAGTAGCAAAAGCCGATGACCATGCGCTCGATGGTCCAGACGATCGGATGCGGAAAAGCCGGGTAGAGGATCAGCACGGCCGAGATGAACGAGCCGAGCGCGGCGAAGACCCGCACGTGGCCCACCCGCCGGATCATGCCGGGGGTGACGCGCGAGGCGAGCAGGAAGCCGGCGAAATAGCCCGCCATGACCACCGACATGGAAAAGGCCGAGAACCCCGCACCGTTGCCGCGCACGCCCAGAAGCGAACCTTGCAGGCCGTTGCCGACCATCAGCAGCATGACCCCCAGAAGAAGCGCCCAGGAGTGTTTCAGAACCTCGCCCATCGCTCAGATCCCTCTTTCCGTCGTTCCGTCCGAATTCCGCAGCGTCACGCCGCGGTGATTCCGCCTTGCCCTGCCCTGCCCGTGCCGGGCTTCCGGCGCAAGGGGATTCACAAAATGGCGCGGAAACACGCACATCGTGCCACCGGGATACGGCGGCATTGTGAAACCGCCGAAGCCGCGACCGCGCCGCGCATCGGGTCAGGGGATCAGCAGCGACGCGTCACCGTAGGAAAAGAATCGGTAGCGTTCGGCCAGCGCGTGGGCATAGACGCGGTCCATCCGGTCCTTGCCCATGAAGGCCGCGACCAGCATCATCAGCGTCGATTTGGGCAGGTGGAAGTTGGTCATCAGCGCGTCGGCGACGTGGAAGGTGAAGCCGGGGTAGATGAAGATGTCGGTGACCCCGGTCCAGGGCGCGATCGCGCCGGTCTCGCGCGCGGCGGTCTCGATCAGACGCAGGGCCGTGGTGCCGACCGGGATCACCCGTCCGCCCGCCGCCTTGGTCGCGGCGATCTCGGCGGCGGCCTCGGCGGTCACCTCGCCCCACTCGCCATGCATCTTGTGGGTGGTCACGTCATCCACCTTCACCGGCAGGAAGGTGCCCGCCCCCACGTGCAGCGTGACATGGGAGAACCCGACGCCCAAGTCGGCCAGCGCCGCCAGCAGCGGTTCGTCGAAATGCAGCGAAGCCGTTGGCGCGGCGACCGCGCCCGAGCGTTTCGCCCAGACCGTCTGGTAGTCTTCCTTGTCCTGCGCGTCGGCTGCGCGCTTGGCGGCGATGTAGGGCGGCAGCGGCATCGCCCCGGCCTCGGCCAGCGCGGCGTCGAAATCCTCGCCGGTGAGGTTGAAGCGGAACAGCCCCTGCCCCTCCTCGCGCGCCTCCAGCGTCGCCGAGAGCCGTTCCGAGAGCACCACCGTCTCGCCCTCGCGCAGCTTCTTCAGCGGCTTCACCAGCGCCGCCCAGAGCCCGCCCGCGCGCGGCTCCAGCAGGGTGATCTCGATCCGCGCCTCGGTCTCGCCCTGAGCGCTCGACCGGTGCCGCAGGCCGGAAAGACGCGCCGGGATCACCTTGGTGTCGTTCAGCACAAGCCGGTCACCGGGGCGCAGCCACCCGGTCAGGTCGCGCACGATGGTATCGGTGATCGCCTCGCCCTCGGCGACCAGCAGCCGCGCCGAGGAGCGGGGGTGCGCCGGGCGCGTGGCGATGAGATCCTCGGGCAGAGGGAAGTCGAAATCGGAAAGCTGCATGGGATCTTCGGAACTCTTGGAGGGCTTGTCAGGGTCTGGGGCGCTACTGGCTCACCTGCGGGGGCGGGCGGCGGAAAATGTCACGGAACATGCCCGGAGTGAAGACCGAAAGCGGGTTCACGCTGACCGCCGGATCGGCCACCGGGCCGCGCAGGTTGAAGTTGAAGCCGATCAGCCCCTCCCCCTTGCGCGAGAACAGCTGGCCGATGCCGTTGATCACGTAGATCGGCGAGAGCACCCCCTGCATGTCCATCATGCCGGAAGCGAGGTTGGCGTAACCGTCCATCGAGATGCCCATCGAGGGTCCGATGGCGCTCGACCGGGTCAGGATGATCTGTTGCGGCGTCATACGGAACCGTGCCTCGACCTCGGAAAAGAAGATGCCCGGCCCGTTCAGCTGGTCGATGATGCCGACCACGCTGATGCCGTCGAGCAGTTGCACCACCGCCGGGTTCTTCTGCATCCGGGTGCCCTCGATCTTCAGCAAGCCATCGTACTCGCCGCTCTTGCCCTTCACCGGCACGAGGGTGAGGTCGAAGGTGCCGTCCTGGATGTTCTGCATGACGCCCGCACCCTTGAGCACATCACCGGCATCGCGGGCGCGGATGCGGATCGCCGTGCCGCCGTTCTGCGGCACCACGTCCCCCTGTACGGCGGCACGGCCACCGACGGCGCCGGTGAACGAGCCGTTGATCCCGCGACGGGTGTCGAACTTGCCCTGGAAATTGTTGACGGCGATCTTGTCGGTAACCTGCAGACGGTTCACCGCGACCTCGATCGGCCCGCCCCCGCCGCCGCTGCCTCCGGACCCGCCGAGCGGCGCGCCGCGCATGTCGAGCGCATTGCCGGTGATGCGCATGGCTGGAGCGGCGTTGCGTCCGCGCCCGGTCAACACCGCCGCGCCGTCAAGCCACCCCCCGGCGCGCAGCACCGGCAGCGACAACCGCCGCAGCGTGCCGTTTTCGTTGAGATCCACCGAGCCCTGTGCCGTCAGCCCCGGCGCCGTGACCGCCAGCTTCTCGACCGACACCGGGGCGCCAAGGGTGCCGGCGACTTCAAGCGCGCCGGTGCCGCCCTGCGACAGCCGCCAGCCGAGCTGCGGCAGCGAGACACCCAGCCCCGCCATGTCCGAGGTCAGCGCGAAGCGCGGCGGCTGGCCCTTCGGCAGCGTGATCTCGATACGGCCGCGCCCTTCGCCCGAGAACGTGCCTTTCGGCAGGCCGATCCCCAGCGCCTGCGCCACCGCCTCCGAGAGCACCACCTCGCCCTCGACGCTGCCCGGCGCGTCCGGGGTGAAGGATTGCGTCCAGGCCCCGTCGAAGGGTGCGCCCGACAGGGCGCCCTTGCCGCCGACGCTCACGCCGGTGTCATCCACCGCCACGTAGAGCTCGTCCGAGGTCAGCACCTTGCCCGGCACGATCTCGCTGCTCTCGACGCCGGTCACCGTGGCGTCGGCGATCACCGTGATCTCCTCGCGCTGCACGCCGCGCTTGAGCGGGGTCACCACACGCACATCCGCCGCGACCTCGCCGGTGCCGAGCGCCACCGGCTTGTTGGCCTTTTTCATGACCTCGAGCGGTGCCTCGTCGAGATAGGAGAGCGCCGCCTCGAGGCTGCCCTTGGCACGCACCATCACCTCACCGGTCATCGGCCGCGCGGTCAGGTCGGGGATGACAAAACTCGACCCCTTGCCATGAAGCAAGCCCCCCTGCCGCGGCCGCACCTCGCCGCTGTCGAGCGCCACGGTCAGCCGATTGCGCAGGAAGGTGAGCTGCCCCACCCCCTCGTAGAGCCGCGGAAGCGTGCGGGAATAGGTCAGCTCGACACCGCTGAAATCGCTCTGCAGATAGGGGACGAGCTTGCCGCCCGGCTCCAGCCGAAGCGCGGCGCGGACATTCTGGAACGTGCCGGCGTAGATGTTCTTCTCGACCCACTCGCGGGCCTTTTCGGCGGCGGCGCGCGGCCAGTAGGCCAGCAGTGTCTCGGGGGTCAGCGTGTCGAGCTGGGCATCAAGCGCGAAGCGCCAGCCGCCCTCCTCGGCCGAGAGCGCGCCGCTGGCCCTGAGCGGCAGCGCCGGGTCGGTGACCCGCAGCCGCCCCAACTCGAAGCGGAACGGGTTGAAACTGAGCCGCCAGTCGGTTTCGGCCCCGGCCAGCTTGAGCTTGTCGTCGAAGAAGCCCTCCGGGTCGGCCTCGAGCCGGGTGAAGCGGAACTGACCGACCATCGCCCCCGGCATGCCGCGCGACAGCCCCTCGAGCACCGCCCGCCCATCCGAGACCACGGTGCCAAGCGCGCTGGTCACCGAGATCTCGTCGAAATTCAACGTCCCGGTCGCTGGATCGAAGGAAAAATAGGTGCGCGCGTCCTCGAAGGGGATCGGCTGGGTGTCGGCGCGCGGTTGCAGGACGCCGGCGCCGATCTGCAACGTCGCCGAAAGTTCGCCAAGGTCCCCGGCGCCGGTGATCGCGCCGCGCAAGGCGCCCGAGATGGGCGCGCGCAGGCCGTTGAGCCAGGCCAGCGCCGGCGCCTGCGTCGCGATGTCCTGCGCGTCGAGGCTGCCGAGCGTCACGCCGAAACTGGCCGAGCCGCTGCCGATCGGGCTTTCGGCGTTCACCGAAAGCGTGGCCGGCACATCGCCGCGTCCGAGCAGCGCAACATCCCCCGAGAGCCGCAGCACCTGCGCCTCGCGGTGCAGCCCGATGCGCCCGCCGTCGGCCGTCCAGGCGCGACCGGCGCGGGCATCCTCGTAGCGCAGCGTCAGCGCATCCGCCTCGACCGCGCGCAGGCCGGAAAGGCGGGGATCCTCGGTCAGTGCGTCGATCTGCGCCATGATGGTCGGCAGATCGGGGGCCGACCCGCCCGAGCCGAGAACCCCCTCGAAGCCCATGGTCAGCCGCCCCTCGGCATCCCGGCGGACGATCAGCTGCACCCCCGAGACCCGCACCGCGCGCAGCGCGTACTCGCCGCGCAGCAGCTTGGTCGGCACCAGCCCCGCCTCGATCAACCCCAGCGTCGCCAGCTGCGCGCCATCCTCGCCGCGCAGCTCGACATCGGTGAGCGCGATGCGCGCCAGCCAGTCGGGTTGCAACCGCAGCCGCAGGTCACCGAAATCCACCCGCGTGCCGGGCAACGCCTCGGCCAGGCGCGCCTCGATCGCCGTGCGCAGCCAGACCGGGGCCGAGACCGAGCGCCCCATCGCGTACCAGATGCCACCGGCCAGAAGCAGCGCGACCAGCAGCACGGCCCCAAGCCCGCAACCACACCCCCAGATCACCACGCGGCGCCGGCGCGAGCGTCGTTTTCTCTGGGTCGGGCCCTCTGTCACTGGAAGCGCGCTCTCATCTGGCTATTGTCCTGATTTGCGTTCTAGCCCAAGTACCGAACAAAGCGAACCGTCCAAAGGAGCTGCACGATGTCCGACATGGCCCCCGATTTCACCCTTCCCGTCACCGGCGGCGGAGAGATCACCCTGTCCGCCCTGCGTCCCGAGAAGGTCGTGCTTTTCTTCTATCCGCGCGACGACACTTCGGGCTGCACGGTCGAAAACCAGGATTTCTCGCGCCTGATGCCCGAGTTCGAGGCGCTTGGCGTGAAGGTCTTCGGCATCTCGGCAGATGCCATGGAGAGCCACGAGAAATTCATGCGCAAGAAGGCCCTCGCCGTGCCGCTGCTGTCGGATGAGACGGCACAGACCTGCGCCGCCTTCGGCGTGTGGAAGGAAAAGAAGATGTACGGCAAGACCTTCATGGGCATCGAGCGCAGCACCTTCCTGATCGGCGGTGACGGTCGCATCCTGCGCGAATGGCGCAAGGTGAAGGTGCCCGGACACGCCGATGAGGTCCTGGCCGCGACCAAGGATCTCTGAGCGGCGCCAACTCCCTTCAAAGGGAGTTGCAACGTCCTTCGAAGGACGTTGGGCCCGGCCCCGGAACTCCGCAGGAGGGTCGCAGCGCGGCGCCCCTCCTGCCGCTGCGTCACGCGCTGCCCACAAAAGCGACGCGAAACCGGGCAGAACCTATCCTAAAGAAGTATCTGAGATCGGCGAGTTTTCGCCGCTTGCGCGCCCATCCGCCTTCCACCACGAATCGCAAGCCCAAAATTGTTGCGATTTCGAGGGGGTCTGTTAGTCCCTTTGCAGGTTTGGGAGCTAGGGGACCCGGACCGGAATTGGGACGGAACGAGGGACAGACACGTGCGGACGCGGCTTGCGATAAAATGGCACGCGCTTCTTGAGCGCTATTTTCCGGAACGTCGGCTATTTCTCCGATCGGACACCGACACGCGGTTCATCCGGCTCCGATCCGGAACGCAGGCCATCGCGATGCTCGGCATCGCCCTGACCGTCGGCTGGACCATCGTCGCCACCTCGATCCTGCTGATGGACAGCATCAGCGCCGGCAACTTCCGCGAGCAGTCCCGCCGCGACCAGACCACCTACCAGCAGCGCCTCAACGAGCTTTCGCGTGAACGCGACATCCGCGCCGCCGAAGCCAAGGCCGCACAGGAACGCTTCAACACCGCGCTCGCCCAGGTTTCCGAGATGCAGTCCCAGCTTCTCGACAGCGAGACCCGCCGCCGCGAGCTGGAAACCGGCATCGACGTCATCCAGTCCACCCTCGGCACCACGATGAAGCAGCGCGAAGAGGCAGCCACACGCCTCACCATGCTCGAGCAGCAGATGACCGAGGGCGGCACCGCGATCGCCTCTGCCGGCGGCGAGGGCGATGGCACGCTCGATCTGCTGACCGATATGCTCGCCCGCACCGCCGCGGAACGCGACCAGGTGGTCGTCGACGCGCAGGATGCCCTGGTCCGCGCCGACGAGATCGCCACCGAGATGCGGCTCCTGGAAGAGCAGAATGACATCATCTTCCGGCAGCTCGAGGATGCGATGACCATCTCGGTCGAGCCGCTCGACAAGATGTTCAAGGCCGCCGGCATGAACCCCGACACGCTGATCAAGCAGGTGCGCAAGGGCTACTCGGGCCAGGGCGGCCCGCTGACCCCGCTGACCTTCAGCACCCGCGGCCAGGCACCCTCGGCGAGCACCGAGCGCGCCAACCGCATCCTCGGCGAGATGGACAAGCTGAACATCTACCGCATCGCCGCCGAAAAGGCCCCCTTCTCGGTGCCGCTGAAGGATCCCTTCCGCTTCACCTCGGGCTTCGGCCGCCGCTGGGGCCGGCTGCACGCCGGCACCGATTTCGCCGCCCCGCATGGAACGGCGATCTATGCCACCGCCGATGGCGTGGTCACCCACGCGGGCTGGATGTCGGGCTACGGCCGTCTGGTGAAGGTCCAGCACGAGTTCGGGATCGAGACGCGTTACGCCCACATGTCCAAAATCAACGTGAAGGTCGGCCAAAGGGTCTCGCGCGGACAGCAGGTTGGTGCTATGGGAAATACAGGACGGTCGACCGGCACGCACCTGCACTATGAAGTGCGCGTTGGTGGGGAACCCGTCAATCCCATGATCTACATCAAGGCTGCCAACGATGTTTTCTAAGAGCAAGATCAATGAACCCGGGCCCAAGGCCGAGGATGCCGCGGCGAAACCCGCTGTTTCCGATGCGCCCCGGTCGACCGAGTTCAAACCGACCGCACCGAAGGCCAAACCGCCGGCTTCGGTCCTGTCGAGCGATCTGCACATCACCGGCAACATCAAGACCACCGGCGACATCCAGGTCGAGGGCACCATCGAGGGTGACATCCGCGCGCACCTGCTGACCGTCGGCGAGACCGCCACCATCAAAGGCGAGATCATTGCCGATGACGTGGTGATCAACGGCCGCATCGTCGGCCGCGTGCGCGGCCTCAAGGTGCGCCTGACCGCCACCGCCCGCGTCGAGGGTGACATCATCCACAAGACAATCGCCATCGAGTCCGGTGCGCATTTCGAAGGCTCCGTGCAGCGCGCCGACGATCCGCTCTCGACCGGCAAGGGCAAGGTGGCGGCAGCGCCCACCGCCGAGCCCACCGCCGGCTGAGTCCTTGCGCCACCGCATCACACAGGAACGCCGGGCCTTCGCCCGGCGTTTTCGTTTTCGGCGCCTGCCCTGCCGCCGCCCGGCTCAGGCGTCCAGTTCGGCGTCCCAGTAGAGAAAGTCCAGCCAGCTCTCATGCAGGTGGTTTGGCGGGAATTTCCGCCCGACGTTCAGCAACTCGCCCGCGGTGGGCTGTCGCGGCGCGCGGTAGAGCGACATGCCGGCCCGGCGCAGGCTCTTCGAGCCCTTGCGCAGGTTGCAGGGCGAACAGGCCGCCACCACGTTCTCCCAGCTGGTGATCCCACCCGAGGCGCGCGGCACCACGTGATCGAAGGTCAGATCGCCCTTGCTGCCGCAGTACTGGCAGCGGAATTCATCCCTCAGAAAAAGATTAAAGCGCGTGAAGGCCACGCGCTTTCTCGGTTTTACGTAATCTTTTAGCACCACGACACTGGGTATCTTAATCACCATCGAGGGGCTTCGGACCTCTTCGTCGTATTCGGCGATGATATCCACCCTGTCGAGGAAGGCTGCTTTCACCGCTTCCTGCCATGGCCAGAGCGACAGAGGGTAGTAGGAGAGCGGGCGGTAATCCGCGTTCAGCACCAGCGCCGGATGCTGGCGGAGCGCCGAGGGCTCTCGAACGAAATGGGTCCTGAAGTCGCCGTCCATGAGTGAGTCGTCCCCCGCTCTGTCTGCTCGTAAGGGCACCAGAGCGGGACACCCCGCCCCAGCTACAAAACCACTATATATCGTGTAAAGGCTCTGGCAAGCCTCGCTATCTGCCCTGATGCCCCTGTGGATAGGTGATGCTCATGACATGAGCATGACACCACGGCGCGTCATCGGCTAGTCTTCTCGCATGAGTGACCTGCCCCTGGCCGATGCGGCCCCGCCCCCGTTCCTGCTCGAAGCCGCGCTCTATTGCGCCGATCTCGACGCCGCCGAGACCTTCTATGGTGGGATACTGGGTCTGGAGAAGCTGCAACGAATGGACCGGCGCCACGTCTTCTTCCGCGTCGGCACCGGCGTCCTGCTGATCTTCAATCCCGAGGAAACCGAGAAGCCGCCGCGCAACCCCGCGCTGCCGGTGCCCGGTCACGGGGCGCGCGGGCCGGGCCATGTCTGCCTGGCCATGCCCGGTGCGGCGCTGGAGCGCTGGCGCAAGCGGTTGCAGCAGGCAGAGGTGCCGATAGAGGCGGATTTCACATGGCCGAACGGCGCGCGCTCGATCTACTTCCGCGACCCGGCCGGAAACTCGGTGGAGCTGGCCGAGCCGAAGCTCTGGGCGTAACGGGTCAACGTCTTGCTCGGCGGGCTCTGACGCGCGCCAGTCCCCGCCGCACCCTGATGGGCGCAGCCGCAGGTCCGCTAAGCGGACCCGCTACACGCGCGGGTCGCGCAAAGCGCGACCTAGAACCCGCACTTGTCGCGCAGGAAGGCCAGTGCCACGCCCAGACCCTCGGGGTCGATGCCGTGACCGGTGCCCTTCATGACGTGGGCATAGACTTCCTTCCAGCCGGCACCCTGCAACGCCTCGGCGGCAGCGGGCAGCGACTCGGGCGGCACCACCTCGTCCTGATCGCCATGCACCAGCAGCACGGGCGGGCGGCTCACCACCTCGTCGGCCAGAAGCTCGGGCGAGATCAGCCGCCCCGAGAAGGCCACCACCCCAGCGACCTCGTCCTCGCGCCGGGGCGCGACATGCAGGGACATCATCGAGCCCTGCGAGAAACCGAAGAGCGCCACCTGCTCTGGCAGCAGGTCCTCGTCGACCATCAGCGCATCGAGAAAGGCGTTCAGGTCCTCGACTGCACGGGCCATGCCCTGCATGGATTCCTCTTCCGACGAGCCGTCGATCCAGGGGATCGGGAACCATTGGAAGCCCATCGGCGAGCCGGCACAATCCTCGGGCGCGTCGGGAGCGACAAACATCGTGTCGGGCAGGTGCTCGGCCAGCGGATCGGCGAGGCCCAAGAGGTCGGCACCATTGGCGCCATAGCCGTGCAGGAAGACGACGCAGGAACGGGTCTCGCCCGATGCGGGGCCCTTGCGGCCGGCCTGGAGAACGCGGGTCATGCAATACCTTCTCGTTGCTTACGCACATGGTAGTAGGCCCAGAGCGCGCGCGCCGCAACTGCCCGCCAGGGACTCCAGGCCTCGGCCATCTGCCGCAGGGCGCGTTCCTTCGGCCGGTCGTCCAGCTCGAAAAGCAGCCGCGCCGCCTCCTGCAACGCCAGATCCCCCGGCGCGAAGACATCCGCATGGCCGAGCGAGAACATGGCGTAGATCTCGGCGGTCCAGACGCCGATGCCCTTCACCGCCGTCAGCGTCTCGACCACCACCGGCGTGGGCGCGTCGCGCAGCGCGTCGAAGTCGATGCCCTCGGCGGCCAGCGCCTGCGCATAGGTGGCCTTCTGCCGCGACAGGCCGAGCGCCCGCAGCCCCTCGAGATCGGTGCCGCGGATCGCCTCGGGGGTGATCATCTCCGCCGCCTCGAGCCGCGCCCAGATCGCCCGCGCCGAGGCGACGCTGACCTGCTGGCTGACGATCGCCGACAGGAGCTGCCCGAAACCGTCCTCGCGCCGCCGCAGCGGCAGCGGGCCGGTCAGTTCCAGCGCATGGGCAAAGCGCGGCTCGGCCGCCGCCAGCCAATCGCAGCCCTCGGTCACGCAGGCATCCGAATGGATGATCCGTCCGACCGCTAAAGTCTCGCTCTGTGCCATCTGCGCCCCGCCTTTCATGCTCCCCTGTCCTAACGCAGTCGCGGCGCACTGGCCACCGTTGCGAGGAGCGACGCCAAGCCGCGTCTGCAGGCCCTTGCGTTGGCACGCGCCCCACCCTACCGATAACGCCATGCAGGCATCCTCCGCTTCCCGCGCCCGGCGCAACGTCACCGTTCTGGTTCTCGCGCAGGCCTTCCTCGGCGCGCAGATGCCGATGATCTTCACCATCGGCGGGCTCGCCGGCCAGTCGCTGGCGCCGAACCCCTGCTTCGCGACGCTGCCGATCTCGCTGATCGTGCTCGGCTCGATGCTCTCGGCCACCCCGGTCTCGGCCTTCATGCAGCGCTTCGGTCGCCGCGCGGGGTTCTTCCTCGGCACTTTCGGCGGCACGCTCGGGGGCATCGTGGGGGCGACGGGGCTCTACCTGCAGTCCTTCCCGATCTTCCTGCTCGGCAGCCTGCTGACGGGGCTCTACATGTCGGCGCAGGGCTTCTACCGCTTCGCCGCCGCCGACACCGCCAGCCCGGCCTTCCGGCCCAAGGCGATCTCCTACGTGATGGCGGGCGGTCTGGTCTCGGCCCTCATCGGCCCGCAGCTGGTGAAGCTGACCGCCAATGCCTACGTGGTCCCCTTCTTCGGCACCTACGCCACGGTGATCGCCATCAACCTGTTGGGCGCGCTTCTGTTTCTCTTCCTCGATATCCCGAAGCCCCCGGCCCCTGCGGAGGGCAGCCCGTACGGCCGCACCCGCTGGCACCTGCTGACCACCCCGCGCATCGCCGTGGCGGTGATCTGCGGCATGGTGAGCTACGCGCTGATGAACCTCGTGATGACCTCCACGCCGCTGGCGGTGGTCGGCTGCGGCTACGAGACCTCGGATGCCGCCAACGTCGTGAGCGCCCATGTGCTGGCGATGTTCGCGCCGTCCTTCTTCACCGGCCAGATCATCAACCGCTTCGGCGTCGAGAAGGTCATGGGACTAGGCCTCTTCATCCTCGCCGGCGCCGGGGCCGTGGCGATGTCCGGGGTCGAGCTGGAGAACTTCTTCCTTGCGCTGGTCCTGCTCGGCATCGGCTGGAACTTCGGCTTCATCGGCGCCACCACCATGCTCGCCGGCGCGCATAGCGCCGAGGAGCGCGGCCGCATGCAGGGGCTGAACGATCTGCTGGTCTTCGGGGGGGTGACCTTCGCCTCGCTGGCCTCGGGCGGGCTGATGAACTGCTCGGGCGGCACGCCGCAGCAGGGCTGGAGCGCCGTGGTCATGGCGATGGCGCCCTTCCTTGTGCTCGCGGGCGGTGCGCTGATCTGGCTGGTGCTGCGCCCCACGGAGCAACCGGCGGAATGAGGCAAGCTCCCCCGAAGGGAGTTGCACCTCTCAGCCCTCGCCATCCGGCACGTAGAGGCACATCTGGACATTGCTGATGCACAGGTGGAACAGGTCGTCCTGCGACGGCCGGATTCTGAAGTCTTCATAGGGCACGTAATAGACGCCGGGACCCTAGAGCATCGGGTGGTCCTCCGGCCCGAGCGTCACGATCCAGCCGCCGTTTGCACGGGCGTCGCTGGCGCGGATCGGGACACAGTCCCTGCCGCTGCAAAAGACCGGCTCGTACCAGTCATGCGCAGCGGCGGCCGTCGCGACGACGGCAAGGGTGATCGCTGGAAGGTTCATGCGCTTCCCCTACCCCCGCATCATAGCACATCACGGGGCAGGACGGGACCGGCGGCTCAGACCCGCCCGGTGAAGGCCGCCGCCATGAGCCGCGCGCGCCTGGAAAACTCGGACAGGTCCAGCGCCCCCTCGGCCACGCGCTGCGGCTCCTTCGCCGCCAGCGCCAGCAGCGGCCCGGCCTGCCATCCGGCGAGAAGCGCGGGGCGAGCGGGTTTCGGCACTGCGCCAAAGCCCCTTCGTGCCCGCTTCAGCCGTTCGAGCCCGCCGCGCGCCAGCGCCGATACGCCCTCGGGTCGGCCGTCAAGCAGCGGCACCCGGCCCTTGCTCTCCAGCTCCGGCACCGCGCGCAGGAAGGCGGCGAGGCCGAAGGCGTACCCCGCGTCCAGCGCCACCTGCTCGTCGATCCCCCCCAGCGCCCGACCCGCCGCCAGCAGCAGCAGCCCCGAGGTCTCCTCGAGGTAGCGCGCCAAGTGTTCCTGGTCCTCGAAGGGGTCGCGGTAGATGTCCCAGCGCCGCGCGCCGACAAGCAAGTCGAGGCGCGTCGCCATGTCCCGGTCGAGCACCTGCGAGAGCGGCGTCACCACCTCGTGCCGCCGCACCTCGCCGCCCTTGGCGATCTCGTCCAGGGCGTCGCGCCACCATTGCAGGCGCATCTCGGCGATCATCGTCTCCTGCGTCACCCAGGGCGCGCGGGCGACCTCGAGGTTGAAGGCATAGAGCGGGAAGAGCACGCGCCGCGCCTCGGGCGGCGCGGCCATGGCGGCGGCGAACCGGTCAGGGTCGCCGCGCTCGATCAGCCCGGCGCAGGCGATCAGGTCGTCACTGAGCTGCACACACCGCCCCGTCGCAATCGCGGATCAGTTTCCAGCGCACCGCATCGAGCAGCGCCTCGAAGGAGGCATCCACTATGTTGGCGCTGACCCCGACGGTCTGCCAACGCCGTCCCGAGCCATCCTCGCTGTCGATGATCACGCGGGTGACCGCCTCGGTGCCGCCCTGGGTGATGCGCACCTTGAAATCCACCAGCCGCATGTCGTCGATCACCGACTGGTAGGGACCGAGGTCCTTGGCCAGCGCCTTCGACAGCGCGTTGACCGGGCCGCGGTCGTGCCCCTCGGTGTCGAGGCTGTCCGAGACCGACAGCTTCTTCTCACCGCCGATCTTGACCACCACAACCGCTTCCGAAAGCGAGACCATCTTGTCGTACTTGTTCTTGCGGCGTTCGATGGTCACCCGGTAGCGCTTCACCTCGAAGAACTCGGGCAGGCAACCCAGCTCCTCGCGCGCCAGCAGCTCGAAGCTCGCCTGCGCGGTGTCATAGGTGTAGCCCTCGGCCTCCTTGGCCTTGATCCGTTCGAGGATGCGCCCCAGCGCCGGATCCCCCGTCTCGACCTCCAGCCCCGCCTCGGCGAGGCGGCGGCGCAGGTTGGACTGCCCGGCCTGGTTCGACATCGGGATGACCCGGCGGTTGCCCACCACGCCCGGATCGATGTGTTCGTAGGTGGTGGGGTCCTTGAGGATCGCGCTGGCGTGCAGCCCCGCCTTGTGGGCGAAGGCGGAACTGCCGACGTAGGGCGCCTGCCGCATCGGCACGCGGTTGAGGATCTCGTCGAGCATCCGGCTGACCTGCGTGATGCCCTCGACGGCGTCAAGGCTCACCCCGGTCTCGTAGTGCGACGCATAGGGCTCCTTCAGCAGCAGCGTCGGGATCAGCGTCGTGAGGTTGGCATTGCCGCAGCGCTCGCCGAGGCCGTTCAATGTGCCCTGCAACTGCCGCACCCCCGCATCAACCGCCGCCAGCGTGCAGGCCACGGCGTTCTCGGTGTCGTTGTGGGTGTGGATGCCGAGCTTGTCTCCGGGCACGCCCGCGGCGATCACCTCGCGCACGATGCGGCCCAGCTCCTCGGGCAGCGTGCCGCCGTTGGTGTCGCAAAGCACCACCCAGCGCGCGCCATTGTCCAGCGCGGCCTTCACGCAGTCCAGCGCATAGCCGGGGTTGGCCTTGTAGCCGTCGAAGAAATGCTCCGCGTCGAACAGCGCCTCGCGCCCGAGCCCCACGCAATGCGCCACCGAGGCCGAGATCGCCTCGAGGTTCTCCGGCAGCGTGATGCCGAGCGCGGTGGTGACATGGAACTCGTGGGTCTTGCCGACAAGGCAGACCGAGGGCGTGCCGGCATTCAGCACCGCCGCCAGCACGTCGTCATTGGCCGCCGAGCGCCCCGCCCGCTTGGTCATGCCGAAGGCGGTGACAGTGGCACGGGTCTGGCCCACCTCGTCGAAGAAGGCGCTGTCCGTGGGGTTGGCGCCGGGCCAGCCACCCTCGATGTAGTCCACCCCCAGCGAGTCGAGCGCCGCGACGATGCGGTGCTTCTCGGCGGTGGAGAACTGCACACCCTGCGTCTGCTGCCCGTCGCGCAGCGTGGTGTCGTAGATGTAGAGACGTTCCTTGCTCACAGCAGACCCTCCAGCTTGGCGGCGTCGAAGCCGGCGCCGGGCAGAAGCTCGACCCCCGCCTTCGACATGCGCACCTCGACCCCGGCTTCGATCAGCGCAGTCTTGAGCCGGTCGACCTCGGAGAAATCCTTGGTTTCCATGGCGTTCGCGCGCACCCCCGCGAGGTGGTCGGCGAGGCCGGAGAGGTCCGGCCCGGCGCTGACCCAATCGCCCAGCTCGTCGGTCAGCAGGCCCAGCAGCTGCGCCGAGGCCAGCAGCGCGCCTGCCGCGCCGGCATCGCCCGCCGCGTCCTTGGCCAGCTTGTGCAGCCGCGTCAGCGCTCCCGAGGTGTTCAGGTCGTCCGACAGCAGCGCCACCAGTTCGCCATCCGCCGCGCCCGGAACGGCGCCCTCGGTCACAGAGCGCCAGCCACGTAGCGTCGCCTCGGCCTGCGCCGCCTTCTCGGCGGTCCAGTCCATCGGCTTGCGGTAATGGGTCGAGAGCATGACGAAGCGGATCACCTCGCCCGGCACCGCCGGTTGCCCGTCGTGGCCGTCGAGCAGGTCGCGCACGGTGAAGAAGTTGCCGAGCGACTTCGACATCTTCTTGCCCTCGACCTGCAGCATCTCATTGTGCAGCCAGACCTTGGCGAAGTCGCCATGCGGGTGGGCGCAGCAGCTTTGGGCGATCTCGTTCTCGTGGTGCGGGAACATCAGGTCGTTGCCGCCGCCGTGGATGTCGAAGCTCTCGCCGAGCAGTTCAAAGGACATGGCCGAGCACTCGATGTGCCAGCCCGGACGGCCCCGGCCCCAAGGCGAGTCCCAGCCCGGCAAGTCATCCGCAGAGGGCTTCCACAGCACGAAATCCATCGGGTTGCGCTTGTAGGGCGCGACCTCGACCCGCGCCCCGGCGATCATGTCGTCCACCGAGCGGCCGGACAGCGCGCCATAATTCTTGTAGCTCTCGACGGCGAAGAGCACGTGACCCTCGGCCTCGTAGGCATGCCCGTCCGCGATCAGCCCCTCGATCATCGCGACCATCTGCGGGATGAACTGCGTCGCGCGCGGCATGTGGTCGGGCTCGGCCACACCGACCGCGCCCATGTCCTGCAGGTACCAGCCGATCGTCTCTTCCGTCCGCTCGGCGATCAGCGCCTCGAGGCTGCGCGCATCGCCCGCCGCCTTGCGCGCCTGCGCGGTGGCATTGATCTTGTCGTCGACGTCGGTGAAGTTGCGCACGTAGGTCACGTGATCCGCGCCGTATTCGTGGCGCAGCAGCCGCGCCAGCACGTCGAAGACGATGGCCGGGCGGGCGTTGCCGAGGTGCGCGCGGTCGTAGACCGTGGGCCCGCAGACATACATGCGGACATTGCTGGGATCGATCGGCGTGAAGACCTCCTTGCGGCGGGTCTTCGTGTTGGTCAGCGAGATGGTCATGTCGCGCTCCTTCGCGGCGGTCGCGGCGGGATTAGCAACTTCGTCTCTCGATTGGAATAGAAGACCGGCCCGCCGAAGAAATCAGCGGGTAATGCAGCAAATCAGGGTGGTGATGCGCAGGGTCATGCAAGGCTTCTAGCGCGTCTCTTCCCTAGCGTCCAGCATCAGCACGAGCTTGCCGAGCGACGACAGATTGCGCGCGGTGAGCGGCACACCGGCAATCGCCTCGAGCCGCTGCGCCAGCTTCGAGCGGCCAAAGCCGCCGGGCGTGTGCAGCCAGAGAAGACCGCCCGACTCTTCCAGTCCGTCGCCCGGTTCCGCGAGCCGCGCGAAGAGGTCGCGATCGATTGCCGCCTGCCCGTACAGGAAACCCGCGTGGACCAGCTTCGGCGCGGCCGGGGAAAAGGGGCATCCGGTCACCGCGCGACGGAGCTCGGCGGGTGGCAGCACGAGCACCGGCACATCGAGCCCCCGCCCCGCCAGCGCGGTGCGCAGGCGGGCGGCAAGCTCGTCCCGCGTTCCCTCTGCCTCGAAGATCAGATTGCCCGAGGCCAGGTGGCTCTGCACGTTGCGCCAGCCCAGCCCCTCGCAGAGCGCCCGCAGCTCGGCCATCGGCAGCGCGTTGGCACCGCCGACGTTCAGCCCGCGCAGCAGCGCCACGTGCAGCGTCATGCCGGCCCCCGCGTCCCTGCGCCCGGTCCACGCGGCGCAAGCAAAAGGCCCCGTCCATGCGGCGGGGCCTTCAGAAGTCTTGCATACAGGGCCATCAGCCCCGGATCACTCGGCCGCGCCGGACGCCGAACCGCCGTCGGTCGCGGCTTCCTCGGGCTTCTTGCGCGGCTTGCGCGGACGCTTGGGCTTCTCGGCCGGTTGCGTCTCGGCACCTGCGTCGGCGGGGGCGGCACCGCCCTCGTCCTTCTTGGCGCGGCGGGCGCGCGGCTTGGGCTTGGTCTCGGCCCGGCTTTCCGGCGTCTCGACAAGGCCGCTGTCGTCCTCGTCTTCGCTGCTGCCGCCGAGAACGTCGGGCTGGTCCCCCATGCCCGGCAGCCCGGATTGCTCGACCTCGGGCTGGCGCGGCGGCGGTGCGTCGAAGCTGACCTCCGGCTGCTGGCTGCCACCCGACTGCCCGCCCTCGCCCCGGCCTTCGCCGCGCGGCTGGTCCCGGTCCGAGCGGTCACGATCACGCTGCGCCTGACGCTCGCGGTTCTCGCGTTCCTGCTGCTCGCGGCGCTGGTCGGCCTCTTTCTGCGCTTCGGAGAGAAGGCGCATGTAGTGTTCGGCGTGCTGCTGGAAGTTCTCGGCGGCGACACGGTCGTTGCCGAGCGCCGCGTCGCGGGCAAGCTGGTTGTACTTGTCGATGATCTGCTGCGGCGTGCCGCGCACCTTGCCCTCCGGGCCCGAACTGTCGAACACGCGGTTGACGACGTTCCCAAGAGTATTGCGGTTGCGGTTGTTCTTCGACCGCGAGCGGGATTTCGAGGATCGCATCTTGTCTGCTATCAGCCTTGTGTCTGACTGTCCCTGTGATCGCGGCGCTGCACCTTTTCGGCGCGGTCTTGACCGTGATCACTCCAATGTCGGGTTAACGTCGAGCGGGACCGCTGTGAGGCATCCACCGCTCCGACCCCTCCTGCTAACCATTTCACGACCGGCGTTACAAGAGAAAAATCACGTTGCTCCGGCCGATTTCCCCGCACGAGCGGCGAAATGACCGCTCAAAGCGCCTGACGCCGCCCGCTGACGACCCGATCGCGCCCGTCCAGATCGGTGATGACCGCGACGTCGCAAAGCCCCTCCGCTTCGAAGAGCGCCGCCACATCTGCCCCCTGCGCAGGGCCGATCTCGACCAGCAGCCGTCCGCCCGGAAGCAAATGTTCCAAGGCCCCGGCGGCGATGGCGCGGTAGGCGGCGAGCCCGTCGCCCTCGTCGGTCAGGGCCATGCGCGGCTCGTGGTCGCGCACCTCCGGCGACAGCTCTGCCATCTCGGACAGCGCGATGTAGGGCGGGTTCGAGACGATCAGGTCAAAGCGCTCGGGCGCCCGCCCCAGAGCGCCCCACCAGTCGCCCTGCGCCAGCGCGGCGCGCGGCTCGAGCGACAGCGCGTTGCGGTTCCAGAAGGCCACCTCGAGCGCCTTCTCGCTGAGATCGGTGCCGATGCCCGAGGCCCCCTCGCGTTCGGCCAGCAGCGTCAGCAGGATGCAGCCCGAGCCGGTGCCGAGATCAAGCACGCGCGCAAAGGTGCCGGAAAGCGCCGCCTCGATCAGGATTTCGGTCTCGGGGCGCGGGTCGAGCACTTCGGGCGTGACGAGGAACTCACGACCGTAGAACTGCCGCCGCCCGATCAGGTGCGAGACCGGCACGCGCGCCGCGCGGCGGTCGATCAGCGCGTCGAAGATCACCGCGTGCTCGGGCGCGATCGGCTCGGGCAGGAACAGCGTCAGCCGCCCCGGCGGCACCTTCAGCACATGCGCCATCAGCCGCCGGGCGTCGCGGCCGGGGTCGGCCACCCCCGCCTCGACCAGCCGCGCGGTGGCGCGGGCAAGCAGTGCCGAGCCCGTGGTCATGCCATCTCCGCCAGCAGCGCCGCCTGCGCATCGGCGGTCAGCGCGTCGATGATCTCGTCGAGATCGCCGCCGAGGATCGACTCGAGCCGGTACAGCGTCAGGCCGATGCGGTGATCGGTCATCCGGCCCTGCGGAAAATTGTAGGTGCGGATGCGCTCCGAGCGGTCGCCCGAGCCCACCTGCGCCTTGCGGTCCGAGGCACGGCTGTCGGCAGCCTTCTGCCGCTCCATGTCGTAGAGCCGCGCGCGCAGCACGTTCATGGCGATCTCGCGGTTGCGGTGCTGGGACTTCTCCGAGGAAGTCACCACGAGGCCCGTCGGGATGTGGGTGATGCGCACGGCGGAATCGGTGGTGTTGACGTGCTGGCCGCCCGCCCCCGAGCTGCGCATGGTGTCGATGCGGATGTCGTTTGCGTTGATTTCGATGTCCACCGCCTCGGCCTCGGGCAGCACCGCCACGGTCGCCGCCGAGGTATGGATGCGCCCGCCGCTCTCGGTCTCGGGCACACGCTGGACGCGGTGCACGCCGCTTTCGAACTTCAGCCGGGCAAAGACGTTCTCGCCCTCGATCCGCACCACCAGTTCCTTGATGCCGCCCAGCTCGGACATCTGCTCCTCGATCACCTCCCAGCGCCAGCCGCGGGTCTCGGCGTAGCGCTGGTACATGCGGGCGAGATCGCCGGCGAAGAGCGCCGCCTCGTCGCCGCCGGTGCCGGGGCGGATCTCGAGGATGGCGGGCCGGGCGTCGGCGGCATCGCGCGGCAGCAGCGCCAGTTGCAGCGCGTGCTCGGCCTCGGGGATGCGGGCGCGCAGCTGCGGCAGCTCCTCCTCGGCCAGCGCCTTCATCTCGGGATCGGAGAGCATCTCCTCGGCCTCGGCGAGATCGGCCTGGAGCGTCTCCCACTCGGCGATCTGGTCAACCACGGGCTTGAGGTCTGCATACTCCCGCCCCAGCGCGGCAATGTCGCCGCGGCCCTCGGCCATGCAGGCCTGGACATACTCGAAACGGTCACGGATCTGGTGAAGGCGGTCTGCGGGGATCATGCCGACCTCCTTTCCCGATTGCCGCGCGGCGGTCAAGAGCGGGCAATCGCCGGACCGCCCCCCTCGGGGACGGGAAGATTTGACCGGGGCCACATATGTTGATATCAACGTAAGCATTGATACTCGCTCTCTTCTCCCGCAAGCTTTCTGAAAGGGTCGCCCCGATGCCCGCCGATTTGACCGATGCCCCGCTGACCGTCACCGCCTTCGACTGGGTTCCACCGTTTGCCCAGGGCCTGGTGCGAGACCTGCGCGTCCGCTGGGCGCTGAAGGAAGCCGCCCTGCCCTACGAGGTGGAACTGCTCGCCATGGGCACCCAAGGCGCGCCCGCGCATCTGGCGCGCCAGCCTTTCGGCCAGGTGCCGGTGCTCACCACAGCCGACACGCCGATGTTCGAAAGCGGCGCGATCCTGTGGCGCATCGCCGAGGCCAGCGGCGGCGCGCTGCTTCCCGAGGATGCCGCCGGGCGGACCCGCACTCTGAGCTGGGTCTTTGCCGCGCTGAACACCGTCGAGCCGCCGATCCTGATGTACCAGCAGTTGAACCGCCTGCCGGTCGACAAGGCCGCGGCCGAGACGATCGAACGCGAGGTCCGCAAGGCGGTCGAGCGACGGCTGGGGCAGCTTCAGGCAGCGATGGAAGGGCGGGACTGGCTCGCCGGCGCGCAGTTCACCGTCGCCGATCTGCTGATGGCCACGGTGTTGCGAGGGCTGCGCGACACGCCGATCGTCTCGCAATTCCCGAAGCTGGACGTCTTTCTCTCCGACTGCACGGCCCGACCGGCCTTCACCGAGGCGCTCGCAGAGCAGATGGCACCCTTTGCCGAGAACGCCGCGCGCTACGCAGCGGAGTGACCGGCACCCGGAACGCTCCCGCGGCAAGCGCGGGAGCAAATCTCTTGAAAGAGATTTGCAAGGTCCTTCGAAGGACCTTGCCGCCTCAGTCCTGTTGCGCCGCCAGCCGCGCCAGCCAGCCATCGACGCGGGTCTTGTTCACCCCCATGTCGGACTGGCCGAAACGCTGGCGCGCGTAGAGCCCGAGTTGGCCCTCGTTCTGCTGCACGGTGGTGTAATCGGGAAAGCCCATCCATTTGGAGCGCGACACGTAGGTCGCGCGCCCTTCGCCGGGACTGCCCGCCAGCACCTCGGTGCGCGGGCTCTCGAGGATGATCCGATGCAGCCGTTCGAAGGTTTCCGTGCCCCCCTGAATGCGGCGGCGCACGCCGCTGGCGAGATCCTGATCGGCGCTCACCTGCGGATCGACGTTCCAGACCGCGGGGTCCGAGGGTGCGAGCCTAATCCATGCCAGCCCGGCAATCCCCAGCAGAAGCACAGCCCAGAATATCATGCGCACCACGCGTTCCTTTCGTCATTGTCCGCCCGCCGCGCCTAGGACGGCGGATGGGTCCTGTTTTCACGAATTCCGCGCGCGATCAAAGCACATCACGCCCGGCTCGCAAGATTGTGCCTATGCAGCGCCCGTCGTTCCGCGCCGGGTCCAGCCCCAGAGGCACAGCAGTTCGGTCGCCACATGCGCCCCGGCGATGGCCGTTGCGCCGGTCGTGTCGAAGGGCGGCGAGACCTCGACGACATCGCCCCCCACCATGTTGATCCCCGCCAACTCGCGCAGGCAGACCGCCGCCTGATGGCTCGTCAGCCCACCCCAGACCGGCGTACCGGTGCCCGGCGCAAAGGCCGGATCGAGCGCGTCGATGTCGAAGGTCAGGTAGACCGGATGGCCGCGCACGATCTCGCGCGCGCGGGCTGCCGCCGCCTCGGGGCCGATGCGGTGCAGGGTGCGGGCGTCGATGATATTGAAACCCAGCGTGTCGGGGTTGTCGGTGCGGATGCCGATCTGCACCGAGCGCGCAGGGTCCACGAGGCCCAGCTTCACCGCCTTGTACAGGAAGGTGCCGTGGTCGATCCGACCGAAGTCATCGTCCGCCCAGGTATCGGTATGGGCATCGAACTGGATCACCGAAAGCGGCCCGTACTTGGCCGCATGGGCCTTGAGGATCGGCAGGGTGATCGAATGATCGCCGCCCAGCGTCACCACCGCGGTGTCCGTTGCGAGGATGCCCGAAACATGCGCCTCCAGCGTCGCCGGAAAGGCCGGAACGTTGGCATAGTCGAAGGCAAGATCGCCGTAGTCGGCGATGGCGAACTCCGACAGCACGTCGAATCCCCAGCCATAGGGCGCGTCGCAGGGCTGCAGCAGCGAAGCCTCGCGGATCGCCCGCGGGCCGAAGCGGGTGCCGGTGCGGTTGGTCACCGCCTGGTCGAAGGGCACGCCGGTCACCGCGATGTCGGCCGCCGCAAGGTCCTTGGTGTAGCGCCGGCGCAGGAAGGAGGCCGCGCCTCCGAAGACGTTCTCGAAACTCGGCCCCTTCAGCTCGGCGCGGGTGAAGGCATGGTCGATCTGGGATTTCGCGTCCTCGAGGGCCATGGGATCACTCCTGAAGCGGCAGCGCGGTCTCGATCAGCCGCGCGAAGAAGCTGGCGCCGATCGGCGCGATCTCGTCGTTGAAGTCGTACTTCGGATGGTGGCAGCCGAAAGTGTCGCCCTGCCCGAGGAACAGGTACGCGCCGGGGCGCGCCTCGAGCATATAGGAGAAGTCCTCGGCAGGCATGATCGGATCGCAATCGTCGGTAACCTTGTCGACGCCCACGACCTCGCGCGCCACCGCCGCGGCAAAGGCCGCCTGCTCGGGGTGGTTCACAGTGACCGGGTAGCCGCGATCGTAGGTCAGCTCGGCGGTGCAGCCGTAGACCTGCGCCTGAAGATCGACGATCTCGCGGATGCGGCGCTCGGCAAGGTCGCGCGTCTCGGGCGAGAAGCAGCGGACGGTGCCGGTCAGGTAGGCGGTGCCGGGGATGATGTTGAAGGTGGTGCCGGCGTGGAATTCGGTCACCGAGACCACCAGCCGGTCGAGCGCGTTGACGTTGCGGCTGACAATCGTCTGCATCGCCTGCACGATGGCCGCCCCCGCCGGGATCGGGTCGATGCACTCCTGCGGCGAGGCGCCGTGGCCGCCCTTGCCGGTGATGTCGATGCGGAACTCGTCGGCCGAGGCCTGCAGCGGACCGGCGGTGGTCAGGAAGTGGCCCTGCGCGTCGCCCGGCGCATTGTGCATGCCATAGACCTCGGAGACGTCGAAGCGGTCCATGATCCCCTCGTCGATCATCGCCTTGGCCCCGGCCCCGCCCTCTTCGGCGGGCTGGAAGATCAGCGCCACGCGGCCGGCGAACTTGCGCGTCTCGGCAAGGTACTTGGCGGCGGCGAGCAGCATGGTGGTATGACCGTCATGGCCGCAGGTATGCGCCACACCCGGAACCTTCGAGGCATAATCGGTGCCAGACAGATCCTCCATCGGCAGCGCGTCCATGTCGGCGCGCAGCGCGATGGTGCGCCCGGTGCCTCGGCCCTCGATGATCGCCACCACGCCCGATTGCGCGATGCCCTCGTGGATCTCGGTGATGCCGAACCCCTTGAGCTTTTCCACCACGAATTTCGCCGTCTCGTGGCAGTCGTACTGCAGCTCGGGATGCTGGTGCAGGTGACGGCGCCATGCCTTCAGCGTCTCGGCGTCGGCGGCGATGGAATTGATGACGGGCATTCGCGGTCTTTCCTCGGGTCGCGCCCCGGCCGGAGTGGCCGGGGGGTCTTGCCCGCAATGAAGACCGAAAAGCCTTACGCCCGCAAGGGTTGCCGAGTTTCGATCAGCTTCACGAAATAGGAGGCGCCAAGCGGCGCTGCCTCGTCGTTGAAATCGAACTTCGGATGGTGCACCGACGGACCGATGCCCTGTCCGAGGTAGAGGAAGGAGCCCGGCCGCGCCTCGAGCATGTAGGAGAAATCCTCGGCCCCCATCGAGGGCGCGATCTCGTCAAGCACCTCGGGGACAACGCCCTGGGCGACCTTCACCGCGAAATCGGTCTGCGCGGCGTGGTTGACGGTCGGCGGATAGTTCGGCTGGAAATCCAGCGCCGCGGTGACGCCATAGGCCATGGCCTGACCCTCGACGATCTCGCGCAGGCGGCGTTCGGCCATGGCGCGAATCTCGGGATCGAAGCTGCGGATCGTCCCGGCAAGCCGCATCGTCTCGGGGATCACATTGGTCGCCGAGCCGCCCTGCACCGTGGTCAGCGAGACCACCAGAGACTTCAGCGGATCGGCATTGCGCGACGGCACCGAGAGCAGCGCCTGTCCAATCGCCAACGCGCAGGGCACGGGGTCGATGCAGAGGTCGGGATGCGCCGCGTGGCCGCCCTTGCCGGTCAGCACCAGCTCGAAATCGTCGACCGCCGCCATGATCGGTCCGCGGGTGGTCGCCATGGTGCCCAGCGGCAGCGAGGGGTCGGTGTGGATGGCATAGACCTCGGAAACGCCGAAGCGGTCCATGATGCCCTCTTCGACCATGATCCGGCCGCCGCCGATGGTCTCTTCGGCGGGCTGGAAGATCAGCGCCACCTTGCCCGCGAAGTTGCGCGTCTCGGACAGGTACTTCGCCGCGCCCAGCAGCATGGCGGTATGCCCGTCATGGCCGCAGGCGTGCATCTTGCCGGGCACGAGGCTGGCGTGCTCCGCGCCGGTCTCCTCGTCCATCGGCAGCGCGTCCATGTCGGCACGCAGCGCGGTCACTGGGCCCTCGCCCTGCCCCTCGATGATGGCCACGACGCCGGATTGGGCGATGCCCTCGTGAATCTCGGTGATCCCGAACTCGCGCAGCCGTGCCACGACGAAGGCCGCGGTGCCGTGGCAATCGAGGCTCAGCTCGGGATTCTGGTGCAGATGACGGCGCCAGGTACGCATCTCGTCGGCGTAATCCGCGATCCGGTTCACGATGGGCATGGGTGGACTCCTGAAGGTCTTTGCAGCAGGAAAAGGTCAAATACCGATTTGCCGGAGATGTCCATGACCCTCGATCCGCGTGACGACCTGATCCACGATCCCAGGGGCGGCATGCCGCGCCTGCTGGAAATCATGCGCCGCCTGCGGCACCCCGAGACCGGCTGCCCCTGGGACCTGGAACAGGATTTCGGCACCATCGCCCCCTACACGATCGAGGAAGCCTACGAGGTCGCCGACGCCATCGAGCGCGAAGCCTGGGCCGAGCTGAAGGGCGAGCTCGGCGACCTGCTCTTCCAGTCGGTCTTCCACGCGCAGATGGCCGAGGAGCGCGGCCTCTTCAGCTTCGAAGACGTGGCCAACACCATGTCCGACAAGATGGTCACCCGCCACCCGCATGTCTTCGGCGACGAGAGCAACGAGAAATCCCCCGAGCAGCAGACCGCCGACTGGGAAAAGATCAAGGCCGCCGAACGCGCCGCCAAGGCGGAAAAGGGCGTGCTGGACGGCGTGGCCCTGGGTCTCCCGGCGCTGCTGCGCGCGGTGAAGCTGCAGAACCGCGCGGCGCGCGTCGGCTTCGACTGGCCCTCGACCGACGAGGTCATCGACAAGCTGATCGAGGAAACGCAGGAGCTGCGCGAGGCCACCGACCCCGACCACGCCGAGGAGGAATTCGGCGACCTGCTCTTCGTCATGGCCAACCTCGCCCGGCACATGAAGATCGACCCCGAGCAGGCGCTGCGCCGCGCCAATGCCAAGTTCACCCGCCGCTTCAAGTCGATCGAGGCAGCGCTCGAAACCCGCGGCAAGCGCCCCGAGGACAGTGATCTCGCAGAGATGGATGCGCTCTGGGACGAGGCCAAGGCCGCGGAGAAGGCGCAGAAATCCGCCCGCGCCAACGGGACGCAGCCGGAGAGCAATTCCTGATCTTTCCGATAGGGCATTGATCTGATAATTTCGCTCGGGTAATTGGCCCCTCGCGAATAGCCAAACCCGACTTGCATGACCGGAGGACTTTGATGCTGCGTCTCGGAACCGCCCTCGCCCTGATCGCCACTGCCGCACCCGCGCTGGCCGAAGAGGTGAATCTCTACTCCTACCGTCAGCCCGAGCTGCTGCAGCCGCTGACCGACGCCTTCACCGAAGCCACCGGCATCGACGTGAACGTCGCCTATATCGACAAGGGCCTCGAAGAGCGCCTCGTCGCCGAGGGCGACCGCTCGCCCGCGGATCTCATCTTCACCGTCGACATCTCGCGCCTCGCCGCCGCCGTGCAGGCCGGCGTCACCCAGCCGGTGGAGAGCGCCGTGCTCGAAGAGAACGTGCCGGCGCAGTACCGCGACCCCGACGGACAGTGGTTCGGCCTGACCACGCGCGCGCGCATCGTCTATGCCTCGAAGGACCGCGTCGATCCGTCGGAGATCACCACCTACGAGGACCTCGCCGACCCCAAGTGGAAGGGCCGCATCTGCACCCGTTCCGGCACGCATGACTACAACGTCGCGCTGGTGGCGGCGATGATCCACCACCACGGCGAGGAATATGCCAATGAGTGGCTGCAGGGTCTGAAGGACAACCTCGCCCGTCGCCCGCAGGGCAACGACCGCGCGCAGGTCAAGGCGATCTGGGCCGGCGAATGCGACATCAGCCTCGGCAACACCTACTACATGGGCCAGATGCTGAACGATCCCGAGCAGGTGGAATGGGCCGACTCGGTCAACGTGCTCTTCCCGGTCTTCGAGAACGGCGGCACCCATGTGAACATCTCCGGCGTCGCGATGACCAAATCAGCGCCGAACCGCGAGAACGCGCTGAAGATGATGGAATACCTGACCTCCCCCGAGGCGCAGGAGATCTACGCCCACGCCAACTATGAGTACCCGATCGCGCCCGGCACCGAGGCCGACGATCTGGTCAAGGGCTGGGGCAGCTTCACCGCCGACGACACCAACCTGATGACCCTTGCCGAACAGCGCGGCGCGGCGCTGCGGCTGGTGGAAGAGGTCGATTACGACGGCTGATCCCGCTGATCCGGGACAAGACGAAGGGGCCCTGCGGGGCCCCTTTTTCGTGCGCTGCCCCCTCGGCGCCGTGCGCCTCGCCCCCGAGCATTTGCGGGAAGATGAAAGGCAGGGGCCGCGCCCCTACCCTTCTTCTCTTTTCAAATACGCATATCCGGCGCGCGTCAGGCGACGCGCCGCCCGTGGCTCCAGACGCCGCGCAGACAGGGCTGGCCCTCGATCCGGCGCAGCCGCACCACGTCGGCAAGCAGCCCCGGCGCGAGCCGGCCGCGATCGACGAGCCCCGCGGCAGCGGCGGGCGCGGCGCTCACCGTGGCGAGTCCGCGCGGCAGGTCGTCCCAGAGATCCGCGAGCAGGAAGGCCGCGCCCATCAGCGCCGCCGGCACGTAATCCGACGACACGATGTCCAGAAGATCGTGCCGCGCCAGCTCTTCCGCCGCGACGTTGCCGGAATGCGAGCCGCCCCGGATGAGGTTTGGCGCGCCCATCATCACCGCGATGCCCATCTGCTTGCAGGCCCGCGCCGCCTCGACCGTGGTGGGGAACTCGGCAAGGCGCGCGCCGTGCCCCTTGCTGACCGCCACATGCTCGGCAGTGGTGTCATCATGGCTGGCCAGCACCGCGCCGAGACGCCGCGCCGCCGCCACCGCGCCGGCCTCATGGGCCGCGCCGAGCGTGCCGCGCAGCCGGGTGAGATTGTCCACATGGGCGTCGAAGTCCTCGGCGCTCAACCCGTGCTTGCCGCACATGTAGTCGCGGTACTTCTCGATATCGCGGAACTGGCGCTGTCCGGGCGTGTGGTCCATCAGCGACAGGATGCCCACGCGGTCCTCGGCACCGAATTCGGCAAGTTCCTCGAGCAGTGTTTCCGAGCAGGTCTCGGCGCGCAGATGCAGGAAGTGGCTGATCTTGAGCATGTCGCGGCGGCGCGCCTCGAGCAGCTCTCCGGCCAGCGCGCGGGCATATTTTCCGTATTTCGACTTGGCATCGGTCACCACCGATCCGACGCGCATGGCATCGAAGACCGTAGTGATGCCGCAGGCCGCCAGCTCGGCATCATGCGCAAGGATCGCCGCCGCATGCGGCCAGGTCACCTTGGGGCGCGGCTGCATGTGACGCTCGAGGTTGTCGGTGTGCAACTCGATCAGTCCGGGGATCAGCAGATCGCCGTCGCAGTCCTCGGCCCCGGCCACGGTGGCATGGCCCGTATCGATCGCCTCTATGCGCCCCTCATGCATCACCAGCGTGCCGGCGATGACCTCGTCTTCGAGCACGATCCGCGCATTGCTCAGGATGGTCCGTGCCATGGTCTACCTCTTTCTCTTGGCGCTCTTTGCGCCGTCATGCTTCTGTGACATGACGCTGTCATGACGCGCGCCATGCATGATTATTCCCGTTACGCCATCTACGTCGCCCCGCCACCGGGGCCGCTGGCCGAGTTCGCCGCCGCCTGGCTGGGCTGGGACCCCGCGCGCGGTGCCTTCGTTGCCCATCCGCCGCTGCCGGGCCTGCCGCGCCCGATCGCCGAGATCACCGAGACGCCGCGCAAGTACGGCTTCCATGGCACCCTCAAGCCGCCGATGCGGCTGACCGGCGACATCAAGGCGCTGCAGGCCGATCTCGCGGCGCTGGCGGCGCGGCTGAAGCCGGTGACCCTTTCCGGCCTCGCGCTCACGCGCATCGGCAGTTTCCTCGCGCTCACCATCGAGGGCGATGCGACGCCGCTGGCGCGCCTCGCCGCCGAGGTGGTCGAGACGCTGGACCCGCACCGCGCCCCTCCCTCCGAGGCCGAGCTGGAGCGCCGCCGCCGGGCGCGCCTGAGCCCGGCGCAGGAAGACAACCTCGCGCGCTGGGGCTACCCCTACGTGATGGCGGAGTTCAAATTCCACCTCACGCTCACCGGCAAGCTGGCCTTCGGCGAGGCCGAGCAGGTCGCCGAGGTGCTTGCGCCGGTGCTTGCGCCGCTGCTGCCGCAGCCCTTCGAGGTACGCGACCTCTGCCTTTTCGGCGAGGCGGAGGACGGGCGCTTCCACCTGCTCCACCGCTATGCCCTCACCGGCTGAAACAGCGCCACCAGCCGGGCCGCGGCGATCTCCAGCGGCCCGGAGTTGTCGATTTCATGGACCGTCAGCCCCTGCTTCAGCGCGTGCGGCAGCGGCAGTGCCGCACGCGCAAGGCGGCCCGCGATCTGCTCGCGGCTCTCACGCCCCCGCGCCGCCAGCCGCGCCGCCAGCACCTCGGGCCGCGCGGTCACATGCAGCACCTCCAGGTCGGGCAGCACCTGCGCCGCCTGCTCCAGCGCCCCGCGCGAGCCGTTGAACACCACCGGGCGGCCCGCAGCGCGCGGCGCCAGCTCGGTCCGGCGGATGCCGTAACACAGACCGTGCGCGCGCCAGTGCAGGGCGAAGGCCCCCTCCGCCAGCATCTCCGCGAACACCTCTTCGGAAACCGCGAGACAGGGTTCACCCCCGGCCCCCGGTGCGCGCGTCACCACGCGCTGCACCACGTGCAGACCCGGCACCCGCGCCGCGGCCTCGGCAAGCAGGCTGTCCTTGCCGACGCCCGAGGGGCCGACGAGGGCGAAGACCCGCCCGCTCACGCGACCCGTGCCGGGGTGAAGGCGCTGACGTCGATCTCGCGGTCGCAGACGCGCTGTCGCGCCTCGAGGTCGTGGAAGATGCCGATGATCGCCGCGCCACGCGCCTTAGCCTCCTCGATCAGGTCAAGCACCACCGCGCGGTTGGTCGCATCGAGCGAGGCGGTGGGCTCGTCGAGCAGCAGCGCCGGGAAGCCATGCGCGAAGCCGCGCGCGATATTGACCCGCTGCTGCTCACCGCCCGAGAAGGTGGTGGGGGAAAGGCTCCAGAGCCGTTCGGGAATGTTGAGCCGCGCCAGGAGCGCGCGCGCCCGCGCCGCGCCTGCCTCAGCGCTGCCGCCGGCCGCCAGCACCGGCTCGGCCACGACCTCGAGCGTCGGCACCCGCGGCACCACGCGGAGGAACTGGCTGACGTAGCCCAGCACCTCGCGGCGCAGCGTCAGGATCTCGCGCGGTTCGGCCCGCGCGACATCCACATCGCCCACCAGGATGCGCCCGGCCCCGGCAAGGTAGTTGCCGTAGATCATCCGCATCAAGGTGGACTTGCCCGCGCCGGAATTGCCCACCAGCGCCACGCATTCGCCCGGCGCCACCGAGAGCGAGGCGCCCTCCATCACCGGGATCACCGCGCTGCCCTGGTTGTGCAGCACGAAGCTCTTCGACACGTCCGAGATCCGGATCATGACACCTGTCCTTCTTCTCTTTCCAAATACGCAGATCCCGCCCGCGCCACAGGCGCCACGCCGGTCATACCTGCAGCACGCTCGACACCAGCAGCTGGGTGTAGCCATGCTGCGGATCGTCGAGCACCTGGTCGGTGAGCCCGGTTTCCACGACGCGCCCGCCCTTCATCACCATCAGCCGGTCCGCGAGCAGCCGCACCACCGCCAGATCGTGGGTGACGATCACCGCCGACAGCCCCATCTCGCGCACCAGCCCGCGCAGCAGGTCCAGAAGCCGCGCCTGCACCGAGACGTCGAGGCCCCCGGTCGGCTCGTCCATGAACACCAGCCGCGGGCCGGTGACGAGGTTGCGGGCGATCTGCAGGCGCTGCTGCATGCCGCCCGAGAAGGCACGCGGACGGTCGTCGACGCGGTCTTCCGAGATCTCCACCCGGCCCAGCCAGTCGATCGCCTGCGCGCGGATATCGGCGTAGTTGCGCGCGCCCACGGCCATCAGCCGTTCGCCGACGTTGCCGCCTGCCGAGACCCCCATGCGCAGCCCGTCGCGGGCGTTCTGGTGCACGAAGGCCCAGTCGGTGCGCGCCAGCATCCGGCGCTCGGGCTCGGACATGGTCAGCACGTCGCGCGGGCCATCCGCGCGGGTGTCGAAGACCACCTTGCCCGCGTCGGGGGGCAATTGCCCCGACAGGCACGACAGCAGCGTCGACTTGCCCGATCCGCTCTCGCCGACGATGCCCATGACCTCGCCGGGCCAGAGATCGAAATTCACGTCGCCGCAGCCGAGCCGTGCGCCGTAGTGCTTGGTCACGCCCTGGACGGAGAGCAGCGGGGTCATGCGAGTTCCTCCTGCGGGGAGAGCGCGCCACGGTGACCGTCGGCCTGCCGCGAGGCGCAGAAGTCGGTGTCGGAGCAGACGAACATCCGCCCGCCCGCGTCGTCGGTAATCACCTCGTCGAGGTAGCTGGTGCCGCAGCCGCAGAGATCACAGTCGTGGTCCGCCTTGCTGGCCTCGAACGGGTGGTCCTCGAAATCGAGGCTGACCACCCTGGTGTGCGGCGGCAGCGCGTAGATGCGCTGCTCGCGGCCCGCGCCGAAAAGCTGGATCGCCGCGCTCTCGAGCCTGGGGTTGTCGAACTTCGGGATCGGCGAGGGGTCCATCACGTAGCGCCCCTCGACCTTCACCGGGTAGGCATAGGCGGTCGAGATCGCGCCGTTGTGGGCGATGTCCTCGTAGAGCTTGACGTGCATCAAACCGTATTCTTCCAGCGCGTGCATCTTGCGGGTCTCGGTCTCACGGGGCTCGAGGAAGCGCAGCGGCTCGGGGATCGGCACCTGGTAGACCAGGATCTGCCCTTCCCCGAGCGGCTGCTCGGGGATGCGGTGGCGGGTCTGGATCACCGTCGCCTCGGCGGTGTGCTCGGTGGTCTCCACCTCGGCGGTGCGCTCGAAGAACTTGCGGATCGAGACGGCGTTGGTGGTGTCATCGGCGCCCTGGTCGATGACCTTCAGCCGGTCCTCGGGGGTGAGGCAGGCGGCAGTCACCTGCACGCCCCCCGTTCCCCAGCCGTAGGGCATCGGCATCTCGCGGCTGGCGAAGGGCACCTGGTAGCCCGGCACCGCCAGCGCCTTGAGCAGCGCGCGGCGGATCATCCGCTTGGTCTGCTCGTCGAGATAGGCAAAATTGTAGGCCTGCTCCGTCATGACTCTGGCTCCTCGCCGAAGAGGTAGATTTCGCCCCAGACGATCTCGTCGCCGAGGTCGGGGTCGCTGAAGGCTTCCAGAAGCCCCTCGTCGACCGCGCCGTCCTCGTCGAGCGGCAGGTCCGAGGGGGCCGAGATCAGCCGGACATCCTCGATGCTGCTGGCCACGCCGCCGCATTCCGCGACATGCTCCGACAGCTGCACCTCGACCTCGGCCGGGGAATTGGCCGAGAGGCAGATCCACAGCACCGCCAGCGCCGCGTCCTCGTCGACCTCTCCCTCTTCGTCGCCGAAGAAGGGACAGGGCGTGCCCGGCATGCGGACCACCTCGACCAGCGCGCAGTACCAGTCCTGACCCTTCGGCAGTTCGGGCAGTTTCGCCCCGTGATAACCCTTGCTCATTCCGCAGCCTCCTTGAATTTTGCTGTGCCCAGAGCCTCTGCCCGCATCTTGCGGACAAGTTCCAGCTCGGACTGAAAGTCGACGTAGTGCGGAAGCTTGATATGTTCGAGGAAACCTGTCCCCTGAATATTGTCGGAATGCGCCAGAACGAACTCCTCGTCCTGCGCCGGGGCGCCGATGTTCTCCTCGCCCAGTTCCTCCCAGCGCAGCGCCCGATCGACCAGCGCCATCGAAATTGCCTTGCGCTCGGTCTGGCCGAAGACCAGCCCGTAACCGCGGGTGAACTGCGCCGGCTCGGTCTTCGATCCGGCGAACTGGTTCACGGTCTCGCATTCGGTGAGGGTCAGCTCGCCGATGCAGACGGAAAAGCCCAGCTCGGGCACCTCCATCTCGACCTCGACCGCGCCGATGCGCAGCTCGCCGACGAAGGGGTGGTTGCGGCCGTAGCCGCGCTGGGTGGAATAGGCCATGCCCAGCACGAAGCCCTCGTCGCCACGGGTCAGCGCCTGCAGGCGCAGCGGGCGGCCGGCGGGATATTCCATCGGCTCGCGTGTCATGTCGGGAGGCGTGCCATCCGAGCGTGGCTCATCCTGGATCAGACCGTCCTTGTTCAGGAACTCGGTCACCCGCGGCGTCGGCTCGCGGCGCGGCTCGGCCTCGCGGGCACGCGGCGCCTCTCCCTCTGCCTCCAGCGCGAAGTCCAGCAGACGGTGCGTGTAGTCGAAGGTCGGCCCCAGCACCTGCCCGCCCGGCACGTCCTTGAAGGTGGCGCTGATGCGCCGGTCGCAGCGCATCCCGGTGGTGTCCACCGGCGCGGAATGGCCGAGCCGCGGCAGGGTCGTGCGGTAGGCGCGGATGAGGAAGATCGCCTCGATCAGGTCGCCCCGCGCCTGCTTGATCGCCAGCGCCGCAAGATCGGGATCGTAGAGCGAGCCCTCGGCCATCACCCGGTTCACCGCCAGCGCCATCTGCTCGCGAATCTGCGGCACGGTGAGCTCGGGCACAGTTGTGTCCCCGCGCCGCTCCTCGGCCAGCCATTCATGCGCCGCGTCGATCGCGCGCTCGCCGCCTTTCACAGCCACATACATCAGAGCGCCTCCACTTTGGTCGTGCGCGGCAGCGCCGCCAGACGGTCCTGCGCGGTGAAGTAGCAATCCCAGCCGAGCGGGAAGAGAAGGCCGTTGCGCGCGAAGGCCTCGACCTCGGGCAAATTCAGCGCCGCCTCGCTCTCGATGCCGGGCCCGGTGAGTTTCATGCCGGCGCTCTCCAGAGACTCCACCTCGACGATCAGCATCACCGAGCGGTCCGGGTATTCGGCGGTGCCGATCCGGTAGCGGTCGAGCGGCTTCAGCGCCTGCCAGCCGCCGAGGGCGAACATCGCCTCCTCCGCCGCCACCACCGGCGCACCGATGTGGAAGGCAATCCAGCGCTTCAGCGCCGCGCCGTCGCAGCCGGGCGCAAGGTGGATCGGCGTCTCGCGGTCACAGAGCGTCAGCAGGAGCACCGCCGCCGCCGTGGAAATCCCCGGCGCCTCGGCTCCTTCGACGGTCTCGATCCGGCCCGGCCGCGCCATGGCCTCGAGCGCCGCGCGGAAGGCGCGTGCCGCCTGCACCGGGGCGTCGGCAAAGCCGCCCGTCAGCACGTTGCCGTTCATCACATCTGCCGACATCATTCCCCCCGCACCATGGTGAAGAAGTCCACCTTCGTCGCCGCGGCCCGCGCCGCCCGCGCGTCCCGCCGTGCCGCCTCTTCCGAGGCCAGCGGCACCAGAACCGAGGCCTGCATCTCATCGGCCCGCGGCCCCTGCATCAGCGCATCCACGAGCGCGGCGCGTTCGGCATGGGCGCGGTTGCGGCCCTGCACATGGGCATGACCCACCTCGCCACTCTCGAGCCGCAGCGCGCAGCGGGTCACGGTCATCTCTCCGAGGTTGAAGGGCGCGCCCGTGCCACCCATGCGGCCGCGCACCATGACGCCGCCGGTCTCGGGCACGCGCAGCCAGTCGAAGCCGGGCAGAGCCTCCCTCCCCAGCAGTTCCGCAAGCCGCTCAGCCGGGGCGCGCGCCAAGAGGCCCATCCAGCCCTGCCGCGCGGCGATTTCCTGTTCAGGAGTTTCCATCTGGACACCTTGCCGATTTGTCTAGATAACTATACAACTAGACATGTGATACGCCCTGCACCCCGAGTCGGGCAAGGGCTCATTGCATGAAGTTTCGGTGACAAAGGTTCCCTGATGCCCCGCTCCCCCGTCTGGCACGCCATTGCCACAACCCTCGAAGACGAGATCTCGCGCGGCCACTACCGCCCCGGCGACAAGCTCCCGACCGAGGCCGAACTGGCCACCCGTTTCGGGGTCAACCGTCACACGGTGCGCCATGCGCTCTCGGATCTGGCCGAGCGCGGCCTGACCCATTCGCGCCGCGGCGCCGGGGTCTTCGTGCGCCTGGCTCCGATGGACTACCCGATCGGCGGACGCACCCGCTTCAGCCAGAACGTGCGCGCCTCGGGCCGCCTGCCCGACCGCCGCCAACTGCGCATGGAGATTCGCCCCGCCGACACAGGAGAGGGCGAGACCCTCAAGCTCCGGCCCGGCGAGCCACTGCTGGTGCACGAGGGTATCTCGCTTGCCGGAGGCGTGCCGATGGCGCATTTCGTCTCCTATTTTCCGATCACCCGCCTGCCCGGCTTCGATGTCACGCTGGGCGAGGTGAATTCCGTGACCGAGGCGCTGCGCCGCCACGGCATCGCCGACTACACACGCGCCTGGACGCGGCTGACCGCCGAGCCCGCCTCGGCCACCCAGGCGCTGCACCTGAACCTGCGCGAGGGCGAGCCGCTGCTGCATTCGTCGAGCCTCAACCTCGGCCCCGACGGCGTGCCGGTTGAACAGGGCCACACCTGGTTCGCCGGAGATCGCGTGGCACTGACGATCAACCATGACGAGACTGGCGCGGCGCAACGTCACGCCGATGACACAGAGCCGGGATAGAACCTGCCGAAACCCCAGAGCAGCCACGGCGGGTATCCAGCATGACGGCCCTACTTCCCCCCCTGCGCCTCACCGGTGCCTCCATCCTCCGCGAGGGCGCATTGCAGAAGCGGTCGCTGGTGATCGAGGACGGCGTGATCAGCAAGGGACCGTTGCCCGAGGTGGACCTCTCGGGCTACCTCGTGCTGCCGGGCATCATCGACCTGCACGGCGATGCCTTCGAGCGTCACATCGCGCCGCGGCCCTCCGCTCCCTTCCCGATCCTCGCCGGGCTGCGCTGGACCGACCGCGAGGCAGCCGCCCATGGCGTGACCACCGCCTGGCTGGCGCAATGCTGGAGTTGGGAGGGCGGGATGCGCGGCCCCGACTTCGCCGAACAGGTGATGGCCGCCCTCGCCGCCTACCGGCCGCACGCCCATACCGACCTGCGGCTGCAGGTCCGCTGCGAAACCCATATGCCGGAGACCCGCGAGCGGCTGCTCGCGGCGGTCATCGCGCATGGCATCGACTACGTCGTGTTCAACGATCACCTGCCCGAGGCGCTCGACGTGGCGCACCGGGATCCGCATCGGCTCGCGCTCTGGGCGGAGCGCGCCGGGGACACGCCGCAGTCCTTCGTCGCGCGCCTGCAAGACGCCAAGTCGCGCGCCCGCGACGTGCCGCGCCACCTCTGCGCGCTGGCCGAGAGCTTCGACACCCATGACATCCGCTACGGCAGCCACGACGATCCCGATGGCGACACGCGCGAATACTACCGGCTGATCGGGGCGCGCATCGCCGAGTTCCCGACCACCGTCGGCGCCGCAAAGGTCGCCCGCGCGTTCAATGACCCGGTGCTCATGGGCGCGCCCAACGTGGTGCGCGGCCGCAGCCAGGCGGGCAATATCTCCGCCCAGCACCTGATCGCCGCCGGGCTTTGCGACGCGCTGGTCTCGGACTACCACTATCCTTGCCTTGCCGAGGCGGCCTGGACCCTCGTCGACAAGGGGCTGCGCACGCTGCCAGAGGCTTGGGCGATGATCTCGACCACCCCGGCAGAGATCATGGGCCTGGTGGACCGCGGCAGCCTCGACCACGGCAAACGCGCCGATTTCGTGGTGATCGACACCCAGAGCCGCGCCATCGAGGCGACGGTCAGCGGCGGACGACTGACCTACCTCGCCGGCGAGGCCGGGGCCAGGCTGATCTCGGCGATGCAGGGGCAGCGCATGGCGGCCGAATAGCCGGGTCTCCCCTGACGGGGGCGGCGGGCCTTAAGCGGATGTTCAATTCTCCTGGCGTAAGACCCCGCCACCCGGTCCGCAGGCCGCGCCGCCGGGGACAGGAGAGTTCCCATGCGCCACCGTGCCGTCGCCCTTCGCGGATTCGCCCCGCCTGACCATGCCCATGGCCGGATCCCATCCGGGAACCGCGCCTCGGCCCCGCTCCTGCCCGCGCTCCGGCGTGCGGCGCTGCGGGTGCTGCTGCTCGCGCTTGCACTCGGCGGCGCGCAGGCGCGGGCCGAGGGGCGGATCAGCATCATCGTCAACGATCCCCAGAACCCCTATTGGGCGGCCGAGGGCGCGGTCGCCAAGGCCACGGCAAACGACCTCGGATACAAGGCCGTCGTTGCCGCGCATGAAGGCAACACGCTGATCGAAGGGGCGCAGGTCGATGGCGCCATCGCCGCGGGGGTCGATGCAATCATCCTCGACCCGGCGGATGCCACGGCCTCGGCCGAGGCGGTGCGGCGGGCGAAATCGGCGGGAATCCCGGTCTTCGTGGTCAACGCCGGGCTCGCGCAGCCCGGTCTGGCGGTGGCGCAGCTGCTCTCGAACAACGCGCAGGGCGCGGAACTGGGTGCGCGCCACTGGCAAGCGGCAATGGCGGCAAACGGCACCTATGTCGAACTGCTTGGCGCCGCCTCCGATCCCAATGCCGCGATCCGTTCGAAGGGCTACGCGAACGTGCTCGACCCTGTCGAAGGCTTGCAGCGCGTCGCTCTTGCCGCCGCGGACTGGGATCGCACGCGCGGCTACGAGCAGACCCTGGCGCTGCTGGACACCCACCCCGAGATCACCGGGCTGATCGCCGGCAACGACGAGATGGCGCTTGGCGCCGTGGCGGCGCTGAAACAGACCGGGCGGCTTGGAGCGGTGACGGTCGGCGGCTTCGACGGCTCGCCCGACGCCGTGACCGCCGTGCTGGCCGGTGAACTGGCCTACACCGTGTTGCAGCCCGTTGCGGTCTTTGCCGCCGAGGCGGTGCGCCAGGCAGATCACTACATCCGCACCGGCAGTCCGCGCGAAAGGCGCGAAGTGCAGTTCTTCGACTGCCTGCTGATCGATGCCAGCGCCGCGGCGCGCATGACCAGCCCCTTCGTCTTGCCTGACTGACGCAGGCTGCCCGCGGAAGTTAGCTGCTTGTTCAGTGTTTCGTGATTGAACTGGCGGCATCCGCGGGCGCATCGCCCCCTTTTTGCCAGCAGATAGAGGAGCCCGCCATGTCGCTTCTGCGCAGCCTCTCGGTCGCCGTGAAACTGCCCGCCCTGATAATCGCAATCGCAATCGGGTGCCTCGGTGTCGCCGGCGCGATCGCCTACACCGTTTCGCTCGACCAGCTGATGCACGAGGTTTCCTTTCGCCTCGCCGCCGTCCGCGACACCCGCGCCACGCTGATCGAGGCCTGGTTCGACGAGAAGCTAGAAGCGCTCGGCGAGTTTGTGGATGAGACCAGCACGATCGAGGCCGCCAGTGCCATCCTCAGCACCTACACCGGCCTCGGTCCCGAGGCGGATGCCCACCTGCGCCGCTACTACGTCGACGAGAACCCCAACCCGCCCGACGACCGCGCTGCATTGGAGGAGGCGGCGGACACCACTGCCTATTCGCTCTTTCACAAGAAATTCCACGCTGGCTTCCGCAGCGTGGTCGAGGCCATCGACCTGCGTGACCTGTTGATCGTCTCGACCGCGGGCGAGGTCGTCTACTCGGTCCGGAAGCAGGGCCATTTCGCCACCACGCTTGGCGACGACGGTGGAGCGCTCGGCTCGGCGGTGCGCGGTGCACTGGCCGAGGGCGCGGCGTTCGGTTTCGGCGATTTCGCTCCGGACCCAATGCTGGACGATATTTTCGTCGGGTTCCTCGCGATGCCGCTCGCCAATGAATGGGGGGATACGGTTGGGGCCCTGGTGTTCGAGCTGGAGGTGACACAGGTCAGCAACATCCTGACCATGCCTTCGGCGCTCACCGACACGACGCGGATTGCGCTGGTGGGTCCCGATCTCACCCGGCGCAGCGCCGGTGGGCTGTCGGATCCGCGCGACACTCCGGGAAGCGCCGCGGCCGAAAACCCAGCCTTTGTTGCAGCCCTGGCAGGTGAAAGCGGCGTTGCCGACCTCACCCTGCCCGATGGCGAAGTCCTCACCGCGGCCTACCAGCCGGTCCATCTCGGCCCTGCCGATGCCGCGGCCAGCACCACCTGGGCGCTGCTGGCCGCCGAACCCGCCGAGGTGATCGCCGCCGGTCCGCGTGTCTTGCTCGAGAAGCTTGCGCGCGCCGCGATCCCCGTCCTTCTCGCCGCCCTGCTGGTGGCGGCCTTCGCGGCGCGCAATCTCGCGCGGCCGCTCGGCCGGATCACCGCCGCCGTGGGCGAGGTCGCCGGCGGCAATTACGACAGCGAGATCCCGGCACAGAAGCGGGGTGACGAGATCGGACACATTGCCCGTGCGCTCGACGCGCTGCGCCGCGACCTGCGGCAAAGCCGCGACGATCTGAAGTCCGGTGCCAGCAGCCGCGCGGCGATGCAGAGCGCGCAGGAAGAGGTGGTGGCGGCGCTGCAAGATGCGCTCGCCCGGCTCGCCGACGGCGATCTTGGCAGTACGATCGGGCAGGAGTTTCCCGCCGACTACGAGGGTCTGCGCAACGACTTCAACCGCGCCACCGACAAGCTCCAGCAGGCGATGGCCGACGTGTCGCAGAACGCCCAGGCGATCAACCACGACGTCGCGCATATCGCCCAGGCCTCCGAAGAGCTCGGACAGCGCACCGAACGCCAGGCCGCCACAGTCGAGGAAACCGCCGCCGCGCTCGACCAGCTCACCGCCTCGGTCTCCGAGGCGGCAAGGAACGCCGCCGATGTTGACGGGATCGTGGGCAAGGCCCGCGAGGACGCGCAGGTCAGCGGCGAAGTTGTGCGCGAAACCATCGAGGCCATCGGCATCATCGAAGCGTCCTTCCAGACGATATCCGGCAATATCAAGGTCATCGACGACATTGCCTTCCAGACCAACCTGCTTGCGCTCAACGCCGGGGTGGAGGCGGCGCGGGCCGGTGATGCCGGCCTGGGGTTCGCCGTCGTCGCCTCGGAGGTGCGGCTGCTTGCGCAGCGCTGCTCCGAGGCGGCGAGCGAGATCAACACGCAGATTTCCGCCTCGTCCGACCACGTGCAGAACGGCGTGCGGCTGGTCGGGCGCACCGGAGGCGCGCTGAAGGAGATCATCGAATCGATCCGCACCATCGCCGAGCGGGTCACCGCCATCGCCGAAGCGGCCCGCGAGCAGTCCACGGGACTGTCCGAGCTCAACAGCGCGGTGGGTGAACTCGACATGACCACGCAGAAGAATGCCGCGATGTTCGAGCAGACCTCCGCCGCCAGCTCGGACCTACAGTCAGCGGCTCTGGCCCTGAGCCAGAACGTCGGCCGCTTCACCCTCGGCAGTGCGCCCGAAACCTGGTCCAGCGCGCCCCAGTCCCCGGAGGCGCAGGGTTTCGGCGCCGCCTCGGCATGATCCTCCACAGCCCTCGCAACGGAACCGCGGCAGCCCCCCGCTCACGTGGGACCGCCCTCCACGCGCTGGTATTTCTCGAGAAAGGCCTCCGCCGGCATCGATCGGAAGTCCGCCAGCCGCTCACGCAACAGCGCATGCGGCCAGTCCCACCAGGCCAGAGCGATCATGCGCTCGGCCAGGTCGGGTGCAAAGCGGGGCCGCAAGGGCCGCGCCGGCACGCCCGCAACGATGGTATAGGGCGCCACGTCCCTGGTCACCACCGCCGAAGCGGCGACCACTGCGCCATGGCCGATGGTCACCTCGGGGCGCACCACGGCACCATGGCCGATCCAGGTGTCATGTCCGATCTGGGCGCGCCGCGCATGGCGGGCCGCGAAAAATGCCTCGTCGCGGCGGGCATCGTCCCAGTAATCCTCGGAGCGATAGAGAAAGTGGTGAAGCGAGGCATTGCCCATCGGGTGATCAGTCGGGCCGATGCGGGTGAAGCTTGCGATATTCGAAAATTTCCCGACCGTGGCATTGGCCAGGTCCGCACAGCGGTCGCAGTAGGAATAGTCGCCCATCTCCACCCGGTTCAGCCGCGAGCCCCGGCCGATCTCGACATAGGTGCCAAGCTCGGAGTCGATGATCTCGCAGTCGGGATGCACGAGGGGCTCAGGCCCGAGCCGCGCCATTCAGAGCCCCTTGATCAGCTTGCGGCGCAGCCAGCCGGACGCACTGTCCATCGCCATCACCATCAGGATGACGAGGATGATGTAGTAGGTCACCTCTTCCCAGTCCTTCTGGGTGATCATCGCCTGGGTGAGCAGCAGGCCGATGCCGCCGCCGGTGATCGCGCCGATGATCGTCGCCGAGCGCGTGTTGGATTCCAGGAAGTAGAGCACCTGGCTGACCAGCACCGGCACGACCTGCGGGATCACCCCGAAGCGGTAGCGCTGGATCGGCCTTGCCCCGGTCGAGGCGACGCCCTCGATCTGCTTGCCGTCGACATTTTCCAGCGCCTCGGAAAAGAGCTTGCCAAAGGAGCCGGTGTCGGTGAGCAGGATCGCCAGCGCGCCGGTCAGCGGCCCCGGCCCGAAGGCACGGCTGAGCACGATGGTCCAGATCAGCCCGTCCACCCCGCGCAGGAAGTCAAAGGCCCGCCGCACGCCGAACCGCAGGGCCATGAGGGGCGCGAAGTTCCTGGCCGAGAGGAAAGCCAGCGGCAGAGCCACCAGCGCCGCGCCCATCGTCCCGAGGAAGGCCATGAGAAGCGTCTCGAACAGCGCCCAGGCCACATCGGCGTGGCGCCACATGGGGTTGTGCCAGAAGTCCTGCCACGCTCCGGCGATATTGCCGCGCGCGGGATCGATCTGCGCGCCGAGGAGGATCTCGCCGAATCCATGGCCGTGGTAGGGGCTGTCGAGCGTGAAGAAGAACAGCTCCCAGCCCGGAAAATAGCGGAAGAGCTCGGTCTTCGAACGGGTCAGCGCCACCCGCGCGCCGTCGGCGGTGACCTGAAGGCGCGAAGGAGAGGCGGAGATCCAGTCAGGCAAGCCTTCTTCAGGCAGGTTGCTGACGATCTTGCGCCCTTCGAGGCGCGCCTCGATCAGGCCGAAGCCCGGCACCTCCCAGCGAAAGCCGTTGCCGGGCAACAGCAGCACCTCCTGACCGCCGGACAGCGCGACGCGCACCGCGCCGTCGTCCTGCGGGAGCACCCAGTCGGGCGCCGTGCCTTGCGGATAGGAGCCCTTGCGCTCGCCCTCGATGGCGACCGCAACATCGCCGCCGCGATTGTCGCGGGTGACATGGGTCTTGTAGCTCCAGGTGTCGGCGAGCAGCGTGCGGGCGTTGTCCCAGCGCGCCCGCCCGGCCAGCCCCGGCAGATCGAAGGCGAAGAAGATATAGCCGAGGTACAGCAGGATCACGGCAGGCAGGCCGAAGGCGACAATCCTCTTGCGGCGGAAGACCCGGTCGGCGGAGGCGTAGAGCGCGGTGTCGGCCATGTCAGTGGCCCCCTTTCTTGGAGGAGATCATCGCATTTCGCACGTGGCTCGAAAGCTGGTCGAAGACGACGATGGTCAGGAAGAGCAGCAGGAAGATCGCGGCCGCCTCGTCGAAGCGGCCCTTGCCCCAGGCCATGGCGTTGCGCAGCTCGTAGCCGATCCCCCCCGCCCCGACGAAGCCGAGGATGGCCGAGGCGCGGATGTTGATCTCGAAGCGCAGCAGCGCGTAGCTGAAGTAGTTGGGCGAGACCTGCGGCACCACGCCCAGCCACATGCTCTGCAGCCAGCTGGCCCCGACCGAGGAGAGCCCCTCGACGGGTTTGAGGTCGGCGTTCTCGTTGACTTCCGAGAACAGCTTGCCGAGCGCGCCGGCGGTGTGCAGCGCGATGGCCAGCATGGCGGGCACCGGCCCGCCGCCCAGCACGAAGATCAGCACCAGCGCCACGACGATCTCTGGGACGGCGCGCAGGATGTCCATGAACCGTCGGAACACCGGGATCAACCGAGGCCAGCGCGCCAGCCCGCGGGTCGAAAGCAGCGAAAGCGCGATCGCCGCAACGGCGCCAAGCAGCGTCGAGACCGCCGCGATGTTGATCGTCTCGACCAGCGCGGGGAAGTACGTCACGAAATGTCCGGGCAGCGCGGCGAGCTTCGGCAGCGTGTCTGCAAGCACGTCGGCGGGAAAGTCGAAGACCTGCGGCAGGCCGTTCCAGAAACCGCCCGCGTTGCGCTCATCGGCGAGCATGAAGCCCGACACCATCAGCAGCACGAAAAGCGCGAGGGTGATCCCGCCATAGAGGCGCCGCTGCGCCATCAGGGCCAGGTAGTGGCCGCGCGGATCGTGGGGGGCGTCGGGGGTCTGGGTCATCTGCTCTGGTCCTGCTTGGCGGGCCTGTCAGGCGGGACGGCGCCCCGCCGCAAACAAGAAGAGGCCCCGCACCGGCGGGACCTCTCGATGGAAAGCGATCAGTTCGACACGGACTGGCGCGCCGCGACGATCGACTCGTACTCGGCGTGGGTCACCGGGATGAAGTCCTTGGCATCACCCGCGGCCACGCCGTAGGCGCAGTCGGGGTCTTCTTCCCAGAGGTTGGCGGTCAGCTCGGTGACGGCATCCTTGACGTCCTGCGGCAGCGCCTTGCGGATGACGAAGGGGCCTTCGGGGATGATGTTCGACTGCCAGATCTGCACCAGCTCGTTCATGTCGACGAGACCCGCGTCCACCGCCTTGCGCAGCGCGCCAGAGTTGTAGCCGTCTTCCCAGTTGCCCTGGCCGTCGGCCCAGGTCACGCCGCCATCGACGTCGCCGTTGTTCACCGCGACGATGGTCTGCTCGTGGCCGCCGGTGAAGACGACGTCGCCGAAGTAGGCGCCGGGGGTCATGTCGTAGCCCGCGGCGGCGATCTCGATCGACGGGATCAGGTAGCCCGAGGTCGAGTTCGGATCGCCGAAGCCGAACTTCTTGCCCTTGAGATCCTCGAGCGAGGTGACGCCGCTGTCGGCGCGGGCGAAACCGATCGAGTAGTAGCCGATCGAGCCGTCGAGGTTCTGCTTGACCAGCACCGGCTCGACCGCCTCGGGGTCGGCAATATAGGTGCCGGCATAAGAGGATGCGCCCATCCAGGCCGCGTCGATGGTGCCGCCGAGCAGGCCCTGCATCACGCCGTTGTAGTCAGCCGGGGTGAAGACCTTCACCTCGACGCCGAGCGCCTCGGCGATCTTGTCGGCGAAGCACTGGTTCGAGGTCATGCGGTCCTGGGCGTTTTCGCCGCCGAGGATGCCGAGGCGGAACTCGGTGATCTCCTGCGCCTGGGCTGCGCCCGCGAGCAGGGTGCTGGCCAGAGCGGCCGCGATCAGTTTCTTCATCTTCTGTCCCTCATGTGGATTTGGACCCGTCCCGTTGGGTCCGGGTGATCAGACCGCGACTTCCGCAGCCCGAATGATTGCCGTGGCCACGGGGTCACGGATCTCGGTGGAGGTGGCATTTTCCGAAAAATCGGCGCCGGCCCCGTAGATGTCGCGGGCCACGCCGGTGGTCAGCTGCGCCGGGGTGCCGTCGAAGACGATGCGCCCGTCGCGCATGCCGATGACCCGGTCGCAGTAGCGCCGCGCGGTATCGAGCGTGTGCAGGTTGGCAATCACCGTGCGGCCGTCCTCGTCGTGGATGCGGCGCAGGCTGTCCATGACCAGCTGGGCGTTCATCGGATCGAGCGAGGCGATCGGCTCGTCGGCGAGGATCACCTTGGGGTCCTGCATGAGCGCGCGGGCGATGGCGACGCGCTGCTGCTGCCCGCCCGAGAGCGCCTCGGCGCGCTTCGCCGCATGGGCCGCGATGCCGAGCCGCTCGAGAATGTCGATGGCGCGATGGATGTCCTCGCGCGGGTAGAGGTTGAACATCGTCGCCAGCGTGCCCCGCCGGGCGAGCGTGCCGTGCAGCACGTTCGACACCACGTCCATGCGCGGCACCAGGTTGAACTGCTGGAAGATCATCGCGCAGTCCGACTGCCAGCCGCGTTTCTCGGCGCCCTTCAGCTGCAGCACGTCGCGGCCCTCGAAGAGCAGCCGGCCCTCGGTGGCGTCGGTGAGCCGGTTCATCATCCGCAGGAAGGTCGATTTCCCCGCGCCGGAACGGCCGATGATGCCGATCATCATCGGGCGGTCGACGGTGAAGCTCGCCCTGTCCACGGCGGTGTTGGCGCCGAAGCGCTTCGTCAGATGTTCGACGGTGAGCATGGTTCCCCCAGACTGTCCGAGGCGGCTTCTCGCCCCGCTGGGTATCGAGGCTGTGACGCAACAGATTCGGTTGCATGTCATTTCGGTGAAGCTTTCGTGACGGGCGGGATTGCCGGTCAACTCCGCGGCTTCCGCCCGAACCTCTGCCCGAAACGCCCCCGAAATCCGCGACATGCCTCCGGGGGTGCCCCTGCGCGCCGGGCACGTCCTCGTGCCCGCGGAGGCATTGCCCTTGTCCCCCAAGGATGGTCTATGTCCGGACATAAGCCCGCACGAGACTGGATTCTGCACCGTGCCCATGACGCCACCCGCGCCCCACACCGCCCTTGCACCCCCGACCGGCCTGCTGTTGGTCCTCATCACCTGCCTCGTCATCGTCCAGGAATGGCATCTCACCGGTCCGCTAGACTGGCTCGTGGTGCCCGCGGTGACGTTGCTGGTGGGGCTTCTGACGCTCCAGGTCGCGCCCGGACGCAGGCTCTTCGTGGCAACGGCTGTGCTGCTCGGCCTGGCGCTGATCTGGCGGGTCGAGGCCTGGCAGGAGGTGCTGCTCAAGGCCTTCCACTCGGCCGCCTTCATCGCCGCCTTCTTCGCGGCGCTGGCGACGCTGCGCAGCGCCGCGCAGCAGGCCAGCTCGATCCGCGCCGCGGGCAGTTTCCTTGCCATGCAGCCGCCGGGCCGGCGCTACATTGCCCTGACCCTGGGCGGGCAGGCCTTTGCGCTGTTGCTCAACTATGGCGCCATCGCGCTGCTCGGCAGTCTCGCCACCGCCGCCGCGCAGGACGAGCCCGATGCCGAGATCCGCAGCCACCGCACCCGCCGCATGCTGCTGGCGATCCAGCGCGGTTTCGTCGCCTCGCTGCCGTGGTCGCCGATGTCCTTCTCGGTTGCCATCACCACGGCGCTGATCCCCGGCACCAGCTGGGCCTCCGTGGTGTTGCCGGCGCTCGGCACCTCGGCGCTGATCACCCTGACCGGCTGGGCGCTGGACACGATCTTCAAACCCCGGCTGTCGCATCCGCCGGTGCCGCGCAGCGCGCCCGAAGGCAGCTGGGCACTGATGACGCCGCTGCTGGTGCTGCTTGGCCTGCTCGGGGTCTCGGTGCTGGTGCTGCAATCGCTCACCGGGCTGCGCATCATCGCCATCGTTCTGCTGATCGTGCCGCTCATGGCGACCTGCTGGGCGCTGCTGCAAAAGCGCGAGGGCGGAGCACCGCTGCGCAACCGCAGTGCCCAGTTCGTCTTCCGCGAGCTGCCCGCGTACCGCGGCGAGGTCACGCTGCTGATGATGGCCGGCTTCATCGGCACCATCGGCGCGCCGCTGCTGGCGCCGCTGGTCAAGTCCTCGGGCTTTCATCCCGAGGATCTGCCGCCGGCGCTGGTGCTGGTCAGCTTCGTCTGGATCATCCCGCTGCTGGGGCAGCTCGGCATGAACCCCATTCTGGCGGTGACGCTGATCGCCCCGCTGGTGCCAAGTGCCGATCAGCTGGGCGTTCGCGCCGAGGTCATCGTGGTCGCGATCACCGCGGGCTGGGCGCTCGGCGGCGTCAGTTCACCCTTCACCGCCACCACGCTGCTCACCGGCAGCTTCGGCAATGTCAGCGCGCGCCATGTCGGCCTGCGCTGGAACGGCAGCTATATGCTGTGCCTGCTGCTTCTGCTCTCGGCCTGGGTGCTTGCCCTCGGCTACCTGCTCACCTGATCCCGCTCACTGCATATCGAAAGACGCCGCATGACGCTCGCCACCACCCCGCCCATCTTCGACGGCCACAATGACCTTCTGCTGCGCCTGCTCGGCGGCGCGGTCACCGCAAGCGGCGTGGCCAACGGCCTCGGCAGCGGTCACATCGATCTGCCGCGCGCGCGCGCCGGCGGTTTCGGCGGTGGTTTCTTCGCCATCTTCGTGCCAAGCCCCGCCACGCCCGGCGTCGACATGGACCAGGCGATGAGCCAGCCGCAATACGACCTGCCCCTGCCCGAGATGATCCCCCAGCTCGATGCGTTGGAGACCACCTGGCGCGGCGTCGAGGCCTTCGAGGCGCTGGCCGCCGCCGGGGCGATCACCCCCTGCACCACCGCGGCCGAGATCGAGGCCGCGCTCGCCGGACCGAAGATGGCCGCCGTGCTGCATCTCGAGGGCGCCGAGGCGATCGGCCCCAACCTCGAAGAGCTGCACGCGCTGCACGCCCGCGGACTGCGCTCGCTCGGCCCGGTCTGGTCGCGGCCGACGATCTTCGGCAACGGCGTGCCCTTCCGCTTCCCCGCGACGCCCGACATCGGGGCGGGCCTGACCGAGGCCGGCAAGCGGCTGGTGAAGGAGTGCAACGCGCTGAAGATCATGATCGACCTGTCGCACCTCAACGAGAAAGGCGTCGACGACGTCGCCGCGCTGACGGACGCGCCACTGGTCGCCACCCATTCCAACGCCCATGCGGTCACCACCCATGCCCGCAACCTGACCGACCGGCAGCTGGCAATGATCGCCGAGAGCGACGGCATGGTCGGCATCAACTTTGCCACCGCCTTCCTGCGCGAGGACGGGCGGATGGGCAGCGACTGCGGTCTCGACGTGGTGCTGCGCCACCTCGATCACCTGATCGGGAAGCTCGGCGAGGACCGGGTCGGCTTCGGCTCGGACTTCGACGGCGCGACCGTGCCCGAGGGCATCACCGACATCGCCGGGCTGCCCAAGCTGCGCGCGGCAATGACCGCCCATGGCGTTGATGCCGCGCTGATGGACAAGCTCTGCCACGGCAATTGGCTGCGCGTCCTGCGCAAGACCTGGGGCGCCTGAGGCCGCGCCGGCAGCCTCTCGGGGCCGCGCCGGAATGCCCGTCTTCTAGGTCCCAATATCCTGGGGGTCCGGGGGCAAGGCCCCCGGCTCTCGGGGCAGGCCGGCGGGATTCACCCTGCCTGCCCCGCGCCCGCGATCATAGCCCGCGGAATGCGCCTGCGCCGGCCTTTCGGCGGCGCTGCGCGGTCACGCCCCCTCCTCCCGCTTCGGCAGGTAGAGCGCGCCGCCTTCGCGGAACTTCTCGGCCATCCTTGCCATGCCCTCCTTCTGCGCCTCGGCGCGGATATCGTGGCTGATCCGCATCGAGCAGAACTTCGGCCCGCACATCGAGCAGAAATGCGCGACCTTATGCGCCTCCTTGGGCAGGGTCTCGTCGTGCATGGATCGTGCGGTGTCCGGATCGAGCGCAAGGTTGAACTGATCCTCCCAGCGGAACTCGAAGCGGGCACGCGACAGCGCGTCGTCGCGGATCTGCGCTGCCGGGTGGCCCTTGGCGAGATCGGCGGCATGGGCGGCGATCTTGTAGGTGATCACCCCCACCTTCACGTCGTCGCGGTCCGGCAGCCCAAGGTGTTCCTTGGGCGTCACGTAGCAAAGCATCGCCGTGCCGAACCAGCCGATCATCGCCGCGCCGATGCCGGAGGTGATGTGGTCGTAGCCCGGCGCGATATCCGTGGTGAGCGGCCCCAATGTGTAGAACGGCGCCTCGCCGCAGGTCTCGAGCTGCTTGTCCATGTTGGCCTTGATCTTGTGCATGGCGACGTGGCCCGGCCCCTCGATCATCACCTGGCAATCATGCTTCCAGGCCACCTGCGTCAGCGCGCCGAGCGTCTCGAGTTCGGCGAACTGCGCCTCGTCGTTGGCGTCGGCGATGCAGCCCGGCCGCAACCCGTCGCCGAGCGAGAAGGACACGTCATAAGCGCGCGCGATCTCGCAGATCTCCTCGAAATGCTCGTAGAGGAAGCTCTCGCGGTGATGGTGCAGGCACCACTTGGCCATGATCGAGCCGCCCCGGCTGACGATCCCCGTCACCCGGTTCACCGTCATCGGGATCATGTGCAGCCGCACGCCCGCGTGGATGGTGAAGTAGTCCACCCCCTGTTCGGCCTGTTCGATCAGCGTGTCGCGGAACACCTCCCACGTCAGGTCCTCGGCGATGCCGCCGACCTTCTCCAGCGCCTGGTAGAGCGGCACCGTGCCGATGGGGACCGGCGAGTTGCGCAGGATCCAGTCGCGGATGTTGTGGATGTTGCGGCCCGTCGAGAGGTCCATGACCGTGTCCGCGCCCCAGCGCGTCGCCCAGACCATCTTCTCCACTTCCTCGGCCATCGAGGAGGTCACCGCCGAGTTGCCGATATTGGCGTTGATCTTCACCAGGAAGTTGCGGCCGATGATCATCGGCTCAAGCTCGGCGTGGTTGATATTGGCGGGAATGATCGCGCGGCCGCGGGTGATCTCGTCGCGCACGAATTCGGGCGTGACGTGATCGGGGATGGAAGCGCCCCAGTCTTGGCCATCGCGCGCCAGCTTGGCCTTGGCAGCCTTGCGCCCGAGGTTCTCGCGGATCGCCACGAACTCCATTTCGGGAGTGATGATCCCGGCGCGGGCGTAGGCCAGCTGGGTGACCGGCTTGCCGTCCCTGCCCCGGCGCGGCGCGTGGCGGACCGGAAACTCGGGCACCGCCCGCGCGCCTTCGGCAAAACCGTTGTCCTCGGGCTTCACATGGCGTCCATCGTAGCTTTCGGTGTCGGCGCGGGCGTCGATCCAGCCCTCGCGCAGGCGTGGCAGGCCCTGGTCGATCGCGATCTCGGCGGCGGGATCGGTGTAGGGGCCGGAGCTGTCGTAGACGGTCACCGGCGGCTCCCCGGCCGAGGGGTGCAGGTCGATCTCGCGCATCGGCACGCGGATCTGTGGGTGCAGCTCGCCCGTGTGCCAGACGCGGCGCGAGGCGGGCATCGGCCCGCAGGTGACTGTGGGGGTAAGGTCTTTCATCGGTCGGAGCCTCCAAGCTCGAAGCGGTGGAGACCCAGTTCCGTGCGCGAATGGGGTGACATCGCTGCGGCACGGCGCGGATATGCGCCGCTTGTCCAGTCCGCAAGATCCGGGGCGCAGAGCCCCCGGCAACGCCAGTGCACCATCCCTACGCCAGTATGAACTGGATCAGGTTCGTCGGGTCACTGCGCTGCGCGGACGCCAGCAGTATCTCAGCCCCTTGTCGGGACCCCCCGGGTGAGTTCGGGCACACTGCGGCGAGTCGGGCGGGGCGTCAAGGTCGGGCTTCTGCCCCCGCGCGGCGCGGGCGGAAAAGCCGGATTGCGTATTTTCGGAACAATGAAAGGCGTGCTGCGCCCCTCGAGACGCGAAGGGCGGCACCGGATGGCACCGCCCCTTGTCACGCGAGACTCTCGAAGGCGCGGCTCAGACCGCCTCGAGCGCTGCCTTGACGTCGTCGGGGGCGCCAACGTTGCGCAGCACGGCGCTGCGTTCGATGCGCTTGACCATGCCCGAGAGCGCCTTGCCTGCGCCGATTTCCCAGAACTCGGTGACGCCCTGCGCCACCATGTATTCCACCGACTCGCGCCAGCGCACCGAGCCGGTCACCTGCTCGACCAGCAGCGCGCGGATGCGCGCGGGATCGGTGACCGCCTCGGCGATGACGTTGGCGACCAGCGGCACGCTCGGTGCCTTGATCTCGACCTCGGCCAGCGCGCCGGCCATGACCTCTGCGGCGGGGGCCATCAGGGCGCAGTGGAAGGGCGCGCTCACCGGCAGCAGCAGCGCGCGCTTGGCGCCCTTCGCCTTGGCGATGTCGAGCGCGCGTTCGACCGCGCCCTTGCTGCCCGAGATCACCACCTGCGACGGGTCGTTGTCATTCGCCGCGGCGCAGACCTCGCCCTGCGCGGCCTCTTCGGCCACGGCGCGGGCGCCCGCGAGGTCGAGGCCGAGCAGCGCCGCCATCGCCCCCTCGCCCACCGGCACCGCCGCTTGCATGGCCTTGCCGCGGGTGCGCAGCAGCTTCGCGGCATCGCTGACGCTGAGCGCCCCGGCGGCGGTCAGCGCCGAGTATTCGCCCAGCGAATGGCCGGCGACGAAGCTGGCCGCGCCGATCTCGATGCCCTCGGCCTCGAGCGCGCGCAGGGCGGCAAGCGAGGTCGCCATCAGCGCCGGCTGGGCGTTCTCGGTGAGGGTCAGCGTCTCGATGTCGCCCTCCCAGATCAGCGCAGAGAGACTCTCGCCAAGCGCCGCATCCACCTCGTCGAAGACGGCTTTCGCCGCCGGGTAGGCCTCGGCTAGCGCCTTGCCCATGCCGATGGTCTGCGCCCCCTGACCGGGGAAGATGAAAGCTCGCGTCATGATCGTCTCTCCTAAGTCTCGCGCGGTCGGGTTTTTGGCGCGCTTTGGCGCGCAGTCCTAGCGCCAAGCGCCCCTTCGCGCAACGCCCCCGCTGAGCACCCCCGCGGGCTTCTTCTCTTCAAAAATACGCCGGGGGAGCCGCGCGCCCGCGCGGCGGGGGCAGCGCCCCCGGCACCGGTTCCCCCCGAAAACTGCCGCGCACCACCTTGGTAAGAGGGGCCGATCCAGCGTAAGAGGGTCGCAGCGGTCTGCCTCCGGCACCGCCCAACAGGAGAAAGACACCGCGATGACCCTGCTTCGACGCACCGTTCTTGCCACCGCCGCCGCGCTGGCGCTGGTCCCGGCAGCCGTTCTTGCCCAGGACGCCGGAAAGGCGCCGATCCGGATCGGAGAGATCAACCACTTCAAGCGCCTTGCGGCCTTCGCCGAGCCCTACCGCAAGGGCATCGAGCTTGCCGTCTCCGAGATCAACGCGGGCGGCGGCGTGCTGGGCCGACCGCTGGAGTTCATCTTCCGCGACGACCAGGGCGATCCCGCCGAGGCGGTGCGCATCGCCGAAGAGCTGATGACCCGCGATGGCGCGGTGATGCTCACCGGCTCCATCCTCAGCAACGTCGGGCTCGCGATCAGCTCCTTTGCCGCCGAAAAGCACTACGTCTACCTTGCCTCCGAGCCGCTGGCGGACACGCTGGTCTGGGGCTCGGGCAACCCCTATACCTTCCGCCTGCGCACCTCGACCTGGGTGCAGGCGGCGCTGCTGGCCGAGAAGGCCGCCACCACCGACGCCATCCGCTATGCCACCATCGCCCCGAACTACGCCTATGGCACCGAGGCGGTCGAAGCCTTCAAGGCCAACCTCAAGCGGCTCAAGCCCGAGGTTGAATTCGTCGCCGAGCAGTGGCCGCCGCTGTTCAAGATCGATGCCGGCGCCGAGGTGCAGGCACTCGAGCGCGCCAAGCCCGACGCGATCTACAACGTCACCTTCGGCACCGACCTTGCCAAGCTGGTGCGCGAGGGCGGCGACCGCGGCCTGTTCGAGGGGCGCGACGTCTACGGACTGCTGACCGGCGAGCCGGAGTATTTCGAGCCGCTGGGCGCGGAGGCCCCCGAGGGATGGGTCGTCACCGGCTACCCCTGGTACGACTTTGCCGAGGGCACTCCCGGCGGTGCCTTCGTCGCGGCCTATGAGGAGATGTTCGGCGAAACCCCGAAGAACGGCAGCAACGTCGGCTACCTGACCGGCCTGTCGGTCGCCGCCGCCATCGAGCGCGCCGGCAGCACCGAGACCGAGGCGATCCGCGCCGCCTTCGAGGATCTGGACATTCCCGATACCCCCGTCGGCCCGCTGCACTACCGGGCGCTCGACAACCAGTCGACGCTGGGCGCCTTTGTCGGCACCACGGCGCTCAACGATGAGGGCGACGGCGTGATGGTGGACTGGGAGTACAAGGACCCCACGCCCTACATGCCCTCGGATGACGAGGTCCGCGCCATGCGCCCCGCCGAGTGAGCGCGGCGCGGCCCAAGACCCTGACTGGCCTCTGACTGGCTCCTGACCGGGCCTGTCACGGACCTCCGGGGGCAAGCGCCTCGGCGCTTCCCCTTTCCACTTTCGGCAAATCCTTCGGGGTGACTTGGCCGCCAGGCCAAGAGGGTCTACGCCCCCACCCCACTCCAACCCGAGCCCCCTGCCCATGGCCTTTCTCTTCGCCCTGTTCCTGACCGGCCTTGCCAATGCGGCGGCGCTGTTCCTCGTGGCCTCGGGGCTGTCGCTGATTTTCGGCGTCACGCGGATCGTCAACTTCGCGCATGGTTCGTTCTACATGCTCGGCGCCTTCATCGGCGTGACCCTGATGGAGCTGCTGCCCGGCGCGGTGGGCTTCTGGGGCGCGATCCTGCTGACCGGCCTGGCGGTGGGGCTGATCGGCGCGCTGGTCGAAATCGTCGTGTTGCGGCGCATCTACCGCGCGCCCGAGCTGTTCCAGCTTGTCGCCACCTTCGGCGTGATCCTCGTCATCCAGGATCTGGCGCTGATGATCTGGGGCGCCGAGGACCGGCTCGGCCCGCGCGCGCCCGGACTGCGCGGGGTCTGGCGCATCTTCGGCGAGCCGGTGCCAAAGTTCGACATCGTGCTCATCGCCATCACTCCGGTCATCCTGCTGGCGCTGTGGTACCTGATCACCCGCACCCGGCTGGGCATCCTGGTGCGCGCGGCGACGCAGGACCGCGAGATGGTCGGCGCGCTCGGGGTCAACCAGGCGTGGCTGTTCACCGGGGTCTTTGCGCTCGGTTCGGCGCTGGCCGGCTGGGGCGGCGCGCTGCAGCTGCCGAAGGGCGGTGCGAACCTCTTGATGGATTTCAACATCATCGGCGCGGTCTTCGTGGTGGTGGTGATCGGCGGCATGGGGAGCCTGCCCGGCGCCTTCATCGCGGCGGTGCTGATCTCGGTGCTGAATGCCTTCGGCGTGGCCTTCCTGCCGGAATCGACGCTGGTGCTGATGTTCGTCGTGATGGCGGCGGTGCTGATCCTGCGCCCCTACGGCCTGCTGGGCCGGGAGGAGACGGCGGGCGAGCACGGGCAGGTCGGCGCGCCCGAAACACCCATCCGCCCCTACGGCCCGCGCGGCGTCGCGCTGACCGTCGCGCTCTTGGTGCTGCTCGCGGCCCTGCCCGCCTTCGCCGAGCCCTTCCTGCTGACGCTGGTCGTCGATATCACCGTCTTCGCGCTTTTCGCCGCGTCGCTTCATTTCATCCTTGGCACCGGTGGCATGGTGAGCTTCGGCCACGCCGCCTTCTTCGGGGGCGGGGCCTATGCGGCGGCGCTGCTGGTGTACCATAGCGAGACCCCGATGGAGCTTGCCTTCCTTTGCGCGCCGCTTGCCGCCGGGGTGCTGGCGCTGGGGATCGGCTGGTTCTGCATCCGCCTCTCCGGGGTCTATTTCGCCATGCTGACGCTGGCCTTCAGCCAACTTGTATGGTCGCTCGCCTTCCAATGGCGCAGCGTCACGCGGGGCGATGACGGGCTGATCAACATCTGGCCCGCGGACTGGCTGAACGCCCCGATGCCCTATTACTACCTCACGCTGGCCCTCGGGGTCGGCGGCATCCTCACCCTGCGCCATATCATCCACGCGCCCTTCGGCTACGCGCTGCGCGCCGGGCGCGACAGCCCGCGACAGGCCGAGGCCATGGGCATCAACGTCGGGCGCGTGCAACTCGTTGCCTTCGCGCTGGCCGGGGCCATGGCCGGGCTCGCGGGCGGGCTCTTCGTCTTTTCCAAGGGTTCGGTCTTTCCCACCGAGCTGGAGATCACCAAGAGCTTCGACGCGCTGATCGTGGTCTTCCTCGGCGGCGTGAAGACATTGGCGGGCGGCGTGGTGGGGGCCAGCTTCATGACCTCGGTCGAGCACTGGCTGACCCGGCTCGAGTACTGGCGACTGGTGCTGGGGCTGGTGATCATCGCCGTGGTGATCCTGATGCCCGAGGGCATCGTCGGGACGCTGAAGCGCCTTGCGGGCCGCCTGCGGCCCTCGACAGAGGAGGCCCCGCGATGACCGAGATCCTGCGCGCCGACACCCTGCGCAAGAGCTATGACGGGTTCCTCGCCGTGGACGGGGTCAGCTTCTCGGTCAGAGAGGGCGAGCTGAAGGCGCTCATCGGCCCCAATGGCGCGGGCAAGTCCACCTGCTTCAACATGCTGACCGGACAGCTCAAACCCAGTTCGGGCGAGGTCTTCCTGCGCGGCGCACGCATTACCGGCAAGCGCCCGCGCGAGATCTGGCGCTTGGGCGTCGGGCGGACCTTCCAGATCACCGGCACCTACGCCTCGATGAGTGTGGCCGAGAACGTGCAGATGGCCCTGATCAGCCACCATCGGCGCCTCTTCGGCTTCGGCGCTCGGGCGTGGAAGCTCTACCGCGCCGAGGCATTGGACCTCTTGCGCAGCGTCGCGCTGGACGATCAGGCGGACCGCCCGTGCTCGGTGCTCGCCTACGGCGACCTGAAGCGGCTGGAGCTGGCGATCGCGCTCAGCCACCGGCCGAGGCTGCTGCTGATGGACGAACCGACGGCGGGCATGGCCCCCTCGGCGCGGATCGACATGATGCAGCTGGTCGCCGATGTCGTGCGCGACCAGGGGCTCTCGGTGCTCTTCACGGAGCACGACATGGACGTTGTCTTCGCCCATGCCCATCACATCATGGTCCTGAACCGCGGCAAGCTGATCGCCGACGGCAACGCCGAGGCGGTGCGCAACGATCCCCGCGTGCAAGAGGTCTATCTGGGCGGCGGCACGCTCTTCAAGGAGGCGCGGGATGCTTGAGGTCGCGTCGATCCACAGCTTCTATGGCAAGGCGCACATCCTCGATGCCCTGAGCTTCTCGGTGGCGCGCGGCGAGGTCGTCGCCCTGCTCGGGCGCAACGGCGCGGGCAAGTCCACAACGATGAAATCGGTGATGCAGCTGGTGCGGCCGCGCGCGGGTTCAGTGATCTTCGAGGGGCGCGAACTCGTCGGTCTGCCCGCCTACCGCGTGGCCAAGGCGGGCCTAGGCTATGTGCCCGAGGACCGGCGGGTGTTCTCTGACCTGACGGTGTTGGAGAACCTCGAGGTGGGCCGCCAGCCGAAACGCGACGGGGCCCCGCACTGGACCGTGGCGCAGCTCTTCGAGCTGTTCCCCAACCTCGCCGAGCGCCGCCACAACCGCGGCAAGCACCTGTCGGGCGGCGAGCAGCAGATGCTCACCATTGCCCGGACGCTGATGGGCAATCCGGCGCTCCTGCTGCTCGATGAGCCCTCGGAGGGCATCGCGCCGGTGATCGTCGAACAGATGGCCCGCAGCATCGCGATGCTCAAGTCCGAAGGGCTTACCGTGCTCCTCTCGGAGCAGAACCTGCATTTCGCCCGCGCCGTGGCTGACCGGGCGGTCATCCTCGAAGCCGGTCAGAAGAAATTCGATGGCAGTTTCGAGACGCTCGAATCCCGACCGGAGATCCGGGATGCCTATCTGTCGGTCTGAAGTTGACGCCAAGGAGCGCCAGCTCCGCATTGCGATACGGCCGCGATCGGCCTAGGTGTAGATGTCTTGGAGGACCTCAGACCTTGGCCGAAACGCGAAACGCCCGCACCAGCGATGACCACGGCTACCGGCTGCAAGAGCAGATCGGCTTCCTTCTGCGCAAGGCCTACCAGCGCAATTGCACCATCTTCGCCGATAAGGTCGAAGGCGCGCTGACCCCCATGCAGTTCGCCCTGATGCACCGGCTCGCCGAGGACGGGCCGACCTCGCAGAACATGCTGGGCCGCGCCGTGGCCATGGACGGCGCGACGACCAAGGGCGTGGTCGATCGGTTGAGCGCAAGGGGTCTGCTGCGGACAGAACGCGACCCGTCGGACCGGCGGCGGCACGTCGTCTCGCTGACCGCCGAGGGGATCACTCTGCTCGAATTTGCCACAGAGGCGGCCATCGCGGTCCGCGGCGAGATGCTCGCCCCGCTCAGCACGCGTGAGCAGCGGACGCTGATCCGCCTGCTCGGCCGGATCGCCTGAGCGCTAGACCTCCAGAAGCAGCGGGCAATGGTCCGACACCTCGGGGTCGCGCACCACGGTGAAACCGCGCACCGCCTTCGCGTCGTTGACCAGCATGTAATCGGCGAACTTTCCCGGCTTGGCATACTGCGCACTGCGGGTACCCGCGAACCCCCGCTGCGTCACCAGCTCGGTCAGCCCCGACGCCTCCAGCAGGCGCAGCGTCTCGCTGCCCGGCTCGACGTTGAAATCCCCGCAGGCAACACGCAGGTCGCCGGGCTCGGCCACCTGCGCGAGAAGCTCCCGGAAACGCAACGCCTGCGCCGCGCGCTCGGGCGTGTCCATCTTGCCGCGCAGATCGCGCAGACCGTGCATCTGCGCGATGCTCACCGCCCTGCCCCGTGCCTGGTCGAAGACCCTGACCGCATGGGCGCTGCGCGAGCGCGGATGCGCGCCGAAACCGTCCGGCGCGTAGCCCTTGTGGACGAAGCCCTGCGCTTGCCCGATGACCGGCAGCGCGCCATGCACGAAGGTGGCCAGACCCCAGCGCGAGGGCACCGGCGTCTCGCCGTCCCAGAGCATGCCCTGCGCCGCCGGGCAGAAGGTCGCCGCGTGCTCAGGCAGCACCGCCGCCACCTCGGTGAAAAGATTGGCCCGCTGCGGCAGCACGTGGTCACCGTCGCGGTAGATCAGGTCGGCCTTGCCGGTGTCGGGGCTGTGGATCACCTCCTGCAGGCAGAGCACCTCGGGCGCTTCCGACGCGAGGTAGCGCAGCAGCGGTCCATGCAGCGTGCCGCCCCAGGCATTGAGTGACATGATCCGCATGGTGCGCCCTCAAGAAAAACCCCGAGACGCGAAGCGCCTCGGGGCCTTGTTAGCGGATCGGATCACCTTCGGAAACGTCAGGCCGCGGCCTTTGCCCCCTTCACCCGGCGCACCAGCCGCATGACCAGCACGTAGAAGCCCGGCACGAGGAAGATGCCGATGACCGTCGAGGCGATCATCCCGCCGATCACCCCGGTGCCGATGGCGTTCTGCGCCGCCGCCCCCGCGCCGCTGGCGGTGGCCAGAGGCACCACCCCGAGGATGAAGGTCAGCGCGGTCATCAGGATCGGCCGCAGGCGCAGCTGCGCCGCCTCCTTGGCCGCCTGCGCGATGGTCCTGCCCTGCCGCCGCAGGTCCTCGGCGAATTCGACGATCAGGATCGCGTTGCGCGCGGCAAGGCCGATGGTCGTCAGGATGCCGACCTTGAAGTAGACGTCGTTGGACTGGCCGAACCAATAGGCCGCGAGCAGCGCCCCGAACAGGCCCACCGGCACCGACAGCATCACCGAGAAGGGTATCGCCCAGCTTTCGTAGAGCGCCGCCAGCGCGAGGAAGACCACGAGGCCCGAGATCGCATAGAGCATCGGCGCCTGCGCGCCCGACTGCTGCTCCTGGTACGAGAGCCCCGTCCAGGCCAGCCCGTAGCCGCCGTCCATGCCCTCGACCAGCTCCTGCACGACCTCCATCGCCACGCCCGAGCTGACATCGGCGCTCGGCGAGCCCGAGACCTCGATCGCCTGCGTCGCCGAATAGCGCTGGAGGCGTGGCGCGACGGGCTCCCATTCGGTCTTCATGAAGGCCGAGAAGGGCACCATCTCGCCGTCCGAGTTCTTGGCGTACCAGTCCATGATGTCCTCTGGCTGCATCCGGTGCTCTGCGCCGGCCTGCACGATCACCGGGCGCAGCTCGGAGCCGAGGATGAAATCGTTCACCTCGCTGCCCGAGAAGATCACCGAGAGCATCGAGTTGATTTCCGACAGCGTCAGCCCGAAGCTCTCGGCCTTCTCGCGGTCGATGGAGATGCGCAGAGCGCTCTCGTCCTCTGTGCCCGTGACCCGCACGTTGGCGATCTCGGGACGGGCAGCGGCGAGCGCCTCGAGAGTGTCCGCCGCGTCCTGCAGGGCCTCGATGCCATTGCCCGCCTGGTCAACGAGGTAGAAGGAGAAGCCGCCGGTGTTGCCGAGGCCGCGGATGGCGGGCGGCTGCATCACCATGATCTGACCCGCGCGGCTGGAGGCGAAGGCGGCGGTGGCCCGCGCCGCGACGGCGCTGGCGGAAAGCTCGGGATGGCCCTCGCGCACTTCGAAATCGCGCAGCTTGACGAAGACCATGGCCTGGTTCTGGCCCGAGCCGCTGAAGCCGAAACCAAGCGAGGCGAAGGTGCTTTCCACCGCATCGCCCTCCTGGTTCAGCAGGTAGTCCTCGACCTGCTCGAGCGTCGCCAGGGTCTGCTGCGTCGTCGCCCCCTCCGTGAGGTTGATCATGGTCATCAGCACGCCCTGGTCCTCGGCCGGGATGAACGAGGAGGTGAGCCGCTCGTTGACCATCCACGCCCCGCCAAGCGCCGCCGCCAGCACCAGCAGCACCAGCGCGGGCATCTTCAGCGACCAGTCCACCGCGCGGCCGTAGCCCTCGGTGACCCTTGCGAGACCGGCGTTGAACCAGCGCGCCGGGGGGAACTTCGCCGGGCCGTGCGCAGGTTTCAGAAGCCGCGCCGACATCGGCGGCGACAGGATGATCGCCATGACCAGCGAGATCGCCATGGCCGCGACCATAGTGATCGAGAACTGCCGGTAGATCACCCCCGTGGAGCCGCCGAAGAAGGCCATCGGCAGGAAGACCGCCGCCAGCACCACGTTGATGCCGACCAGCGCGCTGGTGATCTGGCTCATCGAGCGCTTGGTGGCCTCGAGGGCCGACAGCTTCTCTTCCTCCATCAGGCGCTCGACGTTCTCGACCACCACGATTGCGTCATCGACCAAGAGGCCGATCGCCAGCACCATCGCGAACATGGTCAGCGTGTTGATCGAGTAGCCCGCCACCATCAGCACGCCGAAGGTGCCGAGCAGCACCACCGGCACGGCCATCAGCGGCACCAGCGTCGCGCGCCAGCTCTGCAGGAAGATCAGCAGAACGGCGAGCACCAGCACCACCGCCTCGAAGAGCGTGTGGTAGACCTGCTCGATCGACAGCTCGACGAAGGGCGAGGTGTCGTAGGCGGTGCGGAACTCCACCCCCTCGGGCAGCGCGGCGCTCAGCTTGTCGAGCTGCGCGCGCACGGCGGCGGCGGTGTCCACGGCGTTGGCCCCGGTCTCGAGGTTGACCCCGAAGCCCGAGGAGTTGAGCCCGTTGAACCGCGAGTCGCCGCCGTAGTCCTCCTGACCGATCTCGACCCGCGCCACGTCGCCGAGCCGCACCACGCCCCCCTCTTCGGACGAGCGCAGCAGGATCGAGTCGAATTCCTCGACGGTGGTGAGCTGGCTCTGCGCGGTGATCGTCGCGGTGAACTGCTGGCCCTGCGTCGTGGGCTGCTCGCCAAGCGAGCCGACCGAAACGGTGGAGTTCTGCGCCGAGACCGCGCTCACCACGTCCGAGGCGGTGAGCTGGTAGCGCGCCAGCGACAGCGGGTCGAGCCAGATGCGCATGGCATAGCCCGAGCCGAAGCTCTGCACGCCGCCGACGCCCTCGGTGCGTTCGATCGGTCCCTCGACGGTGGTGGACATGATGTCGCCCAGCTCGACCGTGCTGTACTGGCCGGTCGTGTCGACCAGCGCGCCGACCATGAGGATCGACGAGGACGAGCGCGACACGCGCACCCCCTGGCTCTGCACCGCCGTGGGCAGCCGGCTCTCGACCTGGCTGACCTTGGACTGGACCTCGTTCTGCGCGTCCACCGGATCGACGCTTTCATCGAAGGTGATCTCGATCGAGGACGAGCCCTTGGAGGAGCTGGAGGTCATGTAGAGCATGCCCTCGAGCCCGGTCATCGCGTCCTCGATCTCGCGCGTCACCGAGTTCTGCACCGCCTCGGCGGTGGCGCCGGTGTAGGTGGCCGAAACGCGCACCGTGGTGGGCGCAATGTCAGGGTATTGGCTGACCGGCAGTGTGACCACTGCCATCGCGCCGGCCAGCATGGTGAGGATCGCCAGCACCCAGGCAAAGACCGGGCGCGCAATGAAGAAATTTCCCATGCGGTCAGCCCTCGTTCCCGGTCGATGCCGCAGAGGAAGGTGCCCCGCCGAAGCTGTCGGGCGTGCCGTCGGCGCGGGTGACCACGCCGGTCTCGGAGATCGTGACCGCGACGGGACTGACCGCAGCGCCGTTTTGCAGGTTGCGCAGCCCGTCGACAATCAACTGCTCGCCCGCTGCGACACCCTCGGTCACGATCCAGGCATTGTTGTAGGCCCCCTGGGACGCGAGCGTCCGTTTCTCGGCCGTGCCGTTCCCGAGCACGAAGGCGGTCAGCGTGCCGTCCGAGGCGCGCGAGGTCGCGCCCTGCGGCACCAGGATCGCGGGGGTGCTGCCGAAGGTCAGCTTCACCCGCAGGAACTGGCCGGGCAGGATGCCGCGGCGCGGGTTGTCGAAGCGCAGCCGGATGACCGAAGTCCCGGTGGTGGTCGAGACGCTCACCGGCGGCGAAACGAAGGTACCCTGCCCTTCGAATTTCCTGCCGGTCTCCAGTTCGAGCTCGGCCTCGATCCGCTCGCCACGGGTGAGCGAGCCCTGGTCCAGCCGATCGCGGGTCTGCTGCACGCGGGTGATGGATTCCTGCACGTCGACGTAGATCGGATCGATGCGCGTCACCGTGGTCAGCTCATCCTCCTGGTTGGCGGTGACCAGATCGCCGACCGAGACCTGCGGCAGCACCGCGATGCCGTCGATCGGGCTGGTGATCTCGGTCCGCTCGAGGTCGAGCTTGGCAAGCTCCAGCGCCGCCTGCGCCGCGCTCAGCGTGGCCTTGGCCTGCATCACCTCGACTTCGGCGGTGTCCACATCGGCTGCGGTCACCCCGGTGCCCACCAGCTTCTCGTAGCGCGACAGCGTCGTCTCGGCGCTGCGCAGCGCCGCCTCGGCGCCTGCCACATCGGCCGCGGCGGCATCCACGTCGGCCTGGTAGGTGTCGCCATCGATACGGAAGAGCACCGTGCCCTTTTTCACGTCGCTGCCCGGCTCGTAGAGGATCTCGGAAATCACTCCCGAGACACGCGGGCGGATCGCCACCTCCTCGAACGCGGTGGAGCGGCCCGGCAAGGTCACCGAATAGGGCACATCGGTCGGCTCGAGGGTGATCACCCCCACCTCGCGCGCTGCCGCGCCTTGCGGCGCGTCCTGTGCGTGCAGCATTGGTGCCAGGGGGAACGACAGCGCAAGGGCTGCGACAAGGACTCGGACGGTCCGGGGGCTGCGGCTAGACGCCATCTTCTTCTCCTTCGGTCGGTCGCACGGGCAGACAGCGCCCACGCGAGCCCTTGGTACGTATGAACGATGCCCTTCCGTCGGGGTATTTTAAAGAATTTCGCTGACCTTTTCGTGACCACCGGGGCGCGGCCTCGATGACACGCACCTATGGTTGCCACGCGCCGCTGGCGGCAAGCACGCGCGGCCGCGGCAAGCTTCCAAAAAGCAAAGGGGCACGCCGTGGCGCGCCCCTAGCAAAGACCGCTGCGTGGCGGGTCAGCTCACGCGGCGCTGGCCAGCGGCGGCGACGATGCCGCCTGCTGCCTGCGCCTCGCGGCGCACCGGCTTGCGGGATTGCCCCATCCACGCGACGACCAGCATGATCACGATACCCAGCGGCGGCAGTCCCCAGCCCATCCAGGTGGACAGAGGGTTGCCTGCCATGATCACCTGGAACATCAGCGCGACGATGGTACCGGTACAGAACACCAGCAGGCCCTGCTGTCCCAAGAGCCGCAGCGGCGCGGCCAGCTTGCCGGCGCTCAGACGCGTGACCGCTGGCAGGCAGGACAGCACATAGGCCAGCGCCAGGATGTTCAGCAGCCGCGGCAGCGCCACGAAGGTCTTGTCATGGGTGGTCAGGTGGAACGGGATTCCCGCCTGGTAGAGCCGCGCCATCTGGTGGTTGATCACCGCGCCGATCTCGGGAATGAACTTCCATGCCAGAACCAACACGCAGTAACCGGCGCTTGCCCAGAACAGCGGCCGCGAAACCGGCACGAAGCGCTCGCCTCGGCGCATGGCAAGGCCGGTCAGCATGCCGATGGCAAACAGCAGCTCCCAGCTGATCGGGTTGAAGAACCAGCCGCCAGGGTTGGGAAAATTCGGAAGGTTGAGCCGCCAGAGCCCCGCCGCCATCCACACGCCGAGGGCGGTCCAGAGCAGCGCCTTGGGCTTCCAGAGCCCCAGCAGCAGCATGGCGGGGGCGAAGAACAGCAACACCGAATAGGCTGGCAGGATATTCACGTAACCCAGCTGGTGCGTCAGCGCGCCGATGCCGAAAAGGGCCTCGCCGGTATTGCTGAACACCTGTCGGAGATTGATCGTTTCGAGCAGCTCGGGAAGATTGTAGACGCCCGCCCCGGCCGCGAAGATGCCGATTGCCCAGACGGTCATCAGGATGTGCGCCAGATACAGCGTCCAGCTGCGCTTCCACATCGGCAGCACGCCGTTCATCAGCCCGTGTTCGGCCCGCGCCTCGGGTGCGAGGCGACTGGAATAGGCCAGAGCCGCCGCCAGGCCCGACATGATGAAGAAGGCCTCGGCGGCGTCGGAATGCGCGAAATTGCGGATCGTCAGGTACTCGTAGGGATTGCCCGGCACGTGATCGACAAAGATCATCACCAGCGCAAGCCCGCGGAAGGCATCGATACGCGGATCGCGAGGGCGGCTGCCGGGCTGTGCCTTCGCACCCCCCGGAAAGGAAACGAGTTTATGTTCATGCTGCGGCATGTCGTGCGCCTCTTCCAAGTCCCGGTTGCGGCAACGGCGCCTGTGGCGCCGCGCTCCAGCGCGCAAGAATGTCGCGATAGCTGCGCACGACCGGCGCAGGATCAAGCTCATCGGGTGAGATGAACAGCTTGTGGGTCAAGGGCCGCGAGCTCCACGAGATCAGCACCGGCGCAAAGAGCATCGGCAGGCAGACCGGCAGCAGCCAGGGCACGAGCGCCGGCGAGAGCCAAGCGGTCACCGCCAGCGCCACGGCGCCTGTGGCGGTGATCCACAGTCCCGCGCGGATCCCCTGCGTGAAGCTGAGTTGTCCCTCGCCGCGCTGGCTCGACGGCCAGCCGCCGTCGCGGCCCGACAGCACCTGAAGCACTGCCTTGGTTTGGTACATCAGCATCAGCGGCGCGATGAGCGAGGTCAGCACGACCTCGGTGATCACCGACCAGAAGGCGCGCATCGCCCCGCCGAAACCATTCACGCGATCGGTTAGGACGCTTTCGATGAGGATCGCGAACTTGGGCATGATGAGCAGGCCGAAGATGCCGATCATCAGCGCGATCATCTCCTTCGTGCGGTCACTCGGAAACACCGGGAACAGCAGGTGCGGCTCGGGGAAGTAATCCGGCGGCGGCGCGGTCACCGCGGCGATCACCGAGGCCACGAGGAATCCGAACCAGAGCAGCGACACGAGATAGGAGAAGATGCCGAGCACGAAGACGAAGCGGCTCCAGGCCGCAAGGCCCGGCGCAAAGAGCAGCCGGATGTGCTGCAGGTTGCCCTGGCACCAACGGCGGTCGCGCTTTGCGAAGGAGAGCAGGTTCTCGGGGCCTTCCTCGAACGAGCCGGCGATGCTGGCGTCCACCTCGACCTTCCAGCCGGCACGCGCAAGCAGCGCCGCCTCGACATAGTCGTGGCTGAGGATGTGCCCGCCGAAGGGCGGCTTGCCCTGAAGCTCGGGAAGGCCGCAGCTTTCGGCAAAGGCGTTCACCCGCACGATGGCATTGTGCCCCCAGAACGGGCCGGTCGCGCCCTGCATCCGCGCGAGGCCGCGGGTGAAGACAGGACCGTGGAAAGCTGCGGCGAATTGCATTGCACGTCCGAAAAAGCTGCGCCCGCCAACGATTTGGGGCAGCGTCTGGAGCAGGCCGATCTGCGGGTCCGCCTGCATCCGCGCAATCATCCGGCGAATGGCCGAGCCTTCCATGAGGCTGTCGGCATCAAGGATCACCGCCAGTTCGTACGCCCCGCCGGAGCGCCGGAAGAAGTCTTCGATATTGCCCGCCTTGCGGCCGCGATTGTCCTCGCGGCGGCGGTAGAAGATGCGGCCCTGCCCGCCGGTCTCGTCCAGCAGCCGCACGAAGACCCGCCGCTCTTCTGCGGCATTCGCCTCGTCGCGCGTGTCCGAGAGGATTGCCACGTCCACCGCGATACCGGCCTCAAGGATCGAGCGATCCATCGCCGCGATGCGCGCGAATGTGGCCACCGGGTCCTCGTTGCAGATCGGGACGAGAACCACGGTGCGCGGCTGCGGCATCTGCACCTCTGGCACCGCCTTGCGCCGCAACGGCGCAAGGCCGGAGAGCGCCAAGGCGGCCCCCCAGGCAAGCCAGGCCGTGGTCACCAGGATTAGTCCGGCGCGGACGAAGTCCCAGAGTTCGACGCCGTCCTGCAGCGCCACCTCCAGCAGAAGGCCGGTGGCGGTACCCGCGGCGACGAGCGCGAAGGCGGCGGCGAATAGACGGGTGGCAACCGTCATGCGGCTGGGCGAAGGCAGAACAGGCATGTGCAAGTCCTCGGGCAGGTCCTTAGGCGCGCTGGCCCGGCAGCAGGATGCGCGCAATCATCTCGCCGAGCGACACGCGCTCGGCGCGCATTGCTTCGACTTCCTGGCGTGGCATGTCCATCGGCGCCTCGGGCGGAGCCCAATGCGGCATCTCGACGGCACGTGCTTCTGCCACGTCCTGTTCCTTCATCGGTTCAGCATTCATTCCTTCACCCATTGATAAGTCCAGGTTTCGGTAAGCGTACGACCATACCCTTTGAGCCCCGCCTTGAGTTCGGCGACCGCGCCGTTGGGCGCGGAAACTTCCAGTACAAGGCGCCATGTCTCGGTCCCCGAGATCCGGCTCACAATCGCTTCGGCAATCTCGCCGTTCGCGACACTCACTTGAGGTTCAACTTCGGCACCGGCAGGAAGTTCCCCCAATGTGCCACCTTCGAAATCGATGACGAATTTCCGCCGATCGGTGTCCTGCTCGACCCCCGATACGCCGCCCTTGCCAACCCGTGTGCGCACCACGCGGGCCCGGTCGACGGCCCCATCCCCGAGCGGGGACATGCCCCAGTGCAGGCGATAGGAAAATTCCAGCGCATCCCCGGCCTTGGTTTCAGCCTTGGGGATCCAGAAGGCGACGATATTGTCGTTGGCTTCGAGATCCGAGGGGATCTCGACCAGCCGCACCGAGCCCTCTCCCCAGTCGCCGATCGGCTCCACCATCAGCGTCGGACGCTTCTCGTAGTGGGCCTGGGCATCGAGGTAGTGCTCGAAGTCGCGCGTGCGCTGCACCAGCCCGAAGCGCACCGGGCTCAGCGCGCCGAAGTAGGAACTGGCGAGGCGCGGCGGGTTGTTGAGCGGTCGGAAGAACGTCTCGCCGCCCTGGGTGGTCAGGACCAGTGCCTCGCTGTCGTGCACGGCGGGGCGGAAATCGTCGAAATCGCCCATGTCCGGCCCGCCGAAGAGGAACATCGAAGTCAGCGGCGCGATGCCGAGCTGCTGGATGTCGTTGCGCAGGAAGAGCCGCGCCGTCACCTCGATCTGGGTGTCCTCGCCGGGGCGGATCACGAAGCGGTAGGCCCCGGTCACCGAGGCGCTGCCAAGCGCGGCGTAGACGGTCATGTGCTCGGCACCGGGTCCCGGACGTTCGAGCCAGAACTCGTTGAAGCGCGGGAATTCCTCGGCCCCCGAGAGACCCGTGTTCACCGCCAGTCCACGGGCGCTGAGCCCGTAGGTGTTGCTGCGGCCAAGCGCGCGGAAGTAGCTTGCGCCGAGGAAAGCGACCAGCTCGTCGAAGGTATCGGCGCGGTTCAGCGGGTTGTGCAGCCGGAAGCCGGCCACGCCGGGCATCTCGGTGTGCTCGGGGATCGGAGTCTCGACCGAGGAATAGTCGAAGTCCGAGGTCGAGAACTGCATCAGCCGCGCTTCGCCGTTTGTCACCTCGTGCAGGCGCACCGGCTGCTTGAACAGCCAGCCGAGGTGAAAGGCGTGCAGCCGGAACGTATCGTCCGGAAGGTCCGCCCAGCGGGCGTTGTCCGGGTTGAAGCGAATGCGCTGGTAACCGTCGTAGTCGAGCTCGGCAAGAAAGCCCTCGATCTGCTCCGGCTCTTTCGGAGGCGACTTCGCTGCCTCGGCCATCTGGGCCGAAAGGATGTCGAAGGAGAAGGGCGTTGTCTCGGGTTGCACCTGCGCGTCGGGGGCTTCCTGCACGGCGGCCTCGGTCGCCTCCTGCGCGGCCAGGGACGTTGCGCTCATCAGCGCGGGGACGGCGGCAGAGCCGGCAAGGCGCACCAGAAATTGGCGTCGATTTTGACGCGCCACGAACGCGCGTCCGGACACAACAGGACTAGAGGTCGGAAACTTCCGCAAATGTCTGCTCCAAGGGGTGGTACTGGGCGGGAATGTGATAGCGAGTACGGGAAAGACAACACCCCCGTAATCGTTGGGGTTCCCTCCAAAAGCGGGCTTTTGCTGCGCGGCGGCGAAACTCTGCCGAATCTCCGGTCATGCGGCGCTTTCGAAGGCAATCCAATGGCGGATTGCCGCAGTTTCAGCCTGTTGGCAAGCGGAGTTTCGCTCGCATCTCAAGCGCCGCATGTAAAATGGGCGAAACAAGAATGCAGGGGGCGTGATCGGCGAGTCGGTCGGCCGCCTCGCCCAACGGGCCGCCCCCGATGATCACCGCCTCGGCACCATCTCGATGTGCGAGCTTTGCGGCATAAAGCAATGCGGCGTCTAGCTTTTCCGGATCTCCAGAAAGCTCTATCGGGTCGCCGTCGGCAAGGTAGGTTCCAAGATAGCGCCCGGCCGAGCCGGCATTGTTCATCAAGGCGTCTATGCTTGTTTCCAGACCGGGCGTGTGGGTCACCACGGCAAAGGCGCGCCCTTCTGCCGCAGCGGCCCGCGCCGCCGCCGAGCCGATCCCGACTACGGGAACCCGCAAGCGCGCACTCAGCGCCTCCAGCCCCGGATCGCCGAAAGCCGAGACGATGACCCCCGAAATGCCTGGCTCAAGCTGCGCCGCAGCAACCTGGATCGCGGCCTGGTGCAGCGCCTGCGCAGAGGTGATCAGCGCCGGCCCCTCCGGCGCGGTCCAGCCGCTCACCCGCGGCAGCACCCTTCCGGCGATCCCGCACATGGTGCGGGTCGTGGCGGCGTTGCTGTTGGGGTTCATCAGCAGGACGCGCGGCGCATCACCGGGATCAGCCAAGTTCGACCGTCGCCTCGATCTCGACCAGCGCGTTGGCGGGCAGCGAGGCGACATTGACCGCGGTGCGCGCGTGCCGACCCGCCTCGCCCCAGAGATCGATGAAGAGCTGCGAGGCACCGTTGACGATCAGCGGCCCGTCGCCATAGCCGGGCGGTGCCGCGACGAAGCCGCCAAGCCGAACGACGCTGGCGACCCGGTCGAGCGAGCCGGCGACCGCCTTGATCGAATAAAGCAGGTTGAGCGCGCACATGCGCGCGGCGTCCTGCCCGGTTCTCACGTCGAAGCCCGCAGGCACCGGCCCGAAGTACTTGGGCTCCCCCTCCCACTCGCAGATCTGCCCCGAGAGGAACAGCAGGTTGCCGCTGATCTTGCCCGGCAGGAACAGGGCACGCGATGGGGCCGACGGCGGCAGCGACAACCCCAGCTCCGCGAGCCTGGTCTCGATCTTGTCCATATCTCTCTCCGTCAGGCCGGCACTTCCGCGCCCGCGACGATGCGGCAGGCCTGCGCAATCAGCGACAGGTCCGAACCGCGCGGCCCGATCAATGACATCCCGTAAGGCGCGCCGTCGATCCTGCCCGCGGGGAAGACCACCTGCGGCAGCCCCGAAAGCCCCGCCACGCAGAGCAGCCGCGCGCAGTCGTGCCGGAAGCGATCGAAGACCTCTAGCGGCGGGTCCAGTCGGAACGGCGCGTCATGCACTGCCGGCGCAAGGATCACCCCGGCGGGACCAAGCAGCGCCTCGATATGGGCGGTGAAGGCCCGCCGTGCGGCCTGCCCGCCGGCGATCTCCGCCTCGGTCAGCGCCTCGGAGGCATCGGCGCGCTGGTCGAGACCCCGCGCCAGCGGTATCGCTCTGCGGCGGATATAGGGCAACACCCAGTCCCGCGCATCCGCGCCGATGGTCCGCAGGAAAGCGTCATAGGCCGCATCCACCCCCTCGGGATAGACGCGCACGTCGCGCGCGGGCAGTGCGCCGAATTGCGCCTCCCAGACCTCGAGCGCCGCATCGCCGAGCTGTGCCAGCATGTCCAGCGGGCGCAGGTATTCGGGGGCCTCGGGCAGCGGCACGGTCTTGCCGTCGAGCAGGACCGCCATGGCGCGCAGCAGCGTTTCACCATCGCGGGCAAAGAGACCGCAGGTGTCGTAGCTTGCGGCCAGCGGCTGCGCGAGGTCCAGCGAGACGAGCCCATGGGTCGGCCGGATGCCCCAGATGCCACAGAAACTGGCGGGCGCGCGGATCGAGCCGCCGGTGTCCGAGCCGATGGCGATGTCGGCAAGTCCGCCAGCGACGGCGACGGCCGAGCCCGAAGACGAGCCACCGGGTATGCGATCCGGCGCGGCGGGGTTCACCGGCGTGCCGAAATGCACGTTCATGCCGTACATCGACCAGGCCAGCTCGTCTGTATGGGTCTTGCCGACGAAGCGGGCTCCGGCATCCAGCAGCCTTTGCGCCGCCGGGGTGGTCTGCACGCGCACCGGGCTTTCGGCCAGCCGCGTCGGGCAGCCGGAGCCGGTGCGATACCCCGACACGTCGAAGATGTCCTTCACCGCCAGCGTGAGATCGGCCAGCGGCCCGTCACCTGCGCTCGGCACAGGGATCGGCTCGTAGGGCATGAAGCAGCGATACGGGTCGGTCTCGATCAGCATGTCCGTCTCGTCATTGGGCCGCGATCGCAGGTTCGGCCATCACGCAGGCGACGCGGCGGCGCGGTGCCGGGGTGAACACCGGCGGCAGCGCGGCGCGGCACTCGGCGGTGGCATGGGCACAGCGCGGCGCAAAGGAGCAGGCGTCGGGCTTGGTCTCGAGCGAGGGCGGCGCGCCGGGGATGGCGTTGAGCCGCGCGCCGCGTTCCACGTCGTGCAGGTTCGCCGCCAGCAGGCCCTGCGTGTAGGGGTGTTTCGCGGACTTGATGATCTCCGACGTGGTCCCCTCCTCGACGATCTGCCCGGCGTACATGACCGCGACGCGCTCCGAGATCTCGACCGCCACGCCGATGTCATGGGTGACGAAGATCACCCCCATGCCGAATTCCTTCTGCAGCTCGCGCAGCAGCAGCAGGATCTGGATCTGCACCGTGGCATCCAGCGCCGTGGTGGGCTCGTCGGCCAATAGCAGCCGCGGCCGGCAGGCCAGCGCAAGGGCGATCATCACCCGCTGCCGCATCCCGCCAGACAGTTCGTGCGGGTAGTTGTGCAGCCGCCGGTTGGCCGAGGGGATGCGCACCCGGTCGAGCATGTCGAGCGCGGTGGACATGGCGTCGGCCTTGCTGACGCCCTTGTGGCGCATGACGGACTCGGCGATCTGGTGGCCGACGGTATAGACCGGGTCGAGCGCCAGCGCCGGTTCCTGGAAGACCATGGAAACTTCGCCGCCGCGGTACTTCTGCAGCTTCTTGCCCGAGAGGCTCAACACGTCGGTGCCGTTGACCTCGATCTTGCCCTCGATCTCGGTGCGTTTGGGCGGCAGCAGCCCCAGCAGCGCCTTCAGCGTCACCGACTTGCCCGAGCCGGACTCACCGAGGAGCGCAAGCGTCTCGCCCTGCTCCATGCTGAGCGAGACGTCGTTGATCGCATGCACCGTGCGCTTGCCCTTGAAGCGCAGCGTCAGGTTCTGGATGTCGAGCAGCTTGGTCATTTGCCCTCCTCCGGGGCCGGGGCGGCCGCCGGGGTGGTCTTGCTAGCGGTCCAGAAGACGTCGCGCTTCGCCTGCGCGCTCTTGCCCGTGAAGATCATTGCGGTACCCCCTGTCCGGCTTTCGGATGGCCCGAGGTTGCATCGTGAAGGTGGCAGGCCGCAAGGTGCTCGGCGTTGCCGGGCAGGCCCATCAGCTTCGGCACCCGTGTCTTGCACACCTCGCTGGCAAAGCGGCAGCGGGTGTGGAAGCGGCAGCCCTTCGGCGGGTCGATCGGGTTCGGCGGATCACCGGCCAGCGGCGGCTCCTGCGTGCGGCTGTCGGGGTCCATCGACGGCATCGCCGAGAACAGCGAGCGCGTGTAGGGATGCGCCTGTTCCTGCCAAATGCTGTCCACCGGCGCGACCTCGACCACCTCGCCGAGGTACATGACAAGGATGCGGTCCGAGATGTAGCGCACCACGTTCAGATCGTGGCTGATGAAGATGTAGGTCAGGCCGAACTCGCGGCGCAGGTCCGACAGCAGGTTCAGCACCTGCGCCTCGACCGACTTGTCGAGCGCCGAGACCGCCTCGTCCAGCACCACCAGCCGCGGCGACATGGCAAGCGCGCGGGCAATGTTCACCCGCTGGCGCTGGCCGCCCGACAGCTCGTGCGGGTAGCGGTGGGCAAAGCGGTCGGGGTCGAGCCCGACGCGCGCCATCAGGCTGCGCGCCCGGCCATTGGGATCGTCGAGACCCTGCACCTTGGCACCGAAGGCCACCGAGTCCTCGATGGTCAGCCGCGGGTTGAGCGAGGCGTAGCTGTCCTGAAAGACCATCTGCACGTCCTTGCGCAGGTCCTTCAGCGACAGCGTCTCGCCCAGCCCCTGCCCGTCAAAGATGATCTCGCCCTTGTCCTTCTCGATGAGGCCGATGAGCAGCCGCGCGGTGGTCGATTTGCCGCAGCCGGACTCGCCGACGATGCCCAGCGTCTCGCCCTTCTTCACCTCGAAGGAGACGCCGTCGACCGCCTGCACCATGGCCTGCGTGCGGCCAAGGATGCCGCCGCGCACCGGGAAATGCTTCTGCAGGTCCTTCACGATGACCAGCGGCTGCGCCGGGCCGCCCTTGTCGCGGCTCTCGGGGGCGGCGGTCTTGGGTTTGAGTGCGGGAGACAGGTCAGTCGCGGACATTCATCGCGCTCCTCAGTCCGTCGCTCAGCAGGTTGAGGCAGAGCGAAGTGATAAAGATCATCACCCCCGGCAGCGCCGAGAGCCACGGGTTGATGTAGATGGCCGAGCGCAGCGTGTTCAGCATCAGCCCCCATTCGGGCTCGGGCGGGCGCACGCCGATGCCGAGGAACGAAAGGCCCGCCGCGAGGATCATGCACACCGAAGTCAGCGAGGTGGCGTAGACGAAGATCGGCGACAGCACGTTGCCGATCACATGCACGCGGATCACCGTCAGCGCGCTGGCCCCGGTGGCCCGTGCCGCGTCGATGTAGTCGAGCGCACGCACGCCCGAGGTGACCGCCTCGGCGACGCGGGTGATCGGCGGGATGAAGACGATGGTCAGCGACACGAGGCTGTTGACGATCCCCGCCCCCAGCGCGCCCGAGATGGCGATCGCCAGCAGCACCGACGGGAAGGCGAAGAACACATCCACCACCCGCATGATGATGGTGTTGGTCATGCCGCCGACGTAGCCCGCGACGATCCCCAGCGCCGAGCCGATGAAGAAGGCCAGCACCACCGGCATCAGCCCGATGAACAGCGTCAGCCGCCCGCCGTAGATGAGGCGGGCGAGCATGTCGCGGCCCTGCTCGTCGGTGCCCAGCAGGTGGCCCTCGGTGCCGAGCGGCTTCAGGCGCGCGATCATCGAGCCCTTGTAAGGATCGGGCAGGCCGAGGTAGGGCGCGAAGATCGCCGAGAGGATCAGCAGCAGCACCACGACAAGGCAGATCATCGAGACCGGGTCGCGCACCACGCGCGCGCCCACCCCGGCCCAGTAGCCTTGGGGTTTCTCGGTCTTGCCGCCCTGCATGGCGTCGGTTTCCGCAAGCGCCATGGGTCAGCTCCTCTTGATGCGCGGGTCGATCGCGGCCTGCGCCACGTCGACGATGAGGTTCATCGCCACGAAGAACAGCGCGAGGATGAGGATGGTGCCCTGCAGCAGCGGCAGGTCGCGCTGGAAGATGGCATTGGACAGCAGGAAGCCCGAGCCCGGCCAGTTGAACACGGTCTCGATCAGGATCGAGCCGCCCAGCAGGTAGCCCAGCTGCAGCCCCATGACCGAGAGCGCGGTCGAGGCGGCGTTGCGCGCCACGTGGCGCAGCACGTCGCCGCGGCTCATGCCCTTGGCGTAGAGCGCCTGCACGAAGTCCATGGTCAGGATGTCGCCGGCCAGCGCGCGCACGGTGCGCGCAACGATGCCGATCGGCACGACGGCGAGCGTCACGGCGGGCAGGATCAGGTGGCGCATGTGCAGCCAGTCCCATTCCCAGCTCTGTGAGCCGCCCGGCCCCGCCCCCATCGAGGGCAGCCAGCCGAGGTTCACGGAAAAGATGATGACCAGCACGATGCCGAGCCAGTAGTTCGGCACCGACACGCCGGTGATCGACAGCGCGGTGACCGCGCGATCCAGCAGCGTGTCGCGGAAATAGCCGGCGAGGAAGCCGAGGAAGATGCCGATCGGGAAGGCGATGACCGCGGCCGAGACGGCCAGCAACAGCGAGTTCTGCACCGCGCCGAAGACCTCCTGCGCGACCGGGCGGCCGGTGGCGATGGACTTGCCCATGTCGCCCTGCGCGAGGTTGCCGATCCAGATCGCGTATTGAACGGGCAGAGGCTTGTCGAGCCCGTAGGCGGCGCGCATGGCGGCCTGCTCCTCGGCGGTGGCATCGACGGGCATGATGGCGGTGAGCGGATCGCCGGGCGCGATCTGCACCAGCATGAAACAGATGACCGAAACCCCGAAGGCGACGGGCAGCACGAGCAGAAGGCGGCGGAAGAAATAGCTGAGCACGGGTAGGTGGTCCCTGGCTTGTAGGGTCCCCGCCGCGGATTGCGCGGCGGGGTCTCGCCCGAGCGGGCGGCGTCGAGACTTACTCTTCGATCGTGATCGACGAGAAGTTCTGGTACCAGTTCTGGGCCTGCACGAAGCCCTTCACCTTCGGCGCCATGGCGCGCGGAGCCACGTCATGGGTGACCATCAGGAACAGCGCGTCATCGACGTATTTCTCATGCGTCTTGCGCAGCACCTCGTCCTGGGCCTCGGGATCGAAGGTGGTCTTGATCTGCTTGAACAGCTCCTGCATCTCGGGGTCGCTGTAGTGGCCCCAGTTGGTGCCGTTCGGCGCGATCAGGTTCTCGTCGAGGTGACGGATGAGGCCGGTGAACGGATCCTGGATGAAGTAGGTGAAGTTGATCGACATGGCGCCGTCGACCGACGGGTCGGCCGCACCGGCGCGCCACAGGTTGATCATCTGGTTCCACTCGACGACCATGAACTCGACGTCGATCCAGATCTCCGCAAGGCTCTGCTGGACATACTCGTTCATTGGCAGCGGCAGCATCTGGCCCGAGCCCGAGGGCGAGATCAGCGCCTTCACCTTCAGATGGTTGTCCGGGCCGAAGCCGGCCTCTTCCATCAGCGCCTTGGCGGCGTCGAGGTCATATTTCACCTCGAAGGTCGGATTGCCGAACCATTGCGAGCTCGGCGGCAGGAAGCCCTTGGCCGGAACCATCAGGCCACCCAGCAGCGGCATCATGCCCTCGCGGTCGATGGCGAGGTTGGCGGCCTTGCGCACGCGGATGTCGTTCCAGGGCGAGCCCTCGAGCCGCGACAGGTGCCAGGTCCAGTTGTGCGGATAGGCGTTCGACGAGATGACGAAGCCGTTGCCTTCCATCGCCGGGATGGTGTCGGGCGCCGGGGCCTCGATCCAGTCCACCTGACCCGACAGCAGCGCGGCCGAACGGGCGTTCGGCTCGGGCAGCGGGATCAGCACCATCTTGTCGAGCTTGGGGATGCGGGTCTCGTCCCAGTAATCGGCGAAGGGCACCATCTCGGCACGTTCGCGCGGGACGAAGGTTTCCAGTTTCCATGGGCCGGTGCCGGAGGGGCTGCCCGCAACCTTCTCCCAGTCCTTGTCCATGGCTTCCCAGTTCGCCTTGGACGACATGAGGATCCAGGTCATCTGGTAGGGCAGCGTGGCGTCGGGTTCCTTGGTGACGATCTCGAGCGTGTAGTCGTCGATCGCCTTGTACGAGGCCACCGCCGGGATGCGCGACTTGCCCTGCGCCGCCTGGCGCGGGTCATACTGTTCGGAGCTTTCGACGAGGATCTTGTCGAGGTTCCAGACCACATCGGCGGCGGTGAAGGGCGCGCCGTCATGGAAGGTCACGCCTTCGCGCAGCTTGAAGATCCACTTGGTCTTGTCCTCGGCGTCCACCGACCATTCGGTTGCCAGGCCGGGGATCAGCACCGAGGGCTTGTCGGCACTGGTGAGATCCCATTCGATCAGCGAGTCATAGACGGTGTAGCCCATGAACCGCATCCCCTCGCCGCCCTGGTCTGTCTGGCCAGTGGTGAGAGGAATGTCTGCCGCGGTCATGCCGATCCGCAACGTGCCCTGCGCCCAAGCGGCGCTGGCCATGGTGGCCGCGACGGCAAGCGCCGCGATACCTGCTTTCAAACGAAGCATTGGAACCTCCGAATTATCCCTGTTGTCCTGGTCCGGCCTTTTCAGTCCGCCGGTCCTGCGACCATTTGACGTGAGCCGTCGCGGCTTGTGCAGCCGGTCGCTGATCGGGCGAAATCTTCGGGTTGAAAATCCGCTCCATCTGCGTAAAAAATCCCCACCCTCGCGACCTACGCACAGGAAACAGGCGGCATGAAATCATTTTTGTACGAACAAAACGGGACCAAAGCCGGAGCCCGGACCCGTTGCGAATTAGTCTCACGCAAAAGTAGAAAATAGTGGATTACGTTCGCGTAATCTTTGGAATTGGATTTCCGCGCTCATAATTACATTACAGACACGCCCTAAAAGGGGCGAAACTTGCCGAAAGACGACCTACGAGTGATCACAAGACGCAAACTGATCGCCGGTGCCGCCGCGATGGTTGCACATGCCCTTCCGAGCGCAGCCGCTGCCGCGAGCCTTGACGATGGGCAGTGCTGGCGGCTGTGGCGCGCGCGCTTCGTGCAGCCCGATGGGCGGGTCGTGGATGACTTGCAGAATGCCACCAGTCACTCCGAGGGCCAGGGCTACGGCATGCTCCTTGCGCAGGCTTTCGGAGACGAGCGCACTTTCCGCAATATCGAGGAGTGGACCAGCCACAACCTCGCCATCCGCCAGGACAACCTGATGGCCTGGCAATGGGTGCCCCGCCGGCGCGACAACATCGACGATTGGCACAATGCCACCGATGGCGATCTGTTCCGGGCCTGGGCGCTGCTGCGGGCAGCGCGGGACAGCGGCTGGTGGCAGTACCACGACAAGGCCGTCGCCATCGCGCGGGACATCTCGGCGCTTTGCCTCGCGCCCGACCCGCGCGCCCCGGAGGAGCTGCTGCTCAAGCCCGGCGCGGAATCCCGCGCGACGTCCGGGCGGGTGCTTTTCAATCCCTCCTATGTCATGTCGCGCGCCCTGCGCGAGCTGGGCTTTGCCGCCGAGGACGATCGCCTGATCCGCGCCGCCGACCACGGCGAGACGGTGCTCGCCGAACTCGCGCGCGAGCCGGTGATGCCGGACTGGATCGACGTGACCGCCGAGGGTTTCGCGCCGCCCGAGGAGCATGACCTGCGGTCGAGCTACGATGCGCTGCGCGTGCCGCTCTACCTCACCTGGTCGGGCCGCAGCCGAAACCCCGCGGTGGCCCAGATGCTGGCCACTTTCGAAAGTGCCTCCTCCCCGGACAAGATCGCGGTGAGCGTCGATGCCGCTGGCCGCGTGCTCGACGAATCCGACTACGCCGGTTACCTCTCGATCGCGGCTCTGGCCCGCTGCGAGGCAATCCCGGACGTGCGGGCGCGCGACGCGGCGCAGTCCTACTACCCCGCGACCCTGCAACTTCTCGCCGCTCTTGCAAAACGTGAACAGGCCCGCTGCTGAAAGCCGTGTTCTAGCCACAAAGTAGCGCAATAGACCCTGCGGAACCGCCGACCGTCGAGACTTGCCGGCCATTGGCTTGCACCTCGCGAGGGGCTGCGATGTAATAGCCTGTGAAACAGGCAAAAAACGCGAGCAGGACATGAAATACACCCGACTCTTCATCGGCGTCGCCGCAATTCTCCTGACGCTTTGGGTGATCATCGGAGAGCAGATGACCGCAGCCAGCGCGAACGCGGTGGTCAATGCTCCGGTCGTGACCCTGCGCAGCCCGGTGGCGGGCAATCTGGAACTCCAGAGCCATGCGCTCGGCGCGCGCCTGTCGCGGAACGAGCTTCTGGCCACCGTGAGCGATCCGCAGGCCGATCCGGTCCACCTCAACGACCTCCAGTTCGAGCTGGATGCGGTTGACGCCGAGAACATGCGCATCCTGTCCGGGATTTCTGCGCGCAGCAGCGAGCGGGACGCGCTTGCCGCGCGCACCGCCGCTTTCACCAAGGCGCGCGTGGCCGAACTGGAGGCCGAACTCGCCGAAGCCCGCGTGCGCGTTGACCTGCTCGAACAGGACACCACCGCCGCGGCTTCGACCGCGCTGGCCGACGCCGTGACGGTCGAAGAGAGCCGCCGTCCCGGCGAACCTGCGACCCGCGCGCTTGCCCTGTCCCACGCCCGCGAGCGCGTGGAGACGCTGAAGATTGCGCTGGCGGCGCTGAAGGACGGGGTGTTCCTGGGCGACGGCTACAATGACGCCCCCTACTCAGAGCAGCGCCGCATTCAGCTCGACGCGGAGATCGCCCAGCTTGGTTTCGATCGCAGCGAGGCCAGTGCCCGCCGTGCCGCGCTGGAGCGGCGTATCGCCCGCGCCCGGCAAACCCAGGGCCTGCGCGCGCGCGCCGAGCTGCGCGCACCGGCGGCCGACATGCTCTACTGGGAGACGCTTCAAGCCGATGCGGTGAACGTGCAGCGCGGTGATCCCCTGCTGCGGCTGATCGATTGCGGCCACAGCATCATCACACTTTCGGTCACCGAGCGCGTCTTCAACACGCTGCGCGTCGGGCAGGACGCCAGCTTCCGCTTCAGCGGCGAGTCGAAGCTCTACCCTGCCACGGTCGGGCGGCTTGCCGGCAGCGGCGCGCGCACGATCTATGCCAACCTGGCCGTGGCCCCGAGCGAGAAACACCTCGAGCGCTATGACGTCACGCTGCTGGTCCCCGAGCTGAACGCCGACCCCGAGCTGACCTGCTCGGTCGGCCGCACCGGACGCGCCTTCTTTGACGGCCGCCCGCTCGACCTGTTCCGCGGCTGGTTCAACTGACGTGGCCCCCTTCCCCCATCTTGGCGACCTGGGGTCGAGCAGCGCCTACCTGCTGCTCGTCGCGGGGATCGGGCTCATCCTGCCCTTCGTGGTGGATCCGAACCGCACGCGCGACCGCGTCATTCTCTTTGCCGCCGCCTTCCTTTTCGCGGCGCGCTACGCCTGGTGGCGCGGCACCGAGACGCTTGCCCCCTTTGGCCTGACAGTGGATGCGCTGCTGAGCTACATGCTCTACGCGCTCGAACTGCTGACCCTGATCGGCTCGCTCAGCGCCTTTGTGATCCTGGCCCGCTTCAAGCAGCGCACCGACGAGGTCGACGAACACCTGCATTGGTGGGGGGCGGACGAGCCGAAGGTGGCGGTGATGATCGCCACCTACAACGAAGACCGCGACATTCTCGAACGCACCATCATCGGAGCCAAGTCACTGCGCCATCGCAACAAGGAAATCCTTGTGCTCGATGACAGCCGTCGCGACTGGCTGCGCGACTATTGCGCCGAGCAGAACGTGCGCTACCTGCGCCGCCCCGACAACAAGGGCTCGAAGGCCGGCAACATCAACCACGCGCTCGACCGCCTGGCCGAAGATGCCGAGCCGCCGCAGTTCTTTGCCGTGCTCGATGCCGATTTCGTGCCGCACCGGGGCTTCCTGTCGCGCAGCCTGGCGCTGTTCCATGATCCCGAGGTCGGGCTGGTGCAGACGCCGCAGCACTTCTTCAACGCGGACCCGATCCAGCACAACCTCGGACTCAGTGCCTCCTACCCCGACGAGCAGCGCTTCTTCTTCGACCACATGCAGGCCTCGCGCGATGCCTGGGGCATCGCGATCTGCTGCGGCACCTCGTCGATCTGCCGCTTCGACGCGGTGCGCGCGATCGGCGGCTTCCCGACCGAGAGCATCACCGAAGATTTCATGCTCACCATCGCGCTGCAAAGTCACGGCTGGCGCACGGTCTATCTCAATGAACCGCTGACCGAGGGGCTGGCACCCGAGGGCCTCAAGGAATACATCACCCAGCGCGCCCGCTGGTGCCTCGGCCTGATGCAGATCGCGCGCTCTTCGGTGGGCCCGTTCAGCAAGGCGAAGCTGCGCCTGCGCGACCGCTGGAGCGTGATCGATTCCGTGTTCTTCTGGGCGACGAGCTTTCCCTTCCGCATCGCCGCCGTGGTCTTCCCGCTGCTCTACTGGTTCTTCGGGATCACCGTGGTGGATGCGCGGCTCGCCGACGTGCTGATCTACTTCGGCCCCTATTACGTCTGGGTCACGATGGTGATGAACCTGCTCTCGCGCGGGTTGATGATCCCCATCATGCACGACGTGAGCCAGCTGATCGGTGCCATCCCGATCACCCGCGCTGCCTATTCCGGGCTGTTCCGCCCGAAGGGGCACAAGTTCTCGGTGACCGCCAAGGGCGGCGACCGCTCGAAGGTGGTGATCCAATGGCGGCTGATGGCGCCCTTCGCGCTCTCCTTCGTGCTGAGCGTCGTCGGCCTCTGCATCGGCATCATCGACGATGACTTCGCGATGAACGACGCCGGGGACGGCAAGTGGGTGATCCTGTTCTGGACGCTCTACAACATGGTGGTGCTGGCGGTGACCTGCTTCACCTGCGTGGAGCTGCCGCGCTCTGAGACCCACGTGGCCGACAAGCCGGAGCGCACCACCTTCACCGCGGACGGACGCACCGACGAGCTTTGGCTCTCGTCGCTGACGCTGGACACGGCGCGGCTGCGCGGCAACCCCTACCCGCCGCAGACCCGCGGTGTGCTGCACCTGCGCGACGTGGGCGATGTCGAGGCCTATGTCATCGCGCCGACCACCGATGGCGCGCGCCTGCAGCTCGTCCCGACCGATGAGCAGCGCGCCGCGCTGTTCGTGCGCTTCTATGCCGAGGGTGACGCCCCCGGCGTGGTCAGCACCCGCACCTCGGCGGTGATCGCCGACATCGCGCGGCGGATCAGTTTCGGACTGCCGGGCTAGGCCCGGCGCCGGGGCTGGCCCTGCGGCTGTCGCCGGGCGTCAGAAGGTGTTGATCGAGAAGCCGATGAAGAACTCCTCGGACTCGAAGCGGTAGCCGGCCCGAAGGCTCACCGGACCGGCGTAGCGCTTGTTCACCGCCAGCGTGGTGTCGCTGTAGCTGTCGCTGCCGCCGGTCGAAAGCTCGGTGCTGAAGCCGCTGTCGCCCCAGCCTGTCGAGGCCAGAAGGAACCAGCTGTTGTCGATGCTGTTGACCTCGGCAAGATAGTAAAACGAGCCCCAGGAGGTCGCTGTCCAACGGTCGAGCGAGGCGCGCAGGCCCAGCTCGTAGTCGTCTTCCTCGCCGTCCTTGAACACGCCGCCCAGGGCCGGGCCGACCTTGAAGCTCGCGCCGAAAGGCGTGTCGAATCCGTAGAGCGCGCTGGCGACCACCGAGGAGCCACCATCCCAATGGCTGACAACGCCGCCATAGGTCAGCCGGTCCCGGTTCACCGCCAGCACCGCGCCAGATGTGGTGTTGGCCTGCTCGACCTGCATGAAGGTGCCATCCGCAAGCGCGGGAACGGCGGTCAGGGCAAGCGCTGCCGCGCCGAGTGTAGCGGTAAGATTCATGGCTGGGTCCGTTTCCTGAAACTGCTCTCCGGATCTTTGCCCGGCTCCGCCCGAGCTTTGCAACGCAAGCCCGGCAATGCAAGGGGATCGACCCCGGAAAGGCGACGGGGCGGAGGTTGCCCTCCGCCCCGTTCCCTGTCCTGCCCGCCGTGCCGCCGCGGCGGCGGGCCGGCACCCGGCTCACGCGCCTTCGAGCGAAGCCCGCGTCACGCGCCTTCGAGCGCGATCGCGATGCCCTGGCCCACGCCGATGCACATGGTCGCCAGCGCCTTCTGGCCGGGCTTCAGCTCCAGCGCGGCGGTGCCGGTGATGCGCGCGCCCGACATGCCGAGCGGGTGGCCAAGCGCGATGGCGCCGCCGTTCGGGTTCACCCGCGCGTCGTCATCGGCGATGCCGAGGTCACGCAGCGTGGCGAGACCCTGAGAGGCAAAGGCCTCGTTCAGCTCGATCACGCTGAAGGCGTCCTGCGTCAGACCGAGACGCGCCATCAGCTTCTTCGAGGCCGGTGCCGGGCCGAAGCCCATGATGCGCGGCTCGACACCTGCCGTGGCGCCGCCGAGGACGCGCGCGATCGGGGTCAGCCCATGCGCCTTCACCGCCGCTTCCGAGGCGACGATCAGCGCCGCGGCCCCGTCGTTCACCCCCGAGGCGTTGCCAGCGGTGACCGAGCCGCCCTCGCGGAACGGCGTCGGCAGCTTGGCAAGCTGCTCGAGCGAGGTCTGGCGCGGGTGCTCGTCGGTGTCCACGACGATGGCATCGCCCTTGCGCTGCGGGATGTTCACCGGGGTGATCTCCTGCAAGAGCCGGCCATTGGCCTGCGCAGCCGCCGCCTTCTCCTGCGAACGCAGGGCAAAGGCGTCCTGATCCTCGCGGGAGATGCCGAACTGCTCGGCCACGTTCTCGCCGGTTTCGGGCATGCTATCCACGCCGTATTGCGCCTTCATCAGCTTGTTGACGAAGCGCCAGCCGATGGTGGTGTCGTAGATCTCGGCATTGCGCGAGAAGGCCGAGGTGGCCTTGGGCATCACGAAGGGCGCGCGCGACATGCTCTCGACGCCGCCGGCGATGGCGAGCTCGATCTCGCCCGCCTTGATGGCGCGGGCGGCGGCGAGGATCGCGTCCATGCCCGAGCCGCAGAGGCGGTTGAGCGTGGTGCCCGGCACGGTCACCGGCAGACCCGCCAGCAGCGCCGACATGCGCGCGACGTTGCGGTTGTCCTCACCGGCCTGGTTGGCGCAGCCGAAGTACACCTCGTCCACCGCCGCCCAGTCGAGGTCGTGGCGGGCCATCAGCGCCTTCAGCGGGATGGCGCCCAGGTCGTCGGCACGGACCGACGACAGCGCACCGCCGAAGCGGCCGATGGGGGTGCGGACGTAGGAACAGATATAGGCGTCGGTCATCTCAGAGCTCCGGGCAGATCAGGTCGGCAACGTCGCCCTCGACACGCAGCGGCGCACCGGTGAGCGCCTGCAACTCGTCGAAGGAGATGGCCGGGATTTTCTCGCGCAGGACGAACCTGCCGCCCTCCACGTCGACCACCGCCAGCGATGTGTAGATGCGGGTCACGCAACCGACGCCGGTCAGCGGCAGGGTGCAGCTGGCCACCAGCTTGGGCTCGCCCTTCTTGGTCACGTGGTCGGTCAGCACCGCCACGCGCTTGGCGCTCTGCACCAGGTCCATCGCGCCGCCGACGGCCGGAACGCCGCCCCGGCCGGTGGACCAGTTCGCCAGATCGCCAGTCTGCGCGATCTCGTAGGCCCCGAGGATGGCAACGTCGAGATGCCCGCCCCGCACCATGGCGAAGCTGTCGGCATGGTGGAAGAATGCGGTGCCCGGCTTGATGGTGATCGCTTTCTTGCCCGCGTTGATGCAGTCCCAGTCCTCTTCACCGGGTTTCGGCGCCTCGCCGAAGTCCAGCACGCCGTTCTCGGTGTGGAAGATGGCCTGCTTGCCCTCGGGCTGGAACTTGGCGACCATCTCGGGGAAGCCGATGCCGAGGTTGACATAGGCGCCATCCTCGATGTCCTGCGCCGCGCGCCAGGCGATCTGGGCGTTGCTGAGCTTGATGCTGTCGATGTCGGTCATGGTCTCGCTCATGGGTAGACGGCCTCCGCCCGGTTCAGCTCTTCTTCCTGCGCCGCGTTCGGCACTTCGACCACCTTCGACACGAAGATGCCCGGGGTGATGACGTGCTCGGGATCGATGCCGCCCAGCTCGACCACGCGGGTCGCCTGCACGATGGTATGGGTCGCGGCCATGGCCATCACCGGGTTGAAGTTGCGCGCCGCCATCCGGTAAGTCAGGTTGCCGTGCGGATCGGCGAGCTCGGCCTTGATCAGCGCGAAATCGGCCTTGAGCCAGCGCTCGCGGACGTAATGCTTGCCGTCGAACTCTTCCGTATGTTTCCCCTCCGCCAGCTCGGTGCCGTAGCTCGTCGCGGTGTAGAAGGCCGGGATGCCCGCGCCGCCCGCCCGGATGCGCTCGGCGAGCGTGCCCTGCGGCACCAGCTCGAGCTCGATCTCTCCGGCGAGATAGGCCTCGGTGAAGACCCGCGGGTCCGCCGAGCGCGGGAAGGAGCAGATCAGCTTGCGGACCCGCTTCTGCTCGATCAGCGCGGCAAGGCCGACATGGCCGTTGCCGGCGTTGTTGTTGACGACGGTCAGGTCCTTGGCGCCGTGGTCGATCAGCGCGTGGATCAGCTCGATCGGCGCGCCGGAGCCGCCGAAACCGCCGATCATCACGGTCGCGCCATCGGGAATGGCCGAGACGGCCTCCGCGGCGCTGGCGATGGTCTTGTCCATGAAATCCTCCTTCGGGCGCAAGTCGCCCTCGGCGCCTGAAATATGACCTGCGCGTATCGGGAGCCACGATTTTCGTGCGCATCTTGACATTTGTTCACATCCCGCGAGAGATCGTGCGCATGTTGAACAAACCGACCGATTTCATCGCCTCGCTGGCGAAGGGCCTTCAGGTGATCGAATGCTTCCGCGCCGAGACGCCGCGCCTGTCGATCGCGCAGGTGGCCGAGCGAACCGGGCTCGACCGCGCCACGGCGCGGCGCTGCCTGCTGACCCTGCACCGGCTGGGCTACGCCGATTACGACGGCAAGTTCTTCCAGCTCACCCCGCGCATCCTGCGGCTCGGCATGGGGGCGCTGGCGGCCCTGCCCCTGCCGCAGCTGGTGCAGCCCTGGCTCGACCAGCTGTCCGAGCAGATCGGCCAGTCGAGCAGCGTGTCGATCCTCGACGAGACCGAAATCGTCTACCTCGCCCGCGCCGCGCAGCGGAAGGTGATGAGCATCGGGCTCATGCCGGGATCGCGCCTGCCCGCGCATTGCACCTCGATGGGGCGGGTGCTGCTCGCCGCCCTGCCAGAACCGGAGATGCGCGCCCTGCTCGAACGGTCCGACCTTACCCCGCGCACCCCGCGCGCGCTGACCGACCCGGCCGAGATCGCCGCCCGCATCGCGCAGGTGCGCAGCCAGGGTTTCGCGATCATCGACCAGGAAGTCGAAATGGGGCTGCGCTCGATCGCCGTGCCGCTCTACAACGCCCACGGGCTGGTGGTTGCCGCGCTCAACACCGGGCTGCCCGCGACGCAGGCCGAACCCGAGGCGCTTGCGCAGGACTACCTTCCGGCGCTGCTGAAGGTGCAGGCGGGGCTAAGGCGGGTGCTGCCCTGAGATCCTTCATTGTTCCGCAAATACGCATGCCCCGCCTGGGGGCAGATGCAGCTTGCGTATTTGGGGAACAATGAAGCGGCAGGGCCGGTCACGCACGAAAAAGGGGCGAGGGTTTCCCCCGCCCCGATTTCATGAGTCGGTCCTGTAAAACCGGCAGGTTCAGTTGTCTTCGATGGTCAGAGCGACAAAGCGCGGGTCGCCGCCACGGCGCACCAGCATCAGGATGGACTTGCGGCCGGCATCCCGGGCTTCGCTGATCTTGTCCTCGAGATCGTTGAGGCTCAGCACCTCGGCCTGGCCGGCCTCGGTGATCACGTCGCCCTCGCGCAGCCCCTTTTCATAGGCCTCCGAGGCCGGATCGACATCGGTGACCGCCAGACCCTTGGCGCTTTCGGCCAGGCCCAGCTCGCTGCGCAGCTCGGCGGTAAGCGGCGAGAGCGTCAGCCCCATGATGTCCTTGGTCGCCGGAGCCTCGGGCGTGGACTGCTCCTGCGAGGCGGGGACGGCTTCGGAGGTTTCCTCGCGGCGGCCGAGCGTGACGAGCAGCGTCTCGGTGTTGCCGTTGCGGTTGACCACCACGCGAACGGCCTTGCCGACCTCGGTGTTGCCGACGATGCGCACGAGCTGGCGGGTGTCGGTGACCGGCTTGCCGTCGAAGGAGACGATCACGTCACCCGACTTCATGCCGGCATCCTTGGCCGGGCCGTCCGGCACGTCCGAGACCATCGCGCCATCGGTGCTGGCAAGGCCGGTGGCCTCGGCCATGTCCGGGGTGACGTCCTGGATGCGCACGCCGAGCCAGCCGCGGCGGGTTTCGCCGAACTGCTTGAGCTGGTCGACCACCTTGGTCACCACGTTCGAGGCCATCGAGAAGCCGATGCCGATCGAGCCGCCGTTGGGCGAGAGGATCGCGGTATTCACGCCGATCACGTCGCCGTTCATGTTGAACAGCGGGCCGCCCGAGTTGCCGCGGTTGATCGCGGCGTCGGTCTGGATGTAGTCGTCATAGGTGCCCGAGAGCGCACGATTGCGCGCCGAGACGATACCGGCCGAGACCGAGAAGCCCTGGCCCAGCGGGTTGCCCATGGCCATGACCCAATCGCCGACCTTGGAGTCGTCGGAGTTGCCGAACTTCACGAAGGACAGCGGCTCGTCGGCCTCGACCTTCAGCAGGGCGATGTCGGTGTTGGGGTCGGTACCGACCAGCGTCGCGTCCAGCTCCTTGCCGGAGAAGAACTCGATGGTGATCTCGTCGGCGCCTTCGATGACGTGGTTGTTGGTGACGATGTAGCCGTCTTCAGAGACCACGAAGCCCGAGCCGAGCGCCGAGGACCGGCGCGGACGGTCGCCCTCGGGGTCGCCGTTCGGGTTCTGGAACTCGCGGAAGAAATCCTCGAAGGGCGAGCCTTCGGGCACGATGCCCTGCGGCCCGGTGCGCCCGGCGACCATGGTCGAGGTGGTGATGTTCACCACCGAGGGGCTCACGCGCTCGGCGAGCGACGAGAAGCTGGACGGGGCGCTCTGCGCCTGCGCCATGACCGACTGCGAGACGATCATGAACGCCGAGATCGTGGCCAGCCAGAACAGCCGCACCGGGTTCGCCCCTTCCGTGACGGAAAGATTTTCTGGTTTCACAGGGAACTCCTTCTGTTCGGCGGCTGCGGCCCGGTCCCCCGCGCGGCAGCTCTGCCTCCTCATGAACAAGCGTAACATAGGAGCTTTTGAGGGCCACCAAAGAAAAGGTTTCAAGCTTTCAAGCGCATGTGACATGCCAGTGAAAATCCATCCATGCAAATTTGCAAGGCGGGCCGTAACCCGCACCCCGACGGGCTTCTCAGCGCTCGGGAATTTCGGTTCACCCACCAGAGGCGCGGGCAATCCACAGCAGCAGACAGCCTGTAACAATCGTCACGAGCCCCAGCGTGCGGCGGGTCTCCAGCGGCATCTGGCGCAGCGCCTCGAGCAGGCGTTCGACAAGCGAAGGGGCCAGTGCGTACACCAGCCCCTCGATCACGAGGACCAGAGCGATCCCCGTCAGTATGTCCGTTCCCGTCACTCGGTCGCGGCTCCGGCGGTGCCCGCGGGACCCGAGGCCGTGGCGGGCGGCACCGGGGTGCCGATCTCGCCCTGGGACTTGAAGTACTCGAAGAACTCGCCGTTCGGGGTCATGACCATCGAGGCATTGCCCGAGCCGAGCGATGTCTCATAGGCCTGGAGCGAGCGGTAGAAGGCAAAGAACTCCGGGTCGGCGCCATAGGCCTCGGCGAAGATGCCGTTGCGCTCGGCGTCGGCCTCACCGCGGATGATGTCGCCATCGCGGTTGGCTTCCGACTGGGTTTCCACCACGGTCCGGTCGGCCAGGGCACGCACGCGCTGCGCGGCCTCGTTGCCCCGGGCGATCTCGTCAGCCGCCTCGCGTTCGCGCTCGGCGCGCATCCGCGCGAAGGTCGCGTCGAGGTTCTGCGTCGGCAGGTTGGTCTGCTTGAGGCGCACGTCCACCACGTCGAGGCCGAGCGACAGCGCCTGCTGGCGGGACTGGTCGCGGATGCGGTTGGTGAGCCCGCGGCGATCCGTCGAGAGGATCACGTCAGAGGTCACCTGGTCGGCACCCAGCACTTCGCGGATCTGCGCGTTGAGGATGCCCGAGAGGCGATCCTCGGCGGTGCGCAGACCGCCCACGCCGACGGCCTGCCGGAAGCGGACCACGTCGGCGATGCGGTAGCGCGCGAAGGCGTCCACGACGAGGCGGCGGTCATCCGACGGCGTGACCTCGATGGTCTCGGTGTCGAGCGACAGGATGCGGTCGTCGTATTTCACCACTTCCTGGATGAGCGGGATCTTGAAGGCGAGGCCCGGCTCTTCCTTGACCGACTTGATCTGGCCGAACTGCATCACCAGCGCCTTTTCGCGCTCGTCCACGACGAAGATCGACGACAGGGCGATCACGGCCAGGACGACGACGACGGGCAGCACATAGGTCGATTTGCGCATGTCAGTTGCCTCCCTCGGTGGTGGTTCGGTTGCCCTGCAGCTGGTTCAGCGGCAGGTAGGGCACGACGCCGCCCTCGCCGGTCAGACCCTCGTCGAGGATGGTCTTGTCGACACTGCCCAGCACCTTCTCCATCGTCTCGAGGTAGAGACGGCGGCGGGTGACCTCGGGCGCCTTGGCGTATTCCTCTCGCACGGCCGAGAAGCGGCTGGCTTCACCCAGCGCCTCGTTGACCACGCGGGCGCGGTAGCCCTCGGCCTGCTCGCGGATCTGCGCGGCTTCACCACGGGCCTCTGCAACCACGCGGTTGGCATAGGCGTCGGCCTGACGCTCGAGCCGGTCGCGTTCCTGCTCGGCGGCCTGCACCTCGCGGAAGGCGTCGATCACCTCGCGGGGCGGGTCGGCGGTGTCGAGGTTGATCCGCACGATGTTGATACCGCTGTCATACTCGTCGAGCGTGGCCTGGATCTGCTCGCGCGCGGTGTCGGCAATGATGCCGCGGTCGCGGTTGAGGATCGGCGCAAGGTTGCTGGCGGCGATGATCTCGCGCATCACCGCTTCCGAGACCGCCTGAACGGTCAACTGCGGGTCGCGGATGTTGAACAGCAGCTTCGCCGGATCGTTGATGTTCCAGACCACCTGGAACTCGATGTCGACGATGTTCGCGTCGGTGGTCAGCATCAGGCTGTCCGCCGGGTCGCGGCCGTTGCCGATGGTTTCGGTCCGCTCGGAGGTCACGTTGACCACCTCATGCGTCACGAAGGGCCAGGGCGCGAAGTTCAGACCCGGATTGCCGGTCGAAGAGTACTTGCCGAGGAAAAGCTCCACCGACTGTTCCTCGGGACGCACGGTGTAGAAGCTCATCCATGCCCAGACGCCAACCGCTGCCAGCGCGGCAAGGGCCACGGTGCCGCGGTTGAACTTCGGCCCGCCCGAGCCGCCGCTGGTGCCGCCCGTGTTGCCACCGCTGCCACCGCGCCCGCCCATCAGCACGCGCAGCCGCTCCTGGCCCTTCTTCATCAGCTCGTCAATCTCGGGGATCTGCGGGTCCTCGGGGCGCTTGCCCCCGTTTCCGCCACCACCGCTGGGAGGTCTGCCACCCCCCTGATTGCCACCGCCGCCCCAGGGGCCGCCGCCGTGTCCTGCCATTAGGTTCCTTCCCTCTCACTCACTTATACGTGTCTCCCCCTACCTGTGCATTAACACCGCAGTTTCAAGCGGTGCGCACAGGGTTCCGCATGGTGACCATCTCTTCGGCCATGGTGGGGTGCACCGCCACGGTGCGATCGAAATCTTCCTTGGTCGCGCCCATCTTGACCGCGATGCCGGCAAGCTGGATCATCTCGCCCGCATTGGGTGCGACAATGTGGCAACCCAGCACCTTGCGCGTCGCCTTGGAGACGACGAGCTTCATCATCACACGGTCCGGCCGCCCGGCAAAGGCCGTCTGCATTGGCCGGAAGGAGGTCGCGTAGACCTCGATCGGCTCCTGCTCCGCGGCCTCTTCCTCGGACAGGCCGATGGTGCCGAACTCGGGCTGGGTGAAGACCGCCGAGGGGATCAGCTCGTGGTCGACCTTGGTGGGGTTGTCCTTGAACACCGTCTCGACGAAGGCCATGCCCTCGCGGATCGCCACGGGGGTCAGGTTCACCCGGTCGGTGACATCGCCAATGGCGTAGATCGACGGCACCGCGGTGGCGCTGTAGTCATCGACCACGATCTCGCCCTTGCGGCCGAGCTTCACGCCCGCCTCTTCCAGCCCCATGTCATCGGTATTCGGCGCGCGGCCGGTGGCGAAGAACACCTGATCGTAGACCTTCACGTCGCCATTGGTGCCCTTCACGAAGATCGGCCCCTCGCCCGGCGTGCCGCCGCTGTGATCGGCCAGCATCTCCTGCATCGAGGCGCCCATCGACACACCGGCGCTGGCCTTGCCCTCGAGGTCTTCGGCGGTGGCGCGGCGCATCTCGAGGATGTCGGTGCCGCAGTGAAGCCGCACGCCGTTCTCGATCATGCTCTCGGCGATGAGGCCGCGCGCCTGCTCGTCGAAGCCCCGCAGGATCTGCGCGCCGCGATAATATTGCGTCACCTCGACGCCAAGCCCGTTGAGGATGCAGGCGAACTCGCAGGCGATGTAGCCGCCGCCGACGATCAGAATAGACTTGGGCAGGGTCTCGAGGTGGAAAATGTCATCCGACACCAGCCCCAGATCGGCATTGGGGATCTCGGGGCGCACCGGGCGGCCGCCGGTGGCGATGAGGATGTGTTTCGCGGTGATCGTCTCGCCGGTCGAAAGCTCGACCGTATGCGCGTCCTTCACCTTGGCACGGGCGTCGTAGGAGGTGACACCGGAGTTCTTGAGCAGGTTCCGGTAGATGCCTTCGAGCCGGTCGAGTTCGGCATTCAGCCGCTGCTGGAAGCTGCCCCAATCGAAGCTGCCCGCTTCGATGCTCCAGCCGTAGCCCTTGGCGTCCTCGGCGACCGTGCTGTATTCCGAGGCGAAGACCATCAGCTTCTTGGGCACGCAGCCGCGGATCACGCAGGTGCCGCCGTAGCGGTCTTCCTCGGCGAGGGCGACCTTGGCCCCGGTCTCGCCCGCCGCCACGCGCGCCGCCCGGACACCGCCCGACCCGCCGCCGATGACAAAAAGATCATAGTCGAAATCGCTCATGGCTCGCCTCATAGTCTGTCGGGCGAGAGGTAGACCACAGGCCGCTACGGAAGGCCAGAGGCGGCTGGCCGGCGGCGTTCACCCGGCGGCCTTGATTCCGGGCGGTTTTTGCGGGCCGATCGCCGAACGAAAAAGGCCGCCCGGACGGGCGGCCCTCATGACTTGCCGTCGGCAGCGCCCTTACAGGCCGGCCGCCTCCGCAAGATCCACCTCGGTGACGCTCACCGCGCCGGTCGCGCCGTCGCGCAGCTCGGCCCGGCCGTCCTCGAAGCCGATCACAACCTTGTTGCAGATGCCGATGAAGAGCCCGTTCTCCACCACGCCGGGGATCTGGTTCAGCTCCAGCGACAGCGCCTTCACGTCGCCGATCCGCTTCAGGTGCAGATCGAGCACGTGGTTGCCCTCATCGGTGAGGAACGGCTCGCCCCCTGCCATGCGCAGCGAGGTCTCGCGACCGTCCACGTCCATCTTCGCCAGCAGGCGTTCGACCAGCGTCCGGGTCGAGGCACCGCCGAAACGGATCACTTCCAGCGGCAGCGGGAAGGCGCCCAGCGTCGCCACGTCCTTGGCGGCATCGGCGATGACGATCATCTGGTCCGAGGCCGCGGCCACGATCTTCTCCTGAAGATGCGCGCCGCCGCCACCCTTGATCAGGTTGAGCTTGGGGTCGAACTCGTCGGCGCCGTCGATGGTCAGGTCGAGCCAGCCCGCCTCGTCGAGGGTGATCACCTCGATGCCCACCTGTTTCGCCAGCTCGGCGGTGCGGGTCGAGGTCGGCACGGCGCGGATCTTCAGACCCTCGTCGCGGACCCGGCGGCCGAGGTATTTCACCAGCCATGCGGCGGTGGAGCCGGTGCCGAGACCCACACGCATCCCGTCCTCGACGAAATCGGCGGCGCGGCGGGAGGCCACGAATTTTGCAATATCGGTCGGCGAGAGCTCTGCGGTCATCGCTGCGATTCCTCTTTTTCCGGATGTCGCGGCGCTTATAGGATGATCGCCCGGCGCAGCGATAGGCCAAAATCGTCGTCTCCCGCAGCGTTTTCCTTCCGGGAAATGCCGCAATTATCCATGTGATCTCGCCGCGCGCCGGGCTAGGGTCCGGCGCAACCGCAGAGCAGAGTCGAGGTCGCCATGTTCCTTTCCGTGTTCGAGATGTTCAAAGTCGGCATCGGCCCCTCCTCGTCGCACACGATGGGGCCGATGGTGGCGGCTGCGCGCTTCCTCGACCGATTGCGCGCCGCGCCCTTCGCTGCCGCCGGGCTGCGCGGCTCGCTGCACGGCTCGCTCGCCTTCACCGGCGTCGGCCATGCCACCGATCGCGCCACGATCCTCGGCCTCGCCGGCTTCGAGCCACAAAGCTACGACGCCGAGGCAGCCGAGGCGGCGCTGGCCGAGATCGACGCCACCGGCATGGTCCGCCCCGAGGGCCTGGAACCTCTGAAGTTCGATCCGAAGACCGACCTGCGCTTCGACTATGACCGCACCCTGCCCGGCCATGCCAACGGCATGATCCTGATGGCCACCGACGCGCAGGGCGACGTGATCCTGCAGGAGACCTATTATTCCGTCGGCGGCGGCTTCGTGCTGACCGAGGACGAGCTGACCTCGGGCGAGGACAAGGACCACGGCCCCGCCGTGCCCTTCCCCTTCAAGAGCGCCGCCGAGATGCTCGAGATGGCCGCCACCTCGGGTCTCACGATCGCCGAGATGAAGCGCCGCAACGAACTTTCGCGCCGCCCCGCCGCCGAACTCGATGCCGGGTTGCTGCGCCTGTCGGAAGTGATGATGGGCTGCCTCGATCGCGGTCTTTCCGGTGCCGGCATCCTGCCCGGCGGGCTGAACGTGAAGCGCCGCGCCGGCAACATCTACGAGCAGCTGGTCGCCGAGCGTGGCCGCAACCTGACCGCGCCGCATGTGATCAACGACTGGATGAGCTGCTACGCCATGGCGGTGAACGAGGAGAACGCCGCCGGCGGACAGGTGGTCACCGCGCCGACCAACGGCGCGGCAGGCGTGCTGCCCGCCGTGCTGCGCTACTGGCTCGACTTCGTGCCCGGCGCCGTCCCCTCGCGCATTCCCGAGTTCCTGCTCACCGCCGCCGCCGTCGGCGGGCTGGTGAAGTACAACGCCTCGATCTCCGGCGCCGAGGCGGGCTGTCAGGCCGAGGTCGGCAGCGCCTCGGCGATGGCGGCCGCGGGGCTCTGCGCCGTGCTCGGCGGAACGCCCGCGCAGATCGAGAACGCCGCCGAGATCGCGCTCGAGCATCACCTCGGCATGACCTGCGACCCGGTGAAGGGCCTCGTGCAGGTGCCCTGCATCGAGCGCAACGGGCTTGGCGCGATCAAGGCGGTCTCCGCCGCCTCGCTGTCGATGCGCGGCGACGGCACCCATCTCGTCTCGCTCGACGCCTGCATCGAGACCATGCGCCAGACCGGCCGCGACATGGGGCACGAGTACAAGGAAACCTCGCTCGGCGGCCTCGCGGTCAACGTGCCGAACTGCTGAAGGGCGGGCGGATCAGGCTGCCCGCGTGCCCTGCCGGTACATGAAAAGCGTTGCGTCCCGCCGCGCCGCGCCCTCCGGCGCAAGCGCGTATCCGGGAATTTCTCCCGCCGGAAGGAAGCCGCAGGAGGCATAAAGCTGCTGCGCCGCGTCGCCGGTGCGGGTGTCGAGCGTGATCAGATCGCGCCCCAGCCCCCCGGCGCGCAGCAGCAGCGCCTCGACCAGCGCCCGCGCCAGCCCGCAGCGGCGGAACGCCGGGTGCACCAGCATCTTCGAGATCTCGGCCCGGTGGGTCTGGTTCGGCATCCCGGCCAGCGCCAGCGACACCGTGCCGACCATGCGCTCCCCCTCGAAGGCGCCGAAGAGGATCCGCCCGCCGCTCTCTATTTCGGGAATGAGACCCTGCCAGAAGGCCAGCGCCTCCTCTGCGGCAAAGGGCATCACGAAACCCACGCTCGCCCCGTCCGCGACGCAGGCGGTCAAGATATCCGCCAGATCCCGCAGGTGATCGCGGATCCCGGATGCGGGAATCTCGCGGATCATGGCGTCACCAGAACCAGCACGTAATGCGCCGGCTTCTTCTTGCTCTGCGCCGCGAAGCGCGTCGCGCCCTCCAGCCGGTAGCGCAGCGTGTCCCCGGACAGCAGCTCATAAGCGGTGCCCTCGACCTCGACCCGCAGCTTGCCCGAGAGCAGGTGCAGGTGATGCTCGAGCCCCGCCACCGGCGACGCCTCATAGGCGATCTCGGCGCCCGGCTGAAGCACGCAGTGCAGCATCTCTGCCGCCAGACCCGTGGCAGCGGGCGAGACCACCCGGCGGGTGAACCCCGTGACCTCATCGGTCCACTCCGGCTGTTCGGCGGCGGCCACATGCGCCGTGAAGCCCTCTTCGACCATCGCCATGAGCCGCGACATGCTCAGCCCGTAGGCCAGGCAAAGCCGCCCCAGAACCTCGGCGGTCGGGCTGGTCTCGGCCTTTTCGAAGCGCGACAGCGCGGCGCGCGAGATGCCGCTGCGCTCGGCGAGCTGGTCGAGCGTCAGCCCCGCCTCGGCGCGCAGGCTGGCAAGGCGCCGCGCCAGCCGGGCCGACAGGCCGGTGCTGTCTGAAGATGCCTCGAGAGGCGCGGCGGAAGGATCGTACATGATCAACCTCGGCAGAGAATCCCTACTTCGAGAAATATTCCCGAATTCGGGCAGAACGGCAAGCCCTGCCTCACGCCTGCGCCTTCTCCCGCCCCGCCGACAGGGCCTTCACCGCCGAAGACGCAATCACCTCGCCGCTGATCGCGAAACGGTCGTGGTACTGCTCGACCTTCGCGAGATCGTAGAGGTAGTTGACCATCGCGCCTGCCGACTGGCGCTGGCCATTCTCCGAGGTATCCGCCCCGGCGTGGACCGCGTGCACCATGGCGCCATTGCCGAGGTGGAATCGCGCCACCGGGTCTCGCGGCTGGCCGTCGCCGCGCTTGGCGGTCAGCAGGTAATGCGCCGCGAGCTGGTTCATCCGCTTGGCATCGTCCGGATCGATGCTCACCCCCTGCTCTTCCAGCCAGCGCACCAGCCCCGGAATCGGCGAGAGGGTGACAAAGGTTTTCAGCCCCGGCAGCGCGCTCGCGAGATCCGAGGCCACCTGCTTGATCAGCGAATTGCCAAAGGAGATTCCCGCCAGCCCCGGCTGGCAGTTCGAGATCGAGTAGAAGACCGCGGTATCGGCGCTGGCCTCGTCCAGCGGCGCGCGCTGCTCTTCCAGAAGCCCCTGGATCGACCCCGGAATGCCGCGGGTCAGCGCCACCTCGACGAAGATCAGCGGCTCGTCGGGCATCGCCGGGTGGAAGAAGGCGAAGCAGCGCCGGTCGGGCGGTGCGAGACGCCGGCGCAGGTCGTCCCAGCTTTGGATCGCATGCACCGCCTCATAGGCGATGATCTTCTCCAGCACATGCGCCGGGCTTTCCCAGCTGATCGGCCGCAGCACCAGGAAACCGCGGTTGAACCAGCTCTTGAAAAGGTGCCGGAAGTCCTCGTCCAGCGCCTCCAGCTCGGGCTCGCCGCGTCCCAGCCGCAGCAGGTCGGCGCGCATCCGCACAAGCCGCTCGGTCGCGCCGGGCACCATGTTGAGCCGCCGCAGAAGCTCGGCGCGCGGCGGCTCGGCGGCGGCCATGAAGGCGCGGTAGCTCCGCCCCGAGGGTTCGGCCTCATAAGCCCCCAACGCTGCCCGCACCGCCTCTGCATCGACGTTGAGCGCGGCGAGCCCGCGAAAGGCCTCGAACTTCTCGGCCGCCGTCATGCCGTCGTAGCGCTGCATCACATGGCGCGCGAGCACCGCCGCAACGGTCTCGCTGCGCGCCTCCAGCAGTTCTTTCACCAGTTCCGGCAGCGCACGCGGATCGCGGCGCAGGCGCGGCGCGGCATCGGCGCGGCGATCGAAAATCGTGCTCAGTAGATCGGCAAAGAGACTCATGCGCCCTCCTATGCGGCTCCCTTTCGGACCCCGCGCAGCCTCCCCCCAACCAAGGGTTGCGCAGCCGCAAGCCCCCTGGCAAGCCTGTTCGCGCCAACGCCCCAGCACCGCGCGGCATTCCCCCTTCTTCTAGGCGTGAATATCTCTGGAGACCGCGCAGCGGGCGGGCCGCCGGGGGCGACGCAGACCCTTGCCCTGACACGGCTCCAGACCGCCGCCCCGCGGAACATGCCCATCGCCTGGGCACCTGGCCCTTCGGTGCCTGCCTTATGGGCAAAAATCGCTCGGCCAGCGGCAAGGGCAATTGCCTCGAATCGCCGCAATCCTTACCGCTTGGTAAAAAATTCACAGAAAACCAACAGGGATGGAAAAGGACAGACGGATGGCACGCAACACACAGGCCGGGATGCTGACCCGGCGCGGACTGCTGAAGAGCACCGGCGGACTTGCCGCGCTGGCCAGCACCGGGCTCGCCGGCAAGCTGATGGCGCAGGGCCCGATCAGCGTGGCGGGCATCTACACGGTGCCGGTCGAGCAGCAATGGGTCAGCCGCATCCACGTCGCCGCCGAGGCCGCCAAGGCCGCGGGGCTGATCAGCTACACCTACTCCGAGAACACCGCCAACACCGACTATCCCCGCGTCATGCGGGAATACGCGGAAAGCGGCGCGCAGCTCATCGTCGGCGAGATCTTCGGCGTCGAGCAAGAGGCCCGCGAGGTGGTGCTCGACTACCCCGAGACCGCCTTCCTCATGGGCTCGAGCTTCATGCCCGACGAGGCCTATCCGAACCTCGGCGTTTTCGACAACTACATCCAGGACGCCTCGTATCTTTCGGGCATCATCGCCGGCGCGATGAGCGAGACCGGCAACATCGGCATGGTCGGCGGCTTCCCGATCCCCGAGGTGAACCGGCTCATGCATGCCTTCATGGCCGGCGTGCGCGAGGTGAAGCCCGAGGCCACCTTCCAGGTCAGCTTCATCGGTTCCTGGTTCGACCCGCCCAAGGCCAAGGAAACCGCCTTCGCGATGATCGAGAACGGCGCCGACCTGCTTTACGCCGAGCGCTTCGGCGTCTCGGACGCGGCGCAGGAAAAGGGCGTGCTGGCGATCGGCAACGTCATCGACACGCAGGCCGACTACCCCGAGACCGTGGTCGCCTCGGCGCTCTGGGACTTCGGCCCGACGCTCGCGGCAGCGCTGGAAAAGGTCGGCGACGGCAGCTTCTCGGCCGAGAACTACGGCACCTACAGCTTCATGAAGGAAGGCGGCTGCGCGCTCGCCCCGCTCGGCACCTTCGAGGGCAAGGTCCCGCAAGAGGCACTCGAGCTGGTGGCAGCGAAGGAAGCGGCGATCAAGGACGGCTCCTTCACCGTCGAGATCAACGACGAAGAGCCCAAGTCCTCGTGAGGACTCGGGTGAGGAACCGGCAATGACCGAGACCAAGGAGGCGCAGGACGTGGTCCTGCGCCTTTCCGGCATCACCAAGCGCTTCGGCGTGCTCGTGGCGAATGACGCCATCAGCTTCTCGCTGGCGCGCGGCGAGGTCGTGGCGCTCTTGGGCGAGAACGGCGCCGGCAAGACCACGCTGATGAACATCCTCTTCGGCCATTACACCGCCGACGAAGGCACGGTCGAGGTCTTCGGCCAGCCCTTGCCCGCCGGTCTTCCCGGCGCGGCGCTGGCGGCGGGCGTCGGCATGGTGCACCAGCATTTCACGCTGGCAGGCAACATGACCGTGCTCGAGAATATCCTGCTCGGCACCGAGCCGCTCTGGGGTGTCGGCCGCGGCCGCGCGGCGGCGCGACGGCGGGTGCTGGCGCTCTCGCGCGATTTCGGCCTCGCGGTGCACCCGGACGCCCGTGTCGCGACGCTCTCGGTGGGCGAGCGGCAGCGGGTCGAGATCCTGAAAGCGCTCTACCGCGAGGCCCGCATCCTGATCCTCGACGAGCCCACCGCCGTACTCACCCCACAGGAAAGCGCCGCGCTCTTCGACACGCTGCGCCGCGCGGTGGCGCAGGGGCTGTCGGTGATCTTCATCAGCCACAAGCTGCACGAGGTCATGGCGGTCTCCTCCCGCGTTCTGGTGCTGCGTCATGGCAGGCTGGTCGGCGAGGTGGCCACCGCCGAAACCGACCGCCCCCAACTCGCCGAGCTGATGGTCGGCACCGAGATCACGCCCCCCGCCCCCACCGAGGCCCGCCCCGGCGCCACTTTGCTGAAGCTGAAGACCGTCTCCACCCCGGCCCGCGGCAACCGCACCGGGCTGCGCGGCGTCGACCTTGAACTGAGGGCCGGGCAGATTCTGGGCCTCGCCGGGGTCTCCGGCAACGGTCAGGGCGCGCTCGCCGACCTCATCTCGGGCCTCGAGACGCCCAGCGCGGGCAGCATGGAACTGGCCGGGACCGAGATCAGCCATTGGTCCCCGCGCGCGGCGCTGGCCGCCCGCATCGGGCGCATCCCCGAGGACCGCCACAGGACCGGCACCATCGCCGATTTCACCCTGACCGAGAACGCCGTGCTCGAGCGCTACGCCGAGCCGCCCGTTGCGCGCCGGGGCTGGATCGACTGGTCCGCCGCCCGCCGCGCCGCCGAGCAGGTCATAAAGGCCTACGACGTCCGCTGCCCCGGCCCCGAGACCCGCATCCGCCTGCTCTCGGGCGGCAACATGCAAAAGCTGATCCTCGGCCGGGTGCTCGAGGCGCAACCGATGATCATCCTCGCCAACCAGCCGGTCCGCGGCCTCGACATCGGCGCGGTCACCTATGTGCAGGAGCGCCTCATCGCCGCCCGCGACGCCGGTGCCGCGGTGCTGCTGATCTCCGAGGATCTCGACGAGGTGCTGACGCTCTCGGACGTGGTGCGGGTGATCTGCGAGGGCCGGCTCTCGCCGGAATTCCCGCGCGGCAGCAAGACCCCCGCCGAGCTGGGCCAGTGGATGGCCGGCCAGGGGGTGCCTGATGCCGCCTGACAAGACCCGCCGCCCCTCTTCTCTTTCCAAATACGCATATCCCGCGCCCTCCGCCCGCACCGCCGCCGGGGCAAGGGCACGGCCCGCCAGAGCACCCCATGCGCCTTGATCCCATCACCTCCCCCTCGCCCGCCCGCAGATTGGGCCTGCCGGCACTGGCGCTCGGCGCCACGGTGCTCGTCGCCATGGGCCTCGCGCTCGTCGCCGGGGCCGAGCCGCTCGCCACGCTGGGCCTCATCGTGAAAGGCGCCGCGGGCACGAAATTCGCGCTGCTGGAAACCCTCAACCGCGCCACGCCGCTGATTTTCACCGGGCTCGCCGTCTCGGTGGCCTTTCGCGCCCGGCTCTGGAACATCGGCGCCGAGGCGCAGCTCTACGCGGGGGCGCTGGTCACCGTGGTGATCGGCACGCAGCTCGGCCTGCCGGGGCCCCTAGCGCTGCCGCTGATGGCGCTCGGTGCGGTGCTTGCGGGCGCGCTGGTGCTGCTCGGGCCGGTGCTGCTGAAGACCCGCCTCGGCGTCGACGAGGTCGTCACGACGCTGCTCCTCAACTTCATCATGGCGCTGTTCATCTCCTACCTGCTCGAGGGGCCGCTGAAGGACCCGATGGGCATGGGCTGGCCCAAGTCGCCCGCCCTGCCCAAGGATGCGCGCCTGCCGCGGATCATCGAGGGGCTGCGGCTGCACTGGGGCTTCGCGCTGGCGCTGCTCTCGGCGCTAGGCGTCTGGGTCCTGCAGACCCGCACAACGCTCGGCTACGAGATCCGCGCCACTGGCCTCAACGCCGAGGCCGCGCGCTTCGCGGGCATCCCGGTGGGCCGGGTGCTAATCAAGACCGCGCTCATCTCCGGCGGGCTCGCGGCGCTGGCGGGCTTCTCCGAGGTCGCGGGGCTGAAGGGCAACCTCACCGCCGATCTCTCTCCGGGCTTCGGCTACACCGGCATCGTCGTCGCCATGCTGGCCCTCTTGCATCCGCTGGGGGTCGTCGTCTCGGCGCTCTTCGTGGCAGGCATCTTCGTCGGTGCCGACAGCATGTCGCGCGCCGCGGGGGTGCCGACCTATATCGCTGACATCCTGCTCGCCACGGCGCTCCTGTTCATGGTGCTGGCGATCCTGCTCACGAAAGTCCGGGTGGTGCGCGGATGACCGAGATCGTCGACATTCTCATCTCCGCCAGCTTCTGGGCCGCGGTGCTGCGCATCGCCTCGCCATTGATCTTCGCCACCCTCGGAGAGCTGATCTGCGAGCGCGCGGGCGTGCTCAATCTCGGCATCGAGGGGATCATGGTCTTCGGCGCCTTCGCCGGCTGGATGGCGGTCTACGCGGGGCTGGGGCTCTGGCCCGGCGTGCTGGTCGCGCTGCTGGCGGGCATGGCCTTTGGCGCGCTGCACGCGCTGCTCACCGTGCCCTTCGGCCTGTCGCAGCATGTGGTCGGCCTCGGTATCACCATGCTGGCCACATCGTCGGCCTATTACGCCTACCGCCTCGCCCTGCCCGAGGTCACCAGCCCGCCGCGCATCGACCCTTTCCAGCCGCTGCACATCCCGGTGCTCTCGGACCTCCCCTGGCTTGGGCAGGCGCTCTTCTCGCAGACCGCGCTGACATGGGCTGCCTTCGCCTGCGCCGCGCTGGTGGCGTTGGTGCTCTACCGCACGCCGCTGGGGCTGGCAGTGCGCGCCGCCGGGGAGAACCCGCAGGCGGTCGAGGCGCAGGGGCTCTCGGTCGCCGCGATCCGCATGGGGGCCGTCATCGTCGGCTCGGGGCTGATGGCCGTGGGCGGCGCGTTCCTCACCATGTCGGCCTTCTCGTCCTTCTTCTTCGAGATGGTCAACGGCCGCGGCTGGATCTGTATCGCGCTGGTGGTCTTCGGCGCGTGGAGGCCCGGCAAGGCGCTGCTCGGTGCGCTTCTGTTCGCGGGCTTCGACGCGCTGCAGATCCGCCTGCAGCAGACGCCCATGGGTCAGCTCGTGCCGTATCAGGTCTTCCTGATGATCCCCTGCGTGTTGTCGATCCTCGCCCTTATCCTCATGTCGCGCCGGGCCGAGGTGCCCGCGGCGCTGATGACCCCCTTCAACCGCGGAGAGCGCTGAATGGCCACTTTCGACATCCTCGTCACCGGCGGCACCCTGCCGGACGGGACCATCACCGACATCGGCATCACCGGCGAGCGCATCACCGCCATCGGCAACCTGACGGGCTCCGAGGCGGGCGAGACCATCGACGCCGCGGGCGACCTCGTCGCCCCGCCCTTCGTCGATCCGCATTTCCACATGGACGCGACGCTCAGCTACGGCACGCCGCGGATCAACGCGAGCGGCACGCTGCTCGAGGGCATCGACCTCTGGGGCGAGCTGCGTGAAGAGGCGACGGTCGACGAGATGGTCGCACGGGCGCTGGAGTATTGCGACTGGGCGGTCTCGCTGGGCCTTCTGGCGATCCGCAGCCATGTCGACACCACGCCCGACCACCTCAACACCGTCACCGCCATGCTGGAAGTGCAGGAGCGGGTGAAGCCCTACCTCGACCTGCAGCTCGTCGCCTTCCCGCAGGACGGCTTCCTGCGCACGCCCACGGGGCGCGAGAACCTGATCCGCGCGCTCGACATGGGCGTCGGCGTGGTCGGCGGCATTCCGCATTTCGAGCGCACCATGGCGGATGGCGCGACCGCGCTGAAGGAGCTCTGCGAGATCGCCGCCGAGCGCGGCCTGCTGGTCGACATCCATTGCGACGAGACGGATGACCCGCTGTCGCGCCACATTGAGGCCCTCGCCTTCGAGACCCAGCGGCTCGGCTTGCAGGGCCGCGTCGCGGGCAGCCACCTGACCTCCATGCATTCCATGGACAACTATTACGTGTCCAAGCTTCTGCCCCTGATCGCGGAGGCCGAAATCTCAGCCATCCCCAACCCGCTGATCAACATCACCCTGCAGGGACGGCACGACAGCTACCCCAAGCGCCGGGGCCTCACCCGCGTGAAGGAGATGCAGGCCATGGGCATCCGCGTCGGCTGGGGGCAGGACTGCGTGCGCGACCCGTGGTATTCGCTGGGCACCGGAGACATGCTCGACGTGGCCTTCATGGGGCTGCACGTGGCGCAGATGACCTCGCCGCAGGAGATGGCGCGCTGCTTCACCATGGTGACCGAGGAGAACGCGAAGATCCTCCACCTTCAGGATTACGGGCTGGCGGTCGGCAACATGGCCTCGCTGGTGGTGCTCGACGCGGGCGACCCGATCGAGGCGCTGCGGTTGCGGCCCGACCGGCTCTGCGTGATCTCCAAGGGCAAGGTGGTCTCAAGGCAGGCGCGCAACGACGCGAGGCTCGCCCTGCCCGGCCGCCCCGAAAGCGTGCGGCGGCGGCACAAGGTGCCATCCTGAGCACACAAGAGACCCGACCCGTTGTCCCTGCGGGGACGGCGGCTTTCGTGCTCGAAAAGGCTGCGCCGGAAACGCGAAAAAGGCCCGCGAAAGTCGCGCGCCCCTGGCGATCTGGTTCATGCTGTGATGGGAGAAATGGCAGCCCGTAGGGGAATCGAACCCCTCTTTCCAGGTTGAAAACCTGGCGTCCTAACCGATAGACGAACGGGCCATTGCAACGCGACCACCGAAACTTTCGACCCGATGGAGAGGCTGTTGCGAACCTCATGAACCCCAGCTGACCCGGTCTCTGACCCCCGGTTTTGCCCGCCCCCGCAGGGGCGATAACAAAACCAGTGGCAGCCCGTAGGGGAATCGAACCCCTCTTTCCAGGTTGAAAACCTGGCGTCCTAACCGATAGACGAACGGGCCGTGCCGGCTGGTGAGGGGCGTTCTAGTCAAAGCTCCGACCCCTTGCAAGCGGAATTTTGCGGTTTTTTCACCCATCCGTGACTTTTTCTCAAATCACTGATAACGATGGATAATTCCCGCGGAGAATTGCTTACCCAGCGGCAGGCGCGGCATCCTCCAGACGCATCTGCACCGAGCGCCGCCCATTCCACTCGTTGATCTCGAAACGCCCCGCGAGGTGGAATCGTCCGCCCTTGTGCTGGCTCAGCGCCTGGCCCATCGGCGTGTCGAAGGCGCCGAAGCAGATGGCGTCGATCTTCGCGCCCAGCCCGTCGCCGGCGGTGATCTTCAGGTGCCCGGTGCCCACTTCCTTGGCAAAGAGGATCTGCGCGTCCGGCATGGCAAAGCGCGGTCCCGGCGCGCCCGCACCGAAGGGGCCGGCCTGCTCGAGCCGGTCGCAGAGCTCTGTGTTCGCCACGCCCGGCATCATCAACCCGTCGAGCCGCAGGTCCGCCGCCCCGCCCTGCCCCGCGCCCTGCTTGGCGAGCATCTCCGCCAGCCGGGCCATGGCAGGCTCGAGCTTGTCCTCGGCCACGGTGAGCCCCGCCGCCATCTTGTGCCCGCCGCCCTTGACCAGCAGCCCCTCGGCAGCAAGCTTCTGGATGCTCGCGCCAAGGTCGATCCCCGAGACCGAGCGCCCCGAGCCCTTGCCTTCGCCCTGGTCAAAGCCGATGACGACGGACGGCCGGTTGGTCATCTCCTTGAGCCGCGAGGCGACGATGCCGACGACGCCCGGATGCCAGCCCTCGCCCGCGGCCCAGACCAGCGGCGCGTCGAGCCCGCGTGCCTCGGCCTGGGCGATCGCCGAGGCCCGCACCGCCTCCTCGACCTCGCGCCGCTCGGAGTTGAGCTTGTCGAGCCGCTCGGCCAGCGCCTCGGCCTCGTGCCGGTCGCGGGTGGCGAGCAGCCGCGCACCGAGGTCCGCCTGGCCGATCCGCCCGCCGGCGTTGATCCGGGGCCCCAGCACGTAGCCGAGGTGATAGGCCGAAGGCGCCGTGTCGAGCCGCGCCACGTCCGAAAGCGCCACGAGGCCCGGTCGCGCGCGCCGCGCCATGACCTGCAGGCCCGAGCGGACGAAGGCCCGGTTGACCCCGCGGAGCGGCGCCACGTCGGCGACGGTGGCCAGCGCCACCAGATCGAGCAGCGACATGAGGTCCGGCCCCTTGGCCCCGGCCTCGCGGATCTGCCGGCCGCAATCGACCAGCACCATGAAGACCACCGCGGCAGCGCAGAGATGCGCCAGCGCGCCATCCTCGTCCTGCCGGTTGGGATTCACCACGGCCACGCAACCCGGCAGCGTCTCGCCGCCGAGGTGGTGGTCGAGCACCACCACGTCCGCACCCCTGGCCGCGGCGATGGGCTCATGCGAGAGCGTGCCGCAGTCGACGCAGATGATCAGGTCGTGGGCCGAGGCGAGCTGCTGCATGGCGGGCACGTTCGGCCCGTAGCCCTCGTCGATGCGGTCGGGCACGTAGAGCGTGGCCTCGAGCCCGAGCTGGCGCAGCCAGTCGATCAGCAGCGCCGCCGAGCTGCCGCCGTCGACGTCGTAATCGGCAAAGATCGCGATGCGCTCGCGGCCCCGCACCGCCTGCAGGATGCGGCCCGAGGCCTTCTCCATGTCGCGCATGCTCCGCGGGTCGGGCATCAGGTCGCGCAGCTTGGGATCGAGGAAGCCCGGCACCTCCTCGCCCAGCACGCCGAGCCGCGCCAGCACCGCGCAGAGCGGGCGCGGCAGGTGGGTGGCCTGCGCCAGCGCCTCGGCCTGCCGTTCGACCTCCACCGCCGGGCCGACCCAGCGCCGCCCGCTCAGCGACTGCTCCACACCCAGATAGCTCATGCGCCCCTCGCGTTTCTTCTCTGCCCCGATTGGCCCCTCCCTAGCGCGAAACGGCGGGAAACGGAACGGGCCGAAGCGCCGCGCCCCTGCCCTGTGGCGCGCCCCTTGGGAAATGCGGACCTTGCGTATTTTTGAAAGAGAAGAAGACGCGGGGGAGCGCCAAAGCAAAAGGGGCCCGCGCCGCGAGCCCCCTTCTTCTCTTTTCAAATACGCAGATCCGGCGCCTGCCGGCCCGCGCTCAGCCGTGGAACGGGTTGCGGTACTGCACGCGGCGCACCGAGCCGGTCTTCGAGCGCATCAGGATGGTCTCGGTTTCGATCCAGCCCGGCGTGCGCTTGATGCCCGACAGGATCGAGCCGTTGGTCACGCCGGTGGCGGCGAAGATCACGTCGGCGGTGACCAGCTCGTCGCGCTTGTAGATCTTGTCGAGGTCGGTGATCCCGGCCTTCGCGGCCCGACCGCGCTCGTCGTCGTTGCGGAACAGCAGCCGGCCGTACATCTGGCCGCCCATGCATTTCAGCGCGGCCGCCGCGAGCACACCCTCGGGCGCGCCGCCCGAGCCCATGTACATGTCGATGCCGGTGATCTCGGGTTCGGCGCAGTGCATGACGCCCGCAACGTCGCCGTCGGTGATCAGACGGATGCCGGCGCCGGTGGCGCGGACCTCGGCGATCAGGTCCTCGTGGCGCGGACGCTCGAGGATGCAGACGGTGATGTCGGTCATCGCGCAGCCCTTGGCCGCGGCCAGCGCGGCGACGCGCTCGGAGGGGCTCATGTCGAGCGTCACCACGCCCTCGGCGAAGCCCGGACCGATCGCCAGCTTGTCCATATAGACGTCGGGCGCGTGCAGCATCGAACCGCGCGGGCCCATGGCGATGACGGTCAGCGCGTTCGGCATGTCCTTGGCGGTCAGCGTGGTGCCCTCGAGCGGGTCGAGCGCGATGTCCACACCCGGACCGTTGCCGGTGCCGACCTCTTCGCCGATGTAGAGCATCGGCGCCTCGTCGCGCTCGCCTTCGCCGATCACCACCACGCCGGCGATGTCGAGCAGGTTCAGCTGCTCGCGCATGGCGTTGACCGCGGCCTGATCCGCCGCCTTCTCGTCGCCGCGGCCGATCAGGCTGGCAGAGGCGATGGCGGCCTGTTCGGCCACCCGAGCGAGGCCGAGGGAAAGCATGCGGTCATTGAAATCGACGGGAGCAGACATGAGGTCTTCCTTGCAAAATTTACGCTTAGGAAGGGTGTACCGCGCCCGGTCAGAGAAGGGCAAGGCCGCTCGCGCTAACCGCCCCGCGCATGACAGCGCGGAGACGGTCAGATGTCAGCCGGGTGTCAAAGCAGGCTCAAACCGCCTCGATCCGCAGCGCGACGGGGGTGCCATGCACCACGCCGGTGTCCGCCATGGCCGCCAGCGCCGAATCGAGCGCGTCGCGGGTGGTCTTGTGGGTGACGATCAGCACCGGGGCGGTGTCGGCCGTCGGGCTCTGACCGTATTGCCGCAGGCGGTTGATCGAGACCCCCGCCTCGCCGAGCGCGGCAGCCACCTTGGCCAGGGCGCCCGGCCGGTCGGCCAGCGCCATGCGCAGATAGTAGGGGGCCGGGGTCGTGGCCTTGGTCGCCACCGGCTTGATCAGGCTCGACGCCGGGGCGCCGAAGGTCGACAGCCGGGTGCCGCGCGCCACATCCATGACGTCGCCCATCACCGCCGAAGCCGTCGGCCCCTCGCCCGCGCCGGCGCCGCGCAGCACGATCTGGCCGACCTCGTCGCCCTCGATCACCACCATGTTGGTGCCGCCCTCGAGCTGACCCAGCGGCGAGGAGGCGGGCACGAGGCTCGGCGCCATGGATTGCTCGAGCCCGAGCTCGGTCATCCGGCACACACCGAGCAGCTTGATGCGGTAGCCCATGTCGGCGGCCTGGCGGATGTCCTCGATCGAGACCCGGCCGATGCCCTCCAGTTCGACGCCGCCGAAGGCGACCTGGGTGCCGTAGGCGATGGCGGAGAGCAGCGAGAGCTTGTGCCCGGCGTCGATGCCGCCGACGTCAAGCTCGGGATCGGCCTCGAGATAGCCCAGCCCATCGGCCTCGGCAAAGGCCTCCTGGTAGGACAGGCCCGCGGTCTCCATGCGGGTGAGGATGTAGTTGCAGGTGCCGTTCATCACGCCCATGACGCGGGTGATGCGATTGGCGGAAAGCCCTTCGGTCAGCGCCTTGATCACCGGGATGCCACCCGCGACGGCGGCCTCGAAGCGCAGCACCGCGCCGGTGCTTTCGGCCAGCTCGGCCAGCGCCTGCCCGTGGTGGGCGAGCAGCGCCTTGTTGGCGGTGACCACATCCTTGCCGGCCTTCAGCGCCGCTTCGGTGGCGGCTTTCGCCGGGCCATCCGAGCCGCCCATCAACTCGACCAGCACATCGATATCGTCGCGTTTCGCCAGGGCGACGGGATCATCCTCCCAGGCGTAGTCGGCCAGCGAGACACCGCGGTCCTTGTCGCGGTTGCGCGCCGAGACCGCCGAGATCACCACCTTGCGGCCCGAGCGGGCCTCAAGCAGCTCCGCCTTCTGCTGAACGATCTTGACGACGCCAGCCCCGACGGTGCCGAGACCCGCAATCCCCAGGCGCAGAGGTTCAGACATATGCGGGTTCCTTCTTCTTGGGTGTCGTCATGTGAATTGGTTGGCGTTGCCTTAGCCGTATCCCAAGGCGGGTGCAACGTCGCGGAAGCGGCCCGCGGGCGGCTTTCGCCGGGCCTGTGGCAGCCCCGCGTTATGCGTCCGGAACTTCCGGGAAGCGGACGCCGCCATCCATGCGCGCCCGCGCCGTACCCTCGACCACGTCGCCCTGCAGCGCGGCGGCGCGACGGCGCAGCGCCTCGGCGCGGGCGTCGAGTTCCCCGGCCATCTCGGGCTGCGTGCGCGGCGGCGCCTCGGCTCGGAGAACCCCGTCCAGGGGCAGCAGTTTCGGCCAGGGCGCGGTGGCCACGCCCGGAGCTTGCGAGCCGTCGAACTCGGGGAAGTCGGTGCAGGCGCCGGTCAGGGCAAGGGCTGTCAGGAGCAAGAGGCGCATGTGGACTTTCGGGTCGCTGTTCCGCGCCGCTTTCGCGGCAGACTGTGCCCGTCTTGCCGCAAGCCTCGCCGCAGGGCAAGGGCGGCGCGCGCGGCGCTTGATCTGAACGCACGTTCAGATAAACAGGCGGGATGGCCCGTACCGCTGGATCCCACTCCGACATCACCGGCCCGCGGATCCGCGAGGCGGCGCTGCGGCTGTTTGCCAAGCATGGCTATGCGGCCGTCTCGATGCGCCGCATCGCCTCGGAGGTCGGCGTGCAGGCAGGGGCGCTCTACAACTACATCCCCGACAAGCAGGCGCTGCTTTTCTCGCTGCTCAAGGGGCACATGGACGAGCTGCTCGAGGCCTGGGACGAGACGGCACCCGGCGGAGACCCGCTGGCGCGGCTCGAGGCCTTCGTGCGCTTTCACATCCGCTTCACCCTGCGCCGGCCGGAATCGATCTTCATCTCCTACATGGAGCTGCGCAACCTCGAGCCCGAGAACTTCATCCAGATCGAGGCGCTGCGCGGCCGCTACGAGGCCGTGCTCGAGCAGATCCTGCGTGACGGCCAGGCCGCCGGGAACCTGTCGGTGCCGGACACGCGGATCGCCGCCTTTGCCCTGATCGGCATGCTGACCGGGGTGAACACCTGGTACCGCGAGGGCGGGCGGCTCTCGGAGGACGAGGTCGCCGCGCTCTACTGGGACATGGCGCGCAAGGCGGTGGGCGCGGGCTAGGCGCCGGGGATCCGCAGAGGGCCAAAAGCCTTCGAAGGCTTTTGCAACGTCCTTCGAAGGACGTTGCCTCAGTCGGTACGCTGGATCGATTCGAGGTATTCCAGCAATGCCACCATCTTGCGCGGCGTCGGGGTCAGGATGCCGTCGCCGGTGTCGAGCGGCACCTCATCGCCCTTCAGCAGCTCGCCGAACTCCGGCATGCCCGGCCCGTCCATGCTCGAGCGCGCGTAACCGTCGATCATCGAGAGCACCTCGGCGCGCGGGAAGTCCCCGCCGCGGCGTGCCGCGATATGGGTGAGATCGGCAGGGGTCACCCCGAGGTCTGCCGCCATCGGCCCATTGCCGACCGCCGTGCTGCCGTGGCAGGCCGCGCAATAGTCCATGAACAGCGCCCTGCCATCCGCCGGCTCGGGCATCGATGCCTGCATGCAGGCCCCAAGGGCCAGCAGCCCCGCCGCCGAGACCGCCCAGATTCCCCCCCTCATCGCGCTGTTCATCCTGTCTGCTCCCTCGTCAGGTCTTTTGCGTCCTGGCCGGATCGCCCGGCCGGTGTCCCTCTGTGTCGCCCGCCGTGCCGCGCGGATCAAGCCCGCAGCATCGCATTGCAATGATGACATTCCCGCCGCACCGCGCCAGTGTCGCGACCAAAGTGATCACGGAGTCCCCAGATGCCCAGCCAAGCCCTCGTCATGCTCGCCGCCGGAATCGGCATCCCCGTGCTCGCGGCGCTCAATTCGCGGCTCGGCGGCTGGCTGGGGTCGCCCGCGGCGGCGGCGGTGATCCTTTTCTGCGTCGCGCTCAGTGCCAGCCTGGTCGTGCTCTTGTCGATCGATGCCCGCCCAATCGCGCGCGCGGTGGATGCGCCGAAGCATCTCTTCCTCGCGGGGCTCTTCGTCGCCTTCTACGTGCTGAGCATCACCTATGTCGCACCGACTTTCGGCGTCGGGCGGGCGGTGTTCTTCGTTCTGCTGGGGCAGCTGATCAGCGCCGCGGCGATCGACCATTTCGGGCTCTTCGGCGTGCGCGCCGCGCCCATCAGCCTGCACCGCGGCATGGGGCTCGCGATGATGGCGGCGGGCGTATTCCTGGCGCAGCGCTGACGTTCAGGCGGTCAGGCGACCTCGCGCACGAAGGCCAGATTTGCCGAGGTGATCGGCGCGCCGCGGCCGACCAGCGTCACCGAGGCGCCGCTGTCGAGCGTCACCACCAGGCCCGAGGCACCGGCCACCTGCGAGACGATCTCGGGCACGAGATCCCCCTCGTAGGTGAACACCACCATATCCTCGGCCTCGTCGAAATCCTCGATCACCGCGCCATCGGCAAGCACGAAGCGGTCCGCCCCCGCGCCGCCGAGCCCGAGATCGCCGCGCCCGAGCATCAGCGTGTCATCCCCGGTGCCGCCAATCAGCAGGTCGGTCTCGTCGTCGTCGCCCTCGTCGTCCGATCCCCAGAGCAGATCGTTCCCCGAGCCGCCGAGCAGCGTGTCCGCGCCAGCGCCACCGGTGATCGTGTCGCCGCCACTGCCACCTTCGGCGTAGTCCGCGCCGGTGCCTGCCGAAATGTAATCGGAGCCGCCTGCGCCCGAGATCACGTCTTCGCCCGCACCACCGACGAGCGTGTCGCCGATTTCGCTGCCGAGGACGGTGTCGTCGCCATCGGTGTCCGCGCTGCCGAGAGACTCATCGCCCGTCCCCAGCGTGTCGTCGCCCGAGCCGGCCGTGTCCTCACCAGCGCCCAGCGTGTCCTCACCAGAGCCGACCGTGTCCTCGCCCGACCCCAGCGTGTCGTCACCCGGCACGACATCGACTTCGGTCCCGCCCCCGGTGCCCTCCTCGATCGGCAGGATGATCTCCTCGCCGAGATCAACCTCGTCGGCGTCCGCTTCGTCGTCGGACCCGTCGTCCCCCTTGTCGAAGGGGAAGGCGGCCACCGCAAAGGGCAGGAGCGCCGCGAGAGCGACGAGGAATTCGATAGGCATGGAAGGCTCCGGGAGGGAGGGTCAGTGCGTGTTGTCGGGACCCTGCCCACGGAGTTTGTCGAAAATCAGGCGCACCCGCGGCGGCGGCGCGGTGTTCACGGGGCCGCCCGTGGCGCGACCCCGCCAGGGGTCAGAGCGCCACCAACGCGCCCTCGCGCAGCTCGACCTGCCGGTCCATACGACCCGCCAGCTCGAGGTTGTGCGTGGCGATCAGCGCCGAGAGCCCGGTTTCGCGCACCAGCGCCATGAGCGCACCGAAAACCCGGTCCGAGGTCGCCGGATCGAGGTTGCCGGTGGGCTCGTCCGCCAGCAGCAACTTCGGCGCGTTGGCCATGGCGCGGCAGAAGGCCACGCGCTGCTGCTCGCCGCCGGACATGGCCGCCGGCCGATGCGCCGCGCGCTCCTCGAGCCCGACCGTGGCCAGCAGCCCGCGCGCCCGGCCCGCGGCCTCCTTGGCAGCGGTGCCATTGGCTAGCTGCGGCAGGGTGATGTTCTCGAGCGCGGTGAACTCGGGCAGCAGGTGGTGGAACTGGTAGACGAAGCCCACTTCCTGCCGGCGCACGATGGTGCGGCGCCGGTCCGAGGCGCCGCCGAGCACCTCGCCCGCGATCGCCACCTCGCCCGCGTCTGCGGTGTCGAGCAGCCCGGCGATGTGCAGCAGCGTGGACTTGCCGGCGCCCGAGGGGGCGACCAGCGCCACCACCTCGCCGCGCGCGACCTCGAGTTCGGCGCCGCGCAGCACCTGAACCTCGTTCGGCTTGCCGCGGTTGTAGAACTTCTCGATGCCCGACAGGCGCAGGACGGGATCACTCATAGCGCAGCGCCTCCACGGGGTTCATGCGCGCCGCACGGCGCGCGGGGAAGATGGTCACGATGAAGCTGAGGCCGAGCGACAGCGCCATGGCCGAGATCACGTCGCCGAGCTGCAGCTTGGCGGGCAGCGAGTAGATGCCGCGCACCGCCGGGTCCCAGACCCCGCCGCCCGCGACATAGTTCACGAAGGAGAAGATCGGGTCGATGTAGATGGCGAAGAGGCAGCCGAGGATCACCCCGAGGATGGTGCCGATGACGCCGGTGAAAGCGCCGCAGATGAAGAAGACACGCAGCACCGAGCCCTCGGTGAGCCCCATGGTGCGCAGGATGCCGATGTCGCGGCCCTTGTTCTTCACCAGCATGATGAGCCCCGAGACGATGTTCATCGTGGCGATGAGCACCAGCACCGACAGGATCACGAACATCACGTTGTCCTCGACCTCGAGCGCGCGCAGGAAGCCGCCCGACGCATCCTGCCAGGTCCAGACCAGCGCGCCCTGCCCGGCGGCCTGCTGGATGGCGGGGGCCATGGCGTCGACCTGCTCGGGGTCGTCCACCATCACCTCCAGCTCGTCCGCCGCGCCCTCGCGGTTGAAGTAGAGCTGCGCTTCGTCGAAGGGCATGTAGGCGCGGGTGCGGTCGATGTCGTATCGCCCGGCGGTGAACACCCAGACCACCTCATAGGCCTTGACCCGCGGCGAGACGCCGAAGGCGGTCTTCACCCCGTCGGGCGAGATCAGCTTGACCTGGTCGCCGACGTCGACGCCCAGCTCGCGCGCCACGCCCGAGCCGAGCGCGATGCCCTCGCCGAAGCGCGCCAGATCGCCGTAGCCGGTTTCGGGATCGACGACGCGGCGGATGCCCTGCAGGTCATCGGACGAGATGCCGAAGACCTCGACCCCGGCGTTGCGGCCGTTGGCGTTGGCCATGACCTGGCCCTTGACCAGCGGCGCGGCGCGCTCGACGCCCGGCAGCTCGGCCACGGCCTTGGCCCGTTCGGTGTAATCCTCGAAGCTGCGCTGGGTACGCCCCTGCTCATCGACACGGGCCGAGGAATAGACGGTCACATGGGCGTTCGAACCGAGGATGGTGTCGACGAACTCGGCCCGGAAGCCCGAGCGGACGGAGAGCGTGGCGATCAGCGCGAAGACCGCGAGGGTGATGCCGATGAGGCTGATCCAGGTCATGACGCTGACGCCACCCTCGGCGCGCCGGGCGCGCAGATAGCGCCAGGCGATCATCCATTCGAAGGGGGCAAAGGGTGGCGGGGTACGGGCCATGGGCACTCTTTCAGGGTCAGCTTGTCGGGCGCGAACCTGACCGCAAGCCCCGGCGGGGTCAATCCCTCGCCGCCCTGCCCTTCGGAGCTGTGACTGCGGCGGCTTTTGGCGGGGGGCGGCCCGCTCCGCCGCCGCGGGCAGTCATGGTAGCCGAACTTGCCGGCGCGCCATGCAATCACCCAGGCATGACCAAGGCTCACCACTGTGCTCCCGGCAGGCGCGGCGGCTCGCTCCGGGGCGGCAACCCCATGTCGCGGCGCGCAGCGGCGTCGAGCGCATCGTAGCGATGTGCCTCGCGGTACTGGCGGTCCTCGCGGATCAGGAAGTCCTTGAGCCAGCGCCAGAACGGCAGGCGTGGCGGGCGCAGGGACAGCGGGCTGCGGGCGGTAATCGTGCGGGGCATGATATCCTCCAGGGTCTGATGGTCGCGCGGCCGGGCCGCGTGGTGCCCCTTCTGACAGAGCCGCGTGATCGAGGTGTTGCCGCAGCGTTAACGTGACGCGAAACGGTGGATCACCGGTCTGGGGGCGCGCGCCCCCGACCGCGGCCATCGCCCTATTGCCAGAGCATTTGCGCTGCGGCATATCTCCGCCATGACTGGACCTCGCTACACCCCGCTTGTCGCTTCGCTTCCCGAAACCGTGCCCTTCGTCGGGCCGGAAACGCAGGAGCGCGAGCGCGGCGCCCCCTTCCGCGCCCGCATCGGCGCCAACGAGAACGTCTTCGGCCCCTCGCCCCGCGCGATCGAGGCGATGCAGCGCGAGGCTGCCGAGATCTGGAAATACGGCGACTCGACCAGTTTTGATCTGCGCAACGCCATTGCCGCCCATCACGGCATCTCGCCCGAGAACGTGATGGTCGGCGAAGGCATCGACGGGCTCTTGGGATATCTCGTGCGGCTGGTGGTTGGCGAGGGCGACGCTGTGGTGACCTCGGACGGGGCCTATCCCACGTTCAACTACCACGTGGCGGGCTTCGGCGGTGTGCTGCACAAGGTACCCTACCGCGACGATGCCGAGGATCTGCCGGCGCTGCTGGCCAAGGCGGCCGACGTTGATGCCAAGCTGGTCTACTTCGCCAACCCGGACAACCCGATGGGTTCGTGGAAGCCGGGGGCCGAGATCGCGGGGCAGCTCGACAATGTCCCCGAGGGCACCGTGCTGGTGCTGGATGAGGCTTATGTGGAATTTGCCCCCGAGGGCACCGCACCGGAAATCGGTCGCGAGATCGACATCGAGGACCCGCGGGTGATCCGGTTCCGAACCTTCTCGAAGGCCTACGGCATGGCGGGTGCCCGCGTCGGCTACGCGCTGGCGGCAGCCCCGCTCATTCGCGCCTTCGACAAGATCCGCAACCATTTCGGCATGAACCGCACGGCGCAGGCCGGGGCGCTGGCCGGGCTGCACGACCGGGAGTGGCTGGCGCTCACCGTCGAGAAGGTCGCCGCGGCCCGCAACCGCATCGCCGCCATCGCGCAGGCCAACGGGCTCTCTGCCCTGCCCTCGGCGACCAATTTTGTCGCGGTGGACTGCGGCGGGGATGGCACGCTGGCCAAGGCGGTGCTGGCCGGGCTGGGCGCCCGCGGGGTCTTCGTCCGCATGCCTTTCGTCGCGCCGCAGAATCGCTGCATCCGCATCGGCGCAGGCACGGAGTCCGACCTCGATGCACTGGCAGAGGCGCTGCCCGCCGCGCTGGCAGAGGCCCGCGCCGCCGTCGCCTGAGCACAGCCCTTCGCCGAATGCATAAATTTTCCGCAGGCTCGCAACAGCCGGCCCGCGGGAAAGGTTTTCTAAAGCAGTTTTGATCAGCCTCGGACGTGACGCGGGCCGCGGATGCGCTACCCTTGTCGCATTGCAAGGCCCAAATCTTCGCGGCGTCGCCCGACGACCCGCCAACACCTCTCAGTCCGTCGTATTTTACTGTCCGCCTGAGGATCGCATCATGGCATACCCTTCAGAACCGCCGCGGCCGGATTTCTTCAGCGCCAACCTCGTGCTGCTTTTCGTGGTGATGTTTCTCGTCTTTCTGATCCTGTGGATCAGCTACGGGCTCGCCCCGGTCGTGATCGCCGGAGTGGCGATCAACCACGCCATCTCGGTGATCGAACACCGCCGGAATGGCGCGCGCGAAGGCCCTCCGCGGGGCTGACACAGCGCAGACAAGGATGCACCGGCACTTTCGCTGGCGGCCCACGTCCGGCTGCCAGAGACGCGCCGCCCTTACGGGCGGCGGCATCGCCGGTCAGCCGTGTGGCCCATTGGCCCTGCCGCCGGGCAGAGACCTCAGCCCTTCGCGATCTCCGCCGCCGCCGCGGTCAGGGCCCCCTGGCCATGCGGAATGTCCAGCGACAGGAAGCCGGCCTCGATCACGCTCAACAAGCCGAGGATCATATGGGTGTTGACATGGCCCATGTGGCCGAGGCGGAAGAAGCCGGTGCCGGCGGGATCGTCCGGCTCGGCCATGCCAAGCCCGATCCCCAGGGTCACGCCTGCCTCGGTCTCGCACCACTTGCGCAGCTGCGCGCCATAGGGTTTGCCGAGACGCAGCGCGGTCACCGCGTGGCTGCGCAGGCCCTTGTCCGCGACGTTGAGCGTCAGTGGACCGCCCTGCCCCCAGGTCTCGGCGGCGGCCCAGATGGCGCGGGCGAGCACCGCGTGGCGATGCCAGACCTGCTCGATGCCTTCCTCGCGGATCATGTCGAGCGCCGCGCGCAGGCCGTAGAGATGGTGCGTCGGGGCGGTGCCGCCGAAATACTCGTAGAAGAAGCCCGGCTTGCCGCGCGGGACCCAGTCCCAGTAGCGCGACACGCGGGGCATCTCTGCCCTGCGCGCCTCGGCCTTCTCGTTGAAGAAGACGAAGCCCAGACCCGGCGGCACCATCAGCCCCTTCTGCGAGCCGGTGACCATGATGTCGACGCCCCAGTCATCCATGCGGAATTCCTCGACGCCAAGCGAGGCGACGCAATCGGCCATCAGCAGCGCGGGATGGCCGGTGCTGTCGATCGCGGCGCGCAGGCTTGCCAGATCGTTGCGGACCGAGCTTGCGGTGTCCACGTGGCTGGCCAGCACCGCCTTGATCTTGCGCTCGGGGTCGGCGCGCAGCGCCTCGGCGACCCGCTCCGGGTCGTAGGTGGACTTGGTCCCGAACTCGATCAGCTCGACCTCGACCCCGAGGCCGCGCGCCATGTCCGCCCAGCCATGCGCGAAGCGCCCGGTCGCCGGGACCAGAACCTTGTCGCCCTCGCCCACCACGTTGCAGAGCGCCGCCTCCCACGCGCCGTGCCCGTTGGCGATGTAGATCGCCACCTTGGCCGCCGCGGTCTGTGCCACGTAGCGCAGGTCGGGGATCAGCCCGGCCACCATCTCGACGATCGCCCCTTCGTAGATATTGGGCGAGGCACGGTGCATCGCGCGCAGCACCGCGTCGGGCATGACGGAAGGACCGGGAATGGCCAGATAGGGGCGGCCGTGGGCAAGGGACATGCGAAAACTCCGAAAGCACCCCTTGAAATCGCGGGGCGAGGGCCAACCTAACCGCGGTTGCGCCGAGGTCAATTGCCCTCGGCGCAACCGGCCGCCATGCCCCCGGCGCAGGGCCGGTCTTTGACGCGTGCGGGGCACGGCGCTTGCCAGCGCGGGCCACAGCCCGTAAACCGCCGCGCGACAGGCACAGGAAGTGACACATGCTGACGAAGTTCTGGGACAAGATCGAGACGGCGGAGCGGCGCTTTCGCCGGTCTTTCGGCAAGGACATCTCGACGCCCCGCGCCCGCATGCTCTCGAAGCTACACTACAACGTCTTCGACCACGCCTTCCTGCGGCTCTTCTGGCACAATTTCTGGCAGATCGCTCCGGGCGTCTGGCGCTCCAACCAGCCGACTCACGCGCGCTTCGAGAAATACGCGAAGATGGGCATCAAGACCGTGATCACCCTGCGCGGCGAAGAGAAATACTCGCACTACCTCTTCGAGAAGGAAAGCTGCGAGGCGCTCGGCCTGACGCTGCTGCATGCCAAGCTCTGGGCGCGCATGGCCCCCAGCGCAGAGCGCATCCTGCATCTCATCGACACGATGCGGTCAGCCGAGAAGCCGATGATGTTCCACTGCAAGTCGGGGGCCGACCGGGCCGGCTTCGCCTCGGCCGTCTACCTGATGGTGTTCGAGGGCGTGCCGGTCGAACAGGCGCGCAAGCAGATGGGCCTGAAATACGCGCATCTCGAGTTCACCAAGACCGGCATCCAAGGCTATATTCTCGACACCTATGCCGCGCGCAACCGCCGCGCGCCGATCAGCTTCGAGGACTGGGTGCGCACCGAGTATAGCTCCAAGACGGTGCAGGCCGGATTCGACGCCAAGCGTCCGCCGGAAGACCTGGCATGAGCGTGAAGGACAAGACGCAGGGCAACCTGCTCTACTGGCTCGGGCGCCGGTATCTCTGGCGCTATCGCTGGCAGATCGTGATCGCCTTCATCTTCATGATGCTCGAAGGCTCGATGTTCGGCTTCCTGAGCTACATGATGAAGCCGATGTTCGACGATGTGCTCGTCGGTGGCAGCCGCACCGCGCTGACCTGGGTCGGCATCGCGATCTTCACGATCTTCATGGTCCGCGCCGTGTCCAGCATCATCCAGAAGGTGGTGCTGACACGGGTGTCGCAGAAGACCGTGGCCGACATCCGCAACGACCTGCTCGCCCACCTGATGCGGCTGGATGGCAGCTTCCACCAGAAGCACGGCCCCGGCTACCTGATGCAGCGCATCGAGGGGGACGTCGGCGCCGTCAGCAAGGTCTGGAGCATCCTGATCACCGGCACCGGGCGCGACGTGATCGCGCTGTTCTCGCTCTTCGGCGTTGCCATCGGCATGGATTGGCGCTGGACCCTGCTCGCGCTGATCGGCGTGCCGCTGATGGTCGCCCCGACCATGCTGTTGCAGCGCTACGTACGGAAATATGCCCGCCGCGCCCGCGACATCTCGGCCGGGCTGTCGACACGCCTCAACGAGGTCTTCCACGGCATCGTACCGATCAAGCTCAACCGGCTCGAAAGATACGAGGCCAAACGCTACAAGGACCTCACCAAGGAGCGGATCCGCACCTCGGTCGCCTCGAGCCTCGGCCAATCCGCCATTCCCGGCCTGATCGACGTGATGTCCGGCATCGGCATTCTTGCCGTGCTGCTGCTTGGCGGCGGACAGATCATCTCTGGTGAAAAGAGCGTCGGCGACTTCATGGCCTTCTTCACCGCCATCGGTCTCGCCTTCGAGCCGCTGCGCCGGCTCGGCGCAGTCAGCGGCACCTGGCAGATTGCCGCGGCCTCGATCGAGCGGATCAAGGAACTGCTGGAACTCGAACCGGAACTGCGCGATCCGCCCCACCCGGTCCCGGCACCGCAGGGCGTGCCCGAGATCGTCCTGAGCGCTGTCGAGCTGAATTATTCGGAGACCGCCGTGCTGCGCGGCACCACCTTCACCGCCGAGGCGGGCAAGACCACCGCGCTGGTCGGCGCCTCGGGCGCGGGCAAGTCCACCGTCTTCAACGTGCTGACCCGGCTGGTCGATCCCGACAAGGGCGAGGTCACCGTCGGCGGCGTGCGCACCGACGCGATGCGCCTTGCCGACCTGCGCGGGATGTTCTCGGTGGTCAGCCAGGACGCACTGCTCTTCGAGGACAGCCTGCGCGAGAATATCCTGCTCGGACGCACGGACATCAGCGACGCGCGGCTCGAAGAGGTGCTCGACGCGGCGCATGTCTCGGACTTCGTGCCGCGGCTGCCGAACGGGCTCGACAGCCTCGCCGGCACGCGGGGCAGCAATCTCTCGGGTGGCCAGCGGCAGCGCGTCGCCATTGCCCGTGCGTTGCTGCGCGACACGCCGATCCTGCTGCTCGACGAGGCCACCTCGGCGCTCGACGCTGCCTCGGAACAGGTGGTTCAGGCGGCGCTCGACAAGCTCTCCGCGGGGCGCACCACGCTGGTCATCGCGCACCGGCTCTCGACCATCCGCAACGCCGACAAGATCGTGGTGATGGACGCGGGCCATGTGGTCGAGGAAGGCACCCATGACGAGCTGCTTGCGCTCCAGGGGGCCTATGCACGGCTGCACGCCATGCAGTTCGAGGATGAACAGACCGTCTGAGCCGCGCCCCCTGTCGCCTGCCCCGGCGCGGACCTATAGTCGGGGCAAACGACAACGGACGGAGCAACCATGACCGCCACCAATGCCACCCCGCGCAGCGTGCTGCGCGTCAGCGGCCCCGAGGCCAGCGACTTCCTGCAAAACCTCGTCACCAACGACCTGGGCAAGCTGAAGGACGGGCTGGTCTATGCCGCGCTGCTCACGCCGCAGGGCAAGTACAGGGCGGATTTTTTCCTTGTTCCGCGGGCAGATGGATCGATCCTGATCGATGTGGCGGACACGCTGGCGGCAGATCTCGGCCGCGCGCTGACGCTCTACAAGCTGCGCGCCAAGGTTGCGGTCGAGCCGACCGACATCACCGTCACCCGCGGCACCGGCCCGCTCCCGGACGGGGCCTATGCCGATCCGCGCGATGCCTCGCTGGGCTGGCGCGGCTATGACGGCCAACCCGGTGACGATGCCGATTGGGACGCGCTGCGGGTCGCGGCCTGCGTGCCCGAGAGCGGCATCGAATTGACCCCCGATACCTTCATCCTCGAGGCCGGCTTCGAGCGGCTGAACGGCGTGGACTTCAAGAAGGGCTGCTACGTCGGTCAGGAGGTCACCGCGCGGATGAAGCACAAGACCGAGCTGCGCAAAGGGCTCGTGACCGTCGCGGTCACCGGCGCGGCGCCGGTCGGCTCCGAGGTCGAGACCGCCGGCAAACCGGCAGGCACGCTCTTCACCCAGTCGGGCGGGCGCGGCATCGCCTACCTGCGCTTCGACCGCGCCGAAGGCGAAATGACCGCCGACGGGGCGACCCTGCGCCGGGTGCCTTGAACCGGGACCGGGAGGCGCTGGAAACGGCGCTCGGCGCGCGGCTCGTCTCCAGCCGGCCGCTGCAGGGAGGCGATCTGTCCCAGGTGGTGCGCGCCGCGCTCAGCGACGGCCGCACGCTGGTGGTCAAGCGCGGTGGCCGCGTCGCCTCCGAGGCGCGCATGCTGGGCGCCATGCGCGCCGCAGGCGCCCGCACGCCCGAGGTGCTGGCCCAAGTCGGCGACCTGCTCGCGCTCGAGGCGCTGCCCGAAACCGCGCCGAGCCACGAGGGGTGGTCGGCGCTGGGGCGAGACTTGCGCAGATTGCACGCCTGTACCGGCCCGGCCTACGGCTGGACCGAGGATTACGGCTTCGGCCCCCTGCCGATCGACAACGCGCCGCGCGCCGATTGGCCGAGCTTCTGGGCCGAGGCGCGCCTCCTGCCGTTTCTGCCGCATCTGCCCGCCCCGCTCGCGCGGCGCGTCGAAGCAGTCGCAGAGCGCCTGCCCGAGCTGGTCCCCAAGGCACCGCCAGCCGCGCTGCTGCATGGCGACCTCTGGACCGGCAACGTGCTCTTCATGGCGGGTGCGGCGGCTCTCATCGACCCGGCCTGCTACCACGGCCATACCGAGGTGGACCTGGCCATGCTGGACCTCTTCGGGTCGCCTCCGGCGGCCTTCTGGCAGGGCTATGGCCCCGAGGAGCCGGAGCGCGCGGCCCGCCGCCCGGTCTACCAGCTTTTCCCGGCGCTGGTGCATCTGCGGCTCTTCGGCAGCGGCTACGCGGGCCTGGTGCGCAGGCTGCTCGATCAGGTGCTAGGCACAGCGGATAACTAGAGGCGCTTTTCCAACACCTCGACCGCCCCCATTGCCCCCGCGCCAAGCATCAGCGCCCGCGAGGGCGCATTGAAGGCGTGGACCTTGGTGATCCAGCCCTCGGCCCCCTGCCCGGAAATTTCGGCCTCGAAACCCGCGATCAGCCGCCTTGCCACCCCACGCCGCCGCCACGAGGGATCGACCCAGATATGTTCGAGCAACGCAACACGCTGCGGATGTTCCAGCGCCGAACCCGCGCGGAGCCGCCAGCGCCACATCAGGTAGCCGCGCGGAACGCCTTCGACACGGTAGGCCCGCAGCTGCGCGCCCTCGGCCATGGCGTCGTCGAGCACCGCCTGAAGCTCCTCCTGGGTCGCTTGGTCATGGAAGCGATGCGGCACCTGCGCCACGTGATGCGCGTGAAGGCCGCGCAGCAGAACGGCGAGTGCGGGAGTGTCGGTGGTATCGCAAGGGGTAAACATGGAAAGGGCCTCCTAGGCTTTGCGCCGGAGGCCCTATCGGTTCCGTTACTCTGCGCCCCCGGTTCGCACGGGGACAGAAGTCGTCGGCGCGCGGGTTATGCGCGTTCCGAATACTCCATGGTTTCGGTGTTCACGATAATGTCTTCATCCTGGCCGACGAAGGGCGGCACGAGGACGCGCACGCCGTTGTCGAGCACGGCGGGCTTGAAGCTGTTGGCCGCGGTCTGACCTTTGACCACCGGCTCGGTCTCGACGATCTTGCAGGTGACTTTCTGCGGCAGCGTCGCGTTCAGCGCCTCTTCTTCGTGGAATTCCACGACGATGGTCATGCCATCCTGGAGGAACGGGCGACGCTCGCCGAGGATGTCGGCGGGAAGCTGCACCTGCTCGTAGGTTTCGGTGTCCATGAAGATCAGCTGGCCCGAGTCCTCGTAGAGGAACTGCATGTCCTTCTGCTCGAGGCGCACGCGCTCGACCTTGTCCGCCGAACGGAAACGCTCGTTGAGCTTGGAGCCGTTGCGCAGGTTCTTCATCTCGACCTGAGCAAAGGCGCCGCCCTTGCCGGGTTTCACGTGGTCGACCTTCACCGCAGCCCAGAGGCCGCCGTCATGCTCCAGAACGTTGCCGGGGCGGATCTCGTTACCGTTGATCTTAGGCATGGTCACAAAACTTCGCAGTAAGGTTGAAGGGGTTTTCCGGCCTCCTATATATGGCCGGTTCGCCCCGTGCAAGACAACGATATCTCGCGTTCCGCACAAGCCGAGATATGCACCAGATGCAACGACGCTATGCGTTTGTGCCGTATCCGAATCGAACGGAATGGTCCATAACGCCGCACACGCCAGAAAACACAAGAGCAATAATCAAAAAGGTCGAAAGATGAAGGATTTCGTGGACAGCACAGCCTACCATGCCGAACAAGGCAACCGCGCGCGGAAACTTTTCGCCGCTGTGGTTCTGGCTGCGCTCGACGATGCGATCGCCGATGACAAGAAATACGGCAATGGTCCGGAGCAGATTGCCCGCTGGGCACGCTCGCGCGACGGCCGTGAAGTGCTGAGCTGTGCCGGCATCGACCCGAACGAGCGGGTTGTCTCCGGCCTGATGGAATTCGTATCGAAAGGTGTTCGCACCTCGGTCGCGCTGTCGCGCGAAGAGAGCGAACGTCGTCACGCAGCTGCAGCCGCGGAACAAGCCGAAGCCGCTTGATCCCGGTATTGGGGATCTTCCCCGGTCAGTCGAAGGCGCGCCCCGTCAAGGGCGTGCCTTCGGCGTTTCCGGCAGGGCAACAGGCCACTTTCCGCCAATCCGCCGCGCGATCGGCCATGATGCGCCAAGCCCCGAATGCCAGGGGCATCCGGGGCTCGGGTTCAGAACCAGAAGAAATCTTGGTCAGTCGAGATCTTCGCTCGACAGCAATCGGTGCAATTCGCGGCGCACCATCTTGCGGACGTTGCGGGTGACGCGCTCGCCGAGCGCTCCTTGCAGCTCCTCGCGCACGACCTCGGCGATCAAGGCGCGCAGGCGGTCCTCGTCGAAACCGGCCGGCAGAGCTTCCGCGACAGCCGGCACCTCCGCCGCGGCGGCAGGCTCCTGCGCCGGCTCTACGGGCTCCTGTACGGGCTCCTCGGTGCGCAAGTTGCTCTGGCTGCGCTGCCAGACCGGATTGCGCAGGATTTTTACCGGACGCCGCACCGGGGCCGCCACGGGCTCGGGCTCGGCGTCGCTTTCCTGGGCAGCCGAGGCCGCGGGTTCGGCGGAGCGGAAGATCAAGCCGGGGTCTTCGTCCACCGCATCTTCGGCACCGTCATCCAGCTGCGAGTCCCCTTCTTCGGCGACATCGCTGGCGAGATCTTCGGCGAAAGCCTCGAGCGCGTAGGGCTCATCGACAAGCTCGGGTTCGGGCATCGGACGGCTCGCCAGTTCCGAATCCTCGTCCTCTTCTTCAGGGACGGGAGCCGGGGCCGCGCCCTGCTCTTCCGGCACCGGCTGATGGCGGAAGATCGCGGCGGGGGCTTCCTCGCCCCGCTCGGGCTCGAACTCATGCGTGCTGCGCGCGATCATTTCCTCGAGCTCGGCGATCTTCTGCGCGAGGCTGCCTTCCTTCGGCTCCGCCGCATCAGCGACCGCTGGCGCAGTGGGCGCAGGCGCGGTGTCGCGCAGCTTGAGCGAGAAGAAATCGGCGATCGAAGCCTCTGCGAGCCGCTCGACCGTGCTGTCATCGACCTCGATGAAGGGCGCCTCTTCGACGTCATCGACATCGGCGAGGCCGAATCTGTCGCCGGATTTGGGTGTGTTGCGTGCGACTTCGGCGATCTCCTCCTCGGAGGGGACCAAACGTGCCGCCAGGGGCGCCGCATGACGGTCCTGCGCCTCGGGAGCGGAGATGTCGCGGATTTCGGCGTCGGGCTCCTGCACGCGCAGGGCCGGGGTCAGAACCAGCCGCCCGGCCGGGGCCGGACGCGCCGAGCGCAACGGCTCCGATGCTGAATCGAGATGGGAATCTTCGGAAACCAACCTCCGGATAGAGGAGAGAACGTCCTCGATTTCCACATTGGTCACGGGATCGGACATTTATGTACCACTCTTGCCTGTCCCCCGAGTGTAACCGCTCGGGGGCCGCCAGACAACATGGACGAGGACAAGCTTACTTCTTGCCCATCGCCTTGAGGATGCGGTTCAGATCCTCGCCCTGACGGGACTGGACCGGAGCGGATTTGACCAGGTTGTAGTACTCCGCCGGGTCATAACGCGGCACGTTGAGTGCAAGATCCTCGGTGGTCAGCTGACCCATGGTGTAGAGCACCGAATAGGCCGCGATCGTCTCGTCCACCACCGCAGAGATCTGGGTGTTGCGGGCGTCGAGCAGTTCCTGTTCGGCGTCGAGCACGTCGAGCGTGGTGCGGGCCCCAAGGGTCGCTTCCTCGCGGGTGCCGCGGAAGGCCACGGTCGCTGCGCGGACCTGCTCATCCGAAGCCGCGCGGGCCGCCTGCGCAACGCGCAGGTTGGCATAGGCGTTGGCCACGGACTGCGGGATCGACTTGGTCAGCTGAAGCAGCGCGGCCCGGTTCTGGTCGCGGGTGGCGATCGACTGGCGCTTGAGCGAGCTGAGGTTGCCGCCCTGGTAGATCGGGCCGCCGAAGTTCAGCCCGATGGTGCCGCCGCGGGTGCCGGCTTCGCTGTCGAAGCTTTCGTCATAGCCGTAGGTGCCCTGAAGCGACACCGTCGGGCTCATCGAGGCCTGCGTCACCGCGATGGCAATCTCGGAAGCCGCGACCTGGTGCTGCACCTGGATGATGTCGGGGTGGTCGCGCAGCGCGATGGCCTTGGCCTGATCGGCGGTGGCCGGGATGCGCGGCAGGCTGCTCGGCGAAACCAGGTTGCCCGGCAGGTGGCCGACGGAGGCAAGATATTCCTCGCGTGCCTGGGCCAGGGCGCCCTCGGCCGCCGCAAGCAGCGAGCGGGCCGCCGCAGACCGGGCCTCGGCGGAGGCGACGTCGGTGCGGGTGACTTCCCCCACCTCGAAGCGGTCCTCGGCAGCGCGAAGTTCCTCGCCGATCACGCGGACGTTGTTCTGGCGCAGGGTCAGCGTCTCGATCGCGCGCCGGACTTCCATGAACGCCGAAACACCGCGCAGCAGCACGTCCTGCTCGACCGAGACCAGGCCGGAGCGGGTTGCCAAGACGGTTTCCTTCGCCGCGTCCACCGACAGCCGGTTCGCGCCGCCATCGAAGAGCGTCAGCGTGGCCGAAAGACCGATCGAGGCGGTGTCCGTCGCGGATCCGGTCCATTCGAAGCCGGTCGCCAGGCTGCGGGTGGTGCCGTAGCTGCGTGAAATGTCCCCGGTCCAGGCGACCACGGGGCGCAGCGCCGCAACGGCCTGCGCCACCTCTTCGTCCGCGGCACGCAGCACCGCGCGGTTCTGCTCGAGCAGACCGCTGGTGTTGTAGGCCCCGGCCAGTGCATCCGCCAGCGTCTCCGCCGCCGCGGGCATCGCGAGCCCGGCGGCGAGACAGACGCCCGTCATCCAATTTGTCAGCGTTTTACGCGCCATTGTCCTGCCCTCTCGATCCCGTTGTCTGCACGCTTGCCCGTTCTGGGTCAGAGCGCGAAAGCCACCTCTTTGTGGAACCCGGCGAGCACCGGTGCGGTGGCGTTGAAAGAGAACCGCCAGGTGATGGTGCCGTCGATCTTCCAGCCGACCTTCACCGTTCCCAGCGCTCCGTCCATGAAAATGCAGGCGATCCGCCCACCATCCTTCAGCTGCCCGGCAATGGTTTCGGGCAGCACTTCGATTCCCCCTTCGATGAAGATCGCATCGTAGGGTCCGTGCTGGGGCGCGCCTTCCGCGAGCGGGCCGGTATGCTGGATCACATTGTCCGCATGTTCCATCAGCAGCGGCTGTGCCTCGTCGGCGCGGTCCGCGTCGTCCTCGACGGCAACCACGGCCTCGGCGATGCGCGCGATCACCGCCGCGCTGTAGCCAAGCCCGGAACCGATATCGAGCACGAGGTCATCGCCATCGACGTTCAGCGCGTCCAGCATCTTGGAAAAGGTCCGCGGGTCGAGCACGACGCGCCCGTCTCCGAGGTCGATATTGCGCCCTGCATAGGCGGCGTCGACGGCCTCGTCCGGCACGAAGGCCTCGCGGGGGACACGCAGCATGGCATCGATGATCGGGAACTTGGTCACGTCCGAAGGACGCACCTGCGTATCAACCATCATACGGCGGAGGGTGACGAAATTGGTCATCCGCTAAACTCTTCCGTTCAGATATACTTACAAAATCTTCTGACACACTTGACGTTCCGGGGCAATGTCCGGCTGTCTACAAAAGAAAAGACCCGCTCCAGACTGTGGCGCGGGCGCTGCGAAATCAATATAAATTTAACTGTTTCCGGGGTTTTTCCGCCCCTCGAAGATGTGATCGGCGGCCTTCGGGGTCAGTCCTTGCGCATCGCCTGCCCTGCGGCGCGGCCCGCCAGGAACGCCTCGACGAGCGAGGTTGCCGGGGCCGCCCCCATGAGCGGCGCGGCGCGAACGCGCGGGCGGACAGGCAGGTAGATGAGCAGCAGGGCAAGCACCAGGTAGATGCCCCCGACAATCAGTGCGGCGATGACCGCACCCTGTGCCTCGACCAGCGCCGTCCAGCCGGCAATCGTGAAGAAAATCGCCGCGACGACCATGCAGATCGCCCCGGCGATGGTGCGGCCGACACGCGTCAGGCCGGCTCTCAGTCTTGCCTCGAACAGGGCGAACAAGCGTACTTACCTCCGGCTGCCGACATACCCGATGAGAAAGCCGACCGCCGCCGCGAGGCCGATTGCCTGGAAGGGGTTGGCCTGGATTTGGCCGCGCGCGTTGTCCTCCAACTCGGCGACGCGCTTGCCTGCTTCGCGCAGCGCCTCTTCGCCGCGGTCACGCACTTCCTGCGCCTTGGCCTCACCCGCCGCCTTGTATTCAGCGCCGCGACGCTTGCCGATCTCGCCGACCAGCTCGGCCAGCGATGCCACATCGGCGCGCAGGGTCTTGATCTGATCGCTCAGCGCATCGCCGTCGCTCGGGAGCGTGTCGGCGACCTTCGTGGTGCCATTCGTCTTTGTTGCAGTCTGGGCCATGATGACGTCCTCCGTCTGCGTGTGCCTTTCGCGATCAACACGGGAACTCTGCGCGAAGTTCCCGCGTTCACGCAAGTTTCATTACCCGGCGGCGGCGCGGTTGTCCTTGCGCAGGATCAACCGCCGCTACTCGCCAAGCGCGATCCCCTCGCGCCGCGGATCGGCGCCGCCGGCCAGCTCTGCCCCGATGCCGATGGCATGCAGGCCGGAGTTCAGGTCGCGGATGCTGGTCTCGAAGCCCATCTCGCCAAGCGGCCCGGCGAGCGCCTCGGCCTCGGTGCCCGCCTCGATATCCATGGTCCCGAAGCGGTTGAGGAGATGCGGCAGAGCCACCGCCTGCTGCACGTCCATGCCCCAGTCGAGATGCGCAATCACCGCCTGTGCCACGTAGCCGATGATCCGGCTGCCCCCCGGAGAGCCGACAACCATGACCGGCGCTCCGTCCTTCAGCACAATGGTCGGCGCCATCGACGAGCGCGGCCGCTTTCCGGGTTCAAGCCGGTTGGCGATAGGCACACCGTTCTCGTGGGTTTCGAAGCTGAAGTCGGTCAGCTCATTGTTGAGCAGGAAGCCCCGCACGAAGAGCCGGGAGCCAAAGCCGTTCTCGATGGTGGTGGTCATCGACAGCGCGTTGCCTGCGGCATCGACGATGGAAATATGTGAGGTCGAGGGGAACTCGATGGACCGATCATCCGCCCAGAGCTGCGCATGGTCCCATTCGGGCGCACCGGGAGCCACCTCGGTCAGCGCCGTGTCGCCGCCGAGCAGTTCGGCGCGGCCCTTCAGGTATTCCGGATCGACCAGCCCCTCGGTCGGCATGGGGACAAAATCGCTGTCCGCCATGTAGCGGCCGCGGTCCGCGAAAGCGAGGCGCGATGCGTCGCCGATCAGACGCCAGGCCTCGGCGCTGTCCGGGCCGAGCGCGGCAAGATCATAGGCCCCGAGCGTTCCGAGGATCTGCCCCACGGTCAGCGCCCCGGACGACGGCGGCCCCATGCCGCAAACGTCATACGTCCGGTACTCCACGCAGACCGGCGCGCGCTCGATCACATCGTAGAGCGCCAGGTCGGCCGTACCGAGCTGCCCCGGATTGCCCTCGGCCCCGTGCACGGCTCGCACGATGTCGGCAGCGATCTCGCCGCCATAGAAGGCGGCGCTGCCCTCCCTTGCGATGGCCTTCAGTGTGTCGGCATAGGGCTGGTTCCGCACCACGTCGCCCGCCTGCATGGCAGTGCCGCCGGGATAGAAATAGGCCTCGGTCTCGGGGAAACGGCGAAGATCATCCCCCTCCGCTGCAATCAGCTCCGCGAGGCGCGGCGAGACGGTGAACCCTTCTTCCGCGAGGGTGATGGCCTCGTCGAAGAGCCCCGCCCAGTTGGCCGTGCCCCAACGCCGGTGCGCCTCTTCCAAGAGGCGCGGCGTGCCGGGCGTGCCGACCGACAGCCCGCCGACGACCGCGTCGAAGAAGCCGAGGGGCTCGCCGTCCGCGTCGAGGAAGTGGGTGGGTTTCGCCGCCAATGGCGCGGTCTCGCGTCCGTCAAGCGTGGTCAGCGCCTGCGTCTTCGCATCATACCAGACAAGGAAGGCGCCGCCGCCAAGGCCAGAGCTCTGCGGCTCGACCAGCCCCAGCACCGCCTGCACCGCGACCATCGCGTCGGCGGCGCTGCCGCCCTCGCGCAGCACCCGCGCCCCCGCCTCGACCGCAAGCGGATTGGCGGCCGCGACCATCCAGTCCTGCGCCTCGGTCGGCCTTCCCTGCGCCTTGGCGTCCAGCGCGGCCTGCGCCACCTGGGAGAGGCTGTCAAAGGCAGAGGGTCCGGTTGCGGCCTCCGGGGCCACCGCGTCGGCGGCCTGCTGCGCCATGAGCGGCGCGGCAAGCACCGCGGCGAAGAGGTTGGTCAGGAAAATGGCGCGCATCGGGTCCTCCTTGTTTGCCGCTACGTCATGCAGGGCGGTGGACGTAAGGGTAACCCGAAGCGCGGTTTTCTCAAATCGGCGATGCTGGCACCGGTCAGGCCAGCGGGCCGACCTCGACCAGCGTGGTATGTGCCGACGACCCCTGCCCCAGCGACGAGGTGCCCCTGTCGCGGGTCAGCACGTTGGGGTTGCCATGCGGGTCGATGTTCTCTGCGGCATCGCCATACCAGGCGCCGGTGGGCAGGGCGACGACGCCGATGCGAATATCCTCGGTCACCACCGCCCGCGCCCGCGCCGCGCCGCGGGCGTTGCGTACCAGCACCAAGTCGCCCGAGGCGATGCCGCGCGGGCGGGCGTCTTCGGGGTGGATCAGCAGCCGCTCGGGCCGGGCGTCGGGCTGGTCGGCCAGCGCGCTCTCGAGCTGGCTGTGCAGCTTGTCGCCGGGCTGAGGCGAAACGAGGTGCAACGGCGTCTGCGGCGTGGCCTTGCCGAGCCATTCGCTCGGCTCCAGCCAGGCCGGATGGCCCGGGCAGTCGGCATAGCCGAAGCTGTCGACCGTCTCGGAAAAGATCTCGATCCGCCCCGACGGCGTGTTCAGCGCCTTGCCTTCGGGATCGGCGCGGAAGCGGGCGAGGAAGGAGGGCAGCGGCGGCTCCTGCACGATCGGCAGCTTGACCCAGTTCTGCGCGCGCAGCTCGTCGAAGGAGGGCACCTCGATGCCCGCCGCCGCGCCGCTCGCACGGTAGCCGTCGTAGAGATGCCGCAGCCACGCGCCGCTGCTCCGCCCCTCGGTGAAGCGTGCCCCGTCTCCCATGCGCTCGGCGAGCCCGGCAAAGATGTCGTAGTCGTCGCGCGCCTCGCCCACCGGGTCGATCATCGCCGGCATGTTGAACAGATACTCGTCGAGGTCGGTGCGGCCGATGTCCTCGCGCTCAAAGCTGGTGGTGGCCGGGAAGACGATGTCGGCACGCTTGGCGGTGGCCGTCCACCACGGCTCGTTGACGATCACCGTCTCGGGGCATTTCCACGCCTCGGAGAGCCGGTTGAGATCCTGGTGGTGGTGGAACGGATTGCCGCCGGCCCAGTAGACAAGGCGGATGTCCGGGTAAGGCTCGCGCCGCCCGTTGAAGTCGTAGGGCACGCCGGGATTGGCCAGCATGTCGGCGATGCGCGCCACGGGAATGAAGGTGCCGACCGGGTTCTGCAACTGGTCGAGGGTCATGCCGCGCAGCGATTTCATCGACTTGCCGATGCCGCCGATGGCGCCGTAGCCGTAGCCGACGCCGCCGCCCGGCAGGCCGATCTGTCCCAGCATCGCCGCCAGCACCGCCGACATCCAATAGGGCTGCTCGCCATGCTCGGCGCGTTGCAGCGACCAGGCGACGGTGATCAGCGTGCGGGTGCTGGCCATGCGCCGCGCCAGCGCGCGGATCGTGTCGGGATCGACGCCGCAGATCGGGCTGGCCCATTCCGGGGTCTTGGGCATCCCGTCGGCCTCCCCCATGAGGTAGGGGCGGAACCGCTCGAAGCCGACGGTGTAACGGTCGAGGAAGGCGTGGTCGGTGAGCCCCTCCTGCTCGAGCACGAAGGCGAGCGCCAGCATCAGCGCCGTGTCGGACCCCGGGCGAACCGGCAACCACTCGCAGCCCTCGGGCGCATCGCGGCGCTGCGGGCCGATGTTGACGCAGCGCATGCCCTTGGCATGGAAACGGTCGAACCAGGTGCCCGTGTCGTGGCGGGTGATGCCGCCCATGCTGACCTGCGCGTTCTTCTTGTTGATGCCCCCGAACATCACCAGCGTCTCGGTGTTCTCGGCGATGGTCTGCCAGCTGTCCTGCTCGTTGTAGAGATAGCGCAGGAAGGTCACGCCGAAGACATGCGGCATGATCGCCTGCGCGCAGCCGGTGGAATAGCTGCCGAAGGAGGCGACATAGCCGCCGATGCTGTTCAGGAACCGGTGCACCTGGCTCTGCGCGTGGTGGAAGCGCCCGGCCGAAGACCATCCGTAAGAGCCGCCAAAGATCGCGTGGTTGCCGTGTTCCTTGCGGATGCGGTCGATCTCCTGCGCGGCGATGTCCAGCGCCTCGTCCCAGGGCAGTTCGACGAAATCATCGCTTCCCCTTCCGCTGCGGTCGCGGCTTTCGAGCCAGCCGCGGCGGATCGAGGGGCGCGCGACACGGCTGCGGTGGTGCACCGCCTGAGGCAGAATATCCGGGATCGCCGAGGGGTCGGGATCGTCGGCGAAAGGCGCCGTGCTGATGATGCGCCCGCCTTCGGTGGTCACCTCGAAAGCGCCCCAATGGCTGGTGGTGACGCGGGTTTTGCGGTCGGGGCTTGCGGGCGTGGGGTTTGCGGGCGTGGGGCTGGTGGACATGGGGCTGGTGGACATGGGGGAGGCTCCGGCAGCTGATCGGACAGCGTGTCTTTTGGCCACTGTATCACGGCATCGCGCGGGAAATGGCAAGAGAGCGCGACGCAAGCCCGATGGTGCGTCGGCTTACTCCTCGTCGTCGATCGGAGCGGCGGAAAAGTCGAAATCGAAGTCCATGGCGACGGGATCCTCGTCCTGCGCCTCTGCGCCGAAACTGGCTGCGAAATCGACATCCCCCGCGTCGGAACCGGGCAGGTCCGGCAAGTCGGGCAGGTCAGAGGCCATCTCGGCCAGGCCGAATTCCTCGGTCGCGGCCGGCCCTGCCGGCGCCTGCGGCGCACCGAATGCCCCGACCGCCGGCCCGCGCGACGGCTCGGTGCCAACATCCCCCTGCGCGGGGACATGCGGCCACGACAGGCGCACCGCGCGCATCCCATTGACCTGCCCCAGCCGACCGCCCGCCACCGGCGCGCCCGGCCCGGCGTGCAGCGTGACCCCGTCCAGCACCTCGGGTGGCAGCGGCAGAAGATCCCCCGGCCGCAGCGCCTGCGCACGTTTCAGCGGCATGCGCAGCGAGCCCAGATCGGCGCGCATCTGCGCTGGCAGCAGGACCATCTTGCGCTCATGCGTGCCGGGCTGCCCGGCAGGGGTGCTGCGCCGGGCGCCGGGGCGCTCGGGGAGGAACAGCCGCAGCTCGCCGCGCCGCCGCCCGAGCGCCAGATCAAGCATGGCGCGGAACATCATGTAGCCCGGCGCATCGAGCAGCAGCCCCGCGGCGCGCGCGTCCTCGAGCATGGCGCCGAAGCGAAACCCCTCGACCTGCGCGCGCAGCGGATGATCCTCGAGGAAGCGGGCGAAGCGTTCGAGCATGGCATCGAGCAAGGGCGCGGTCATCGCCGCGTCGGTGGCGGTGAAGGGGCGTGGTTCGGCGGGCATCTGGGTGACCTGGAGCATGGTCTGCACCTCGGTTAACCCGGTGACCAGATCGCGATCGAGCGTGACAAAGCCCACCACCCCGTCCGGCCCGTCGAGCAACAGCAGCAGCGCCTCGGATGGCAGCTGCGCGACGACGCCATCCTGATCGAGATGATCCTGTTCGACCGCGTGGGCGACCAGTGCCAGATCCCACAGCACGTCGGCGCTGCGCGACAGCGCGCGGCGCAACGCCTTGGCCGGGGACATGGCGCGGGCCTCGAACGCGCGGCGCGCGGCCTCGGCCTTGCGGCTCAACACGTCGTGGCTGCTGGCCCGGCTGTCATTGCCGTCTGTTGAAGCCTGTCCGGCGGCGTCTGGCATCGTCCCTGTCGGCCCCATCTGTCGCGGAATCCCTGCCCCGATCTATGACCGGATAGTGTTACCATCGGCTTTACCGCGGCATGCGCCGCGCCGCGCCGGGCAAGGTCGTCACTGCGCCGCGATCGCCAGATCGGCGGGCAGGCTCACCCGGAAAGAGGCCCCCCCGCGCCCCGGCACATAGGTGATGTCGCCGCCGAGCCGGGTCACGATCTGCCGGCAGATCGCCAGCCCAAGCCCGGCGCCTCCGGCCTTCTGGTCGCTGACACGGCTGAACTTCTCGAAGATCACGTCCTGGGCCTCGGACGCGACCCCCGTGCCGTTGTCTGTGAAATCGATGGCCAGCCGGGCTCCGGCGCGTACGCGGATCTCGAGCCGCGGCTGCGGCGCGTCGCAATACTTGCGGGCGTTGGCGATCAGGTTGATGAACACCTGGCTGAGGCGGTCAAGATCGGTGTGCAGCACGATCTGCTCGGCATCCCGGTCGCGGCGGATCTCCAACCGCCGCCCGGCCTCGTCTGCCGCAGCTGCCGCGACGGCGCGGTCGAGCACGTCCGACAATACCCCCCGCCGCAGGTTGAGGTTGACCTGCCCGTTTTCCAGCACCGACAGGTCCAGCAGATCGTCGAGCAGCCGGGTCAGGCGGATCGCCTCGTCGTGGATGATCGAGGCGTATTTGGTCTTCTCGGCGGCGCGCAGGCCGGTCGTGTCGCGCAGGATCTCGGAAAACGCACGGATCGAGGTCATCGGCGTGCGCAGCTCATGGCTGATCTGGCTGAGGAAGGCGTCCTTCTGCACCGAGAGGCGTGTCAGCTTGGCATTGGCCTCGCGCAGCTGCGCGGCGGTGCGCGCCAGCTCCTGCGACTGTGTTTCCAGCCGGGCGGAATATTCCATCATCTGCGCGGTCTCGTCGGCCACCGCCATCAGGTCCTCGACCGAGACCGACATGCCGCCGACGATCTGCCCGACCATCGCATGGGCGGTGGCGGCACCGACCGAGCCCGCGAGCTCCCGCTCCAGCGTCTCGAGGAAATGCGGCGTCACATCGGGCAGCGGTCCACGCCCGCCCTGCCGCTCGGCCTCGCGCTCGAACAGATCCTGCGCATCGCGCGCGCCCAGAATGCGCTGCGCCATGATCATCAGGTCCTCGCTTTGCGCAACGTTGCCGGTCCAGCTGCGCGGGCCGGTGGAATGCTCGAAGACATTGACGAATTGCGCGCCCTGCAAGCGCTCGAGCGGCTGCGGAAAGCTGAACAGGGACACGAAGATGAAGGCCCCGGTGTTGAGGCTCATCGACCAGAAGAAGGCATGCAGCAGCGGATCCATGTCGACAAGGCCGAACATCGCCTGCGGGCGCAGGAACTCAAGCCCGAACGGGCCTGACGAGAACCACGCCTCGGGCATCAGCACGCCCGCGCCGAAGGACGGCAGGAACAGCGTGTAATTCCAGGCGAGAAAGCCGAGGATCAGCCCCGAGACCGCCCCCGCCTTGGATGCGCCGCGCCAGAAGATACCGCCGAGCATCGCGGGCAGCACCTGTGCCACGCCGGCGAAGGACACGAAACCGATGGTCGCCAGCGCCTCGCCGCCGCCCGACAGGCGGTAGTAGAGATAGCCCAGCATCACCACGCCGATGATCGACAGGCGGCGGGCCAGCAGCACCACGCCGCGCACATCGCCCGAAACGGTCGCGCCGGGCTCGGCGAAGCGGAGCCAGAGCGGCATGACGACGTGGTTCGACACCATGGTCGAGAGCGCGATGGCGGCAACGATGACCATGGAGGTCGCCGAGCTGAAGCCGCCGAGGAAGGACAGCACCGCCAGCCCGCCCTGCCCCTGCGAAAGCGGCAGCGTGAGCACGAAAAGATCGGGGTTCGACCCCTCGGGCAGCAGGTCGAGGCCGATGACCGCGATGGGCACCACGAAAAGGCTCATCAGCCCGAGATAGAGCGGGAAGGCCCAGCTGGCGGTGCGCAGGTGGGTCTCGTTGTCGTTCTCGACCACCAGCACCTGGAAGATGCGCGGCAGGCAGAGAAAGGCGGCGGCCGAGAGCAGCACCACCCCGGCCCAGCGGCCGCCGTCGATGCGCCAGTGCCCGAGTTCCGAGGCGTCGATCCGTGCCAGCGTCTCGGTCAGCCCTCCGCCCAGCCCCCAGACCACGAAGACCCCCACCGCCAGCAGCGCGAAGAGCTTCACCACCGCCTCGACCGCGATCGCCATGACCACGCCGTTGTGGCGTTCGTTGGCATCAAGGTTACGGGTGCCGAAGATCACCGTGAAAAGCGCCAGCCCCGCCGCGACCCAGAGCGCGGTGTGCCCCTTTTCCGCGGCGGGCAGGATTTCCCCGGCCGAGAAGGCCTCGAAGCTCAGCGTCACCGACTGCAGTTGCAGCGCGATGTAGGGGGTGGTGCCGATCACCGCGAGGATGGTCACCCCCACCGCAAGCAAGTTGGATTTGCCGTAGCGCGACGAGACGAGGTCGGCGACCGAGGTGATGCGCTGCGAGCGGCCGATGCGCACCAGTTTGCGCAGGATCCACCACCAGCCGATCAGCACCAGCGAGGGGCCGAGGTAGATCGCCATGTACTCGAAGCCCGAGCGCACCGCCGAGCCGACCGCGCCGTAGAAGGTCCAGGCGGTGCAGTAGATCGACAGCGACAACGTGTAGACCGCCGGCGAGCGCAGCCAGCGCGCCTGGCCATGGGCGGCGATGCGCTCGGCGGCAAAGGCGATGGCGAAGAGGAAGAGCGCATAGGCGATGCAGACGGCGACCAGCGTGTTGAGCATCTCACGTGCCCCCGTCATCCGGTCGCTCGCCGGGCACCGGGCGCCCGAGCGCCCAGGCAATGAGCCCGGCCAGCAGCACCAGCAGCAGCCACACCCCGAACAGGTAGACGATCACCGCCGAGCTGCGCACGCCGGTCGCCGGGTCCTCCTGCCAGAGCAGCGGAACCAGCCAGAGCAGCGCGCCGAGGAAAGGCAGCACCCGCGCCCCGTCCATCACCCGGCGTCGCCGGTAGGACTGGCGTTCAAGAAAGACCGGCGGCGTGCCGCGGCGGGGCGAGCCCTCGCTCATGCGTTCCCGGGGGGGCCGTTCAGCAGGCTCCGCACCGTATCCAGCATCTCGCTGTTCGCGAAGGGTTTCGACATGAAGGCGCTGACCCCCTCGCGTTCGGCCATCTCGCGGTCGCGGCTCTGGCCGCGGGCGGTCAGCATCAGCACCGGCAGCGCGGCCGTGGCCGGATCGGCGCGCAGCTCGCGCAGGATGTCATAGCCGCTCTTGCCAGGCAGCATGACGTCCAGGATCAGAAGGTCGGGATGGGCGCCGCGCAGCTTCTCGTTGGCCGTGGTGCCGTCGGAGTGGGTCTCCACGGCCAGCCCTTCGCGCGACAAGATGAAGCTGATCGCCTCGATGATATTCGGCTCATCCTCGATCAGCAGCACGTGTTTGGACATGCACCCCTCTCCCCAAGGCCCGGACCTCTCCCCTGTCCGGTGCCGAGGCTAACTCCCCGTGATTTCCCGTTATCGCCAATGTTTCTCGCCCTGTCAAAATAAGACCTTGTTCAGGGGCCGCGCTCCGCGACGTCACCCAGGAGCGACGGCTCGCGCCGCGCCGGGCATCCGGATCGGGCGCAGATGCGACAGGTGACACCGACCTGCTCGGTTTCCTCGCCGCCGCGCGCCGACCCCTCGGGGGTGAACATCATATGGGCCTCGAAGATCGGGTCGCGGTTCGCCTGCGGCAGGCTGGCGGGCTGCGCCACCGCGAAGGCGCGCACCGCGCCGCCCTGGCGCCCGGCGAATTGCACCCGGCGCGAGAGCACGGTCATCGGACGGCTGAGCGCCGGGAACAGCGGCCAGAGCGGGCAGTCGGCACCGAAGCGCGGGACCGGGAACTCGGGCAGCGGCTTGCGAAAGGTCAGAGCCCCAGAGGCGTCGCAGACCGCCAGCCCCACCGGGCCGCAGGGCGCGCCCGCCGGCAGCGCGGCGAGGCGGCGCATGGCGCGGGCCGGATCGCAGCCGAGCCGGCGCACCAGTGCCAGCGGGTCCGCGCCCTCGGCCGCAACGGCCTCGAGCACCGCGGCGAGCGGCAGCGCCGCGGCGTCCTCGGCATAGGTGCGCAGCGCGCGGAGCAGCAGCGCGCGGGCATTGTCCGAAAGGTCCGCTTCGAGCTCCGCCGCCAGCGCCTCGGGGGCCTGCCCCGCCTCCAGCGCGGGGAAATGGTACCCCTCGCCCTCGAAGATCGCGGTCACCTCCTCCTGCGGGGTGCCGCTTTCGCTCGCCGCCTTGCCCTCAGCTTCAAGATAGCTGACGAGGCTGCGGCTGCTCTCGGCGAGCCGGGCGCTGTCTTCGTGGATGTTGCGGTGGAACCGGCGCTGCCAGTCCGGGTCGATCTCCTCGGGTTCGTTGAGGATCGAGGCCGCCGAGCGGATCGCGGTGACGGTCGAGAGCATCTCGTGCAGCGCCTCGGCAAGTTGCGGGTCATGCGCAAGGCGGTCACTCAGGGTCTCGACGCTGCGCTCGAGGGTTTCGATCCGCCCCCGCGCCTCGGCCAATAGCCTGGCCCAACCGGGAAATCGTCCTGCGAATTCGTCAACCCGGTCCAATTCCGCCGTGCTGCCCCGCGTTGTGCTCGCCGCCTCGCGCAGAGAGGCAATCAGCGCCGCCTCGGCGCCCTCGGTAAGCATGGACGGTTCGACCTTGAGAATTTCCGCCAGATCGAGCAGCAATTTGCCACCGATTCTGCGCCGATTATGCTCGATCAGGTTGAGATAAGACGCGGATATTCCCGCCTCCCGTGCAAGGTCGGCTTGCTTGAGGCCAAGTATCGTCCGTCTTTCGCGTATTCGGCTTCCGGTGAGCGTGTCGCGGGGCATCTGGTTTTCAAACCCTTTCAAGGCCTTTCTGCGGCGCGAGATAAATTAATTTACACCTTAGCCTAATACTTTGTGCATTTGTTGACAAAAAAATTGTTAACCTAAAAGCAGTTGTTGCGTGATTTTCTTTCGTGGTCCGATACTCATTTTGCACGGAAACGTGTTTTGCGCCCTCGGGAAGAGGAGCCTGGCGGCGCAGATTTCGAAACGGGAGGAAATCAATGTCCAAATCGACTCTGACACGCCGCGGCGTGCTGAGAACGGGTGCGGTCGCGGGAGCCGGGGTCGCCCTGCCGACGATCTTCACCAGTTCGGCGGCGTCCGCCTTCACCAACGAGCCCACCGGCGGCAGCGTGACCCTCGGCTTCAACGTGCCGCAGACCGGCCCCTATGCCGACGAGGGCGCCGACGAGCTGCGCGCCTTCGAGCTGGCGGTCGAGCACCTGAACGGTGGCGGCGACGGTGGCATGATGAACACCTTCAGCTCGAAAACGCTGGATGGCACCGGCATCCTCGGCAAGAAGGTCGAGTATGTAACCGGCGACACCCAGACCAAGTCCGATGCCGCCCGCGCCAGCGCCAAGTCGATGATCGAGAAGGACGGCGCGGTGATGATCTCCGGCGGCTCGTCCTCGGGCGTGGCCGTGGCCGTGCAGGGGCTCTGCCAGGAGGCGGGCGTGATCTTCATGGCCGGGCTCACCCACTCCAACGACACCACCGGCAAGGACAAGAAGGCCAACGGTTTCCGTCACTTCTTCAACGCCTACATGTCCGCGGCGGCGCTCGCGCCGGTGCTCGAGAAGATGTACGGCAAGGACCGCAAGGCCTATCACCTGACCGCCGATTACACCTGGGGCTGGACCCAGCAGGAGTCGATCCAGGCCGCCACCGAGGCAATGGGCTGGGAAACCGTCAACAACGTGCTGACGCCGCTCGCCCAGACCGATTTCTCGTCCTACATCGCGCCGGTGCTGAACTCCGGCGCCGACGTTCTGGTGCTCAACCACTACGGCGGGAACATGGTGAACTCGCTGACCAACGCCGTGCAGTTCGGCCTGCGCGACAAGCAGGTGAACGGCAAGAACTTCGAGATCGTCGTGCCGCTCTACTCGCGCCTGATGGCGCGCGGTGCCGGCGAGAACGTCAAGGGCATCTTCGGCTCGACCAACTGGCACTGGTCGCTGCAGGACGAGGGCTCCAAGGCCTTCGTGCAGAGCTTCGGCACCAAGTACGGCTTCCCGCCGAGCCAGGCCGCGCACACCTGCTACGTGCAGACCCTGCTCTATGCAGACGCCGTGCAGCGTGCGGGTTCGTTCAACCCCTGCGAGGTGGGCGCCGCGCTCGAGGGCTTCGAGTTCGACGGGCTGGGCAACGGCCCGACACTCTACCGCGCCGACGATCACCAGTGCTTCAAGGACGTGTTGGTGGTGCGCGGCAAGGAGAACCCGGAATCCGAGTTCGACCTGCTGGAAGTGGTCGAGGTCACCCCGCGTGCGCAGGTGGAATATGCCCCGGATCACCCGATGTTCTCGGGCGGCAACCTCGGGTCCTGCAACCCGGGCGCCTGAGCCCTTCACCGGAGCCGGCCAGGTCGCGTTTGCCTGGCCGCATCCCCGCGTTCCCGGCCCTGTGCCGGGAACGTCCGCACTTCCTTTGACCTGAAGGCCGGGACATGGACGCAATCATTCTTCAAATCCTGAACGGGCTCGACAAGGGCTCGGCCTATGCGCTGATCGCGCTGGGGCTCACCCTCATCTTCGGCACGCTCGGGGTGGTCAACTTCGCCCATGGCGCGCTGTTCATGATCGGCGCCTTCTGCGCCGTCACGCTCAACCGCATCCTGACCCTGTCGCACCAGGTGGTCGACGAGAGCCGCAAGGACTTCCTCGGCAACCCGCTGAAGGTCGACGTGCCCTACGTGAACGACTGGTTCGGAGAGGCCGCGGGCGCCACGATCATCGACTGGTCGGTGCCTCTGGCGATCCTCTTCTCGATCCCGGTGATGATCGCCATCGGCGTGATCATGGAGCGCGGGCTGATCAAGCATTTCTACCGCCGCCCGCACGCCGACCAGATCCTCGTGACCTTCGGCCTCGCCATCGTGCTGCAGGAGATCATCAAGTATTTCTACGGCGCCAACCCGATCCCGACGCCCGCGCCCGACGTGTTCCGCGGGTCGTTCGATTTCGGCGTGCTGCTCGGCTTCGATCCCAACGTGATCATCTACCCCTACTGGCGCCTCGTCTACTTCGCCTTCGCCGCACTGATCGTCGGTGCCGTCTTCGCCTTCCTGCAGTTCACCACCTTCGGCATGGTGGTGCGCGCCGGCATGGCCGACCGCGAGACCGTGGGCCTTCTGGGCATCAATATCGACCGCCGCTTCACCATCATGTTCGGCCTCGCCGCCGCCGTGGCAGGTTTGGCGGGCGTGATGTACGCACCGATCAACTCGCCGAACTACCACATGGGAATGGACTTCCTCGTGCTGAGCTTCGTGGTGGTGGTCGTCGGCGGCATGGGCTCGCTGCCCGGCGCGGTTCTGGCGGGCTTCGTTCTGGGCGTGCTCGAGAGCTTCGCGTCGATGAACGAGATCAAGTCGATCCTTCCCGGCATCGACCAGATCATCATCTACCTCGTCGCCATCATCATTCTGCTGACCCGTCCGAGGGGCCTCATGGGCCGCAAGGGCGTGATGGAGGACTAAGACCATGTTCGGACTTGGCAAGAAAGATACCACCGTCTTCGTGGTCGTGATCATCTTGGCGCTCTGCGCGCCGTTCATCCTCAACCCCTTCCCCGGCAACAGCTCGCTGGCGCAGTTCAACGCGGGCTATCCCGACCTGATGCAGCGCTTCGTGATCTTCGGCATCTTCGCCATCGGCTTCAACCTGCTGTTCGGCCTGACCGGCTACCTGAGCTTCGGCCACGCGGCCTTTCTCGGGGCCGGCAGCTACGCCGCGGTGTGGATGTTCAAGCTGCTGAGCATGAACGTCATCCCGGCGATCCTGCTGTCGATGATCGTGGCCGGGCTCTTTGCCGTGGTGATCGGCTACGTCAGCCTGCGCCGCTCGGGCATCTACTTCTCGATCCTGACGCTGGCCTTCGCGCAGATGAGCTACAACCTCGCCTATTCGGTGCTCACCCCGATCACCAATGGCGAGACCGGGCTGCAGATCACCCTCGACGATCCGCGCATCCTCGGCGCCTCGGCCACCGCCGACGGCGGCATCCCGGTGACCAATCTCTTCGGACTGGAGATGCGCCATTTCACCACCGTCGACATCGCCGGCTGGAGCTTCAACTTCTCGGTTGGCTACTACCTCTGCGCGGTGATCATGATCCTCGCCTTCTACGTGGCCGTCCGCATCTTCCGCTCGCCCTTCGGCATGATGCTCCGGGCGATCAAGTCGAACCAGCAGCGGCTCTATTACACCGGCCTCAACGCCCGCCCCTACACGCTCGCCGTCTTCGTGATCTCGGGCATGTACGCCGGGCTCGCCGGCGGGCTGCTCGCGTCGATGGATCCGCTCGCAGGTCCCGAGCGGATGCAATGGACCGCAAGCGGCGAGGTGGTGCTGATGACCATCCTCGGCGGCGCCGGCACGCTGATCGGTCCGGTGCTGGGCGCGGGCTTCATCAAGTACTTCGAGAACATCTTCTCGAAGATCAACGATGGCGTGCTGCACGGATGGTTCTCCTTCCTGCCCGACGGGCTGGAAAATGTCGTCATCACGCTCCTGCACCCGTTCGTCGGCAAGGGCTGGCACCTGACGCTCGGCCTGATGTTCATGCTGGTGGTGATCTTCCTGCCCGGCGGGCTGGTGGAAGGCGGCCAGCGCATCGCCAAGGCCCTGAGGCGCGGCAGGACCGAAGACAACGGCGCGGCCCGCAAGGCCAGCCATGAACCCGCAGAATAAGGAGGCGCAGATGGGCATTCTTGAAGTGAAAGACGTCAACAAGCGCTTCGGCGGACTCAAGGCGCTGTCGGATGTGAACCTCAGCGTTGCGGAGAACACCGTGCACGCGATCATCGGCCCCAATGGCGCGGGCAAGTCGACCCTGCTCAACTGCCTCGTCGGCAAGCTGATCCCCGACACCGGGTCGGTGATGTTCGACGGCCAGTCGGTGCTCGGCCGCAAGCCCTACGAGATCACCCAGATGGGCATCAGCCGGGTATTCCAGACCCCCGAGATCTTCGGCGACCTGACGGTGATGGAGAACATGATGATCCCGCTCTTCGCCCGGCGCGACGGGGCCTATCGGCTGCGCGCCTTCCGCTCGGTCGACAGCGAGGCCGAGTTGCGCAGCCGCGCCGAGGCCATGCTCGAGGACGTGAAGATGCTCGACAAGCGCAACATGCACTCGGCCTCGATGTCGCGCGGAGACAAGCGGCGGCTCGAGATGGCCATGTGCCTGGTGCAGGAGCCACGGCTGCTGCTGCTCGACGAGCCCACCGCCGGCATGGCCCGCGCCGACACCAACAACACCATCGACCTGCTCAAGGAGATCAAGGAGAAGCGCGACATCACCATGGCGATCATCGAGCACGACATGCACGTGGTCTTCAGCCTCGCCGACCGGATCACCGTGCTCGCCCAGGGCACGCCGCTGGTCGAGGACAGCCCCGAGAACATCAAGGGCCACCCGAAGGTGCGCGAAGCCTATCTCGGCGAAGCGGCGTAAGGAGAGAACCAGATGAACGTCAGACCGGATTTTTCCAAGAACGCCAACATGGCCGAGACCGCCCCGGCGTTCCTGTCGGTGTGGGACATGCACGCCTACTACGGCGAGAGTTACATCGTGCAGGGCATCAACTTCAACGTGCACGAGGGCGAGATCGTTGCCCTGCTTGGCCGCAACGGAGCGGGCAAGACGACGACGCTGCGCTCCATCGCCCGGCTGACCGCGCCGCAGGTGCAGCGCGGCGAGATCTGGCTCGACCACAAGCCGCTGCACAGCATGAGCTCGCACCAGGCGGCGATGGCGGGGCTTGGGCTCGTGCCCGAGGACCGGCGGATCATCCCCGGCCTCACGGTGGAAGAAAACCTGCAACTGGCGCAGATCGCCCCGCCCATCGGCTGGTCGATCGAACGGCTCTACGACCTCTTCCCGCGCCTCGGCGAGCGGCGCAGGCAGGAGGGGGTGACGCTCTCGGGCGGCGAGCAGCAGATGCTGGCCATCGCCCGCGCGCTGGCGCGCGACATCAAGGTGCTGCTGCTCGACGAACCCTACGAGGGGCTCGCACCGGTGATCGTCGACGAGATCGAGAAGACCCTGCGCCACATCAAGGAACAGGGGATGACCACCATCCTCGTCGAGCAGAACGCCGTGCGCGCGCTGCAGCTGGCGGATCGGGCGATCATCCTCGACACCGGCTCGATCGTCTTCGACGGCACCGCCGCCGAGGTGCTGGGGAACGAGGAGCTGCGCGCGGAATATCTCGCGATCTGACACGCTTTCGAATTCCCCCTTAGAACTCCCGGTGGGTCGGGGACCCCCGCCGGGACGCGCGCGGGCCGCATTGGGGAGCGGTCCGCGCGCCACTAGGCACCCGCCCCCGGTTCCGCGCATTGCGCTCTCCTCCCGCCCCCGCGCGCGTCCGTGACCGGTTTTCCGGCGATGTGCTCTTGCATTCGCCGCGTGTGGACGCATCCTGCACGCCAACACAGGAGGAGACATCATGACGCAACCCGTCCTTCACGCCCCGAGCGCGGATTTCACCGCTACTGCCCATGTTGATGCGGCGCGCTACGACGAGATGTATGCGCGCTCGATCGCCGATCCCGACGGCTTCTGGGGCGAGCAGGCGCAGCGGCTCGACTGGATGGCGCGGCCGACGAAGAT
>NZ_JADFFK010000019.1 GCF_015223355.1 Salipiger mangrovisoli | reverse complement strand
GGGGGGGGGGGGGGGGGGGGGGGGGGGGGGGGGGGGGGGGGGGGGGGGGGGGGGGGGGGGGGGGGGGGGGGGGGGGGCGGGGGGGGCGGGGGGGGGGGGGGGGGGGGGGGGGGCCCCCCCCCCCCCCCGCTCCCCGGCGTATTTGGAAAGAGAAGAAGGGCGGCGCGCGCGGAACGGCGCGCTTCATCCTTGCTTAACCAGTCATCGGGTAGAGAGGATCCTGCAAGAGGCGGGATCAGGATGACCGGGCCAGGACTTACTTCCAATCACCCCCCACTCCCACCCACCACGGAAGCCGACCGGCTGGATTGGCTCCGTCTCTTGCGCTCGCGCCGGGTTGGCCCGATGACCTTCTGGCGTCTGCTGGCCGAGCACGGCTCTGCCGCCGCGGGGCTCGCGGCGCTGCCGGGCGTGGCGGCCGCGGCCGGGGTCGAAGGGTACCGGGTCTGTCCCGAAGGCGTGGTGCAGGCCGAGCTGGACGCCGGGAATCGAGCCGGGGCGCGATTGCTGTTCCTCGGCACACCGGGATACCCGCCCGGTCTCATGGAAATGGAGGATGCGCCGCCCGTGCTCTGGGCCATGGGGCAGGTCGAGCTTCTGGCGCGCCCGGCAGTGGCGCTCGTCGGTGCGCGCAATGCCTCATCGCTTGGCGCGCGGACGGCGCGCTTGCTGGCGGCGGGGCTGGCGGACGCGGGCTGGCTGGTGGTCTCGGGCTTGGCGCGCGGCATCGATGCCGAGGCGCATCGCGCCGCGCTGGAGCGGGGCACTGCGGCGGTCATGGCGGGCGGCGTCGATGTCATCTACCCGCGCGAGAACGCGCTGCTGGCCGCGGAGATCCGGGCGCGCGGGGCGCTGATCTCGGAGCAGCCGATCGGCGTGCAGCCGCAGGCGCGGCACTTCCCCACCCGCAACCGCATTGTCTCGGGCATGGCGCAGGGCGTGGTGGTGGTCGAGGCGGCGGTGAAATCCGGATCGCTGATCACCGCGCGCTGCGCGCTCGACCAGGGACGCGAAGTCATGGCGGTGCCGGGCCATCCGCTTGATGGGCGGGCCGGGGGCTGCAACCTGCTGCTGCGCGATGGCGCCCGGCTGGTGCGTCACGCCGAGGACGTGCTCGAGGCGCTGGCCCCGCTTGCCCCGCCGGCGGCGGAGCGGTGCGTGGCCGTCGAAATCCCGCCGCCACCGCCCGAACGCCGCAGCCGCGGCGAGACCTTGGCGCTGCATCAGCGCATTCTCGACCGGCTCGGACCGGTGCCCGTGCCGGAGGACCAGGTGATCCGTGACCTCGGCGGGCAGGTTGCCCAGATTGCCCCGGCGCTCACGGATCTGGAACTGGAGGGGCGGCTCGAACGCCGCCCCGGCGGCTTGCTAAGCCGTCCATCCTGAGCGTCGGAATTGCCCGCAAGAGCGCCATTTCCCTTGTGTTGCTGCAGCCGCCTGGCGGCACCACATTGACATTTCCCCCTTGCGTCCCACATGTTGCGCCGCCATAGCGGCAGGCAAGCCGTTTTGAGCACAGCGTTGCAATGAGGTCTCATTAATGCCCGTCGTCGTCGTCGAATCCCCGGCCAAAGCCAAGACAATCAACAAGTATCTGGGATCCGACTACACGGTGCTCGCCTCCTACGGCCACGTGCGCGACCTGCCGGCCAAGGATGGTTCGGTGGACACCGAGCATGATTTCGACATGACCTGGGAAATCGGCGCCGACTCGCGCAAGCACGTCTCTGCGATTGCCGAGGCGCTCAAAAGCGACAACGCGCTCATTCTCGCGACCGACCCCGATCGCGAGGGCGAGGCGATTTCCTGGCACCTGAAGGAAGCGCTGACCAAGCGCCGCTCGATCAGGAAGGACACGGCGGTGAGCCGGGTCACCTTCAACGCGATCACCAAGGCCGCCGTCACCGAGGCGATGAAGAACCCGCGCGAGATCGATGCGCCGCTGGTCGAGGCCTATCTGGCGCGCCGCGCGCTTGACTACCTCGTCGGCTTCAATCTCTCGCCGGTGCTCTGGCGCAAGCTGCCGGGGGCGCGCTCGGCTGGGCGGGTTCAATCGGTCTGCCTCCGGCTCATCGTCGAGCGCGAGATGGAGATCGAGGCCTTCAACCCGCGCGAATACTGGCAGGTGAAGGCGCTGCTGACGACGCCGCGCGGCCAGGAATACGAGGCGCGGCTGACCACGCTCGCGGGCAAGAAGCTCGACCGCTACGACCTCGAGAACGCCACCCAGGCCGAGATGGCCGTGCAGGCGGTGGCCAAGCGCGCGCTGAAGATCCTCTCCGTCGAGGCGCGGCCCAGCACCCGCAACCCATCGGCGCCCTTCATGACCTCGACCCTGCAGCAGGAGGCGAGCCGCAAGTTCGGCATGGGCGCGCGCGCCTGCATGAACGCGGCGCAGCGGCTCTACGAGGCGGGGCACATCACCTACATGCGGACCGACGGCATCGACATGGCCCCCGAGGCGGTGACCGCCTGCCGCGAGGCCATCGCCGACCGCTTCGGCAAGGACTACGTGCCCGGCAGCCCGCGCATCTACAAGAACAAGGCGAAGAACGCGCAGGAAGCGCACGAGTGCATCCGCCCGACCGAGATGACCAAGGATGCCGAAGCGCTGAAGCTGCGCGAGGATGACCAGCGCAAGCTCTATGACCTGATCTGGAAGCGCACGCTGGCCTGCCAGATGGAGGCGGCGCGGCTCGAGCGCACCACGGTCGAGATCGGCTCGGATGACCAGCAGGTCGGGCTGCGCGCCACCGGCCAGGTCATCGTCTTCGACGGCTTCCTGAAGATCTACGAGGAGGGGCGCGACGACGTCGAAGGCGACGACGACAAGCGCCTGCCGCAGATCATGCAGGGCGAGAACGCCGCCTTTGCCAAATCCGGTCTCAAGGCGCAGCACGAGAAGGCCGCCGAGCGCGCCACCGCCGCCTCGGGCGTGTCGTCGATCCTGTCGGACAACAGCGCCGTCCTCGGTACCCAGAGTTTCACGCAGCCGCCGCCGCGCTACACCGAGGCGACGCTGGTCAAGCGCATGGAAGAGCTCGGCATCGGGCGGCCCTCGACCTATGCCTCGGTGATCACCACCATCCAGGACCGCGAGTACGTCAAGAAAGAGCAGAACCGGCTGATCCCCGAGGACAAGGGCCGGATCGTCACGATCTTTCTGCTGAACTTCTTCCGCAAGTACGTGGGCTACGAGTTCACCGCCGAGCTGGAGAACGAGCTCGACGAGGTCTCCGCCGGCGAGATGGACTGGAAATCTCTGCTGGGCAAGTTCTGGCGCGACTTCTCGGCGGCCATCTCCGAGACCTCGGAGCTGCGCATCTCCGAGGTGCTCGACGTGCTCGACGAGGCGCTGGCACCGCAGCTCTACCCGCCGCGCGAAGATGGCACTGACCCGCGTGTCTGCCCCAAGTGCGGCACCGGCCAGCTGCACCTGAAGACATCGCGCACGGGCGGTTTCGTCGGCTGCGGCAACTACCCCGAGTGCACCTACACCCGCCCGATCGCGGGTGAGGGGGCAGAGGGTGACGAGCGGCTGCTGGGCGAGGACCAGGGCGACGAGATCTGGCTCAAGGCCGGGCGCTTCGGTCCCTATGTGCAGCGCGGCGAGCCGACGCCGGAAAACAAGAAGCCGCCGCGGGCCTCGCTGCCGCGCGGCTGGTCGAAGGATGAGCTGACGCTGGAGAAGGCGCTGGTGCTGCTGTCGCTGCCGCGGCAGATCGGCGAGCACCCAGAGGGCGGGGCGGTCTCGGCCAACTTCGGGCGCTTCGGCCCCTATATCATGCACCAGCTGCCGGATGATGCGAAGCCGACCTACGTCAACCTCAAGGATCCGGCGGATGTCTTCGAGATCGGCATGAACCGCGCGGTCGAGATGCTGGCCGAAAAGCGGGCGAACCCTGGCGGGCGCGGCCGTGCGGCGGCCAAGGCGCTCAAGGAGCTGGGCGATCACCCCGAGGGTGGCAAGATCGCGATCTTCGACGGGCGCTACGGGCCTTACGTGAAATGGGAGAAGGTGAATGCCACCTTGCCCAAGGACACGGATCCCGAGAGCCTCAGCATGGAAGAAGCGCTGGCGCTGATCGCCGAGAAGGCAGCCAAATCGGGCGGCAAGAAGAAAGCCGCCCCGAAGAAGGCCGCAGCCAAGAAGACGCCCGCGAAGAAGACCACCGCGAAGAAGACCCCGGCAAAGAAAAGCGCGGCCAAGTCGGACGACTGAGCGCCGGATCAGAGCCTGGCTGGACCGGCCCGTGCCCTCGCTGGCGCGGGCCGTCGCATGTCCGGCGTCGCGCGCCTGCGCCTCCGGCGGGGATATTTCGACCTAGAAGAAAGCTCTTGTCCCGGACCGTAAATCGCGGGAATGCTGCGTCGCAGCGCCTTTTCGCTGCGCTTGCGAGAGTGACTTGGCGCCAAGCCCGCGATCGGCGGGGGAGGCTTCGTTGACTCTGCCTGATGTGCGGGTGACAAGTCTTGCAGGCTCTTTCTTTCGGGAGGACGAAATGAAGAAAGTTTACGGCTCCGCCGCCGAGGCGCTGGACGGGCTGCTCTTCGACGGGATGACCATCGCAGCTGGCGGCTTCGGCCTCTGCGGCATCCCCGAGCTGCTGATCGACGCCATGGTCGAGAGCGGCGTCAAGGATCTGACCATCGCGTCGAACAACTGCGGCGTCGACGGCTTCGGCCTCGGCAAGCTGCTCGACACCAAGCAGATCAAGAAGATGATGAGCTCCTACGTGGGCGAGAACGCCGAGTTCATGCGCCAGTACCTGTCCGGCGAGCTCGAGCTCGAGTTCAACCCTCAGGGCACGCTGGCCGAGCGCATGCGCGCCGGCGGCGCGGGCATCCCCGGCTTCTACACCAAGACCGGCGTCGGCACCGTGGTGGCCGAGGGCAAGGAAGTGAAGACTTTCCGCGGCGAGGATTACATCCTCGAAGAGGGCATCTTCGCCGACCTCAGCATCGTCAAGGCGTGGAAGGCCGACACCACCGGCAACTGCGTCTTCCGCAAGACGGCGCGCAACTTCAACCCGCCGGCGGCCATGTGCGGCAAGATCTGCGTCATGGAAGTGGAGGAGATCGTGCAGCCGGGCGAGCTTGACCCGGACCACATCCACCTGCCGGGCATTTTCGTGCATCGCATCATCAAGGGCGAGCATGAGAAGCGGATCGAACAGCGCACCGTGCGCAAGCGGGAGGAAGCCTGATGCCCTGGGATCGCAACCAGATGGCCGCGCGCGCGGCTCAGGAACTCGAAGACGGCATGTACGTGAACCTCGGGATCGGCATCCCGACGCTTGTGGCCAACTATGTCGGCGACAAGGAGATCACGCTGCAGTCCGAGAACGGCATGCTCGGCATGGGCCCGTTCCCCTTCGAGGGGGAAGAGGACCCGGACCTGATCAACGCCGGCAAGCAGACCATCACCGAACTGCCCAAGACCTCCTATTTCGACAGCTCGATGTCCTTCGCGATGATCCGCGGCGGCAAGATCGCGGCGGCCATCCTCGGGGCCATGGAAGTGGCCGAAAACGGCGACCTGGCGAATTGGATGATCCCTGGCAAGCTGGTCAAGGGCATGGGCGGCGCCATGGACCTGGTGGCGGGCGTCGGCCGTGTCATCGTGGTCATGGACCACACCAACAAGCACGGCGAGAGCAAGGTGCTGAAGGAATGCACCCTGCCGCTGACCGGAAAGGGCGTGGTTGACCGCATCATCACCAACCTCGGGGTTCTGGACGTGGTCGAGGGCGGTCTGAGGATCGTCGAGACCGCCGAGGGCGTGACCGAGGAAGAGCTGCGCGCGGCGACGCTGGCAACCATCGTCGACTGACGCTGGCACCATTTCGGAAGATCGAAACGCGGCCCCTTTGGGCCGCGTTTTTCGTTCGCGGCGGCGGGGGCCGCCTGGGACCGGCGCGCGGTGCGGGCTGGCGGACGGCCAAGAAAAAGGGCGGGCTCTGATGAGCCCGCCCCACGCATTGCGCCGGAAACATGGGAGGAGAGGAGAGGCGCAATAGGCTTCGCCCTCGGGAGTATCGGAGGGGCGGAACCGATCTTACTTTGCGGCGGCCGCGGTGGTCTTCTTGGCGGCGGCAGTCATCTCGTCGGTGGCCTTCTTGACCGCGGCGGAGGCGTCTTCGGTGAAGTCCTTGCCGGCCGCCATCATCAGTTCGACGGTGTCCATCTGGACCTTCTTCGCGATCTCGGCGAAAGCGGCCATGTTCTCGGCGGCGACTTCGGCCTGAGCGGAGGCGAAATCGGTCATCGCCTTGGCGTAGTCGGCCGGCTCTTTCTTGACCTTGGACATGTCGGAGAGCTTCGCCAGGGTTTCCTTGGTCCACTTGGCGGAGATCTCGGTGGACTTTTCAGCCGCTTCGAGCGCAACCGCCGAGAGTTTCTCGTTCAGCGTTGCAGAGGTCTTGAAGGCTTCGTCCATGGCTTTGGTGTCCACGGGGAACGCGCCCATCATGTCCTTCATCATGGCGGTGAAGTCTTGAGTCTTAGCCATCCTTAAATTCCCGTATTCTGCCTAGCGGGCCCACCCCGCGCTTTGTCTATCGGCTACAAACAATATGAATGCTGCAGTGCAGCATTTCAAGGATTTTCGCCGCATTGCAGCGAAAATCGTGCAACGCCCTGAATTGACGCAAGGTTATGCGGCCTTCACCCGCACGTATTCGCCCGGGGCGGGGCAAAGGACCGGGTGCGCCGAATCGCCGGGGGTGCGCGCCGGGACCAGCTTGCCCGAGCGCTTGCGCAGCCACTCCTCCCAGAGCGGCCACCACGACAGCTTGTCCTGGTAGGTCGCGCCCGCCTGCCAATCCTCAGCCGAGAGCTTGAGGTCCGGATTCACGTAGTGGCCATACTTGTTCTTGTTCGGCGGGTTCACGATGCCGGCGATATGGCCGGACTCCGACAGCACGAAGGTCTTCGAGCGTGAGCCCATCTTCTGCACGCCACGGTAGCAGTCCTTCCAGGCGGCGATGTGGTCGCCCTCGGCGGCGATCGACATCAGCGGCACGTCGACGTCCTTGATGTCGAGCTTCAGGCCCTGCATCTCGTATTCCCCGCGGGAGAAGAGGTTCTGCTGGCACAGCCCGCGCAGGTACTCGATGGTCATCCTGCCGGGCAGGTTTGCCCCATCGCCGTTCCAGTAAAGCAGGTCGAAGGCGGGTGGCGTCTCGCCCATCATGTAGCTGCGGATCGCCGGCGTGTAGATCAGATCGGTCGAACGCAGGAACGAGAAGGTGCGCGACATGATGAAGCTCTTGAGGATGCCGCTGGCATTGATCTCGGCCTCGATCCCGTCGACGAAATCATCCTGCAGGAAGGGCGTGAACTCTCCCTGGTCGGAAAAATCGGTCAGCGTGGTGAAGAAGGTTGCCGACTTCACCGAGCTGTCGCCACGCTGCTTGAGCAGCGACAGGGTGAGCGCCAGCGTCGTGCCGGCGATGCAATAGCCCACGGCATTCACCTGCTCGGTGCCGCAGATCTCGCGCACGAGGCGGATCGCAGTCAGGTAGCCGTCCTCGATGTAATCCTCGAGCCCGACGTCGGCGTAGCTCTCGTCGGCATTCACCCAGCTGACCACAAAGAGCGTGTAGCCCTGATCGACGATGTACTTGATCAGGCTGTTCTGCGGCTTGAGGTCGAGGATGTAGTATTTGTTGATCCACGGCGGGAAGAGCACGATCGGCGTCTCGCGGACCTTCTCGGTGGTCGGCTTGTACTGGATCAGCTCCATCATGCGGTTGCGATAGACCACCTCGCCCTCGGCGGTGGCGATGTTCTCGCCCAGCTTGAAGGCGTTCTCGTCCGCCAGTCGCACAACCAGCTCGCCGTTGTTCGCCTCGAGGTCCGCGACGAGGTTCTCCATGCCCTTCACCAGGCTTTCGCCCTCGGTCTCAAGCGCCTTCTGCAGCGCATCGGGATTGGTGGCGAAGAAGTTGGTCGGCGCCATCATGTCGACGATCTGCCGCGCGAAGTAGCGCAGGCGCTTCTTTTCCTTGGGGTCCAGGTCGTCGATCTCGTCGACCGAACGGTGAATCGCCTCGGCGGAGATCAGGTACTGCTGCTTGATGAAGTTGAAATAGGGATGGCTGTCCCAGAGCGGGTTTGAGAACCGCTTGTCACGGGGGCCGGTGTCCTCGGGCGGGGTGAGCTGCCCTCCGGCCAGCGCCGAGTGCGCTTCGAGGTAGTGGCCGAGCGCCTTGCCCCAGTAGGAGACCTGCTGCTCGTAGACCTTGGCCGGATTCTGCATCCACTCCATCCAGTATGCATGGGCGGCCTTCCCGTAGAGCAGCGGATCGGGCCCATTTAACGCGGGATTGATCGGCTTACGTCGCGAAATTGCTTCCATAAGACGCTGGGAAAGAGCTTCGATCTTCTCAATATTTGCTTCGAGTCGTGCGCGGTCAGACGTGACGTCCGTGCCCGGAGTAGTTGTCATAAGGTCGAATCCCCCCTACTTTCGGCATGTTGCAGAATAACGGCGGCAGAGCGGGGGGCAAAGCGGCGAATTGATCCGGGCTCCGGATCGGCGGCGTGTGCGTGGCGGGAGGCACGCAGGCACCGGGCGCTGTGAGCGACCGCATCTTTGGAGTTACGCGCATGCGTCAAATGGCGACCTACGATCTGATGGAGACCTTCCGGAACACCAACCAGTGGCTTGGGGCCACCGCTCGGACAATGGCCTCGTACCCGGCCTTCGCGGCGATTCCCAATCCGATGATCGGCTGGATGGCCGCCTGGGGCGAGGTGACCGAGCGCACCTTCGAGCGCATGGTTGTCAAACCCGACTGGGGTATCCGCACCGTGACCTGCAACGACGGACGTGACCACGTGGTCGAACCGACCACCGTCGTCGAGAAGCCCTTCGGTGACTTGGTACATTTCCAGGTGGTCGGCCGGCCGACCAAAGCCCGCAAGGTCCTGCTGGTCGCCCCGATGTCGGGCCACTACGCGACGCTGCTGCGCTCGACCGCCGTCTCGCTGCTGCCCGATTGCGAGCTTTACGTCACCGACTGGCGCAACGCGCGCGATATTCCGGTGTCCGACGGCAAGTTCGACATCGAGGATTACACGCTCTACCTCATGGATTTCATGCGCGCGCTGGGGCCGGATACCAACGTGATCGCGGTCTGCCAGCCGGCGCCGCTGACGCTGGTCGCCGCGGCCTATCTCGCCGAGCTCGAACCCGCCGCGCAGCCCCGCACGATGACCCTGATCGGCGGGCCGATCGATCCCAATGCCACGCCCACCGACGTCACCGACTTCGGCCACCGGGTGACCATGGGCCAGCTCGAGGAGACGATGATCCAGCGCGTCGGCTACAAATACGCCGGTGTCGGGCGCTCGGTCTATCCGGGTCTGTTGCAGCTTGCCTCGTTCATGTCGATGAACGCCGAGCGCCACTCCAAGGCCTTCTCCGAGCAGATCCTGCGGGTCTGCCGTGGCGAAGCTTCGGATTACGACGCGCACAACCGCTTCTACGACGAGTATCTGGCGGTGATGGACATGACCGCTGAATTCTACCTCTCGACCGTCGAGCGGATCTTCAAGAACGGCGAAATCGCCTCGAACAATTTCGTGGTGAACGGGCACAAGGTCGATATCGGCAAGATCACCGACGTGGCGGTGATGACCGTCGAGGGCGCCAATGATGACATCTCGGCGCCGGGGCAATGCGTCGCGGCGCTCGGCCTCTGCACCGGGTTGCCCGACAGCAAGAAGGCCCAGCACCTCGAGCCGGGCGCGGGCCATTACGGCATCTTCGCCGGGCGCAGCTGGCGCAACAACATCCGCCCTCTGGTGCTGGATTTCATCGACCGCAACTCCGACGCGCCACGCAAGGCGGCCAACAGCAACGCCGCCTAGGGCCGGAACGGGCAGGGGGGGGGCGCTGCCCCCCTCTTGGCCTGACGGCCAATTCACCCCCCGGCGTATTCCCGAAGAGAAGACACGCGGGCGCGCGGGTCAGAGACCTTCGTAGGCGACCAGCGCGTGCACCTTGACCCCAAGTGCCTCGAGGCGCTTGCGCCCGCCGAGGACGGGCAGGTCGACGATGAAGGCCGCGGCGACCACCGTGCCGCCGAGCCGCTCGACCAGCGCCACCGCCGCCTCGGCGGTGCCGCCCGTGGCGATGAGATCATCGACCAGCAGCACCTGGTCGCCCGGCAGGATCGCGTGTTCCGACAGTTCCACCGTGGCCTCGCCGTATTCCAGCGCGTAGTTCTGGGCGATCACCGGCGGCGGCAGCTTGCCCTGCTTGCGCAGCGCGGCGAAGCCCGCCGAGAGCTGGTGCGCCACGGCACCTCCGAGCAGGAAACCGCGCGCCTCGGGGCCGATCACCTTGTCGATCTTCTGGCCGGTGAACGGCAGGGTGAGCTGGTCCACCGCCAGGCGGAAGCCCTGCGCGTCGGCGCAGAGCGGCGTCACGTCGCGGAACAGGATGCCCGCATGCGGGTAGTCGGGGATCGTTCGGATGTAGTCGGGGATGGTCTTGGGAGGCTTCATCGGGTCTTTCCTGTCGGGCCGCGCGCCGTGTCGTTTCGTCAGGCGGCGCGGCGCAGCGTGGCGGTGAGGGCCCCCATGGCGATCAGCGCAGCCCCGCCGGCGCGGGTGAGCCAGACGAGGACGGAGGGGCGGCCGATCAGCCTGCGCAGCCGGTCGGCGGCCAGCGCATAGGCCAGCACGTTGAGCGCGGCAAGGGTGACGAAGGTGGTCACCAGCAGCGCGAACTGCGGCAGCAGCGGCGCGCCGGTGTCGACGAACTGCGGCACGAAGGCGATGAAGAAGGCGATACTCTTGGGATTGAGCGCGGTGACCGCTGCCGCATGGGTGAACACGCCGCGCGCGGTGACATCGGCGTGCGGCAGGGCAAGCCCGGCACCGGGCGCCGAGCGCAGCAACTTCACCCCCATCCAGACGAGGTAGAGCGCGCCGATCCATTTCAGCAGGGTGAAGGCGGTGGCCGAGGCAAGCACCAGCGCGCCGAGCCCGGCGAGCGACAGGCTCATCGCGGTGAAGTCGCCGAGCGCCACCCCCGCCGCCGAGGCCAACGCCACCGAGCGGCCCTTGGAGAGCGCGTAGGAGAGCACGAGCAGCACCGTCGGGCCGGGGATCAGCAGCAGCGCGACGGAGGCGGCGACAAATGTCAGCCAGAGATCGAGGGGCATGTTGTGGGATCCTGTCCGGTTCGCCGCGCAGTCTGGCGTGGTGGCGGGCGCTCCGCAATGGGGTCTGGCAAGGGGTTTCTGGAGGCAGATTGAGCGGACTCCCGAAAAAGCGCGCTTAAGTTGAAAAATCGCGCCATTCGTGGTAAGCTCGCGGGATTGATTGAGTGATATTTCCAGACTGCATTGGAGGGTCGTCATGAGACCTGTCGTGCTTGCCGCGCTTGCGTTGCTGCTGGCCTCCGCAGCTGTCGCGCAGGACAAACCGAAATGCCCCGACACGCATTATCCCTGCGGCGGGAACATCTGCTGCTCGCGCTAGGAGGCTGCCATGTTTCGCAAGTTCGGGATTGTCGCGGGCATCGTGCTGGTGCTCGGGATCGTCTATTTCTTCGTCAGCGACATCACCCGCAAGGACGTGATCGCGGCCAACAGCTTCAGCCATGAAAGCGCCACCGAGCCGCTGCGTGCGGGCGATATCGTGGTGCTGGGCGAGACCGGCGCGGTGTCAAAGCTCTGCGATGCGGTGCTGAGCAACCCGGCGGCGCCGGAGCCGCGCGCCGCCGTCTATTACAACCGGTCCTCGCGCATCCTTCAGGAGTTTGTCGATGTCGGCCACGGGCTCGGGTTCTTTCCCGACCGCAACCCGGTCATCGTGCATGGCAGCATCCCCTTCCTCGGGGACAGCGAAACGCTGGACGGGGTCAGCTACAATTACGCCAATCCCGATCTGTGCGAATGCGCGATCGTGCGCAGTCTTGCGCAGGGAGAGCGGGTCTGCACGGTGAACGCCTCGCTGATCGAGACCGGCGAGGTGCTGGTGGGCGAGGGCGGCAAGCTGCTGTCGCGGCCGATCCACGATCGGACCGTCGCGGTGACCCTGCGCCGCCACGTGGTCTACATGCCGCCGGAGACCTTCGCGTCCTGCGGTGTCGAGCCGGGAGAGGCGCTGGTGACCCAGCAGCGGCTCTGCGATTCCAACCCGCGGCTGCCGCTGGACGTGCGGCTGCGGCGGAGCTGGAACCTGATCGACCGTGAGCCGCTGCCGGGGCTGTTGGTCGAGGCCAGCGCCCCGACCCAGTGAGCACGTCTGGCGGGCTGTCTTTCAGCGCGACAGGATCCGGCTCGCCACCGCGTCGAGCCTGGCGAGAAGTTCGGGATCGCGCGCCGCGGGAGCGGTGATGATCGCGTGCTCCAGCGCGCGGTCGCAGCCATGCGGGCAGGGCGCGCGCTCGGCTCCCAGAAGTGCCGGCAGGCGCGAGACCAGCGCGCGGGCCTTCGCGGCATTGCCGTGCAGCACCTTGACGATGTCCGCCACCTCGACGGCACCGTGGTCCTCGTGCCAGCAGTCGTAGTCGGTGACCATGGCGACCGAGGTGTAGCAGAGTTCGGCCTCGCGGGCGAGCTTGGCCTCGGGCATGTTGGTCATGCCGATCACATCGGCGCCCCAGGTCTCGCGGTACATGCGCGATTCCGCCAGTGTCGAGAACTGCGGGCCTTCCATGGCGAGGTAGGTGCCGCCGTCATGCACCGTGATCCCGGCGTCGAGGGCGGCGGCAAGCGCGTGGGCACCGAGCCGCGGGCAGGTGGGATGGCCCAGCGAGACATGCGCCACGCATCCGGTGCCGAAGAAGCTCTTTTCCCGCGCGAAGGTGCGGTCGATGAACTGGTCGACGATGACGAAATCGCCCGGCGCCATCTCCTCGCGGAACGAGCCGCAGGCCGAGACCGAGATCACGTCGGTCACCCCGAGCCGCTTCAGCGCGTCGATATTGGCGCGGTAGGGCACGGTCGAAGGCGACAGGCGGTGGCCACGGCCGTGACGCGGCAGGAAGGCCATCTCGACTCCGTCAAGCGTGCCCGTGAGGATCTGGTCCGAGGGGGCGCCCCAGGGGGTGTCCACCGCCTTCCAGCTGCGCTCCTGCAGCGCGTCGAGGTCGTAGACCCCGGACCCGCCGATCACCCCGATCATCGTCTTTGCCATGCCTGGTCTCCTTTTGCGCGCAGCCTGCCTCGCGGCGGCGGCGATGGAAAGGGGCCGGGCCGCCGGGACGCTGCCAGGTGACCGGGAAACGTGCGCTTGCGCATCTATCCGGGCGCGATGCGCGGTTTTGCGGTGCTGCCGGGTAGCGCTCACGGCCAACCTGCCTTATGGGCAGGGGCGCGCGAACAGACCGAATGGAACAGCCCCATGTCCAAAGCCCTCCTGGCGCGATACGCCAGCCGTATTCAGAAGCCCGACCTGAGCCTCTCGCCGACCGCGCGGCTCACCCCCGCCCAGATCCGCACCGACGTGCTCTCCGGTCTCACGGTGGCGCTGGCGCTGGTCCCCGAGGCCGTCGCCTTCGCCTTCGTCGCCGGGGTTCACCCGCTGGTGGGTCTCTATGCCGCCTTTCTCGTCGGGCTGATCACCGCGCTGATCGGCGGTCGTCCGGGGATGATCTCGGGCGCCACCGGCGCGCTCGCGGTGGTCATGGTGGCGCTGGTCGCCGATCACGGCGTCGAGTATCTCTTCGCCACGGTGGTGCTGATGGGTATCCTGCAGATCTTCGCCGGGGTCATGCACTGGGGCAAGTTCATCCGGCTGGTGCCGCATCCTGTGATGCTCGGCTTCGTCAACGGGCTCGCCATCGTGATCTTCATGGCGCAGCTGACGCAGTTCAAGGTGCCGGGCACGGCGGTGCCGGGCGTCTCGGCGGGCGAATGGCTCTCGGGGCTGCAGCTCTGGACGATGCTGGCACTGGTTGCGCTGACCATGGCGATCATCTGGCTGTTGCCCAGGGTCACCAAGGTGATCCCGGCGCCGCTCGCAGGCATCGCGGTGACCGCCGCCATCGTCATCGCCTTCGGACTCGACGTGCCGCGGGTCGGCGACATGGCCTCGATCAAGGGCCAGTTCCCGCCGTTCCACCTGCCGATGGTGCCGCTCAATCTCGAGACGCTGCAGATCATTCTGCCCTACGCGGTGATCCTCGCCGCCATCGGCCTGATCGAAAGCCTGCTGACGCTCAACCTGGTGGGCGAGATGACCGGCCAGCGCGGCGGCGCCAGCCAGGAGTGCATCGCGCAGGGCTGTGCCAACGTGGTCACCGGCTTCTTCGGCGGCATGGGTGGCTGCGCGATGATCGGCCAGTCGATGATCAACGTGAAGTCGGGCGGGCGCACCCGCATCGCCGGCATCGTCGCGGCGCTGTTCCTGCTGTCCTTCATCCTCTTCGCCTCGCCGCTGATCGAGCTCATCCCGCTCGCCGCGCTGGTCGGGGTGATGTTCATGGTGGTGATCGGCACCTTTGCCTGGAACAGCCTGCGCATCCTCGCCAAGGTGCCGCTGATCGATGCTTTCGTCATCGTGCTGGTGACGGTGGTGACGGTGTTCGAGGACCTGGCCGTAGCCGTGGTGGTCGGCGTGATCGTCTCGGCGCTGGCCTATGCCTGGAACAACGCGCGCCGCATCCATGCCAAGAGCTACACCACCCCCGAGGGCGCCAAGGTCTACCAGATCCAGGGACCGCTGTTCTTCGGCTCGACCGACGGCTTCGCCGAGCTTTTCGACATCGCGGACGATCCCAAGGCGGTGATCGTCGACTTCGCCGACAGCCGGGTCGTGGACCAGTCGGCGCTGCAGGCGATCGAGGCGGTGGCGGGGAAATACGAGGCCGCCGGCAAGCGGCTGCAACTGCGCCACCTGTCGCGTGACTGCCACCGGCTGCTGACCAAGGCGGGGCACCTGATGATCGACAGCGACGACGACCCCGACTACGCGCTGGCCGCCGACTACCACGTGCGCACGGGGATCCTCGGCAGCCATTGAGCCGCATCGGCAAAGCATGAAGAAGGGCGCCGCGAGAGATCACGGCGCCCTTTTCTTGGTCTGCTGCCGGAGCGCCCCGCAAGCGGGGCGCCTGGCAGGCGCTCAGGCCTTGAGGCTGTCGCGGATCGCGCGGATGTTCTCGCCGTAGGGGGCGGGATTTTCCACCGAGCCGCCGCGGAAGACGGCGGAACCGGCGACCAGCACGTCGGCCCCGGCCTCGACCACCAGCGGTGCGGTGGAGGGGTCGACACCGCCGTCGATCTCGATGTGGATCTCGCGGTCGCCGATCATCTCGCGCAGCTTGCGGATCTGCGCGATCTGGCTGTGGATGAACTTCTGCCCGCCGAAGCCGGGGTTCACCGTCATCAGGCAGACGAGGTCGCATAGGTCAAGCAGAGGCGCCGCGGCCTCGACCGGGGTGCCGGGGTTGAGCGCGAGGCCCGCCTTGGCACCTGTCGCGCGGATCGCCTGCAGCGTGCGGTGGGTATGGGCGCCGGCCTCGAGGTGGGCGGTGATGACGTCGGCACCGGCCTCGGCAAAGGCCTCGATGTAGGGATCGACGGGGGCGATCATCAGGTGCACGTCCATGACGGTAGAGATATGCGGGCGGATCGCCTTCACCAGCGGCGGCCCGAAGGTGAGGTTGGGCACGAAGTGCCCATCCATCACGTCGACATGGATCCAGTCGGCGCCCTGCGCCTCGACGGCGCGGATCTCGGCGCCGAAATTGGCGAAATCGGCAGAGAGGATCGACGGGGCGATCTTCACGCTGCGGTCGAAGGTCTGAGGCAGGGGCATGACGGCGGCATCTCCAGTTTAGATGCGCCGCGCCTTATCAGTATCCCGCGTCCTGGTCCACAAGATGCAGCAGGGGCGCGCCCGTGACGCCGCGCCGCACGTTCTCGGCGATCACCCGCGTCGCCGACGCGGGCCGGGTTTCGGCCGCGATATGGGGCGTCACGGTGACGCGCGGATGGGCCCAGAACGGGTGGTCCTGCGGCAGCGGCTCGACGCGGAAGACGTCGAGCGTGGCCTGGCCGACCTGGCCGCTGTCGAGCGCCGCCAGCAAGGCCGTGTCATCGATCAGCGGGCCGCGGCCGGGGTTGATGATCGCGGCGCCCGGCGCCAGCAGGGCCATTTGCTCTGCCCCCAGGGTGTTCTCGGTCTGCCGGGTGAAGGGCAGCAGCAGCACGACGATCTGCGCCCCGGTCAACGCCTCGGCCAGCCCCTCGGCGCCCGAGAGGCAGCGGATGCCGTCGATGTCGCGCGGGGAGCGGCTCCAGCCGGTGACGGGAAAGCCGATCTGCGCCAGTTGCCGGGCACAGGCGCTGCCCAGCATGCCAAGCCCGAGCACGGTCACCGGGCGCTCGCGCGCCAGAGGCGGTGCCTTGCTTTCCCAGCGGTGTTCGGGGTTCACAATATGGGCGTCCATGCCAAGGTGATGGCGCAGCGCGTGGCCGGTCACATATTCCACCATGCCCTGCGTGAGCCCCTCGTCATCGACCATGCGAGCGAGCGGCACGGGGATCCTGGCGGTGCCGACGATCTTCTCGACCCCGGCCCAGAGGCTGAGCACCGCCTTGAGCCTGGGAAAGCCCGTGAAGTCGGTCAGCCCCGAGCTGGGTGCGTACACGATATACTCGACCTCCTCGGCGGGGAGATCGCGGCCGAGCCGATAGTCGATACCGGTGGCATCCAGCGCCTCGGTCAGCGCCGCCCCGTATTTGTCCCAATGGTCCTGCGGGGCGGCGAAGAGGATCTTGGTGGTCATGAAAGTCCTTGGAAAATATGTGAAAATTCAGCGTGGCCGGTGGATGTGGGCACTCTGCACGAGACCAAAGGCGATCATCAACACCAGCATGGCCGAGCCGCCGTAGCTGACCATCGGAAGTGGCACGCCGACCACAGGGGCCAGCCCCATGACCATCGACATGTTGACCGCGAAGTAGAGGAAGAAGGTCAGCCCGATGCCCAGCGTCAGCAGCGAGGAGAAGCGGTCGCGGTTGCGCAGCGCCGCGAAGATGCAGAACAGCAGGATCAACACGTAGAGCGTCAGCAGCGACATGCCGCCCACGAAACCGAACTCCTCGGCCAGCGTGTTGAAGATGAAGTCGGTGTGCTTCTCGGGCAGGAAGTTCAGGCGTGACTGGGTGCCCTGCATGAAGCCGCGCCCGGTCCAGCCACCCGAGCCCATGGCAATCTTGGCCTGGGTGATGTGATAGCCCGCACCGAGCGGATCGGTGGAGGGATCGAGGAAGGTGTCGATGCGCTTGAACTGGTAGTCCTTCAGCAGCTGCCAGTCGGTGCCGCGCGACTCGAAGACGCTGTAGATCGTGCCGACGCCGGCGGCGATGACCACGGCGAAATAGGCCCAGTGCACCCCGGCAAGGAACATGATCAGCCCGCCGCCGATCATCAGCAGCAGCGCGGTGCCGAGGTCGGGCTGGATCAGCGTCAGCCCGGTCGGTGCAAGGATCAGGATGATCGGCAGAAGCACCCAGATCGGCCGCGACGTCTTCTTGAGGGGAAGCCAGTCGTAATAGGCGGCCAACACCATCACCAGCGCGATCTTCATCAGCTCCGAGGGCTGAAGCCGCATGAACCCCACGTCGATCCAGCGTTGCGCGCCCATGCCGACGGTGCCGAAGAGCTCCACCGCCACCAGCAGGCCGAGCGAGCCGAGGTAGGCCAGCACCGACAGGTTTCGCCACAGCCAGATCGGTACCATGGCGGTGATGAACATCGCCGCGAGCCCGAGGCCAAAGCGTTTCATCTGCGGCTCGGCCCAGGTGTCGAGCCGTCCGCCGGCCACCGAGTAGAGCATCAGGAAGCCGACGCTGGCGACGGCGGTCAGCAGGATCACCAGCGGCCAGTTGATGTGGAGCACCTTGCGCCAGCCCGAGGGCGTGGTCTTGACGGTATACTCGAGATAGCTCACGCGCGCCCCCGTGCCTGCTCGGCGCGCTCGAGGCGTTCGCGGTCGAGCCGTTCTTGCTGTTCCTTGATCTTCTCGTGGTCGGACGAGGGATAGGCCGAAAGCGGCGGCGTGCCTCCGTAGAGTGCCTGCAAGGCGACGTCACGGGCGATGGGCGCCGCGGCCGAGGAGCCGCCGCCGCCGTGCTCGACGACGATCGACACCGCGATGCGCGGGGCCTCGAACGGTCCGTAGGCGACGAAAAGCGCGTGGTCCCGCTCTTCCCAGGGCACCTCGTCGTTGGCAACGACGCGGTTGCGCACCTGGCTGGTGCCCGACTTGCCTGCCAGCTCGTAGCCCGCGGCGACGACGCGCGAACGGAAGCCGGTGCCGCGGTTGGAGTTCATCACCGCGGACATGCCCTTGCGGACGTAGCGCAGGTGGTTGGGATTGATGTCGAGCGTCTCGCCGCCGACGACCTCGGTCTCGACGCCGTCGATGGTCTTGATCAGCCGTGGGTGAATCGCGCGTCCGCTGGCGATGCGGGCCGTCATGATCGCCTGTTGCAGCGGCGAGGCGAGGACGAAGCCCTGGCCGATCGATGCGTTCACCGTGTCGCCCAGCAGCCAGCCCTTGCCGCGCTCGCGCTGCTTCCATTCTCGGCTCGGCATGATGCCCGCGGCCACCGCCGACATCGGCACGTCCGGCGGAACGCCAAGGCCGAGCCGGTGGCCCATATCGGCCATCTTGTCGATGCCGACCTTCAGCGCGACGTCGTAGAAGAACACGTCGCAGCTCTGCTGGAGCGCCTGTTCCAGCGTCAGGTGGCCGTGGCCTGTGCGCTTCCAGCAGTGGAAACGGCGCGAGCCGACCTCCATGTGGCCGGGGCACCAGACGGTGTCATCGGGCGAGAGGATCCCGGCCTCGAGCGCTGCCAGGGCGGTGACCATCTTGAAGGTAGAGCCGGGCGGATAGGCGTCCTGCACGGTTTTCGAGGCGAGCGGGCGGTGGTCATTCTCACGCAGGATCGCATAGTCGGCGACCGAGATGCCGCGCACGAACTTGTTGGGATCGAAGGAGGGCGCCGAGGCGATGGCCAGGAGGTCGCCCTTTTCCACGTCCATGATCACGCAGGAGGCGGATTCGTGCCCCAGCCGCGCCTGCACGTAGTCCTGCAGGTCGGCGTCGATGGTCAGCTGGATGTCGGCGCCATTGTCGCCCTCGCGCCGGTCGAGCTCGCGCATCACCCGGCCGACGGCATTGACCTCGACGCGCTTGGCCCCGGCCTTGCCGCGGAGTTGTTCCTCGTATTTGGCCTCGACCCCGACCTTGCCGATCTGGAAACGCGGGATGCGCAGCACCGGCTCGGGGTCCTCGTAGCGTTCGAGATCGCGCTCGGACACGGGGCCGACATAGCCCACCACATGCGCGAAGTTGCCGTGCTGCGGATAGAAGCGCGACAGGCCCACCTCGGGGGTGACGCCCGGCAGGGCAGGGGCGTTGACCGCGACGCGGCTGATCGACTCCCAGCTCACCCGGTCGGCGATGGTGATCGGCAGGAAGGGCGCGGAGCGGCGCATTTCGGCGAGCGCCCGGTTCAGTTCGTCCTCGTCGAGTTCGACTAGGGCCGAGAGCTTCGAGATCACGTCCTCGACGTCGCCGGCATCCTCGCGCACGAGGGTGATGCGGTAGGTCGGGGTGTTCTCGGCGATGACCTTGCCCTTGCGGTCGAAGATGCGGCCGCGGCTCGGCGGGATCAGCCGCATGTTGATGCGGTTCTCCTCGGCCAGCAGGCGGAATTCGTCGGCCTGATCGACCTGCATGTGGTGCATCCGCAGACCCAGCATTCCGGCGAAACCAAGCTGCGCGCCGCCCAGTAGCAGGGCGCGGCGCGATATGCGGCGCCAGCTGTCGGAGCTTTCCTTTGGGGTGCGTCTCACATCGGTCTCCCGGCATGGTCGAAATCGCCCGGTGCCATCCGCCGCACGCCGAACAGACCCTGCGAGAGGATGACCACCAGAGGATAGCAGATCACGGTGGTTGCGTATCGCATCAGCGCAAGGAAAGACGTGCCGTCCGGCACGATCAGCAGCCCCAGAACCAGCCGGTACAGGATGGTGATCACCGCCAGCACCACGGCAACGGTGACCCATTCCATGAGGAAGGTCGACTCACGCCGCGGCCGGTCGCGGTTCTTCAGCGACTCGCTGGCCATGAGCACCAGCACCGCCCAAAGGCCGGGTGGGCGCTGGAACAGCAGATCGGCGAGCAGCATCACCCCGGCGATCAGCAGCGCGGGCACGTAGTCGGGCCGGCGCAGCGCCCAGGCGAAGCACATGGCGGTCAGGACGTCAGGTCCGGCATAGGGCGCGGGCATCAGTTCGAGCGGCAGCAGGTGGTAGAAGATCAGCGCGAAGGTCAGCGCTACGAAGGTGGCACGCATCATCCAGACCTTGGCTGGGCGGCTGCTTTCAGCCATTTCCGGCCTCCGCGGCGCTGCCCCCGGCCGCGCCGCTCAATGGCGGCACCGTGGGATCGGTCTCGGCCTCGGGCTGCGGCGCCTCGGGCGGCACCTCGGGCAGGATCAGCCCCGAGGGGGCGCTGACGCGCCGCGCGCCATGGTCGCGCAGCACCCGCAGGAACTCCAGCCGCTCGTAGTCGGCGGCGAGGCGCACGCGCAGGCGGCCGCCGGGATCCAGCGCAACCTGGCCGATCAGCAGTCCGGGCGGAAAGACCTCGCCGTCACCGGAGGTGACGATGCGGTCGCCGGGCTTCACCAGGTCGGGGTTTTCCAGGAAATCGATCGGCGGATTCGCCGAGTTGTCGCCAACCACCATGGCACGCTGGCCCGAGGGCTGGATCGTTGCCGGGATGCGGCTGGTGGCATCGGTCAGCAAGATCACCCGGCTGGTGTTGTTGCCCACCCCGGAGATGCGCCCGACGACGCCGATGCCATCCATCGTGGCCCAGCCATCGACAATGCCGTCGCGGCTGCCGACGTTGATCAGCACCGATTGCCGGAAGGGCGAGCCGCTGTCGGCCAGCACCACGCCGGTGATGTAGGTCAGCCGGGGGTCAAGCTGGACGTTGTTCAGGTCGCGCAGCTTGGCATTCTCCTGCTCGAGCTGCAGCGCCGCCTCTTTCCAGGCGGTCATGCGGCGCAGCTCGCGGCGCAACTCCTGGTTCTGTTCGTGGATGCGCTGATAGGACTGGAAGTCGCGCAGGATCTTCACCGCGCCGGTCACCGGGGCCATCGCCCAGTCGAAACCGGGCATCACCGTGTCGATCACCTGCGCGCGAAAGCGCTCGACGCGCGGGCTGTCGACGCGCCAGAGGATGAAGAGCCCGGTCAGGCACAGGATCAGCACCGCCAGAAGCAGGCGCTTCAGCGGGGCCGAATAGTCATCGCTGTTCGTGCCGTGTTTCGCCATCGGGTCTCTGCGTGTGGCCCCCGTATCTGGCCCCGGTGGTCCCCATGACTCGCGGGGCGTTCGGGGCGGGCGCGGGCAAGACCCAGCGCCCGCCCCGGACTATGACGCAGCCGGAGCGATCCCGAAAGGGATCAGCTGTCGTAATCGATCGCGTGCTGGAGCTGCTTTTCATACTCCAGCGCCTTGCCGGTGCCGAGCGCCACGCAGTTGAGGCTTTCCTCGGCAATCGACACGGCCAGGCCGGTCTGCTCGCGCAGGGCAAGATCGAGATCGCCCAGCAGCGCGCCGCCGCCGGTCAGCATGACGCCGCGGTCGACAATGTCTGCGGCCAGGTCCGGCGGGGTCGCCTCGAGCGCCGACATCACTGCCTCGCAGATCGCCTGCACCGGCTCGGACAGGGCCTCGGCCACCTGTGCCTGGCTGATCTCGGTTTCCTTCGGCACGCCGTTCAACAGGTCGCGGCCACGGATTTGCATCGAGCTGCCACGCCCGTCGTCGGGCATGCGCGCGGTGCCGATCGAGGTCTTGATGCGCTCGGCGGTGGCTTCACCCACCAGCAGGTTCTGCTGGCGGCGCAGGTAGTTGACGATGGCCTCGTCCATGCGGTCGCCGCCGACGCGGATCGAGCGCGCGTAGACGATGTCACCGAGCGAGAGCACGGCCACCTCGGTGGTGCCGCCGCCGATGTCGACGACCATGTTGCCGGTCGGATCGGTGATCGGCATGCCGGCACCGATGGCCGCGGCGATCGGCTCGGCGATGAGGCCGGCCTTGCGCGCGCCGGCGCTCAGCACCGACTGGCGGATCGCCCGCTTTTCCACCGGAGTCGCGCCGTGCGGCACGCAGACGATGATCTTCGGCTTCGAGAAGGTCGAGCGCTTGTGCACCTTGCGGATGAAATGCTTGATCATCTCTTCCGCGGTATCGAAGTCCGCGATGACGCCTTCGCGCATCGGCCGGATCGCTTCGATGGAGCCGGGGGTGCGCCCCAGCATCAGCTTTGCATCCTCGCCGACGGCCAGCACCTTCTTGACGCCGTCCTTGACGTGATAGGCCACAACCGACGGTTCAGACAGAATGATTCCGCGACCCTTCACGTAGACCAGCGTGTTCGCCGTGCCGAGGTCGATGGCCATGTCCGCCGAGAAGGCGCCCATGAGTCTGTCCAGTCCAAACATTAAGTGTCCCGCCCCAGAAATACGCGTTTTGGCCCTCGACTCCCCGCGAGCGAAGGCTCGGGTCTTATAGGGTCGGACGGCGCGGCAAAAAAGCCCCCACCCAGCGCAAATGCGCGTGAAATCGCGTGTGGGGTCTTGCTGCCGCAGTTTCCGGCAACCACCCGCGCCCGACTCGGAGTTCAACAGCGGGCTGCATCCCTAGGCATTTGCTGGGGAAAGAGGCAGGGGCGCCGAACGTGCCCCTTGCCTTGTTTCACACGGCGATGCGAGCCGCGTCGTGGCGTCAATCGTCTGGCGTGACAGCCTATTATTCGGGCAGTGCGCCGGTGAGAACGTAGCGCAACGCGGCCACCACCTGCTCGGGCTCGCGGGTCACGGCCAAGGCGGCGGCATCGACCTCCTTCAGCGCGTGGTCGTGCTCGGGCCGCTGCAGGATGATGAGCGACTTGCCGAGCGCCGCGGCGTAGCCTGCATCGAAGGCGGCGTTCCACTGCTTGTACTGCTCGCCGAAACGCACGACCACGACGTCGGCATCGGCAATCGCCTTGCGGGTGCGGATGGCGTTCATCCGGGCGCCCTTGTGGTCGTGCCAGAACTTGCTGTCCTCGGACCCGAGGATCGCCACGCCACAATCGTCGCTGGCGGCGTGGTCGGTCACCGGTGCGCTGAAGGTCACGTCGAGGCCTTGCGCGCCTTCGATGATGCGCTCGCGCCAGTCGGTGTGAATCTCTCCCGAGAGATAGACGTTCAGTCCCATGCGGTGTCCCTTCCGTGTCCTTGCTTGCCGTGCAACCTATGCACTGACGGGCGCGAGACAAGCGGCGGACGGGCTCAGAACTCGTGTCGATAGGAGATGCCGAGCTTCTGTTCCTCGCCGAAATCGTTGTCGACGTAGGAGCCGAAGAGCGCCACCGTGTCCTTCTGCGTCAGGTGGTAAGAGACGCCGCCGCCAAGGGACACGCCGTTGAAATCGTCGGAGCCGCGCGTGTAGATGCCGCCGGTCAGGAAGGTGAACTTCTCGTTGATCGGACGGATCGCGAACATGCCCAGATAGCCGCTGTTGTTGCTGACCTCGACGTTGACCGTCTCGTGCAGCTCGACGCTTGTCACCGCCAGCTCGCCTTCGCTGTAGGTGTAACCGAAGGGCGCGAAGAGCTGCCACTTGCCGGTCTTCAACCCCATCGCGGTCAGCGGCACGAAGCCGCCAAGCGAATAGTGGGTCTGCACTGACCCATTGTCGAATTCGTTCTTGCCCGCCGAGAAGGTCAGGATGCCGAAGGAGAAGAGATAGGAAGCGCCAAGCGACCATTGCCCGCTTTCCGAGACGCGCCCGTTGACCTTGGTCACCGGGCCGAAGGCCAGCGAGCCCGAGACCGAGAATTCATCGGAGTAGGAGATACCGGCCTTGGTGGCGATCTTCGTGGGGTCTTCGGCGGCCTTTTCTTCCTGCGCGGCGAGCGGCGCGGCAGCGAGGCCCGACGCAAGGATGATCGCCAGGCCCGGCCCGCTCGTCCGGGATGTCGTGTGCGAAGATCTTGGACTAGGTCTGGTCACGAATTTGCCCCTTGCGAAATGCCTGAGAGAATAAACGTCGGTCCGACCGCCCGCGTCGCGCATGGCCGGGGAATGCATGCGCCCATACTAGAGAGCGAAAGCCAAACGACAAGCGCCAGTTAGAGGAGAGTAAACCCATGCGCGGCAAGACCCGGTGCGCCTTGTCCGGTCAGGAAAGCTTGCGGATTCCGGCGAAAATCTCATGACTTCCGCGTGAACAGGGGCGGGATTTTGCGCCGATATTGGGCGAGAGTGTCGCGCGTTGCGCTCAAGATCCTGAGATCGTTCGCGGATCGATGGACGCAAAGCTTGCGCGGCGTCAATTTTCGGTCAAGGCTCGCGCCGCGGACTTTGCCTAAATTTTGGCTGTCACAAGACCGTCAATATAAAAATCTACACGCCCGTCACGGCCGATCAGGCCGGGACCGGATTACGGGGAGATAAGATTGTGAAAACGAATACAAAGATTTGGCTTGCCGGTGTTGCTGCGTTGATGGCCACCACCTCGATGGTGCAGGCGCAGGATCTGGCGGCGCTGGAGGCCGCGGCGAAAGAAGAGGGCATGCTGACCACCATCGCCCTGCCGCACAGCTGGTGCGGCTACGGTGACGTGATCGCCGGCTTCAAGGCGAAATACCCCGAGATCGAGGTCAACGAGCTGAACCCCGACGCAGGCTCGGCGGACGAGCTGGAAGCGGTGCGCGCCAACAAGGGCAACACCGGCCCGCAGGCGCCCGACGTTCTGGACGTGGGTCTCTCCTTCGGCCCGCAGGCCAAGGAAGAAGGCCTGCTGCAGCCCTACAAGGTTTCGACCTGGGACGAGATCCCCGACGCGGTCAAGGACGAGGAAGGCTACTGGTACGGCGACTACTACGGCGTGATGTCCTTCATGGTGAACAAGGACCTGATCGACACCACCCCCGAGGACTGGTCGGACCTGCTGAAGCCGGAATACGCTGGCTCGGTGGCGCTGGCGGGTGACCCGCGCGCCTCGAACCAGGCGATCCTCGCAGTGCTCGCCGCGGGCATGGCCGAGGGCGGCGCAGCCGGCAAGGATGCCGGCGAGAAGGGCCTCGACTACTTCAAGAAGATGAACGAGGCCGGCAACTTCGTCCCCGTCATCGGCAAGGCCGGCACCCTGGCGCAGGGCGCGACCCCGATCACCATCATGTGGGACTACAACGCGCTGGCCGCCCGCGACACGCTGAATGGCAACCCGCCGGTCGACGTGGTGGTGCCGAAGTCGGGCGTGCTTGCCGGTGTCTACGTGCAGGGCATCTCGGCCCATGCGCCGCACCCGAACGCGGCGAAGCTGTGGATGGAGTATCTCTATTCCGACGAGGGCCAGAGCCTGTGGCTCAAGGGCTACTGCCACCCGGCGCGCTTCAACGCCATGGCCGCGGCCGACAAGATCCCGGCCGAGCTGCTGGAAGCGCTGCCGCCGGCGGAAAGCTACGAGGCCGCCTACTTCCCGACGCTCGAGGAGCAGGCCGGGAACAAGGAAGCGGTTGTCGGCGGCTGGGATGCCGTCGTGGGCGCCAACGTCCAGTAAGCCTTTGCCGTCAGGGCCCCCCGTGCTTTCCCTCAGGGGGCCCTTTCCCGTCCCGGTCACCAAGGGTGATCCGGGGCGGGATCGGCGTTTCCAGTTCTGCCCAAATCCGGACTCCGTGTGACCGATCTGACATCCCCACCGCCAAAGCGCCGCTGGCACCCGAGCCTGACATGGCTGGGCCTGCTGCCTTTCGCACTGTTCATCCTGCTGTTTCTTGTGCTGCCGACGATGAAGATCGTCATCGGAGCCTTTCAGCGGGCTGACGGCTCCTTCACCTTCGAGAACATCGCGGGGCTGTTCACAGCCTCGATCCTGTCGTCCTACTGGATCTCGATCAAGATCTCCGTCGCCTCTTCGGCCTTCGGCTGTCTGATCGGCTTCCTGATGGCCGCGGCGATGGTCCTGGGCGGGCTGCCGCGCGGCATCCGCTCGCCGCTGATGACCTTCTCGGGGGTGGCGTCGAATTTCGCAGGCGTGCCGCTGGCCTTCGCCTTTCTCGCCACGCTCGGACCGCTCGGACTGGTGACCATGTTCCTGCGCACCGAGTTCGGCATCAATCTGCGCGCGATGGGATTCAACATCCTCAGCTTCTGGGGGCTGACGATCACTTACCTCTTCTTCCAGATCCCGCTGATGATCCTGATCATCACCCCGGCGCTGGACGGGCTGAAGCGCGAGTGGCGCGAGGCGGCCTCCTGCCTTGGCGCAAGCGGTGCGCAATACTGGCGGATCGTGGCGCTGCCGATCCTTTTCCCGACCATCCTCGGCACCTTCGCGCTGCTCTTCGCCAATGCCTTCGGCGCCGTGGCGACGGCCATCGCGCTGACCGGAAGCTCGCTCAACATCGTGCCGATCATGCTCTTCGCGCAGATCCGCGGTGACGTGCTGGGCAATCCGCACCTGGGCTATGCGATGGCCTTCGGGATGATCCTCGTCACCGGGCTGGCCAACGTCGTCTACATCGTGCTGCGCATCCGCTCCGAGAGGTGGCTGAAATGACCCGTGCCGCCTCCTGGGCCATCCTGCTGCTGGGCATCACCTACTTTGTCCTGCCGCTGCTCGGCATGGTCGAATTCTCGCTGTCGATGCGGCGGGGGGAATACAGCTTCGACGCCTATGCTGCCGTGCTGGCCGATCCGCAGTTCCGCCAGACCTTCAGCTACTCGGTGGTGATGGCGCTGCTGACCATCGTCTTCGGCATCCTGCTGGTGGTGCCCACCGCCTTCTGGGTGCGGCTGAAGCTGCCGCGCCTGCGCCCGGTGGTCGAGTTCGTAACCCTGCTGCCGCTGGTCATCCCGGCCATCGTGACGGTGTTCGGCTACATCCGGCTCTACAACACCTCGAGCTGGCTGCCGCTGACCGGCACGATTTTCGGCACAAACCTGCTGCTGATGTTCGGCTACGCCATGCTGTCGCTGCCCTACATGTACCGCGCGGTGGACACCGGGCTGCGCACCATCGACGTCGCCACGCTGACCGAGGCGGCGCAGAGCCTCGGCGCGGGCTGGGTCACCATCATCGTCAAGCTGATCCTGCCCAACGTGCTCGTCGCGGTGCTCTCGGGCTCCTTCGTGACCTTCGCCATCGTCATGGGCGAGTTCACCATGGCAGCGCTGCTCAACCGCCCGGCCTTCGGCCCGTACCTGCAGTTGATGGGAGCCAACAAGGCCTACGAGCCCTTCGCGCTTGCCACCATCGCCTTCATCATCACCTGGGCCTGCATGGGGCTGATCCAGCTGGTCACCAGATTCACCAAGCACGACAAGGCGGGCCGATGAGCTTCCTGACGATTTCTCACCTGGAAAAGAGCTTCGGCGTGACCCGCGTCGTGAAGGACTTCAACCTCGACGTCGAGAAGGGCGAGTTCATCTCGTTGCTCGGCCCTTCGGGCTGCGGCAAGACCACGGTGCTGCGCATGGTGGCGGGATTCGAGAGCCCGAGCGCCGGCAACATCACCATCGAGGGGCGCGAGGTTTCCAGCCTGAAGCCCAACCAACGCAACATCGGCATGGTGTTCCAGGCCTACGCGCTCTTCCCGAACCTCACCGTCGCGCAGAACGTCGGCTTCGGCCTGCGGGTCAAGGGCGTGCCCGCGCGCGAAATCGCCGCGCGGGTCGAGGAGATGCTTGCGCTGATCGGCCTGCCGGAGCTGGGCGACCGCTACCCGTTCCAGCTCTCGGGCGGGCAGCAGCAGCGCGTCGCCCTGGCGCGGGCGCTGGCGCCCAAGCCGCAGGTGCTGCTGCTCGACGAGCCGCTCTCTGCGCTCGACGCCAAGGTGCGGGTGAGCCTGCGCAACGAGATCCGGGCGATCCAGCGCGAGCTTGGCATCACCACGATCTTCGTCACCCACGACCAGGAAGAGGCGCTGTCGATGTCCGACCGCATCGTGGTGATGCACCAGGGCGTGGCCGAGCAGGTGGGCAGCCCCTTCGAGATCTACAATGCCCCCGCCACGCGCTTCGTCGCGGGCTTCGTCGGCACGCTCAACACGCTTGACGCGCAGGTGCTGGATCCGGCCACCGGCCGGGTGAAGCTGGGCGAGAACGAGCTGACCCTCGGCCGCGCCGTGCCGCCGGGCGAGGCGACGCTCGGCCTGCGCCCCGAGATGCTGCGCCTCGGCGCGCATCCGGGTGAGGCGGCGCTGACCGGCACGATCACCGAGCTCGACTTCCTCGGCTCGGTGATCCGGCTGCGTATCGACCTCGGCGGGCAGAAGCTGGCGGTGGATCTGTTCAACACCACCCGTCAGGCGCCGCCGAAGGTGGGCGAGACGGTCTCGCTGGCGCTCAATCCCGCCGATGCGCTGGTGATCGGGGCATAATCCCCAAAGCCGTGCGGGGCGGCGTGGTTTTCCGTGGCGTCACCCCGCCAAACGTGCAACCTCTGGGCGCGGAAACGGCTGATGACCCCGGCAGCGTGGGGCAGAGGAACAGGACACATGATTCAGGAATTCAAGGACTTCATCGCCAAGGGCAACGTCATGGACATGGCGGTCGGCATCATCGTCGGTGCCGCCTTCACCGCCATCGTGACCTCGCTCGTGGGTGACATCATCAACCCGATCATCGCGCTTTTCACCGGCGGCATCGACTTCTCGGGCTGGTTCTACGCGCTCGACGGCGGCGAGTATGCCTCGCTGCAGGCGGCCAAGGACGCCGGCGCGCCGGTCTTTGCCGTCGGCAGCTTCATCATGGCGGTGATCAACTTCTTCATCATCGCCTTCGTGGTCTTCCTGCTGGTCAAGATGGTCAACCGCATCCGCTCGGCCGCCGAAAGGCCCGACGAGGTGGCGCCCGAGGTCAAGACCGGACCGTCCGAGCTCGACGTTCTGCTCGAGATCCGCGACGCGCTGAAAAAGTAACCGGCGTTGCGTATTCTGCAGGCCCGCCATGCGACCTCGGGATCCGATGCGGGATCCGGGTTGCGGGCATCTGGCGAGTTCTCTAAGTCGCCCGGACCCCTCCGGAGACCCAGCATGACACGCAGCGTGAAGATCGCCATCGGCAGCGTATTCGTCGGCATTCTCGTGCTGGCGATCAAGACCTATGCCTGGTGGCTCACCGGCTCGGTGGCGCTGATGTCGGACGCGCTGGAGAGCATCGTCAACGTCGCGACCGCGCTGGCGGCGCTGCTGGCGATCCATATCGCCGCGCAGCCGGCGGATGCCGATCACCCCTTCGGGCATCACAAGGCCGAGTACTTCAGCGCCGTGCTCGAAGGCGTGCTGATCGTCGTCGCCGCGGTGCTGATCCTGCGCGAGGCCTGGGGCGCCTGGCAGGCGCCCGAGCAGATCCAGCAGGTCGGGCTCGGCCTTGCCATCAACCTCTTCGCCGGGGCGATCAACGCGGTCTGGTGCTTCGTGCTGCTGCGCGAGGGGCGCAGGCTGAACTCGCCGGCGCTGGTCGCCGACGGCAAGCACCTGCTGACCGATGTCTTCTCCTCGGCCGGGGTGGCGGTGGGGGTCGGCGCCGCGGCGCTGACCGGCTGGCTCTGGCTCGACGCGGCGCTCGCGGCGCTGGTGGCGGTCAACATCCTGTGGTCGGGCTGGCAGGTCATCCGCGGCTCGGTCGGCGGGCTGATGGATGCCGCGGTTCCCGAGAGCGAGCTGGCGGAGATGCGCGCGGTGATCTCGGCCAATGCCGAGGGCGCGGTCGAGGCGCATGACCTGCGCTCGCGCCGCGCCGGGCAGGCGGTGTTCCTCGAGTTCCACCTTGTGGTGCCGGGCGAGATGACCGTGGATTGCGCGCATGAGATCTGCGACCGCATCGAGCACGCCCTGCGCGAGGCGATCGATGGCTGCCGGGTGACCATCCACGTCGAGCCCGAGCACAAGGCCAAGCATTCGGGAATCGTGGTGCTCTGACGCCCGGCGTCGCGGGGGCTCCGCCCCCAGCTGCCTTGCGGCAGCTTCCCCCGGCGTATTTGGAAAGAGAAGAAGGGGCGGGCGCTTTTCGCGGCCCGCCCCTTTTCTTGTCGCTTCGGGTCTCGTGCCTGCTCAGGCGGCGAGCGCCTTTTCGATGCTTTCCAGCGGCAGGTTCAGCGCGCGGGCGACGGCGGCATTGGTGATCTGCCCGTCGTGCACGTTGAGCCCGGCCTGCAGGTGCGGGTCCTCGGCGCAGGCGACGCGCCAGCCCTTGCCGGCCAGCGCCAGCAGGAAGGGCAGCGTGGCGTTGCCGAGCGCCAGGGTCGAGCTGCGCGGCACCGCGCCGGGCATGTTGGCGACGCAGTAGTGCTGGATGCCGTCCACCGTGTAGACCGGGTCCTGGTGGGTGGTCGGCTTCGAGGTCTCGAAGCAGCCGCCCTGGTCGATCGCCACGTCCACCAGAACCGCGCCGGGTTTCATGGTGGAGAGCTGCGCGCGGCTGACCAGCTTGGGCGCGGCGGCGCCGGGGATCAGCACCGCGCCGATCACCATGTCGGCCTCGGCCAGCAGCTCGGCCACCGCGCCCTCGGTCGAATAGCGGTTCTTGAAGAGGCTGCCGAAGGTCTCGTCGAGCTGGCGCAGGCGCGGCAGCGAGCGGTCGAGCACCGTGACATCCGCGCCCATGCCCGCGGCGATGCGCGCCGCATGGGTGCCGACGACGCCGCCGCCCAGCACAACAACATTGGCCGGGCCGACGCCGGGCACGCCACCCATCAGCACGCCGCGGCCGCCATTGGCCTTCTGCAGCGACCAGGCGCCCATCTGCGGCGCGAGGCGGCCCGCCACCTCGGACATCGGCGCCAGCAGCGGCAGCCCGCCGCGGGCGTCGGTCACCGTCTCGTAGGCGATGCAGGTTGCGCCGGACTCGATCAGGTCCTGCGTCTGCTCGGGATCGGGGGCGAGGTGCAGGTAGGTGAAGAGCAGCTGGCCGCGTTTCAGCTGCTTGCGCTCGGCAGACTGCGGTTCCTTGACCTTGACTATCATCTCGGCCTCGGCCCAGATTTCCTCGGCAGTGGCGGCGATGCGGGCGCCCGCGGCGGTGTAATCCGCGTCGGAGAAACCGGCACCGAGACCCGCGCCCTGCTGCACGATCACCTCGTGGCCGTGGCTTGCCGCTTCGCGGGCGGCAATGGGGGTGATACCGACGCGGTATTCCTGCGGTTTGATCTCTGTCGGGCAGCCGATTTTCATGGTAGGTCCTCCTCCTGGCCCGTTCGGGCGCGTTATGATGATTTCAGGATGCGCCTGGCCGCATGCAATTTCCTTGCTGAAGTGTCCCGTCCAAAGCGCTATTGGGGGGAGAATCTTCGATCAAACCCCCAAGTTTTCGAAAGACTGCGCATGCAACTCGACGATACCGACCGGCGCATCCTGCGCGCGCTGCAAAAGCAGGGACGCATGTCCAACGCCGAGCTGTCGGAAAAGGTCAACCTCTCGGCTTCGGCCTGTCACCGGCGGGTGCAGCGGCTGGAGACCGAGGGCTATGTGAAGGACTACGTGGCCCTGCTCAACGCGCGCAAGCTGGGGCTCGCCAGCACGGTCTTCGTCGAGATCCGCCTGAGCGCTCAGGCCGACGAGGTGCTCGACGCCTTCGAGAAGGCGGTGGCGCGGGTGCCGGCGGTGCTCGAATGTCACCTGATGGCGGGCACGGCGGATTACATCCTCAAGGTGGTCGCCGAGGACACCGAGGATTTTGCCCGCATCCACCGCCAGTACCTGACCCGCCTGCCGGGCGTGGCGCAGATGCAGTCGAGCTTCGCGCTGCGCACCGTGTTCAAGACCACCGCTCTGCCGCTCTGACATCCCTGCGCCGCCATGACGTCTTGCCGCGCCGAGGTGCCCTGACTACCGTTGGGGCGGAGTGAGGAGCCGGGAGGAAAAATGGCGTTCGATCATGTGATTGTCGGCGCGGGCAGCGCCGGATGCGTGCTGGCCAAGCGGCTGGCCGAGGGCGGACGCCGGGTGCTGCTTCTCGAGGCGGGCGGGCGCGACACCTACCACTGGATCCATATCCCGATGGGGTATCTCTACTGCATCGGCAACCCGCGCACCGATTGGTGCTACCGGACCGCCGAGGAGAAAGGGCTCAACGGCCGCTCGCTGCTCTACCCGCGCGGCAAGGTTCTGGGAGGCTGCTCGTCGATCAACGGCATGCTCTACCTGCGCGGGCAGGCGGCGGATTACGACGGCTGGCGGCAGATGGGTCTGACCGGTTGGGGCTGGGACGACGTATTGCCCTTCTTCAAGAAATCCGAGGATTACGTCGACGGCCCCTCCGAGGCGCATGGCGCGGGCGGTGAATGGCGGGTGGAGAACCAGCGCCTGCACTGGGACATCCTCGACGACTGGATGAAGGCCGCCGAGGCCGAGGGCATTCCGCGGGTGGGCGACTTCAACACCGGTGACAACGAGGGGGTCAGCTACTTCCGGGTGAACCAGCGGAACGGCTGGCGGATGAACACCGCCAAGGCTTTCCTGCGCACCACCCGCACGGACCGGCTGAAGGTGGAAACGCAGGCCCATGTCACCCGGCTGCTGATCGAGGGACGCCGCGTGGTCGGTGTCGAATACGAGCAGGGTGGCCAGCGCCACCAGGTGCGGCCCGAGGGCGAGGTGATCCTCTCGGCCGGCGCAGTGAACTCGCCGCACGTCCTGCAGCTCTCGGGCATCGGCCCGGCCGGGCACCTGCGCGCACAAGGCATCGAGGTCGCGCTCGACGCGCCGGAAGTGGGCGGCAACCTGCAGGACCACCTGCAGCTGCGCTGCGCCTGGCGACTGACCGGGGCCAAGACGCTGAACACCCTGGCCAGCACGCTGCTGGGCAAGGGCATGATCGGGCTCGATTACGTGCTCAGGCGGCGCGGGCCGATGTCCATGGCGCCCTCGCAGCTCGGCGCCTTCTCGCGCTCGCGGGAGGGGCTCGCGACGGCAGACCTCGAATACCACGTGCAACCGCTGTCGCTGGAAGCCTTCGGCCAGCCGCTGCACAATTTCCCGGCCATGACCGCCAGCGTCTGCAATCTGCGCCCCGAGAGCCGGGGCACGGTGCGGCTGGCCTCGAATGACCCCCGCGCCGCGCCGGTGATCGCGCCCAACTACCTCTCGACCGAGGGCGACCGGCGGGTCGCCGCCGATGCGATCCGGCAGGTGCGCCGGATCATGGGGCAGGCACCGATGGCCCGCTACGCCCCCGAGGAGCTGAAACCCGGCGTGCAGTTCGAGACCGAGGAAGAGCTGCATCGCGCCGCCGGCGAGGTGGGCACGACGATCTTCCACCCGGTGGGCACGGTGCGCATGGGCTGCGAGCAGGGCGCGCCGCTCGACCCGCAGCTGCGCCTGCGCGGACTGGCAGGGCTGCGGGTGGTCGATGCCAGCGTCATGCCGCGGATCGTCTCGGGCAACACCAATGCGCCGACGATCATGATCGCCGAGAAGGCGGCCGAGATGATCCTGCACGGCTGAGCGGGAACCGTGCTATGCTCGGGCGTGTTCCACACTCAAGACTTTGCCCGAAGCATTTGGAGACATCCGATGAAAGCCATTTCGCCGATCGCCGTGGCGGTCCTCTCGCTGGGCGTGGTCCCGGCCCTCGCAGCCCCCGCCCTGGCCGGTGACTTCACCGTCTACGAAGGCGTGCCCGCCGATCGCAGCCGTGACGAGGGACGCTATTTCTCGCAGCTCGACCTCGATCGCAACGGCGTGCTGACCTGGTCCGAGCTGGTGGCGGCCTATGGCGATGCCGCCTTCGACGCGATCATGGCTTTCGACGCCAATGCCGACCGGATGGTCTCGCGCAACGAGATGCGGGCCTACGACGATCTTGGCACCGGCGGCCCGGCGGGGATGCTGCACGAGCGCGTGCGGGGCTGACCGGGAAAACCCGGGGTGCGGGAGGGGGCGCTGCCCCCTCCCGCACCCCCGGGATATTTGCACCTAGAAGAAGAACGCGCGCCGTCTTCCAGGCGCACATATCCCCGGCGGAGGCAGGCCCGCAGGGCCGTCTAGTCCTGTTTGGGCTGGTCGTCGTACTTGCCCGAAAGAATGCGCCGGGCGTCGCCCTCGGGATCGTCGTACTGACGGCTCTTCACGGTGAAGACGAAAAAGCCGAGCCCGAGCCCGCCGAGGATCAGCGAGATCGGGATGAGGTAGGCGAGGATGTTCATTTTCGCTCCTCCGGCAGCGGGCCCTTCAGCCGCAGTGCGTTCAGTGAGACGGTGATCGAGGAGGCCGACATGGCCAGCGCCGCGATCAGCGGCGAGCAGAGCCCGGCGATGGCGAGCGGCACGGCGATCACGTTGTACCAGGTGGCGATTGCGAAGTTCTGGCGTATGCGCCGCGTGGCGGTGCTCGCCACCGCAAGCGCGCCGGGGATCGGCGCAAGCGAGCTGCCGAGCAGCACGATGTCCGAGGCGGTGCGCGCCGCATCCAGCGCCGAGGCGGGGGAGATTGAGACATGGGCGCCGGCCAGCGCCGCGGTGTCGTTGAGCCCATCTCCGACCATCAGCACGCGCCTGCCCGCGTCGGAGAGCGCCTTGATCCGCGCCGCCTTGTCCTGCGGCAGCACCTCGGCGGCCCAGTGCGGGATTCGCAGCCGCCCGGCGAGCGCCCCGACCGCGGCGGTGCCGTCGCCGGAGAGCAGCATCACCTGCTTGCCCATGTCGCGCAGGGCCGCGATCGCCGTCTCGGCCCCGTCGCGCAGGCTGTCTTCGAAGGTAAAGGCCCGCGCCGGCTCTGCACCGACCCGCAGCCAGGCCGAGGTGGCGGCACTCTGGCCGCCGCCGACCCAGGCCGCGCGGCCTAGCCGCACAGGCTGCCCGTTCCAGTGTGCCTGGGTGCCATGTCCGGGCACCTCGGTGATTGCCGAGAGCTTGGCAGGGGCGACCCCCTCGCGGCGCAGCGCGGCGGTCAGCGAGATCGAGAGGGGATGGGCCGAGCCCTCGGCGAGGGCGAGGGCGATCTCGAGGTCGCGGCGGGGGAACCCGCCGGCATTGGTCAGCACCGGCGTCCCCGCGGTCAGCGTGCCGGTCTTGTCGAAGACCACCGTGTCCACATCCGCCAGCCGTTCCAGCGCGGTGCCGTCCTTGATCAGCAGCCCCTGCTTGAAGAGCTTGCCCGAGGCGGCGGTGGTCACCGCGGGCACGGCGAGGCCAAGGGCACAGGGGCAGGTGATGATCAGCACGGCGGCGGCGATGTTGAGCGCGACGCGCAGGTCGCCCGACCACAGCAGCCATCCGAGGAAGGCCAGCGCGGCGAGAATGTGGACGCCTGGCGCGTAGAGCTTGGCGGCCTTGTCGGCGAGCGGCGTGTAATTCTCGCGGCCCGATTCAGCCACCGCGACGAGATCGGCCATGCGGTGCAGCGAGGTGTCGCGGCCCACCGCAGAGGCGCGGATCACCAGCGGGCCGGTGAGGTTCACCTCGCCCGCGCTCACCGTCTGGCCGGGGGCGGCGTAGACGGGCAGGGTCTCGCCGGTGAGCAGCGCGCGATCGAGTTCGGAGTGCCCCTCGGTGATGTTGCCGTCAACGGGCATCCGGCCGCCGGGGCGCACGCGGATCAGGTCTCCAACGCGCAGCTCGGCGGCGGGCACCTGCTCCTCGCCCGACTCGGTGAGGCGCCATGCGCGGGGCACCTCCAGCGCCGAGAGTTCCTCGGCGGCGGAGCGGGCGATGGCGCGGGTGCGGTGGTCGAGGTAGCGGCCGGTGAGCAGGAAGAAGGTCAGCGCGATGGCGGCGTCGAAATAGGCGTGCTCGCCCGACAGCATCGTCTCCCAGAGCGAGGTGACGATGGCCAGCAGGATGGCCAGCGAAATCGGCACGTCCATGTTGAGACGCCCGGCACGCAGCGCCGTCCAGGCGTTGCGGAAGAAGGGCTGCGCCGAGAAGGCGATGGTCGGCAGCACGATGGCCGCCGAGATCCAGTGGAAGAGGTCCCGCGTCGGCCCCTCTGCGCCCGACCAGACGGCAACCGAGAGCAGCATGACGTTCATCGCGGCAAAGCCCGCCACGGCGAGGCGCATCAGGAGGTCGCGCCCGGCCTTGTCGGTGGCGGTGGCGGCCAGCGTGCCGGCGTCGAGCTCATGCGCTTCAAAGCCCGCCGCCTCGACCACGGGGATCAGCGCCTCGGCGGTGATCTCGGGCGCGGCTTCGACGCGGACGCGCTTCTGGCTGAGGTTGACGCGGGCGCTGCGCACGCCGGGGACCTTTTCCAGCGCGGTCTCCACGGCGGTCATGCAGGCGGCGCAATGGATGGTGGGCAGCGAGAGGGCAAGCCGCGCCTCCTGCGGCCGCGCGCGCTCGGCCAGCGCCTCGGCGGCGGGGGCGGCGACGCAGGCGGGACAGGCCGAGGCGGGCGGGCGGAGGGCGGCGGTCATGGACCTATTCCTTGACGAAGAATTCCAGGCGCTGTTCGAAATGGGTGCCATCCCCGGCGCGGGCCTTCACCCAGACGTTCCAGTGACCCGGCGCGAGATCGTCGGCGGCGACGAACTGGCGGCCGTCCCAGAGGAACTCGGGCGCGTGGTCGTCCTTGACGTGGGTCGAGCGGCCGAGCTTCGCGCTCAGTTCTGCAGGTTTCACCGGCTGTCCGTCCGCATCGGTGAAGCGCAGCACCACGGCCCCCTCGCGCGGCTCGGCATGGGCGGTCCAGCTGAGCGCCTCCTGCTCGGCGCGGCGCGCGTCGAAGGTCTGGCTGGCGACGTAGGAGTTCGGCACCTCGAGGCCGGGGAAGGTGGCGATGGCGTTCCAGGCGAGCGCGATGTTCACCGCGATGATCACTCCGAAGGCCCCGCCGAAGATCGCCAGCACGTGCCAGCCGGTGAGCTTGCGTCCGCTATCCTGTGCTTCGGTCATCGAATCGTCCGTCCGTTGAAGATGGTTTCCTTGGCGGCGCGGTCGCCGGTGGTGAGATCCTCGACCCAGATGTGGAACTCGGTGCGGTCGGCCTGCGCCTCCGGTGTCCCCTCGGCGGCGGTCACATAGACCCTTTGAAGGTGCGTCTGGTTGGCCGGGACGTCAACGGTGGTGTCCGTCTCGCCCTCGAGGGTGACCTGCAGGTTTGCATCGTCCGAGAGCGACAGCCGGAAGGGCCGGTCCTCGCCGTGCTTGTTCAGCAGTCGCACGTCGTAGGTGTTGCGGATCGAGCCGTCCGAGAGGACGACGAAGGTCGGGTTGCGCACCGGCGCGACGCTGAGCTCGATCTCGGGGCGCAGCACCAGCGCCACCAGCAGCCCGACGCCGACCAGCGCCCAGAGTGCGGTGTAAAGGATGACGCGGGGGCGGAAGATGTGCTTCCAGACCTGGCGCGGGGCATGCCCCGCCCGTTCGCGGGTCTCGTCCGACAGGGCGAGGTAGTCGATCAGCCCGCGCGGCTTGCCGATCTTCGCCATCACGTCGTCGCAGGCGTCGATGCACAGCGCGCAGGTGATGCAGGCGAGCTGCTGGCCGTCGCGGATGTCGATGCCCATGGGGCAGACGTTGACGCAGGCGTTGCAGTCGATGCAGTCGCCGAGCTGCTCGGCACCCGCGGCCTTGCGGTGCTTGCCGCGCGGCTCGCCGCGCCAGTCACGGTAGCCGACGGTCAGCGTGTCCTCGTCCATCATCGCCGCCTGGATGCGCGGCCAGGGGCAGGCGTAGATGCAGATCTGCTCGCGCGCGAAGCCGCCGAAGGCGAAGGTTGTGGCGGTGAGAATGGCGATGGTGGTGTAGGCCACCGGGTGGGCGTTGCCGGTCACCAGGTCGACCAGCAGGGTGGGGGCATCGGTGAAATAGAACACCCAGGCACCGCCGGTGGCCAGCGCGATGAGCAGCCAGGCCACCCATTTGGTCACGCGCAGCCGCGCCTTGCGGGCATCCCATTTCTTCTGCCGGTGCAGGCGCAGGCGGGCGTTGCGGTCGCCCTCGATCCAGCGCTCGACGAGGATGAAGAGGTCGGTCCAGACGGTCTGCGGGCAGGCGTAGCCGCACCAGACCCGCCCCAACGCCGAGGTGAAGAGGAAGAGCCCGAGGCCCGCCATGATCAGCAGGCCGGCGACGAAGTAGAACTCGTGCGGCCAGATCTCGATGAAAAAGAAGAAGAACCGCCGGCCCGCCAGGTCCACCAGCACGGCCTGGTCAGGCAGCTGCGGTCCCCGGTCCCAGCGGATCCACGGCGTGATGTAGTAGATGCCCAGCAGCACGAGCATCAGCACCCACTTGAGATTGCGGAAATGTCCGCGCACCCGGCGGGGGAAAATCGGCTCGCGCGCCGCATAAAGCGAGGGCGCGCCTGGTTGGGTATCGGACACCGCACGTACTCCGGTTCGAATCTGCCTGTGCCGCCCGTTCTGACGTCGCGCCGCCGCGCGAACATTGACATGCATCAATAAGCACATCTTTCACTTAGCTTTTGCGGCCTCTCGTCGCAGCCAGGTGGTGAACAGCCGGAGCGGGGCCCGCATGACGCCGGGGCGGGTGACCAGATAGTACCCCTTTTGGCGGTTGTCTTCGAACAGGAGTCGCAGGCGGCCGGCGGCGATGTCGTCATCGGCGAAGACGCGGGCGGTGATCGCGATGCCATGGCCCTGCCGCGCTGCCTCGAGCATCAGGTTGCCGGGCAGCGAGCTGACGCCCTGCCGCGCGTCGTGGTCGATGCCGAATTGCGCGAACCACTCCGTGGCCTCGTTGGTGCCGAGTTCCTGCAACCAATGGAATTCGCGCAGGTCTGCGGGTTCCCTGAAGTCGCGGTCACCCACCAGCCGTGGCGAGCCGACCAAAGCGATGGGCGATTCCACCAGAAGCTCTGCCTCGAGCCCCGGCCAGCGCCCCGAGCCGAAGCGCAGCGCCACGTCGACGCCGCCGGGTTCCAGCGGCGCGAGACGGGCCGAGGGGTCGATCATCAGGCTGATCTCCGGGTGCGCCTCGCGGAAGCGGGCAAGGCGCGGCATCAGCCAGGAAGCGGCGAAGCTCGGCGTGGTGGTAATCGTCAGCGGCCGCTCGGCTTCCGCACCGGTCAGCGCTTCGAGCTCCTGTGCGATGCGCCCGAAGCCTTCGGCAAGGGCCTGCGCCAGCCGCGCGCCTTCTTCGGTCAGCGCCATCGATCGCCGCGAGCGGTCGAGCAGGCTGATCCCGATGTGAGATTCAAGATTTCGAATCTGCTGGCTGATCGCTGCGTGGCTGACATTGAGGGCAGCACCTGCCCGTTGCACCGAGCCTGTCTCGGCGTAGGCGGCAAAAGCCCTGAGTGCAGGGAGAGGGGGGAGAGAGGTCCAATTCATTATGTCAATCAATCTTACATGTCAGAATTCTTCCTGACTGGCTGGAATGTACCCTTGGATCAATACTGGTAGGGCGAAACGAAATCTTCTGGAGGTCAAAAGTGCTTGGAATATATGCAAAAACTTTCATGACTGCGACCCGGACGGAGCCTGAACCCATGAGTTCTGACTCTGCTAACGCAACACACACCACATGCCCCGGTGCGCAAATGGCGCCACGGGCAAGCGACAGAGGTCGCCGGGGAATTGTCTCGATGATCAACGGATTCCGGGCGCGTGCCAAGGGCAGAAATGCGGCGGAGGCGCATTGTCGGGGGTGAGAGACGTGAAACGTCTGCTTTCCGAGCCCTCGAAAAGGAACGCCGGCACCCCTGGAAACGCGCGAACAGAAGGGGGGCACCGGCGTCTGGCCACCGGACCCTTGGGCCCGGTGGTATCTTGGTGTGTCTTACTCGGCGGCTTCGCCGCCGCCGAGCCCGTGCACATAGGTCGCGACGGCGCGAATCTCGGCCTCTGACAGGCGGGCGTTCCAGTTCGGCATGACGCCGAAGCGGGCGTTGTAAACGGTCTCGCGGATCGTCGGATAGTCGCCGCCGTAGAGCCAGATCGCGTCGGTCAGGTTGGGCGCGCCCTGCATCCTGTCGCCGGTGCCGTCCTCGGCATGGCAAGCGGCGCAGTTGTCGGCGTAGACCGTGGCCCCCTCGGCGACCAGCGCGGCATCGTCGGGCTCTTCGCCCGACAGCGTCATCACGTAGTTTGCCACCGCGTCGATCTGGCCCCGCTCGAGCAACCCGTCGCGTCCGAAGGCGGGCATCTGCGAGAACCGCGCCTCGGGATCATCCTCGTTGCGGATGCCATGGGTGATCGTGGTGTGGATGTCCTCGATCGAGCCGCCCCAGAGCCAGTCGTCGTCGAGCAGGTTGGGATAGCCCTTGGCCCCCGCCGCGCCCGAGCCGTGGCACTGCGCGCACCAGGTGCGGAAGACCGCGGCCCCGGCGTTCTGCGCGTAGCCGTTGAGGTCCGGGTTGCCCGCGATCGAGGCCAGTTCGACCGAGGCGAGCTGCTCGTTGATCGGGGCGAGCTTCGCTTCCTGCGCCGAGATTTCCTCGGCGACGGCGCCGCGCGTGGACCAGCCGAGCAGGCCCGCGGTGGCCGAGCGCACGCCCGGCCAGGCGGGATAGGCGATGGTATAGCCCACGCCCCAGATGATGGTGGCGTAGAAGACCATCAGCCACCAGCGCGGCAGCGGCTTGTTGTACTCCTCGATCCCGTCCCAGGAATGGCCGGTGGTCTCGTAGTCGAGATCGTCTCTCTTGGTGTCTTTCTTGTCGCTCATGATCCTCGCCTCCTCACTTCTGGGCGGGTTTTTCCGGCGCGCTGGGCGCGGCCGGGGCGGTGTCGTTGCGGAGCGGAATGCTTGCGGCGTCGTCGTGGCTGCGCTTGGCTCCGGGGCGGAAGATCCAGAGGACCATGCCCACGAAGAACAGGAACATCAGCAGCAGGCCCCAGCTGTCCGCGAAGTGGCGCAGGGCGGAATAGGTGTCCATCGCTTGCCCTCCTCAGCGGCTTGCGTCGGGCGTGAAGGTCGAGAAATCGACCAGCGTTCCGAGCATCTGCAGATAGGCCACCAGCGCATCCATTTCCGAGATGCCCGGCTCGCCGTCGAAGTTGCGCACGCTGACCTTCTCGCCGTAGCGCTCAAGCAGGCCGTCGTAATCGGCATCGGGGTTCGCCTGCACCCGGAAGTCGGCCGAGGCATTCTCGACCATTTCGTCGCTGTAGGGCACGCCGACCATCCGATGGGTCGCCAGCAGGTCTTCCATGTGCTCGCCGTCGATCAGCTTGGCCGAGAGGAACCCGTATTTCGGCATCACCGATTCAGGCACCACCGACTGCGGGTCGGTCAGGTGATCGACGTGCCACTCATCCGAGTAGCGGCCGCCGACGCGGGCGAGGTCGGGCCCCGTCCGCTTCGAGCCCCACTGGAACGGGTGGTCGTATTGCGATTCCGCCGCGAGGCTGTAGTGGCCGTAGCGTTCCACCTCGTCGCGCATCGGGCGGATCATCTGGCTGTGGCAGACGTAGCAGCCCTCGCGGATGTAGATATCGCGCCCGGCCAGTTCCAGCGGAGTGTAGGGGCGCATGCCCTCCACGTCCTCGATGGTGTTCTCGAGGTAGAAGAGCGGCACGATCTGCACCAGCCCGCCGATGGTCACCACCAGGAAGGCAAAGAGGGCCAACAGCGTGACGTTCTTCTCAAGGATCCCGTGTTTGTCGAGAATGCTCATCTTCGGCCCTCCTTATTCGGCCGGAGTGGCATGCGCCGTGGCGGTCCCGGCTTCGACAGCCGGAGCCCGTTTCACGGTCATCCACAGGTTGTAGCACATGATAATCGCACCGGAGATGTAGAGCAGGCCTCCGAGGGCACGCACCACATACATCGGGAACTTGGCAGAGACGGTGTCGGCGAAGCTGTTGACGAGGAAGCCGTTGGCATCCACCTCGCGCCACATCAGGCCTTCCATGATCCCCGTGACCCACATCGAGGCGGCGTAGAGCACGATGCCGATGGTGGCGAGCCAGAAGTGCCAGCTGACGAGGCTGAGGCTGTAGAGACGCTCACGGTTCCACAGTTTCGGTGTCAGGAAGTAGAGCGCGCCGAAGGTGATCATGCCGTTCCAGCCCAAAGCGCCGGAATGCACGTGGCCGATGGTCCAGTCGGTGTAATGCGACAGCGAGTTGACCGCGCGGATCGACATCATCGGCCCTTCGAAGGTCGACATGCCGTAGAAGCCGATCGAGATCACCAGCATCCGCATGATGGGGTCGGTGCGCAGCTTGTCCCAGGCGCCCGAGAGCGTCATCAGGCCGTTGATCATGCCGCCCCAGCTGGGCATCCACAGGATGATCGAGAACACCATGCCGAGGGTCGAGGCCCAGTCGGGCAGGGCGGTGTAATGCAGGTGGTGCGGACCGGCCCAGATGTAGAGGAAGATCAGCGCCCAGAAGTGCACGATCGACAGCTTGTAGGAGAACACCGGGCGCTCGGCCTGCTTGGGCACGAAGTAATACATCATCCCCAGGAAGCCGGCTGTCAGGAAGAAGCCCACGGCGTTGTGGCCGTACCACCATTGCGTCATCGCGTCCTGCACGCCCGAGAAGACCTGCACCGACTTCGAGCCCCAGATCGACACGGGGATCGAGAGGTTGTTGAAGATGTGCAGCATGGCGACGGTGATGATGAAGCTCAGGTAGAACCAATTCGCCACGTAGATGTGCGGCTCCTTGCGCTTGATGATCGTGCCGACGAAGACCAGCAGGTAGGCGACCCAGACGACGGTCAGCAGCCAGTCGACGTACCATTCGGGCTCGGCGTATTCCTTGGACTGGGTGGCTCCCAGCAGGTAGCCGGTCGCGGCCAGAACGATGAACAGCTGATAGCCCCAGAACACCCACCAGGCGAGGTTGCCGCCCCAGAGCCGGGTCGCCGAGGTCCGCTGGACGACGTAGAACGATGTGCAGATCAGCGCGTTGCCGCCAAAGGCGAAGATCACCGCCGAGGTGTGCAGTGGCCGCAGTCGGCCGAAGTTGGCAAAGCCCTGCGCCCACTCGAAGTTGAGTGCCGGAAAGGCGAGCTGGGTGGCGATGAACACGCCCACCGCGAAGCCCACGACGCCCCAGAAGGCGGTTGCAATGACACCGGCGCGCACTACATCATCCATGTAGCTCAGTTCGCGCACCCTGGCGGGCACGGGCTCGTCGGTGTTGCGGAGGGTCCAGAGGAACAGACCCGCCGCGATGAGGAAAATGGTCAGCGCGTTGACCATGTAAGCCACGTCTCGTGCATAGTTGGCGGCGATCAGCGCAAAGAGCGCGACACCCCCGAGCACGATGAGCTTGATATAATTCAGCATCGTTCGTCCCTTCGTCTGACTCGCACGATTCGTTGGCCGCGCGAGCGGTTCTGACTGACGGGGTTGTGAAGTGAATGCCCCCGGCCAACCTTGATCTGAATCAAGGCTTTGACTTCGAAGTCTTGCGTTAAGTCATTCTAAGGGTTGCCCTTCGGGCATAGAGTGCCGGTATCCGGCCCCCGGACAATACCATGGAGATTGCTATGGGCTACAAATCAATACTTACGGTTGTGACAGACGAGGCCTTCCTCGATTCCACCATTGATCACGCAGCGGGCGTCGCAGCTTGCTGGGATGCCCATCTCGACGTGCTGGGCTTCGGCGTCGATCGCACGCAGACCGGTTATTACTATGCCGGGGCGGATGCGATCATCCTCCAGGAAACGCTTGACCGTGCCTCCAAGGATGCCAGCGCGCTGGTTGCCGCGGCCAAGGCTCGGCTCGCCCGCAGCGACGTGCGTTGGGCGGTCGAAGAGGGCGTGGCGCAACTCGCGGACATCGGCCGCCACGTGGCAGGGCGCGCACGCTTCGCCGACATGGTGGTGCTGCCCAAGCCCTATGGCCCCGACCGCGGCGTCGAGCTCGAGCCGGTGGTCGAGGGGGCGCTCTTCGAAGGCCAGGCCCCGGTGCTGGTGGTGCCGCGTGCCTCCGACCCCTCCACCAAGCCCAAGCGCGTGGTGCTGGCCTGGAACGAGAGCGCCGAGGCGCTGCGCTCGGTGCGCGCCGCCATGCCGATCCTCAAGGAGGCGGACGCGGTGCACGTGGTGGTCATCGACCCGCCGCAACATGGGCCGAACCGCTCGGATCCCGGTGGCATGCTGTCGCAATACCTGTCGCGCCACGGGGTAAGCGCCGAGATCGACGTGCTGACCAAGACCATGCCGCGGATCTCGGACATCCTGAACCGCCATGTGACCGACGTGAACGCCGACATGATCGTGATGGGTGCTTATGGCCATTCCCGCTTCCGCGAGGCGATCCTTGGCGGGGCCACGCGCAACATGCTGGAATTGGCTGAGGTGCCGGTTTTCCTCGCGCATTGAAGCCTGGGAGAAGGGGCTTCTGCCAAGAAACCGGAAAGGCGGCGTCAGCCGTCCGGGGGCGGGCCTGCGGGCCCGCCCTTGTTCTGCCATCCAGCCGTTCCTTTCGCGCGCCGGGGGCGTTACATAGTCGGACGAGGCATAAAGAATGAGCAGGAGACACCCATGCGCGCAGCGATCGGGACCGCAATGACCAGAGGCGCGGCAGCGCTTGCCCTTGCGGCAGCACTGGCCGGATGTGGCAGCAATGGCGGCTGGGGAGGACGCTACGAGGTTCATGGCGTTGACGAAGGCGACATGCTCAAGCTGCGGGGCGGGCCGGGCACCGGCTTTGACGTGATCGTCGGCTTGCCGAACGGCACCGTCCTGCGGGTCTACGACTGTACCCAGACCGGCGGCACCCGCTGGTGCGAGGCCGCCCTGGAACGGGCACCCGAGACGAAGGGCTACGTGTCCTGGGCCTACCTGAGGGAACTCTGACCGCAGCGGCGGGGCGAGTGTTCAGAGCTCGCCCAGCCTCATCAGCGCCGCCTTGAGCTGCGCTAGATCCATCTCGCCGAGCGCCGCATCCACCGCGTCGTGTTCGCGCCGCCAGATCGGCATCGCGTCCTGCAGCACCGCGTGTCCGCGCGCAGCCAGCCGCAGCCGCTTGCCGCGCCTGTCGTCCTCGTCGGGCGCGGTCTCGATCAGGCCGCGCCGTTCCAGCACCTTCAGCGCTGCGGTCAGCGTGGTGCGGTCCATGGCCAGAAAGGGCGCAAGATCGGAGATGCGCGGCGGCTCCGGTCGGTTCAGCGACATCAGGATCGAGAACTGCCCGTTGGTCAGCCCGACCGGCTTCAGCGCAAGATCAAAGCGCCGCCCGAGCGCCCGCGCTGCGCGCTGCGCGCGAAAGCAAAGGCAGCGGTCGCGGACTTCAATCGTCGTGGTGTAGGGCAGGGTGGGGGTCGTCGTCTCGGTCATGCGGAGTCATTCATGTTGATATCAACTTAATTATGCGCCTATGCTCGGGAAGAGCAACAGGGAGATGTCTTATGACGTATGTTTGGGGATTTCTGACGCCAGTGCCGCAGGAAAACAAGGCAGCCTACCTCGAGTCTGCCCGTAAGTCCTGGGAGTTGTTCAAGGAATACGGTGCAGTGTCGATGCACGAATGCTGGGAGGCCGAGGTTCCCGAGGGCAAGCTGACCTCATTCCCGCTGGCAGTGAAGCGCGAGCAGGGCGAAGCGGTGGTGTTCAGTTGGATGATCTGGCCCGACAAGGAGAGTGCCGATCGCTGCGGTGCCTCCTTCGAGACCGATGCGCGCTGGAAGGAGATGATGGATATGCCATTCGACGGCAAGCGGATGATCTACGGCAGTTTCGAGCCGATCTTCGAGGCCTGACCCATGGCGCGGGCGGTCAGGCGAAGACCCCGCCGTCCGCGTCATCCCCGGCCTCTTCGAGCAGGCGGCCGATGTCCGGAATGGTGACGTGGCGCTTGCCCTCGAGCTCGATCACCCCGTCCTTGCGCAGCGCCGAAACCTGGCGGCTGACCGTCTCGAGCGTCAGTCCGAGGTAGTCGGCCATCGCCTCGCGCGTCAGCGGCAGATCGAAGGTGAGCCGGTCCTCGACATCGCGCTGGTTGATCGAGGCATCGCGGCGGGCGATGATCGACAGGAGCGAGGCGATCTTCTCGCGCGCGGTCTTGCGTCCAAGCACCAGCATCCATTCACGTGCCGCGTCGAGCTCATCGAGCGTCATCTCCAGCAGCCGCTGCGCAATATGCGGAGTGCGCAACATCATCTCTTCGAACGGGGCCTTGCGGAAGCAGCACATCACCAGATCGGTGGTCGCGACCACGTCGTAGGCCGCGCTGGAGCGGCCCGGACGGCCGACGAAATCCGACGGCAGCAGAAGGCCGACCATCTGTGTGCGCCCGTCTTCCATGGTCTGCGTCAAGGTGGCGATGCCGGAGACCACCGAGCCGACAAACTCCATCCGGTCGCCGGACCAGATCACCGTCTGCCCGGCCTCGAACTTGCGGTAATACTTGATCTCTTCGAGCCGCTCCAGTTCATCCGTCTCGCAGCGGGCACAGACCGCTCGGTGGCGAATCGGACATTCGCTGCAGTCCGGTGACACCGAGAGGCTTTTTTCGTTCAGCATTCCATGTCCAAATCTTGATCTGCGTCAAAGTCTTGCCGAGAAAATTTTGCGTAAGCCTACGCGCATGATTACGCGAACACAACTCTCCCGACTCGGCCTCTTCGACGCGAAGGTTCCCCGCTACACGAGCTATCCGACGGCACCGCATTTCTCGGGTGGCGTGACGCCGGGTGACTTCGCGCAGTGGATCGAAGCGGTGCCCGAAAATGGCACGGTCTCGCTCTACCTGCACGTGCCTTTCTGTCGCAGGCTTTGCTGGTTCTGCGCCTGCCGCACCCAGGGCACCGCGACGCTTGGGCCGGTGGAAAGCTATGTCGAGACGCTGAAGGCAGAGCTTGAGCTGCTGAAGCGGCACCTGCCGCGCGGGGTGAAACTATCGCGCCTGCATTGGGGCGGGGGAACGCCGACTCTGCTGTCGCCGGACCTGATGAAGGCGCTGATCGACAAGGTGGCCGAGGTGGCGGATTTCGCACCGCACGCGGAGTTCTCGGTCGAGATCGACCCAAATGAGATCGACGGAGAACGACTTGACGTTCTGGCGGCCGGCGGCATGAATCGCGCCTCGATCGGGGTGCAGGATTTCAACCCGGAGATCCAGAAGACCATCGGCAGAGAACAGAGCTACGAGGTCACCCGCAAGGCGATCGAGATGATCCGCGCCCGCGGCATCGGGAGCCTCAATGCCGACATCCTCTACGGGCTGCCGCATCAGTCGAAGGCGAAGATCACCGAGTCGGTGCAGAAGCTGCTGTCGCTTGGCCCCGACCGGGTGGCGCTCTACGGCTATGCGCATGTGCCCTGGATGGCCAAGCGCCAGCAGATGATCCCCTCGGATGCCCTGCCCACGCCGGATGAGCGGCTGGACCTGTTCGAGACGGCGCGGCAGCTCTTCACCTGGGATGGCTATGCAGAGATCGGCATCGACCATTTCGCCGTCCCGGACGACGGGCTGGCCATCGCCCAGAAGACGGGCAAGTTGCGGCGGAACTTCCAAGGCTACACCGATGATACGTCGGACGTGCTGATCGGGGTGGGGGCCTCGTCGATCTCGCGCTTCCCGCAGGGCTTCGCGCAGAACGCGCCGGCGACCTCGGCGCATGTGGCGGCGATCCGCGAGGGCCGCTTCTCTACCGCGCGCGGGCATAGCTTCCGGGGCGAGGACAAGCTGCGCTCGCGGATGATCGAGATGCTGATGTGCGACTTCCGCATCCGCTCGGAGGAACTGCTGCGCGACTTCGGCGCGCGCGAGGCCGAACTGGCGGCGATGTACCGCGCCGCCAACGAGCGTTTCGAGGGGCTTCTGGAGATCACCGAGGACGGGCTTTTCGTGCCGGTGGAGGCGCGGCCCCTGACCCGCATCGTGGCGCGCGCCTTCGACGCCTACGACCTGTCGAAAGCCGGGCACAGCTCGGCGATCTGAGGCCGGCCGGGGCAACCCCCGGCCAGCATTGGCTGCGGGGACTCACCACGCCAGTTCGAAGGCCGCGGCAAAAAGCTTCTGCGTGTAGTCGGTCTTGGGCGCGGCGAAGATCTCTTCGGCGTCGCCCATTTCCACCACGTCGCCCTGCTTCATCACGATGACCTTGTGGCTCATCGCGCGCACCACCTTCAGATCGTGGCTGATGAAGAGATAGGCCAGGTCGTACTTGCGCTGCAGGTCGCGCAGCAGTTCGACGATCTGCACCTGCACCGTCATGTCGAGCGCCGAGGTCGGCTCGTCCAGCACCACCAGTTTCGGCCGCAGCACCATGGCGCGGGCGATGGCGATGCGCTGGCGCTGGCCGCCGGAGAATTCATGCGGGTAGCGGTGCATGGTGGCCGGGTCGAGCCCGACCTCGGTCATGATCGCGGCCACCACCTCCTTGGCGGGCCGCCCGTCCGGCGAGCCGTGCACGCCAAGCCCCTCGGCGATGATCTGCTCGCAGGTCATCCGCGGACTGAGCGAGCCGAAGGGATCCTGGAAGACGATCTGCATCTCCGAGCGCAGCTTGCGCAACTGGCGGGTCGAGAGGTCGCGCACGTCGCGCCCGTCGAAGGTGATGCCGCCCTGCGACTGGATCAGGCGCATGATTGCCAGCGCCAGCGTGGTCTTGCCCGAGCCGGACTCGCCGACGATGCCCACGGTCTCGCCTGCACGTACGGAGAAGGACGCGTCGTTGACCGCCTTCACGTAGCCGACGGTCTTCTTCAGGAAGCCCTTCTGGATCGGGAACCAGATCTTCAGGTTGTCGGCGCGAGCGACCTCTTTCGCGCCCGCCTCGACGGGGCGGGGGGTGCCGGTGCTCTCGGCAGAGATCAGCTTCAGCGTATAGGGATGCTGCGGGTTGGCGAAAAGCTCGGCGGTGGGGCCGTGCTCGACGATCTCGCCGCCCTTCATCACGCAGACCCTGTCGGCGAACTTGCGCACGATGTTGAGGTCATGGGTGATGAACAGCAGGCTCATGTTCTCTTGCTGCTTGAGTTCCGCCAGCAGCTCGAGAATCTGCGCCTGGATGGTCACGTCGAGCGCCGTCGTGGGCTCGTCGGCGATCAGCAGCTCCGGCCCGTTGGCCAGCGCCATGGCGATCATCACGCGCTGCCGCTGCCCGCCCGAAAGCTGGTGCGGGTAGGCGGAAAGGCGGCTTTCGGGGTCGCGGATGCCAACCTTGTTCAAGAGGTCGAGGATGCGTGCCCGCGCCTTCTCGCCGGTCAGCCCCTGGTGCAGCGCCAGGCTCTCGCCCAGCTGCTTTTCCAGCGTGTGCAGCGGGTTGAGCGAGGTCATCGGCTCCTGGAAGATGAAGCTGATGTCATTGCCGCGCACCTTTCGCAGACGTTGCAGATCAGCGCCGATCATCTCCTGATCGTTGTAGCGCACCGACCCCTCGACATGCGCCGCATCGCCCAGCAGCGAGACGGTCGAGAGCGCGGTGACCGACTTGCCCGAGCCGGACTCGCCGACCAGTGCCACGGTCTCGCCGCGCGGGATGTCGAAGCTCACACCCTTCACCGCAAGGCTGCGCTTGCCGTCCTGGGTGAAGCTGACCTTCAGGTCGCGGACCTCGAGGATATTGGCGCTCATGAGAAGGTCTTTCTGGGGTCAAACGCGTCGCGCACGCCTTCGAAGATGAAGACCAGCAGCGAGAGCATCAGGGCAAAGACGGTGAAGGCGGTGAAGGCCAGCCACGGTGCCTGCAGGTTCTGCTTGGCCTGCAGCGTCAGCTCGCCCAGCGAGGGCGCCGAGGAGGGCAGGCCGAAGCCGAGGAAGTCGAGCCCCGCGAGGGTGCTGATCGTGCCGGTGACGATGAACGGCAGCATGGTCAGCGTCGCCACCATGGCGTTGGGCAGCATGTGGCGGAACATGATGGTCCAGTTGCTGACCCCGAGCGCCTTGGCGGCGCGCACGTATTCGAGGTTGCGGGCGCGCAGGAACTCGGCGCGCACCACGCCCACAAGCGCGGTCCAGCCGAAGAGCACGGTCAGGAAGACCAGCAACCAGAAACTTCGGCCGAGGATCGCGAAGAGGATGATGATCACGTAGAGCGAGGGCGTCGCCGACCATATCTCGATCAACCGCTGGAAGATCAGGTCGAGCCAGCCGCCGAAGAAGCCCTGAAGCGCGCCCGCGACCACGCCGACGATGGACGAGACCACGGTGACCACCAGCGTGAAGAGGATCGACAGGCGGAAGCCGTAGATCACCCGTGCCAGCACGTCGCGCTTGGTATCATCGGTGCCCAGAAGGTTCTGCCCGTTCGGGGGCAGGGGGGCCGCGCCGGGGCGGTCGACGGGGGTGTTGAAGCTGTAGGGAATGGGCGGCCAGATGGTCCAACCCTTGGCGAAGTCGCCCTCGGGTGTGCCGCCCGCGTCCACCGTCTCGATCAGCCCCTCGGGGTCGTCGAAACACTCCTCCAGTCCGCCGGTGCGGATCAGGCATTGCACCTCGGGATCGCGGTAGGCGGCCTCTGTACGGAAGTCGCCGCCAAAGGCCGTCTCGGGGTAGAAGTTGAAGATCGGCATCTTCAGCTCGCCGCGATAGCTGACGAGGATCGGCTTGTCGTTGGCGAGGAACTCGGCAAACAGCGACAGGCCGAAGAGCAGCAGGAAGAGCCACAGCGACCAGAAGGCGCGGCGGTTGCGCTTGAAGTTGCGCCAGCGCCGCTGGTTCAGCGGCGAAAGCGCGAAGCGACCGGGTTTCGGCTGCGGGACGACGGGAATTCCGGGCTCGGGCTGCGGGCGCAGCGGCGCGGAGTCGTCGAAGCGGGGATCGGGCTCGTAGCTCATCTCAGCCCTCCCGCTTCTCGAAGTCGATGCGCGGATCGACCAGAACGTACATCATGTCCGAGATGATCCCGACGACGAGGCCGATGAGGCCGAAGATGAAGAGCGTGCCGAAGATCACCGGGTAGTCGCGCGCCACCGCCGCCTCGAAGCCGAGGCGCCCGAGCCCGTCGAGCGAGAAGATCGTCTCGATGATCAGGCTGCCCGAGAAGAAGACGCCGATGAACACCGCCGGGAAGCCGGCGATGACGATCAGCATGGCGTTGCGGAAGACGTGGCCGTAGAGGACCTTGCTCTCGCTCAGCCCCTTGGCGCGGGCGGTCATCACGTAGTGCTTCTTGATCTCGTCGAGGAAGGAGTTCTTCGTCAGCAGCGTCAGCGTGGCGAATGCCGAGATGGTCGAGGCGATCACCGGCAGCGCGATGTGCCAGAAGTAGTCGATGATCCGCATCGGCCAACTCAGCGCCTCCCAGTTGTCGGAGGTCAGCCCGCGCAGCGGGAAGATCTGCCAGAACGAGCCGCCCGCGAAGAGCACCAGCAGCAGGATCGCAAAGAGGAAGCCGGGGATGGCATAGGCGACGATGATCACGCCAGAGGTCCAGGTGTCGAAGGACGAGCCGTCCTTCACCGCCTTGCGGATCCCGAGGGGGATCGAGACGATATAGGCGATGATCGTCGACCACAGGCCGAGCGAGATCGACACCGGCATCTTCTCGAGCACCAGGTCGATCACCGAGATCGAGCGGAAGTAGCTCTCGCCGAAGTCGAGCCGCATGTAGTTCCACATCATCCCGAAGAAGCGCTCGAGGGGCGGCTTGTCGAAGCCGAACTCCTTCTCGAGGCTCTCGATGAACTCGGGCGGCAGGCCGCGGGCGCCGACGTATTTCTCGTTGCCGCCGCCGCCCATCCCGGCGCCGACGGTGTCCATTCCGGCACCGGGGGCATTGCCGCCGCCGCCGGAGAAGCCGCCGAAAACGTCGCCCTGGCCCTCGATCTGGGCAATGATCTGTTCGATGGGACCGCCGGGCACGAATTGCACCAGCGCGAAGTTGATGATCATGATCCCCAGCAACGTGGGGATGATGAGCAGCAGTCTGCGGAGAATATAGGCGCCCATATTATTTCAGCACGCCGGCCTCTTTGAGGGCCTTCTGCTTGTCGGGGTTCACCCACCACAGGCTGAGGTAGCCCAGATCGTAGGGCGGGATGGTCTCGGGGTGTTCGTACATGTCGTAGTAAGCGACCCAGTAATTCGCGATGTAACCGTCGGGGACGATGAAGAACTCGTAGCGCAGTGCGCGGTCGAGCGCCATCAGCGCCACGTCGGTTTCCGCCTGGCTGGTGGCCTCGAAGCTGGCGGCGATGATCGCATCGACCAGCGGGCTGGCCAGCCCCGCGGGGTTGAACAGCGAGAATTCCGCCTCGCGCGAGCCGTACATCTGGCTGAGCCCGCCACCGGTCGACAGGAAGGCGCCGTAGCGGCTCGAATAGATCATGTCGTAGTCGCGCTCGCGCTGGCGCAGGGTGAACTGCGAGGGATCGACCTTCTCGTAGCTGGCATCGACGCCGATGGCGCGCAGGTTCTGCACGTAGGTCTCGTGCATCGACTCGACGCTCGCCTCGATGTTGCTGGGGATGATCATGTGCAGCTTCAGCGTCTCGCCGGCGTCGTTGCGCGCCAGCCCGTCGTCACCCACGTTCCAGCCGGCATCCTGCAACAGCTTGGTTGCCGAGCGGCGCGTGCTCCGGCTGATCAGCTCCTCGGGGTCGCTCTGGTGCATGGTCCAGACGTCGGTCGTGTAGAGATCCTCGGGCACCGCGTCGCCCAGCGATTTCAGGAAGTCCAGCTCGGCGCCCTCGGGCAGGCCCTTCGCCTCGATCGGCGTCCCCTCGACGAACGAGCTGCGTGGGCTGTAGAGCCCGTAGCGCAGGCTCTCGTTGCTCCATTCGAAGTTGAAGGCCTGGGCGATGGCCTCGCGCACGCGCTTGTCCTTGAGCTGCGGCTTGGCAAGATTGAACACGAAGCCGGTGGGGTTGGGAGGGCTGCCGTCGGCGATCTCTTCCTTCTTCACCGTGCCCTGCTGGATGCGCGGGAAGTCGTAGGAGGTGGCCCAGAGCTTGGGATCGCTTTCGACACGGAAGGTATATTCGCCCGCCTTGAACGCCTCGAAGGACGCCGTCTGGTCGGAGAAATACTCGACGCGGATGGTGCCGTAGTTGTGGCGGCCCTTGTTGAACGGAATGTCGCGGCCCCAGTAGTCGTCGCGCAGCTTGTAGACGATGCGGCGGTTCACCTCGTAGCTGTCGAGCTTGTAGGGGCCCGAGCCAACGGCGACCTCCATGCGCGGCTCGTCGAGGCGGCGCTTTTCAGGGTCCTCGTCGAACCAGGCCTTCTTGAACACCGGGGTCGATCCGACGGTCTCGATGCGCGAGCGCTTGGTCAACTCGGTGTTGAAGGTGAACTTCACGCGGTGCTCGTCCAGCGCCTCGGCGCCCGTCACCATCTCGCCGACGGCGGCGGCATAGGAGGGCAGGCCCTGCGTGACGAAAAGCTTGTGCGAGAACACCACGTCCTCGGCGGTGACCGGTGTGCCGTCCCAGAACTTGGCCTCGGGCCGGATGTGGAAGATCACCCAAGACTTGTCCTCGGGATATTCGAGGGTGTCTGCAAGGATGCCGTAGTACTGGCCGACGGAATCCTCGGTGCTCTCGATCAGGCTGTCGTATTGCAGCGTGGTCAGCGCCCCGGCGCGGCCCTTGCGCGAATAGGGATTCATGCTGTCGAAGGTGCCCGAGGCCCCCAGAACGATCTCTCCACCCTTGGGTGCATCGGGATTGGCGAAGCTGAAGTGGTCGAAATCCGCCGGATAGTCGAGCTCTCCGAAATAGGAGTAACCGTGCGAGGTGATGATCTCCTGATCACTTGCCTCGGCGGATGCCTCTGCCGTATCGGCAGCGGCAGGGCTGGCCTCCTGCGCCCATCCGGCCTGGGCGGCGAGGGCGATCCCAAGCGCGGTCAGCGCGCCGAGAAGAGGGCGGAAGCAAATCGGATCGAGGCTGCGAATGGCGGCCGCGGCAGGGCGCGTCGTCCGGATCATGTGGTCTCCCCTCTGGTTGTCGGCCTGTGCTCTGCCGTTTGATGTAAGCTAAGGTCCCGCCGCGACGACATTCAAGCCGAACTTGCTGGAGATTGCGTGAGCGCCCGCGATTTCGGCGCGAGGGCGCCTGCGCGGGTAGGCTGCCCCGCCTGCCGTGCGGCCCGGCTTTCTTCTAGGTCCAAATATCCCGGGGGAGGCCGCGCAGCGGCCCTTGGGCGGAGCCCCCATCTGCCCCCAGCCCAATGGAAAAGGCCACGGCGCGGAGCCGTGGCCTTTGTAAACATGCTGCCGGGGTGATCCGGGGGCGCCGGCGATCAGCCGCCAAGCGAGTCGAGGTAGGCGATCAGGTTCACGCGGTCCTCGGGCTTCTTCAGGCCGGCGAAGGACATCGCGGTGCCAGGTGCCGCGCCCTTGGGGTTCTCGAGGAAATGGAACAGGTTCTCCGGGGTCCAGACCTCGCCGACCTGCTCGAGCGCGCCGGAGTAGCTGAAGCCGTCCACGGAGTCGATGTTGCGCCCCACGACGCCGTCGAGATGCGGCCCGGTGGCGTTGGTGCCGTCCACCTTGTGGCAGGCGCGGCACTTGCCGAAGACCTTCTCGCCCTGGCCCGCATCGGCCGACGCCATCAGCGTCGCGAAGTCCACCGTCTGCTCCTCGCCGCCGCCACCATTGTCCGCGACCTCGATCACGTAGGAAGCGGTTTCCTCGCCGTGGCTGCCGCCGACATGGTACAGGCTTTCGCCGACCCAGCTGCCCAGAAGGTAGATCAGGAAGGCGCCGCAGACGCCGCCCACCACTTTGGTCAAGGTCATGGTATCAAACATGTGTCGCGTGTCCTCCCCAGGTCGGGCGTCGAAAGATAACCGTCGTTCAGTGGTCTACGGCTTCCCTTGGCCTCTGGCAAGGTATACTAGCCGCGACCAAATGCCCACAAGCTGCAAGTGTTTCCAAAACGACGCGAGACTGACATGACCAACCGCATTGCCTTCCAGGGAGAGCTTGGCGCCTATTCGCACCAGGCCTGCCGTGACGCCCGTCCGGACATGGAGGCACTGCCGTGCCGCACCTTTGAAGACGCGATCGAAGCGGTGCGCAGCGGCGAGGCCGACCTTGCCATGCTGCCGGTCGAGAACTCGACCTACGGGCGTGTCGCGGACATCCACTCGCTGCTGCCGCACTCGGGTCTGAACATCGTCGGCGAGGCCTTCGTCCGGGTGCATATCAACCTGCTCGCGCTGCCGGGCGTGCCGCTCGAGAAGATCGAGAAGGCGATGACCCACACCGTGCTGCTGGGCCAGTGCCGCAAGTTCCTTGCCGAGCACGGCATCGCCCGGCTGACCGGTGCCGACACCGCCGGTTCGGCGCGGCAGGTGGCCGAGATGGGCAAGCCCGAGATCGCCGCGCTCGCTTCGGAGCTGGCGGGCGAGATCTACGGCCTCGACGTGCTGGCGCGGCACATCGAGGACCAGGGCAACAACACCACCCGCTTCCTCGTCATGTCGCCCGAGGCGAATCACGAGCGCCGCGGCGAGCACGGCATGATGACCACCTTCGTGTTCCAGGTGCGCAACATCCCCGCCGCGCTCTACAAGGCGATGGGCGGTTTTGCCACCAACGGCGTCAACATGACCAAGCTGGAAAGCTACATGGTCGGCGGCTCCTTCACCGCAACGCAGTTCTACGCCGACATCGAGGGCCACCCCGAGGACCCGGCGGTCAAGCGGGCGCTGGAGGAACTCGAATATTTCACCGAATACCTGGAAATCCTCGGGGTCTATCCGCGCGATCCGCGCCGCGACTGATCCGGGGCAGGGGGAGGAACCATGGACAAGACTATCGACGACAAGATTCTGGCGCGGGCCTCGGCGACGGGGCCGCGCCGCGTCATCGGTGTGGGCACGTTGGGAGGGCTCGGTCTGCTGCTGCTCTGGCTGGCGCTCACCCAGCCGCCGGCAAACCTGCTCTGGCTGGTGTTCCTGATCGTGCTGGGGGTGGCGGCGCTCTGGGTCGCCCAGATCATGTGGCGCGCCACCAAGCGTGAGCTGCTGCTCACCGACGAGGCGCTGACCGACAGTTCCGGCGCGGTGATCGCGCGCATGGCGGACGTGGTGAAGGTGGACCGTGGTGCCTTTGCGCTGAAGCCGTCGAACGGCTTTGCGCTGACGCTGAGGGAGCCGGGCAAGCGCGCCTGGCAGCCGGGGCTGTGGTGGCGCACCGGACGGCGCGTCGCCGTCGGCGGCGTCACTGCCGCGCGCGACACCAAGCCGATGGCCGATATCATCTCTGTGCTGGTCATGCGCCGCGACGGAGAGCTCCCCACCGAAGAGTGAGCCGGACGACACAGGAAAACAGAAAGGCCGCAGCATCGCTGCGGCCTTTTTCTTTGTCGCGGGTCGGCGCCCGGATCAGCTGTCGCCCCAGCTCGGCTCGTTGTTGTAGGTGCCGTCGGAGTTGTCGCAGTCCGTCGCGTTCTCGGCGTTGTTGTTGCACAGCGAGTTGCCCGCCGCGTCCTGGTCGCCGTTGCCCCAGCCGTTGTTGCCATTGCGCGACGCATAGAGCAGCTGCGGCGCATAGCGCGGCTGCGTGAAGCTGTAGGTGATGATCGGGAAGGCGTTCAGCCCGACCCGGAACAGCGGGAAGTAGTCGTCCCATGTTTCCACCAGGATCACCTGGGCGGCATCGGCCAGCAGCGGCAAGCGCTGCCGCATCTTGGTCAGATCGCTGTCGGTCAGCGGGTCCGGGTCGCCGCGAACTACCGACCATTCGACCGAATACTTGTCGTTCTTCGCCTTGTAGCTGACCACCGTGATGCGCAGGTCGGTGGGGTAGGCATCCCCCTCCACGAAGCCGCTGTCGGCAGCGTCCTCGTCATAGAGATCGTCGCTGGTTCGGGTGAACAGCTTGAGCAGCTTGTAGGAGTTGTCGATATAGGTGTCGTTGATCTCGTCGGTCTCTCGCGAGAGCGCGTCGCCGATGACGTAATTGGCCTTCTGGTTCACCGAATATTCGCGGAAGACGTCGAAATAGACCCAGCAGGCGGCGAAGATCACCAGCAGGATGGGCATGACGATCATCGCTTCGAGCGTGACGGTGCCCTTGGTGTCCCGAGCGAAGCGGGACAGGCGTTTGGTCAGAGTGTCTCTGGTCATGTCCCGTCTCCTCACGTCGGCTCGTGGACGAAGGCCGAGGTGGCGACCAGCGCGGTATAGCCCTGGTCATCCTTGGCGATGGACCCGGCGAGCATCCCGCCGGGCGTGATCGGGCGATACTTGTAGCAGGCGCGCAGCAGCATGGTCTCATGCGCGCCGCCGTTCACGAAGTTCCGCATCGGCGTCACCGCGAGATTTGTGTCCACGCAGTCGGTCGAGGCCGGGGGAGCCACCCAATCGCGCATGTCGAGGCCGATCATCTCGAGCTGCAACGTGTCGACGCAGCTTCCCAGGATCGGTGCCCGCGCGCAGATCATCTCCTTGAGCTGATCGGCGGTATAGAGCGTGCCGGTGCCGATTTTCACCTCGCGCACGGTCTGGTCGAGCGCCCGGTCCAGCGCGGTCTGGCGCATGGTTGCCGTGCCTGCCTCGACGCTGGCGATCAGCAGGCCGACGAACATCGGTGTCCAGAGCGCGAAGGGAACGATCATCGAGCCGTCTTCGTCACGGCCGAAACGCCGCAGGGCGGTTTTCAAAGCGCCGATCATTGGGTCAGCCTCAGCTGGTTGAGCGTGTGGGCAATGGTAGAGAACGCCTGCGAAATCTCGGTGCCCTCGACGCGGAAGAAATGCGAGGGCGAGGAAGCGCAGCTTTCCATCACCTCTGCGCCGTGGTCCTGGACCTCGAAGCCGATGGACCAGATGATGATGCCCTTGGCCTTGGCAGCGTCACAGATGTTGTTCAGCAGCGCGTCACCGGTGGAGGCATCATACTTCTGGTAGTAGAAGTTCCGCCTCTGCGACTCGTAGGCGTTGCGGTAGAGCCAGTACCAGAAGTTGTTCTTGTTCCACTGCACGTATTCGGACTCGGAATTGTAGTAGTCGTTGCGGATCCGGAACGAGCGGTCGTGCTGGCCGTCGGTCATCAGCACCACCGTCTTCAGCACCTCCTCGTCATCGTAATCCACCGGCCGACCTTCGAAGGCCGAAGAGACCACGCCGTTCGAGATCAGCCCGCTGGCGACATCGCGGGTCGAGGGGTCAAGCAGCGCGGTCCCCCATTTCATCCCGAGGAAGATCGAGGTGCCGGCGCGCGGCGTCAGCTTGCTGATCTGGCTCTTCAGCGCGCTCGCGTTCTGGCTGAACGGCGCGATGCGCTCATAGTCGTAGCGCGGGCAGACCGTGTCCGAGGTGGTGTTCTTGCCGTCGTAGTTCCACTGGAAATGCTGCATCTGATCATAGGCGATCGACGTGTCGAGCTCGGTCGAAGTGAAGACCGAGGCAGGCATCTCAAGGCAATGCGAGAAGCCATGCTTCCAGTTCACCGGCAGTTGGCTCAGGATCTCCGGGCCGGCATTCACCTGTTCGGAATAGGGCACCAGCGAAATGGACACGAGGTCTTCGCTGCCGCTGGACAGCAACGTGTCGACGAATTCGCTGGCAGCCGTCTTCAGGTTGTCCATCTTGCTGTTGTTCGCCATCGACCCCGAGATGTCGACGACCAGCGAGACCTCGACCTTGTTGAAGCGCTCCGTTGCCTGGGCGCGCCCCGCGGCCTGGGTGCTGTCGATCCCTAGCAACCCGAGGAAGCTCGAGGGCATCTCTAGATATCCGTCGGCCGTCACGATGCGATAGTTGAGCCCCTCGTCGATATCCGAGGCCACCAGCGCATCGCCCATGCCCATCTTGGTCATGTAGTCCGCCACCACGGCATCCGGATCGAGCGTCTGGTCGAGGTCCGCCGCGGCAAGCACCGCGCGGTCAAGGGTATTTTGCACCTTGGTCCGGCTCAGTTCCGCGTAGACCATATCCACGCCGATCCCGCCGAAAACCATCATCACCAATGAAGAGACAAGCGCGAAGTAGGACATGCTGCCCTGATCGTCGCGAAGGAACGCGTCGCAAGAGCGCATCAGCGCCAATCGCGAGGTCCTGCCCCGACCGGGTAAGCCCCGTCGGAGTGCAGACTGCTTTTCCATGCTCTCGATACCTTTTCCCTGACCACTGCTTCCACAGGGCCCCCAAGACTCACCAAACTACGAGGAAACTATTCCCATCTATAATGGCTAAAATGCGGCTTTTATCGCGGCGAAAGTGGGACTTAGGATGCTGGGCGGGGAACAATGCCAAGGAGTTTTCTGGTCCGGTTCCCGCGCAGGAACAATCCGTTGCGCTGCAGTTAGCAAACGGTTTCGCCGCGGCGGGTTTTCCGTCAGAAATGGGGGGCCGCCGTCTCTCGCTCCTCCGGAAGATCCGGCGCCGCGGCAGCAGATGGCACTCCGCGCCTTCGCGCGGACAGGCAAACCTGCGTCTGGTCGGGAGGAGAACCAATGAACGTCTTACCATCCAACGAGCCGACATTCCGTCAGAGCGTCGATCTGATGTTCAACCGCGCGGTGGCGCTGATGGATCTGCCGCCGGGTCTCGAGGAGAAGATCCGCGTCTGCAACGCCACCTACACGGTCCGCTTCGGCGTGCGGCTGCGCGGCAAGATCGAGACATTCACCGGCTACCGCTCGGTGCATTCCGAGCACATGGAGCCGGTTAAGGGCGGCATCCGCTACGCCGCGGCGGTGAACCAGGACGAGGTCGAGGCGCTGGCCGCGCTGATGACCTACAAATGCGCGCTGGTCGAGGCGCCCTTCGGCGGCTCCAAGGGCGGTCTGCGCATCGATCCCACGCAATACGAGGAACACGAGCTCGAGCTGATCACCCGGCGCTTCGCCTACGAGCTGTGCAAGCGCGACCTGATCCATCCCAGCCAGAACGTGCCCGCCCCCGACATGGGCACCGGCGAGCGCGAGATGGCCTGGATCGCCGACCAATACGCGCGGATGAACACCACCGACATCAACGCCCGCGCCTGCGTCACCGGCAAGCCGCTCAACGCGGGGGGGATCGCCGGGCGGGTCGAAGCGACGGGGCGCGGCGTGCAATACGCCCTGCGCGAGTTCTTTCGCCACCCCGAGGACGTGGCGAAGGCGGGGCTGTCCGGTGGTCTCGCCGGCAAGCGGGTGATCGTGCAGGGGCTCGGCAACGTCGGCTATCACGCGGCGCGCTTCCTGTCGGAAGAGGACGGGGCGCTGATCACCGGCATCATCGAACGCGACGGTGCGCTGCACGATCCCGCGGGGCTGAACGTCGAAGCGGTGAAGGAATGGATGACCCGTCACGGCGGGCTCGCAAACTATCCGGACGCCACCCATACCCGCAACGGCGGGGCGGTGCTGACCGAGGAATGCGACATCCTCGTCCCGGCTGCGCTGGAGGGGGTGATCAACCTTACCAATGCGCATAACGTCAAGGCCAAGCTGGTCATCGAAGCGGCAAACGGACCGATCACCGCCGGGGCCGACGATATCCTGCGCACCCGCGGCACGGTGGTCATTCCGGATCTCTTCGCCAATGCGGGCGGCGTCACCGTCTCCTACTTCGAATGGGTGAAGAACCTCAGCCACATCCGCTTCGGCCGAATGCAGCGGCGGCAGGAAGAGGCGCGGCACCAGTTGGTGGTCGACGAGCTCGAACGGCTCGACGTTGCCATGGGCGATGCCTGGACCCTCGACCCCGCCTTCAAGGCCCGCTACCTGCGCGGCGCGGACGAGCTAGAACTGGTGCGCTCGGGTCTCGATGACACGATGCGTACCGCCTACCAGTCGATGCGCGAGATCTGGCACGGCAGGGACGACGTGACCGACCTGCGCACCGCCGGCTTCATCGTCGCCATCGACCGGGTCGCCAAGAGCTACAGGGCCAAGGGTCTCTGACCGGGTCGGGCGCGGCACCGACCGCGCCCGACCTGACGCCGCACCGGCTCTTTCATCTTTCCGGAAATACTCCGGGGGTGCGGGGGCAGCGCCCCCGCGGCGGACGTCGCCGTCAGCGCAGCCAGCGGTGCATGACGTCATTGCCGAGCGCACGGGTCTCGACCAGGCGGAAGCGCGGTGCCTCGGAGAGCGTGTCCACGCCCATGGCCCCGACGCCGGGACGCCCCTCGGCGCCAAGCGCGAGGCCGGCGGTGAACCCAACCAGTTCGTCGACCAGGTCGGCGGCAAGCAGCGAGGCCGCGAGCTGGCCACCGCCCTCGCAGAACACCCGCGTTAGCCCCTTGTTGCCAAGCGCCGAGAGCAGCGCCGCCGGGTCCAGCCGCCCGGCGGTGACGCGGCTCTGGATCAGGCTCGCGCCGCAGCTCTGCCAGGCGCGGCGAGTCTCGGGGGCGGCGTCTGAGCCATGGACGATCCACACCGGCACCTCGCGCGCCGTCGCGGCAAGCCGGCTCATCAGCGGCACGTCGATCAGCCGCGAGGCGATCACCCGCACTGGTTGGTGAACTTCTCCCCAGCCGCGCACGGTCAGTTCGGGATCGTCGGCACGCGCGGTTCCGGCTCCGACCATCACGGCGTCATGCGCCGCGCGCAACCCGTGTACGGCGCGCCGCGCCTCGGGGCCGGTGATCCACTTGCTTTCGCCGGTGGCCGTGGCGATGCGCCCGTCGAAGCTGCCCGCCAGTTTCAGGGTCACCCAGGGGCGGCCATCCTCGGTCTTCAGGAAGAAGCCGGCGTGGTCGTGCATCGCCTGCTCGGCGAGCACGCCGGTGGTGACCTCTATGCCTGCCTTGCGCAGCATCTCGAAGCCTTGGCCGGCGACGCGCGGATCACTGTCGGCGATCGGTGCCACGACCCGCGCCACGCCCGCCTGGATCAGCGCCGTGGCGCAGGGCGGAGTCTTGCCGGTGTGGGCGCAGGGCTCGAGGGTCACATAGGCGGTGGCCCCCTTCGCCCGCGCACCGGCATCGGCCAGCGCGACCGTCTCGGCATGCGGCCGTCCGCCGGGCTGGGTCCAGCCGCGGCCGACCACGCGGCCATCCTTGATCAGCACGCAGCCCACCGCGGGATTGGGCCAGCACTTTCCCATGCCCCGCCGCCCGAGGCGAAGGGCATGGGCCATGTGGCGGAGGTCATCTGTCACGCGGACATGCTCCCTGCTCGGCGACCGCCTTGCGCGCTCACTTCTCCGACTGGAGGCCGGGGCGCAGCTCGCTCACGAACTTGTCGAAGTCATCGGCGGCCTGGAAATTCTTGTAGACGCTGGCGAAGCGCACATAGGCCACCGTATCGATCCGCGCGAGCGTTTCCATGACAATCTCGCCGATCTGCTTCGATTGGATGTCGGTCTCGCCGAGGCTCTCCAGCCGCCGAACGATCCCCGAGATCATCTGGTCCACCCGTTCCGGATCGATCGGACGCTTCTGCAGCGCGATGCGGATCGAGCGCTCGAGCTTGTCACGGTCGAAATCCTCGCGCCGGCCGCTGGTCTTGATCACCACGAGGTCGCGCAACTGCACCCGCTCGTAGGTGGTAAACCGGCCACCGCAGGCCGGGCAGAAACGGCGGCGACGGATCGAAACATGGTCTTCCGCGGGGCGTGAATCCTTTACCTGGGTGTCGATATTTCCACAAAACGGGCAGCGCATTGCCTTCCCCCAATCCCTTCGTTCCGACGCGTCTATGAGGTTATCCCTCATTTATCCACAGCCACTATAGGGGAGCGCCCAGAAATTGGGTAGAGGTCAATTCGCCCCGCAAGATGAAGGGCGTTGAAATTCCTGCAAACGTGCAAGAAGCGCCGTGAAAACGCTCTTGGCGCGGGACCGGTTGGTGCTGCGTCAGGCGCTCAGATGGGCAAGAACCTCGCGCCGGTGCGGCGCGCTGCGATGCTCGAAGAGGTAGATCCCCTGCCACGTGCCGAGTCCCGGCGTGCCGCCGCTGACCGGGATCGACAGGCTGACCGGCAGCAACGCCGCCTTGATGTGGGCAGGCATGTCGTCCGGCCCCTCGTAGGTGTGGGTAAGATAGCGCATCGACGGATCGCTGCTGGGCGGCACCAGGCGATGGAAGAACTCGGTGAGATCGCTCCTTACCTCGGGATCGGCGTTCTCCTGGATCACCAGCGAGGCCGAGGTGTGGCGGAGAAAGAGCGTCAGAAGCCCGTCATCCCGTCCGCAGCCCGCGACCCAGCGTGTCACGTCGCGGGTGAACTCGTAGAGGCCCGGGCCTCGCGTCTCGATGGTGAAGCTGGTCTGCATGGCTCGGCCCCGTCTGTCCCGCGCGTCTGTCCCGTGGGTAGCAAGCACGGGGTGCGAAGGCCAGCGCCGGCGGATCAGGCCGAGCTGGCGACGCAGCGCACCTGCGGCAGGTCATCGGACGATTGGAAGAGCAGGGGGGTGCCGTCATCGGCAACGGAGGGCATCGAGGCGACCTGCTGCAATGTCTCGCGGCATTCGGCAAGCTCATGCGGCGCGACTTCGATCTCGATGACCGTGGCGGCGCCGGGGGTGAGGACCTCGGACGCCGCGAAGGCGGCGACCGCGGTGCAGGTGGCGGCAGCGGTGAGCAGTGCGAGGCGTTTCATCAAAGGTCTCCCTTACTGGTCGGCAAGAAAACGCCGGTGCCGCGAAATTCGTTCCATCGCCGCCACGTGACGGAAACGCGCCGGCTGGCGGGGCCGGTCGAAATGGCCGGCGAGCGCGGGGGCGCTATCTTGCGCAGAAGCCGCGCCGTTCCGCCGGTGCAGCAAGTGTCACGCGAAAGAACTACGGGAGGATTAAGCATGATCCGCAAGACGCTCTTCATCACCGGCGCCTCTTCGGGCATCGGCGCGCAGACCGCCCGCGCGGCGGTAGAACGCGGATGGAATGTCGGCCTTTTCGCCCGCTCGGTGGACAAGATCGGCGCGCTGGAAAAGGAGCTCGGCCCGCACGCGCTGGCGCTGCCGGGGGATGCAACCTCGCTGCAGGAGCAGGAGGCGGCGATGGGCAAGCTCGCGGCGCATTTCGGCGATGTGCACGCGGCCTTTGCCAATGCCGGAACGGGCCTGTCGCAATCGGGCACCCGCAAGGGCGACCCGGCGGAATGGGAGCGGCTGGTCCAGCTCAACATCCTCGGGGTGTTGTGGACCGCGAGAGCTGCCTCGGCCTATTTCGTGAAGAACCGGGGCCACCTGCTGCTGACCGGGTCTGCGGCGGGTCGGACGACCATCAAGGGCTCGGTCTACGGCGCGTCGAAATGGTTCGTGCACGGCTACGGCGGCAACCTTGCCGAGGAGTTCCGCGAGTGGGGCGCACGCGTCACGGTGATCGCGCCCGGTATGGTTGATACCCCCTTCTTCGACGAGGCCAAGCCCGACAAGCTCAAACCCGAGGACATCGCGCGCTCGGTGATGTTCGCGCTCGAGGCCGATCCACGCGCCAATGTGCGCGAGGTCTTCGTCATGCCGGTCAATTGAGGCGTCGGCACCACGGCAGCGCGGTCGCCTGCGGAACGGGCGACGCTGCAACGGTCACTGCCGCTGGGTCACGCAAGCCTTTACAAGGGCTGGCCAAGTCGCTCAGGTGTGGGAGGTTTCCCTTATCCGCGGACCTCGGCGAATGGCGATTACGGCAAGTATCCACCACCTGACCCATTACAAGTACGACCGGCCCGTATCGCTCGGCCCGCAGATCATCCGGCTCAGGCCCGCACCGCACTCGCGGACGCGGGTCATCTCGCATTCGCTGAAGGTCTTGCCCGAGGGGCATTTCGTCAATCACCAGCAGGATCCCTACGGCAACTGGCTGGCGCGCTTTGTCTTTCCCGAGCCGGTGACCGAGTTCAAGATCGAGGTCGATCTCGTCGCCGACATGACGGTCTACAACCCGTTCGACTTCTTCGTCGATGAGAGCGCCGAGGCGTTTCCCTTCGAGTATTCGCAGGACTTCGCCGAGGACCTGTCGATCTACCGTACGCCCGAGCGGGCGGGGCCGCGGCTGCAGGCCTACCTCGACACGATCGAGAAGAGCGCGCCGCGCACGGTCGACTACCTCGTCGGGCTGAACGCCCGGCTGGAGAAGGACATCGGCTACATCGTCCGCATGGAGCCCGGCGTGCAGACCCCCGAGGAGACGCTGCAACTGGCCAAGGGCTCGTGCCGCGACACCTCGTGGCTGCTCGTGCAAATCCTGCGGCACCTGGGGTTCGCGGCGCGCTTCGTGTCCGGGTACCTGATCCAGCTCAAGCCCGACCTCGTCTCGCTCGACGGGCCGGCGGGCACCGATCACGACTTCACCGACCTGCACGCCTGGTGCGAGGTCTACATCCCCGGCGCGGGCTGGATCGGGCTCGATCCGACTTCCGGCCTGCTGACCGGCGAGAGCCACATCCCGCTGGCCGCCACGCCGCATTACCGCAACGCCGCGCCCATCGTCGGCGGCTATTCCGCGCCGCCGGACACGCAGACCGACTTTGATTTTGCCATGGACGTGCGCCGCGTCGCCGAGCACCCGCGCATCACCAAGCCGTTCTCGGACGAGGCCTGGGAAGCGCTCGACGCGCTCGGGCACAAGGTCGATGCCGAGATCGCGGCGCAGGACATGCGGCTGACCATGGGCGGCGAGCCCACCTTTGTCTCGATCGACGATTTCGAGAGCGCCGAGTGGAACACCGCCGCGGTCGGACCGCAGAAGCGCGCCCTTGCCGACCAGATGATCCGCCGGTTGCGCGCGCGCTTCGCGCCGGGCGGCTTCCTGCATTACGGGCAGGGCAAGTGGTACCCCGGCGAGACGCTGCCGCGCTGGACCTTCTCGCTCTACTGGCGGCGCGACGGCAAGCCGGTGTGGAAGAACCCCGACCTCGTGGCCAAGGAAACCGCCAAGGGCGCCGATGCCGCGCAGGCCGACGCCTTCCTGACCAAGTTCGCCGAGACGCTGGGGCTGGATGGGGGCTACGTGCACCCGGCCTATGAGGATCCGGCGGAATGGATTCTCAAGGAAGCCGACCTGCCGCTGAACGTGACGCCCGAGGATTCCAAGCTCAAGGACCCCGAGACCCGCGCCCGCATCGCCCGCGTCTTCACCCGCGGGCTCGACGAGGCGGCGGGCTTCATCCTGCCGCTGCAGCGCTGGCAGTCCAAGGCGAGCGGGCCGAAATGGCGCTCCGAACACTGGAAGACCCGGCGCGGGCACCTGTTCCTGATCCCCGGTGACAGCCCGGTGGGCTTCCGCCTGCCGCTCGGGGCGCTGCCCTACGTGCCGCCCTCGGCCTATCCCTATGTCTACCCGACCGACCCCAGCATCCCCCTGACCGACCTGCCGGATTTCCACGCGCTGCAGCAGGAGCGCCGCGCGCGCCTGATGGAGGAACTCGAGCGCATCGCTGCCGAGGAGCGCGAGGCCATGGCCGCGCTGCCCGAGGTCACGCCGGGGCACGACCAGCCGGTGTCCGAGGCGCGCGACGTCGGGCGGCGGCAACGCATCATGGAGCAGGGCGTCGACCCGGCGGGCGGCGCGGTGCGCACCGCCATCGCCATCGAGCCCCGCGACGGGCGGCTGTGCCTGTTCATGCCTCCGGTGGAGTCGCTCGAGGATTACCTCGACCTGCTCGCCGCCGCCGAGACCGCCGCCGAGGAACTGGGCCTGCCGATCCACATCGAGGGCTACACCCCGCCGCATGACGCCCGGCTCAATGTGATCCGCGTCGCGCCCGATCCGGGCGTGATCGAGGTCAACGTCCACCCGGCGCACAGTTGGGAGGAGTGCAAGGCGATCACCAACGGCGTCTACGAGGAGGCCCGGCAGTGCCGCCTCGGCGCCGACAAGTTCATGATCGACGGCAAGCACACCGGCACCGGCGGCGGCAATCACGTGGTGGTGGGCGGCGAGACTCCGCATGACTCGCCCTTCCTGCGCCGTCCGGACCTCATGCGCTCGATGATCCTGCACTGGCTGCGGCACCCGTCGCTCAGCTACCTCTTCTCGGGTCTCTTCATCGGCCCGACCTCGCAGGCCCCTAGGATCGACGAGGCGCGGCACGACAGCCTCTACGAGCTGGAAATCGCGCTGGCGCATTTCCCGGCACCGGGGCAGGGCGAGCCGCCGCTGCCATGGCTCATCGACCGGCTGCTGCGCAACATGCTGATCGACGTCACCGGCAACACCCACCGGGCCGAGATCTGCATCGACAAGCTCTACTCGCCCGACGGGCCCACCGGCCGCCTCGGCCTCGTCGAGTTCCGCGGTTTCGAGATGCCGCCCGACGCCAAGATGAGCCTTGCCCAGCAGGTGCTGATCCGGGCGCTGCTGGCGCGCTTCTGGAAATCGCCGATTCAGGGCAAGCCCGTGCGCTGGGGCACCACGCTGCACGACCGCTTCATGCTGCCGCATTTCGTCTGGCAGGATTTCCTGGACGTGCTGCGCGACCTCGGCGATCACGGCTTCACCTTCCGTCCCGAGTGGTACGAGGCGCAGCGCGAGTTCCGCTTCCCCTTCGCCGGCGAGGTCGACTACGACGGCGTGCACCTCGAGCTGCGGCAGGCGCTGGAGCCGTGGCACGTGCTGGGCGAGCGCGGCGCGATCGGCGGTACCGTGCGCTACACCGACAGCTCGGTCGAACGCATGCAGGTGCAGCTGACCGCCACCGAGCCGGGCCGCTACATCGTCGCCTGCAACGGCCGCGCCGTGCCGATGGCCGAGACCGGCGCCTCGGGCGTCAGGGTGGGCGGCGTGCGCTTCAAGGCCTGGCAGCCCGCCGAGGCGCTGCACCCGACCTTGCCGGTGAACGCGCCGCTGACCTTCGACATCTTCGACACCTGGACCGGCCGCGCGCTGGGCGGGTGCCGCTACCACGTGGCGCATCCGGGCGGGCGCAACTACGACACCTTCCCGGTCAACACCAACGAGGCCGACGCGCGGCGGCTTGCCCGCTTCGAGAAACTCGGGCACACCCCGGGCAGCTACTGGCCCGCGCCCGAGACACCGCATCCGGAGTTCCCGATGACGCTCGACCTGCGCCGCCTGCCGGGGATCTGAGACCTTGGGGGCAGAGACGAAACGCCCGCTGCCGGAGACGGTGGCGCAGTTCCTGCAAGGCTACAGCCCGCCGCCGGGCGTGGCCGACGAACTCCTGCGCCCAGACGGCAAGCTGCGCCCGGCCTGGCAGCCTCTGATCCGCCATCTGGCGGCGCAGAGCGCCGAAACCCGCGCCCGCGCCTTTGCCCGCGGCGACCAGTACCTGCACGACACCGGGGTCTATTTCCGCCAGCATACCGGCGAGGGCTCGACCGAGCGCAACTGGCCGCTGAACCACGTGCCGGTGGTGATTTCGGGGAAGGAGTGGGCGCAGCTCTCCGAGGGCATCGTACAGCGCGCCGAGCTGCTCGAGCGGGTCATGGCCGACCTCTACGGGCCGGGCGATCTGGTGCGGCAGGGCTACCTGCCCGCCGACCTCGTGGCGCGCAACCCCGAATGGCTGCGGCCCATCGTCGGCGTGCAGCCGCGCTCAGGGCATTTCCTGCACTTCCTCGCCTTCGAGATCGGCCGCTCGCCCGATGGCTCGTGGCTGGTGCTGGGCGACCGCACGCAGGCGCCCTCGGGCGCGGGCTTCGCGCTGGAGAACCGCATGGCCACCAGCCGCGTGTTCCACGACCTCTTTCCCAAGGCCAATGTCGAGCGTCTGGCGGGCTTCTTCCGCAGCTTCCGCGACGCGCTGATCGGGCTGCGCGCCGACGACGGCAGCCGGGTGGCGATCCTGACCCCGGGCCAGCATACCGACACCTACTACGAGCACGCCTACATCGCCCGATACCTCGGCTTCATGCTGCTGGAATGCGAGGATCTGGCGGTCCGCAACGGCCAACTGAAGGTGCGCACCGTCGCCGGGGACGAGCCGGTTTCGGTGCTCTGGCGACGGCTCGACTCGCGCTTCGCCGACCCGCTGGAGCTGGATGAAAGCTCGGCGCTCGGCACGCCCGGCATGGTCTCGGCGCTGCGGGCGGGGGCGATCACAATGGTCAACTGCCTCGGCTCGGGCGCGCTTGAATCGCGCGCGCTCATGGCCTTCCTGCCGCGCATCTGTCAGGCGCTGACCGGCGAGGCGCTGAAGCTGCCCAACATCGCCACATGGTGGTGCGGCCAGCCGACCGAGCGCGCCTACGTGCGCGACAACCTGCACCGGATGCTGATCGGCCCGGCGCAATCGACCAAGCTGCCCTTCGACATCGACGCGGGCACCGCGCTTGGCGGGCGGTTCCGGGGCAGCGCGCACGGCTCGGTCTCGGACTGGCTGGAGCGCGAGGGCGAGACGCTGGTGGGGCAGGAGGCGGTGACGCTCTCGACCACGCCTGCCATGGTCGGCGAGCGGCTGGTGCCGCGCCCGATGGTGGTGCGGGTTTTCGCGGCGCGCACGCCGCAGGGCTGGACGGTGATGCCCGGAGGCTACGCGCGCATTGGCCGGACGGGCGATCCCACGGCGCTGGCGATGCAGGCGGGAGGCTCGGTCGCCGACGTCTGGATCACCTCGGACGCGCCGGTCGCCCGCGAGACGCTCGCACCGCGCGACAAGGGGCCCTTCCTGCGCCGCCAGCCGGGGATCCTGCCCGCACGCGCGGCGGACAACCTGTTCTGGCTCGGACGCTACGTCGAGCGGGCCGAGAACGGCGTGCGGCAGATTCGCGCCTATCACCTGCGGCTCGAGGATTACGGACCCGACGCCCTGCCGCTGGTGGAAAGCCTCGCGCGCTTCCTCGCGGGGTACGGGCTCGACCCGTCCGAGGAGCCGGTGCCGCCCGGCTTGCTGCAGCTCTTCGACGTCTCGCGCGGCTGCGCCGCCAAGGTGCGCGACCGGTTCTCGACCGATGGCTGGACCGCGCTCTCCGATCTGGCCGCCACCGCGCGCGAGGTCGCCGAGGGCTGCCATCCCGGCGACGATGCCGCCCGCGCCATGAGCCTCCTGTTGCGCCGGATCGCCGGCTTCTCGGGCCTCGTGCACGAGAACATGTTCCGCTTCCTCGGCTGGCGCTTCCTGACCGTGGGCCGGGCGCTCGAACGGGCCGACCAGATGGCCGCCTTCCTCGCCGCCTTCACCGGCAGGACCACGCCGCAAGGCGGGCTGGACCTGGCGGTCGAGGTCGGCGACAGCCTGATGACCCACCGCCGCCGCTACTCGGTCGAGACCTCGCGCGAGACGGTGATCGACCTCTTGGCGCTGGACGCGGGCAACCCGCGTGCGCTGCTCTTCCAGCTCGACGTGCTGATGGCCGAGGAAGCGCGGCTGCGCCCGGCGGGCGGCACCGGCCTGCCCGAGGCAGCGCGGCGCATCTTGCTGCTGCGCACCGCGCTGGCCGTCGCGTCCCCCGAGGAGATCACCGCCGAGCGCCTGCGTGGCTTCCGCGCCGATCTGGCAGCCATCTCGCACGCGCTTACCGCGCAGTACCTCAGCTGAGTCCGGAGCCGCCCATGTCCCAGCTCTACGACATCTCTTTGCGGATCAGCTACGAATATGCCCATCCCGCGGGGGCCAGCCGGACCCTCCTGCGCATGTTGCCGCGGGCGCTGCCGGGGCAGGAGCTTCTGGCGGGCGCGGTCAGTGCCGATCCCGCGCCCAGCTGGCGCCGCGACGGGGTGGATTTCTTCGGCAATCCGACCTGCGAGATGGCCCATGACATGGCGTTGAGCGAGATCGCCTTTTCCTTCGCGGGCCGCGTGCGCAGGGCGCGCCCCGTCGCGGGTCTCGACCTCTCGGGCGGGCTGGCGGATCTTGCGCAGGATCTCGCCGCGTGCCGCAGCATCGGCCCGGAAAGCCCGCATCATTTCCTCGGCGCCTCGCCGCGGCTGCCCGCGGCCCCCGAGATCGCCGCCTTCGCGCGGCAGGCGCTGCCGCAAGGCGTGTCGGTGCGCGCCGCGGTCGAGGCGATCAGCCACCGGCTCAACACCGAGTTTGCCTTCGATCCCGAGGCCACCGAGGTCACCACCACCGCCATCGAGGCCTTCCGCGCCCGGCGCGGGGTCTGTCAGGACATCTCCCATGTGATGATCACGGCGCTGCGCGCCCTCGGCATCCCGGCGGGCTATGTCTCGGGCTTCCTGCGCACCCTGCCGCCCGAGGGGCAGCCGCGGCTCGAGGGGGCGGACGCCATGCATGCCTGGGTGCGCGCCTGGTGCGGGGCCGAGACCGGTTGGATCGAGATCGACCCGACCAATGACATGCTGGCAGGGGCCGACCACGTGACCGTCGCCTATGGTCGCGACTATTCCGACGTGGCGCCGACGCGCGGATCGCTGCGGTCCGAGGGCAGCCATGTCACCACGCACCGTGTGGACGTCGTTCCGGTCTGATCCGCGGCCGTTGACGATTGCTCAACCCCTTTCGCGCATCATTCCGCGCAGGCTCCGCCCGGCAATGGGCAGGGCGGTGTCGGGGAGGCGCGATGCGACGGATCGACGAGAAGCTGGCCAAGATCGCGCGCGGGCTCTACGGGCCGCGCGATTTCATCCTCACCTTCTGCAAGGATGCCGACCTGCTGCGCGGCTGTTCCGCCGCCGGGCGCGATCCGGACGGACGGCTGCGCAACGCACCCGCCTATCGCGGCGACATGCGCCGGGTGATCGAAAGCGATCTGGCCGATATCGTGCTCACCTCGCTCTCCAGCGCCGAGGTGTTCAGCGAGGAAGGGATCTACGCGCGCTCCAATGTCACCCCCGCGGTCCGGCTGACGGACAACACCGACATCTGGCAGGTGCGCGGCGGTCGCTACACGCAGTTCCCGGCCATCCCCTTCCGCAGCTCGCGGCTGGAAAACGTGCGCCCGGTGGCCAACCTCGGTCTCTATGCTCTCGGTTTCTACAATGACATCGACATCGACCATGGCACGCTGAGCGCCTATGCCGAGTTTCGCCAGAGCGCAGCCTCGGTCGGGCTGCGTCACCTGCTGCGGGTCGGCGATCCGCCGATCCGCGTCGACACCGGCGAAGAGGACTATGCCGCCTATCGCAACGATGCGCTGACCCGCAGCCTTGCCGGCGTCGCGACGAAGGAGCGCCCGCTCTTCGTCGAGGTCGGCTATCATGGTCCCCGCGCGATGGAGGAACTGGCGGATTGGGATCCGGCGCGGGTGATCTTCGGTCTCACCGGCTTCAAGGAGGGCACCACGCGCGACTGTCTCGAACGGCTGGTACAGGGCGAACGCTACGGCGCGCGCACCGCCAGCTTCAGCCGCATCGATTTCGACTGCGAGGATCCGGTGCTGATGATGCGCGCGATGCGCCACGTGGTGCGCGAGGGCATGAGTTCGCGCGAGGCGGTGCAGACCTACCACGCCGATCTCGAGGTGGCGGGCCTTGCGCCGATCCGCCCCCTGCAGGAGGATATCGAGCTCACGGTGCCGCTGCTCAGCCGCAACCACAGCCGCGCCGCCTGACTTGCCGCGCCGCCCGGAGGGGGCGCCGCGCGCCCCTGCGCCGCCTGCCACGGCTCCGCGCTTTCCGCTTTCACATTTTGCCCCGTTTCTCCAGAAAGAGGCGCGGCAGGAAAGGGAGCGGCATGGCAGACGGAAGCGGGTTCTGGATCGCGGCGGCGCTGGCCACCTATTGCGTCGGCGCGTCCAAGGGCGGCATGCCGGTGATCGCCATGCTCGGCGTGCCGATCCTGTCGCTCTTCATTGCCCCCGCCGCCGCCGCCGGTCTGCTCCTGCCGATGTATATCCTGTCGGATGCCTATGCGATCTGGCTGTTCCGCCGTGACTTCTCGCCGCGAAATCTGAAGATCCTGATCCCCGCCGCTGCCGCCGGGATCCTGCTCGCCTTCCTGTTCATCTCCCGCGTGCCGCCCGAGGTCGGCAAGCTGATCGTCGCGCTGGTCGGGCTCTACTACCTCGGCGACACGCTGCGCAAATGGCTTGTGCGCGACCACGCGGCCCGGCCCGCCGATGTGCCACGCGGGATCTTCTGGGGTGCGCTGTCGGGCTTCACCAGCTACATCTCGCACGCGGGCGGGCCGCCCTATCAAGCCTATACCCTGCCACAGATGATGCCCAAGATGACCTATGTCGGCACCCAGGCCATCGTTTTTGCCTGCATCAACTGGATGAAGCTGCCGCCCTATATCGCCGCGGGGCAGGTGACCTGGGACAGCCTGCAACAGGTGGCGCTGCTTGCGCCGGTTGCGCTCGTCGGGGCCTGGTCAGGTCAGCGGCTGGTGCGCTGGCTGCCCGAGCGGCTGTTCTTCGCGGTGGTCCGGGCGGCGCTGGGGCTGCTCAGCCTGCGGCTTCTGTGGGAAGTGGCCCGCGCCTGGGGCTGGCTCTGAGCGCTTCTGCTCTTGAAAAATACGCCGGGGGAGGCGCGCGCAGCGCGACGGGGGCAGCGCCCCCTTCTGCGGGTTCCCGCCCTTGCGTGACGCCGGGGCGAGCGCTACCACGAGGCAGCAATTCAAGGAGGGCACATGTCGGAAGCTGACCGGATCGCACCGGATTGGATCGCGGTGGACTGGGGCACGTCGAACCTGCGCCTGTGGCGCATGGCGGCAGACGGCACGGTGCTGGGTCGCTCGGAAAGCCCTGCCGGCATGGGCCGTCTGACCCCGGAAGAGTTCGAGCCGACCCTGCTGGGGCTGCTGCCCGAGCTCGATGCCGGGACACCGGTGATCATCTGCGGCATGGCCGGCGCGCGGCAGGGCTGGGCCGAGGCACCCTACGTGAAGACCCCCTGCACCCCGCCGGGGCTGGCGGAGGCGATTGCCGTGCCGACGCAGGATCCGCGCCTTCAGGTCCACATTCTTCCCGGCGTGGCGCAGGACCGCCCGGCCGATGTCATGCGCGGCGAGGAGACGCAGGTTTCGGGCTTCCTTGCGCTCAACCCGCGGTTCGACGGGGTGATCTGCCTGCCCGGCACGCACAGCAAGTGGGTGCATGTGAGCGCCGGCGAGATTGTCTCGTTCCGCAGCTTCATGACCGGCGAGCTCTTTGAACTTCTGAGCCAGAAATCCGTTCTGCGGCATGGACTTGGTGGCGGCTGGGATGACAAGAGCTTTGCCGAGGGCGTGGATCAGGCGATGGGCCGCCCGGCCGGTTTCGCCTCCGAGCTCTTCACCCTGCGCGCCGAGGGGCTGCTGCACGGGCTGCCGCCCGAGAAGGCCACGGCGCGGCTCTCGGGCCTGTTGATCGGCATGGAATTGGCGGCGGCGAAACCCTATTGGCTGGGCCAGAGCGTAGCGCTTCTAGGGGCCTCGAAACTGGTCACCCATTACCGCAGCGCGCTCGAGACGCTGGCGGTGCCGGTGGTGATCGCCGACGCCGAGCGCATGACGCTGGAGGGGCTGAAGGCGGCCCGCAAAACGGAGAAGACCGAATGACCCGCGAGATCATCGCCATCCTGCGCGGCCTCACCCCCGAGGAGGCCCCCGCTGCAACCGAGGCGTTGATCGACGCCGGCATCACCAAGATCGAGGTGCCGCTCAACTCCCCGCAGCCCTTCGAGTCGATCGCCAGGATGGTGCAGGGCTTCGGCACCGATGCGGTGATTGGCGCAGGCACGGTCCTGGCGCCCGAAGAGGTGCTGCGCCTGAGCCAGATCGGCGCGCGCATGGTGGTCTCGCCGGATACGAACCAGCGGGTGATCATGGCAACCAAGAAGGCCGGGATGCTGAGCTATCCCGGCGTGCTCACCCCGACCGAAGCCTTCACCGCGCTGCGCACCGGGGCGGACGGGCTGAAGTTCTTTCCCGCCACGCTGATCGGCCCCGAGGGGGTGAAGGCGATGAAGGCGGTGTTGCCTGAAGGCACCGCGACCTATGCCGTCGGCGGCGTGAGCGCCGAGAACATGGGCGATTGGCTGGCGGCGGGAGTCACCGGTTTCGGTATCGGCACCTGGCTCTACAAGCCTGGCCGCAGTCTTGGGGATCTTGCGGCGCGGGCGCGCGAGGTGGTCGCGGCCTACGACGACGCGCTGGCCGCCTGAGCCGGGCCGCGCTACCCTTCGGCCGACGCAGAAGCAGAGAGGGGAGCGCCATGACCCGGACCACCGCCGGCAGCTTCGCGGACGACGAGATCCGCCCCGGCGAGACCGCCATAGACCTGCCGCCTGCCGAAGATGCGCAGCTTCGGTTCATCGGGCGCATCCGCACGCCATTCGCCACGCGCCGAGAGTGTCCGAGGCAGGGCGATCCCGACGGCCCGGAGTGCCGCATCGAGCTTGATGCTCGCTGGTTGCCGGCGCTCGAGGGAATTGAGCGCGCGGCCTGGCTTCAGGTGATCTACTGGCTCGACCGCGCCCGCCGCGATCTGCTCACGCAGAGCCCTCATGGCAACCGCGGTACCCGCGGCACCTTTGCGCTGCGCTCTCCTGTGCGGCCCAATCCAATCGGGATCTCCTCGGTTCGACTGGTGCGGCGCGAGGGTCCGGTGCTGATCGTGCGCGGGCTCGACTGCGTCGATGGGACGCCGCTGCTCGATCTCAAGCCGGACCGTTGCGAGCATCATGGGCGACCAAAAGACGGCTGATTCAATTTTGCCTGTTTGTTGGGCGATGATGGTATTTCTGGCATCAGATTGTGCATTCGAGGGAGCGCGCGGCGCCGGGGCGCGGCGCGGTGTGGGGCGTCGTCTTGTGGTCTGCCGCGCGCTGCAAGAGGGTCCGCGAGGCAAGCGGAGGACAGGCCCATTCCCTATGATCAGCCCCAGATGACCGCCGCCGCACCCGCCACCGGCGGCGTTGCAGCGCAGCGCGCCCGCGGGCGTGCGCGGCTGGCTGCGCGGCGCCGGGGAGCGGCCAGCGTCATCGGCGACCTGCACATGTCCGGAAGCTCGAAGCTGCTGTTTCCGCGCGGGCTGGACGCGCTTCAGGCGGTGTATCTCAATAGCTCCGGTGGGGTGACGGGGGGCGATGCCTTCGAGATTGCGGCGACCGCGCGCGAAGGGGCGCATCTGGCGCTGACCACGCAGGCGGCCGAGCGGGTCTACCGCGCACTGCCCGGCGAGACCGGCCGGGTTGAGACCCGGCTGCAGCTCGAAGCCGGCGCGCGGCTCGATTGGCTACCGCAAGAGACCATCCTCTTCGACGGGGCGGCGCTCGACCGGAAACTTTCCGTCGAGATGGCTCCGGATGCCCGGCTTCTGCTCTGCGAGCCGCTGATCTTCGGCCGCGCCGCCATGGGCGAGAGCGTCACGGATCTGCGACATGCTGACCGCATCGACATCATGCGGGACGGTCGGTGGATCTGGGCCGATCGGCTGCGTCTTCGCGGCGATGCTGCCGCGCATCTTGCCGACCCGGCGGTCGCCGATGGCGCGCGGGCTATGGCGACGGTGGTGCTGGCCGCGCCCGGCGCCGCCGCGCAGGTCGATCCGCTTCGGGAGATGCTGCCCGAGAGCGGTGGCGTCTCGGCCCTGGGTCCCGACCTTCTTGTGCTGCGCATGCTTGCCATTGACGGGTTCGAGCTGCGCCGTCACCTTTGCCCCATACTGCGGCGCCTGTCGGGCGCCGAACTCCCAAGACCCTGGATGATCTGACCATGCAACTGACCCCCCGCGAAAAGGACAAGCTTCTGGTGGCCATGGCCGCCGAGGTGGCCCGCAAGCGCCTCGCGCGCGGCGTGAAGCTGAACTACCCAGAGGCGGTGGCGCTGATCACCGATGCGGTGGTCGAGGGCGCGCGCGATGGCCGCTCGGTGGCCGAGATGATGGAGGCCGGGGCACAGGTGATCACCGCCGAGCAATGCTTGGCGGGGATCCCCGAGATGGTGCACGAGGTGCAGGTCGAGGCCACCTTCCCGGACGGCACCAAGCTGGTGACGGTGCACAACCCAATTCGGTAAAGCCGGCGTCGCCGGAACTTCCGGAGCGCAAGGACACTTAAAAGACCATAGGTGAGATGATGAAATACCTCCTTCCGATCATGGCCGTGCCGCTCGCATCCCCGGCGCTTGCGCATTCCGGAGCGCACCTGCACCCGCATGGCGCCGAAGTCTGGCTGACCGCCGTGGCGGTGCTTGGTGTCGCGGCCTTCGCGGGGTGGCGGATGTACGGCGGTGGGCGCAAATGATCCCGGGCGAGGTGATCCCGGCCGAGGGGGACCTTGTCCTCAACGCCGACCGCGAGGCGATCACGCTGATGGTCGCCAACACCGGAGACCGTCCGGTGCAGGTGGGGTCGCACTACCATTTCGCCGAGACCAACCCGGCGCTTGATTTCGACCGTGCAGCGGCGCACGGCATGCGGCTCGACATCGCGGCGGGCACCGCCGTGCGCTTCGAGCCGGGCCAGCGCCGCGAGGTTCAGCTCATTCCGGTCTCGGGAGAGCGCAAGATTTACGGCTTCAACCAGAAGGTCATGGGGGCGCTCTAGGGTCTCCTCCTCCAGCAAAAAGGGACGGCAAGCATGTTCGAAGCATTCACGGCACTGACCGGCAGCATGATGCGGCTGGGTTTCCTGGGCGCCGAGGCGCAGAGCGTGGTCGCCCTCCGGCTGCTGGGCTTTGCCGGCATGTGGTCGGTCCCCTCGACCGAGGCCTACCGGATGACCGCCGAGAAGGGCCCTGCCTTCATGCAGGCTTGGTGGCAGGCAAACACGGCGATGATGCGAGGCGCGCCGGTGCCGGTGGTGCTCGACGCGTTTTCGCGCCCGCTGGAGGTGAAGGCGCGGCGGAACCGCAAGCGGCTCAGCCGGCGCGGGCCGCAGTTCCGGCCCGGACAGCGGTCGGGCTGGTAAGCTCAGTCAGCGGGGGCGGAGCAGGGGAGCGGCGATGGTTTTTATGACACCCTTCGACTGGGCGGCGCTGGTGCTGCGCGGCACGAGCCGGTTGCTGGCGGCGCAGGCGCAGATGGCGGAGTCGCTGTTAACGCTCGGCCGGTCACAGGGCGCGGCGCTGCCGGTTGCCGAGGTGCTGCCCTTCGTGCGTCCTGCGCCCGTGGCGGCGAGGGGCATTTGCGGCCCGGCACGCCTGAAGTGACGGGGGCGCAATGACCAGCCGATCCGCCGCATGCGCCGTCTTGGCTCCTTCGTCACCGGCGTGCCCGTCGCAGCCACGCCGGTGGGGGCTCCCGGCGCTGTCAGGCGTCGGGCAGCGGGGGCAGGCTGCGCAGGTAAAGGATGATCGCGTCGAGATCGCCCTCGGTCATCTGCGCCAGGTAGCCGTAGGGCATCGGCGGCATCATCGTCTCGCCGTCCGGCCGCTTGCCCTGGGTGATGATCGTCTTGAGCTCGTCGTCGGTATAGCCGGCCAGCCCATCTTCGGAACTGGTGATGTTCGGCGCGGTGACGCTTCCCCAGGGGCCGTGGAACTCGAAGCCGCCCTTCCCAAGGTGCTCGGCGTCGATCATCGGTCCGGTCTCGCTCATCGGCGAGTGACACTCCATGCAATGCGCGACCGCCGTGGCGAGGTAATGGCCGTATTCAACGGTCACGCCCCGCTCGGGCGCGGTGACGCTTTCGACCGGCGGGCCGTAGGCCGGGGGCAGGGGCATGCGGTACTCGGATTGGGGCACCGTGGTCACGACCGCGGGCAGGGTGCGCAGGAAGGCGACGATCGACGCCAGGTCGTCGTCTCCGAGATCGCGATACATGACAAAGGGCATGGGCGGGCCGATCAGCGAGCCGTCAGGGCGGATGCCTTCGCGGATCGCCCGCATCAGTTCAGCATCGCTCCAGTCAGCCACCTCGCCGCCGGGGGTGATATTGGCCGAATAGGCGGTGAACATGGGGTTGTCCTCGACGAGACGTCCGGAGAGCTCCTTGCTCATGTCGAACCCCGCCTCTCCGAAGGGCGTGTGGCAATTGCCGCAGCCCGCCGGGCCCCTGACCAGATATTCGCCGCGAGCGACATCGCCCGCCGCGCCCGCTGTTCCGGCGCCAAGCGCCAGCAGCGAAAGTCCCGTGATCGTCGATCTGAACATTCCAATCTCCGTGCTGATGAACTGGCTGGGAGGGAAAAATGGACTTCCTTGAAGTGATGAAGACGGTACTCGCGTCCGTGCTTCGGGCAAAGAAAATTCGCATGGCCGGGATTGCAGTCCTGGCACCCGGCGTGCTGTTTCTGGCTGAACCCGCGGCCGCCCAGTGCAGCGCGGCGCAAACCACCCTCGAGATGCGCGACTGCGCCGGGCAGGAGTACGGGGCCGCGGATGCCGAGCTGAACGCGGTCTACGCCCAGGTCAAATCCACCGCCTCTGCCGAGGTCATGGCGCAGGTCCGCGCTGCGCAGCGCGCCTGGATCCCGTTCCGCGATGCCGCCTGCGCCGCCGAGGCCGCACCCTATGCCGGGGGCTCCATCCAGCCGCAGATCCAGATCAGCTGCCTGACCAGACTAACCCGGCGCCGCAGCGAGGACCTGCGCGCGCTCCTGCCGAACTGACAACCCGAGGACGACCCCTGATGCCCGCAACGATTTCCCGCCGCGACTACGCCGCCATGTTCGGCCCCACCACCGGGGACAAGGTGCGGCTTGCAGATACCGACCTGATCATCGAGGTCGAACGCGACCTTACCGCCACGCTCGCCGGTGGGGGCGATCGCGCGCTCTATGGCGAAGAGGTGAAATTCGGCGGCGGCAAGGTGATCCGCGACGGCATGGGCCAGTCGCAGTACACCCGTGCGCAGGGCGCGGTGGACACGGTGATCACCAACGCGCTGATCGTCGACCACACCGGCATCTACAAGGCGGACGTCGGCCTCAGGGACGGGCGCATCGCCAAGATCGGCAAGGCGGGCAACCCGGACACCCAGCCCGGCGTCAACATCATCGTCGGCCCCGGCACCGAGGCGATCGCCGGCGAGGGGCGCATTCTCACCGCTGGCGGCATGGACAGCCACATCCACTTCATCTGCCCGCAGCAGATCGAGGACGCGCTGCACTCTGGGTTGACCACCATGCTCGGCGGCGGCACCGGCCCGGCGCATGGCACACTGGCCACCACCTGCACGCCGGGACCTTGGCACCTTGGGCGGATGATGCAGGCCGCCGATGCCTTCCCGATGAACCTCGCCTTCGCGGGCAAGGGCAACGCCTCGCTGCCCGCCGCGCTGGAGGAACAGATCCGCGGCGGTGCCTGCTGCCTCAAGCTGCACGAGGATTGGGGCACCACGCCCGCGACGATCGACACCTGTCTGTCGGTTGCAGATGCCATGGACGTGCAGGTGATGATCCACACCGACACGCTGAACGAGTCGGGTTTCGTCGAGAACACCGTCGCGGCGATGAAGGGCCGCACCATCCACGCCTTCCACACCGAAGGCGCGGGCGGCGGCCACGCCCCCGACATCATCAAGATCTGCGGCGAGGAGTTCGTGCTTCCGAGCTCGACCAACCCCACCCGGCCCTACACGCAGAACACGCTCGAGGAACACCTCGACATGCTGATGGTCTGCCACCACCTCGACAAGTCGATCCCCGAGGACGTGGCCTTCGCCGAGAGCCGCATCCGTCGCGAGACCATCGCCGCCGAGGACATCCTGCACGACATGGGCGCCTTCTCGATCATCGCATCCGACAGCCAGGCCATGGGCCGCGTCGGCGAGGTGATCATCCGCACCTGGCAGACCGCCGACAAGATGAAGAAGCAGCGCGGCAAGCTGGCCGAGGAGCAGGGCGACAACGACAATTTCCGCGTCCGCCGCTACATCGCCAAGTACACGATCAACCCCGCGATCGCGCATGGCATCAGCCAGCACATCGGCTCGATCGAGGAAGGCAAGCGCGCCGACCTCGTGCTGTGGAACCCGGCCTTCTTCGGCGTGAAACCCGAGATGGTGCTGATGGGCGGCACCATCGTCTGCGCGCAGATGGGCGATCCCAACGCCTCGATCCCGACGCCGCAGCCGGTCTACACCCGCCCGATGTGGGGCGCCTATGGCCGCTCGGTCGAGAACTCGGCGGTGATCTTCGTGTCCGAGGCGGCGCAATCCGATGGGCTGCGCGACAAGCTTGGCATCGCCAAGCAGACGCTGGCGGTGAAGAACACCCGCGGCATCGGCAAGAAGGACCTGATCCTCAACGACGCGCTGCCGCATGTCGAGGTGAACCCAGAGACCTACGAGGTGCGGGCGAACGGCGAGCTGCTGACCTGCGAGCCGGCAAAGGAATTGCCGATGGCGCAACGCTACTTCCTCTACTGACCTTCCCGCCGGGATTGGATAGATTGCTTCCGGGCCGCAAAGGGCGGCCCGGAAGGACTCACAGATGAATCTCTCTCCGCTGGTGCTCGCCATGACCCTCGTACCGGGTCTCGCCAACGCCGCATCCTGCCCGACATCCGCCGATCTCGACACGGGCATCCGCCTGCGCGGGGCGGAGGGCGCCTCCGAACTCTTCACGCGACAGGGACCCGCGCTGGTCCGCTCGGTCTACGAGCAGGACGGCGTCGCGGTGACCCGGACGCTGCTGGGGTCGGGTCTTTACGTGCTCGAGACTCTCGATCTCGAGGACGGTGCGCCGGTTCCGGAAACCCGCACCACCTTCGGATTTCCGATGCCGCCCGCCGCCATGCCCATGCCGAAGCCGGCCGGCAGCTGGACGGTGAAGGTTACCGTGACGGAGGCGGGACGTCTCGGCACCGAGGTGCAGAGCTATCGCTTCGGGCCCGAGACGGAAATCACCTTCGGCGCATGCACCTACGACATGATCCCGATCATCCAGCACTACGACGACGAGACGATTGACTACGTGACATGGCTGCCGGAGCTCGGATTGTCCTTCCTTTCGGGCTTTTCGGATACTGAAGGCCAGGAGAGGTACGATTATTTCGCGATAGAGGCCGTTCGGTGAAATAAACATATCTGTGATCTTTGCGCTCTCCGAGGGCCGGCTATGCACATGCAGCATTTGTTGTTCGGGGTGGGCTGGCCTATCTTGAGTGCCAGGGGAGGAAACCAAAACCGAACATAAGGATAGGTTTCCAAATGGCATTTCTGACCGCATCCGCTCGTACCGAGCAGGCACCGTTCTTCACGCGCTTCTTTGCTGCCATCGGCAACGGCCTCGTGGCCATGGGTGAAGCAAACCCGCGCCTGCGCAAGATCGAAGCCCTGCAGCGTCTGTCCGACGAGCAACTCGCCGAGCGTGGCCTTCGCCGCGAAGACATCGCGCGTCACGTCTTCCAGGACGTCTTCTACCTCTGAGTTCGCTTGGGGCGCGAAAGCGCCGCAGAACTCGGCACATCAAGGCCACGCCCCGGTGATCCCGGTGCGTGGCCTTGCCTTTTCCGGCGGTTGGACCGAGGGTGCTGGCGCAATCCAGACGATCCCCGGAGCCCTTCCATGACATCTTTGCCCGTGTCCCACGAGATCGCCCGCAAGGGCGCCGCCCCCGAGGCGCCGTTGAGCGTGACGCTCAGCTACGAGGACCGCTTCCTGCGCCGCAAGGTGCTGAAAAGCGATCAGGGTGAAAGCTTCCTTGTCGACCTCGCGCATACCGAAAGCCTCGATCAGGGCGATGCCTTCGTGCTGACCGACGGGCGCGCGGTGCGCGTCGAGGCCGCCGCCGAGCCGCTGCTGGCGGTGAGCGGGGCGGACCTGCCGCGCCTTGCCTGGCACATCGGCAACCGCCATACCCCTTGCCAGATCGAAGCCGCGCGGCTGCTGATCCAGCGCGACCACGTGATCCGCGACATGCTCGCCCATATCGGTGCGACGGTGGAGGAGGTGCTCGAGCCCTTCACCCCCGAGGGCGGTGCCTATGGCCACGGCCGGACGCATGGGCACGACCACTCGCATTCCCATGGGCCGGAGGGGAGCGCGCACAGCCACGCGCACTCGCATTCCCATTCCCATGCGCACAGCGATGACCATGATCATGGGCACAGCCACAGCCATTCCCACGCGCATGGTTCCGCGCACACGCATGACCACTGACCCGCTGCTGACCCTGCACCAGCTCTTCTCGCCCTCCTTCCCGGTGGGCGCCTTCGCCTATTCGCATGGGCTCGAGACGCTGGTGCAGGAGGGGCGCATCTCCACCGCCGCCCAGCTTCAGGGCTGGCTAGAGGCGGTGCTCGAACATGGTGCCGGCTGGAGCGACGCGGTGCTGCTGGCGCAGGTCGCGCAGGGGGCGGACGCGGCGGAACTGGCCGCGCTTGCCACGGCGCTCACCCCTTCCGCTGAACGCCGGCTGGAGACGGTGAAGCAGGGCGAGGCCTTTGCTTCGACCGTCTCCGACCTCTGGCAGGTCAATATCGTGCCCGCGCCCTATCCCGTTGCCGTCGGGCAGGCGGTGCGCGCGCTCGATCTGCCGCTGCTGCCCGCGCTGCAACTCTACCTTCAGGCCTTTGCCGCGAACCTCGCCGCCGCCGGGATCCGCCTTGTCCCACTCGGCCAGACCGAGGGGCAAGGGGTGATCCGCGCGCTGTCGCCGCTCTGCGAGGCGCTGGCGGAACGGGCGATGACCGCGAGCCTCGACGAGATCGGCGGCTTCGCCCCATTGTCCGACATCGCCAGCCAGCGCCACGAAACGCTCTATTCCCGCATCTTCAGATCCTGACAAGCGACGGAGACCACATGACTTCCCCCAACGGACCCCTCCGCGTCGGCCTCGGCGGCCCCGTGGGCGCCGGCAAGACCACCCTCACCGCGGCGCTCGCCCGTGCCCTGCGCGACCGGCTCTCGATGGCCGTGGTGACCAACGACATCTACACTCGCGAGGACGCCGAGGAGCTGATGCGCCAGCAGATCCTGCCGCTCGACCGTATCAAGGGTGTCGAGACCGGCGGCTGCCCGCATACGGCGATCCGCGAGGATGCCTCTATCAACCTTGCCGCCATCGCCGAGCTGAACGAGACCTTCCCCGACCTCGACCTGATCCTTATCGAAAGCGGCGGCGACAACCTTTCCGCCACCTTCTCGCCGGAACTGGCGGATGTGACGATCTACGTCATCGACGTGGCGGCGGGCGAGGAAATTCCCCGCAAGGGCGGACCGGCGATCACCAAGTCGGACATCCTCGTCATCAACAAGACCGACCTTGCGCCCTATGTCGGCGCCTCGCTCGAGGTCATGGAGCGCGATGCCACGCGGATGCGGGCGGGCAAGCCCTTCGTCTTCGCGCAGGTCAAACACGGCAAGGGCGTGGACGAGATCGTCACCCTGCTGGCGCAGATCGGCGGGTTGCCACTTGCGGAGGCGGTGGCATGAGCCGGGTCGTTATCCTTGGCGTCGGCGCGGTCGGCGGCACGCTCGCCGTTGCGCTGACCGAGGCCGGAGAGGATGTCCTGGGGATTGCGCGGGGTGCCCAGCTAGAGGCGATCCGTGCGGGTGGGCTTACGCTGCGCACCGCCGATGGCGATCGCCATGCCAGCTTTGCTTGCGTGGCAAGCCCCGCCGAGGCGCAGCTGCGCGATGACGACGTGATCTTCCTTTGCGTGAAGACCCAGCACACCGAGGCTGCGCTGATGCAGCTTCGCGACGCGGGACTGCGCGACCAGCACGTTTTCTGCTTCCAGAACGGGGTCGAGAACGAGCGGCTGGCGCTGCGCTACTTCCACAACGTGCATGGCGTCACGGTCATGCTTCCGGCGGATTTCGTGCAACCCGGCGAGGTGGTCTGCTACGGCGCGCCCTGCATCGGCTCCTTCGACATCGGGCGCTTTCCGGCGGGCTCGGACGCGGCTGATGCGGCCCTGGTTGCGCGGCTCGAAGCGGCGGGCTTCCCCTCTGCCGTGCGCGAGGCAGTGATGCAGCGGAAATACGGCAAGCTGCTGATGAACCTCGGCAATATCGTCGGCGCGGCGCTTGGCGAAGAGATCGACGGCACGGCGGTGACGGCGGCGCTGAAGGCCGAGGCCGAAGCGGTCATGGCCAAGGCCGGCATCGCATGGTCAGACCCGGCAGAGGATGACGACAAGCGCGCGGCGCAGCTCAAGATCGTCGAGGTGCCGGGGGTGACGCGCGTCGGCAGTTCCACGGCGCAGAGCCTCGCGCGGGGCGCTGGCTCGGTGGAGACCGACTACCTCAATGGCGAGGTTTCGCTGCTGGGCCGGCAGCTTGGCGTGGCGACACCGGGCAACGACTGGTTCACTCAACTGGCCGCACGGCTGGTGCGCAACGGCGCGGCGCCGGGCGCCGTCACCCTGGCCGAGGTCGAGGCCGCGCTGGGGCTCTGAACCGCCTCAGTCCGCTCGCAGTGGATAGGGCAGGGTCCGGCCGGTGAGCCGGGCCCCGACCCGCGGTGACAGCCAGTCGAACAACACAAGGTGCCAGCGGCTCGGCGCGCTGCGCGCGGTGTAGATCATCCCGTCGGCGCCGCCCTGTCGCGCCAGATCGGACACCCGCCAGGTCGAGGCGGCATTCCCCGCCGCCCGCTCGGGCAGCCAGGGCACCGCCGCGAGTGCGGGCTCGGCCCGCCAGTCGGCGCATTGCGCCGCATCGCGCAGATCGAGCACCCGCGCCCCGGCGACCTCCAGTTCGCAGATGATGCGCGGGGGATCGCCCTCTTTCACGTAGGCTTGGATCGCGTGCTCGGCCCAGTCGGGCCGGGAGGAGACATAGAGCGTCGGCTGGCCCGAGTGGTGAAACCGCCCCTCGGGGCTGAGCGCGGGCGAGAGCGCCTGGTCTCGGCGGGCCGTGGGCACGATCCGGTAGAACCGCCCGGCGATCATGCGGAACCTGCCCTCGGTGGGCAGTCCCCCGTCGCCGCTGTGGACCATGTTTCGCCTGTCCATGACGCACCCCCTGCTGACAAACGGCCCCTGTCTAGGACTGTGCTGCCGCGCTTGCAATGCTGTGGCTCGTAAGAAGAAGGGGTGCCCCCGGAGGGACACCCCTTTGGCGCGCAATACACAGGCACCCTAGTAGTCGTGCTCGTAGTAGAGACCGAGCGTGCTGTCGCCCTCCGAGGTCACGCTGCCCTTGGCTTTCAAGCTGGGGGTGATCTTGATGTTGAGGTTCACCGCGCTGCCGCCGCCGGAGTCGACCTCGACGTCGGTGTAGATGTCCTCGGAGATGTACTTGCCGAGCCGCAGGCCGGCCTGGCCCTCGTCATTGGTGGTGACGTCGAGATCGTCGAGCCCGAGCCCCTGCCGGAGGTTGTCCACCGCGCCGGACCCGCGTCCGGCAAGGGTGTTCACCGCCGCCGCGATCTGAAGGGCCTGGAAGCCCGAGATCTCGGTCAGATCGCGCCCGAAGAGCAGAAGCGCCAGCACCTCTTCCTCGGGGCGCGAGGGATCCGAGGTGAATTCCACGTCGGGCGCGGTGGCGAGCCCGGTGATGCTGACCGTCACCGTGGTGCTTTCAACCTGGCTGGTCGCGGCGATGTCCAGCGTCGGGATGAAATCGCCGGTCAGCGCCATGGTCGCGCGGTCCAGTGTGAGCCGTTGGCCGAGAATGTCGAGCCGGCCGCGGATCAGGTCGAACCGGCCCTGCGGGATCACGTCATTCGAACTGCCGGTGATCCGCAGCGCCCCGCCCAGTTCCATGTCGAGACCGCGGCCGCGCACGAAGATCTGCTGCGGGGCCCGGATCACCAGGTCGAGCGGCAGCGCGTAGGCCGAGCCGCCGCTCTTCTTCTCCTCGTCGAGCAGCCCGGCGCGGATGCGGGTCACCCGCGAGCCGAACGGCTCCGAGAGATGCGTCAGCACGAAGCCGCGGCTGCCCGGCCCGAGCCCGGTTTCCGGGATGCGGATCTCGGCATTGTCGATCAGGATCTCGCCGCCGATGGCGGGACCGGTGAGCAGCGGACCCGAGATGGACACGTTGCCGCCAAGCTGCACCTGGTAGAGCCGGCGATCCTCGAGCACGAGCTGGTTGAGCGCGATGCGCAGATCGGCGGGATAGCTGCCGCTCATGCCGATGGTGCCGTCCACGTTGATCCTGCCGCCGGTCGCCAGGCCGGAGGAGGCGGTCAGCCGCGTCTGGCCGCCGCCAAGGGCGGCGTTGAGGTCGAGCCCGGTCAGCTCCAGCCCGGCACCGGGCACCAGGACCTGCGCGCCATTGACCGTGACATTGCCCGACAGCGATTCCACGGCCAGGGGACCGTTCAGCCGCAGGTCGATGTTCGCCATTCCCGACAGCAGGTTGGGCGCAGCGACTTCATTTGCCAGTTCGAGCGGCGCATTGCCGGTGATCGCGAGGTTGGCGCTGCCGAAGTCCTGCGCGATCGTCCCCGAGACCTGCGCCCGTGTCCCGCCAGGAGCAGTCACATTGGTCCGGAGCTGATACTGGCTTCCGTTCAGCGCCAACGTGCCCTCGGCGGTTGCGCGGCCCGGAAGTTGCGGCACCAACAAGCCCAGATCGCGCAGCGCGACATTGTAGGTGATGCTGCTGTTCGCGCCGCCGTAGCCGCCGCTGGCGGTGGCGGTGATCTCGCGGGTCTGCACCTCGAGCTGGCGGATGCTGAGCGCGCCGCTCGCGTCGCGGGTCAGCTGCACCACGGCGCTGCCGTCGCCGCCGACCAGCTGGTCGACGGTGGGAATGCCGAGCGCCAGCGCGCGGGTCTGGAGTTGCCCGTCGGCGGCAAGGCTGCCGTCGGCGAGGTTGTAGTTCACTGTGCCGTCGAAGTTCAGCCCGCCGCTCAGCGGTTGACCCACAAGCGGCGCATAGGCGCCGAGCGAGGCCACCGAGGCGGTTCCGTCGAAGCCCACCGTGCCGAGCTTGCCGCCGCCGAGCTTCTCGGCGGTGACGCGGCCCTGCGCATTGGCCTGGCCCGGCCCCGAGCCGGTGAAGTCGAGCTGATAGGCGCCGTCGCTTTCCTGAAGCGTGCCGTTCAGCCGCGCGCCTCCGGTGACACCCGGCTGGATCAGCGACATGTCAGGCAGCGAGATGTCGAAGCTGGCGCTGCTGAGGCCGCTCTGCGCAGAGGGCTCCTTGCCGAGCAGCGCGGCGGTGTAGACATCGCCCTGCGCGGTGACTTTGATCGCCTGCCCATTCACGTCGAACTGGCGGATTTGCACCAGGTCGCCGTCATAGGCCACCGAGGCATCCAGATCGACCGTGCCGCTGAGCAGCCCGTCCACCTGCGCGATGCCGGTGCCGAGATCGCGGGTCGTGCCGTCGATCACCGCATCCGCCGCGCCTGTCGCCATGTCGTAGGAGACGTCGGCGGTCAGGTTCAGCCCGCCCGCCAGCGGCCTGCCGGCCAGCGGCGCGTAGATAGACAGGTCCGAGGCGGCGACGTCGCCGTCGAAGGTCACCATGCCGAGGCTGCCATCGGCCTGCTTCTCCGCGCTGGCCTTGCCGATGATGCGGACATTGCCGGGAGCGGAGGCGTCGAGGTCGAGCAGATAGGCGGTGCCTTCTTCCTGAAGCGTGCCGGTGAAGCGCGCGGGGCCGGTGATTTCAGGCTGGATCAGGGACATGTCGGGCAGCGAGATATCGAAACTGGCGTTGCTCTGACCGGCGCCGGGGGTGGGGGTGCCTCCGAGCAGCGCGGCGGTGTAGACATCGCCCTCGGCCGAGACTTGTATCGCCTGCCCGTCCACCTCGAGCTTGCTGATCTGCGCCAGATCGCCGTCATAGGCCACCGAGGCACCGAGATCGACGCTGCCGGTGAGCAGCCCGTCCAATTGCGCGATGCCGGTTTCCACGTTGCTCAACGTGCCGTCGAGCACCGCGTCGATGGCGCCGCCGTCAAGCGTGTAGGTGACGTCGGTTTTCAGGTCTACGCCGCCCGCCAGCGGTTTTCCTGCCAGCGGCGCGAAGGCGGACAGGTCCCGGGCTGCGGCGTCGCCTTCGAAGCGGATCGTGCCGATGCCACCTTCCTCGAGCTTGCTGGCGGTGACCAGCCCGTCGAGGTCGGTGCCGCCCGGCGCGCTGCCGGTGATGTCGAGCCGGTAGGACTCTGGGGTCTCGTCGAGCGTGCCGTTCACCTGCACCGCGCCCGAGAGTCCCTCCTGCACCTTCGAGACGTCAGGGATCGAGATGTCGAACGTGCCGGTGCTGCCGCCGGTCTGCAGCTTTGCCTCGGCCACGGCCTTCAGGCCCTCGCCTGAAAGGTCGAGACGGCGCAGCTCGGTGCCTTCCTCGTTGCGCACCGCCGAGGCGAAGAGTTCGACTTCGCCCTCGAGCAGCCCGTCGGCCTGCGCGATGCCGGTTCTCAGGTCGCGCGTGCGGCCCTGCGTGGTGACATCGAAGCGGCCTGCGACCGGCTCCAACGTGCCTTTCACGGCAAGGTCGGCGTCCCCGCCAAGCGGGCGCCCGACAAGGCCGGAGAACCGCGAGATATCCTCGGCCTTCACGGCAAGGTCGGGTTCGATGACGATGTTGCCGCTGTTGCCGAGACCCGAGAAGGTCACGTCGCCGGCGAGCGAGAGGCCCGCGCCGCCGAAGTCGATCTGGCGCAGGTAGAGCGGATCGCCCGCCTGCCACTCGATCTGCATCACGCCCTTCAGTTCCTCGCCGGCGGCGTCAGCCATCGAGGCGTCGGCGAAGTCGAGGCCGGAGGCGTCGAAGGTCAGTTGCGCGTCCACGCCGCCGGGCAGCGAGGCGCCAGAGCTGCGGCGGATGGTGCCGCGCCCGGCGATATCGGCGCGCGCGATGGTCATGTCGGGGCGATCGATGCCCTCGGCCACGAGGTCGAGCGTGAAGGCCTCACCCTGCGAGGCGTCGAAATCGAGAGTCAGCGTGGCATGGTCGAGCAGGGTGACATCACCCGACATGGCCAGTCGCACCGAGCTGCCGTCGTCCGAGGCGATCTCGCCATCGAGTCTCATCAGCTGCGGCCAGCCGTCCGCGCCGATGCGCGCCGCGCCGGTGAGCGAGACCATGGCGGTCTGCAAGTCCAGCGTCTCCAGGTCGAGCGTGCCATCGGCCGCCTTCAGCCCCGAGACCTGCAAGCTCTGTTCGGGGCCGAAGAACTCGCGGTGCTCTTCCGGCAGCAGCGGGCGCAGATCGCCGGAAAGATCGGCGGTGAACTGGCGCCCGGCCTCGGAACTGCCTTGCAGCGTGACCTGGCCGCCGAGCCGTTCCTCGCCGTCGGTGGCGAGTTGCAGGTCGGCCTTGAAGTCGTCGAGAACGCCGTCGCCCTTGACCGTCATGGCGAGCGACGGTGCACCGGGCAGGCCGAGCTTGGTGCCGACGATGCCCCCGCTCTCTTCCTCTAGCGCGACGTCAATGGTCAGCGCGCCGCTCGCATTGGCGTAGCTGCCTGCGAGGGTCAGCGAATCCTGCGGCCCGTCGAGGCGGTTCACCGAGATGTCGGCATTGCCTTCGCCATCCGCGAGCTTCGCCGAGCCCTCGACTTCCAGCGCGATCTCTTCGCCCATCAGCGGCGCGCCCAGCTCGACCCGCGCGATCTTCAGCGCGCCGACGTCGACCGAGACCGGCAGATCCGGCAGGGCGAAATCGCCCGAGGCCTCGGGGGCGGGGGCGTCGCCCTCGGTGATCGGGGCGCGGGCAATGGCCAGCCGCTCGGCGCTCAGCTCGTTGACCACGAGCTGGCCGCGCAGCAGTGCGGTGCGGCGCCAGTTCAGCTTGGCATTCTCCAGCGTCAGCCAGACGCCCTCGGAATCAGAGATGGTCATTCGCTCGAGCGTCGCCTCGGAACTCAGCGCGCCGCGAAAGCCGATGATGCGCACGTCGCGACCGGCGCCCGAGAGGGAATCCTCGATCAGCCGTTCCAAGAAACCGCCGCTGTCCTCGTCTTCCTCCTGCGCCAGCGCAGGGGGCACCGCCAGAAAGAGCGGCAGGAGCAGCAGGATGAAAAATTGCTTGAGAAGGGTCAAAACGCCTGTCCTATCCCGAGGTAAATCTGAACGCCCTCGCCGGTGTCGCCGCCGACGGGCATGGCGACATCGAAGCGCAGCGGGCCGATGCCCGTCTTGTAGCGCACGCCGAGGCCCGCGCCGCCGTGCCACTCGCCGTCATCGCCGCCAGGAGTGCTGTCACGCCCGACGTAGCCCGCGTCATAGAACAGCACCGCGCCGAGGCTTTCGCCGATGTCCTGCCGGAACTCGGCCGAGAGGCCGGCGAAGCTGCGCCCGCCGATCGTGTCGCCGTTGCCGAGGTCGATGGCCAGCGACTGGTAGGGCTGGCCGCGGACGGTGCCCGCACCGCCCGAGTAGAACAGGTAGTCCGGTGGGGTTTCGTCGATGTCCGGTCCGACCACCGAACCGAGCATAACCCGCCCCGCCAGCACCGAGCGCTCGCGCTCGCCAAGCGCCAAGTACCCGCGGGCGTCGGCGTAGAGCCTTGCGCCATTGGGGTCGTCGCGCAGGTTCAGGAAGGGTGTCGCCTCGGTGAGCAGGTAGAAGCCGTGGCGGGGGTCGAACTCATTGTCGCGACGGTCGTACTCGGCCTTCATCGGCAGGGTGAAGAGCTCGAAGGTTCGGTCGCCGAGGTCGTCGGAGGTCTCGGAGTAGAGATAGCCGACGCCGATCTCGGTATAGAGATAGTCGGTCAGCTGCCGACTGATCCCCAGCGTCAACTCGATGCTGTCGAGGTCGTAGTTCGGCTCTTGCAGGTGCTGCAATTCGGTCAGGAAGAAGCCGTTGGTCTCGGGGCCGATGACCGCGGGCACGTCGAGTCGACCGCTGAGCGTGTAGTCGAGCGTGTCGGCCTGATCGGTGATATCGGTGATCGAGGCATCGAAGCGCAGCCGCTCGGCGCCGCCGAGGATGTTCCGGTGCAGCCAGTAGCCGGTCAGCGACAGCCCCTCGAGCGAGCTGATCTCGGCCCCGGCTCCGATGCGGCGCGGCTTCGAATCGACAACCTGAAGCGTGTAATCGAGCGTGCCATCGGGGTTGGGCTCGTCCCGCTCGCGCAGGGTGACCGTCGCGAAAGTGCCGGTGCGGGTAAGCCGGTCGACGGCGTCATTGACCTCGTCCGGGTCATAGATTTCGCCGGTCGGAAGTCCGGCAATCCGTCGCCTTGCAGAGCCGCGGACCGCGCTGTCTCCGACGTTGAGCAGACGGCCGAAGCGCAACCGGGGACCGGTGGTCACGCCAAGGTCGACGTTCACCCTTCGTGTCTCGTGATTGGCGGTGACATCCTCGCGGGTCAGCTCTGCCTTGGGGTAGCCGATGTTGCGCCAGCCATCCACGGCCGCCTGCGCGGCGCTGCTGATGGTGCCCGCGCGGGCGCGCTCGCGCCGCTTGAAATCGGTTGGAAGATCGGTTCCGGGGGCCAGCGGCGAGATGTCGGTGCGTTCGAACTTGAAGGTCGGCCCATGGTTGACCAGAACGTCCACCCGGTTCACCGACTTCGGCGTGGTCAGCAGCGGGATGTCCGACGCCTCGCGCCCATCGATGCGGATCGAAACCTCGGGGCCGTAGTAGCCGCTGTTGTAAAGCGTCTCGACGATGATCCCGTAGTCCTGGAGCGCGGCGGCCATGACGTCCGCCCCCTCGGTTTTACCGTCGGTCTTGGCCCTCACCAGTGCGGAAAACGAGGTGATCTGGTCCTGGATGTCCTGGTCGAGATCGGGAAATGCGAAGCTGAGCGTTTCAAAGGCCGAGGCCGGCAGGGCGGCGAGGCCGAGGGCGAGGCTCAGGGAAATAAAAGAGTGCCGAGGGCGCAATGAACTGTCCTTTCTCGAAACCATGCGGGCACCTTAACGCAGCGGAACACGTCGGGCTAGGCGCAGCGGCAATAAGGTCAGCGTTCCGGGTGATTTAGCGCGCGTTCGTCACGGGGCGATGGCGGCGGGCTGCCGGCGGGGTCCTGGCGGCGCCGAAACGCGTGGAACCGGCTGCGGGCTTGTCGTAACGTCGGCGCGCGCCTCTCCTGGTGCGCTGGAAATGCAGGCAAGGAACCCCGCGAAGATGGCACCGCAGACTTACGTAACCGGTTGCGCCGGGGTCCTTGGGTACGAGATCCTGCGCGCGCTTACCGAGGCGGGCCAACCTGTGACGGGCATCTCGCGCAGTGCGCTGCCCGAGGGCGCACGCGCCCTGCCGCACGTGCGGGTGAGCGACGCGCTGCATCCGGGCTGGCTGGCGCCGGGCGACGCGGGGGCGACCATCGTGCATTGCGCCGGGCTGTCCGACGCCCGGCGACGCTTCGCATCGATCGGCGCGGTCATGCAGGACGTCACCGCGCCGCAGACGGCGTTCGTCGAGGCCCTGGTGGCGCGGGGCTGGCGCGGGCATTTCGTTTATCTGTCGACAGCGGCGGTCTATGGCGACACCGACGATCTGCCGATCCCCGAAACCCGCGAGCCGCAGCCCAAGGGCTACTACGCGCTGCACAAGCTGGCGGTGGAGGAGGCGCTGCTGTTTCTTGCCGCGCAGCACGGCTTCCGGCTGACGATCCTGCGGCTCGGCAACCCCTATGGCACGGCGATGCCGGGGCGCGAGCGTGGGGTGATGCGGCTGCTGCTCGATGCGCTGGCGAGTGGCGCAGCCTTCACCGTCTACGGCAGCGGCGAGACTTCGCGGGACTACCTTCACATGGATGATTTCTGCGGTGCCGTCGAACGGGTGGTGCACGGCGCGCTGCCGAACCCGGTGACCCGGCTGAATCTCGGGGCGGGGGAGGGCTGTTCGCTCAACGCGCTGGTCGCGCAGATGGAGGCGGCAACGGGGCGGCAGCTCAACCTGGTGACCGAGCCCTCGGCGCTGGAAGTGAAGTCGAGCGTGCTCGACATCGCGCGCGCCCGGCAGGTGCTGGGCTGGGCGCCGCGGGTGGCGCTGGACGAGGGGCTGGCGCGAATGGTCGCGGACTACGGGCTCTGACCGGATGCTGGACGCGCTGATCGCCAAATACGGGCTGATCATCGTCTACCTCGGCTGCGCGCTCGAGGGCGATACCGTGGCGATCACCTCGGGGCTGCTGGCGCATCACGGGCTGCTGCCGCTCTGGCCGGTGCTGGCGGCGGCCTGGGCGGGCGGCTGGAGCTCCGATGTGGCGATCTTCCTGCTGGCGCGGCGCTATCGCGACCACCCTCGGGTGCAACACATCCTTGCCCACCCGGTGTCGCAGGGGATGGCGCGGAGGTTCCTCGCACGCCCGGCTCTTCTGGCAGCGGCCTTCCGGTTCCTGCCCGGAATGCGGACGGTGACCCCGGTTCTGCTGGCCACCAGCGCGGGGCTACGCCCGGCGCTCTACCTGCCGATCACCTGCCTTGCAGCGCTGGTCTGGGCGGTTGTCATGGTGGTTGTAGGTCATGGCATCGGCAGGCTGGTGCATATCATCTGGGGCCACATCGACCGCACCCAACTGCTGCTGGCGATCCCGGCGTTGCTGGTGGTGGGCTTCTGGCTGCACCGCCGGTGGCGGATGCGCCGGGCGCCGCACGACTAGATTCCACACAGCAAAACGCCGCCCCAAGGGGCGGCGCTTGGTAGGACCTGCGGAAGGTGCTTCAGCCGAAGAGCCGCGCGCCCTGTTCGTCGATCATCTGCTTCGCCTTGCGGATCGAGGCTTCGACGGCCTCGCCGTGGTCGCGGATGACATCGGCGCGGATCAACTCGTGCACCTTCGTCTCGCCTCCCACTTCGGCCTCGATGCGGGCGGCGATGCGGAACTGCCCCTCTGCCGGGATCGGCTCGGGGAAGATGCGGAAGCCATTGTACTCGATGGCTTCCACCTGCGGTTTCGCCTTGCCGGTGTCGGAGCTTCCGCCGCCGAAGAGACGGGACCAGAGGGACATGGACCTGCCTCCGCGCTTACTGGTCGAGGAACGAGCGCAGCTTGCGCGACCGCGAGGGGTGCTTGAGCTTGCGCAGCGCCTTGGCCTCGATCTGGCGGATCCGCTCGCGCGTCACCGAGAACTGCTGGCCGACCTCTTCCAGCGTGTGGTCGGTGTTCATGCCGATGCCGAAGCGCATCCGCAGAACCCGCTCTTCACGCGGGGTGAGCGAGGAGAGCACGCGGGTGGTGGTCTCCTTGAGGTTTTCCTGGATCGCGCTGTCGAGCGGCAGGATAGCGTTCTTGTCCTCGATGAAATCGCCGAGCTGCGAATCTTCCTCGTCGCCGATCGGCGTTTCGAGCGAGATCGGCTCCTTGGCGATCTTCATCACCTTGCGGACCTTCTCGAGCGGCATCTGCAGCTTTTCCGCCAGTTCTTCCGGGGTCGGCTCGCGGCCGATCTCGTGCAGCATCTGGCGGCCGGTGCGGACCAGCTTATTGATCGTCTCGATCATGTGCACCGGGATACGGATGGTGCGCGCCTGGTCGGCGATCGAGCGGGTGATCGCCTGGCGGATCCACCAGGTCGCGTAGGTCGAGAACTTGTAGCCGCGGCGGTACTCGAACTTGTCCACGGCCTTCATCAGGCCGATGTTGCCTTCCTGGATGAGGTCGAGGAACTGCAACCCGCGGTTCGTGTATTTCTTGGCGATGGAGATCACGAGGCGCAGGTTGGCCTCGACCATTTCCTTCTTGGCCTGACGTGCCTCTTTCTCGCCCTTCTGCACCTGCTGGACGATGCGGCGGAATTCGGAGATGTCGAGGCCGACGTACTGGCCGACCTGCGCCATGTCGGCGCGCAGCTCTTCGGCCTTGTCCGAGAAGCGCTCGATGAACATCTGCCAGCCGCGGCCGTCCTTGGCCGCCATGTGATCCATCCAGTTCGGATCAAGCTCGCGGCCACGGTACTCGTCGATGAACTCGCGGCGGTTGATGCGGGCCTGGTCGGCCAGCTTCACCATCGAGCTGTCGATCATCATGATGCGCTTGTTGATGCCGTAGAGCTGGTCGATCAGCGCCTCGATGCGGTTGTTGTGCAGGTGAAGCCCGTTCACCAGTACGACGATTTCCGAACGCACGCGCTGGTACTGCGCCTCGTCGTCGGCGGAGAAAGAGCCATCCTCGTTCAGCGTAGCGCTGATCCGGGCATCCTGCATTTCCGAGAGGGTCTCGTAGTCGGCGGCGATCGTGTCCAGGGTTTCCAGCACGCGCGGCTTCAGCGCGGTCTCCATCGCGGCGAGCGACATGTTGGCCTGATCGTCGTCATCCTCGTCGTCGTCGCGGCGCAGCGGGTTGCCGTCGGCATCGAGCTCGGGCTCGTTGCTGCGCTGCTTCTGCGCCGAGGCATCGCCGCCGCCGACCACGGGCTCGTCGAGCTCGCCGTCCTCGTCGAGCTGGTTGCCGAAGGTCGCCTCGAGGTCGATCACGTCGCGCAGCAGGATTTCCTCGCCGAGGAGTTCCTCGCGCCAGATGGTGATCGCCTGGAAGGTCAGCGGGCTTTCGCAGAGGCCCGCGATCATCGTGTTGCGGCCGGCCTCGATGCGCTTGGCGATGGCGATCTCGCCCTCGCGCGAGAGCAGCTCGACCGAGCCCATCTCGCGCAGGTACATGCGCACAGGGTCGTCGGTGCGGTCGAGCTTCTCGGCACCGCCGGACGACATCGCGACGTCGCGGCCGCGCGAGGCGTCGACGAGATCGGTCGAGCCCTTGTTCTTGTCGTCGCCGTCCTCGGATTCCTCGTCCTCTTCGGTGACCTGGATGCCCATTTCGGAGAGCATCGACATCACGTCTTCGATCTGGTCAGAGCTGACCTGATCGGGCGGCAGAACCTGGTTCAGCTGGTCATAGGTGATAAAGCCACGCTCGCGCGCCTCGGCGATCATCTTCTTGACCGCGGCCTGGCTCATGTCGAGGCTATGTGCGTCGTCCTGAGATTCCGGCTTGGCGTCGTCGTTGTCTTTGGCTGCCATGAAGTGCTCCGTCAAAGGGAGGGGCCGGTTCTGGCCGGCACTCGCGCAAGTGAAGTGATTCGATTTTGCGAATCATGGGGGGAATCGTTTGATTCGGCCACCCGTCTACCGGTTTTTCCTCCAGTTTCCCTAAATGGCCATCTAGTTCTGACCCTTGGAAAAGCGAATCTGCTGCAGCAGCGCGTCGAAGGCGCTGCGTTCTTCTTTGTCCATTCGGGCGCCGTTTGCGCCCACGTCGAATTCCACATCATCCTCCGAGCGGTTCATCACCGCCTGGTTGCGCGCCTGTGCTGCCTGACCCAGCCGCCAGGTAAGGGCTTCGTCCGCAAGGCTTTCCATATCCTCCAAAGCCTCGGCGAGCTCGGCCACCAGACCTGCCTGAGCGGCAATTTTCGCGAACTCCTCGGCCACCGTCAGGCGGGCGAGCTCGCTGTCACCGAAATGTCGCAGGCAGGGCACGACTGCCACATGGCGTGCCGCGAGCAGGGAATCAAGGGCCTCGGGGCCGATTCTCTGCATCGCTTCGTCCTGGAGCGTTTCGGGATCATGCGTGACCCCGGACAGAAGCAGGCTGCGCAGCGCGGCATGCGAGGGATCCGCGCAAGGCAGGGTTTCGAGCGGGCTTTCGAACTCCGCCATCAGCGCCGGGTAACGCAGCAGCACGGCGAGGATGACATCTTCGCGCAGGCGGGTCTCGGCGGCATCGCCCGCCGCCACCAGCAGCGAGGACTTGGCCGAGGCGCTTGGCGCGATCGGCACTGCCTGTCCCCATTTCTGGGTGCGCTTGCCGCTGCGGAACGGGCTGTACTGGCCCGGACCATCGGAAAACCCGCGGCCGTTGCCGCCCGAGGTTCCGCCGCGCCGGGCGCGGAACAGCTGCCAGCGCAGGTCCTTGATCTCGTCGCCGTAGTGGCGGCGCAGGTCGGGGTGCTGGATGCGTTTGAGCGCTGCGCGCAGCGTCGCGTCGAGCGCGGCCTTGCGCTCGGGGCTGTCGAAGACCTTGCCTTCGGTCTCGCGCCGCCAGAGCAGCTGCACCATGGGCATCGCCTGATCGAGCACCGCCTTCACCGCCTGCGGCCCCTTGGCGCGCAGCAGGTCGTCGGGATCCTGCCCCTCGGGCATGAGGGCAAAGCGCAGCCCCTTGCCGGGCACCAGCAGCGGCAGTGCGGTGTCGATCACCCGATAGGCGGCGCGCAGCCCGGCCTTGTCGCCGTCGAGGGCGATCACCGGCTCGTCGGCGATGCGCCACAGCAGGGCGAGCTGGTGCTCGGTCACCGCTGTGCCAAGTGGCGCGACGGACGCCTCGAAGCCCGCCTCCGAGAGCGCGATCACGTCCATGTAGCCCTCGGCCACGATCAGCGGCTGGCCCTTGCCCGCCGCCTCGCGCGCGGGCGCGTGATTGTAGAGGTTGCGGCCCTTGTCGAAGAGTTCGGTCTCGGGCGAGTTGAGGTATTTGGCGTTGTCGCGCGGATCCATCGCCCGGCCGCCGAAGGCGATGGCGCGGCCGCGGCCGTCGCGGATCGGGAACATGATGCGGTTGCGGAAGACGTCATAGGGCGCGCGGCCCTTGTCCGAGGGCTTGGCGAGCCCTGCACCGAGGATCAGATCCTCCGCCACGCCCTGTCCGCGCAGGTGATCCCAGAGCCCCTGCCAGCAATTGGGTGCAAAGCCCAGCTCGAAGCGGTCCTGTACGTCCTGCTTGAGCCCGCGGCGCTCGAGATAGCCGCGCGCCTCGGCGGCGGCGGCGGTGCGCAGCTGCATCCGGTAAAAGCGCAGCGCCTGCTCCATGACCTCGGCAAGCTGGCTGCGGCGGTCGGCCTTCTGCGCGGCCTGCGGGTCGCGCGCCGGCATCGGCATTCCGGCCTCGCGCGCGAGGATCTCGACGGCCTCCATGAAGTCGACGTTCTCGCTCTCGCGGATGAAGGAGATCGCGTCGCCCTTCGCGTGGCAGCCGAAGCAATAGTAGAAGCCCTTGCGGTCATCGACGTGGAACGAGGCCGACTTTTCCTGATGGAAGGGGCAGGGCGCCCACATGTCGCCCTTGGCCTGGTTCGATTTCCGACTGTCCCACATGACCTTGCGGCCCACGACCTGCGAAAGGCTCGTGCGCGTGCGCAGCTCGTCAAGGAAACCCGGTGGAAGACTCATGCTCGGAGTATCATAGGACATTGGGGCCGAGTCCATGCGCCTCGGCCACGCTTTTATCTTTCCTTAGAGATAGCCGAGTCGTCCGCCCGCCGGAAGGGCGACGTGAGGGCGCGCCGAGACCTCAGCGCGGCCGGATCACTGCGAGAGGCATTGCTGTTCCCAGCTGCGTCCCACGTCGAGGTTCAACTGGTCTTCGGGCAGGGCATAGATCCACTGGGCGAGCATGACGCCCGCGTCGCGGTCGAGCGCCCGGCGCAATTCCCGTTCGGTGCGTTTCTGGGGAACTCCGTCCTTACGCGCCTGCACCGCTTCCATGACCATCTTGGCCGAAGATTCGCAGCGTGCCGCCTTGTCACTTTGCGCAAAAGCGGGCGTGGCGGCGGCAAGCACCAGCCCGAGAACTACCAGGGTCCGCATGGTCTGCATCTCCTTTATCAACCATGAGACCTATCTAGTCATTCGGTCGGCGGGTGTCATCAGCAGGAGCCTGTTCGATGACGCACATTGGGGCCTGCGCCGGGCGCACGAGGTGCCGCCCGCGGCGCCCGAATACCGCGTTGCGGTCGTCGCGGATAGTTGACATCATGACGTCATTATCGACTCGGAGCGCCGCGATGCCGAAAGTGAAGCCGTCCAAGGCCAGGACCGCCAAAGGCGAAGAAGATGAAAAGAAGAACACGTCGCTGCGGTTGAGCGGCAAGACGCTGAAAGCTTTGAAGATTCGCGCCATCGAAGAAGAGTCGAGCGTGCAGAAGATCGTGGAGGCTCTCATCGAGGAGTATCTGCGAAAGGCCGGGAAGAAAGCGAAATGAGTGCGGATCGCTCGAGGCTCTATCTCCTCGTTCCTGACGCGCTGGACCGGCTTGCCGAAGCCGGGGCCGTGGGCGGGCTTGTCCCGGCCCTGTCCTGGGAAGAGGGCACCACTGCCTTTCAGGTCCGCGATACGTTCGACCAGGAAATCCGGCATTCGGGGCGGCTGCTGATCGAAACCGAGACGCAGATCGAGGTGCTGGGGGCCGAAGGCAGGTCTCTCGCGCAGCCCGGCGTCTCGGCGGCGCGCTTCGTGGCCGAATTTGCCAAGGGGCCGGTGACCTCGGCGCTGTCCGATCTGTCGCCGCTGCGTTGCCTGCTCCCCGTAGGGGCGGGCGTGTTGCGGCGCGGCGTGCTTGCGCTGCTCGACGACGAGGCAAAAACGCAGGCGCGGGCGCTTCTGCTTGATCTTTGCGTCACCGAAGGCGGCGCCGCGATCGTGGTGCAGCTTCAGGGGCTGCGGGGTTACGACAAGGCGCTGCTGCGGCTGCGCGGCATGGTCGAGGCAGCAGGCGGCACCGCTTTCGGAGAGCAGCCGCTCTATGCGGGGCTCTTTCCGGGGCAGCCCGATTACAGGCCCAAGCCGCAGGTTCCGATCGGTCACGACACCGAGGCCTTTGACGCGGCAAGCGACATCATCGCGGCCTATCTGCCGGTGGCCCGCGCAAACGAAACCGGGGTGATCGCCGACCACGACACCGAGTTCCTGCATGACTACCGCATCGCGCTGCGCAAGATACGCTCGGTGCTGAGCCTGTTCCGCGACGTTTACGACACCGCGCTGACGGACGAGTTGAAGACGCGCTTCTCGGCGCTGATGGTGCCGACGGGACGGCTGCGCGATCTTGATGTCTACTTGTTGGAGCGAGAAAGGTTCTACGGCATGGTGCCGGACAGCCTTCATCCGGGGCTCGACCGCATGTTCGCGCTCTTCGCCGAAGAGCGGGCGGCAGCGCAGAAAAGCCTTGCCGAACACCTGCGCAGCCCCGCCTACCGCAAGGAGATTACGGCGCTCGTCAAGCTTTTCGGCAGCGGCCGGAAATCCGGGCGTCGCAAGCTCGCACGCGGCGACAAGGCCGCTTTGCCGGCCTATGATTTTGCCTGTCGGCTGATCTGGAAGCGCTATCGCAAGATCTGCGCCATCGCCGAGGGGATCGACGCCGAGACGCCCGACCACGAGGTCCACGAACTGCGCATCCACTGCAAGAAGCTGCGCTACCTGATGGAGTTCTTCGCGCCGCTCTTCCCGGAGGCGCCCTTCAAGCGGCTGATCAAACCGCTGAAGAAGCTGCAGGACAATCTTGGGCTCTTCAATGACTGCTCGGTGCAGCAAGACAGCCTGCAACAGGTCCTGGGCCGCCTTGATGGCGCTACACCCGGCGACCTTCAGGCAGCCCAGAGTGTCGGCGCGCTGATCGTCGTGCTGCACGGGCGGCAGCTGGAGGAGCGCGCGCGGGTGGTCGGCAGCTTTGCCGCTTTCAACAGCGCGGCCACGCGCGAGACGTTCCGCGACCTGTTCCACGGGGGGAAAGAATGAAGATCATCGCCTGCTATTCCAACAAGGGCGGCGTGGGAAAGACCGCGACCACGGTGAACCTTGCATATGCAATGGCGCAGGCTGGACGGCGCGTGCTTCTCTGCGATCTCGACCCGCAGGGCGCTTCGGGGTTCTATTTCCGGGTCAAGCCCTCGAAGAAGCTGACCGAGACGCGCTTTTTCGAGGATGTGGCGCGCTTCGCCGGCGCTATCCGTGGCAGCGACTACGACGATCTCGACGTTCTGCCTGCCAATATGACGTTCCGGGATTTCGACGTCTTCCTTGCGCGGATGCGCAATTCGCGCTCGCGCCTGAAAAAGGCCCTGAAGGCGGTAAAAAGCGACTATGACGTGGTCCTTCTGGACTGCCCTCCGAACATCTCGACGCTGTCAGAAAACGTGTTTCGCGCCTCGGATGCCATTGTTGTCCCGGTGATCCCGACCACGCTCTCACAGCGCACCTTTGAACAGCTGCGCGATTTCTTCCGCGCCCATGATCTCAAGGAGAAGAAATTGCACGGGTTCTTTTCGATGGCGCAGGGCGTGAAGTCGCTGCACGGCGAGACGATGGACGAGATGCGCCGTGAGCATGGCAAGCGGCTGATGACGGCGACGGTGCCCTTCGCCTCCGAGATCGAGCGCATGGGGGTGCACCGCGCCCCGGTGCTGGCGACGGCGCCCTCGAGCCCGGCCAGCGCGGCCTACCGCACGCTGCATGACGAGCTGGTCACGCGGGTGTTCGGCAAATGAGCGGCGGCGTGGAGATCGAGCGCAAGTTCCTCGTCGCGCAGCTGCCGGACCTTTCGGGGCTGGCGGCCAAGCCGGTGCGGCAGGGGTATGTCACGCAGGCCGGCGACACGGTCGAACTGCGGCTGCGCGAGAAGGGCGGTGCCTGCTTCCTGACGCTGAAGTCCGACGGCGGGCTGGCGCGCATGGAGCGCGAGATCGAGATTACGCGCGACCAGTTCGAGGCGCTCTGGCCCGCGACCGGCGGCAGGGTCCTGGAAAAGACCCGCCACCTCGGCACGCTGAGCGATGGGACCGCCTTCGAGCTGGATGTCTTCACCGGTGCTCTTGCGCCGCTGGTGATGGTCGAGGTGGAATTCGACACGGAAGACGCCGCCCGTGCCTTCACTCCGCCAGCATGGTTCGGCGCGGATGTGACCGAGGACCGCCGCTACCGCAACCGGGCGCTCGCGGATGACGGCGTGCCGGGCTGACCTCGGCTGACCGGGGCTGAACCGGACTTCGCCGTCTCGCTGGAGGCGGCCCGTGCGTCGGCCCGTTCCGAGTCGGAGAATCGCGGAATCGGCGGTGTGCCGCGCCGCGCGCCGAGGGGTCGGTCCGGGGTGACGCGGGGGCCGCTCCGGAGGGCCGGAAACGGGGCTCGAGTGGCGGTCGTCTCGGTGCCGCAGGGGCAGGTCGCGGGAGGGACTTCTGGCGGCGTCTCGACCCGCGTCGGCCACGGCCCGGAAGGCCGCTGATTTCCGGCGGAAATCCCTTTCGTCCGCTCCGCAACGCACATCGGCGCGCCGACCACAGGCTCGCCCGAACGCAGAGGTGCTCACCAGCGTCTTGCGGAAAGCGTATGTTTTTCAGGGGTTTGAAGTGGTGCTGCTGGACAGGATTGAACTGTCGACCTCTCCCTTACCAAGGGAGTGCTCTACCACTGAGCTACAGCAGCACCGGGTCGCCTTTCGAGGCGTCCGCGCTAGGTTGCGTCGGTGTGCCTCGTGGCGTGGCGCGGTGTCTAAGGGCAAACGCCGGGGGGTGCAAGCGCAATCTGGACGGTTTTTTGCCTCTCAAGTAAAGAAAGTTCATGGAGCCGAAAAACAGCCCCCGAATTTCCCCCGCGCAAGAGCGCGAAACCCGTTTGAAGGCCGCGCTGAAGGCGAATCTCGCCCGGCGCAAGGCACAGGCCAAGGCGCGCGACGCCGCGTCAACAGAAGATAACAAGCCCGAAGACGGGCAGAGCAGTGAAAAGGACAGCTAATGGATTCGATCGTCGTCACGGGCAACGGCCCGCTATCGGGACAGATTCCGATCGCCGGTGCCAAGAACGCCTGTCTCACGCTGATGCCGGCGACTCTCCTGACCGACCAGCCGCTCACGTTGACCAACGCACCGCGCCTGTCGGACATCCGCACCATGACGCTGCTGCTGCAATCGCTCGGTGCCGAGGTGCAGGCACTCAACGACGGGCAGGTGCTGGCCATGTCCAGCCACGCGGTGACCTCGACCCGCGCCGACTATGACATCGTGCGCAAGATGCGCGCCTCGATCCTCGTGCTCGGCCCGCTGCTGGCGCGCTTCGGCCATGCCGAGGTCTCGCTGCCCGGCGGCTGTGCCATCGGCGCGCGCCCGGTGGACCTGCACCTCAGGGCGCTCGAGGCGATGGGCGCGGATCTCGACCTGCGCGAGGGGTACGTGCACGCCAAGGCGCCGTCGGGCGGGCTGAAGGGCGGCATCGTCGAGTTCCCCTTCGCCTCGGTCGGCGCCACCGAGAACGCGCTGATGGCGGCGACGCTGGCCAAGGGCACCACGGTGATCCGCAATGCCGCGCGCGAGCCCGAGATCGTCGATCTGGCCGAGTGCCTGCGCAAGATGGGCGCGCAGATCGAGGGTGAGGGCACCAGCACCATCGAGATCCAGGGCGTCGAGTCTCTGGGCGGGGCGACCCACCGGGTGGTCACCGACCGTATCGAGCTCGGCACCTACATGCTGGCCCCGGCGATCTGCGGCGGCGAGGTGGAATGCCTCGGCGGCAAGATCGCGCTGGTCGAGAGCTTCTGCGAGAAGCTCGACGAGGCGGGCATCTCGGTCGAGGAAACCGCGACCGGCCTCAAGGTGGCCCGCAGGAACGGCCGGGTAAAGGCCGTGAACGTGACCACCGAGCCCTTCCCCGGCTTCCCGACCGACCTGCAGGCGCAGATGATGGCGTTGCTCTGCACCGCCGAGGGCGAGAGCGTGCTGGAAGAGAAGATCTTCGAGAACCGCTTCATGCACGCACCCGAATTGCTGCGCATGGGCGCAAAGATCGACGTGCACGGCGGCACCGCCCGCGTGAGCGGCGTCGAGAAGCTGAAGGGTGCGCCGGTGATGGCCACCGATCTGCGCGCTTCTGTCTCGCTTATTCTCGCGGGTCTCGCCGCAGAGGGGGAAACCGTGGTAAGCCGGGTGTATCATCTGGACCGTGGCTATGAGCACGTGGTCCGCAAACTGCGCGGCGTGGGCGCCAAGATCGAACGGGTGAAGGCCGAGTGACCGGGGACGCAAGATTCGAAGACGCGGGCAGTCAGCCGCTCAACCTTGGTGCAATGGACCCGGAGGACCTGCAGGTTCTCTCGGCTCTGGCACAGGACGCGGTCCTGACCGTGGGCGACGTGGCCTGGGAAAAGCGCCACCAGCGGCTCGCGCTGCTGGTCAACCGGCTGCGCCGCGAGGACGGGGTGCATGTCTCGCCGCCCGAGCGGGTGCGGTCGCTTCTTGTTGTCGAGAACGTCCTGAAGGTCTCGGCGCAGGGCGTCAGCCCGGCAGAGCGCGACACGGTGCTCTCGCTGCTCTCCGTCAGCTTCGAGCCGGGCGCGGATGGCAACGGCTTCGTCGAGCTGACCTTTGCCGGCGACGGCGCGATCCGCGTCGAGGTCGAAGCGCTGGAGCTGCGACTGAAGGATGTCACCCGCCCCTATGGCGCCATTTCGGGGCAGGTGCCGGACCACGGCGCCTGAGCCTGCCGCCATCAGCCTGCCACGAGAGAAAACTTGGCGGGGGCGTGGGGAAAACCTGCGCCCCCGTTTGGTTTGAGCTGCGCGCCCTACTGGGACTGGAGCGTTTCGACGTATTCCGCCAGCGCAAGGATGCGCCCGCGGGTGACGATCTCGCTGGCATAGGCGCCGATCTCTCCCGACAGGTCCTGCTTGAAGCGCGCCCCCCAGACCGGCATCGGCCCGCCGTGGCCGCGGGTGCCGCTGCGCCCGTCGATGGTCTGGATCACCTGCAGCAAGGGAAACACCCCGTCGTTATGCGCCGCGATCTGCGTCAGATCCGCCGGGGCGACGGTCAGGAATTCCGCCAGCGGCCCGTCTCCGGTTCCGCTTTCACCATGGCAGGTCGCGCAGGCGTTCGTGTATTCGGTCTGGCCTGCCTCCTGCGCAAAAGCCCCGCCAACAAGGCAGAGCGGCAGCAAGAACAGTCCGCAGTCATGCAATTTCATGATGTCCTCCTCAAATTGCCCGGCATCCTCCCATGCCGGTCCCAAGATATTTCACTCACCGCATGTATCTGTCCCTGATCCATGTCATGTGCGGCGGCATCTGGGCGCGGCGTGTCTCAAGGCTTGAGCCGCGCCGCGGTTCTCTCTAAGCAGTGCCGCGACAAGGAGACCGCCCATGCCCGTCTTTCTCGACACCACCGATCCGGATTTCGAGCTTGAGTTCGCCCAGCTGCTCGGCGCCAAGCGCGAGGACAGCCCCGATGTGGACGATATCGTCGCGGGCATCATCGCCGACGTGCGCGCACGCGGCGATGCGGCGGTGCTGGAGCTGACCGCGAAGTTCGACCGGCTCGAGCTGGACGCGGCGGGGCTGCGGTTCACACCCGAAGAGATCGACGCCTATTGCGCGCAGGTGCCCGAGGCCGAGCGCGCCGCGCTCGAGACCGCCGCCGAGCGCATCCGCGCCTACCACGTCCGGCAGATGCCCGAGGACGCGCAATGGACCGATCCCGACGGGGCGACCCTCGGCTGGCGCTGGACGCCGGTCTCTGCCGCCGGTCTCTACGTGCCGGGCGGACTGGCAAGCTATCCGTCCTCGGTGCTGATGAATGCCATTCCCGCCAAGGTGGCGGGGGTCGAGCGGCTCTGCATCGCCGTGCCGACGCCCGATGGGATTGCCAACCCGCTGGTGCTGCTGGCGGCGCGCATCGCCGGGGTCGACGAGATCTACCGCATCGGTGGTGCGCAGGCGATCGCCGCGCTGGCCTATGGCACCGAGAGCATCGCTCCGGTGGACAAGATCACCGGGCCGGGCAACGCCTTTGTCGCCGCGGCCAAGCGCCGGGTCTTCGGCAAGGTCGGCATCGACATGATCGCCGGCCCGTCGGAAATCCTCGTCATCGCCGATGCAGACAACGATCCCGAGTTCATCGCCCTCGATCTGCTCAGCCAGGCCGAGCACGACGAAAGCGCCCAGTCGATCCTGATCACCCCCGACGCCGGCCTTGCCCGAAAGGTGGCCGACGAGGTTGCCCGGCAGCTCGAGGTGCTGGAGCGCCGCGGCATCGCCGGGGCCAGCTGGCGCGACTTCGGCGCGGTCATCATCTGCCGGGATCTCGACGAGGCCGCCGCCCTGTCGAACCGCGTCGCACCCGAGCACCTGGAGCTCTGCGTCGCCGAGCCCGAGGCGCTGTCCGAGCAAATCCGCCACGCCGGCGCGATCTTTCTCGGCCAATGGACCCCCGAGGCGATCGGCGACTACGTCGGCGGGCCGAACCACGTGCTGCCCACCGCGCGCTCGGCGCGTTTCTCCTCGGGGCTGTCGGTGCTCGACTTCGTCAAGCGCACCACGCTTGCCAAGATGTCGCCCGAGGCGCTGCGTGCCATCGGCCCCGCCGCCGAGGTGCTGGCGCAGTCCGAGAGCCTGCAGGCGCACGGCCTGTCGGTCACCGCGCGGCTGCGCAAGCTCAACGGCTGATCGTCCGGGGCAGGGGGTCGCGGCCCCCGCCTCATGAGTCGCAACGCGCATTGCCCCATCCTCTCGCATTGGCTACAGATTCCGGAGCCGCAGCCGAGGACGCGCCCATGAGCACCATCGCCCGTATCGAGCTTGACGACGCCAACCTGCCGCCTCCGACCCCGGAGATCGAGCAGGAGCGGCGCGTGGCGATGTTCGACCTCATGGAAGACAACAGCTTTGCCCTGCCGGCGCGCAACGGCCGCGACGTCCCCGAGGGCCCCTATGCGCTCGGCCTGTCGATCCGCGACAAGCGGCTGGTCTTCGACATCACCACCGAGGCGGGCGATCCGGCGGCCGAGTTCCATCTCTCGCTGGCACCGTTCCGGCAGGTGGTGAAGGACTACTTCCAGATCTGCAAAAGCTACTTCGACGCGGTGAAATCCGCCGCGCCCAGCCAGATCGAAACCATCGACATGGCCCGTCGCGGCATCCACAACGAAGGCGCACGCATCCTGCAAGAACGCCTCGAGGGCAAGGCAGAGGTCGACACCGACACCGCGCGGCGGCTTTTCACCCTCATCTGCGTGCTGCATTTCGGAGGCTGACCGCGTGCCGAAGCTGCCGCAATCGGTGCTCTTCTGCTGCGACCACAACGCCGTGCGCTCGCCCATGGCCGAGGGCATCATGAAAAAGCTCTACGGTCAGGGCACCTACGTGCAGTCGGTTGGAGTGGTGAACGATCTCGAGATCGACGGCTTCGCGATCTCGGTCTGCCAGGAAATCGGGGTCGAGCTGTCCCGCCACCGCTCGCGCAGCTTCGAGGAACTCGAGGAGATGGGCGAAACCCTGTCGGGGTTCGACCTGATCGTCGCCATGTCGCCCGCCTCGCAGCGCGCCGCGCTGGAGCTGACGCGCTTCTTTCACCTGACGGTGGAATACTGGCCGATCATGGATCCGACCGGGCTCGGCGAGACCCGCGAGACCAAGCTCAACGCCTACCGCCAGACCCGCGACCAGATCTACGACAAGCTCAAGACCCGATGGGGAGACACATGACGGCCACCGAAACGATCAAAGCCTATTTTGCCGCCTTCAACGCCAAGGACACCGAGGCGATGCTCGAGCTGCTGGCTCCGGACATCGCGCACCACGTGAACGAGGGGCAGATCCGCTCGGGCAAGATCAAGTTCGCCGAGTTCTGCGCCCATATGTCCCACTGCTACGACGAGCACCTGACCGACATGGTGATCTTCGAGGCCGAGGGCGGTAGCCGCGCCGCAGCCGAGTTCATCGTGAACGGCACCTACCTGCGCACCGATTCCGGTCTGCCGGAGGCGAAGGGCCAGACATACCGCCTGCCCGCTGGCTCGTTCTTCAGCCTTGAGGGTGGCAAGATCACCCGCGTGGTGACCTACTACAATCTCGCCGACTGGATCCGGCAGGTCTCGTGACCTCGGTGATCGAAACCCGGACCCTCACCGGCGCGGCGCTCGACGCCGCGCTCGACGACGTGGCGCGGCTGCGCATCGCGGTGTTCCGCGACTGGCCCTATCTCTACGAGGGCGATCTGGGCTACGAGCGGCGCTACCTCGAAAGTTACCGGACCAGCGCCGGTGCCGTGCTGGTCGGTGCCTTCGACGGCCCGCGCCTCGTCGGTGCCGCCACCGGCACGCCGATGGAGGATCATGCCGAGGATTTCGCCGCGCCCTTCGCCGCCACCGGTCTCGCGCTGCCCGAGATCTTCTACTGCGCCGAGTCGGTGCTGCTGCCCGAGGCGCGCGGGCAGGGGATCGGCCACCGGTTCTTCGATCTGCGCGAAGCGCACGCCCGCGCCCTCGGCCGCCGCCACAGCGCCTTCTGCGCCGTGATGCGCCCGGCGGATCACCCGCTGCGCCCCGCGGGCTATGCCCCGCTCGACCCGTTCTGGCGCAAGCGCGGCTACACGCCGCTCGACGGCGTCGTTGCCCGCTTCCGTTGGCGCGACGTGGACCAGCCCGAGCAGACCGACCACGCCCTGCAATTCTGGCTCCGTGACCTCGGCAAGGACGCCGCCTGAGCCTTCTTCTCTTTCCAAAAACGCCGGGGGAGTCCGCGCCAGCGGACGGGGGCAGCGCCCCCTCCGTCCCGGCAAGACCAAGGACGCCGCCCATGAAGATCGCCACCGCCGCCTACCCGATGGACTTCCTCGAAAGCTGGGACGCCTATGCCGCCAAGATCGAGGCCTGGGTCGCCGAGGCGGCGGGGCAGGGCGCGGAGCTGATGGTCTTCCCTGAGTACGGCTCGATGGAGATCGCGACGCTGGCGGGCCGCGCGGCTGCGGCGGACCTCGAGGCCTCGCTGCACGCGGTGTCGGAACGGATGCCGCAGGTCGATGCGCTGCATTCCGATCTCGCCGCGAAATACGGGGCCCATATTCTCGCCGCCTCGGCCCCGGTCTTCGATGCCGCGATCGGGCCGCGCCCCGTCAACCGCGCGCGCTTTTTCGCGCCCGGCGGCGGCATGGAATTCCAGGACAAGCAGATCATGACCCGCTTCGAGCGCGAGGAGTGGCACGTGGTCGGGGGCGCGCCGCTGCACCTCTTCGACACGGCGCTCGGCAAGATCGGGATCCTGATCTGCTATGACAGCGAGTACCCGCTGCTCGGCCGGGCGCTGCGCGACGCCGAACTGCTGCTGGTGCCCTCCTGCACCGAGGCGCAGGCGGGCTATTCGCGCGTGCGCATCGGCGCAATGGCCCGCGCCCTCGAACAGCAGTGCGTCGCGGTCATGGCCTCGACCGTGGGCAGCTGCGACTGGTCCGAGGCGGTGGACACCAACACCGGAATGGGCGGCGTCTTCTGCCCGCCCGACACTGGCTTTCCCGCCACCGGGGTGATCGCCGAGGGCCAGCTCGGCCGGCCCGGCTGGACCTTTGCCGAGGTTGACCTTGACGCCGTCGCGCGGGTCCGTAACGATGGCGTCGTGCTGAACCGCAGCCACTGGGACGATCAGTCCGGCCGCGACGGCCCCGTGACCCTGCGGGCGCTGCGCTAGAGCCTATTCCCGACAATCTGCAATTGTGGTCTTGAAAATTGTGCCGTTTGGGCGCATATGCATCCGCGTTCCGCGAAAGTCAGCGGAACTGCATTTTCAGGAGAAAGCATGGCCAAGGAAGATACGCTCGAATTTCCCGGTGTCGTGAAGGAACTCCTGCCCAACGCGACGTTTCGGGTCGAGCTTGAGAACGGCCATGAGATCATCGCGCACACGGCAGGCAAGATGCGGAAAAACCGCATCCGGGTTCTTGCCGGCGACAAGGTTCAGGTGGAAATGACGCCCTATGATCTGACCAAGGGCCGGATCAACTACCGCTTCAAGTAAGTTCCGCATGACCCGGAATCTCATGGCGGATCCCGCGTTCCCTCAAATGGACACGGGAGGTCCGCGCATGAAACTCGTCCTCGGTTCCGGCTCGCCCCGGCGGCGTGAACTTCTCGCGCAGCTTGGCGTCACCGCCGACGACATCCGCACGCCCGACATCGACGAAGATCCGATGCCGGGCGAGCTGCCCCGCCCCTACTGCGTGCGCCTCGCGCGCGAGAAGGTGCAGGCGATTCCCGCCTCCGACACAGAGATCGTGCTCTCCGCCGACACCACCGTCGCGCTGGGGCGCCGCATCCTGGGCAAGCCCCGCGATGCCGGTGAGGCCGCAGACTTCCTCACCCGGCTCTCGGGCCGCCGTCACCGTGTGATCACCGCCGTCGCGGTGCGCCGGGGCGATCGCGTCTGGGAACGTGACGTGGTCACGCAGGTGCAGATGAAGAACCTCTCGAACGAGGAGCTGAACGCCTACCTCGCCTCGGGCGACTGGCAGGGCAAGGCCGGGGGCTACGGCATCCAGGGCCCCGCCGGGGCGTTCATCCCGTGGATCAACGGCAGTTTCACCTCGGTGGTCGGCTTGCCGCTGGCCGAGACCGCGAACCTGCTGCTCGCGGCAGGCTACCCGCTTTACAAACCCGCAGACTGACGAAGAGGGAAGTCGCATGAAGGGACGCACCATTGCTCTCGGCCACCTCGGCGAGGCCGAGGCCGCGGCGCTGATCGTCGACGGCCAGCTCGAGGACCTGCTGATCGACGGCGACCACGCACGACCGGGCACCATCTACCGCGGCATCGCGCAGCGCCCGATGAAGGGGCAGGGCGGCATGTTCCTCGACACGCCCGAGGGCTCGGCCTTCCTGCGCCAGGTCAAGGGGCTCGCGCCCGGCCAACCGGTCATCGTGCAGGTCACCGGCTTCGCCGAGCCCGGCAAGGCGATCCCGGTCACCACCCGCATTCTCTTCAAGTCGCGCTACGCCATCGTCACCCCCGGCGCGCCGGGGCTGAACATCTCGCGCCGCATCAAGGACGAGGATATCCGCGAGAGCCTGCTCGAGATCGCCCACGTGGTTATGCCGGATGCCAAGGAAGCCGAGAACGGCCTGATCCTGCGCTCCTCCTGCGCCGAGGGCGACCCGGAGGAGATCGCCGAGGACATCGCCGCCATGGCGCAGCTCTGCGCGCAGGTGATGGCGGATGTCTCGGGCAAGGCGGAGCTGCTGGTCGAGGGGGACGGGCCGCACGCGCAGGCCTGGCGCGAGTGGGAAGAGGCCGAGGTCGATGCCGAGCCCGGCGCCTTCGAGCGGCACGACGTGCACGAGATGATCGCGGCGCTGCAGCGGCCGCTGGTGCCGCTGCCCGGCGGTGGCTCGATGTGCATCGAGCCCACGCGCGCGCTGGTGGCCGTGGATGTGAACACCGGCGGCGACACCTCGCCCGCGGCAGGGCTCAAGGCCAATATCGCCGCCCTGCGCGAACTGCCCCGGCAGCTGCGCCTGCGCGGCCTTGGCGGGCAGGTCATCGTCGATCCCGCGCCGATCCCGAAGAAGGAACGCCGCCAGCTCGAAGGCGTGCTGCGCGCGGCCCTGAAGACCGATGCCACCGAGACCATCCTTGCCGGCTGGACCCAGCTGGGGCTCATGGAACTGCAACGCAAGCGCGAGCGCGTGCCGCTGAGCGAGGTGCTGAAGCCGGGGATGCTGTCATGAGCTGTCCGATCTGCAACCGCCCCTCTGACGAGAAGTACCGTCCCTTCTGCTCGAAGCGCTGCGCGGACGTCGACCTGGCGAAATGGATGTCGGGCAGCTACGCGGTGCCCTCCGAGGACCCGCAGGACGTCGAAGAGGCGATCGATCTCGCCGAGCGCGAGCGCGCCAAGCAGACGCGGCACTGAGAGGGGCGGGCGTCGGGCGCCGCCCCGCCGCATCGCATGCGGGGGCCGAGCCAATCGGGGCTCCGCCCCCGCCGCGCTGCGCGCGCCTCCCCCGGGATATTTCGACCTAGAAGAAGGCCGGGGCGGCGGCGGCGGCCTCGGTCCTGCTCGGCGGCGGCGCTATTGGCTGTTGCAGCCGCGCCGGACTGCGCTAACGTCCGGCGCATGAGTGATCTTCCTGTCTATCCCCTGCTTCGCACCGCCGGCATCGACGGGCTGCTGGTGAGTTTCGGCGACACGTTGAGCGAGCCGGCCAACCGCGCCGCGCTGGCCTTCCGCGCCGCGCTCGAGCGTGAGGCTTGGGAGGGTGTGGAGGAGATTTCCTCGTCGCTGGTCTCGGCCTACCTGCGCTTCGATCCGCTGGCGGTGCGCCATGCGGAGCTCGAGGCGCGCCTGCGGGGGCTCATGGCGTCGCGCGACTGGCTGCAGGCCGAGATGCCGCAGGGCCGCAGGCTGCACCGCATCCCGACCGCCTATGGCGGCGCGCTCGGCCCACAGCTTGCCGAGGCGGCTCAGGTCGCCGGCATGAGCGAGGCCGAGGCGCTGCTCTCGCTGTCCTCGTCGCGGGTGCGGGTGACGGCGCTCGGCTTCGCGCCGGGCCAGCCCTATCTTGGCGAGTTGCCCGAGGTCTGGAACATCCCGCGCCAGCAGGCGCTGACCCCGCGCGTGCCGCAGGGGGCGCTGGTGCTGGCGATCCGCCAGTTCGTGATCTTCTCGGTCACCGCGCCCACCGGTTGGCGCCATGTCGGGCAGACCGCCGCGCCGCTGTTCCGGCTGGGTGCCGAGCGGCCGTTCCTGCTGGCGCCGGGCGACGAGGTGGAGTTCCCGCAGGTTTCAGCGGAGGCCTTCGCCCGGCTGCAGGCCGACCCCGAGGGCGGCGCGACATGGGAGACGCTGGCATGACGCGGGAGCTCATCGTGCATCGCGCGGGCCCGGCGGTGACCGTGCAGGACGGCGGGCGTCCGGGGTGGATCGCCTATGGCCTGTCGCGCGGTGGGGCCATGGACCGCCTGGCGCTGGCCGAAGGCGCGGCATTGCTCGGGCAGGGCGAGAGCGCGGCGCTGGAGATGGGCGGCATGGGCGGGCGCTTCGAGGCGGGCTGCGATCTGCGCATCGCGCTCACCGGCGCGCCGATGCGGGCCAGCATCGACGGTGCACCGGTGACCTGGCACGCGAGTCACGCCCTGCCCAGGGGCGCGGTGCTGGAGATCGGGCCGGTGCAATCCGGCGCCTATGGCTACCTGTCGGTGGGCGGCGGGCTGCGGCCGGAGACGGTGCTGGGGGCGGTCTCGGCGCATCTGACCGCCGGGCTCGGCCGGGCGGTCGAGGCGGGAGACCGGATTCCCGTCGGCGCGGACAACGGTGGCGCGGTGGCGCGCAGGCTGGTGGTGGAAGACCGCTTCTCGGGCGGCGAACTGCGCGTCGTGGAAAGCCTGCAGACCCGGCTCTTCCCCGAGGCGCAGCGCCTCCGGCTCGGCACCACGCGGTTTACCCGCGATGCCCGCGCCAATCGAATGGGCGTGAAGGTGGTGCCCGAGGGCGACGCCTTCGGCGTCGAGGGCGGGCTCTCGGTGGTCTCGGAGATCATCACCCCCGGCGATATCCAGGTGACCGGCGACGGCGCGCCTTTCGTGCTGCTTGCCGAATGCCAGACCACCGGGGGCTACCCGCGCCTCGCCACGGTCATCCCCGCCGATCTGCCGCGCATCGCGCAGGCACCGGCGGGGGCCGAACTGCGCTTCCGCTTCGTCACCATGGACGAGGCGCTGGCGGCCGAGGCCGCGCATCGCGCCGCGCTGGCGGCGCTGCCGCGCCGGGTCGAGGCGCTGGTGCGCCATCCGCGCGACGTGCCCGAGCTCTTGGGCTACAAGCTGGTCAGCGGGTTCTCCAACGGCGAGCATCACGATCACTAGGACGACATGGAAAAGGAGCGCGCGGGATGAGCAGCGTCGATCTCAACGCGGATATGGGAGAGAGCTTCGGGCCTTGGGTCATGGGGCAGGATGAGGCGCTGCTCGAGGTGATCACCTCGGCCAATATCGCCTGCGGCTTCCATGCCAGCGATCCCGACGTCATGGCGGCGACGATGACGCTGGCGGTCGCGCGCGGCACCGGCATCGGCGCGCATCCGGGCTTTCCGGACCTGCAGGGCTTCGGGCGGCGGCGCATGGAGGTATCGAAGGCCAGCTTGCGCAACCTCGTGGCCTACCAGCTGGGCGCGGCGCAGGCGATGGCGGGCAAGGCGGGCGGCAGCGTGCGGCACCTGAAGCTGCACGGCGCGCTGGCCAACATGTGCGCCGAGGACAAGGCCATGGCGCTCGCCGCCTACGAGGGCGCGCTCGCCGTCGATCCGCAGATCATCGTCATGGTGCTGGCGGCGACGGAGCAGCAGGCGGCGGTCGAGGAGCTGGGCTGCCGCTGGGCGGGCGAGATCTTCGCCGACCGTGCGTACAACGACGATGCCACGCTGGTCGACCGGTCGTTGCCCGGCGCGGTGATCCACGATCCCGCGCTGGCGGCGGAGCGCATGGTGAAGATGGTGCAGGCCGGGGCAATCATCACCGAGAGCGGCAAGCACATCCCGGCGGCGGTGGACACGATCTGCCTGCACGGCGACGGCAAGACCGCGCTCGAGATCGCCCGGTCGGTGCGCGCGGCGCTGCAAGGCGCGGGCGTCGCGCTGGAGGTCTTTCCGGGGCGCAGCGGCCGGGTCTGAAAGCGCCGGGGCCGTGCGCCGGCCTCAGCCGTTGATCCAATAGGCCGAGAAATAGCTTCGCTCGCGCGGAAGTCCCAGCTTCTGGAAGCGGGCCTTGGCGGTCCGGACTACGGATTTCTCGGCGGCCAGCCAGACGAAGAGATCGTCGTCGACCGCGTCGATCTTGGCCAGCGCCGCGGCAAGCCCGCCGCCGTCCTTGCGGGAAATCCAATGCAGCGCCATGCCGGCTGGCAGGGGCAGCTCGGGCCGGTCCGCTGCGGCACCGGTCTCGATCAGCACCGTGCCGCGGCGGCTGTCCGGGGAGTGCGCGAGGATGCGGCGGATCGCCGGCAGGGCGGTCTCGTCCCCGGCCAGCAGGATATGGGCTGCCTCGGGGAAATCGCCGCCGCCCGGACCCATCACGCCGACCGTCTCGCCCGGCATCGCGCGTCGCGCCCAGTCGGTGGTGCGCCCGCCCTCATGCTCGAAGATGTCGAAGGCGAAACGCCCGGCGGCCGCGTCGAGCCAGACGAAGGTGTAGGCGGCGCGGTGCAGCGCGCAGGCACCGTCGGGCCAGATGGTGCGGCCCTGTTCGGTCAGCTCGGGCCAGCGCGGGCTGGTGCCCTCGGGTGGCAGCAGCAGCGAGAAATGCATCCCGCCGGTCTGCAGCGCGGCGATGCCGTCGCAGGCCATCTCGACGCGCAGGAAATTCGGGGTGATGCGCCGTGTGGTGAGCACGGTTGCAAGGTGGAAATTCGGCGGGGTGCGCGCCTCGGCGACGCCGCTCCAGCGCATGCGGGTCCCGGCGTCGGGCAACAGGTGGTCGAGCAGGTAGATCACCGTCTCGCGGCACTGGTGCAGGGGCAGCTCGCCCTCGGCCTCGATTTCCACGGCGAAGCCCGCCGCGTCGAGGTGCAGCGCCACGTCCGCCCTGGCGTAGCAGGCGCGCAGGTGCGGGCCACGCTCTTCCAGCGGAATTCCATATTCCTCCAGATGGCTGCGCAGGTGGGCGACGAACCCGTCGGGCAGGATGCCGTCGAAACGGCTGCTCGAGGTGGAACGGTGCGGTTGGCTCATGGCGCTCTCCTCCGGCTCAGAGCGGGATGATCATCGGCGTGCCGGTCACCGGGTCGGGGTCGACGCGGGCGGCGAGACCAAAGGCGGTCTGCAGGTTGTCGGCGGTCAGCACCTCCCAGGGGGCACCAGTGGCAACGAGCCCGTCGCGGCCCAGCAGCACCAGCCGGTCCGAGAAGCGCGCGGCGAGGTTGAGATCGTGCAGCACCGAGATCACCGTGATCCCGGCTTCGCGGTTGCGCCGCCGCAGCAGCGCCAGAACGTCGATCTGGTGCACGAGATCGAGGTAGGTGGTCGGCTCGTCGAGCAGCAGCAGCGGCGCCGCCTGCGCCAGCACCAGTGCGATCCAGGCCCGCTGGCGTTGCCCGCCCGACAGCTCGCCGAGGGGGCGTTCGGCAAAGGCGGTCATCTGCACGGCGGCGAGCGCCTCGGCGCAGGCGGATGCATCCTCTGCGCGCCAGGGGGTGAAGAGTCCGCGCCAGGGGGTGCGGCCGCGCTTCACCAGATCGGCGACAGTGATGCCCTCGGGGGCGATGGGGGCCTGCGGAAGGATCGCCATCTCGCGGGCCAGCGCGCGGGTGTCGCGGCGGTGGATGTCCTGGCCGTCGAGCGTCACCCGTCCGGCGGCAGGCTCCAGCAAACGGGCCATGGCGCGCAGCAGCGTGGACTTGCCGCAGCCGTTGGGACCGAGGATCGCCGTCATCTCGCCGCGCGGCAGGTCGAGCGACAGCTCCGAGATCACCGGGCGCTCGGCGTAGCCCAGCGAGAGGCCTTCGGCCCGCAGGCCCGACGTGTGCAGATCGAGGCTCATAGCTCGCCTTTCTCCATTTCGCGCGACAGGCGCCAAAGCAGGTAGGGGGCGCCCAGAAGGCCGGTCATCACCCCGGCGGGAAGCTGGATGCCCGGCAGCGCGGCGCGGGCGGCAAGATCGGCGACGACCAGCACCAGCGCCCCGGTGCCTGCCGCCGCCAGCATCCGGCCCGGCAGCCGCCCTGCGCCGGTGATCCGCGCGCCGAGCGGGCCGGCCATCAGCGCGATGAAGGGCACCGGCCCGGCCACCGCGACGCCCGCGGCCGCCAGCAGCACCGCGGTTCCGGCGAGCGCGAGTCGCGCACGCCCGACCCGCAGACCAAGCCCCGCGGCCAGGTCCTCGCCCAGCTCCAGCGCGGCGAGTCGGCGCAGCTGCGCCAGTGCCAGCGCCGCCAGCACGGCCCCGATCCCGCAGACCTGTGCCACATGGCCCCAGTCTCGCGCCGCCAGCGAGCCGGTCAGCCAGCGCTGCGCCTCGGTGGCCTGGGTGTGCGGCAGCAACGTCAGCAGGAAGCTCGACAGCGCCGAGGCCAGAAAGCCGATGCCGAGCCCGACGAGGATCATCGTCAGCGGCGGTGTCGCATGGCCCCTGCGGTGCGAGAGCAGCACGACCAGCAGCGCCGCGACAAGCCCGCCTCCGGCCGCCAGCAGCGGCATCGGCAGGGCAAGACCAAGCGCGATGGCGGCAATGATGGTCAGCCCGGCCCCGGCGGTGAAGCCCATGATATCGGGGGCCGCCAGCGGGTTGCGGAACAGCGTCTGGAACAGCGCTCCCGACAGCCCCAGCACGGCCCCTGCGCCGAGCGCGGTCAGAACGCGCGGGCCGCGGATCGTTGCCAGCACCAGCGCGCCGGGTCCCTCTCCCGTGGACAGGCCCTGCCAGAGCAGCGCCGGGCTCAGCCGAACCTGTCCCAGCATCAGCGCCGCCAGCGTCGCGGCGAGCAGCAGCAGGCAGAGGGTCAGCGCGCCTCTCATGCGCTGGCACCGGGGCGCAGTCGCCGCGCCACCCAGAGGAACACCGGACCGCCAATCAGGGCCGTCATGATGCCCGCGCGCACTTCGGCCGGGGGCATGACGACGCGGCCCAGCGTGTCGGCGAAAAGCAGCAGCGCCGCGCCGAGCAGGGCCGAGGCGACAAGCTCTTGGCGCAATGCATGGCCCGCCACGAGCCGCGCGAGCGGCGGCACCATGAGACCGAGGAAGGCGATCGGCCCGGCCACGGCCACGGCTGCCCCGGTGCAGAGCGTCACCACGGCCAGCGCCGCCGCCTGCACACGGCGCGGCTTGGTTCCGAGCCCGCGCGACAGGGCCGAGCCCAGCGACAGCGCCTCGATTTGGGGTGCGATGGCCAGGGCGAAAAGGCCACCGGCCCCGGCGATCAGCGCCATCTCGGCGAGCGGACGGCTGTCCGCCTGCGTCAGCGACCCGGCCACCCAGAAGCGGAACATGTCGAGCGTGTCCTGCCGGACCAGAACGATGGCGGTGACCAGCGACAGCAGCAGCGCGTTGAGCGCCGCGCCGGCCAGCGTCAGCCGCACCGGGCCGACGTCGCCGCGCAGCCCGCCACCCAGCACGAAGACCAGCGCCGAGGCCAGCGCCGCGCCGGGGAAGGTCAGCAGCGCCACCGAGGACTCGCCCGCGGTGCCGAACACGGTTGCCCCGATCAGCAGCGCGAAGGCGGCGCCGGAGTTCACCCCGAGGATACCGGGATCGGCCAGCGGGTTGCGGGTCATCACCTGCATCACCGTGCCGGCGATGCCGAGGGCGCCACCGGCGATCAGCCCGGCCGCCAGCCGTGGCAGGCGGATCGCCATCATCGTCACGTGGTCGGGATTGGTCGGGTCGTAGGCCCGCAGCGCCTCGAGCGCCACGGCGGGTGTCACCGGGCGCGCACCGACCGACAGCGCGAGCACCAGCGCCAGCGCCAGAAGCGCGCAGAGGCCGAGCAGGCGGATCATCAGAGCAGGCCAGCCTCTTGGGCGCTCGGCACGAGGGTGGTCGGATCGCCATCGACGGCAGCGGCGATCTCGGGCTCAAGCCGGTCAAGCGCAAAGGGCATCGACAGCACGCTGCCGAAGGAGAGCGCCCCCGACAGCAGCCCGTCACAGTATAGCTCGCGCCCCTCGGCGTGGGCGCGCAGGGTGCGGCGCATGGCAAGCCCGGCAAGATCGTCCGGTTGGCCTCCCGCGGTGATCCACATCAGCAGATCGGCATCGATGGGCGAAAGGTCCTCGGGCGAGAGCGCGGCGTAGAACCCGTCGTCGCTTTGCATCTGCGCCAGCGCCTCGGGCAGGTGGAAGCCCATCTCGCGCAGCACCTGCACGCGGCTGTCGCCGCCGAGAAAGGCGCTGGTCTGCCCGCCGCCGTGCCAGGCGCAGACAGCGCTGCGTCCTTGCCAGTCGGGGTGGCGGTCGCGCAGGGCCACGAACCGCCCGCGCAGATCGGTGATCAGCGCTTCGGCCCGGCCCTCGGTGCCGGTGGCGCGGGCGATCATGCGCAGTTCGGCGTCCCAGGGCATGCCGTAGGTTTCATACTCCGCCGCGTGCATGAGCACCGGCGCGATCTGCGACAGCAGCGCGTATTCCGCCTGCGAGATGCCCGAGCCGATGGCCACGATGAGATCGGGCGCCAGTCCCGCGACCGTTTCGATCGACACTTCGCCGCGCATCACCTGCGGCGCGGCACCGCGCAGCAGCGGCTGCGCCCAGGGCCAGACGCCGGAGGGGTAATCGCCATACCAGTCCCGGATCGCCACCGGCACGACCCCCAGCGCCAGCAGGCTGTCCTGCGAGGTATAGCCGAGCGAGACGACACGCGCCGCGGGGGCAGGCAGCGCCGTCGTGCCGTAGGCGTGCTCGAAGCTCAACTCCCCGGCGGCCGCCGTCAGCCGCGGCGCGGCAAGCAGGCAGCCGGCTCCGGCGATGAAGCCGCGGCGCCTGAAGCTGGCGAAAGGTGTGTGCATGCGGTCTCCTTGCGCGGGTCTGGAGCCGGCGGACGGGCCCTCGCGCGCTTTATCCAAGCTAATTAGTCGGGATTTGCGGCAAGGAAAAGCCCCTTTGCCGTCAAGGCAAAGGGGCGTCGCGCAGCAGTGATCGGTCGGGTCGCGCTCAACCGGCGGCGCAGGTCGCGATACGGTGCGCCATGTCCTCGATCAGCGCCGGGTAGAAACCGGGACCGGGCTCGATCCTGGCACCGAGCGGATCGAGCTCCGCGACCGGCGTGCCGGCCCCTTCGGTCACGGCGGCGATCAGGCGCGGGTCAAATTGCGGCTCGGCAAAGACGCAGGCCGTGGCCGCGCCCTTCAGGGCATCGCGCAAGGCGTCGAGCCGCGCCGGGCTGGGTGCAGTGGCATCCGACAGCGAAATCGCGCCGAGGACGGTCAGACCGAAGCTGTCCTCATAGTATTGGAAGGCGTCGTGGAAGACGACGAAGTTGCTGTCCCGCGCCGGTGCCAGGATGGCCTCGGCCCTGGTCCGCGCCTCGGCGATGCGGGCCTGCGCGGCCTCGGCATTGGCAGCGTAGGTCTGCGCGTTGTCGGGGTCGAGCGTCGCAAGGGTCTCGGCGATCGCGCTCAACCAGGTTGCGGCATTGTCCACGGAAAGCCAGGCGTGCGGGTCGTCGCCCTCGTGGTGGTGTCCCTCGGCGTCGTGGCCGTGGTCGTCGTGGTCCTCGTGTGCGTGGTCCTCGTGATCCTCGTGGTCATGATCGCCGTGTCCGCCATGGTCATCGTCGTGGTCATGATCCCCTCCGGGTTCGGCGAAGAGCACGTCGTTGCGGGCTTGCAGATGCCGGGTACCGGGCAGGTCGAAGAGCGCGACCGCGCTGCTGCCTGCGGCAATCGAGTCGATCTTGCGGGCGAGATCGGGGCTCAACTCCTCGCCGATCCAGAAAATCGCGTCCGCCTGCTGAAGTGCGCGCGCCTCGGAGGGTTTCAGCGCATGGCTGTGCGGCGAGGCTCCGGCCGGAATAAGCAACTCGGGCGTGCCAAGTTCGCCCATGACGCTGGCCACCAGTCCCTGCACGGGGGCGATGTCGGTGACCACCTTGGGGACTTCGGCAATGGCGGGGCCGGCAAACAGCAGGGCGGGGAGGAGGTAACGGTACATCGGGGCCTCTTGGATGGTGGTGCTGGAATCAGGATATGTTATAAAGTAACAACAGGCGGGGTTGATATCGGCAACGCTATAACATATCAACCCCCATCTACCGCGGTCCGGATCACGGGACCGAGATGTCAGGCATCAGGGCAGGCGACATGACAGAGCATACCGATCCGCTCGGCTTCACCCAGCACGACCACGCGCATTGCCGCGACCACGCCCTTCAGGCGGCGGAAGAGACCTGCGCCCGCGAGGGACTGTCGCTGACCAAGCAGCGCAGACGGGTGCTCGAATTGCTGCTGCGCAAGCACAAGGCCATGGGGGCCTACGAGCTTCTCGACGCCATGCGCGACGACGGCCAGCCGGCGCAGCCGCCGACGGTCTATCGCGCCTTGGATTTCCTCGTCAGCAACGGCTTCGCGCACAAGATCGAGCGGCTCAACGCCTTTGTCGCCTGCGCCCATCCCGGCGAGCGGCACAAGCCGGCCTTCCTGCTGTGCAGCGCCTGCGGGCTTGTGGCCGAGATGCCCTCGCAGGCCATCGGCGCGGCGGTGAAGGCCGCGGCCGAGGAGCTGGATTTCGCGCTGGAACGCATGGTGGTCGAGGCCGAGGGCCTCTGCCCGCAGTGCCGCGGGGCCGCCGCATGAAGCTCATCGCGGCGCAGGGGTTGCAGGTCAGCCTCGGCGAACACCCGGTATTGCAGGGGGTGGATTTCCACGTCGACCCCGGAGAAATCGTCACCATCGTCGGGCCGAACGGCTCAGGCAAGTCGACGCTGCTGCGCACGCTGATCGGCGCGGTGAAGCCGCAGGCGGGCAAGGTGACCCGCAAGCCCGGGCTTCGGCTCGGCTACGTGCCGCAGAAGTTGCAGATCGACGCAACCCTGCCGCTGACCGTGGCGCGCTTCCTGTCGCTGCCGCACCGGATCAGCCGCGCCGAGGGTCGCGCGGCGCTGGAGGAGGCCGGGGCGGGGGCCTTGGAAGGCCGGCCCATGTCGGGGCTTTCGGGCGGCCAGTTCCAGCGTGTGCTGCTGGCGCGGGCCATCCTCGGCAAACCCGAGGTGCTGCTGCTCGACGAGCCGACGCAGGGGCTCGACCAGCCGGGCTCGGCGGCCTTCTACCGGCAGATCGAACAGATCCGCGCGCGGCTCGGCTGCGCGGTGGTCATGGTCAGCCACGAGCTGCACGTGGTGATGAGCGCGTCCGACCGGGTGGTTTGCCTCAACGGCCACGTCTGCTGCCAGGGCCATCCCGAGACGGTGGCGCAGGCGGCGGAGTACCGGGCGCTCTTCGGCACCGGAACCCATGGCGCGCTGGCGCTCTACCGGCACGAGCATACCCACACGCACGACCATGCCCACGATCATGGACATGATCATGCGCATGACCACCACCACGATCACGCGGGACACGGGCACTGATGCTGGACGATTTCCTTGTACGCGCGGCGCTTGCGGGGCTCGGCCTCGCGCTGGCCGCGGCGCCGCTCGGCTGCTTCGTGTCGTGGCGGCGGATGGCCAATTTCGGCGACGCCACCGCCCATGCGGCGATCCTCGGCGTGGCGCTGTCGCTGGCGCTGTCGCTGCCGGTCTTTGCCGGCACGCTGTTCGTGGCGCTTGTCATGGCTGTGCTGGTCGGCGCATTGAGCGAGCGCGGCCTCGGCATCGACACGGTGCTCGGGGTGCTGGCCCACGGCGCGCTGGCGATCGGCCTCGTGGCGATCACCTTCGTGCCCGGCGCACGGCTCGATCTCTCGGCCTATCTCTTCGGCGACATCCTCGCGGTGACCAAGAGTGACCTCGCGGTGATCTGGGGCGGGGCGGCGCTGGTGCTGGGACTGCTGATCTGGCGCTGGCAGGCGCTGCTGACCGCGACGCTCTCGCCCGATCTTGCCCATGCCAGCGGCATTGACCCGCGGCTTGAGGGCCGGGTGCTGACCGTGGCGCTGGCGCTTACGGTGGCGGTGGCGATCAAGGTGGTGGGCGTGCTGCTGATCGGGGCGATGCTGCTGATCCCGGCCGCCGCGGCGCGGCCCTTTGCCCGCACGCCCGAGGCAATGGCGCTGCTGGCGGCGGGCATCGGCGGGGTCTCGGCGCTGGCCGGGCTGGAAGGCGCGCTGGTGTTCGACACGCCGGCGGGGCCGAGCATGGTCTGCGCCGCGACGCTGATCTTCGCGGTGACAGCGAGCTTCGGGGCGCTGCGCGGACGGCGCTGAAACGCAGGGATGCCCTCGGCGTGTCAGCGCCAGAGATGCGCCTGAGAGGCGAGCAGGCCCTGAAGCTTGGACAGCAGGCGGTTGTGCAGGCCGATGCGGGGAAGGGCGCCGCTCTCCAGCCGCTCGGCGACCACTTCCACCGTGCAGGGCAGCCCGCTCACCGGGTCGCGGTACCGAGGGTAGGCGATGAGCGTCGCGTGGACGAGCGCTTCGAGCGTCGGGCGCTGGCCTGACAGGCGGCGTGGCGGGATCGGTCCGAGATCGCGCGTCAGCCCCCATCCTGCATAGAAGGGCGCGCCGAGCGTTGTGACGCGAACGCCGCGCAGCAGCGCCTCGAAGCCGGTGAGCGAGGTCATCGTCCAGACCTCCTGTACCTGCCGCAGCAGCGCGCCCATGTCGGTCCCTTCGACGGTCAGATCGGCCCATCGCTCGGGGCGCTCCACGGTGCCTTTGCGCAGCCCGGCGGTGACGTCGGGATGCGGCTTCCACAGCAGCACGGCATCGGGGTTTTCGGCGCGGGTGCGGGCGAGCAGGTCGGCGTTGCTCTGCATGTCGGGGCTGCCGAGGCGGATCGAGGCGTCGTCCTCGACCTGACCCACCACGAGAATGCGGTGCCCCTCGGGCAGCGCGGGCGGCGGAGCGCCAAGGTTGTACTTCGTCAGCCCCGCTCCGGTCAGCCGCGCGATGAGCCGCTGCGTACGCTCCTGCTGGTCGGGGCGCAACGCGGGCGTGGCGGCGAGGATCCGTTCGAGCCGCGAGGGGCGGGTGGGGTCGTAGTAGATACCCAGATCGTCGAGCACGAGCGACAGCGGCGGCACCAGCTCGGCCCCCAGTCCGCGCGAGCGCAGGAAGCCGTCCTCGACCCGCGCGACGTCGCCTGCGGCCTTGCTGGCCCAGGCCATGTGGCGGCGGCCTGTCTGTTTGGCCTGCGCCTTGGCGACCGAGGCCTCTGCGAAGACCATCCCCTTCTGGCCGCCAAAGAAGCCCTGCAGGGCCCCCCGCTTCCACAGCCGCATGCCCGAGGCAACCCAGCCTTGGTGATCCTCGCGCCATGCGCGCGTCTGCGCCTCTAGCGCGCCGAGCGCGTCCTCGAAAGTGCAGAGCGCGTCGCGGCAGGGGTCGTACCACGTCGGGGAGAGGATCATCGCCGCGGCGAAGAGTTGCGCGCGGGTCAGGTTGCGGCCGCGGCGGGGCAAGGGCGTCTCGTCCTGTGTCAGCCCCCACCCGGCGTAGAAGGGCGTGCCGAAAACACGCGGGCGGTGCCCGGCGAGGATCGCCTCGAAGCCCATCTGCGAGCTGACCGTGTAGACGGCGACGGCCCCCTCGAGCAGCGCCCAGGGCGAGACGGGGTCGGCGCAAAGGCTGATCCGCCCCTGCGCGTCCTCGGACGTGAAATGCCCGGCCCGCAGGCCCTGCGCGGTCTCGGGGTGGGTCTTGATGACGATGCGCGCGCCGGGGTTCTCTTCCTGCGCCCAGTAGAGCATTTCCAGAAACCGGTTGCGGTCTCCTCCCGAGGCACGCACCGAAGCGTCGCCCTGGGTCTGGTCGATGACCAGCACGTAGCCGGGCTGCGGCACGGGGTGCGCGGGGTCGAAACCGGTGTACTTGGTCAGATGCGCCTCGCGCATCCGGGCGATGCCGCCGCGGGCGCGCTGCAGCAGGGCGTGGTCGTCGAGCGGATGGGTGGCCAGCAGCGTTTCCAGATCCGAAGGTGCGCTTGCGTCGAAATGCACGCCGCTGTGGTCGAGCAGCAGGCCGAGCGGCGGCTCGCCCTTGCGGCCCGGGTTCAGCGAGCGCAGGAAGGCATCCTCGATCCGCAACAGCGGAGCGCCATGACGCGCCGCCATGGCCTCGGCGCGCGCCGCATAGGGCGACTGGCCCCAGACGCCGACATGGTCGTCGGCCGAGGGCCGGCCCAGCGAAATCTTCCAGCCCGCCAGAGACAGGATCCGCCGCAGTCGGGGCTGGGTCAGGAAACCGCCGGTGTAGACATAGAGACGCCGGGGGATTTCTCCCCCGGCGCTGCCCTGTCCCTCGTTATGATTATTCAGGGCGCTTATCCGGTTCAGTTGGTCACCGCGTCGCGGACGGTCGAGACGGTGGCGATGGCGGTCAGCGTGCCGGTCAGCGAGGTGATCGCCTTGCTCCACTGCGCGTAGGGTGCCTCGGTCACGTAGAGCGTGTCCTGGTCGCGCACCACGAAGTCGCGTGCCATGAACATGCCGTTGGGTTTGGTCAGGTCGAGCACGTAGACCATGCGCTGCGCGCCGATCAGGTCGCTGCGGCCGAGCACCTGGTTGGCGATGTCGGCGGGCTCGTTGCGGAAGATGAAGACGCCGGTCGGGTCCGAGGCCGAGGGCACCAGCCCGCCGACCTGCGCGATGGCCTCGACGGCGGAAAGCGTCTGCGTCTCGAAGGGCACGCGGGCCTGCGTGCCGGTGGCGCCGAGCGCGGTGAAGGCGCGGGTGTCCTCCTCGACGAGGATGCGGTCGCCGCCGCGCAGGGCGATGTCGTAGCGCGGGTTCTTGTAGAGGTCCTGGAACCAGATCTTGCCCTGGTTGCCGCCACGCAGAACGGTGATCTGGGCGATCTCGGGCTCGATGGTGATGCCGCCGGCGCGGGCGAGCATGGACGAGAGCGTGCGGGTCGGACGCTCGATGGCGTAGACGCCCTGACCGCCGACCGCGCCGACGAGGCTCACGGTCGAGCCGTCACCGGCAAGGCGGCGCACCTCGACCTGCGGGTCGGGGGTCTGGTCCTGGAGCTTGTCGGTGATGATCCGGCGCACGGTCTCGGGCGAGTTGCCCGAGGCCTTGATGCGGCCCGCGTAGGGCACGAAGATGAAGCCCGAGCCATCCACCTGCACCTCTTCGAGCGCGGTGGCATTGGTCTCGGCGGCGGCCAGCAGCCCGTCGTCGACGTTTTCCCAGATCGTCAGGCCGAGCGTGTCGCCGGGCTGGATGGTGTCGGAGCCGACGAGGCCGGCCCCCTGGAACTGGTCGGAAAAGCCGAGCGCGGGCACGACGGCGGTGGCGCGGGTCACCCGGTCGTTCACCGAAACGATGAAGGCGTCGCCTTCGCGCTGCACGGAACCGGCGTAGATTTCACCCTTGTTCGGACCGACGCGCGGCAGGGCGCAGGATGCCAGAATCGACACTGCGGCCAGAAGGGCGGCGGATTTCGCCCATCGGGAGCGGGACTGTTTCACGGCTCGGTCTCCTCGACCTGTTCTTATCTGCCTCAGGTTTTTTGCGTAAGGTACGGAAAACCGGATTCAAAAGCGAGTCCGGCCTTTGCGCGGCGTCAGCGGACCAGCCGCAACTGTTGCCGCGGAGCCGCGGTGCCGTTGCGCAGCGCCTCGTAGGGATCGTCTGGCGAGAGCATCATGTCGACGACCTGCCGCAGAAGTTGTCTGCGCCCGCGTGAGGCGTAGAATCCTCCCGGAATCTGGCTGGTTTCAAGCAGATACCGCCGATAGTCCTTGTAGGCGCGGCTGTCGGGGCGGGTTGGCTGGGCAAAGAACTCGGGCAGCGGTTGGTCGGAGACGAATTCGGGCTTGGCGTAGACCGCGCGGCCGAAGGTCCTGAGCGGAATGCCGCGCCAGAGCACCTGCTGCCCGGCCGTGGAGTTCACCGTCACCGCGCTGCGCGCGTCGTCGAGCAGCTTGGCAAGCTTGCCGCCGGGGACGAAATGCACCCGTTCGAGGATGCCGAGACGGCGTGCGGCCGTGGCGATCATCCGGCGCAGCGGCAGCTGGCCGTTCTCCAGCGGGTGGGCCTTGAAGACCAGGTGATGATGACCCGGCGCACCCTTGGCGAAGCCCTCGAGCACGAGGTCGACGAACTCGGCCATGCTGTCGAAGGGCGAATGCTGGCGGAAGCTGGAATCGTGCTCGAGCTGCAGCAGTACGAGGTGGTAGGGGTAGCCGCCACGGCGGACGCGCAGGGTTTCGAGAAAGCGTTCGATCCGGGTCAGCGGCATCAGCAGCAGGCGCTTCAGGTAGAGCTGGAACTCGCGGGCCACCGGCAGATCGCGGTGGGCACGGAAGCCCGCGTAATCGCCGTTCCGGAACATCACGAACCAATGGTAGAGCGCGCCGTAGAAGATGTGCTGGCGCATGTCGCCCCAGTGGCCCGGGGGCAGCGGGGCTTCCATGTCCGAGCGTTCGAGCGCCTCGCGCATGTCGCCAACGCCCATCTCCATCAGCCGCGAATGGCCGTTGGCACCGCCGCGCTCGTAGGTCACCCAGTAGGGGCGCATGTAGCCTTCCTCGAAGACATGGATGCGCAGCCCGCGGCGGCGGGCCTCGGCGATGGCCTCGGCATGGATGCCGCGGGTGTCGCCGTAGAGCACGAGGTCGCTGACCCGCTTCTCATCGAGCAGCGCGGCAAAACGCGCGGGCCAGTCCTCGGGGCTGGCGGAATAGGGCAGGTAGCTCTCGCCGTGGAACCAGAAGGCGCGGTCACCGGCGTTGAAGCCGACCCGCCAGACCTCGGCGCCGGTGCGGCGCAGCATCGCGCCGAGGCGATGGAAAAACGGCCCGTGCGGCCCCTGCAGGAAGAGGAAGACGCGGCGCGGCGGCGCGGCTGTATGCTCTGCGGTTGCCTTGGACATGGGCACTCGTTAAGGATCGGCCTACTCGTAAGGGGTTGGCGTCCGGCCCATTGGCGCGGTGGCTCTCCCTAGCGGCAGTATTTGACCAAAATAAGGCCCTTGGCCAGTGTGCAGGGCCTGCGAGAGGATTTGCAGATGTTCACCGGCATCGTCACCGACATGGGGGAAATCCGGGCGCTCGAGCAGGCGGGCGACCTGACCGCACGGATCGGCACCGCCTATGACACCGCGGGGATCGAGATTGGCGCGTCGATCGCTTGCGATGGCGTCTGCCTGACCGTCGTCACGCTGGGCGAAGACTGGTTCGACGTGCAGATCAGCGCAGAGACCCTGTCGAAGACCAACCTCGGTGGCTGGGAGCCCGGCAAGCGGGTCAACCTCGAGCGTGCGCTGAAGGTCGGCGACGAGCTGGGCGGGCACATCGTTTCGGGCCACGTCGACGGGCTGGCCGAGGTGGTGTCGGTGAAGGACGAGGGCGACAGCACCCGCGTGCAGCTGCGGGCACCCGACGAGCTGGCGAAGTTCATCGCGTCCAAGGGCTCGGTGGCGCTGAACGGCACCTCGCTGACCGTGAACGAGGTGCAGGGGGTGGTCTTCGGCATCAACTTCATTCCGCACACCAAGGAGGTGACCACCTGGGGCGGCGTGAAACTGGGCGACAAGGTCAACCTCGAGATCGACACCATGGCCCGCTACGTGGCGCGCCTGCGCGAGATGAGCTGAGGCGTCCGCCTTTCCAAGGCGGCCTTTGCGCTGTTGAAACGCCCGCCGGGATGCCCCCGGCGGGCGTCTTGCGTCTTGCGTCTGCGGGATTGCGGTGCGCCGGCGCGTGGAAGGCGAGAAACATAAGATTGTCTGAGAAATAGCCGGTCGCGGGATCGTGAGCGGCATGTTTCCGCCATTGTCGCGGCGCAGGGTGGTTTGCGAAACACACGGCCCCATATGAAAGATCAGCGCCCCGGACGATCAGGCAACAAGAAGGACGCCACGATGAATTTTCGCCACTGGATACTCTGCGCCGCCGCCTTGCTTTCGCTGACCGCGGCCCTTGGGTTCTTCCCCAAGAACGATCAGGCCGAGGCGCCGGGGTACGAAATAACCCGCAGCATCCCTCATGCCGAGTCGCGCAAGCCCGACGCGCTGCTCTGAGCGCGGTGCGGCGCGCCTGATACGGCGCGCAGGCAGGACTCCCATGGCGTTGCCCCTATTGACCTTCGCGGTATTGACCTTCCCGGCTGACAAGCGCCTGATGCCCGCATGAGTCACCATCACCATCACCACCACGTGGATCCCGAGGCTGGCGATTTCCGCATGGCCATGGCGGTCGCGGTGAACATGCTGCTCACGGTTGCGCAGGTGGTGGGCGGCATCCTCTCCGGCAGTCTGGCGATGATCGCCGATGCGCTGCACAATTTCTCGGATGCGATCTCGCTGATCATCGCGGCGCTGGCCCGCAAGATCGCACGCCGCCCGGCCAATGCCGAGATGCCCTTCGGATATGCCCGCGCCGAGACCGTCGCGGCGCTGATCAACTACACCACGCTGATCGTCATCGGCGTCTACCTGATGATCGAGGCGATCCTGCGGTTCCTCTCGCCCGAGCCGGTCGAGGGCTGGATGGTGGTGATCATCGCCGCCGTGGCGCTTGTGATCGACGTGGTGACCGCGCTGCTGACCTATTCGATGTCGAAAGGCAGCCAGAACATCCGCGCGGCGTTTCTGCACAACGTGGCGGATGCCATGGGTTCGCTGGCGGTGATCCTTGCGGGGACGCTGATCCTGCTCTTCGGCTGGACTTGGATTGACCCGCTGGTGACGCTGTTGATCGCCGGATACATCCTGTGGATGGCCCTTGCCGAGATCGGCGCGGTGATCCGCGTGCTGATGCTGGGCAGCCCGCCGGACGTGGTGCCGGCGCAGGTGATCGAGGCGGCGCAGGCGATCGAGGGTGTGGCAGGCCTGCACAAGGCGCATCTGTGGCAGGTCGACGAACACACCGCGGCGCTGCAGGCCCATCTCGTCGTGGACGAGGGGGCCTGGGCCCGCGCCGACGGCATCAAGACGGCGGTGAAGAAAGAGATGCAGACCCGCTTCGGGCTGCGGCACGTGACGCTGGAACTGGAATGCAGCCGGCACAGTTGCGCGTCGCCGCAGGACTGGGGGGGCGCATGAGCGGGGGAATCGGCGCGGCAGCCCTTGCAGCCCCTTTGGCCCGACACTAAGACTCGTTTAACGCGCGCGCGCTAGGCACCATTTGGACAAGACACAGCAGGCAGGCGAAGATGAAAGATCCTTTTGAAACGTACATGAACACCCTCGTCCCCATGGTCGTCGAGCAGACCAGCCGCGGCGAGCGGGCCTACGACATTTTCTCGCGCCTGCTGAAGGAGCGCATCATCTTCCTCTCGGGGCCCGTGCATGACGGGATGTCCTCGCTGATCGTGGCGCAGCTGCTGCACCTCGAGGCCGAGAACCCGAGCAAGGAAATCTCGATGTACATCAACAGCCCCGGCGGCGTGGTGACCTCGGGCCTGTCGATCTACGACACGATGCAGTACATCAAGCCGAAGGTCTCGACGCTGGTGATCGGCCAGGCGGCCTCGATGGGCTCGCTGCTGCTGGCGGCGGGCGAGCCGGGCATGCGCTTCTCGCTGCCCAACAGCCGCGTCATGGTGCACCAGCCCTCGGGCGGCTACCAGGGCCAGGCGACCGACATCATGATCCACGCCGAGGAGACGCTGAAGCTGAAGCGCCGCCTCAACGAGATCTACGTCAAGCATTGCGGCCGCACGCTCGAAGAGGTCGAGCGGGCGCTCGAACGCGACAATTTCATGTCGCCCGAGGATGCCAAGGAATGGGGCCTCATCGACGAGATCGTCGAGAAGCGCGGCAGCGCAGACGCGGCGTAACCCGCCGTGCGTGCCGCGCGCCAACCCGCGCGCGGCGATTTTTGACATTGTGGACCGGAAAGGCCTGTCCTAGACTTTCCGGACTTGGCAGAGACGATAGGCCTCGTCGGGGCAACGGCCCCGACCAATGCGAACACAAGGCCTGGAAAGGTGCGACATGGCGACGAACTCCGGCGGCGACAGCAAGAACACTCTGTACTGCAGCTTCTGCGGCAAGAGCCAGCATGAGGTGCGCAAGCTGATCGCGGGACCGACCGTCTTCATCTGCGACGAATGCGTCGAGCTCTGCATGGATATCATCCGCGAGGAGACCAAGGGCGCTGGCCTGAAGTCTTCCGATGGGGTTCCCACGCCGCGCGAGATCTGTGACGTCCTGGACGATTACGTCATCGGCCAGATGAAGGCGAAGCGCGTGCTCTCGGTGGCCGTGCACAATCACTACAAGCGGCTCAATCACTCGCAGAAGAGCGGGGATATCGAGCTGGCGAAATCCAACATCCTGCTGATCGGCCCGACCGGTTGCGGCAAGACGCTGCTGGCCCAGACGCTGGCGCGCATTCTTGACGTGCCCTTCACCATGGCCGATGCAACCACGCTGACCGAAGCCGGCTACGTGGGCGAGGATGTCGAGAACATCATCCTCAAGCTGCTGCAGTCGAGCGAGTACAACGTCGAGCGGGCGCAGCGCGGCATCGTCTACATCGACGAGGTCGACAAGATCACCCGCAAGTCCGAGAACCCCTCGATCACCCGCGACGTGTCGGGCGAGGGCGTGCAGCAGGCGCTGCTGAAGCTGATGGAAGGCACCGTGGCCTCGGTTCCGCCGCAGGGCGGCCGCAAGCACCCGCAGCAGGAATTCCTGCAGGTGGACACGACCAACATCCTGTTCATCTGCGGTGGCGCCTTTGCCGGTCTCGACCGGATCATCGCGCAGCGCGGCAAGGGCTCGGCCATGGGCTTCGGTGCCGATGTGCGCGACCCCGACCAGCGCGGCACCGGCGAGATCTTCAAGGAACTCGAGCCCGAGGACCTTCTGAAGTTCGGCCTGATCCCGGAATTCGTCGGCCGTCTGCCGGTGATCGCCACGCTCGAGGACCTCGACGAGGACGCGCTGGTGACCATCCTCACTCAGCCGAAGAACGCCCTGGTCAAGCAGTACCAGCGCCTCTTCGAGATGGAGGACACCACGCTGACCTTCACCGACGATGCGCTCTCGGCCATCGCCAAGAAGGCGATCGCGCGCAAGACTGGCGCCCGTGGCCTGCGCTCGATCCTCGAAGGCATCCTGCTCGACACGATGTTCGAACTGCCGGGCATGGCTGATGTGACCGAAGTGGTGGTGAACGAGGAATCGGTGAATGCCGACGCCAAGCCCCTTCTGATCTACGCAGATCCGAAGAAGGAACCAGCTTCCGCGGGCTGACACGAGTTGTAGTGAGTGACTGTCTGGTATGGGTAAATGACGTGGATTCTGGCGCAGCTGGTACAGAATGCTTTGAAGATGCTTGCCGTCGTGGCAGGCATTTTCTTTTTGGGAGGTTGGGCATGGTTTGCCTACTTCCAGGGCCGCGATTGGGATGCGCGGAGCGTCATCCCGGTCGCCCATGATGGGCTGACCCATCATAAGAGCGCCTCGGTTCTGCCCGGCCAGGGCGGTGGCGACACACCGGATCCGGAAAGCTATGCGCGGCAGGTCTTCGGGAAGATGCTTCCGATCCAGACGGTGCTTGCCAGCAAGAGCGCGGGCGAGGGCGTTCCGGGATGCAGCTATGCCATCATCCGCACCGGCACCGGCATCGCCCGCACGCCGCCAACCTCGGCGCTGGGAACGGCGCCGTGGGCGCGGTTTGGCGGCGATTGGCGGCAGACCCCCGAGCGCGTCTTCGGCACGTTTCCGGTAGACGCTCTGGCTGAATGCCGGGGCGAGTGGCAGGCAGGGCTCGCCGACGAATTGCAGCAGGTGCTGGATGGGACCGGAAACTGGTACATGCGCAGCGCCTCGGGCGAAGATCTTCACATCTATTCGGCCGAGGGCCGCGTTGCGGCGCGCATCCGGCACGGGAGCTGACGCAATATGACCATCAGGCGCATTTCCTCGGGCGGGGAGTTCGAGGCGAAGATCGGCTATTGCCGCGCCGTGGTGGCGGGCGGCTTCGTGCATGTCGCGGGTACGGTTGGCCAGGGCGACACGGTGGTCGAGCAATGCCGCGCGGCGCTGGCCACCATAGAGAAGGCATTGGCCGAGGCCGGGGCGAGCTTTGCCGACGCGGTGCGGGTGACGTACTACCTGCCCGATGCCGCCGAGTTCGAACCGTGCTGGCCGTTGTTGCGCGCCGCGTTCGGAGACAATCCGCCGGTGGCGACGATGATCGAGGCGGCGCTGATCGACCCGAAATTCCGGATCGAAATTGAATTGACCGCACTCGCCCCGGCCTGAGGCGGCGCGCGCATCGTCGCCGCTGGACCTCGGCGGCGGATTTGGTCATACACGGAACAGGATCAAGCGAGGAGTCGTCCATGGGCATTCTCAACACGCTGCTGCGGGCCGTCACCTGGTGGAACGGGGCGACGCTGAACACCCAGCTCTACACGTCCCGCAAGGGCCAGCGCGTCGGCGAGGACGAGCAAGGGAACGTCTTCTACCAGACCAAGGACGGCAAGCGCCGCTGGGTCATGTACAATGGCGAAGCCGAGGCCACCCGCGTCAGCCCTGATTGGCACGGCTGGCTGCACCACACCTTCGCGCTGCCGCCGACCGAGCGCCCGCTGCCGCACAAGGCGTGGGAAAAGCCGCATGTCGAGAACCTGACCGGCACCGCGCTCGCCTATGCCCCCAAGGGCTCGATCCGGCGACCCGAGCCGGCCCCGCGTCGCGATTACGAGGCATGGAGCCCTGAATAAGGGCGCGGATTGACCCGATGTCGCATTCTGCAACAGAGGTGATCGTCGGCGGGCTGGTGCTGGCCGGGGCCGTCGCCTTCGGTGCCTATGCGGTCAGCGCCACCGCGTTCTCGGCCGGAGGCAACAAGGGCTATCCTCTGAGCGCCAGCTTCCGCTCGCTCGAAGGGATCACCGTCGGCAGCGACGTGCGTCTCGCGGGGGTCAAGGTCGGCTCGGTCAGCGAGATCCGCCTCAATCCGGAAACCTATCGCGCCGACATGACGTTGAAGGTGCAGGAGGGGGTCCAGCTGCCCGACGACAGCTCGATCGTGATTTCCTCCGAGGGGCTCCTGGGCGGCAATTTCGTCGAGATCAGCCCCGGCGGCTCGCCTTTCTACTACGGGCCGGGCGATGAGGTGCTGGACACGCAGGGCTCGGTCAGCCTGATTTCCCTGCTCTTGAAATACGTCGCAGGAGGCAGCGAATGAAACGTGCTCTGGCAGGAGTTCTGATGCTCGTGGCAACGGTCGCCGGGGCTCAGGAAGCCACCGAGGAAGGCTCCGGCGCAACGCTGCGCGGGCTCGACAAGCTGACCGGTCGGGTGACTGATCTGGACGTGGCTTCGGGAAGCAGCGTGAGCTTCGGGCGTATCGAGATCGCGCTTCAGGAGTGCCGCTATCCGCAGGGCGACAAGGTCGGTGATGCGTTTGCCTTCCTGACCATCCGCGAGGCGGGCAAGCCCGATCCGGCATTCCGAGGCTGGATGATCGCTTCGTCCCCGGCGCTCAACCCGATGGATCACCAGCGCTACGACGTCTGGGTGCTGCGCTGCACCACCTCCTGACCTGAGGCCGCCAGCGGTGTGCCGGCAAGATCCGGCGTGACCAGCAACGCCGTCGCCAGCTGCGCGCGGTACTGCTGGCGCGGGATCTCGATCGCGCCAAGCGAGGCGAGGTGCTCGGTCAGGAACTGCGTGTCGAAAAGGATGAACCCCGCGCGCCGCAGCAGGTCGATCAGCCACGCCAGCGCGATCTTCGAGCCATCGCGGCGGCGCGAGAACATCGACTCGCCGCAGAAGGCGCCGCCGACCTCCAGGCCGTAGACCCCGCCGACCAGTTCGCCCGCCATCCAGACCTCGATGGAATGGGCATGGCCGCGGTGGTGCAGCTCGGTGAAAAGCGCGCGGATCTCTGAATTGATCCAGGTCTCGCGTCGGTCGGCGCAGGCGTCGATCACCCCGGCGAAATCCCGGTCGAAAGTGACCTCGTAGTCGCCCTTGCGCAGTCGCCGCGCGAGACTGCGCGAGATGCGCAATCCCGTCATCGGGATGATCCCCCGGCGGCGCGGATCGACCCAGAACAGCTCGGGATCGTCGCGGTGCTCGGCCATGGGGAAGATGCCGGCGCGATAGGCCTGCAGCAGCAGCTCGGGGCTAAGAGTCATGCGGCCCCTCCCCGAGGTCGGGAAGGGGCCGCAAAAGAGGGTCGCTCCGCTTTGCTCACGCGCGGATCAGGCGTCGGCGAGCTTGCTGGCAAGCCACTTCTCGAGCCAGTGGATCGAGTAGTTGCCGGTCTGGATGTCCTTCTCCTGCAGCAGGGCGGAGAAGAGCGGCAGCGTGGTGTCGACGCCGTCGACGATCAGCTCGCCAAGCGCGCGGTCGAGCCGCGACAGCGCCTCGTTCCGGTCGCGCCCGTGCACGATCAGCTTGCCGATCAGGCTGTCGTAATAGGGCGGGATCGAGTAGCCCTGATAGAGCGCGCTGTCCATCCGCACGCCCAGACCGCCCGGTGCATGGTACTGGGTGATCTTGCCGGGGCAGGGCGCGAAGGTCGGCAGACGCTCGGCGTTGATCCGCACCTCGATCGCATGGCCGTTGATCTCGAGCTCGTCCTGCCCGAAGGACAGATCCATGCCCGAAGCGACGCGGATCTGCTCGCGCACGAGGTCCACGCCGAAGATCGCCTCGGTCACCGGGTGCTCCACTTGCAGGCGGGTGTTCATCTCGATGAAGTAGAACTCGCCGTCCTCGTAGAGGAACTCGATGGTGCCGGCGCCGGTGTAGTTGATCTTGGCCACGGCGTCCGCGCAGACCTTGCCGATGCGCGCGCGCTCCTCGGGGGTGATGCAGGGGCCGGGAGCCTCTTCGAAGACCTTCTGGTGGCGGCGCTGCAGCGAGCAGTCGCGCTCGCCGAGGTGGACCGCCTTGCCCTTGCCGTCGCCGAAGACCTGGATCTCGATGTGGCGCGGGCGCTGGAGGTACTTCTCGATGTAGACCTCGTCGTTGCCGAAGGCGGCCTTGCCCTCTGCACGCGCGGTCTGGAAGGCGCGCTCCATCTCGGCTTCGGAATTCGCGACCTTCATGCCGCGTCCGCCGCCGCCGGCGGTGGCCTTGATGATCACCGGGTAGCCGATGTCGCGGCCGACCTGCTTTGCGGTCTCGAGGTCGGGCACGCCGCCGTCCGAGCCGGGCACGCAGGGCACGCCAAGCGCCTTCATCGTGTCCTTGGCGGTGATCTTGTCACCCATGACGCGGATGTGCTCGGCGGTCGGGCCGATGAAGGTGAGGCCGTGGTCCTCGACCATCTGCACGAAGCGGGCGTTTTCGGACAGGAAGCCGTAGCCCGGGTGGATCGCCTGGGCACCGGTGACTTCGCAGGCCGAGATGATGGCGGCCGGCGACAGGTAGCTTTCCGACGACGGGGCGGGCCCGATGCAGATCGTCTCGTCGGCCATGCGCACGTGCATGGCGTCGGCGTCCGCCGTCGAGTGGACCGCCACCGAGGCGATGCCCATCTCGCGGCAGGCGCGGATCACGCGGAGCGCGATCTCGCCACGGTTCGCGATGAGGATTTTGTCGAACATGGCTGCCTCTTACTCGAGGATGACCAGCGGGGCGCCGTATTCGACCGGGGCGCCATCCTCGACGAGGATGCGCTTCACCGTGCCCGCGCGCGGGGCGGGGATGTGGTTCATGGTCTTCATCGCCTCGACGATGACCAGCGTGTCGCCTTCCTTGACCTGCGCGCCGACCGAGATGAACGACGGGGCGCCGGGTTCGGGCTGCATGTAGACGGTGCCGACCATCGGCGAGGTGACGGCGCCGGGATGCGCGGCCGGATCCTCGGGCAGCTCTGCCGCGGGGGCGGCTGCGGCCGGGGCGGCGGCGGGGGCTGCGGCCGGTGCCGCTGCGACGGTGGCGGCCACCGGGGCCTGCGGTTGCATGCGGCTCACCCGGACATTGAGGCTGTCCTCTTCGCCGTATTCGCGCTTGACCTGCAGTTCGGTCAGGTCGTTTTCACGGAGCAGTTCAGCCAGTGCCTTGATGAAGGCCACGTCGGCTTCGTGGTTGTCTTTGCTCATGCGGTCCTCGCCGGTGTTATGCTGGGCCCGGTCTCTGCGGGGCCTGATGATTTCGCGCTTATAGGACAAGCTTTGGCGCATGAAAAGCGAGGCGGTGCGGGAAAACCGGCAGGAGGGGGGCGGGAGTCGAAGGATTTCGGCCCGTGATCGGGGCTGAAATCCGGGGCGAAGGGCAGAGATTGCGAAGGTGACGGGACGGCGGCGGCTGTCTCAACTTTTGCCGGGACGCATGCCCGCCAGCGTCTTTGCCTCCGAATCAGTGCCATAGCCGTGCTCGGCCAGCCCCAGGGCCGGTGCAAGCGCCGGTGCCGCGAAATCCGTCCTGTCGCCGTGCACCTGCGATGTCGCCGGCTGTGGCTCGGCGCGGGGCACGTCTTCATCTTCGCGCGGACCCGCGGGACGCGACGCATCCGGAAGTCCGGGGATCGCTGCATCGGCGCGGAGTGGAGCGGGGACATCTTGTTCGGGCGCGTCGGGACGTCCGGCCCCGACCGCCGCGGGGGGCTCACCGGTCTGTGGCGGGGCCGTCGCGGTGGCGGTGGGGGAGGCGGCCTCCGTTTCAGCCTCGGGACTGCTCGGCGCGGCCACGGACATGCGGGCGATGGCCTTGTCGCGCAACTCCTTCAGCAGCGCCTCGGCCTGTTCCTCGAGCAGGGCCGAGATGCGGATTTGCATGATGGAGGGCGGGGCCACGTGGTTCGCCGGATCGGGCAGGCCGGTCAGGCTACGCCAGAAGCTGGCGGGCGGCTGGCCCTCGGTGCCGTGATCGGCGGCGTGGTCCGTGTCGGATGCGGACTGTTCTTTGACCGGTTGCACCCTGGTTTCCTCGGCCGTTCTGACCGGGGCGCCGGGCAAGCCGAGGGGATGCCCGGTGGCCAGAGGTGCCACCACCTGGGGAACACCTGTCAACTGCATCGAAATGCTCCGTCTGCTATCGGCCCCACGGGATCGAGAGTAGCACAAGCCGGGTGCGGCGGCAGCAGGATCGCTCGGATTTTTCCCAGTTTTCGGTAAACCGGTTAACCGCAGATCAAGATGCGCGCCGTGAAAAGGTGCGATAGTGCCCCCGCGCGTGGTGTAGGAGCGTCGACCTTCGGAGAGGTCCGGGTCTGATCAGGATGCCACGGCGGGCA
>NZ_JADFFK010000018.1 GCF_015223355.1 Salipiger mangrovisoli | reverse complement strand
CCACAAAAGGCCCCGAGTCACCGGCCAGTCACAGGCGAGTCACAGGCGATCCAACCCCAAGCAGCGGGCGAGTCACCACTCCCCCGGCCGGTACCCCGATCAGCTCCGCCGGGCCGGACCCGCGGGATAGGCTGCGCCGTCGCTGCGGGACACAGATGGAACCCGCGCAGGCTGCTCAAGTTATTTTGGCGCAGGAAGCTTGCCTTACGCGCGCTTCGGTGCATCTTGAGCAAAGGCGTTCCAGTCCGGCCCCGCCAGCCAGCCCGTATCAACATGCCGCCGAGATGACTTTCCAGGACAGCTTCCCAAAACCGCTCGGCGACTATGTCCGCAAATCCAACATCGCCCTGGCCGTCTCGCGGCCCGACGAAGACGCGCCGCTGGTGCTGGTCAACGCTGCCTTCTGCGCGCTCACCGGATATGGGGCCGACGAGGTCCTGGGCCGCAATTGCCGTTTCCTGCAGGGCGAGGACACGACAGAAGAGATGCGCCGGCCGCTGCGCGACTTCGTGCAGGGGATCGGCCCCGACAGCGGGCGCTTCCCGATCCTGAACTACCGCAAGGACGGCAGCCGTTTTCTGAACTTCGTCTTCATGACGCGGCTCTTCGACCGCGAGAAGCAGCCGAGCTTCATTCTCGCCTCGCAATTCGACATGACATCGTCGCTGCGCCGCTCCGGGCTGGCCGCGAACGACGCGACCCTGCAGAGAGCCTTGAGCGATGTCGAACAGATCGGCCGTGAGTTCGGTCTCGCGATGGTCGGCTCCGCACAAATGATCGCGGACTCCGTGGCGCTCATGGCCCGGCTGTCCCTTGATGATGACTGGCCCTGAGGCAGGGCGACTGGGCAAGGACCTCGGACCGAGAATGGACGACAAGCACAGACAGCACGCCGAAGGCGCAGAGGGCGACAAGGAACGCCTGTGCATCGTCGGCATCGGCGCCTCGGCGGGCGGTCTAGAGGCGATCCGCGAGATGCTGACCGAGGCGCGCAGTGCCAGCAACCTGGCCTATGTGGTGATCCAGCACCTCGACCCGAACCACGAAAGCCTTCTGGCCGAGTTGCTGGCACGTCACACCGAACTGCGCGTGCGCCAAGCCTCGGGCGGCGAGAAGATCACCGCGGGCAATGTCTATATCATTCCGCCCGGCCACGGGCTGTCGGTCACGGGCGGCGTGCTGAACCTGACCGAGTTCGCCCAGCCGCGCGGACTGCGGCGGCCGATCGACGATTTCTTCGAGAGCCTCGCCCTCGATCAGGGCCGCTTTGCCGCCTGCGTGATCCTGTCGGGCACCGGAGCCGATGGCAGCGCCGGCCTGCGGGCGATCAAGGAGCATGGCGGGCTCTGCCTCGTGCAGGAACCGGCCACGGCGAAATACGATGGCATGCCGACCTCGGCGCAGGGCACGGGGCTGGTGGACTTCGTGCGTCGCCCCGAAGAGATCGTCGCGGCGATAGAACAGTTCTACGCATTGGCCTTCGAGCGCACCGCCGACCGGCAGCTGGCCAATACCGTCGAGGCGCATCTCGAGGACATCTGCGGGGTGGTGCGCAATTTCGTCGGCCATGATTTCTCGGGCTACAAGAAATCGACCCTGATCCGCCGCGTGCAGCGGCGCATCCAGGTGCTCGACCTTGCCGACGCCAGCGCCTATCTCAAACGCGTGCGCTCGGACTCTAAGGAATGCGAAATCCTGTTCCGCGAGCTCTTGATCAACGTCACGCGCTTCTTCCGCGACCCCGAGCACTTTGAACGGCTGCGCGAGCTGGCGGTGGCACCGCTGGTCCGCGGCGCCGGCAACGAGGACGAGATCCGCGTCTGGATCCCTGGCTGCTCGAGCGGCGAGGAGGCCTATTCGATCGCCATGATGTTCGCCGACGAGGCGCGGCAGCAGAAGCGCTCGACGCGGATCCAGATCTTCGCCACCGACATCGACGAGCAGATGCTGCGCATCGCACGCGAGGCGACCTATCCGCAATCCGCGCTGGCGGACATCCCCGAGGGGATGCGCGACCTTTATACCATCGCGCTCGACGGGCGGTTCCGCATCTCGGCACGGATCCGCGACATGATCCGCTTCTCCGTGCATTCCATCGTGCGTGACCCGCCCTTCTCGAACATCGACCTGGTGTCGTGCCGCAACCTGCTGATCTACTTCGGCGACCAGTTGCAGGCCATCGCGCTGCCGATCTTCCACTATGCGCTGAAGCCCGGCGCGACGCTCTTCCTTGGCCCCTCAGAGACGGTGGGTCGGCATGACCACGTCTTCGCGCCGCTTGACCAGAGCGCGCGGGTGTTCCGACGCAACAACGGCAGGCCCGAATATCCGCTGCACCTGCGCGCGGCGCAGCGCGGCGCCCCGCAGGGCCGCCGCCATGCCGCCGAAGACAGCGAGCCTCCCGCCCGGCTGGATTGGCAGGACAGCGACGTGGCCGAGCGCATCCTGGCGGCCTACGCCCCGCCGACGCTGCGCGTGACGCCGCGCGGCGAAATCCTCCGCTCAACCGGACGGCTGGGAAAGTACCTCGAGGTTTCTCCCGGCCCCGAGAGCGAGAATTTCGCGCCGTCGCTCGCCCGCTCGGGTGTCCGCGAAGCGCTCTCGGCGATCCTGCGCCAGGTGGCGCGCGGCAATAAGCGGACTATCTCGCGCGATCTGCGGGCGCAGTCCGAGTTCGGCGTGCAGGCCTTCGACCTGATCGCCGACCCGCTGGACGACGGCAGCATACTTCTGGTGTTCCGCGAACGCGATCGTTTCGAGCCTTTGGAGGATGACGCCTACGAGGACCTCGATCCCACAGACAGCCACGTGCAGAGCCTCGAGCATGAGCTGCGCGACACCCGCGCGCGGCTGCACACCACCGTCGAAGAACTGGAGACCGCGAACGAGGAGCTGAAAAGCTCCAACGAAGAGATGATGTCGATGAACGAGGAGCTCCAGTCGACAAACGAGGAGCTCTCGACCGTCAACGACGAGCTCAAGAGCAAGGTCGACGAGCTGTCCGTGGCCAATGCCGACCTGACCAACTTCTTCGCCTCCACCGCGCTGCCGCTGGTGGTCGTGGACTCGAAGATGGCGATCCGCAACTTCACCGACGCGATCCAGTCGATCTACCCGTTCCGCGGCACCGACCGGGGCCGCCCCTTGGCCGAGGTGACCTCGTCGCTGCGGCGCAACGAGGAGGTGCTTCAGGCGATCGGCGAGGTCATGCGCAACGGCGAGCTGCGCCAAATGCGGGTCAGCGACCGCGCCGAGGACCGCACCTGGTCGCTGGTCATCACCCCCTACCGCAGCCGAGATGGCGACCTGAACGGCGCGACGCTGGTCTTCACCGAGGTGACCGACGCGCTGCGCCTGGAAACCGCGCTGAAGCACGAGGGCGAGCGGCTGCGGCTGGCGCTCGATGTCTCGGGGCTGGCGGTCTGGGAATGCGATCCGCGCCGCGGCACGGTGATGCTCGACGACAGTGGTTGTGCGCTGCTCGGCATCGACGAACACCGGCTGCCGCTCGACCGGATGCTGGCGCCGCTCAACGAGGACAGCCGGGACGCGGTGCGGCACGCCCTCGACAGCTCGCTGGAAAGCGGCACGCCGATCGATGTCGTCGCCCGGTTGAACGGTCTTGGTGCCCATGCGCGTTCGATCCAGATGGTCGGCCGACGCATCGCCACGCCCCAGGCCGAACGGGTGCTGGGTGTGCTCTTCGACGTTACCGAGGAGCAGGACGCCAAGGACGTGCGCGAGATGATGCTCCGCGAAATGAACCACCGAGTGAAGAACATGTTCTCGATCATTTCGGGCATGGTGCGCATGGCGGGGCGGCAGGCCGACTCCGTCCCCGACCTGGTGGACGGGGTGCAGACCCGGATCAATGCGCTTGCCCGCTCGCACGACCTCACGCAGAAGACACCGCGCGGGCGGAAGTTCGGGCTCGAGGATGCCATCCGCGCCTCGCTTGAGCCCTATTGCGGCGACATGGACCTCATCCCCGGCGGCCCCGAGGTGCCCGTGGCCACGCAGGAGCTGACCTCGCTCTCGCTGCTGCTGCACGAGTGGTCTACCAATGCTGCCAAATACGGGGTTCTGGGGCACAAGCCTGGTCGGCTGGAAGTCGGCTGGACACGCGAAGGCGAGATTGTCGAACTGCTGTGGAACGAAATTCACGATGGGCGTGTTAAGCCTGACGATGGGGCAGCGGGCTTCGGCTCCACGCTGGTTCAGCTCTCGGCTGTCCAGCTGGGTGGCTCGGTCTCCGTTGAGTTCGGCGAACATGAAAGAAGGATGATACTGCGCTATGTCCCTGACGAGCGGTAAAAAGACCACGGCCCGACAACGGGTGATGATCTGCGAGGACGAGGTGATCGTCGCGATGGATCTACAGATGCTCGTCGAGGAATTCGGCTACGACGTGATCGGCCCCTTCCCCGGCCTGCGCGAGGCATTCGCGGCGCTCGGCTCCGAGCGCCCCGACATCGCGCTGCTTGATGTGCGCCTGAAAGACGGCGAGGTGTTCCCTCTGGCAGACCGGCTGCGCGACATGGGCGTCGGCCTCGTCTTCCAGTCTGGGCACGTCTACGACGACGAGATCCACGCCAAATATCCGAAGGCAGGCTGTTGCCTGAAGCCGATCAGCCCGGCGGGCCTGCGCAGCGCGCTGCAGAGCGCAGAGTCGCTCAGCACCGCTTAGGCCAGCGCCGAGCGTCAGCCCGGCAGCACCGCTGCCATGGCACCGATCGCAATCAGCCAGGCCGCGGCCACAGCGCCGGAAACGCGTCCGAGCCGGGATTGCAGGATATCCACCAAGCCCCAGACCAGCAGCACGAAGGCGGCGATCCCAAGGATGCTGCCGACCGCGCCGAGCAGGCCGGCACGGGTGAGCGCCGCCGCGTCGCCCGAAACCGCCGCCAGCGCCGCCCCCGTCATCGCAAGTACCACCAGCACACCGCGCGGCAGCGCCACACCCCAGAGCGCGAGACCGCCCAGCATCACCGCCGCGGCGGCACCCAGCCGCATCGGCACGGCAAGGTCCGGCATTGCCGCGTGCAACACGATGGCCCCTGCGCCTGCCAGCACCAGCGCCGGATAGGCGGCGCGCACACCGTCCAGCGGCTGCCGAGCGAGCAGGATGGCGAGCGCGGCCAGCACCAGCGTCTGGAGCGGCGCCATGACCGGATGCAGCAGCCCGCCGTAGAACGGCCCGAGGTCGCCGAAGGCTTCATGCGCGAGGGCGATCCGCGGCAGCAGCGCAAGCGCCACCGCCAGTGCAAGAGACCGCATGATCAAAGCGCGCCGGTCAGGAAGCCCGCGCCGAGTGCCGCGATCACCCCGCCCGCGCCGCGCACGGCGAACGTGCCGACGCGCGAGCGGGTCAGCATGCCGAAGCCGATGCCGCATAGGTGCAGCAGCCCGGTGCCGATCACGAAACCTCCGGCAAAGGCAAGCGGGCTGACCGCACCGGGCATCTCGGTGCCATGGGCATGGCCATGGAAGATTGCGAAAACCGCCACGATCACCGCCGCCACCGGAAGTGGCGGGCGCGCTGCGAAAAGCACGGCGAGCCCGATCACCAGACCCGAGGCGGCGATGCCGGTCTCGATGCCGGGCAGGGGCACGCCCACCGCCCCGAGCATCCCGCCAAGCGCCATCACCAGCGGGAAGGTCACCGGCAGCAGCCAGATCGCCGGCTTGCCGAGGAAGGCACCCCAGAGCCCGACGGCCACCATGGCGATCACGTGATCCCAGCCGAGGATCGGGTGCAGGAACCCCGTCACGAATCCTCCTGCCGCGACGCCTCCGGAATGGGCAAACGCCGGCGATGCCGCCCCAAGCGTGACCAGGGCAAGCACCGCTGCAACTGCCGACAAAGATCTGGAATGCATGGAAAACCCTCTTGAACGCTTTGAAATTCGAGTTTGCCGGAGGCTGCCACCTCCCCGCCGCGCTGACCAGCGCAAAAGGCGCGGACGCGCCGCAGATCGGGGTCTGCGCAGCGGCACAGTGCCAAAGAATATCCCGGCGCAGCACCCCGGCTCTTGACGAGCCTCCTCCCTGCCCGCCATCACTCTGGGAAAAACACGCGGCCCCGCCCGACAGCCAACAGGACGACCCACATATGTTCGATTTCTTCTCCGCCCGACGCCCCAGCACGCTGGCTTCGCAGGCGATGATCGCCACCTCGCACCCGCTGGCCACCGCGGCCGGCCTCGAGGTGCTCTCGGCCGGCGGCACCGCGGTTGACGCAGCGCTCGCCGCGGTGGCGGTGCAATGCGTGGTCGATCCGCTGATGACCGGCATCGGCGGCGACTGCTTCGCGCTCTACGCGCCGAAGGGCGGCGCGGTGAAAGCCTTGAACGGCTCGGGCCGCGCCCCTGCCGCCGCCACCGTCGCGGCGCTGAAAGAGGCGGGGCTCACCGACGAGATCCCGCAGACCAGCCCGCATTCGGTGACCATCCCCGGCGCGATCTCGGCCTGGTGCCTGCTGCACGCCGACCATGGCACGATGCCGCTCGACCAGCTTTTCGCCCGCGCCATCACCTATGCCGAGAACGGCTACGCCGTGACCCCGCGCGTGGCGCAGGACTGGGCCGAGGAAGCCGCGCTGATCGGCAAGGACGAACATGCCGCCAAGGTCTTCCTGCCGGACGGCCGCGCCCCCACCGCCGGCGAGCGCCACGCCCAGCCGCTGCTCGCCGATCGCCTGCGCGAGATTGCCGCGAAAGGCGCGGCGGGCTTCTACCAGGGCGAGACCGCCGCGAAGATGGCGACGCACCTGCAATCGCTCGGCGGGTTGCACACGGTCGCGGACTTCCACGCGGCCACCGATGCGGCCTTCTGGACCGACCCGATCTCCGCAAGCTACGCCGGGCACGAGGTGGTCGAATGCCCGCCCAACGGCCAGGGCCTCGCCGCGCTGCTGATCCTGCGCATCCTGTCGAAATTCGACATGGGCGCCGAGATGTCCGAGGCCGACCGCATCCACCTGCACGCCGAGGCCACCAAGCTCGCCTACCACCACCGCGATGCGCTGATCGGTGACCCGGCGAGCTGCCCGGACGTGGTCGAGACACTGCTGTCGGACGAGGTGGTGGGCAAGCTGGCCGCGCGCATCGACATGAGCCGTGCCATGGAACCCGCCCTTTGGGACGAGCCCGAGCACAAGGATACGATCTACCTCTGCGTCGTCGATGCCGAGGGCAACGCGCTGTCCTTCATCAACTCGATCTTCCACGGCTTCGGCTCGACCCGGCTCGACCCGCAAACCGGCGTGCTCTTCCATTCTCGCGGTGCCTCGTTCCGACTCATCGAGGGGCATCCCAACGCCATCGCCCCGAACAAGCGCCCGATGCACACCATCATCCCCGGCATGGTGATGAAGGACGGCAAGGTGGTGATGCCCTTCGGCGTGATGGGCGGCCAATACCAGGCGGCAGGCCACGCGGCCTTCCTGTCGGGCGTGCTCGACCTCGGTCTCGACCTCCAGGCGGCGATGGATGCACCGCGCAGCTTCGCCTATGGCGACGAGTTGCAGATCGAGCCCGGCGTCTCTGCTGAGACCCGCGCAGAGCTGGAAAAGCGCGGCCACAAGCTCAAGGTGATGACCAGCCCGATCGGCGGCAGCCAGGCGATCCGCATCGACGCGGCGAACGGGCTTCTGTCGGGCGGCAGCGACAGCCGCAAGGACGGGATGGCGCTCGGGTTCTGAACCAAGCCACAGACGGAAAACCGCAGCACCGCGCCATTCCGGCGCGGTGTTTTGCTGCCCGGCCCTGGCCTGTGCGCATGGCAGCCCTGCCCCGAGAGCCGTTGTGCCCGCGTCCGCAGACCTTAGATGCAAGCCAAACGGCGCTTTGCAGCGCGGCGCGGCCCCGCCGGATTTTTCTGCGACGGAAAGGCCGCCCCCATCCGTGTAACCCCTTCGGAACGTCACAGTTGAAGGCTTCGGGAACGCGCAATGAGCATACGCAAGACAGCTCTGATCATCGGGGTACTGACCCTCATCGGCGCGGGCGCGGGCTGGGCCTATCTCGACCGCGGCGCCGAGCCCGCCGAGGCCGCGCCGCAGACCGTCGCCGTGACCCGCGCCACCGTGTCGAGCACCGTGCTCGCCACCGGGCTGATCGAGGCGACCGACCTTGTCTCGGTGGGGGCGCGCACCTCCGGGCTGATCGAGGAGCTGGCCGTCGCGGTCGGGGACGAGGTGGAACAGGGCGACCTGATCGCCCGCATCGACTCGCTCGAACAGCAGAACGCGGTGGCGCAGGCCAAGGCCGAGCTGACCCAGATCGAGGCCGAGATCGAGGCGAAGAAGGCCGAGATCCGCCAATCCGAGCTCTCTGTTGAACGGCAGAGCGGGCTCAATGCCAAGAAGCTTTCGGCGACGTCTGAACTCGAGGCCGCCGAGGCGACGCTGGCGATGAACCGCGCCAACCTGCAATCGCTCGACGCGCAGCTGGCAAGGGCGCGCATCGAGGTCTCCAGCGCCGAGCTGGATCTTGAACGTACGAAGATCATCGCGCCGATCGACGGCACCGTCGTCGCCGTGGTCAACGGCGAGGGCACCACGGTCAACGCCTCGCAGGAGGCACCGACCATCGTCAAGCTGGCACAGCTCGGCAAGATGGAGGTGAAGGCCGAGATTTCCGAGGCCGACGTGGTGCACGTGCAGCCCGGCCAGCAGGTGGAATTCACCCTGCTCGGCGCGCCCGAGCTGACCTATGCCGCGACGCTCGCCTCGGTCGAACCCGCGCCCTCGTCGATCAAGGACAGCGACGAGATCGATACCGACAGCGCGATCTACTACAACGCCCGATTCATCGTCGACAACGACGACCGGCTGCTGCGTATCGGCATGTCGGCGGATGTGACCATCTTCCTCGGCCGGGCCGAGGACGTGCCGACGCTGCCGCTCTCGCTGCTGCCTGCCAAGGGGCGCGGCGGGCACTACGCGCTCGACGTGCTCGGCACCGATGGCCAGCCCGAGCGGCGCGAGATCGAGATCGGCCTGAAGGATGCCACACGCTTCGAGGTGCGCTCGGGCCTTGAGGCGGGCGATCAGGTCATCGGCTCGACCTCGGCCACCACCCCCGCCATGGGCACGGGACGCAGCCCCGGAGGGCGCGGCGGCCCGCGGATGATGGGCTTCTGAGGCGCGTCATGGCACTCATCGAACTTTCCGGCGTCGAGCGCGCCTTCGCGGCGGGCGAGCAGACCGTGCAGGTTCTGCGCGGCATCGACCTTTGCATCGAGGCCGGCGAGATGGTGGCGATCATCGGGCAGTCGGGCTCGGGCAAGTCGACGCTGATGAACATCCTCGGCTGTCTCGACCGTCCCAGCGCCGGCAGCTACCGCTTCGACGGGCGCGATGTGCACCGCCTCGCAGACCTCGACCTTGCGGAGCTGCGCCGCGACCACTTCGGTTTCATCTTCCAGCGCTACCAGCTGATGGCCGAGCTGGACGCCGTCGGCAACGTCGAGATCCCGGCCATCTACCGCGGCGCGGCGCGCAGGGCACGGCGCGAGCGGGCGAAAGCGCTGCTCACCCGGCTCGGGCTCGGCGAGCGGCTCGGCAACAAGCCCGGCGCGCTCTCGGGCGGTCAGCAGCAACGGGTCTCGGTGGCGCGCGCGCTGATCAACGGCGGCGAGGTGATCCTCGCCGACGAGCCCACCGGCGCGCTCGACAGCGCCTCGGGGGCCGAGCTGATGGCGCTGCTGCGCGAGCTGCACGCCGAGGGCCACACGGTGATCCTCGTCACCCATGACCCGCAGATCGCCGGGGCCGCCGACCGGGTGATCGAGATCTCCGATGGCGAGATCACCGCCGACACCCGCAAGCGGCCCTTCACCGCCTCGGCCCGCGTCGAGACCGATCACCCCGCCGCCTCGGGCCTCGGCGCGCTGGCCGACCGGCTGCGCGAGGCGACGCGGATGGCGCTGAAATCCATGTCGGCGCACAAGCTGCGCTCGTTCCTGACCATGCTGGGGATCATCATCGGCATCACCTCGGTGGTCTCTGTGGTGGCGCTCGGCAACGGCAGCCAGCAGCAGGTGCTGGAGAATATCGCTTCGATCGGCACCTCGACCATCGACATCCGCCCCGGCACCGGCTTCGGCGACCGCCGGGCGAACCGGGTCGATACGCTCGTGGGCGGCGACGCCGACGCGCTTGCCCCATTGGACTTCGCCGCCTCGGTTTCGCCCGAGGTTTCGACCAGCGCCACGGTGATCCACGGCGGCACCAGCGCCTCGGCGCAGGTCAAGGGGGTCTCGGCGGGCTATTTCCAGCTCGGCGCCTACAAGCTGACCGCAGGCACGGCCTTCACCGAAGCCGACCTCGACGCCCGTGCGCAGGTGGCGGTGCTGGACAGCGACGCCGCACAGACCTTCTTTGGCAGCGAAAGCCCCATCGGCCAGCGGGTGATGATCGGCCGCGTCCCGCTTCAGGTGATCGGCGTGGTGGCCTCCTCGGGCGCCAGCTTCGGCCCGCAGTCGATCAAAGTCTTCACCCCCTATACCACCGCCATGGCGCGCATCACCGGAAGCCGCACCGTGGATTCCATCTCGGTGCAGGTGGCCGACGGATATGACATGACGCTGGCCGAGACCCAGATAACCGAGGTCCTGACGCGTCGCCATGGCAAGGTCGATTTCTTCCTGACCAATACCGACGCCATCCGCGAGACCATCCAGAGCACCTCGAAGACCCTCACATGGCTGATCTCGGCCATCGCGCTGATCTCGCTCTTCGTCGGGGGTATCGGGGTGATGAACATCATGCTCGTCTCGGTCACCGAGCGCACCCGAGAGATCGGCATCCGCAAGGCGGTGGGCGCCCGCCGTTCGGACATCACCGCGCAGTTCCTGATCGAGGCCGTCCTGGTCTGCCTGATCGGCGGCGCGCTCGGCGTGGCGCTGGCCTACGGGCTGGGGGCGGTGCTGGGTGTGGTCGCCCCCTCGATGCGGCTGGTCTACTCGGGCGCGACGGTGGCTGCAGCCTTCGGCTCGGCGACACTGATCGGCGTGGTTTTCGGCTACCTGCCCGCCCGCTCGGCGGCGAAGCTTGACCCGGTGGTGGCGCTGGCGCGGGAGTGACCCGCCGCGCGCCCACCAAATCTACCGGTACGCCCCCGCTTCGTGCAGACGCTGCTCGAAGCGGGTGATGTTCGCCAGCGCCTTGTCCGATTGCACCACCATGCTCGCCACCAGCGCCTCGACCAGAGCGAAAGCCCCGATCATGCTCGGCAGGGGCTGCGGGCCATGCATCTCGGGCAGCATCACCGCATCCGCGCCACGCGCCAGCGGCGCCTTGGGGTCATCGGTGATGGCGATGGTCCGCGCACCCTGCCGCAACGCCAGGTCATGCGCCGCGAGGGTCTCGACCGAGTAATGGCGGAAACTGATCGACACCACCACGTCCTCGGGCCCCGCCAGCGCGATCCGGTCACGGATGTCCCCCGGCGTGCCCGCCCGTGGCGCGAAGTTGTCGAAGGCCATGCGCGCGGTATAGCCAAGGTAGTCGGCGATGGCGTAACAGCTCCGCACGCCCACCACGTGAACCTGCCGCGCGCCGAGCATCAGCCGCGCGGCCTTTTCGATCGCCAGGCGGCTCTCCTGCGTGAAGGCCGATTCCAGGTTGCGGTGCCCCGCGTCGCGAATGGCGTCGAGCACGGACGCGCTGTCGCGGCCCGAAAGCTCCCCTGCCCGCCGACCGTAGATGTCGCCGCCCGTTTCGCTTGCCTGCCTTAGCGCGTCCTGAAAGGCATTGCGGCAGGCCTCGTAACCCGTGAAGCCCAACGCTTGCGACAGGCGCACCACCGTGTTGGCATTGGCGCCTGACCGCTCGGCGAGGCTGCGCACCGAGTTCAGGGCGATCTCTTCGGGCTGATCCGACGCCCAGCGCGCCAGAGCGGCGACACGGGGCGTGCCGCTGCGCCCGAGCTGGCGCAGCGCACGGGCAAGGTCCTCTAGGGAAGAAGGTGTCGGCAGGTCGGCCTCCCGGTCTTTACTCTTACCGCTTCTGCATTAGTTTGTGATGTTTGCAAGAGTGATACACTTGTATTGTTTACCTTGACGCTCTGCAATGAAATGTTTCACTGACGGGCGAGAGCCGAATCTCGGATCAAATTCAGGGAGACACACGACATGACCAAACCTCTGATCGGCGCCCTTGTTGCCGCCGCAACCGCGCTCGGCGCGGGGGCTGCCGTCGCACAGGACCAGACCTTCATCTCGATCGGCACCGGTGGCGTGACGGGCGTCTACTACCCGACAGGAGGCGCAATCTGCCGCCTGGTGAACCGCGGCCGCTCGGAGCACGGCATCCGCTGCGGCGTCGAGTCGACCGGCGGCTCGGTGTTCAACATCAACGCCATCCGCGGCGGCGAGCTGGAATTCGGCGTCGCCCAGTCCGACTGGCAGTACCACGCCTACAACGGCACCTCGACCTTTGCCGAGCAGGGCCCCTACGAGGGTCTGCGCGCGGCCTTCTCGGTGCACCCCGAGCCCTTCACCGTGGTTGCCCGCGCCGATTCCGGCATCAAGACCTTCGATGATCTGAAGGGCAAGCGGGTCAACGTCGGCAACCCCGGCTCCGGCCAGCGCGGCACCATGGAGGTGCTGATGGACAAACTGGGCTGGACCATGGGTGATTTCGCCGTGGCCTCCGAGCTGCAGGCGGCCGAGCAGAGCCAGGCGCTCTGCGACAACAACATCGACGCCATGGTCTACACCGTCGGCCACCCGTCGGGCTCGATCCAGGAGGCCACGACCGCCTGCGATTCCGTGCTGGTCGAGGTCTCGGGCGAGGCGGTCGACGAGCTGGTCGCCGACAACCCCTTCTACCGCACTGCAACGATCCCCGGCGGCATGTACCGCGGCAACGACGAGGACGTGCACACCTTCGGCGTCGGCGCGACCTTCGTGACCTCGGAAGACGTGCCCGAAGAGGTGGTCTACCAGGTGGTCAAGGCGGTGTTCGACAACATCGACCAGTTCCGCGGCCTGCACCCGGCCTTTGCCAACCTCGACCCGAAAGAGATGGCGACCGCCGGCCTGTCGGCACCGCTGCACCCCGGCGCCGAGCGCTATTTCAAGGAAGCCGGGCTGATCGAGTAACACCGCCGCACGGCGTGTGAGACGGGCCCAGGCGCTGTTGCGGCGCCTGGGCTTTCCCGGAAGGCGGCATCAGAGGGCGCGCGCAGCATGACCGACAATCCACAGCAGGGCGGACAGGACCACAGCGGCCGCCAGTTCAGCGACGAAGAGCTGCAGGATCTCGTCGCCAGCACCGACAGCGGTGCACGCGCGCCGACCAACCGTTTCGTTGCGATGCTCATCGCCGGACTGGCGCTGGCCTGGTCGCTGTTCCAGCTCTGGATCGCCCAGCCGCAGCTCTGGTTCGCCGACGTGCTGCCGGCACTCAACTCGTCGCAGACCCGGCCGATCCACCTGACTTTCGCCATCCTGCTGGCCTTCCTCGCCTACCCGGCGCTGAAATCCTCGCCGCGCGACCGGGTTCCGCTGACCGACTGGATCCTGATGGCGGTCGGCGGCTTCTGCGCCTTCTACGTCTTCCTCTTCTCCCGCGATCTGGCGATGACCGCCCGCTCGGGCCTGCCGACGCAGACGCAGGTGATCATCGGTGCCGTGGGCCTTGTCATCCTGCTCGAGGCCAGCCGCCGCGCGCTGGGTCCGGCGCTGACCATCGTCGGGGCGATCTTCCTGCTCTACGCCTACATGGGCACCGGCTGGCTGATCCCCGAGCTGATCGAGCACGAGGGGCTGTCGTTCACCGGGCTGATCAACGCACAATGGCTCGACACCGCCGGGGTCTTCGGCATCCCGCTCGGGGTCTCGACCGCCTTCGTCTTCCTCTTCGTGCTCTTCGGCTCGCTGCTGGATAAGGCGGGCGCCGGCAACTACTTCATCAAGCTCGCCTTCGCCGGGCTTGGCCACCTGCGCGGCGGTCCCGCGAAAGCTGCGGTCGTCGGTTCCGCCATGACCGGCCTGATCTCCGGCTCGTCGATCGCCAATGTGGTCACCACGGGCACCTTCACCATCCCGCTGATGAAGCGCGTCGGCTTCACCAGCGAACAGGCCGGTTCGGTCGAGGTCGCCTCCTCGGTCAACGGGCAGATAATGCCCCCGGTGATGGGCGCCGCCGCCTTCCTGATGGTCGAGTTCATCGGCATCTCCTACGTCGAGGTGATCAAGCACGCCTTCATCCCGGCGGTGATCTCCTACATCGCGCTGGTCTACATCGTGCACCTCGAGGCGCTGAAGAAGAACATGCCGGCGCTCGGGCAGGCGAAGTCCTTCTCCGGCATGATCCTCAAGTTCTTCATCGGCTTCGCCGTGGCGGGTGCGGGCTTCACCGCGCTGATCTACGCGGTGGGCGCGCTGAAGTCGGTCGCGCCCGGGCTCTCGGGGCCGATCATGATGCTGGTGCTGGCGGCGGTCTACCTCTGGCTCCTGGCCATCGCCGCGCGCCGCCCCGACCTCGAGGTGGACGACCCCAGCGATCCCAACATCAAGCTGCCCACCGTAGGCGAGGTCTATGCCACCGGGCTGCACTACATCCTGCCAATCGTCGTGCTGGTCTGGTTCCTGATGGTCGAGCGCCAGAGTCCCGCCAAGTCCGCCTTCTACGCCACCGGTCTCATGCTGCTGATCATCATCACCCAGCGCCCCCTGAAGGCCATGTTCCGCGGCGAGGGAACGCGCGTCGCGGATGAATTCCGCAACGGCTGGCATGACCTCATCGACGGGCTCATCGCCGGGGCGCGCAACATGATCGGCATCGGCGTCGCAACGGCGGCGGCGGGGATCATCGTCGCCACGGTCACCAAGACGCCGATCGGCACCGAGCTTGCCGGTCTCGTCGAGCAGCTCTCGGGCGGCAGCCTGATCATCATGCTGATCCTCGTCGGAATGTTCTCGCTGATCCTCGGCATGGGCCTGCCCACAACGGCAAACTACATCGTCGTCTCGTCGCTGATGGCCAACGTGGTGGTCTCGCTCGGCGCGCAGGAGGGGCTGATCGTGCCGCTGATCGCGGCGCACCTCTTCGTCTTCTACTTCGGCATCATGGCCGACGTGACACCGCCCGTGGGCCTCGCCTCCTTCGCCGCCGCGGCGGTCTCGGGCGGCGATCCCATCAAGACCGGCTTCACCGCCTTCTTCTACAGCCTGCGCACCGTCGCCCTGCCCTTCCTCTTCATCTTCAACCCGACGCTGATCCTCTACGGCGTCGATCTCGGCACCGCCTCGGGCATCCTGCATGCGGCCTTCGTCTTCGTCGTGGCGACCTTCGCCATGCTGCTCTTCGCCGCCGCGACGCAGGGCTATTTCCTTGCCCGCTCGCGGATCTGGGAAAGCGCCGCGCTGCTGCTGGTGGCTTTCACCTTCTTCGTGCCCAACGTCTGGCTGAACATGGTGCAGAGCCCCTTCCACAACATCCCGCCGGCCGAATTCGAGCAGGTACTGGCCGACCTGCCCGAGGGCAGCCGGATCCGGCTGGAAATCCAGGGACCCGACTTCAACAGCGGGCAGACCGCCTCGACCACGCTGGTCATGGACGCCCACGGCGCGAATGCGCAGGAGCGGATCGACAACTCGGGCCTGATGCTCTTCCCCGAAGGCGACGTGGTGAAGCTCGACGAGCCGATGTTCGGCACCCCCACCGCCGAGAAGCTGGCGAACTTCGACTTCTACGCGGATGAGCCGGTGCAGCTCGCCTCGGTGCTCGTCCCGCGGGACCGGCTGCCGGCGCAGCTCTTCTACATCCCCGCGCTGCTGCTGCTGGGGCTGGTGATCCTGATGCAACGCCGCCGCCAGACCGTGCCGGCCTTCTGAGGAGCCTTGCGATGTACAAGACAATCCTTTTGCCCATCGACCTCTCGGCCCCGGCAAGCTGGACCAAGGCGCTGCCGACGGCGCTGCACCTCGGCGGCGAGGGCATGGTGCTGCATGTGGTGACCGTGCTGCCCGACTTCGGCATGTCGATGGTTTCGGGTTACTTCAAGGAGGGCTTCGAGAAGGGCGCCCTCAAGGAGGTCGGCTCGAGGCTCAAGGACTGGGTCAATGCCAACGTGCCGGAGGCGGTGGAGGTGCATCCGCACGTGCTGCACGGGCGCATCTATGACCAGATCCTCGGTGCCGCAGACAAGCTGAAAGCCGATGCCATCGTGCTGTCGTCCCACACCCCCGAACTTGCCGACTACCTGCTGGGGCCGAACGCCGCGCGGGTGGTCCGCCACGCCAAACAGTCTGTCTTCGTCGTGCGCGGCGAATAATCGGAGAACTTTGAATGGGACATGTCTTCGGACGCTCCAGCGCGCAGCTGCCACGGGCGGTGCGCGGCGAAGGATGCTATATCCATGACGCCGAAGGGCGCGCCTATCTCGACGGCTCGGGCGGGGCGGCGGTGTCCTGCCTCGGGCACTCGGACCCGGACGTGCGCGCCGCGATCCACGCGCAGCTCGATCAGCTGGCCTTTGCCCACACCGGGTTCTTCACCTCCGAGGCTGCCGAGAGCCTTGCCGACCTGCTGATCGAGCACGCCCCCGAGGGCATCGACCGGGTCTACCTGCTGTCCGGCGGCTCGGAGTCCGTCGAGGCGGCGATCAAGCTCGCGCGCCAGTATTTCCTCGAGACCGGCCAGCCGCAGCGCCACCGGGTCATCGCCCGCCGCCAGAGCTACCACGGCAACACGCTCGGCGCGCTGGCCGCCGGCGGCAACGCCTGGCGGCGCGAGAAATACGCCCCGCTGCTGGTCGAGACCTCGCATATCGCCCCCTGCTACGAATACCGCCTGCGCGAGGAGGGCGAGAGCGCCGAGGCCTACGGGCTGCGCGCGGCGGACGAGCTCGAGGCCGAGATCCAGCGCCTCGGGGCGGAGAGCGTCATGGCCTTCATCGCCGAGCCCGTCGTCGGCGCGACGGCGGGCGCGGTCCCGGCGGTCGAGGGGTATTTCAAGCGCATCCGCGAGATCTGCGACCGCCACGGCGTGCTGCTGATCCTCGACGAGGTGATGTGCGGCATGGGCCGCACCGGCACGCTGTTCGCCTGCGAGCAGGATGGCATCTCGCCCGATATCGTCACCATCGCCAAGGGTCTCGGCGCGGGCTACATGCCGATCGGTGCCATGCTCTGCACCGCGGCGATCTACGACGCGATCGCGCAGGGCTCGGGCGCCTTCCAGCACGGCCACACCTACCACGGCCACCCGCTCGCCGCTGCCGCCGGGCGCGCCGTGCTGACCGCGATCCTCGGGCGGAACCTGCTGCCGCAGGTGCGCGCGCGGGGGGACTATCTCCAGACGACGCTGACCGAGACGCTCGGCCAGCACCCGCATGTCGGCGACATCCGTGGCCGCGGGCTGTTCCGCGGAATCGAACTTGTGGCAGATCGAGACAGCAAGAGCCCGTTCGACCCGGCGCTGAAGATCAACGCCAAGGTGAAACGCTTCGCCATGGACGAGGGGCTGATCTGCTACCCGGCGGGCGGCACGCTCGACGGCAAGCATGGCGACCACGTGCTGCTCGCGCCGCCCTTCATCATCTCCGAGGATCAGGTTGGCGAACTGGTCGGCAAGCTGTCCCGCGCCATCGACCGGGCGATTGCCGCATGAGCCGACTGGCCAAGCTGCCGCGCATCATGCTGGCTCCGAACGGCGCGCGCCGGACGCGCGCCGATCACCCTGCCCTGCCCGAAACCGTGGCGCAGATCGTCGCGGCCGCGAAAGCCGCCCATGAGGCTGGTGCCGAGGCGTTGCACGCCCACGTCCGCGACGCCGAGGCGCGCCACGTGCTCGACGCCGGGCTCTACCGCGAATTGACCGCCGAAATGGCCCGCGTGGTGCCGCAGATGCCCGTGCAGATCACCACCGAGGCGGTCGGCCTCTACAGCCCCGAGGACCAACGCGCGCTGGTGCGCGCGTTGCAGCCCGAGGGCGTCTCGGTCGCCCTGCGCGAGATGTGGCCCGAGCCCGGCCCCGATGCGGAGGCGCAGCGCTTTTATACGGAGACCGAGGCGGCGGGCACCGCGCTTCAACACATCCTCTATGCACCCGAACAGGTCACGCGCCTCGCGACGCTCTGGTCCGAGGGGCTGATCCCTGCGCCGCGGCAGGTGCTCTTCGTGCTGGGCCGCTACGCCCCGCCGACGCTCGCGCGGCCCGAGGATCTGGACGGCTTCCTCAAGGCCGCCCGCGCCCTGCCCGCGGACCTGCAATGGGCCGCCTGTGCCTTTGGCCGGACCGAGCAGGCCTGCCTGCGGCGCGCCGCCGAGCTGGGCGGAGGGATGCGCATCGGCTTCGAGAACAACATCGAGCGCCCGGACGGCAGCCCTGCCGAAGACAACGCCGCGCAGGTCGCGGCGCTGGTGGGCGCCCTGCGCGACACACCGCGGCCGCTCTAAGCGTCGGCGCGCCCCGCCCGGTCTTTTCCGCGCAGGGCGGGCGATCTCCCCTTGACGTGCGGCCCGGCCGCGCCACTCTGCCACCCATGTTTCCGATCCGCGATCACAACCCCTCGGGGCGCACGCCCTATGTCACCTACGCGCTGATCATCGCCAATACGGTGATCTTCCTCGGGTACTGGTCGCTGTTCAGCGATCCGCGGGCACTCGATGCCTTCTTCGAGCGATGGGCGCTCTTCCCGTCGCATATCTCGGAAGGCTACGGCTACTCGGGGATCCTCACCTCGATGTTCCTGCATGGCGGCTTCATGCATCTCTTCGGAAACATGCTGTTCCTGTTCATCTTCGGGGACAATATCGAAGACATGCTGGGGCACGTCCGCTACCTGCTGTTCTACCTCGCCTCTGGCGTGGCGGCGGCGCTGCTGCAATACGTCGCCGATCCCGGCTCGGCGGTGCCCACTGTCGGCGCCTCGGGGGCGATTGCAGGGGTCATGGGCGCCTACCTGCTGCTCTTTCCCAAGGCGCGGGTGGATATCCTCATCATCCTGATCATCATCTTCAAGGTGCTGCCGATCCCCGCCTGGCTGCTGCTGGCGGTCTGGTTCGGCCTGCAGATCTTCAGCGGCATCGGCAGCGCGGGGGCCGAGGGCGGCGTCGCCTACTGGGCGCATGTGGGCGGCTTCATCGCGGGCCTCGTGATGATCGCCCCGGTCTGGCTGGCGCGCGGCGGCCCGGCCTTCTGGAACCGCACCCATGGGCAGCCGCCGCATCCCGCCGCCAATTACGCCATCGGCCGCACCCATATTCCGCGTGCAGGCACGCGGCAGAACGGAAGGAAAGGCCCATGGTCGGGACGTTGACGGGCGGGCCGGTAAAGCTCACCTGCCACTGCGGCGCCTGTGAACTGCGGGTGACGCTGACCGATGGGCTGAGCACGGCCCGGCGCTGCGACTGCTCCTTCTGCCGCCGCCGCGGCGCTGCCGCGGTGACCGCCCCGAAAGGCGGGGTCGAGGTGGTGAAAGGGGCGGACAGGATGACGCTCTACCAGTTCGGCACGAACACCGCCCAGCACTATTTCTGCTCGGTCTGCGGCATCTACCTGTACCACCGGCGTCGCTCGAACCCGAACGAATACGGGGTGAACATGGGCGGCATCGAGGGGGTGAACCCGGCCGAGCACGAACCGATCGCCTGGTCGGACGGGGTGAACCATCCCTCGGACCGCTGAGTGGGCGGCACCGGCGGGACCGCCTCCGGCGGGCGTATTTTCAAAGAGAAGAAGCGGCGTGCGACCCTGGTGGCCGGGTGCGCAATAGGGCCCCGCGCACACGGTCGGGCGGCGCGGCGGCGCAGGGGCAGGAATTCCTTTGACCTGGTACGGCGCGCGCTGAAGAATCCCGACACGTGATGAGTGCAGGGGGCGGATTTTGGGTACGGCGGAAACCTTCGAGGTCAAGACGAGGCTGCTGCGGATGATCGGGATCGGCTCCGGGATGGCCTTTCTGGTGATGACGCCGATCCTTGTCCTCGCAGACGATGCGCTGGACGCCAGAAGCGCCGGCCTGCTGCCGGTGACCTTCTTCATCTGCCTGCTCTGCCTCGTCAGCTGCCGCGTGGCGAAACGCGTCGAGGTCTCGGACGAGGCGATCTTGATCCAGCCCGCAGGGCTGCGCCTCGAGCGGTCGCAGATCGAGTCCGTGCGGGTAATGTCGAAAAGCGCGCTGCGTCCGAACGAGGTGCTGCACAAGATGAAGATCACCACGCAGGAGCACAGCTGGCGATGGATTCCGTTCAGGCTCTACTGGTTCGCCGGGAAGATCACCATTGATCTTTACTGGATGAAGGACCCCCACGGCTTCGCCAGGGCGCTCGGCGCGGACCTGAGCGATTTCACCACCACAGAGCCGCGACGGGGCGGCTGACGCCTCGCGCAGCAAAAAGCCCGGCGGCCATCTCGGGCATCCGGGCTTTCGACAGTCTGCGTTTCGCGCCGCGCGCTCAGAGCTCGCGGATGGTCTTGGCGAAGGGGTCGAAGATGTTGTTGCTGGCGCAGAGGATCGCGCCGGCCTCATAGGGGTCCTGGTCCTCGCGGATGCCTTCGACCAGGGCACCGGCCTCGGAGGCGATGAGCCCGCCCGCGGCGATGTCCCAGATGTTCAGCTCCCGCTCCCAGTAGCCGTCGTAGCGGCCTGCCGCCACATAGGCCAGATCGAGCGCCGCCGAGCCCCAGCGCCGCACGCCGGCGCATTCGGGCATCAGGCGAGCGAGATCCTTGAGGGTCGCCGGAAGGGTTTTCTTGGCGGCAAAGGGCACGCCGGTGGCGAAGATCGCCTCGATCATCCGGTGACGGCCCGAGACGCGCAGGCGGCGCGAGTCGTTGAGCCAGGCGCCGGCGCCCTTCTCGGCGTAGAACATCTCGTCCTTGGCCGGGTCGAAGACCACGCCGGCGACGATCTTGCCCTTGTGCTCGAGCGCGATGGAGATCGCCCAGTGCGGCAGGCCGTGCAGGAAGTTGGTGGTGCCATCCAGCGGATCGACGATCCAGCGGCGGGTCGGATCCTCGCCGTCCTGGCCGCCGCCCTCTTCGCCAAGCCAGCCGTAGGTCGGGCGCGCGCCGAGCAGCTCGTCCTTGAGAATCTTTTCGGCGGCGATGTCGGCGCGCGACACGAAGTCGCCCGCGCCCTTCATCGAGACCTGAAGATTCTCGACCTCGCGGAAGTCCTTGACCAGCGAGCGGCCCGCCTTGCGCGCGGCCTTGATCATGATGTTGAGGTTGGCACTGCCCTGCATGGCGACGGTTCCCGGAATTGGTTCAAGCCGCGCGTATACGCGGCCCGCCGGAAAAAGCCAAGTCCGTATGGCCTTGGGCGACACGCCTCGGCGGCGGACTACTCCCCGGCGGGAGCATAGACGCGGGGGAGCGGTGCAGAGCGCGAGACGCGAGGCGCGGCCGAGGGGTCGTGGTAGCTGCCGCCCGTGGGCGTGCCGCACCAGATTTGCCCGCCGAGGATCACCGGCTGCAGGCCGCGCGCGCACATGCTGGACGCCGGATAGGATTGGATCAGCGGCTGGTCACCGCCGCCCGGCACGAAGCCCGCCGAGCCGGGCATGTACATATCGCCGGGATAGCCCTGGCTGGCCGCCATTGCCACGCCTGAACCGGCCATCGTGGCCGCGCAGGCGGCTGCAAAACAAAGAACTCGCATGTCATCCCTCACAGACCGGGGCACCGGATCACCGCGTCAAGACCTAGCAGGCAGAGGGGGTATGTCAATTTTTTGCCGCATTTCCTTTGCGAGTCGTCTGTCGCGGAAACATTGACCCACCAGGGGTGCCTATTGTTCACCCTGGGCGCGACTCGAGCCACGAAACGGAACCGGCCGGCGCATCGCAGCGCCGGCCGGCATGTCATATCGCGTGCTGGCTCATTCTGCCGGCGGCAACTCGACGGTGATCGAGGTCACCCCATGCCGCGCCCTCAGGCCGTCGCGGTAGATCGCCTTGAACAGGCTGAAGCACATCAGCAGCATCACCACGGAGAATGGCAGCGCGCCGATCACCATCGCGGTCTGGATCGCGGTGAGCCCGCCGACCAGCAGCAGGGCCGCCACCACGAGCCCGAGCGTGACACCCCAGAAGATGATATGCGGGCGTGCCTTGGGCCCCTCGTCACCCGCCGCGTTGATCGTGTTGACGATCAGCACCGCCGAGTCGGCCGAGGTGACGAGATAGGTCATCAGCAGGATCACGATGATCACCGCCATGCCCCAGCCCAGCACGTCGCCCAGCATGAGGCCGGTCATGGTGAAGATCTTGGCGCCGTCGGTGGAGGCGAAGATCGCGCCGTCCGCCACGCCCGAGAGCTCCATGTCGATCGCCGTGCCGCCGGCGAAGGAGAACCACACGAAGCACATGATCGAGGGGACGATCATCGCACCCAGCACGAACTCGCGGATCGTCCGACCGCGCGAGATGCGCGCGAGGAACAGGCCGACGAAGGGGGCGAAGGCCACCCACCAGGCCCAGTAGAACACCGTCCAGGCGCCCTGCCAGCCCGAGAGCGCATCCCCGGTCTCGGTGCCGTCGGCGTGGTACACGGTGAACAGCATCTTCGGCAGGGCGATCAGGTAGTCGATCATCCCCATGAACAGGGCCTGCATCCCGAACCATGTCGAGCCGAAGATCATCAGGAAGGCCAGCAGGAAGATCGACAGCCCCATGTTGATGTTCGACAGCCACTTGATGCCCTTGCCCACGCCCGAAAGGGCCGAAAGGGTCGAGGCCCCCATGATCACCACCAGCGCAACGACGATCCCGGCGGGCGAGGCGTTGCCCTCGGCGGTCACCAGCCAGTCGCCGATGCCGATCTTGCTCATGCCGGCGACGAATTGCTCGACCCCGAAGCCCAGCGTCTGCGCCACGCCGAGGACCGTGGCGATCACCGCGACGATGTCGACGAGATGCCCCAGCGGACCCGAGAGCGCCGAGCCGAAGAGCGGCGTCAACGACGAGCGGATGGTCAGAGGCAGGCCGCGGCGGTAGGCGAAAAACGCCAGCGCCAGCCCGGTGATGGCGTAGGAGGACCAAGCCGAGAAGCCCCAGTGCAGGTAGCTGTACTTGTAGGCGTTCATGAAGTTGTTCATGCTCTCGCCGTCGGCCAGCCCCTGGATCACCTCGGGGTTGTTGCGGAAGTGATAGATCGGCTCGGCGACGGCCCAGGTCAGCATGCCGACCCCGATGCCTGCGCCGAACATCATGGAAAACCACGAGAAATTGTCGAACTCGGGGCGTTCGTCGTCATGGCCGAGCCGGAGCTTGCCCGCCGCCGGCCAGACCGCCAGCGCCAGGCAGACGACCACGAAGAAGGCCATCACGTAGATGTACCAGCTGGCAAAGTTGGCGAGGATGAAGGTGTTGAGCCCGCCGAGCACGCCGCCGGCCTGTTCTGGGAAGGCGACGGCCCAAAGGACCAGCCCGCCGACCGCGAGCTTGGAGGTCACCGTCACATCCAGCGAAAAGCCGTTGTAGAAGCCCTTGTCGGCGGTCTTGATCGGCAGGTCCGAAAGGGGAGGTTTGATTTTTGCCATACGTGTTTTCCCTGTGTTTTGGGCAATGGTTTCGTCCAGGCCGCAGTGCCCTTCGGTCGGCCGGGCTCTTGGCGCGCGCAGGAGAGGTTGCACGCGCCGGGATCGGGCGGATCACCCGTCGCGCGGGAACCGCGCGTTTTCCTCGACGACGTTGAGATCCATGTGGTTGCGCATGTAGCGCTCGGAGGCTTTTTGCAGCGGCTGGAAATCCCAGGGGAAATAGGCGCCGTTGCGCAGGGCCTCGTAAACGATCCAGCGCCGGGCCTGGCTCTGGCGCACCTCGGCGTCGAAACGGTCGAGGTCCCAGCGGGCGCCAGCGGCGCTGCGGAAGCTCTCCAGCGTGTCGCGGTGCTGCGGGTCGTCCGCGAGATTGGTCAGCTCATCCGGGTCCGCTTGCAGATCGTAGAGAAGTTCGGGATCTAACGCGCAGCGGATGTACTTCCAGCGCCCCTGCCGCAGGCAGACCATAGGCGCGTAAGAGGCTTCGGCGGCGTATTCCATGGCGACCGGGGTTCCGCGCGCCCCGCCCTGCCCCAGCGGCACCAGGCTTTCGCCGTCGGTCCAGGGGGCGATCTCTCCGAAGGGCACCCCGGCGAGGTCGCAGAGCGTCGGGCAGACGTCGATGTTGCTGACCGGCGTGTCGACGCGGCCGGGCTGCATCTGCGGCGCGGCGATCATCAGCGGCACGCGGGCCGAGCCCTCGAAGAAGGACATCTTGAACCAGAGGCCGCGGTTGCCGAGCATGTCGCCGTGGTCCGAGACCAGCAGGATGATCGTGCTCTCTTCCTGCCGGGTGCCGCGCAGCGCCTCCATGACCTCGCCGATCTTGTCGTCGAGATAGGAGATATTGGCGAAATAGGCGCGGCGCGAGCGGCGCACGTCGTCCTCGGTCAGGGTGAAGCTGCGCCAGTCGTTGGCGTCGAAGATGCGCTTCGAATGGGCGTCCTGCTCTTCGTAGGGGATCGGGCCGACCTCGGGCAGCAGGTGTTCGCAATCCTCGTAGAGGTCCCAGTACTTGCGCCGCGCCACGTAGGGGTCATGCGGGTGGGTGAAGCTGACCGTCAGGCACCAGGGCCGGGCGTCATGGCCGCGGCCCAGATCGTAGACCTTGCGGGTGGCGTGGTAGGCGACCTCGTCGTCGTATTCCATCTGGTTCGAGATCTCGGCGACGCCCGAGCCGGTGACCGAGCCCATATTGTGATACCACCAGTCGATGCGCTCGCCGGGCTTGCGGTAGTCCGGGGTCCAGCCGAAGTCGGGCGGATAGATGTCGGTGGTCAGCCGCTCCTCGAAGCCGTGCAGCTGGTCGGGCCCGACGAAATGCATCTTGCCCGAGAGGCAGGTCTGGTAGCCCGCGCGGCGCAGGTGGTGGGCGTAGGTCGGGATGGAAGAGGCGAATTCGGCGGCATTGTCATAGACCCCGGTCCGCGAGGGCAGCTGCCCCGACATGTAGCTCGCCCGGCCCGGGGCGCAGAGCGGCGAGGCGGTATAGGCGTTGCGAAAGCGGGTGGAGCGCGCTGCCAGTGCCTTGAGGTTGGGGGCATGCAGCCAGTCGGCTGGCCCGTCGGGGAACAGCGTCCCATTGAGCTGATCGACCATGAAGATCAGGATATTGGGGCGGCTCTGCGGGCTCATGCGGGGCGCTGTCCTTTCCAGGTGGGCATCAAGACACCAAAACGCCCTATGCGTGTGCTCACCGCACCGCGCACACCACCGCACATCCTGCCAGCCCCGATCAGGGAGCAGGCGCGGCGGGTCGTCGCGAAAGTGTCATGATATAAGTTCTGCGGAGACTAGTTGACTTTCCGTCGAATGAACCGCGAAATCACCTTATGTCTGATATTGACAATCCTTATGGCACATTCGCCCGCTACAGTGCCGATCTCAGCCTGTTCCTGCTGGTCGCGGAATGCGGGCAGCTGTCACGCGCCGCGGAGCTTGCCGGGCTCTCGCAGCCGCGGCTCAGCCAGAGGATGAAGTCACTGGAGGACTCGCTCGGCCGGGTCCTGCTGTCCCGCGGCCGTCGCGGCATCGCCCTGACCCGAGAGGGGCAGGAACTGCGTGCCGCGCTGAGCCCGCATCTCGGCGAAGCCGCCGAAGGATTCCTGCGCCTGCAACGGCCCGCCCGCCGGCGCACGGTGGTGATCGAAACCGACCTTGCCTTTGCCGGGCTCCGGTTCCTTCCGGTCTTCCCGTCGCTCTGCGCCGCCTTCCCCGATCTCGGCATCTCGCTGCTCACCCGCCAGGTGCCCGAATCCGGTCCCGGTCCCGAGGCCGAGCTGGTGATCCGCATGGAGACCCGGCGCCCGACGACCGAGACAGAGACCTGCCTCTTCGCCGAGCGGGTGCTTGCGGTCTGTAGCGCCGGCTTCCGCGATGCCCATCCGCAACTGGTCCGGCCCGAACACCTGCGCCACATGCCGCTGATCGATCTCAGCACCGTCGACGCGCCTCCGTGGTTCACCTGGTCAAGTTGGCTGGCGCAGCTCGGCGAGGGAACCGGCGCACACAGCAAGCCCGGTGACCGCCTCCGGTTCAACAGCTACGATCACGTCATCCAGGCCGCCGAGACCGGCCTTGGGATTGCTCTCGGCTGGCGCGGACTGGTTGACAGCAAGCTGGGCAGCGGCGCGCTGGTGCCCGCCCTGCCGGTCGAGCAGGAGAGCCAACGCGGCTACATGTTGCAAATGCTGGCACGCCAACCCGGCGAGGAAGTCCGCGCGGTCTACGACTGGATCCGCATGAGCTTCACCGAAGAGTTCGAGGACTGGCGCTCCGGGGCGATCTGACGGCCGGGCCCTCGCGGGTCAGGTCTCGCGGCTCAGTTTCTCGGAGCGTCGCCGGACCAGCGCGCCACGCAGGTCGTGCATGGCCAGCAGCAGGTCGTCCGTCACCGCGTCGAGCTCGGCATCGCTGGCCTTGGACTGCGCCCATTGCGCCGCGATATTGAGCTGGTCGACGGTGCGCAGGATCTCGTCGAACGCGCGCTGCGCCAGCAGCGCCTTGCGTGCGTCCATCCATTCGACGATTGCCGCGTGCTCTTCGGGGGTCAGCGCGTGCGCGCCATGCGCGCGCACCTCGCTTTTGCCAAGGTTGATCACCGCGATCTGGGTCATCTCGATGCGACGCTGCCGGTTCTCCGCGTCCACGCGGAACACCAGCGCTCCGTTGTCGCGGATGCGGAAAAAGAACTCCGGCAGCGCGCCGGGCATTACTTGAGCCCTGCGCAGAAGGCGGCAATGCGCTTGCAGGCCTCGGTCAGCGCCGCGTCCGAAGTCGCGTAGGAGATGCGGAAGGCCGGCGACAGGCCGAAGGCCGCGCCGAAGACCACGGCAACGCCGTTCTCTTCCAGCAGGGCGGTTGCGAAATCCTCGTCGGTGGCGATCTTCTTGCCGCCCGCCGAGGTCTTGCCAAGCAGCCCGTCGATCGTCGGATAGACGTAAAAGGCGCCCTCGGGGGTCGGACAGACAATGCCGTCGATGGCGTTAAGCGCCTCCACCACGAGGTTGCGGCGGCGCTTGAACACCTCGACCCATTCGCCGAGGAACGCCTGCGGCCCGTTGAGCGCCTCGACCGCCGCCCACTGGCTGATCGAGCAGGGGTTGGTGGTGCTCTGCGACTGGATCTTGCGCATGGCGGCGATCAGGTGCTCCGGCCCGCCGGCGTAGCCGATACGCCAGCCGGTCATCGCGTAGGCCTTGGAGACGCCGTTGCAGGTCAGCGTGCGCTCGTAGAGCGCCGGCTCGACCTCGGCCGGGGTGCAGAACTCGAAGCCGTCATAGGCGAGGTGCTCGTACATGTCGTCGGACATGATCCAGACATGCGGGTGCTTCATCAGAACGTCGGTCAGCGCCTTCAGCTCGGCGCGCGAATAGCCCGCGCCGGTGGGGTTCGACGGCGAGTTGAACAGGAACCACTTGGTCTTGGGGGTGATCGCCGCCTCGAGCTGCTCGGGGGTGATCTTGTAGCCGCGATCGGGGGCACCTTCGATGATGACCGGCTCGCCCTGTCCGAGGCGGACCATGTCGGGGTAGCTCACCCAGTAGGGGGCGGGGATGATCACCTCGTCGCCGGGGTTCAGCGTGGCGAGAAAGGCGTTGAACAGCACCTGCTTGCCGCCGGTCGAGACCGAGATCTGCGACGGCTTGTAGGTCAGGCCGTTCTCGCGCGCGAACTTGGCGCAGATCGCCTGCTTCAGCTCGATGATGCCGTCGGGCGCGGTATAGCGCGTTTTGCCCGCGTCGATCGCCGCCTTCGCAGCGTTCCGGATATGCTCGGGCGTGTCGAAATCAGGCTCGCCGGCACCAAGGCCGATCACGTCCTTCCCGGCCGCCTTCAGCTCGTTGGCAAGCTGGGTCACCGCCACGGTGGGCGAGGGTTTCACGCGGGAGAGGGTCTCGGAAAGAAAGGACATTGGGGCACCGTTTGTATTGCTGCGCCTCATGTCATAGGCTGCGCCCCGACACCGTTCAAGCGGCTTCCCCCGCGTCGTGCAGACAGTGGGAGCGAGTGTTGCGAAAGGAGAGTCATGATCGACGAGAACGACTGGTACGGCCCGGACGCGGCCACTTTCGGCGACCGGCTCGCCGCCGCGCGCGAGGCTGCCGGCATGGAGCCGGAGGCCCTGGCCCGGCGGCTGGGAGTGCAGCTCAAGACCTTGCAGGGCTGGGAAGACGATGTTTCTGAGCCGCGCGCCAACCGGCTGCAGATGCTGGCCGGGCTACTGGGGGTGCCGATGGTCTGGCTGATCACCGGCGAGGGCGACGGGGTCTCTGCCCCCGACGAGACCGAAACGCAGATTTCCCCCGACCTCGACGAAACGCTGCTTGAACTTCGCGCCCTGCGCGGCGAAATGCGCAGCGCGGGCGAGCGTCTGGGCCGCCTCGAGAAGAAATTGCGAAAGATGCTCAAGGAAGGGCCTGAAAGATGACCGAAGAGACCCGCGAGAACCGGCTCAAGCGGCTCAGGATGCGCTCGATGCGCCGCGGCACCAAGGAGATGGACATCATCCTGGTGCGTTACACCGACGCGCGGCTCGAGGCGATGACCGACGCCGAGCTCGATGCCTATGAGGCGCTGCTCGACGAGTATGACCCCGATCTCTACCAGTGGATTTCCGGCCAGCGTCCGGCTCCCGAAGAGCTGCGCCCGCTGATCGCCGAGATCACCCGCGTTGCCGCGGGCGGCTGATCCGGTCGGCCCGGTGCCCGCGCTTTTCGGCACATCTGACTAGATTTAACCTATTCTTGGTCTTTCCCCGCCAGAAACTTCGGTCATTCGGTTCTGGCGGAGACGGTCATGAGTATCCACGCCCCCCTTGGAAGAAAGCCGGTCACGGGCTACGTGGCGGGCTACCTTGAAACCCTGTCACTGCTCGAGCGGCTGCACCGATTGCTGCTCGACGTGATCAAGGACGAGTTCGAGCGCGTCAATATTCTCGAGATCAACGCCGTGCAGGCGCTGCTTCTGTTCAATATCGGCGACAATGAAGTGACCGCGGGCGAACTGAAGTCGCGCGGCTACTACCAGGGCTCGAACGTCAGCTACAACCTCAAGAAGCTGGTCGACATGGGCTACATGCACCACCAGCGCTGCGAGATCGACCGCCGCTCGGTACGGGTTCGGCTGACCGAGAAGGGGCGCAACATCCGCGGCCTAGTCGAAGAGCTGTTCCAGCGCCACTCCGAAGGCCTGGAGGCACGGCAAATCGTCGACCTGCAAGGGCTCGAGGACGTGAACAGCGGGCTGCGGCGGCTGGAACGGTTCTGGACCGACCAGATCCGCTACATCTACTGACGCGCCTGCCCTCGGGGGCGCCGGGCCGGAGTGGCGCTCAGCTCCACGGCCCCTCGCCCTCGCCTTCGTCACGGCGCTTGCGCCGCACCGGGCGCGGACGCCCGGCAACGCTTGGGCGATTCGGGTCATCTTCGATCACCTCGCGGCGATCGTTGCGCCCGGCGAATTCGCTTCCCGCGCCATCCCAATCGCCACCCGATCCGCTCTGCCTGCCGGGGCGCCGCTGGCCATGGCCGCCCTGCGCAGCCAGTTCCTGCAGCGCCGCGATGCGGTTTTCGGTGGCCGGGTGGGTGGCAAAGAGGTTGTCGCGCTTGTGCATGTGCAGCGGGTTGATGATGAACATATGGGCGGTGGCCGGGTTCGCCTCGGCCCGCAGGTTGTCGATATGAGACGCGCCGCGCTGGATCTGCGCCAGCGCCGAGGCCAGCCACAGCGGGTTGCCGCAGATCTCTGCCCCGGCCTTGTCGGCGGCATATTCGCGCGTCCGGCTGATTGCCATCTGCACCAGCCCCGCCGCCATCGGCGCCAGGAACATCATCGCCAGCGTGCCGACGATGCCCATGCGGTTCTCATCGCGCGAGCCGCCAAAGAAGAAGGCGAAGTTCGCCAGCATAGAGATCGCCCCGGCAAAGGTCGCGGTGACGGTCATGATCGCCGTGTCATGGTTGCGGATATGGGCCAGTTCATGCGCCACCACCCCGGCCAGTTCCTCGCGCGAGAGGCTGCGCAGCAGTCCGGTGGTCACCGCCACGGCGGCGTTCTGCGGGTTGCGCCCGGTGGCAAACGCATTGGGCTGCGGGTTGTCCATCAGATAAACCTTCGGCACCGGCAACCCGGCGTTCCGGGCCAGCTCGGCCACCATGTCATGAAGCCCGAAGCGATCCCCCGGTGACAGCGGCTGCGCGCCATGCATCCGCAGCACCATCTTGTCGGAATTCCACCAGGTGAACGCATTCATCCCCCCGGCGAAAATGAGCGCGATCACCATGCCCGAACTGCCGCCGATCAGGTAGCCGAGGCCCATGAACAGGGCGGTCATCGCGGCCATCAGCAGGGCCGTCTTCGCATATCCCATGGCTTTTTCTCCGCAAGCAGGCCGTTTCCGCAGATATAGGCGCGCTGCCGCGCGGGACCAAGACGGGCTTAGCGCAGCTCGATGTCCTCGGGGCCAGCCGGGCTGGGGTTGGGCACCAATTCGCCCACCATCATGTCATTCAGCTCGCGGAACAGCTTGCGCGACATGGCGCGCAGGAAATCCTCGTAGCCCGAGGCAATCTCGACAAAGGCCCCCGGCCCGTGCCGCACCTCGCCCTCGAAATATTCGACCACCCGCGGGTCCGAGCCCATCACCGCCAGCCCGTTCACCGTCACCCCTTCGAACGGGTAATGCGCATAGGCCTGCTGCGGCCGGAAACCGTCGTTGGTGATGCCGTCTCCGGACACGTCGATGACCTGGCGTTCGCAGGCCGGTGCCGCTTCGAGGATGCCCGCGCCGAAGCCCAGCGCGTAGCCCATCGCGGTGGGGTAGCGATTGTAGCTGCGCGGCGCGCTCAACAGGCGCACCACCACTGCGTCGATCGTCGCCTCGTCTTGCAGCATGATCCAGTCCAGCACCAGCTGCGACTGGTTGCGCCCGCTCCACTCGTAGGCAGAAAGCGCGACGCCGCCACCGCCCTCGAGGATGGCGCGGCGCACGTCCGGATCGCGCAGAGCCCCCGCCAGCCCTTCCTTCTGCAGCCGGTACTCCTGGTCATCCACCGAGGAGGACACGTCGAGCGCCAGCAGCAGCGCAAGCCGGCAGGGCGTCTCCTGCGCCACTGCGGCGGAGCCGGACCAAAGGCCCAGCCCAAGCGTCAGCCCCAGCCTCAGACCGCAGGCGAGACGCGCGCCCATCGCTTTACCAGTGGCCGGTATTGGGCATGCTTGCCCAGGGTTCGGCGGGCTCCTTGGCATCGCCCTGCTGCAGCAGCTCGATCGACACGTTGTCCGGCGAGCGGACAAAGGCCATGTGTCCGTCGCGCGGCGGCCGGTTGATCGTCACGCCCGCATCCATCAGCGCCTGGCAGGCCGCGTAGATGTCGGGCACCGAGTAGGCGAGATGGCCGAAATGGCGCGAATCCGACGGGAGCCCCTCGTCGCCGTCCCAGTTGTAGGTCAGCTCGACGTCGGCGGTGCCATCATCCTGGTCCGGAGGGCAAAGGAAGACGAGAGTGAAGCGGCCCTTCTCGCTTTCGGTCCGGCGCCGTTCCTTCAGGCCGAGCAATTCATAAAAAGCAATGGATTTATCGAGATCCTTCACGCGAACCATGGTGTGCAGGTAGCGGATCGGCATTTCTTGCCCTTTCCTCGTGGTCTTGGAGTCTTTGATCCCTAGGCTAGCAGGCCCCGGCCACTTGTCGAGACTTCACATTCAGAAGCGCGATTTGAAGCCGAGGCTGACCGAGAGCGTCTCGGTCTCGAAACGGCTCACATTGCTTTCGGAGCGTTCGGCGTTGAGGTCGAGTACCGGCACGAATCCGGCGTAGTCGAGCCGCTCGAAGGTCACCTCCATCCCGGCGCGCCAGACCTCGTCCCGGCGCCCACCGGGCACCGGAAAGAGCACGCGGTAGTCGGGAAAGCGATGCTCAAAAGCCGAGAGCGCGAAGGCGAGACGCAGCGGCCCAACTGCCGAGGCCGGCTCGTAGCCAAGGCGCAGACCGCGGGTGTCGCGGGTGATCTGGCCATTCTCGGACTCCGCCGCGCCGCCCATCAGCGTCATCGAAACGGAACCCGGAGCCCCGAGGTCGTGACTGACGCCAAGCTGGTAGGCCAGCGTGTCAACGTCATCCATGGCGCGCTCGGCGTCCACCTGCCGCTGCCAGGACAGCCCCCCCACCAGCGCCGTCCGCATCCCCAGCGGCTGGACAAGGCTCAGGGCGCCGCGCCTGTAGTCATAGCTGCGCGTGCCGCCCTGCCAGGACCGACCCAGCGTGGCGCTTGCCCCAAGGATCGCCCCCGCGCCGCCCAGCCTGCGGCGATGCTCCACCCCCAGCTCCAGCGAGGAGGACCCGAAATCGCTGTTCTCGAGCTCGGGTGCCTTCTCCTGCGCCTCATCGCTCAGCCAGACCCGACGCAGCGTACCGTAGCCGCGCAGGGAGGTTTCCGAGACCGGGCTGCGCTGCACCGCGTAGCCCAGCGACAGGGCGCCGCGCGCCTCGGTGCCGGACAGCGCCTGCGCTGAGGGCGAGAGGATGCCGACCAGCGGCAGTCCGTCTACGGTGCTGATCTGTTCCGAAGCGCCGCCATTGACGTTTGACGAGGGGGCAACGGTCAACTCCAGCGACAGGTTGAGCCGGGCAAGGCCGCGCATCGCCTTGTATTCGCGCCCCGCGCGCTGTTCGAGCGCCTCGCTCGGCACATCCATCAACGCGCGGCGCATCCAGATCTGGGACAGGAAATACCGCTCGTCGAGCGCATAGGCTGCGGCCATCACCCGCGCAGCTTCATGGCGCTGTACCTCGCTGCGGGCGTAGCGCAGCGCCTGCCGCGCCGCCGCGCGTGCCTCGGCTGCATGGCCGCTGCGCAGTTCGGCCTGGGCGACGACGAAATGGCCATAGGGATCCGCGGGATCGGCGCGCAGCAACAGCCTGCCCAGTTCGGCGGCCAGAGCGAATTGACCCAGCTGCACCGCCCGCAGCGCCGCGATGCGCAGCTGCGCGGCGTCGAGCGTCATGCCTCCGAGCGCCGAAGCCGCCTCGGGCGAGACCGCGGCGGTCGCGCCTACCGGCTCGGCGCACACGCCTTGCCCGGCCAAAGCCAGCCCCAGCGCCACGATCAGGCCGAGCCTGCGCCCCATCGCGGCCGCCCCTGCCCCCGTTACGGGCAAAGCGCCGCGACTGACCCCGGCTTGCCGCATTGGGTGAGCACGAACATACCGACCTCTTCGGCAGTGCCGCCGCTTGCACCGAGCACCCCCTCGGCGTCCCAGCTGAGGTTGGTCAGACCCGCCACATAGGCGGCATCGGTCCCGCCGAAAATCCCGCCGTACGAGCCGGTGATCGTCGGCGAGCTGCCCGCCGCATTGGACGCCGCGCCAAAGAACTCGCCATTGCTGTCGATCTCGGACAGCTCAAGCGTCACCGGGTTCAGCCGCTGCGAAACGTCGGTGTCGCGCGGATCGATGATATCCCGGTTGAAGATCTGCCCGTTCACCTCGTTGTCCACAAAGCTCACGTTCAGGAAGATCACGCCGCGGATCATCGCCGGCTGCCCCGGCAGGTCGAACTCGTCGTAATCGTCCGGCAGCGTGCCCGGATCCAGCAGCTCTGCGCCGTCGCGCGTGCCGAGATTGGTCAGGGCGGCATAGTCGCCTGCATAGGTGACCAGCTGGTCCTCGCCCGCACCCGGCGGGTCGTAGCTGCCGTCCCGCGCGTAGATGCCACCCTGGTACTGCGCGTCGAATTGCCCGCCCGAGCCGACCGCGGCCGCCGCCACGCTGCCATCTTCGCTGGCAGCCCCCAGCGCCATGAAGAACCGGTCGAGCGGGTCCTCCTGCAGCGAATAGGCCACGTAGCCGTCCAGCCCCAGCGCCGAGGTGAGCGCGTCGTTGCGCGCGTAGACCGCGTCGGCCGACCCGGAATCCAGCCCGTTGATCGTCACGGTCACGCTGTCCATGTCCGAGGCGAAGCTGAACTTTGCGAGCGTGCCCGCCAGGTCGTCCGGCACATTGCCGCTGGCCGACGAGCCACCGCCGCTGCCGCCGCCACTCCCGCCGCTGCCCGAGTCCTCGCAGGCTTGAAGCGGGTTGTCGCGAATGCACTCCTCGCCCGACTGAAGCGGGTTCTCGCCGCTGCCGCTGCTGCAGGCTGCAAGCAGTACTAAACTCGTGGCGATAGCTCGTCTTTTCATGGGTGTGCCGCGGTCCCTGCCGGTGTGATTTGCCCCGGAGGCTACGGGAGCGGCGGCCGCACGATCAATCTCCCCCACAGCCAATAACATCGCTGTGAGACAATTCTGCCGCCACATCATCTCGCTTTGCGCCCAGACGAAAGCCCTACATCTTGCAGAAAAGGTCAGGCTGACCCCGGTTACCCGCTTTGCCTCGCCGTTCCGATCCGCTATCTCGGAGGGGCAACACGACCAGCCCGGAGGCCCCATGCGCCAGTATCTCGACGCCCTGCGCACCGTGCGCGATCTCGGCACCCGCTCGACCGATCGCACCGGCACCGGCACGATCTCCCATTTCGGGATGCAGTGCCGCTACCCGCTGGCCGAAGGTTTCCCGCTGGTCACCACCAAGAAGCTGCACCTGCGCTCGATCATTCACGAGCTGCTGTGGTTCCTCGCCGGCGATACCAACATCAAGTATCTCAAGGACAACGGCGTCTCGATCTGGGACGAGTGGGCCGACGAAAACGGCGATCTCGGGCCCGTCTATGGCCACCAGTGGCGGCACTTCCCGACCATCCGCGAGGAGATCGGCGACGACGGCGCGAGCCGCGTCCTGCTTGGGGAGGTCGATCAGATCGCCCAGCTGGTCGAGATGATCAGGACAAGCCCAGACAGCCGCCGCCTCATCGTCTCGGCCTGGAACCCCGGAGAGATCGGCCAGATGGCCCTGCCCCCCTGCCACACGCTCTGGCAGGTGCGCATCCTCGGCGGCAAGCTGCACCTGCAGCTCTACCAGCGCTCGGCCGACATGTTCCTTGGCGTGCCGTTCAACATCGCCTCCTATGCGCTGCTGACGGTGATGCTGGCGCATGTGACCGGCTACGAGCCCGGAGATTTCATCCATTCGATCGGCGATGCGCATATCTATCTCAACCACCTCGATCAGGTGGAAACGCAGCTGTCGCGCACGCCGCACGCGCTGCCGCAGCTGAAACTGGCGCGCGACGTGCCTTCGCTCTTCGATTTCCGCTTTGAGGACTTCATCATCGAGAACTATTCGCCAGAGCCCGCGATCAAGGCGCCGGTGGCCGTCTGATGCTGACCCTCATCGTTGCCCGCGCGAAGAACGGTGCCATCGGCCGCGACAATGACATCCCCTGGTTCAAGCCCGAGGATCTGAAGATGTTCCAGCGCGAGACCTCGGGCGGCGCGCTCATCATGGGCCGACGCACCTGGGAGAGTCTGCCGGTCAAGCCGCTGAAGAACCGCCTCAACATCGTGGTCTCGCGCGATAGCTCGCTGACCGAACATGTCTGCGCCTCGCTCGACGAGGCCTTGGCCCTGGCGAAGGCAGAGGGATATTTCCGCGTCTACGGCATGGGCGGGACCTCGGTCTACGAAGGGCTGCTGCCCCGCGCCGACCGGCTGCTGGTCACCGAGGTCGATCTGGAGGTCGAGGGTGCGGACGCCTTCTTCCCGGCGTTCGACGAAGCCGAATGGCGTGAACTGGGCCGCAAGGAGCTGGGCGGCGACGGGCCGAACTGCATGACGCGCGAGCTGATCCGGGCCTGAATTTTACCGGATGCCCCCGCACCACCGAAGCCGCATGTGAAAATGCCCCGGCCAGACGGCCGGGGCATTTCCTCTTGCGGGTGACTGTGCGCCTCAGAAGGCGGCAAGCACCGAGCTGGACAGCGCGCTGTGACGGCCGTTCTGCACCGAGCCCGCAACGCTGTTGAGCGGAAGCTTCGCACCGCTGTTGCCGAGCGGGAAGGTCACGCCAAGGCGCACGGTGTCCGCGGTCAAGTCCTCGCCAAGCAGCTCTGCGTCGGTGCGCGCCAGTTCCAGCGACAGCGTTGCCGGAACGCTGGTGACGGCGCCAAGGTTGTAGCTGACACCGAAGCCATAGGTATCGATGTCGAGCGTCAGGTCATCTGCGCTGCCGAAGGACGCGCCCCCGAAGACCGCCCAGGGATCGTTGATCTGGTAGGTGCCGGCGAGTTCGATGGTTTCCCAGTCGCCGCTCTCGCCATAGACTTCCAGCGTGCTGCGCACGTAGCGGGCGGAGAGCGTCAGCTGCTCGGTCGGCGCGATGGCCGCCATCAGGCCGAAATCGCGGATCTCGATGTCGTCGATCTCAGGATCGGTGGTCGTGGCACCGTAGAACGCCTGCACCTTGTAGGTGTCGCGGGCATAGCCAGCACTCAGGCCATAGCTGTCGAAGTCCACGTCGGTTCCGAGCAAGAGGTCGGAATCCGCGGTGAAGCGCTCGGCGTAGAGCCCGGCGGAGATTCCATTGTCAAATGCGTAGGACATGGCGAGGCCATAGGCCGGAATGTCGAAATCCTCGCCCTCCTCCGGGTTGGCCTTGTTCAGGCTCAGGTCGAAGCCGAAGGTCAGGGCGCTGGTGGCCTTGGCATCGAAGCTGAGGTCGAGCGACGAGGTGCGCAGGTCGAACCCTTCGATGTCGCTCTTGGCTTACCCCAACGTGGCCGCGGCGCTGTACTCGGCAGCAGAGGTCATCGCCGGGAGGCAGGCGACGGAAAACGCGAGGGCGGAAACAATCCTGATAGTCATATGAAACTCTTATTTGATTCAGGCGGACTTTTTCGTGCAGCGACACGGGAAGCGCAATCTCGCCTGCCCCGGAAAACCGCTTAAGAAAAAGGCGTGTGACCCCATCGCTACAGGCGTTGCCGCCCGCGCGGGCCATCGCGCCGCAAGAATATGTCCGAGACAAGAGACATGAGCGGACGATTCATGTTAAGGCTGACTCGGAAAATCCCCGTTTCGAGACGCCCCGACCCCGCGGGCGAGTCGCGCTTCAGGCGTTCCTGTTGGTGTGCAGGCATGAAACACGCTCACGCGGGCGTGTAAATCCTTACGATTACCTAGCGTCACCAGGTCTGAAAAGGTTCCATGCCCCTGCAATCATGAGCCAGTTCTTGCCAATTGGCGCACACGCTACGGCTGCATTTGGCCGAGACCCCGCCGAAAGGCCGATTTTCGTGGTGGTTCCGCCACAGCACGTTCATGTGACCACTATGTGTGGATCGTTCCGGACGAAAGTTTGGTTGTATCCTCAGTCACACGCTCCGAAGCGAGCATGGACAACACATGATGAAACATGAAGAATATGGAGCAGACCCGATGAAATTTGCACGTATCGCCCTCCCGGCCCTTCTCGCAGGCTCCGTGGCAGTTCCGGCGTTCGCTGGCAGCCTCGAACCCACCGTGGTCGAGCCCGTGGTCACCCCCGTTCCCGTCCCCGTCGCCGTTGGCCGCGACTGGACCGGCTTCTCGGGCGGCATCCAGCTGGGCTACGGCTCGTTCGACACCGATGGCACGCCGGACGACTACGAAGAAGCAATGACCTACGGCCTGAAGTCGTACTATGACTACGACATGGGCGATTGGGTTCTCGGCGGCGGCGTCCAGTACGACTGGTCCGACGCAGACCTCGGCGCAGCTGGCGACCTCGACGGCATCCTGCGCGTCGGCGCGCGCGCTGGTTACGACATGGGCAACACCATGGTTTACGGCACCGGCGGCTACGCCAAAGCCTACACCAGCGGCGGCGACATCGACGGCGGCGATTCCAACGGCTACTTCGCCGGCATCGGCACCGAGACCTTCCTGACCGACAACTGGACCGTCGGCACCGAGCTCACCTACAACGAGTTCACCGAGTTCGACGCCGACGACATGGAACTGAAGAACACCCAGTTCAACGTCTCGCTGAACTACCGCTTCTGATCGAAGCAGGCGCGGGGCCCGGCCCCGCTCCGGATGCCCGGCCTCCTCGTGAGGCCGGGCATTTGCGTTTCCGTAGGCCGGATATCTCGGCAAGACGCGCGCAGGCATTAGGGATTTCGTCATCCAAGCGTTACACTCTCGTGCATGTGGCGCAGGTCTCCGATTCCCCCTCGGACCATTCTCGTGGTCCTTGCTCCGGTGCTATCCGGTTTCCTCGGCGCTGGCCCGGCACCCGCCGCCTCGCCCATAGCCGAGGTGATCTGCGAGCCATCCCCGCGCATGACCGAACGGCTGACGCGGCAGCAGGGCGCGACGCTGGCCTCCACCGGGTTGCGCAGTCCCGAGGAGGTTGTCGAGCTCTGGCTCGACCCCCGCGACAATTGGACGATGGTCATCGCCTATGCCTCCGGAACCTCCTGCATCGTCGCGATGGGTGCCCATTGGTCGCCCACCCAACCACAAGATCCGGCCTGATCCACAGCGTCATCCCCACGATGATGGGGTGCGGGGCTTTTCCCGCAAGCCGCGCTCTGCCATACTCGGCTGCAATCAGAATCCGGGAACGAGCAGTACCACATGGCCGACGACCTCCTCGCCGCAACCGAATCCGCTTCCTATGACGCCTCCTCTATCGAGGTTCTCGAGGGGCTTGAGCCGGTCCGCAAACGCCCCGGCATGTACATCGGCGGCACCGACGAGCGGGCGCTGCACCACATGGTGGCCGAGATCCTGGACAACTCGATGGACGAAGCGGTGGCGGGTCACGCCAACCGCATCGAGGTCGAGCTGAACGCCGATTACTCGGTCACCATCCGCGACAACGGCCGTGGCATCCCGATCGACCCGCACCCCAAGTTCCCCGGCAAGTCGGCGCTCGAGGTGATCCTCTGCACGCTGCACGCGGGCGGCAAGTTCTCGGGCGACGCCTACGAGACCTCGGGCGGCCTGCACGGCGTCGGGGCCTCGGTGGTCAACGCGCTGTCCGATTCCATGGTCGTTCAAGTCGCGCGCAACAAGGAGCTCTTCGAGCAGCGCTTCTCGCGCGGCATCCCGCAGGGCCCGGTCGAGAAGGTCGGCGCCGCGCCGAACCGCCGCGGCACCAGCGTGACCTTCCACGCCGACGAGGACATCTTCGGCCACCACCGGTTCAAGCCCGCGCGCATGCTGAAGATGGTGCGCTCCAAGGCCTATCTCTTCTCGGGCGTCGAGATCCGCTGGAAATCCGCCATCCCCGACGGCGACACGCCGATGGAGGCGACCTTCCACTTCCCCGGCGGCCTTGCCGACTACCTCACCGAAAGCCTCGGCAGCGCCAGCACCTACGCCGACAAGCCCTTCTCGGGCACCGTCGACTTCCGCGAGAAGTTCAACGCGCCGGGCAAGGTGGAATGGGCGATCAACTGGACCCCGTCGCGCGACGGCTTCATCCAGTCCTACTGCAACACCGTTCCCACCCCCGAGGGCGGCACCCATGAGGCGGGCTTCTGGGCCGCGATCCTCAAGGGCATCCGTGCCTACGGCGAGCTGGTGAACAACAAGAAGGCCAACAACATCACCCGCGATGACCTGATGACCGGCGGCTGCGCGCTGGTCTCCTGCTTCATCCGCGAGCCCGAGTTCGTTGGCCAGACCAAGGACCGTCTTGCCACCACCGAGGCGCAGCGCCTGGTCGAGGGCGCGGTGCGCGATCACTTCGACAACTGGCTGGCCTCCGACACCAAGTCGGCGGGCGCGATCCTCGACTTCCTCGTGCTGCGCGCCGAGGAGCGGCTGCGCCGCCGCCAGGAAAAGGAAACCGCCCGCAAGTCGGCCACCAAGAAGCTGCGCCTTCCCGGAAAGCTGACCGACTGTACCGCCAAGAGCCGCGAAGGCACCGAGCTGTTCATCGTCGAGGGCGACTCGGCCGGCGGCTCGGCCAAGGGCGCGCGCTTCCGCGAGACCCAGGCGCTGCTGCCGCTGAAGGGCAAGATCCTCAACGTTCTGGGCGCGGCCTCGAACAAGCTCGGCTCGAACACCGAGATCCGCGATCTCTGCGAGGCGCTTGGCGTCGGTCTCGGCACCAAGTTCAACATCGATGACCTGCGCTACGAGAAGGTCATCATCATGACCGACGCAGACGTCGACGGCGCCCATATCGCCTCGCTCTTGATGACCTTCTTCTTCACCCAGATGCGGCCGCTGATCGACCACGGCCACCTCTACCTCGCCTGTCCGCCGCTCTACCGGCTGACGCAGGGCGCGCGACGCATCTATGTCGCCGATGACGCCGAGAAGGAGGCGATGCTGGCCAAGGGGCTTGGCGGCAAGGGCAAGATCGACGTGCAGCGCTTCAAGGGTCTGGGCGAGATGGACGCCAAGGACCTGAAAGAGACGACGATGGACCCCGCGACGCGCAAGCTGATCCGCGTCACCATCGACGAGGACGAACCCGGCGAAACCGGCGATCTGGTCGAGCGGCTGATGGGCAAGAAGCCCGAGCTGCGCTTCCAGTACATCCAGGAAAACGCCCGTTTCGTTGAAGAACTCGACGTCTGAGGCGGCGAGCCTTCGCGCGGAGCGGAACGCAGCATCCAAAGTGGTTGTTTTCCGCCCGCGCATGGCACACCCTAGGCGTGTTCCTTTCACGACAGACGAACGCCCAGCCCCATGACCAAGACGACGCTCCTGCGCCTTCAGATCACCAGCTTCGTGCTGGCGCATATCCCGCTTTTCGCCGTGGCGCTCTACGCGCTTGCCAATGGCCTCACCGGCCGTCTCGACCTGCTGATGGTCGCCCTGCTGGCCACCCTTGTGGCCGCCGTCGCGATCTGGATGACCCTAGGTCGTGCGCTCGGCGGCTCGGCACAGCCGGTTCAGAACAGGGCGTAGACCAGCAGGGCGATCACGCCCAGCTTGGCCGCCAGCACCAGCACCAGAAGGCCGCGGTTCTCGGGTGCCATCAATTCTTGCCAGAAACTGCGCGGCGCGGGCTCGCCGAAGAGCCGCGCCTGCAGGGCATCATAGACCCGCGCCGGAGGCACCTGGTCCTCGACCGGCCCCATGAAACCGATCAGCCGGCTGTGCCAGAAGTCCATCTCGCCCAGCAGCTCCGGATCGCGTGCCAGCGCGCGCAGCCCGTCGTCCCGCTCTGACGCGGGCAGCAGGCCAAGCGCGAGCTCGGCGGCAAGCAGCGATTTCTCGGGGCTGGTCATCTGGCTGTCCCGCGGTGATCCTGCGATGTGTCGGGCCCGCGGCGGCGCATTCACCGCGCCGCGGGGCCGACGTCACCCGACCAGACTGCCGCATCCCGCGCCCCGGTGCAATCTTGCCGTGGCTTACGGGCCTGTGACTATCTTTTGCCCGCGAGGGGTGGCAGGCTAAGCTAAGTGTCTGCACCGCAAGGAGCCCGAGATGCGCATCCTGTTTCTGAGCCTCGCCCTTGCCAGCGCTGCCCTCGCCGCAGTCAGCCTTCCCGCCGCCGCTCAGGACACCGATCTGGAGCTCGTGCTGCTCGCCGATGCCTCGGGCTCGATCACGCCCGGCGAGCTGCAGTTCCAGCGCGAGGGTTACGCCGAGGCGATCACCGATCCCGAGGTGCTCTCGGTCATCGCCGGGACCGCCTATGGCCATATCGCGGTGACCTACGTCGAATGGGCCGCCTATCAGGCGCAGGTGGTGGGCTGGACGCTGATCGATAGCCCCGAGGCCGCCAAGGGGTTCGCCGCCGCCCTGCTCGACGAGCCGCGCCGGGCCTACGGGCGCAATGCCATCGGCTCGGCGCTGCTGGAAGGGCTGCGGCTGATCGAAGAGAACGACATCGAAGGCTGGCGCAGGGTAATCGACTTCTCTGGGGACAGCGCCAACAGCTGGGCCGGCCCCAGCATCGCGGCGGCGCGCGCGCAGGTGCTCGAGGCTGGGGTGACGATCAATGCGCTGCCGATCCTCCGCCGCGACGATCCCGGACGCGCCAACCCCGAGCTGGAAGTGCTCTATCAGGAGCTGATCATCGGCGGCGTCGGCGCCTTCGTGGTCACTGCGGACACCCGCGAGAGCTTCGCCGAAGCGGTCAAGAAGAAACTGATCCTCGAGATATCGAGTACGGCCGGAAGTCCCACCTTCGCGGCGGCGGAGAGCCGCCCTTGAACCCAATCGGAAAAGTCGTTCATCCTGGTCCCATGCGTTTCATATTTTGCTTTTTCCTGGTGGTCAGCCTCGCCGCCTGCGGCCGCCCGCTCACTCCCAACGAAACCGCCTTCCTCGACGCCATGCAGGGCCAGCAGCTCGATCAGCGCCGGGTGCGCTTCCATGACGGCCTTGCCTCGCGCGCGGTGACCTTCGAACGGCCGATCCGGCCGCGCCTCGCCTGTACCGAGCGCATCTGGCCGCCCTCGAAGGGCGAGACCGTAACGGTTTCGCCGGCAGCGCTGACCCTGTTCAACAACATCTTCTACCGCGAGGATGTCTACCTCGACGACTACCTGCCACGCTATCCCGAGCGGGTGAACCTCTATGCCGCGATGCTCTTTGCCCATGAGATGACCCACGTCTGGCAATGGCAGAACCGCAAGCTCACCGGCTACACGCCGTTGAAGGCCGCCACCGAGCATCAGACCCATGCCGATCCTTACCTGATCGATCCCGACACCACCGCGCGTTTTCTCGATCACGGCTACGAACAGCAGGGGGCCATCGTCGAGGAGTACGTCTGCTGCCAGCTGCTCGACCCCGAGGCCCCGCGCACCTCGCGGCTGCGGGCGATGATATCCGAGGCAATGCCGATCGGCGGGCTGGATGCGGCGCTCGAAGGCACAGAGGTGGTGATCCCGTGGAAGGATGCCGAGGTCGAGAACATCTGCCACTGACCGCGGGCCGTGGCCCGCGGGACCTGCGCGCAACGAAAAAAGCGGGACCCTCCGGCCCCGCTCGCGTCACGATTTTCGGCATGTGCGCCGTGATCAGAGGCCGCGCTGCCAGCTGTCGACCTGCTTTTCGGCCTCTTCCTTGGCCACGCCGTATTTCTTCTGGATCAGGCCGGCAAGCTGCTCGCGATCGCCCTTGGCTTGCTGCACCTCATCATCGGTCAGCTCGCCCCATTGCTCGCGCACCTTGCCCTTGAATTCCTTCCAGTTGCCTTCGATCTGATCCCAGTTCATGATCGGTCCTCCTTGGGTTTCAACTGGGAATAAAACCCGTGGAGCGGCGCTGCGGTTCCTTCTCGAAACCGCGACATTTTCGAGACGGAGCGCCTTTCTGCGCATCACTCGGCGCGTTGCAGCGTTTGCAGATAGGTCACAAGATCGGCAACCGGCTGCACCGTGGGAACCTCTCCGGCAAGCGCCGCGTTCGCGTCGAATCCGAAGAACTGGCCGTAGACCGGCATCGGAGATCCGTGGCTCACCAGCGGGTCGCGCCCGTCGATGCGTTTGACAACCCGCTCCAGCGGAAACGCCCCGCCATTGGCAGCAGCCAACTCGGTAAGATTTGCCGGCTTGATCATCAGCACGCCCGCCATCGGGCCTTCGCCGCGACCGTCCAATCCGTGGCAGGTGGCGCAATGGACGGCGTAGAGCGCCTGCCCGCGATCCGCGTCTTGTGCCAGTGCGCCACCAAGCGGCAGGGCAAGCGTCAGAAGGGCGGCAAGGAAAAGCAGTGTCTGCATGGTCGGGGCTCCTGTTCTGCCCCAAGGTTGCCGCCCCACCGTCTCGCGCACCTTGATCGGCATCAAGCGGCGGTCAGATCACCGCGAGATGCGCACTGGCCCGTTCCGCCACCATCGGAAAGCGCACCGGCCGCCCGTCGCGGCGCAATGCGACGGCGATCTCGCCCGACGAGCGCAGGTAGCTCTCGATGCGCAGCGCGCAGCCGTCGAAATCGGTCATTTCCATCGACACGCCCTGCGCCAGCTTCAGCATCCAGCCCTGAAGCACCTGCAAGGCCAGCGCCTCGCCGATGCGGAGGTTCTGATGGGTCTCGGCCGGCATCTGCGCGCCACAGACCGTGCGCGACAGGGCGATGTCCACCGCCAGCCGGTCCGCTTCGCCCCCGATGTCGATGCCGGGTTCCGGGTCGGTCGCCATGCGAAGCCGCGGCGCCGGGCGGGTATCGAACAGCGCCTTGAAAAGGGTCGAAAGCGCCCCGGCCACCACCACCTGCAAGGCGCTGTCAGAGGGTTGCGGCGGCACCTCCTCGGGAGTCAGTTCGGGCAGCAGGTAGGTCATCGCGCCGCGCAAGCCCTTCTGGGCCTGCTGGTTCATCCGGGTGATCCAATGCAGCAGGTTCGGTGCATAGGTCTGCAACTCGTCGGCCACCTCATGCAGCGAATCGCTCTTGTCCAGCGGCGCGTCGCCGCGCGCCAGCAGGATGCCCAGCCGTGCCGCGGTCACCATCGGCGGGCTCAAGCGGTCCGCCCGCGCCTGCCGGCGCATCACCGTCTCGAACGCCCGCTCGGCGGCCTCGGCCATCAGCGCCAGCACCCGCTGCGCGCTCACTGGATCATCCGTGCCAGTTGGGCTGAGTCCGGGATCGAAGGCGGTGCCGCGCGCCAGCAGCATCAGGGCAGCGTTGTAATAGACACGGCAGGGATGGCTGGCCTGAAGCCGCGCGACCAGCTCGCGCGGCGTGCCCAGCGGCGAAAGCGCGTCTGCCTCCGCGGTCGGCACGGCAAGCGCCGCGCCCGACTGGCGCGCCACCCAGTCCACCCAGGCAGACATCGGGGCCTCGGCGTCCGGTGCCGCCCCGACGATGTCCTGAAGCTCGGGGGCGCTGCGATCGACCCAGTGGAACAACGAGATCGGACCCTGCACCGACTGCCCCGCAACGGCCCAGCTGTAGAGCCCGCCAAGCGTCAGCTGGCCTTCCCGGTTGAGGCGCTGTGCGCGACGTTGCCGCGATCCCTCGCTCTCGCGCGCCAGCGCTGCGCCCCGGCGTTCGAACCAGCCGAGGCTGCGCATCTCGCAGAGCAGCTCGTGAAGCGTGAAGCGGGTGCTGCCATCGATCCAGACCGCGTGATGCGGATCCTGCAACGCCGCGAAGGGCACGTCGCGGATCAGCGCGAGCGCGTAGAGTTCGGCAATCTCGGCGGCCAGCTCAGAGGGTGGCATCACCGGCGGCGGCGGCAGTTGGAGGCAGGGTCGCACCGCGCCGCCTTGACGACGACCGCCGGCGATGACACGGAATCTCGCTTTGTCCATTTCAACGCACCCAGACATGCCGTTCCCCCCTCTGCAGCGCATGACCGCCTTACGGTCAGCGATTTACGTTACGTTAAGTGAACTTGCAGAGCCAGCGTGAACCAAGCGTGAAAACCGGACGGAGATGCAGTCAAGCCGCCGTGAAACTCCGGCCGGTGCGATTAAATCCTAGGCAAATGCAGTCCCCGCGAGCCATTCACGGCGCGCCGCGCTCTTCGTCGATCGCGCGCAGCAGCGCCGCCACGGCGGCCTCGAGCTGCGGATCGCGCCCGGCCTCGATGTCATCCGGGGTGACCCTGACAATCTCGTCCGGCACGATCTCGCGGTTCTCGAAGAACTGCCCCTCGACCGTGCGAAAGCCGAGTTGCGGCACGCCGAGCACGAGTCGCGGCTCCAGCAGCGGCGGGCGAAGCACCGCGGTCCCGGTACCGGGCACCCGGTCGCCGACCGACGGGCCGAGGCCTTCGTGGATGTAGTAATAGGGAAAGACCGAGGCATCCGAGTAGTCCCAGCTGTTGACCACCAGCGCCGTCGGCTTGGCCCAGCGGGTATAGGGCGTTGTGCCAAGATCGACGCCGCTGCGGGTCACCAGCCCCGAATGGCGGCTGCCGGTGAGAAAGGCGGTGAGCTGATCATGCTGGAAGCCGCCGAAGTTGAAGCGCTCGTCGACGATGGCCCCCTCCTTGTCCCGCGCCTTGCCCATGAGGTCGGAATAGACCTGCCGGAAGGCCGAGTCATCCATCCGCGGCACATGGGTGTAGCCAAGACGGCCGCCCGAAAGCGCGTCCACCAGCGCGCGGCGGCGGCTGACCCAACGCTCGTAGGCGAGGCCCGCCTCGGTGCCCGGAGCGGCGGCGCGCAGCGTCACGTCCTGCGCCGCGCCGCCCCCCGCCGGCTGGACGGTGAGGCGCAGCAGGTCCCCGGCCCGGCGATTGAGCAGCGGGGCGATGTCCTCGTCGGCCGCGATAGGCGTGCCGTCCACCGCCCGGATCACCGCGCCTGCGCCCAGCGGCGGTCCGACCAGCGCCGCCGGTCCGCCCGGCAAGGCAGCGGCGATGCGCACGCCGGGGCCATCGTGCGAGGTGTCGTAATAGAGCCCCAGTTCGGCCGTGCTGTCCCAGGCCGGGCTGTCCGCCTTGAAGCTGGAATTGAGATGCGAGGCGTTCAGCTCGCCCAGAAGCTCGTTCATCAGCTCGGCGAAGTCTTCCCAATGGCTGATGTGCGGCAGGTACCGGGCATAGACGTCGCGCATCGCCGGCCAGTCCACGCCATGCATCCCGGCGTCGTAGAACTTTGATTGCACGAAGCGCCAGTGGTGCTCGAACAGATACTCCATCTCGGCAACCGGGTTGAAGCTGGCCTGTAACCGGAAGGGCACCGGGACGCTGAGACCCGAGGCGACGTCCACGCGCTCGAGCCCGTCGGCATGGACAAGGTAGATCGTCGCCCGGTCCGGGCTGACCGCCACGTCGACGATGCCCGCCGGTGACGTCGCGAAGATCTGCCTTGGACGGCCAGAGGCCATGTCGATCGCCGAGCCGGCCAGCACCCCGCTGGCGGGCTGGAAGGTGATCAGCAGCATGGCGCTGTTGTCCGGCGTCATCTCGGCGAGGAGCGGCAGGACCGGCGCACCGGTGACACGGACCTTGCGATAGGGCAGCCCGTCGAAATCCGGCTGCACGACGGGCGCGTGCTGCGCATCGGCAGTCCCGGCTGGCTCGGGGCTTGCCCGGCCAGAGGCAGCCTCGTCGCCCAACTCGCGCCGCAGGTAGCTCTCGGAGGTGAGGTAGGCGGCCACCATATCCTCCAGTCCGCCCTGTTCATCGAGGTTGCGCTGCGAGAACCGGTCGGTGGCCCAGAAGACCACCGTGCCGTCGGGGCTGAAACCCGCCCCGTGGTCACCGAAGCCGGAGTCCGAGATGGCGTGGCGCGCGTGCGCGCCGGTGGTTTCGATCAACTCGACCTCGGTATTGGCCGAGGCGAAGCCGGTGGTGGTCAGGATGTAGCGCCCGTCGGGCGACCATTGGAAATCGAACTCGGCCTCGCCGTAGAAATATGTCGCGCCGTCGGGCAGCATCTCGGTGCTCGTGCCGCGCGCCGCGTCCCAGATGCGGATCGCATTGCGATCATCCCGATAGGCGACGCGCGCGCCATCGGGTGCATAGGCCGGTTGCAGCGCGTCCGTCTCGGTGTCGATCAGAAGCGTTTCCTCAAGCTCCACCGCGGTCAGGATATTCGCGTCATCGGCGCGCGGCAGGGCGGTCTGGTAGATATCCCAGTCGCCGCTGCGCTCGGCGGCATAGAGCAGCCGCCGGCCATCCGGCGCGTAGCTGACCGATTGCTCGGCCTGCGGGGTGTCGGTGATCCGGCGGAAATCCCCGGTGACCGGCGACAGCACGAAGATATCGCCGCGCGCCACCACCGCCAGCTCCCCGCCATCCGGGGACACTGCCGTCTCGGTGATCTGCTCCCCGAGATCGCCGAAGACCTCGCCGGTGAGCAGCGTGCCCTGCCGGATGTGCACCGGCACTTGCACAGGCCGCTCGGCGCCCGGATCGAGCCGCCAGATCTGCGTGTCATAGGTATAGACCAGCGTGCCGTCATCGGCGGCCGACACGAAGCGCACCGGCAGGCTCCGGTGCGAGGTCACGCGGGTCGGCGCCGCCTTTCCATCCAGCGCCATGCGCCAGATGTTGAAAGTTTCGGGCGCGGCGTCGGGGTCTTCGATCCCCGCCTCCGGCATCTCGGTCGCCCAGTAGAGGCCGGACCCATCCGCCGCAAAGGCCGGGCTGCGGTCGCTGCCACGGTAGCCGGTCAACCTGCGATGGGTGCCTTCCTGCATGTCATAGAGCCAGATGTCGGTGGTGCCATCCGAGATCTCGCGCTTGCGCCACGGCACCTCGGGCGAGGTGCGATCGACATAGGCCAGCATCCGGCCATCAGGGCTCACGTCGGCCTGCCCCGCGGGCAACGGCATCACCAGCCGCGCCCGCCCGCCCGCCACCGGCACGCGCATCACCACACCGGAGCTCAGGCCGAGCCCTGCCAGGTGATCGGCGGTCGGGTCGCCCAGTTGCTCAGAGGCGAACAGAACCTCGGTGCCATCGGCGGTGAAAGCCAGCGGTCGCTCTGCCCCGGAATGTTGCGTCAGCCGCGTGATCTCGCCACCGTCCACCGACATCACGAAGACATCCGAGACGTTGAACCTATCGGAGCCGAAGGCGATGCGGCGGCTGTCCGGTGACCAGACCGGCGCGCTGCTGCGGAACTGCCGTTCGGTGAGCGGCACCGCCTCGCCGCCGGCACGCGGCACCAGCCAGATCTGGCCGCGGTAGGTGAAGGCAATGCTGCGTCCATCCGGCGCAACCTGCGCGCCCCTGATCCAATAGGGCCCGACGTCCGCGGACGCGGCGGGCGCAGCAGGCAGCAGCAGGGTAAGCAAGCCCGCGACGAGATATGCAAATGCCTTCATGAAAACAACTCCGCAGCCGGTGCCGTGCCAACCACGCTACGCGTTCAGGAAGACCCTGTCATGCCAAAGAACCGCGCCGCCGCGCCCGCTTCGGCCACCCGTGTCGGGCAGATGAGTGGCAGATCAGAGCGTGTCCTTCACCCGGTCCCAGGTGTTGGTCAGGTGCCGCGACATGACCTCGCCGAGCCGGTCGCCGTCGCGCGCTTCGAGCGCGGCGATCATCTCCTCGTGCTCGGCCACCGCCTCGGCCCAATACCGCTCGGTGCCGTTGCCGACAAATCGGATGCGCTTCAGCCGTCCCTGGATGTTCTGCTGGATCTCCTGCAATGTCTCGTTGCCCGAGAGCGCCGCCAGACGCGCGTGGAATTCCTGGTTCAGCTTGTAATAGGGCAGCCGGTCGCGCTTGCGGTAATGCGCCAGCATCTCCTCGTGCAGTCCTCGCATCCCGGCGATGTCCGCATCGCTCGCCCGTTGGCAGGCGGTCTGCCCGGCAAGCTTCTCAAGATGCCCCAGCACCTCGAGCATCGAGAAGACATCCTGCGGCGAGAGCTTGCGCACGGTTGCCCCGCGCGAGGGCTGGATGACGATCAGCCCCTCGGCCGCCAGCGTGCGCAGCGCTTCGCGGAACGGGGTGCGCGACACGCCCAACTGCTCGAGCAGCTGCACCTCATCGATGCGGCTGCCAGGTTCGAGGTAGCCCTCGATGATGAGATCCCTGATCCGGTTCGCGACCTGATCGTGCAGGGATTCCTTCTTGATTTGCAATGGCATGGCGGAAGCTGAAGACAGGTCCATGACACCTCCGGTTCTGGTCTTTTTCCTAGGTTAGCAAGTTTTTCCTTGCCATGCGATACCGTATCGGAAAACAAAATATACAAAATACATGCGGAGGAGAATCGAATATGCGAGTCGCATTGGCGATCGGCGATGCCGCCGGGATCGGGCCTGAACTGGCCGCGAAGATCGTGGCGGATGCGCAGGCGAACCTTGGCGATCTGATCGTCATCGGGGATGCACGGCTGCTGGCGAAGGGGGCGCAGATCGCGGGGGTGAAGGCCGAGCTGCCGGTGATCTCCACCGCCGAACTGGCCGGCCCCCTGCCCGCAGGATCAGTGCTGCTCGACCTCGGCAACTGCGATCCGGCCTCGGTGCCGGCGGGCAAATCCTCGGTCGCCGGGGGCCGCGCCTCGCTGCAGAACTTCGCCACCGCGCTGCTTCTTGCCAAGGCCGGGATCGCGGGCGTCGTCGCCTTCACCCCGTTCAACAAGCACTCCATGCGGCTCGCCCGCCCCTCCTACGTGGACGAGATCGGCTTCGTCGACGCGGTGACCGGCGCCGAGCAGTCGGGCCGTGAATTCAACGTGCTCGACGAAGTGTGGAACGCCCGCGTGACCTCGCACATCCCGCTGAGCAAGGTCGCCGCCACGATCACCACAGAGCGGGTGGCGAACAGCCTGAAGCTCACCTCGGACGTGATGACCGCCGCGGGCATCCCCAATCCGCGCATCGGCGTCGCCGCGCTGAACCCGCATGCCGGGGATGGCGGCAATTTCGGCCACGAGGACGACGAGGTGATCGCCCCCGCCATCGAAATCGCGAAATCCCAAGGGATTAACGTGACCGGCCCCGTGCCCTCGGATACCGTCTTCGTGCGGGCCATCAAGGGGGGAGAGTTCGACGCGGTGATGACCATGTACCACGATCAGGGCCAGATCGCGATGAAGCTGATCGGCTTCGACCGGGGGGTGACGCTGGTTGCCGGCTACCCCTTCCCGATCGTGACCCCGGCGCATGGCACCGCCTTCGACATCGCGGGTCAGGGCCGCGCCGACACCGGCGCCACCTTCAATGCCATCGCTCTCGGCCGCAAGCTGGCCGGGCTGCAGCCCCGTCCGCCCGCCACGGAGGAGGACCGCCAGCACGCGGCCGGGGCCATCGCGGCGCTCACCGAACCGGAAGTCCTGGCCGGCTGAGCCCACCCCACCAACAGGACCAAGCACTCAGGGAGGAGAACAACTTGGAACTCAAGCATATCGCACTGATCGGCGCCGTCGCCGTCACGCTGCAGGCCGCGCCTGCGCTGGCGCAAACCGAGATCATCTTCGGCCTCAGCGCCGCCGACGGCTCGCTGCAGGACCAGACCGCCGAGGAATTTGCCCGCCGCGCCAATGAGAAACTCGGCGACAAGGCGGTGGTGAAGGTCTTTGACAGCTCGCAGCTGGGCAAGGACAAGGACATGCTGCAAAAGATCAAGCTGGGCACGATGCACATCACCCTGCCCAGCTCGACCATGCCCGAGATCGCGCCGGAATACGCGCTCTTCGACCTGCCCTTCCTCGTCGCCGACCGCGCGCATCTCGCCAAGATCGACGAGGCGCTGTTCGACAGCGTGCTGAAGCCCGCCGCCGAGGCCAAGGGCTACAAGCCGCTGGCAATCTGGGAGAACGGCTTCCGCCAGATCACCAACTCCAAGCACGCGGTGACCACGCCCGCCGACCTCAAGGGCCTGAAGATCCGCACGCCGAATTCCAGCTGGCGCGTGGCGATGTTCCAGGAGTACGGCGCCAACCCGACGCCGATGCCCTTCTCCGAGCTGTTCGTCGCGTTGCAGACCGGCGTGGTCGACGGGCAGGAAAACCCGATGACCAACATCGACGGCGGCAAGCTCAACGAGGTGCAGAAGTATCTGTCGCTATCGAACCACGTCTATTCGCCCGCCTACCCGACCGTGGGCGTGAAGGCCTTCGAAAAGCTCGACCCCGAGGTGCAGAAGATCATCGAGGAAACCGCGCAGGAAGTCGCGCTCTGGGCCCGTGAACAGGGCGAGGCGCAGGACGCCGAGCTGGTGGGCAAGCTCGAAGCGGGCGGGCTCGAGGTCAACAAGACCGACCGCGATGCCTTCGTCGAAGCCTCGAAGCCGATCTACGAGAAGTTCGCGGCAGAGGTGACGGGCGGTCAGGAGATGATCGACCAGGCTCTCTCGCTGGCCAATGGCTCGGGTTCCTGAGCCCGTCAGGTGAACCGGCGGCGCGGGAGCCCCGCGCCGCCTCTCCCCTCGCAGAATTCCCGGAGGCAACCTTGCTGTCCCGTCCCACCCGCTGGCTCGACCTGTTCCTGCAGATCGCCACCATCGCGATGATCGTCGCGCTGGCCTGCGTCGTCCTCCTGGGCGTCGCCTACCGCTACAGCGGCCAGTCGCTGATCTGGTACGACGAGGTCGCCGCGGCGCTCCTCGCCTGGATCACCTTCACCGGGGCCGCGCTGGCCGTGGTGCGCAATTCCCACATGGGGTTCAACGGGCTGATGTTCGGCCTGCCGGGGGCCGGGCGCTTCGCGCTCTTCGGCCTCGTCGAGCTGCTGTTCCTGACCATCTGCCTGATCATCGCCTGGGCCGGCTGGGCGATCCTCGAGATCTTCGGCGACGAGGTGATGACCACCGTCCGCTTCGTGCCGCGCGCCGTGCTGCAGGGCATCCTGCCGGTCAGCTTCGGCCTGATGATCCTCGGACGGCTGCTGACCCTGCCCGAGCGCCTGCAGGCCGTGCGCGACGGGGTCGATCCCGACACCGCCGAGATCGAGCACGAGATCGCCCGCGCCGAGGCCGAGCTGGCCGAGGCCCGCGGCAAGAGCCAGCGCAGCCACCCCTCAGCCCGTGAGGCCACCCAATGATCGAAGCCGGTATCCTGCTCTTCATGTTCGTGCTGATCGCGGTCGGCATGCCCATCGCCTTCTCGATCCTCGGCTCGGCTCTCCTGGGGGTCTTCCTGCTCAACGGCGAGCTCGGCTTCCTCAACGCCGCGCTGTCGCTCTACGACGGTGCCACCAGCTTCCCGCTGATCGCCATCCCGCTCTTCATCCTTGCCGGCGCGCTGATGAACACCGGCGGCATCTCGACCCGGCTCATCGCCTTCGTCTCGGCGCTGATCGGCTTCGTGCGTGGCGGCCTGGCGATGGTCAACGTCGGCGTGTCGATGTTCTTCGCCGAGATCTCGGGCTCCGCCGTGGCCGACGTTGCCGCCACCGGCTCGGTGCTGATCCCGGCGATGAAGAACAAGGGCTACACGCCGCGCATGGCGGCGGCGATCACCTCGTCGTCGGCCTCGCTGGCGATCATCATCCCGCCGTCGATCCCGATGATCCTCTACGGCGCCATGTCCGACACCTCGGTGGTCAAGCTCTTCGTCGCGGGCATCGTGCCCGGCGTTCTGGGTGGCGGGCTTTTGATGGCGCTGTGCTACTACATGGCGCGCCGCTACGACCTGCCGCGCGACGAGGCCTTCTCGCTGCGCCGCCTCGGCGAGACCGCCAAGGAGGCGTCCTGGGCACTGATCCTGCCGGTGGTGATCCTCGGCGGCATCTTCGGCGGCGTGGTCACGGCGACCGAGGGCGCGGCACTGGCGGTGGTGGCAGCGCTTTTCATCGGCGTCTTCATCTACCGCGAGATCGACCTGCGCCATCTCTACCGCGCGCTGGTGGACGGGGTGCTGCAGACCTCGGTGGTGATGCTGATGGTGGCCGCCTCGGCGGTGCTGGGCCTCTACCTCACCGAGACCGAGATGCCGCAGCGGCTGGCCGCGGGGATCACCCAGATCACCACCAACCCGCTTGCCGTGCTGATGATCATCAACCTCTTCCTGCTCTTCGTGGGCATGGTGCTGCACGGAGCGGCGGCGATCATCCTGACGGTGCCGATCTTCATGCCGCTGGTGCATGAGCTTGGCATCGACCCCATCCAATTCGGTATTCTGCTGACGCTGAATATCGCGCTTGGCCAGCAGACCCCGCCGGTCGCGAGCGTCTTGATCACCTCCTGTTCGATCGCCCGCACCGACGTGTGGCGGACCTCTGTCACCAACCTGCCCTTCGTGGGCGTGCTGGTGCTGGTGCTGCTGCTCGTCACCTACGTTCCGGCGGTCTCTCTCTCGCTGGTGGACCTCGTCTACGGCATGTAGCGGATCCGTCGCGGGTCGGCTCTCCCCGGGGCCGGCCCGCGATCAGGATCGGCCCGCCGAGACCTCGGCCGCCAGCCGGTCCACGAAGGCATCGATCCGCGCCGCCCGCACCGCGCGCGGGTTGAGCAGCGCCACGATATCGGCATCGGGCAGCACCCAGCCGGGCAGCACCCGGATCAACCGTCCCGCCCGCAGGTCTTCGGCTACGCTCCACTCCGAACGCTCGACGATGCCATGTCCCGCGAGCGCCCAGCCCCGCAGCACCTCGCCGTCGTTGCAGCTGAAGACCGGCGCGACGCGCAGACTGAGCTCCTCGTCCTGACGTGTGAGCGGCCAGAGCGTCGTGTCGGCCCGATCCTCGCGCACCACGCCCACCCGATGCTTGGCCACCTCCGCCGGGCTGATCGGCAAGCCCTGCCGCGCGGTATATTCGGGCGCGGCGACAAGGAACCGCCGGTTTGAGGCCAGCTTGCGCTGGGTGATCCGCAGGTCAGGAAGGCGCCCGACGTGGATCAGCACGTCCCACGGCCCCCCGTGCATCACGCCGAGCGGGTCCTCGCTGAGCATCAGCCGAGGCCGCAGGTCCGGGTTCTCGGCACCGAAGCGCGCCAGCACCGGCGCCACCCGCAGCCGCCCGAAGCCAAAGGGCGCGATGATCTGCAGCGGTCCCTCGATCCGCCCCGCCCGCGCCGCCATCTCGTCGGTCAGCTCTGCCAGCGCGCCGAGGATCGCCCCCGCCCGCTCAACCAGATAGGCCCCCTCTGCGGTCAGCCCCAGCGACCCGCGGCCCCGGTCCACCAGCCGCAAGTGCAGGCGTTCCTCCAGCAGCGCGAGCCGCTGCGAGACGGCAGGCGGGGTCACGTTCAGCTCGCGCGCCGCGGCGGCGAGACTGGGCGCAGAGGCAAGCGCGGTGAGGAAACGGAGGTCGGCGGGATCAATCATTAAGTCTGAACTTAATATAGCCTTGCCCGTACGTGAATATCTCCTGAATGCAGCCGATGCTATGACAGGGCGACCAACACACGAGGCCCCATGACCACCGCTCATCCTGCCCTTGACGGGCTGACCACCCCGGCGCTGCTGCTCGACGAGGCCCGGATGATCCGCAACATCGACCGGCTGGCCGCACAGGCGCAGACCCTTGGCGTCACCCTGCGCCCGCACCTGAAGACCGCGAAATCCACCGAGATCGCACGCCGGCTCGGCGGGCCGATCACCGTCTCGACGCTGGCCGAGGCCGAGGTCTTCCACGCCGCCGGCCATACCGACATTCTCTACGCCGTGGGCATCGCCCCGCGGAAACTGCCACGGGTGCAGGCGCTGCGGGCCGCGGGCTGCGACCTGACGGTGATCCTCGACAGCCTGGCACAGGCGCGGGCCGTGGCCGAGGCGGGCGTGCCGGCGCTGATCGAGATCGACAGCGACGGGCACCGCGGCGGTCTCGTACCCGATGACCCGCTGCTGATCCGGATCGGCAAGCTCCTGCAGGACGCGGGGCTGCTGCGCGGCGTGCTCACCCATGCCGGTGAAAGCTACGGAGTGAGCGGCCGCGAAGCCCATGCCGGCTTCGCCGAGATGGAGCGCCGTGCCACGGTGCGGGCGGCCGAGGCGCTGCGCGGCGCGGGGCTGACCTGCGCCGTGGTCAGCACCGGCTCGACGCCCACCGCCCATGCCGCCCGCGACCTGTCCGGCGTCACCGAGCTGCGCGCCGGGGTCTACATGTTCTTCGACCTGGTGATGGCGGGGATCGGGGTCTGCGCGCGCGACGACATCGCGCTCAGCGTGCTGACCACCGTCATCGGGCATCAGCGGTCCAAGGGCTGGCTGATGATCGACGCCGGCTGGATGGCGATGTCACGCGACCGCGGCACGGCCGCACAGGCGGTGGATCAGGGCTACGGGCTCGTCTGCGATGCCGCGGGGCGAGAGGTCCCGGACCTCATCGTCGCGGGCGCCAACCAGGAGCATGGCATCGTCTCGCTGCGCCCCGGCAGCAAGGCAGAGATGCCGGACCTGCCGGTGGGCACGCTGTTGCGGATCCTGCCCAATCACGCCTGCGCCACGGCCGCGCAGCACGCGCGCTACCATGTGATCCCTGCGGACGGCGGGCCGATGGCCACCTGGCCCCGCTTCGGCGGCTGGTAAGGACGACCGAGATGATCCTTATCAGCGAAGAGCGCTCCGCGGCGCTCGCGACGCACGCCCGCGCGTTTGCAGCCGCGCGGGACGCCTTCCTCGCCGCCGTGTCGGAGGGCGCGGCCAGCTTTCCGGTTGTGGTTGGCCACGGCAGCGACCCGCGGAACCGCTTCACCGTGAAATCCGCCGCCGCGCCCGAGCTTGCCGGGCTGAAGGTCGGTGCCTATTTCCCCAGCAATGACGCCCGCGGACTGCCGCGCCATGCCTCGACGATCCTGCTGATCGACCAGGCTTCCGGCCGGATCGGCGCGGTGATCGAGGGATCGGCGCTGAACTGCTACCGCACCGCCGCCGCGGATGCGGTGGCCACCGAAACACTCGCCCGCCCCGAGGCCAGCGTGCTCGCGCTCTTCGGCACCGGCCACCAGGCGCGCTACGAGGCCGGGGCGATCGCCCGCATCCGCCCGCTGTCCCGCATCCTTGTCGTTGGCCGCGATCGCGGTCGCACCAGCGCCTTTGCCGAGTCGCTGCGGGCCGAGGGGCTTCCCGCCGAGGCCGCCGAGCCCGAAGCGGCGGTGCGCGCCGCGGACATCGTCGTCACCGCCACCACGGCGACCGCGCCGCTCTTCGATGCGGAGTGGGTCCGTGGCGGCACACATGTCTCGTCCATGGGATCGGATTCACGCGGCAAGCAGGAGCTGCCCCCCGCGCTGTTCACCCGCGCGCGGCTCTTCTGCGATCTGCCCGAGCAGTCGGCGCGCATCGGCGAGTTCCAGCACGCCGCCGCCGGGGCAAGGCTGACCGCCCTCGGAGCGGTGCTCGCAGGCGATGCGCCGGGACGCGTGAGCGCCGAAGAGATCACCATCTTCGACAGTTCCGGGATCTCGCTTCAGGATCTCTACATGGCAAAGGCCATCCTCGCCGCGGCGGGGCTCAATCCGTGAGATAGGTGCGCAGCGCACCGACCCCGCGCAGCGCGCTGATGCGCGGCTCGAACGCGCCGCCGCCGCGCAGCAGCTGCCGGGTCACGTCCGAAAGGTGGATGCGCCCCGGCACACCCGCACCCTCGATGCGGCTGGCAAGATTCACCGTCTCTCCCCAGACGTCATAGACGAAGCGGCTGCGGCCGATCAGCCCGGCGATCACCGGCCCGCTGTGCAGCCCGACGCGCAGGGTCATCTCGCCGTCGGTCCGTGCGGCGATCTCGGGGAGGATCGCGCGGGCAAACCGCAGGGCTCGCTCGGCGTGATCCTCGGCCGGCAGCGGCACGCCGCTGGCGGCCATGTAGGCGTCGCCGATGGTCTTGATCTTCTCGACCCCGTGCTGCGCCGCCAGATCATCGAAGGCGAGGAAGATCTCGGTCAACCGGTGCAGCAGATCGCCGGGGTCGAGCCGCGCCGTCCAGGGGGTGAAGCCGACGATGTCGGCAAAGACGATCGTCGTCGCGGGCACCCGGTCGGCGATCACCGTCTCGCCCGCCCGCAGCCGGGTGATCACCGGCGCGGGCAGCATGGCGTGCAGAAGCGCGTCGGCGCGGTCGCGCTCGTATTCGATCTCGGCAAGGTAACGCAGTTCGCGCTGGTGCCAGCGGTGCTTTTCGAGACAGGAGCCGACGCGCGCGTGCAGCAGCACCGCATCGACCGGACGCTGAAGGTAATCCTCGGCCCCGGCGGCGATGCAGCGGGACACCGCGCGCAGGTCCTTCAGCCCCGAGATGACAATCACCGGGATGTGCCGCCAGTCGGGGGCCTGCTTGATCCGCGCCAGCAGCTCTATGCCGTTCATGTCGGGCATCAGCACGTCGATCAGGATCACGTCGATGTCGGCCCGCTCGAGGATCGCCAGCCCCTCGGCGGCCGAGGCCGCGGTGCTGACCTCATGCCCGTGCCGACCGAGCTGCCGGCGCAAGAGGTCGCGGTTCTCGGCGGTGTCGTCGATGACCAGAACCCGCCCGCCCTTGCCATGCGCCACGCCTCCGTCCCGCGACAGGCTGCGCTCGACCGAGGCTGCAATGCGCCCGTCGAGCGCCGAGCCCGCCAGGCCCGCGGCCCCCGCCTCCGGCCCCAGAACCCTGTCGATCTGGGCCAGCAGCAGGGCGCATTCCCCCACCACCGAGCGGATGTCCTGGCGCACCCCCTCGGGCAGGGCCTCCGAGAACTCCTCGGCCACCAGTTCGGAATAGCCGATGATCGCGGTGATCGGCGTGCGCAGATCGTGGCGCACTCTCTGCCGTTCGCTGGGGGCGACGCCGGAGTCCGCCACCACCGCGATCATCGTCAGCAGTTCCTGCGCCGCGGCAGCAACCCGCTCTGCATCCGCCTCCACCTCGGGCAGATGCAGCGCCCGTATCTCCTCGAGCACGATCGCCTGGATGCCGGCGATGGCCTCGGCCGGGCCGGCGAGGCGCTGGATCACCCGTGTCGCCAGCGCCACCTCGCGGATATCGCCCCCCGCCCGCCGCATCAGCGCGCCAGCAACGCCTCGATCTTGACCAGCAGGCCCGGCAGGTCGATCGGCTTGGTGCCGAAATCGTCGCAGCCCGCCTGCAACGCCTTCACGCGGTCCGCCTCCATCGCATAGGCGGTGAGCGCGATCACCGGGATCGCGGCAGTCGCGGCGTCCAACTTCAACGCCCGTGTCGCCGCCCAGCCGTCGAGCACCGGCAGGCTCATGTCCATGAGCACGAGGTCGGGCCGCGCAGAACGCGCCACCTCGATCCCCTGCTGCCCGTCGCGGGCGGCGAGGATCTGGTAGCCCTTGCGCTGAAGCCGTCGGCTCAGCATGTCGAGATTCATGTCGTTGTCCTCGACAATCAGGATCGTCGTCATATGCTCTTCCCCCCGGAGGTTTCCGCAATCCGGCCCGTCCCAACCTGCCGGGAGATGGCCGCCAGCAGGCCGGCGCGCCCGTCACCGCCCTTCACCACAACGTCGCGCGCGTTGGCCTGGAGCCAGTCGAACTCGCGCCGCGTCAGGTCTTTCGAGGTGACCACGATGACCGGCAGGCCCCGCCCCGCTTCGGTCTCGCGCAGCCGCCGCAGGGTCTGGAAGCCGTCGAGGTTGGGCATCATCAGGTCGAGCACCATCAGCCCCGGCATCCGCTCCGCCACCAGCGCGAGCGCGCGCGCGCCATCGGCGGCCTCGCGCACCGCCCAACCCTCGCGCGCGAGGATGCGGCGAAAAAGGCTGCGCGTCGCCGGATCGTCATCGACCAGCAACACCTCGCGCGGCTGCGCCCCGGTCAGCGCCTGCAGCGCAGCGAGGAGGCGCGCGGGATCGACCGGTTTGCTGAGCAGGTCCACCGCGCCGAAGGCGAGCCCCATCTCGCGGTCCGACAGGATCGAGACCATGATCACCGGAATCTCGCAGAGCAGCGGGTCCTCCTTCATCGTGCGCAGCACCGACCAGCCGTCGCGCTCGGGCATGATGATGTCGAGCAGCACCGTCTCGGGCCGGTGTTCGCGGGCAAGCGCCAGACCCGCCTCCGCGTCCGAGGCAGTCAACACCGCGTAGCCGGCGTCTTTCACAGCCGTGCCGAGGCTCGTCAGCGCGGCGGGGTCGTCGTCGATGATCAGCACAGTGGCGCGGGCCTTTGGGCTGGTCGCCTCGGCACCGCGTGCCGGCAGGCGCATGGTGAAGATCGAGCCCTTGCCGGGCTCGGAGACGACCGAGACGCTGCCGCCCAGCATCTCGCAGTAGCTCTTGACGATCGACAGACCCAGCCCGGTGCCACCGTATTTGCCCGCGGTCGAGCTTTCGGCCTGAACGAAGGGCCGGAAAAGCCGCCCGAGCTGTTCGGCACTCATGCCGATGCCCTCGTCGCTTACCTCGAAGCTCACCACGTCCCCGTCCCGCGCGACGCGCAAATCGACCCGCCCGGCGCTGGTGAACTTGCTGGCGTTGGAGAGCAGGTTGAACAGGTTCTGCCGCAGCTTGGTGCGGTCCGTCCTCATGCTGCCGACACCCGGAGCCACCGCTACGAAAAGGCTGTTGCTGTTGATCGCCAACAGCGGCGCCACGGTCAGCCGCACGTCCTCGACCAGCGCCGCGATGTCGACCTCCTCGAAGAAAAGCTCCATCTTCCCGGCCTCGATCTTCGACAGGTCGAGAACGTCATTGATCAGCGCCAGCAGGTGCCGGCCCGAGCTTTCGATGCGCTCGAGATCCGGCACGGTGCCCTTGTCTCCCGTCTCTTCGGCGTCCTCGATCAGCATCTCGGAATAGCCGATGATCGCGTTGAGCGGGGTACGCAGTTCGTGGCTCATCGAGGCGAGGAAGCGGCTCTTGGCCTCGTTCGCCTGTTCCGCCTCGGCACGGGCCGCTTCGAGGTCGAGCTGGCGGTCGCGCAGCTCGGAAATGTCGGAGTAGACGGCCACCGTGCCGCCGTCGGGCGTCTTGCGCTTCGAGACCAGCAGCCAGCGACCGCCATGGGCCACCTCGACGCGCGAGCCGCTCGGGTCCGAATGGCGGGCAAGGCAATCCGCCCGCCATGCCTCTCGGTCACCCTGCGCTACCTCGACCATGCCTGCGTCCAGTTCGGCATCGAGAAGTTCAGCATAGGTGGCCGTTTCGGAAAGTGCGCGGACAAAGGGGAATATTTCGAGGAACCGCCGGTTGCGCAGCACCAGCCGGTCCTGCGCGTCGAAGAGCGCGAAACCATCGGGGATGGTCTCGATCGCGGTCAGCACCGTGCGTCTCTGGCTCGCGTTGATCTGCTCGAGCTCGGCGCGGGCACGCTGCGCGTCGTGCAGCGCGCGCAGCGTGCCCGACAGGCGGCCGAATTCGTCCCCACCCTCGGGCGGCAGGTCCGCGGGGGCACGGCCTTGCTGCACGTCGATCATGGCCCGGTCTATGCGGTTGAGCGGGCGCAGGATCGAACGCAGCACGACGGCCGTCAGACCTGCCCCGGCGATCACGATCAGCGCGCAGATGACGATGGCGCGCAACCGTGCCGCCTGCGCCGCCGTGGCCGCGGTGCGGTTGGCCTGCTCGGATTGCCGCGACAGGGTGTCCACCAGATCGGCCAGCGCACCGCTGGCCGCCTCGCTCTGCATCCGCGCCTGTGACAGCAGCGTGTTGCCCACAACCCGGTTGCCCGCGGCATAGGCGTCGACGGCAGCAATCGCACTGCCCCAGATGCCCTCGAGCGCGGCCTCGATCACCGATGCTGCCTCGGGCGCGAAGCTTCGCAGCTCGCCCATGCGCTCGGTGAGCCGGTCGCGGGCCGCCCCGGCGTTGCGCTCGGAGAGGGTCAGCTGGCTGACCGCCAGATCGGCCAGCCAGTAACGCAGCGCGCCGAAGTCGCGCTGCGCCCCGGCGGCGAGCTGCAAACGCCGGAAACGTTCGGTCGCTTCGGCGATGCGCGTCTGGTTGGCCGAGAATTCCACCGCCATGACGAGGGTCGAGAGCACCAGAACTCCGAGCAGCGCGGCCGACAGCCCGCCGATGCGAAAGCCGATCCGGCTCACGCGCGGGCCGGAACCTGCCGCCGGGCCGGTCATTGGCCCGCGGAGAGGGTGATCGAGATCGCGCCGCCAAGATCGCCCTCCGCGCCGCCTTCCTTGGGGAAGCCGGTGATGTCGACCTCACCCTTCGGCGTGCCATGGCAGCTGAGGCAGGACGCTGCGTAATACTCGGGGATCAGCATGCGGAACTCCTCGCCTCCCTGAGCGCCCGGCACCATCTCGTACCAGGCGGCACCTTTGTCGTGGCCGGCCGCGCCGAACCGGGTCTCGATCACCTGCGCCTCCCAGGCGTCCGGCCGCGCCGTGCGGTTGCGCACCAGCTCGGGCGGTGCGGTGACCTTGACGCGGGCCAGGTCTCCCACCGCGGCGCCGAAGCGCTCGTTCACCAGCCGGGCAAAGACCGCCGGGATGAAGCCCTTGAAGCCCATGCCCTCCATGTTGATCAGCGGCTGGGACTCGGTGACCACCTCGCGCATCGCCGCCAGCTGCGCCTCGGTGAGCCGGCGCTGCAACGCGCTGAGATCGCCCTCGAGCGGGGCCGCGCCATTGGCTTCTGCATAGGTCTGCGTGACCTGCGCCATGAAGGCGTCGGGCGTCAGCCCCTTGTCGACCAGCGCGGCGTCGTTGATCCGCTCCTGGTTCGCCGAGACCACCGTCCGCCCCGCCCGCAGCAGGGCCGCGAGACGGTTGCCGGTGTCCACCTGGCTGGCCAGGTCCTGCGCTGCCAGCGGGGCCGCCAGCGCGGCCAGACAGAGCCCGGCGATGCCAAGTCCCCGGCCGCATGGCCTGCAGGCTGCACGTTTCATTCGAAGGTTCCGATCTGCACGTTCGCGGCGCGCAGGCGATCCGACAGGCTGCGCGCCAGGTTGCCAAGGATGGTTGCATAGGCGCGCGGCCGCCGCTCGGCGATCTCGCGGATCTGGTCGATGGCAAAGGCGTGGCAGACGACGGGCCCGCTGGCCACGGCGTTGGCCGACCGCAGCCCGCCGTCCAGCATCGCAAGCTCGCCAAAGGCCTGTCCGGGCCCGACCGCGCTGATCCGGCGCGTGCCCTCGGCCACCGGGATGGTGATGCTGACGACGCCGCGCGCCACCACGTAAAAGGCCAGCGCCGCCTCGCCCTGCGTGATGATATGGGTGCCCGGCGCATAGGAGAAGCTGGCCGCGGCGTTTTCCAGCAGGACGATGTCCTGGGGGTCCAGGCCGCTGAACAGCTCGGCCTGGTCGAGCCGCATCGCGTCCGCCCTGCCGCTCACGCGCGCCGCGCCGAGCACCCCGTCCTCGAATGCCTCCAGTGCGGCTTCGGTGGTCGGGGTGCCAAGCGCGTCCTCTCCGCCCTGCGCCGCCAACGCCGCGCCGAGACGGGCGGCTAGACGGTCGGGGATTTCGGTCATCAGCACGCGGCTGCCCGCGCTGCCCAGAAGACCGGGAATGCGCGACAGCAGGTCCAGCGCGGCGGCGTCGATGCTCTCGACCCTGCGGAAATCGAGCACCACGGTCCCGGCCACCCGCGCCTGGCGGCTGGCCTCGCTGGCGACGCGCTCGGCGGCGGCGAAATAGAGCGGGCCGGTCAGCTCGATGGCGGCAAAGGCGTCGCCCACGGCAGCCAGCACCTCGCGCTCGGCCCCGGTGCGCTGGCGCAGCGAGTGCACGTCCCGCGCGCCATAGATCCGCCGGATCGCCGCCGCCGGGTCAAGCGCGCTGGTGCAGGTGTGCAGCCCGAAGTCCCGCGCGAAGGTCCGGCAGACCTCGATGCCGCGCACCGAATTGCCCACCGCGTCGAGCTTCGGCGAATAGACCGCCAGACCGATCTGCCCGGGCACCACCGCCATGATCATCCCAGACACGCCGCTCTTGGCGGGCAGGCCCACGTCATAGAGCCATTGACCCGCGTAATCGTACATGCCGCAGGTGGTCATCACCGACAGCACGTCGCGCGTCACCTCGGGCGAAAACACCTGATCGCCGGTCATCGGCTGGCGGCCGAGCGTCGCCAACGTGCAGGCCATGGCGGCAAGGTCGGCGCAGTTCACCAGCACCGAGCATTGCCGGAAGTAGAGGTCCAGAACCATGTCCGGCTCCGGCTCGATCATCCCCGAGTTCAGCATCAACCAGGCGATGGCGCGGTTGCGGTGGCCGGTTTCATCCTCGGAGCGAAACACCTCCGCATCGATGTCGAGCCGCCGCCCGGCGAGCCGCGAGAACAGGTCGAGCATGTCGGCCGCCCCCGCCTCGGCGGTGGCGCGGGTGAGCAGGGAAGCGGTGACGATGGCGCCCGAGTTGACCATCGGGTTGAAGGCGCGGTTGTGCTGCTCGTCGAGCACGATCGAGTTGAACCGCTCGCCTGTCGGCTCCACCCCGACGCTGGCCAGCACCCGCTCGCGTCCCAGTTCGGTCAGCGCCTGGCCGTACATGAACGGCTTCGAGACCGACTGGATGGTCACCGCGCGATCCCAGGTACCCGCGCGGTAGAGCCGCCCGTCGGCGGTGACGATGGCAATGCCGAAATCCGACGGATCGGCGCGCCCGAGCTGCGGGATGTAGGTCGCCACCTCGCCCGCGTCGATGCCGGAAAGCGCGGCAACCAGCGCGTCGAGATACCGTCCAAGCACGCTGTTGCCCGCGTGAAACGCGTCGTCCGCAAACGGCCGCATCCGTGCCCTCCAATGCATTGTGTTCAATTCCGGCAATACTCGGCAAATGCTGACGCTACGGCAAGTTTGAATTGCCGCGGCTGGCAGTGGTTCCCCGGCGAACGCCGAACCTTTGCCCTGACGGCGGCATTGCTGCGCAGGGATCCGCCGAAGACCCAGGCGCGCCGCAAGCGCCCTGCCGGTCCTCGGCGGCCTCCGGCCAAGACTACCGCATAGCGGGAAACTCCTTGCTTGGCTGGCGTTTGGAGGCAAAACTCGCCAGAGCGCCCGAGGAGGAGAGCGCCGGTTTTGAGCAAAGTCATTTTCGAGGGGCCGGTGCCGGTCCGAACCCGTTTGTCCCGTGTCCTGAGCGCTGGCATCGCGTTTGCCGTGCTTGCCGTGCTGTCGGTGTCCTTCGTCATTTCCTTCGCTGCGCTGGTCTACTCGGGGCCGCTGGCCGGGCAGCTCGGCAAGGGGATCGGCCTTGCGCTCCTGGGCGCGGTGGGCCTGCCGCTGGTGGTCAGCCTGCGCGGCTCGTTCCGCGGAACGATCGCGCAGCCGCAGGATGTGCCCGCGCTGCTGCTGGCCGGGGCGGCGGGCGGCATCAGCGCCGCGCTTGGACCGGGCGAGACCGCCTTTGCCACCGTCGCGACGCTGACCGGCGTCTCCTCCTTGTCCGCCGCCGCCGCGCTCTATCTGGCCGGGCGCTGGCGGCTTGGCACGCTGGCGCGCTACCTGCCCTACCCGGTGATCGGCGGGTTTCTCAGCGCAACAGGGCTGCTGCTGCTGATCGGCGCCCTGTCGATGCTGGTGAAGCAGGAAGTGTCGGTCTGGTCGCTCGCGCCGCTGACGCAGCCGGGCGTGGTCTGGCACTGGGGGGCGTGGCTGCTGTTCAGCCTGTCTGCGGTGATCGTCCTGCGCGCGACGCGCTCGGAACTCGCGCTGCCTGTGCTGCTGATGTTCGGCGCAGCGGGCTTCTACGCCGCGCTCTGGCTGCTCGGCATCGACCTTGAGACCGCCGGGCGAAAGGGGCTTCTGCTTGGACCCTTCGAGGCGGCGAACTTCCTGCAGGGCCTGTCGCCCGCGCTGCCGCTTCAGGCGCAGTGGGGGCTGATCCTGCACCAGATCCCGACGGTGATCGCCATTGCCGCGATGGCCGTGCTTGGCGTGCTGGTCAACTCGAGCGGCCTCGAGGTGGCGCTGGGGCATGACTTCGACCTCGAGCGCGAGCTGAAAGTCACCGGGTTTGCGAACGGTCTTGCCGGGATGACCGGAGGCTTTCCCGGATACCACCTGATCGGCGAAACCGTGCTGGCGGCGAGAATGGGGCTGACCGGGCAAAGTTCCGCGCTTTGCGTCGCGCTCGCCGCAGCGGTGACGCTGCTCTTCGGCGCGTCGGCATTGTCGGTCTTCCCGGTCGGGCTTGCCGCCTCGGTGGTGGCCTTCCTCGGGATCGACCTGCTCTACGAATGGCTTTGGCTGCGCCGCAGGCATTTGCCGGTGATGGACATGGCGGTGATCTGGGCAATCGTGCTGACCGCCGCCACCGTGGGATTCCTGAGCGCGCTCTGTGTCGGGCTGCTGGCGGCGGTGGTGCTGTTCACCGTCTCCTACGCCGGGGTGGACGTGGTGCGTCTGCGGACAACGGGCGCGGCCCGCCGCTCCTCGGTCGAGCGCGGCCGGACCGAGCAGGCGCTGCTGGCCGGACCGGGGCGCGAAACCGCGATCTTCGAGCTCGAGGGCTACCTGTTCTTCGGCACGGCACACCGGCTGCTCGACCAGCTTCGCACCGAGCTGGGCGGACCCCGGCCGCCGAAGCGCATCGTGCTGGACTTCGCGCGGGTGACCGGCATCGACACCTCGGCCGCCCATGCCATTGCCCGCATCGCCGAGGCCTGCGCCCGGCGCCGGACCGAGCTGACGCTGAGCGCCGTGCCCGCTGCGGCCCGGCCGCTGCTGGACGGCCCTGCGGCGCTGGCATCAGCGAGCCGCCAGCCCACGCTCGACGATGCGCTGCTGGCGATCGAGAGCCGGCTGCTCGGCGATGCGCGGCCCCGGCCCGCCGAGAGCCTGCTTGAGGTGCTGTCGCGCGACTGCCCCGGTCTCGACCTGCGGCGGTTCACCGAGGTGATGCCGCTGCGCAAGGGTGCGTGCCTGATCCCCGCCGGCAGCCCCTCGGCCGAGGTCTACCAGCTGCTGACCGGCCAGCTCCGCGCCGAGATCGCAGGTGCCGACCGCCGCCCCCGCGTGGTCGCGCGGCTGCAGCCCGGCGCGCTGGTGGGCGAGATCGCCTACTATGCCGAGGTGCCGCGCACCGCGGCGGTGCTGGCCGACAGCGAGGCGACCGTGCTGCGCATCGATCTCGATCTCATCCCGGACAGCGACCAGGGGCGCGCCGCCGCCGCGATCCTGCACCGGATCGTGGCGCAGCATCTCGCGCGGCGCCTGATGCGGATGACCGAGCTGTTCCGCGACGCCGGGGTCTAGTCCGCTGCCGCGGCGCTGCCACTTTCGAGGATCGATTTCCTGAGCCGCCCGTGCACGCCCTTTTCCTGGTTCACCGACTGGGTGATGGCGAAATCCGCGGCCAGAGAGCAGAGTTGGTAAGCCTCGGTCTCGGTGATGCCCGTGCGCTCGCGGATCATCCCGATCATCTGCCGCAGCGCGATCTGAAGCGCGGTGTCGAGGCTGGCATGGAACCCCATCGAGATCAGCTCGGTCGGGGTCTCCGCGCGCGGGTGATCGATGCGCCCGGCCTCTGCCTTCAGCAGGTCAAAGCGGAAGGTGCCGGTGAGCGCGGTCTCAAGCGCGGTGATGCAGACCTCGCCATCGCCCTGGCAGCCATGCCCGTCGCCGCAGGAGAAGAGCGCTCCCTCGGCCTGCACCGGCAGGTAGAGAGTCGCCCCCTCGGTCAGCAGTTTCAGGTCCATGTTGCCACCGTGCAGCCGTGGCTGGATCGAGGTGATCTCTCCCCATTCCGGTGCCGGGGCCACGCCCATGACGCCGAAGAAGGGATCGAGCGGCAGGGTCGCGCCCCAGGGCAGGCGACAGGTCTTCGTGGCGCGGTCGATGGGGATCAGCGAGAGCGCCTGCTGCGAGACCGGGAATTCTCCGGGTAGCGTTCCCGCGGCAGGACGCACGAGGTTGAAACCCCAGTCCGCCCCCAGCTCGATGCGCTCGATCTCGACCTTCAGCACATCTCCGGGCATCGCCCCTTCGATCGCCACGGGGCCGGTCAGCAGGTGGGCGACGCGCGGCAGACCGGCGGCGAGGATCTCGCGCAGTTCGGGCTGGACGGTCATGCCCGTATCCTCGGCGGGCAGCAGTTCCTCGCGCCCCGAAAAGGTCTGGATGGTCACCCGATCGCCAGGCGCCACGGTCATCACCGGCGGAAGCTCCGACCAGAAGCGGCCCCAGTGGACGGTCTGCGGGGTGGCGGCGAGGTGGTGGTGGGTCATGTCGCTGGGCTCCGGGTTGGGTCGGGCGCAGCTTCGCGGCACGGGGACGGAAGGTAAAGCGCCACGCCCGATCCGCCCGGCCCCGCGCCGGGCAGGCCGCGCCCACGATCCCAAAAAAAGAGCGGACCCGAGGGCCCGCTCTCTCATTTCAGAATGCTCTGGCGATCAGCTGGCCATCTCGGCCCGCTTGGCCGCCAGCTCGCGTTCCTTCTTGCGGCCGAAAATCTTCATCACGACAACGAAGAACAGCGGCACGAAGAGCACGCCCAGCACGGTGCCGGTGATGGTCCCGCCCAGCACGGCCGAGCCCACCGCCTGACGTCCGCCGGCACCCGCGCCCGAGGACAGCACCAGCGGCACCACGCCCAGCGAGAAGGCCAGCGAGGTCATGATGATCGGACGGAAGCGCTGGCGCGCCGCCTCCTTCACCGCGACCAGAAGCTCTTCGCCGGCCTCGTAGCGTTCTCGGGCGAATTCCACGATCAGGATCGCGTTCTTGCCCGTCAGGCCGATCACGGTCAGCAGGCCGACCTGGAAGAAGACGCCGTTCTCGAAGCCGAACCAATAGGCCGCGCCCATGGTGCCGAGCACGCCGATCGGCATCGCCAGCATCACCGAGAAGGGGATCGTCCAGCTTTCATAGAGCGCCGCGAGGCAGAGGAAGATCGCGGCGAGCGACAGCCCGTAAAGCAGCGGTGCCGAGCCGCCCGAGGCGCGCTCTTCCAGCGAAAGACCGGTCCAGGCGATCTGGTAGCCCGGCGGCAGCTGGCTGGCGAGCTTCTCGATTTCGGCCATGGCCTCGCCGGTTGTCACGCCCGGCACGGGCGAGCCCTGGAGCTGCATTGCCGGCACGCCGTTGTAGCGGTTAAGACCTTGCGGGCCGTAGGTCCAGTTCTCCTTGGTGAAGTTGGCAAAGGGCACGAGATCGCCCGAGGCATTGCGCACCCGCCACTTCTCGAGGTCCGAGGGGGTTGCACGGCTGTCGGCCTCGCCTTGAACGTAAACCCGCTTGATCCGGCCGTTGTCGTTGAAGTCGTTGACGTACTGACCCGCCCAGGCGATCGACAGCGTGTTGCCGACGTTGGTCGGGGTCACCCCCATCGCGCCGGCGGCCCGCCAGTCGATGTCGAGATTGAACTGCGCCGCATCTTCCAGCCCCGAGGGGCGGATCGAGGCGATCAGCGGGCTTTGCGAGGCCATGCCGAGCAGCTGGTTGCGCGCGGTCAGGAGTTGCTCATGCGTCTGGCCACCCTGCGCCTGCAGGTAGAAGTCGAAGCCCGAGACGTTGCCCAGCTCGATCACCGCGGGCGGCACGATCGGGAACACCATCGCGTCGCGGATGCCCATGAAGGCAGGGAAGGCACGGCCTGCCACCGCCTGCACGCTCTGCGCGGGCGACGGGCGCTCGGACCAGTCCTTCATCCGCACGAAGGCCAGACCCATGTTCTGCCCCTGCCCGGCGAAGGAGAAGCCGACCACGCCGAACATCGAGTCCACCGCCTCGGATTCCGCTGCGAAATGCTCCTGCACCTGTTCGACCACGTCGAGCGTGCGCTCGGCGGTGGCCCCGGTCGGACCCTGGACGAGGGTCATCAGGATGCCCTGGTCCTCGTCCGGCAGGAAGCCGGTGGGGGTGTTGTTGAACAGGAAGACCATGGCATAGCCAAGCGCGCCGTAGACCACCAGCATGCGCAGCGGGCGCTTGATGATATGGCCGACGGTGCCGGCATAGCCGCCGGTCAGCTTGTCGAAGCCCTTGTTGAACCAGCCCAGCGGGCCGCGGTTGCTGTGATGCGCGTCCTTGGACTTGAGGATGGTGGCGCAGAGCGCCGGGGTCAGGGTCAGCGCGACCAGCACCGACAGGCCCATGGCCGAGACGATGGTGATCGAGAACTGCCGGTAGATGATCCCGGTCGAGCCGCCGAAGAAGGCCATCGGCACGAACACCGCCGAGAGCACCAGCGCGATGCCGACCAGTGCACCGGTGATCTGCCCCATCGACTTGCGCGTCGCCTCGCGCGGCGAAAGCCCTTCTTCCTCCATGATCCGCTCGACGTTCTCCACCACCACGATGGCGTCGTCGACGAGCAGGCCGATGGCCAGCACCATGGCGAGCATGGTCAGCGTGTTGATCGTGAAGCCCGCCATGGCGAGGATCGCGAAGGTGCCGAGGATGACGACCGGCACGGCCAGCGTCGGGATGATCGTCGCGCGGATGTTCTGCAGGAACAGCAGCATCACGAAGAACACCAGCACGATGGCCTCGATCAGGGTCTTCTGCACCTCGTGGATCGAGATCTCGATGAACGGGGTGGTGTCATAGGGGATGACGTAGCTCACGCCTTCCGGGAAGAACTCGGAGTATTCCGCAAGGCGCGTCTTCACCCGCTCGGCGGTGTCGAGCGCGTTGGCGCCCGAGGCGAGCTGCAGCGCCATGCCCGAGGCGGGCTTGCCGTTGTAGCGCGCGATGGTCGAGTAGCTCTCGGCCCCGACCTCGACCCGCGCCACGTCCTTGAGCAGCACGAGGCCGCCGTCGGTTTCCGAGCGCAGCACGATGTTGCGGAAATCCTCGGGGGTGCTGAGCAGCGACTGCGCGGTGATCGTGGCGTTGAGCTGCTGGCCCTCGGGGGCAGGCAGCGTGCCGAAGGCACCGGCCGAGATCTGCGCGTTCTGCGCCGAGACCGCGCTGACCACGTCCGACGGGGTCATTTCGAAGGCCGAGAGCTTGGACGGGTCGAGCCAGATCCGCATCGCGTATTGCGCGCCGAAGACCTGCGCCCCGCCGACGCCCTCGATCCGGCTGAACTCGTCCACGAGGTTCGAGTTCAGGTAGTCCGAGAGGTCGGCCTGATCCATGCGGCCGTCATCCGAGATCAGGCCGATCACCATCATGAAGGACGAGGAGGCCTTTTCCACGGTGACGCCGAGCCGCTGCACCGTCTCGGGCAGCAGCGAGGTCGCCTGTGACAGCTTGTTCTGCACCTGCACCTGCGCCACGTCCGGATCGGTGCCGGATTCGAAGGTCAGGGTGATCGACGAGGTGCCCGCCGAGGTCGAGGAGGACGACATGTAGCGCATGCCGTCGAGCCCGGTCATCTGCTGCTCGACGATCTGGGTGACCGTGTTGGCCACCGTCTCGGCCGAGGCACCGGGATACTGCGCGCTGATCCGGACCGAAGGCGGTGCGATCTCGGGATATTGCGCGATGGGAAGATTGAGGATCGAGAGCACCCCGATCCCCATGATGAGGATCGAGATCACCCAGGCAAAGACCGGGCGGTCGATGAAAAAGCGTGCCATTGTCAGGTTCCTTGCGTCGGGGTCACTCGCTGGCCGCGGCGGTGTCTTCGGTGCCGGCGGCGGCGCGCTCTTCCGGGGTCACGGTCTGACCCTCGGCGATCTTCTGAAGTCCGGCCACCACAACACGGTCGCCGGCCAGGAGCCCTTCGCTGACCACCCATTGATTGCCGTAGTCGCTCTCGATGGTCAGCTGGCGGGTTTCCACCACGTTCTCGGCGTTCACCACCATGGCCATCGGGCGGCCGCGGCGGTCACGGCTCACGCCTTCCTGCGGCACCAGCACGGCGGCATAGACCGAGCCCTGCGGCAACTCGACCTGCACGTACATGCCGGGCAGCAAGAAGTGGTCGGGGTTGGGGAATTCGAGGCGCAGCACGACCACGCCGGTCTGCTCGTTCACGTGCGGCTCGGCAGCGGCAAGGCGACCGGTGTGCTCGTAGAGCTCGCCGTCGGCGAGGCGCAGACTCACCTTGGCTTCACTCTCGCGCGCGGCCGCCTGGCCGCTGCGGCGCCATCGCAGCATCTCGGCGGCCGACTGGGTCACATCGACGTTCACCGTGTCGATGGCGCGGATCGTGGTCAGCGCGGTGGACTGGCCGGCAGTCACCAGCGCCCCCTGCGTCGCATCCGAGAGGCCCACGACGCCGGTCAGCGGCGCGCGGATCGTGGTGCGCTCGAGATCGATGTCGGACGACAGCAGCTGCGCCTCGGCCACTTTCACCGCGGCCTCGGCCACGTCGCGCGCCGCCAGGGCGTCATCCAGCGTCTGCTGGCTGGTCACCGAGCGGTCACGGAGCTCCTGCTGGCGTTTCAGCTCGCGGTCCGCGGAGGCAAGCGTTGCCTGCGCCTGCGCAAGGCTGGCTTCCGCCGAGGCTTTCGCGGCCTCGTAGCTCGCCGGATCGATGCGGTAGAGCGGATCGCCGCGGTTGACCGCCGTGCCTTCCTCGAAGAGGCGCTCGATGACGATGCCGCCGACCTGCGGGCGCACCTCGGCCACGCCGGAGGCCTGCACCCGCCCCGGCAGCTTGGTGGTCAGGGTCACATCGGACGATTGCAGGGTCACGACGGTGACCGGCTGCGGCGGCCGCTCGCCCTGCTGCTGGGCCGAAACGGCTGGGGCGAGCATCACGGCGGCAAGCAGGGCAAGCGGCCGCAGCACGGCAGAGGCAGATCGGATCGGCATGGGAGGACTCCGGAAACAACAATAATGTGCATCTTGCGCACAAGTCGTGAATTGCGATAAGGAAACTCAATGGTTTTGTAAAGCGCGCAGATGTACCAGCGCTACGTTTTCGAGATGACGCTGTGACCAAAGGACACCAATGACAGATTCTGCCCTTCCCGAAGACGACCAGACACCGCCCCGCCGCCGCGGACGGCCGGTTCAGATGGACCAGGAAACGCGGGAAGAGCTGGTGCTGGACGCAGCAACGCAGATGATCGCCGAGCGCGGCCTCGAGGACGCCTCGGTCGCCGCGATCGCGCGGCAGGTACACATGTCGAAGCGCACCATCTACACGATGTTCGACAGCCGAGAGGCCCTGCTGGGTGCCTGTTTCGCGCGTATTGGCGAGCGAATCTTTCGCAGCCGCGACAGCCAGACCGAGGGCGCGCCGCTCGAGGACCGGCTGCGGCACCTTCTGACGCTGAACGAGGAACCGAGTTTGAACGAGGCGCCGCTGGAACTGCTGCGCGCAGTGATCACCTCGGCGCCGACCTATCCCAAGCTGGCCTGCAGCATTCTCGAGACAGGTGCGCTCAGCCTGCGCACCCACATCGCGCGAGAGCTGTCCGAGGCCGCGGAGCGGGGCGAACTGGCGCTCAGACCCGAGCAATGCGACCCGGCCGCCGAGATGCTGATGGACATGGCCTTTGGCAACGGCATCCACAAGCTGCTCGACCCGCAGCGCTACTGCGCCTCGCCCGAGGCGCGCGCGACGCGGCGCGACCGCGCCATCAGCCTGTTCCTCGACGGCGCAAGACCGCGCTGAGGCCGATCAGGTCAGCGACGGCGTGAAGCGGGCGCTCAGGCGGTTCGCGGCACCGGGATAGGTCAGCCGCACCTCGGTCACCGTCTCGCCCTGGCGCCAGGTGCGGCGCTCCATCACCAGGCACGGCGTACCTGCCGTCAGATCGAGCAGCTTGGCGACGCGCGCCGTCGCACCGACGGCAGCAATCGTGTGTTCGGCCTCGCTCCACGGGATATGGCGCAGAAGCCAAACGCCCGGCGCCAGCTCGGCAAAGCTTTCCTCGCGCGCGGCGGGTGCCACCTCGAGATTGATCACCCGGTCCTCAAGGCAGAAGGGCTCTTCGTCGGCATAATGCAGGCATATCAGCGCCAGCACCTCTGTGCCCGCCTCGATCCCCAGCTCGCCCGCCTCGCCCGGAAGCGCCTTGCGCAGCGTCCGATCGATCACCGCGTGGCGATAGACCCCGCCGCGGGCGGTCACCTCGTCCTTGATGTCCTTGATTTCAAGCACCGCGTTCTGGCTCTGCTGCGGCATGACGATCGAGCCCGTCTTGCGCCGCCGCAGCACCAGCCCGGCATTGGCGAGCTGGGTCATCACCTTGTTCACGGTCATCCGCGAACAGCCGTATTCCGTCCGCAGCTCCTGCTCGGTCGGGATACGGTGTCCGGGCGGCCAGGCGCCGGAGAGGATCTTGCCCTCGAGGTCGCTGCGGATGCGGTCGTGCAGCGAAGCTCTGGGGGCGCTCTCCTTGCTCATGCCACTCCCCGTCAGACCAGCGTCGAGGCGCCGCGGTCAAGGTAGGTGTCGAGGAACTGTTCGAGACGCGGATGCCGAGGCTTGGCAAAAGCCTTCGACGGCGCGTCGGTGAACAGCAGCTTGCCGTGGTCAAGGAAGCTGATCTGATTGCCCACGGTGGCGGCAAAGCCGATCTCGTGGGTCACCACGACCATGGTCATGCCTTCGGCCGCGAGGCTGCGCATCACGTTCAGCACCTCGCCGGTCAGTTCCGGGTCGAGCGCCGAGGTCGGCTCGTCGAAGAGCATGATCTTGGGCTCCAGCGCGAGCGAGCGGGCGATGGCGACGCGCTGCTGCTGGCCGCCCGAGAGCTGGCTGGGGTAGTGCCCGGCGCGGTTCTCCAGACCAACCTTGCGCAGCTGCACCATGGCCTTTTCCTCGGCCTCGGCCTTGCCCATCTTGCGCACCCGGCGCAGCGCCGCCGAGACGTTGCCGAGCGCGGTCATATGCGGCCAGAGGTTGAACTGCTGGAACACCATGCCGATCTGCGAGCGCACCTTGCGCAGCTCGGTCGCGCTCTGGCGCTGGCGCTTGCCCGCGCCGTCGTAGACGAAACCGAGCGGCGCGCCCTCGATGAAGATCGAGCCGTCGGTGGCCTCTTCGAGGAAGGCCATGCAGCGCAGCAGCGTCGACTTGCCCGAGCCCGAGGGGCCGATCAGGCAGGATACCTGCCCGCGCGGGATTTCCAGCGAGATGTCATCGAGCACGGTGGTCGTGCCGAAGCGTTTCACCAGATGCTGAACGGAGATCGCGTTGTCGCTCATGCCTTGGCCAGCCTGTATCTTGAGAGTTTCTTTTCCGCGAGCCGCCCCAGCAGGCCCGCCAGTTCGACCAGCACCCAGTAGACGAGCGCGATCAGCACCATCGCCTCGACGAAGGCGTATTCCTGCGAGCCGATGGCGCTGGCGGTCATCGTCATCTCGGGCACCGTGATGAGCGAGAGCAGCGCCGTCTCCTTCAGCAGGATGATCGCCATGTTGACCGAGGGCGGGATCACCAGCAGCGCCATTTCGGGCAGCAGGATGTTGCGGATGATCTGGATGCGGGTGAAGCCGAGGCATTCCGCCGCCTCGACATGGCCCGGCGGCACCGACTGGTAGCCGGCGCGGAAGATCTCGGCGAAATAGGCCGCGCCGTAGATGCTCAGCGCCAGCAGACCCGCCGGCAGTGCGTCCAGCGACAGGCCGATGTAGGGGCCGCCGAAGTAGAGCAGGAAGAGCTGCACCAGGAAGGGCGTGCCGCGGATCACCTCGATCGGCACGGTCAGCGCCTTGTCGACGATCACGCCGCCGTAGCGCCGCGCGGTGGCGATGACAAAACCGATCACCGCGGCGAAGAGCGTGCCGACGACCCAGACAAAGATCGTCATGCCGATGCCGGAGACCAGCGCGTCCTGCTTCGAGAGGATGACGTTGAAATCAAAGCCCATCACTTGCCTCCCACGCCCGGCAGGCGGCGTTCGAGCTGGCGGCCCGCCGTGGCCACCACGAGGTTGATCACCAGGTAGATGAGCCCGGCGCTGGCGTAGATCTCCAGCGGCATGAAGGTCGAGGCGACGAGGTTCTGCGCCATGCGGGTCAGCTCGATGAGACCGACGACCGAGACCAGCGACGAGGCCTTGAGGATCAGGATCGCCTCGTTGATCAGCGCCGGCAGCGTCAGCCGCAGGGCGATCGGCACGCGGATGTGGAAGAAGGTCTGCACCGGGCTGAAGCCCGCCATGTCGGCGCTTTCCACGAGGCCGGTGGGCACCCCCTCGAAGCCGCCGCGCAGGTTTTCCGCCTGGTAGGCGGCGGTGCAGATCGACAGGCCGATGATCGCGGTGACCAGCGAGGGGATTTGGATCCCGACCACCGGCAGCAGGTTGTAGAGCAGCAGCAGCTGCACCAGCAGCGGCGTGCCGCGGAAGAAGGAGATGAAGAATTTCGCGAACCATTGCAGCGGGCGGATGCCCGACAGGTTCGCCGCCGACAGAAGGATCGCCAGGAACAGGCCGATCAGGATCGAAACCGTGCTGACGAAGATCGTCATCAGCGAGGCCTCGAGCAGCAGGTTGAAGAGTTTCCAGCTCATGTTCCGGGAATTGCCTCGGGCTTGGCGTGTGTTACGGGGGAGAAAAATGCCGGCGGTGGCCCCATGGGACCGGCCGCCGGCCAGGCCGAAAGGGCCGGTCCGGGTGAACGGACCGGCAGGGATCGCGTTAGATGTTGGGCTCGGTCACGGCGTCGGGCGTGTCGAAGGTCTGGCCAAACCACTTCTGCTGCATCTCGCCGAGGCGGCCGTCTGCCTTCATCTTGAGGATCGCGGCGTCGATCGCGTCCATCAGCGAGGCGTGGTCATCGTCCTTCAGGCCGGGGAAGCCGAAGTAGGTCTTGGTTCCGAAGGGCGCAACCACCGCGAAGATCTCGGGGCGCTGCTGCGCCACGAAGGCGATGTTCGGCAGCGAGTTGGCGACACCGGCAATGCGGCCCGCGGCGAGGTCGGCATAGGCCTCGTTGAACGAGACGTAGTCCTTGGTTTCCGGCGCCGGGGTCAGCGTCTTGCCGAACTCTTCGAGCTGGGCGAGCTGTGCGGTGGCGTGGCCGGAGCCGATGGTCTTGCCGGCGATGTCCTCGGGCTTGGTGATCGAATCATCCTTGGCCGACTTCAGCAGGGCCACGGTGGCCTCGGCGATCGGCGGGGTGAAGCGGTAGCGCTCCATCCGGGCCTTGGTGATGGTTGCGGGGCCCGCGACCATGTCGAACTGGCCCGCTTCGAGGCCCGGCAGAACACCGGCCCAGTCGAGGGTGATCCACTCGATCTCGACGCCCAGTTCCTCGCCGATGGCGGCGAAGACGTCCATGTTGAGGCCGACGTGATCACCCGCGTCGATGTAGTCGAACGGGGCAAAGGCGGTCTCGGTGCCGACCTTCATGACGCCGGCTTCCTTGATGCGTGCCAGCGCGTCCTGCGCCTGGGCCGCTGCGGCCCCACCCATCAGAAGCGCGGCACCCGCGAGTGCGGAGATGACTTTGTTGCGCATATTCAGTAGTCTCCCTGTTGTCGGTCCCTGCCATACCTCGGGCCGGGTTCCGATTTTGACTATACAAAAAGGGACCACGCCTGCCCCTCATGTCAATCCCTGCCGTTGGGCCTTTTCATGCGGCTTTGTGACAGGCAAGGGCAAGCGCCCAAAAAAAAGGCGCATACCCATAGGTCATCCGCGACTAAAGATCGAAGATCTTGCCGGGGTTCATCAGATTTGCCGGATCGACCGCACGCTTGAGCGTCTTCATCAACGCCAGCGCCGCGCCGTGCTCTGCCTCCATGTAGCTCTTCTTGCCCAGCCCGACGCCATGCTCGCCAGTGGCGGTGCCGCCCATGGCGATGGCGCGTTCGACCAGACGCCCGTGTGCCTCGCGCACCCTCTGCTTCTCGGCCGAGTCGGTCTCGTCGAACAGCATCACGAGGTGGAAATTGCCGTCCCCGACATGCCCGTGCATCGGCGCGATGATGCCCTCGGACTCGAGGTCGGCGCCGGTTTCGGACAGGATGCGCGGCAGTTCGGAGACCGGAACGCAGACGTCGGTGGACAGCGACTTGCAGCCCGGCCGCAGTCCCCGCGCGGCGTAGAGCGCCGAATGCCGCAGCGCCCAGACCCTGCTGTAATCCTCTGGCGTCTCGACCGGGTGCAGCACCGCCTCATGCTCCGACGCCAGCGCATCGAAGGTGTCGCGGTCGGCGTCGACCTGGCTCTCGGAGCCCGCCAGGTCCACCAGCAGCGTCGGCTGCTCGGGCAGCGCGGTCTTATTGTAGGCGTTGATCGCCTTGACCTGCAGCGCGTCCATCAGCTCGATGCGGTTCAGGCAGAGCCCGAATTGCAGCGCCTCGACCACGGTCTGCGTCGCCGCCTCGATGCCGGGGAAACTGTAGAGCCCGGCCTTCGCCATTTCGGGAATGCCGGTCAGCCGCAGCGTGAGCTCGGTGATGATCCCCAGCGTGCCCTCGGCCCCGATGAAGAGATGTGTCAGGTCGTAGCCCGACGAGGATTTCCGCGCCCGCCCGCCGGTGTGGATGATCTGCCCGTCGGGCAGCACCACGGTCAGCCCCATAACCAGATCGGCCATGGTGCCATGGCGCACGGTCATCGTGCCCGAGGCGCGGGTCGAGGCCATGCCGCCGAGCGTCGCATGGGCACCGATGTCGATGGGCAGGAAGAGCCCGGTTGCCCGCAATTCCTCGTTCAGCGCCTGCCGGGTGAGCCCGGCCTGCACGGTGCAGTCCATGTCCTCGGGAGTGACGCGCAGCAGCTTGTCCATCTGCGAGAGATCGATGCAGAGCCCGCCATGGGTGGCGTTCACCTGCCCCTCGATGCAGCTGCCCGCGCCGAAGGGCACGATCGGGCAGCCATGGGCGGCACAGATCTGAACGGCCTGCGCCACCTCCTCGGTGCTTCGCGCCATGAACACCGCGTCGGGCAGGGCCGCCGGGTGCCAGCTGTCCCCTGCCCCGTGCTGCGCGCGGACCGCCTCGCCCCGCTCGATACGGCCCGGAAAGGCGGCTTCAAGGTCGGCGAAGGCGGTCTCGTGTCGTGTCACCCCAGGATCCCCGGCAGGTTGAGTTGATGCTCGCGGGCGCAGTCGAGGGCGATCTCGTAGCCCGCGTCCGCGTGCCGCATAACGCCTGTCGCAGGGTCATTCCAGAGCACGCGCGCCAGACGCTTGTCCGCCGCCTCGGTGCCGTCGCAGCAGATCACCATGCCGGAGTGCTGCGAGAAGCCCATGCCGACGCCGCCGCCGTGGTGCAGCGACACCCAGGTCGCGCCCGAGGCGGTGTTGAGCAGCGCGTTAAGCAGCGGCCAGTCCGAGACCGCATCCGAGCCGTCCTTCATCGCCTCGGTCTCGCGGTTCGGCGAGGCCACCGAGCCGCTGTCGAGGTGGTCGCGGCCGATCACGATCGGCGCCTTCAGCTCGCCGTTGCGGACCATCTCGTTGAACGCGAGGCCGAGCTTGTGGCGCAGCCCGAGGCCGACCCAGCAGATCCGCGCCGGCAGGCCCTGGAAGGCGATGCGCTCGCGCGCCATGTCGAGCCAGTTGTGCAGGTGCGGATCGTCGATCAACTCCTTCACCTTCTGGTCGGTCTTGTAGATATCCTCGGGATCGCCCGAGAGCGCGGCCCAGCGGAACGGGCCGACGCCGCGGCAGAACAGCGGGCGGATGTAGGCGGGCACGAAGCCGGGGAAGGCAAAGGCGTCCTCGAGCCCCTCCTCCAGCGCCATCTGGCGGATGTTGTTGCCGTAATCCAGCGTCGGCACACCGGCGTTCCAGAAGTCGACCATCGCCGCGACGTGGTCGCGCATGGAGGCCTTGGCCGCCTTGGTGACGCCCTTGGGGTCGCTCTCCTGCTTCGCGCGCCACTCGGCGACGGTCCAGCCCTTCGGCAGGTAGCCATGCACCGGGTCATGCGCCGAGGTCTGGTCGGTCACGATATCCGGACGCCCGTTCGGCATCGGCTCGCCCGCCTTCATCCGGCGCACCAGCTCGGGGAAGACGTCGGCGGCATTGGCGATCAGCGCCACCGACTTTGCCTCGCCCGCCTTGGTCCAGCGGTCGATCATCGCCAGCGCCTCGTCGAGGCTGTGGGTCTTCTCGTCGCAATAGCGGGTGCGGATGCGGAAGTCGGCGCGGGTCTCGTCGCATTCCACGGCGAGGCAGCAGGCCCCGGCCATCACCGCCGCCAGCGGCTGCGCGCCGCCCATGCCGCCAAGACCGCCGGTGAGGATCCACTTGCCCTTGAGGTTGCCCTCGTAGTGCTGGCGGCCCGCCTCGACGAAGGTCTCGTAGGTGCCCTGCACGATGCCCTGCGCGCCGATGTAGATCCAGGACCCGGCGGTCATCTGGCCGTACATCGCCAGGCCCTTCTTATCGAGCTCGTTGAAATGGTCCCAGTTTGCCCAATGCGGCACGAGGTTCGAGTTGGCGATCAGCACGCGCGGCGCGTCGGGATGGGTGCGGAACACGCCCACCGGCTTGCCCGATTGCACCAACAGCGTCTCGTCCTCCTCGAGCTTCTTCAGCGCATCGACGATGCGGTCGAAGTCTTCCCAGGTGCGGGCGGCGCGGCCGATGCCGCCGTAGACCACCAGTTCGTGCGGGTTCTCGGCGACGTCGGGGTGCAGGTTGTTCATCAGCATGCGCATCGGCGCTTCGGTCAGCCAGCTCTTGGCCGTGATCTCGGTGCCGGTGGCGGGGAAGACGTCGCGCAGGTTGTGGCGGGGGTTGGTCATCCGGGGACTCCTCGTTGGGCAGAGTTATTTGGCAAGCGCGGGCGCGAGCGCCTCGATCCGCTTGAGCACTTCGGCAAGATGGACCCGCAGCTTGGCGGCCTTGCTCTCGTCATAGGCATAAGGGGCCACTTCGCTTTCGAGGTGGGTGTCCTGCGCCAGCTCCATCTGGATGGCGTGAAAGCCTTCCTCGGGGCGGCCGTAGTGGCGTGTGGTCCAGCCGCCGGTGAAACGGCCGTTGAGCACCGAGGTATAACCCTCGGCAGCGGCGCAGACCTCGGTGGTCGCGGCCTCGATCGACGCGTCGCAGGTCGTCCCCCCGGCCGTGCCGATGTTGAAATCGGGCAGCTTTCCGTCAAAGAGGAACGGGATGTGCGAGCGGATCGAGTGGCAATCGTAAAGGATCGCCACGCCGTGTTTCGCCCGCACCCGCTCAAGCTCGGCCAGCAGCGCCGCATGATAGGGCGCGTGGAAAACTTCGCGGCGGGCGGCGATCTCGGCCGCGTCCGGCTCCTCGGTCCAGATCGGCGCGCCGTCGAAATCGGTCAGCGGCACCAGCCCGGTGGTGTTCTGCCCCGGATAGAGGCTGGCGCCGTCCGGCGGGCGGTTGGCGTCGATCACGTAGCGGTGGAAGGTGGCGCGCACCATGGTGGCCCCCGGCAGCAGCCCCTCGTAGAGCCTGTGGATGTGCCAGTCGGTGTCGCTCAGTTCCTGACCGCGCGGGGTGAGCCTGTCGAAGATCTCGTCCGGCAGGTAGGTGCCGGTGTGCGGCAGGCCGATGACGACGGGGCTGTCGCCCCGGGTGACGGTGACGGGTTCGTTTCTCACAACGCTTCCTCCAGTCCCGCGGCGGCCAGCAGGTCGCCTTCGCGTACCAGCGCGGCACCCTTTTCCAGATCCGGGGCAAGGTAGCGGTCGTTCTCCAGCGGCGCGACATGCTCGCGGATCTTAGCGACGACACGCGCCAGCCGGTGCGAGGTCTTCAGCGGGGCGCGGAAGTCGACGCCCTGCGCCGCGCAAAGCGCCTCGACCCCGAGGATCACCGACAGGTTGCGGTTCATCAGCCCGAGACGGCGCGCGCCGTGGGCGGCCATGGACACGTGGTCCTCCTGGTTGGCCGAGGTCGGCGTGCTGTCGGTCGAGCAGGGGTTGGCGAGATGCTTGTTCTCGGACATCAGCGCGGCGGTGGTCACCTCGGCGATCATGTAGCCCGAGTTGAGCCCCGGCGCGGGCGTCAGGAAGGGCGGCAGGTCGTGGTTCATCGCCGGGTCGACCATCAGCGCCACGCGGCGCTGCGCGATGGCCCCGATCTCCGAAAGCGCCAGCGCGATCTGGTCGGCAGCGAAGGCCACCGGCTCGGCGTGGAAGTTGCCGCCCGAGACGATCTGCCCCGGCCCCAGCACCAGCGGGTTGTCGGTGACCGCGTTGGCCTCGATCTCGAGCGTGGTCGCCGCGTAGCGCAGCAGGTCGATGGCAGCACCGGCCACCTGCGGCTGGCAGCGGATGCAGTAGGGATCCTGCACGCGGGTATCGCCCTCGCGGTGGCTCTCGCGGATCTCCGAGCCGTCCATCAGCTCACGGATGCCCGCGGCGACCTCGATCTGCCCGCGGTGGCCGCGCAGCGTGTGGATCTCGGCGCGGGTGGGCGCGGTGGAGCCCATGATCGCGTCGGTGGTGAGGCTGGCGGTAACAATGGAGGTCTGCGCGTTGCGCCAGCCCTCGAAGAGCCCGACAAGCGCAAGTGCGGTCGAGAACTGCGTGCCGTTGATCAGCGCGAGGCCTTCCTTGGGCCCCAGCACCACCGGCTCCAGACCGGCCTTGGCCAGCGCCTCGGCGCCATGCAGGACCTCGCCGTCAAACTCCGCCTGCCCTGCGCCAAGCAGCACGGCGGTCATATGCGCCAGCGGCGCGAGGTCCCCCGAGGCGCCGACCGAGCCCTGGCAGGGCACGACCGGGGTCACGCCCTTTTCGAGCATCGCTTCCAGCAGATCGACCGTCTGCACCTGCACACCCGAGGCGCCGCGCCCGAGGCTGAGCAGCTTGAGCGCCATCATCAGGCGCGTGGTGGCGCGGGGCAGCGGCTCGCCGACGCCGCAGCAATGCGACAGGATCAGGTTGCGCTGCAGCGTCGCCGTGTCCTCGGGCGCGATCTTGATCGAGGCGAGCTTGCCGAAGCCGGTATTCACGCCGTAGATCGCCTCCGACCCGGCCGCGGCATCTGCGACGACCTTGGCCGAGGCCGCGATGGCGGGGCGGGCCGCATCGTCGAGACGGGCGGGCGCATCGGTTCGCCAGAGCTGTTCGAGCTGCGCCAGCGTGGCGGTGCCGGGGGTGAGGATCATGCTTGGCCTCCGAAAATGCGGGCGTGGAGCGGGTTGAACCCGATGCGATAGGACAGCTCTGCCGGGCTGTCGGTGTTCCAGATATTGAGATCGGCGCGCTGGCCCGCGACGATCCGGCCCCGGTCGCTGAAGCCCAGCGCCTTGGCCGCGTTCACGGTCACCCCGCGCAGCGCCTCTTCCGGCGTCATGCGGAAGAGCGTGCAGCCCATGTTCATGGTCAGCAGCAGCGAGGTGAGCGGCGAGGTGCCGGGGTTGGCGTCGGTCGAGAGCGCCATGGGCACGTTGTGTTGGCGGAAGGCCGCGACGGGCGGTGCCTGCGTCTCGTGGATGGCGTAGAAGGCACCGGGCAGCAGCACGGCGACCATGCCCGCCTGCGCCATCGCCTCGGCATCGGCCTCGGTGGCATATTCCACGTGATCGGCCGAAAGCGCGCCGTACTTGGCCGCCAGCTGGATGCCGCCCTGATGCGACAGCTGCTCGGCGTGCAGCTTGACCGGCAGGCCGAGCCGTTGCGCCTCGGCAAAGACCGGCTCCATTTCCGCGGCGGAGAAGGCGATGCCCTCGCAGAAGCCGTCGACCGCATCCACGAGCCCTTCGGCATGGGCCGCGCGCAGGGTCGGCAGGCAGACCTCGTCGATGTATTGCGCCTTGGTCCCTTGCCATTCCGGCGGCAGCGCGTGCGCGCCGAGGAAGGTGGTCACCACGTTGACAGGGCGCAGCTCGGCGAGTTTGCGCGCGACACGCAGCAGGCGCAGCTCGGTGTCGCGGTCGAGCCCGTAGCCGGACTTGATCTCTACCGTCGTGACACCTTCGGCCAGCAGCGCATCGAGCCGTGGCAGGGCTTGCGCGATCAGCGCGCCCTCATCCGCCGCGCGGGTGTGGCGCACGGTCGAGGCGATGCCGCCCCCGGCGCGGGCGATTTCCTCGTAGCTGGCACCCTCGAGGCGCATCTCGAACTCGCGGGCGCGCGAGCCGCCGTAGACGAGGTGGGTGTGGCAATCGGTCAGCGCGGGCGTCACCAGACGACCCTCAAGCTCGGTCACCTGCCAGTCGGCAAAGGTTTCGGGCAGCTCTGCCATGGGGCCGACCCAGGCGATGGTTGCGCCGTCGATAGCGACCGCGCCGCCCTCGAGAAGCCCGTAGCCCCTCTCCCCCTCGAGCGTCACCAGGGTTCCGCCGCGCAGCACCTGTTGCTTTGTCATTTCGATTCTCCCGGTCGTTGCGTCTTTATGTCTATACAATTGAAGAGCTGTCAATCGAGCCGTCGGGAAAACACGCGGGCGGGCGCCGCAGTGCCCAACCAGCAGGCACTACGAACGCCGGGCCGGTCCGCGCGCCAGCACCCCCGATCTGTTTAGAAAAACTAAACCAATGCGCAGCCCTGCCCCGCTTGTCGCGCGCCCCGCCAAGCGACATTCTCGCTGCATCTTTCGCCCGCCAGAGGACTCCCCATGTCGCGCCCCGACCAGCTCAAACTCGGTACCTTCGTCTATACCTTCGGCTTCCACCCGGCTGCCTGGATGCATCCCGGCAGCGACGTCCGCGGGGCCAACGACCTGTCGCACCTCAAGAAGGTCGCGCAGATCTCCGAAGCGGCGAAGCTCGACTTCATGTTCTTCGCCGACAGCCCGGCGGCGGCCATCGGCGATCCCGCCGCCCTCGCCCGCCAGCCCACCAAGATGAACCGCTTCGAGCCGATCACCGCGATCACCGCGCTGTCGCAGCACACCGAGAAGCTGGGCTTCGTCGCAACCGCCTCGACCTCCTACTACGAACCCTACAACATCGCGCGGCTCTTCGCCTCGGCCGATCACATGTCGGGCGGGCGGATGTGCTGGAACGTGGTGACCTCGGACCATGACGAGACCGGCTACAATTACAACCGCGAGGGGCTGCCGCCGCATGCCGAGCGCTACGAGCGCTGCGAGGAGTTCGTCGATGTGGTCTTCGGTCTCTGGGACAGCTACGAGCCGGACGCGCTGCTGCTCGACCGCGAGAGCGGCTTCTACCACGACCAGCACAAGCTCCATGAGCTGAACCACCACGGCAAGCACTTCCAGGTGCGCGGCCCGCTGAACATCGCCCGCACGCCGCAGGGCCGCCCGGTGATCGCCCAGGCGGGCGGCTCGGAGCCCGGCATGGAACTGGCCGCCCGCACTGCCGAGATGGTGTTCTCGCTGGCTTCCAACATCGAGAAGAACCGCGCCTTCTATGCCAACGTGAAAGGCCGCATGGCCAAGTACGGGCGGCACGAGGACGACCTGAAGATCATGCCCGGCATCGTCATCAACGTCGGCGAGACCGAGGAAGAGGCCGAGGCGAAGGCGCAGCAGCTGGTGGATCTTATGCACCCCGACGTCGGCCTGCTGATGCTGCAGGAGTTCCTCGAAGCCGATCTGCGCGGCGTCGATCTCGACAAGCCCTTCCCGATGGAGCGCATGCCCGAGAAGGCCAAGGGCTCGAAGGCGCTCTTCGACGAGCTGAAGGAGTTCGTGACGCAAGGCCACACCATGCGCGAGCTGATCACCCATTACGCCCGCCGCCACACCGGCAACGGGCTGACCGGCACGCCGAGCCAGATCGCCGATTTCATGCAGGAATGGTTCGAGACCCGCGCCGCCGACGGCTTCATCCTGATGTTCCCGACGCTGCCCAGCTCGCTCGAGGATTTCACCCGGCTGGTCGTGCCGGAACTGCGCCGCCGCGGGCTTTTCCGCGAGGAGTACGAGGCCAGCACGCTGCGCGGCAACCTCGGCATTTCCGAACCCGGAAATCGCTACGCACAGGCCCGCGCGGCGGAATGAGCCGGCCTTGGGGAAAGCCGGGGCTCTGCCCCGGACCCCGGGATATTTTCACCTAGAAGAACGCCGGGCGGCGGCGGACCCGCCGCCGCCCGGCTGACACAAACGCGGTCCGCCGCGGCTGTGCGCGGCGCGGAACAAATTCCGCATCTCGAAGTTGAGGGGCATGTTCCCCGATTTGAGACCGCGCATTTCATGAACCGCTCCCCCAATGCCGATCCCGTGCTGCGCGTCAGCGCCGCGATCCTCGCCGGGCTGGCCCTGCTGGTCTGCCTCAAGCTCGCCCAAAACATCTTTGCACCGCTGATGCTGGCGGTGATCGTCGGCATCATCTTCTCGCCGGTTGCAGATCGAATGGAGAAGGTCGGCCTGCCCCGCGGGGTCGTGGCGATCCTGCTGATCGTCTTGATCTTTTTCTTGATCGCCTCGCTCGGCTTCCTGGCTGAGCCCTACATCACCGCCGCCATCGACCGGATTCCGACGGTGAAATACGAGATCCGCAAGTTCCTCTTCGAGTACCGCGACCTGATCCGCGGCATCGACGAGGTCGAGCAGGCGCTCGGTGCGGCGCAGAAGAAGGCCGAAGAAGGCTCGGGCATGCCCAGCGTCACCGATGCGCTCTACATCGCGCCGGTCATCGCCGCGCAGGCGCTGGTGTTCTTCGGCGGGCTGTTCTTCTTCCTGCTGACCCGCTGGGGCATCTACAGCTGGATGGCGCATCGCATCGGCGACAACACCACCACCGCCGCCATCCTCGACCGCTTCTGTGCCGCCGAGAGTTCCGTGGCGCGCTATTTCGCCACCATCTCGATGATCAACATCGGCCTTGGCTTCGCGGTGACCGGCGGGCTGATGGCGATCGGCATGCCCGCGGCGCCGATCTGGGGCATCGCGGCAGCGCTGCTCAACTACGTGCTCTACGTCGGGCCGGCGGCCATGGTCGCGGGGCTGCTGCTGAACGGGCTGGTGGCCTACGACGGGATGATGAGCTTTGCCCCGGCGGCGATCTACCTGTTGCTCAACATGTGCGAGGCGCAGTTCGTCACGCCGGGGCTGGTGGGCAAGCACGTCCAGATCAACCCCTTCCTGATCTTCGTCTCGCTGGTGTTCTGGCTCTGGCTCTGGGGGCCGCTTGGCGGCATCGTCGCGATCCCGACCACGGTGATCATCCTGCACCTGTTCGACATCATCGGCGAGGGGCGCCGCGTGCCGGCAAGCCGCCGGGCGGCGTGACCCGGTGCCGGAACCGTCTCCGGCACCACAAGAACCACTTTGCGAAACCTCTCAGATAGAGGATCATTGGCCCGGCAGGAAATCCCCGGAGCCACCGGTATTCCCGACTCGAAGGAGCCTGCGCGGTTTTTCAGAAGTCGAGTATTCCCGGTGTCCATCGCATCCCATCCGATCCCCTTCTGGCTGATCGTCCTGATCTTTCTTCTGGCCCTTCCCGCCTGCGCCTTCGCCGGCTTTCGCTTCGGCCGCTTCGAGCTGCGCCGCGCCCCCGCGCTCTTCGCCGCCGACAAGCTGCCCGGCGAGGCCTCGCTCGGGGCGCTGCTGGCGCTCCTCGGGCTGCTGCTCGGCTTCACCTTCAGCGCCGTGCTGAGCTGGCGCGAGGCCAGCGTCTCGGCGGTGGTCGAGGAGGCCGCGGCGCTCGGCACCGCCTTCCTGCGCGCCGATCTGCTGCCCGAGGGCACGGGGCGGCCGCTGCAGGCGGCGCTGCTCGATTACGGGCGCACCCGGATCGTACCCACCGGCTTTCGTGCGACGCGCGAGAGCATCGACGCCTTCGTCTCGCGCAGCACCGAGGCGCAGGCCGCGCTCTGGCCCGCGACCATGGCCGCGCTGACGCCCGAGGTCGCGGCACCGCTGGCCACCTACGTCTCCGGCGGCATCACCGAGGTTCTGGATGCCCACACCCGGCGCGTCGCCGCCGCGTCGAAGACCATCACCTCGGGCATCTGGATGCTGCTGACCTTCGCAGCGGGCTCCGGGGTCTTCATCATCGGCAACCGGGCGGCGCTGCAGGGGCGGCGGTTGAGTTGGCGCACGCTGGTGTTTTCGCTGGTGCTGACGGCGGTGCTCGTGACCATCGAGGACCTGAGCCGCGGCAGCGACGGCTTCACCCGCGTGCCGCAGACACCGCTGGTCGCCGCGGTCGCCGACATGGAGGCGGCGTTCGAGGCCCCGGCGCTGGCAAGCGTCTCGGCCAGACCCTGACCGGACAAATCCCGGCCCTGAAGCGAGGTGCGCCCGCCCGGGTACGGCCGGTCACATCAGCCCGCCACCAGGGCCTCAAGCTCGGGCAGGAGCACCACGCTTTCCTGCTCGTTGGGATCGGTGCGCGCGATCACCGCGACGGCGGGCAGCTCTGCTTGGTTGAGCGGCAGATGAGGCGTGTCCGGGGGGATATAGATCATGTCTCCGGCGGCAACCTCCATGAGGTGCTGCAGCCGGTCGCCCCAATACATCCTTGCCGTACCGGAGATCACGTAGATCGCGGTTTCATGCGACAGGTGCTTGTGTGCGCGGGCGCGGCCACCGGGCGGGATGGTCAGCAGGTGCATGCACAGGCCCTGGCTGCCCACGGTCTCGGCCGCGATGCCCTCGAAATAGTCGAACCCCTGCTTCCCCGAATAGGCGCCGCCTGGGCGCAGCTTGATGCAATCCGCCATGTCCGGCTTCCTCCTCCTGCCGTTCAATTGCTGCCGGCAAGGTTACGCCTCGGGCCGCGTGCCGCCAAACGGAACCTCGGTCTGGGCACCGGGCCGGGACCCAAGAACCTGGGATGAGGCGGCGAGGCCTCGAAGAAGATGATGCCGAAAAGGATAAGGCTCCACCTTCGGGGAAAGGTGGAGCCTTGGGGCGATCCGGGCCACACGAGGGAAGTCGGGACAGGGTTGCAACCCAGGATCAGGGACAGGACCACTGCTGCGTCCTTGTCCTTCCAACCCCGGCGCGCGGGAAAGGTTCCCGCAATTCATCACATTTTTTCAGAGCCTTCGGCGGGGGCTGCGGCGGCCTCCTCATGCGCCTTATCCGCGGCGGCTTTTTCCGCCGCACGGCGGGCGGCGAGCACCCTCAGAAGCTCGGTATTGAGCTGCGCGCCAAGCAGCGTCACCAGCGCGCTGACGTAGAACCACAGCAGCAGGGCAACGACCGCACCGAGTGATCCGTAGACCTCGTTCAGCCGGTCGAAATTGCGCACGTAGCTGGCCAGCACGAACGACCCGCAGGCCCAGGCGATAACCGCGATCGCGGCACCGGGTGTCAGCCAGGGCATCCGTGCGTGCCGCCGGTTCGGCCCGAAGCGGTAGACCAGCGCGACCGCCAGGTAGACCACGCAGAGCAGCACGATCCACTTCGTGCCCTCGACGGCGATCTCCACCTCTGCGGGCAGGTGCAGGAAGACCATGGCGGCCGGGACCACGACCACCGCAGCGAAGGCCAGCAGCGCCACCAGCACCAGCAGCGCTGTCATGCCGTAGGCGACCAGCACCCGGCGCACGGGATTGGTGCGATGTGGCGCCTCTGTCACCGCGTTGAGGCCGCGGATGAGCGCCGCCACCGAGGCGCGCGCCGACCAGATCGCCAGGACAATGGACAGCACCGAGGCCCATTGCAGCGTCGAGCGGTTGGCCGAGATGAGCTGGGTGATCTGCGCGTCGATCAGTTGGAAGGCGGTCTCGGGGATCACGTCGACCAGCAGGTCCATCTGCTCGACGATGGCGCTGGGATCGGCCCAATAGCCCCAGATGGCAATGAGCGCCGCCATCGCGGGAAAGATCGACAGGAAGGCGTAGAAAGCCACGCCGGCGGCGATCAGCCCGAGATTGCGCTCGTCCATCCGCCGCCAGGTGCGCAGCAAGGCGTGCATCCAGCCGCGCAGCCCCACATAGCGGATGCGCAGGCGGTCTTCGGAAGCGGCAGCCGCGGGAAGGCTCGGCTCGGGCGTGGGAGAGGTCGGGAGGGTCCGCATCTGCGCAACCTGCGCAGAAGCCAACGCGGCGTCAATCCACAGGTTGCCTGTGGCGCAGAGTATTCCGGCGAGCGTGGCTCATACGGAACCGCCCGAAGCGGGGGTGCGTTGATCCTACGGAACCCCGATGGAGAGCGCACCCGTGCCGGACCACCGAAAAATCTGCGTCATTCTGAACGAGCATTCCGGGGATCACCCGGACAAGCAGAGCCGCCGCGAGAAGCTGACCGAGCTCTTCGCCGCGCAGGGACTCGAGGCCGAGCTGATCGGCCTCACCCCCGAAAAGCCGATCCTCGAGACCGCGCGCAAGGCCGCGGCAAGCGGCTGCGAGATGATCGTCGCGGCAGGCGGCGATGGCACCATCGGCGCGGTTGCAGCGGCGGCGCACGAGGCGGGCGTGCCCATGGGGGTGATCCCGCAGGGCACGTTCAACTACTTTGCCCGCGGCCTCGACATTCCCGAGGAGCCCGAGGGCGCGGTGCGCATTCTTGCCACGGGCCGGTTGCAGGAAATCAGCCTCGGCGAGGTCAATGGCGAGGTGTTTCTCAACAACGCCAGCCTCGGGATCTATCCGCTGATCCTGCGCACCCGCGAAGGCGTCTACCAGCGGTGGGGCCGCTCGCGCATTGCGGCCTATTGGTCGGTGGTGCTGGCGCTGGCGGGCTTTCGTCATCCGCTGCGCCTCCGCGCCGAGGTCGATGGCCGCGACACCGAGATCCGGACCCCCCTCGCCTTCGTGGCCAACAGCGCCTACCAGCTCGACCAGTTCAACCTCGATGGTGCCGATGCGATCCGCGACGGGGACTTCGTGCTCTTCACCTCGAAGGGCACCAGCCGCTGGGATCTCGTGCGGGCCTCGCTGCGTCTCGCGATGGGCAAGGCCCAGAAGGGCGAGGAGTTCGGCGTGGTCACCGGCCGCGAGATCACCCTCCACACCGGCCGCCCGCGCGCTCTGGTAGCCCGCGACGGTGAGAAGGAACTGATGGATACGCCGATCCGCTTCCGCCGCCGACCCGAGCCGCTGCGGGTGATGGTTCCGGCCGAAGCTGCCATCGCCGGGGAGGCCCGCGCCGAAGACACCGCCGCATGACCCGCCTCATCCACCTTTCCGACCTGCATTTCGGGCGCACCGCCCCAGAGCTGCTGGAGCCGCTGCTGCGCGCGGTAAACGCGGCAGAGCCCGACCTCGTGGCGGTGACCGGCGATTTCACCCAGCGCGCCCGCCGCAGCCAGTATCGCGATGCCCGCGCCTTCCTGCGCAAGCTGAACGCGCCCTGGATGGCGGTGCCCGGCAACCACGATGTCTCGCTCGACAATCTCTGGCTGCGCTTCGTGCGTCCCTACCGTCGCTACCGCCGCTTCATCACCCAAGAGATGATGCCGGTGAAACACCTGCCGGGGCTGACCGTCGTGGGTTTCAACACCGTCGACCGCTTCCGCTGGCAGCGCGGCAAGATCCGCTGGCTGCAGATGCGCCACGCCTGCCGGATCTTCTCGGAGAGCGAGGGGCTGAACGTGGTGCTGGCGCACCACCCGTTCGAGCAGGACGCGGATGTCGAAAAATCTCTCATGCGCGATGCCGATCAGGCCATCGAGCGGCTGTCTGAATGCGGCGCGCACCTCGTCCTCTCGGGCCACCTGCACCGTTGGCGGACCGAGCCGTTTCTCTCGCGCAAGCATGGCGCGCAGGTCCTGCAGGTGCATGTCGGCACCGGGCTCTCGACCCGGCTGCGGGGGCAGGAGAACGATTTCGCGATCCTCGACTTGGAAAGCCACAGCGCCGGGATCCGCAGGATGATCGCCCGGGAGGGCCATTTCGTCGAAGCCGAAAGGCGGCACTATGTTTTTGGCGAAGGCGGCTGGGAGCGCTGCCCCGACTGGCCACCGAGCACCCGGCAAAGCGCGGAACCCGCGGCGCAATCGGGCGTTTAATTCAGGTAGTTGATGCAGGAACAGGAGACGGTTGTGATCCCCTATATTCGCAAACAGCATGAGCGTGGCGCAGCGCGGACCGAAGCGGCTCCTGACCCGCGCCGCGAGCGCAGCCCGGTCCTGACCTTCGTGATGCTGGCCGCGGCCGCGCTTCTGATCATCGGCGTCTTTGGCAGCGGCACCCCGCTCTGACGCGCCTTGCGGGGCCGCACGGCCCCGCAGGTTCCGCTTCAGATCACCCCGGCGACGGTCAGCGGCACCAAAACCGCCGCCGCCAAGGTGGCGCAGCCAATCGTCGCGAAAAGCCCATCGCGCACCAGCAGCGCGGTGGCAAAGCACAGCACCGTCAGCCCCAGAATGGACGACGAGAAGGGCACCAGTTCCAGGAAGGGCATTGCCGCGCCGCACAGCAGGCAGACCGCCTGCAGGAGCTTGCGCATCGGCCCGGCGGTCATCAGCCGCAACCGGCTGCGCGAATGCCGGTCAAGCCAGTCCGCCAGTCCCCGCAGCTTGCCGATGCCCTTGCGCGCCTTCGCCCCGTCGAAGCTGCGCGCCATCAGGAACTCCGGCAGCCACAGGTGGCGGCGCGAGATCAGCATCTGCCCGGCGATGAAGGCGATCAGCAGCCCGCAGAAGGTCGAGAACAGCGGGATCCCCGATAGCGGCGAGACCACCAGCAGCGCCGGCACCATCAGCGCCGGAATGAAAGAGCTTTCCCCGAAGCTTTGCACCATGTCGCGCAGCGACACGCGCGGGCCGCCGGCAGCGTCTCGCAGGCGGTCCACGATTTCGCCCACGGGACGGTCGGGGCACAGGTCGGAAGTTCTGTCTGGCGCGGCGGCGCGGTTCATAGGGTCTGGTCCTTCACGGCTGTCGTCCGTCGGACGAACGCGGCGCCCGCTTCAGGGGTTCCCCGGTCGCGTGACACGACACAACGCGGCGCATCACGCCGCGTTGCTAGGTTTCTCTTGTCTGCGGGCCTACTCCGCGGCGTTGCGCCGTGGCAGCACCCAGTCAGGCCGCGGAAAATGGCAAGTATAGCCACCGGGGTAGCGCACAAGGTAATCCTGGTGCTCCTCCTCGGCCTCCCAGAAATCCCCCACCGGCGCGACCTCGGTGACCACCTTGCCGGGCCAGATCCCCGAGGCGTCGACATCTGCGATGGTCTCCAGCGCCTCGGCTTTCTGTGCCTCGCCGTCGTAGTAGATGGCCGAGCGGTAACTCATCCCCAGGTCGTTCCCCTGGCGGTTGAGGGTGGTCGGGTCATGGATCTGGAAGAAGAATTCCAGCAGCCGACGGTAGCTGGTCTTCTCCGGATCGAACCAGATTTCGATGCCTTCGGCATGGGTGCCGTGGTTGCGATAGGTGGCGTTCGGCACGTCGCCGCCCGTATAGCCGACGCGGGTGCTCTCGACCCCCGGAAGCCTGCGGATCAGATCCTGCATCCCCCAGAAGCAGCCACCCGCCAGGACCGCGCGCTCAAGGCTCATGCCACATCCTCCACCTGTTCCAGATACGCCCCGTATCCTTCGGCCTCCATCTCGTCGCGCGGCACGAAGCGCAACGAGGCGGAGTTGATGCAATAGCGCAGCCCGCCCCGGTCGGTCGGACCATCCGGGAAGACATGGCCCAGGTGCGAATCTCCATGGGTCGAGCGCACCTCGGTGCGGATCATCCCGTGGGTGGTATCGCGCAGCTCGGCCACATGCGCGGGCTCGATCGGCTTGGTGAAGCTTGGCCAGCCACAGCCGCTCTCGTACTTGTCGGACGAGGCAAAGAGCGGTTCGCCCGAGACGATGTCGACGTAGATGCCCGGTGCCTTGTTGTCGAGATACTTGCCGGTGCCCGGCCGTTCGGTGCCGTTTTCCTGCGTGACGCGGTACTGCTCGGGGTCGAGCGTCGCGATCACGTCTGGATTGCGTTCATATGTCGCCATGGAATCCTCCGGTCTTTGATCTTGCCCCTAAAGATGGGGTCGCCCGAGGGCAATGCAAAGCCCCCTTCTCGGGCAGCCACCCGCCGCGGCTCCGCACGGCGTCGGCAATGGGGTGCCCGCGCGCGGCTCCACGCTGCGCCGCCACGGGAACCGGCAAGGCTCCGCGCCCCGCAAACGCCATTTCCGGCAGCTCCCCGCCGGAAATACACATCCTGCTTACCGCGCCGCAACAGAGGGATCCGAACCGCCCGGCCTCGCATTATTCACTAGACCGCCGCGACCACCGCGCCGGAATGACCGACCAAGGAAGCAAGGGAGAAACCCATGACCCTCCGTTCCACCAGCAAGCTCGCGCTTGCCGCTCTCACCGCCGCCACGCTCTCCGGCGCGGCTTTCGCGCAAACCACCGGCACCACCGACCCGGCGACGCAGGATCAGGCGCCGCTGGCGCGTTCGGAAATGAGCGACAGCACCGGCGCCAGCGGCTCGGGCGTCACCGGCACCATGCCGGTCTCGCCGCAGACCGCCGCAGAGCTGCGCGCCGAAGCCCCCCAGACCTACGGGCAGGTGATCTCGTCGCTGCACAATGCCGATCTGGCCATGGCCGACCCGGAAACCGTGGTCGAGGCCTCGAAGGTGCAGATCGTGGCGCTGAGCACGCTGAAGGGCCAGGCCAATGAAAGCGCCGATGCGCTCGACGACGCGCTCGAGGCGGCCGAGCCCGAGCTCGTAGCGCTGCGCGAGCTGATGTCCGACAATGACGCGCTCACCGCCGAGTTGCAGGACCAAGGTTATGAGGCTGAGGATGTGATCGGCGTCTACGCCGCCGAAGGCAGCATCGAACTGCTGGTTGACGACCGCGCCTGATCCGCACCTTGCAACACCATCCGCGCCCGCATGGGCGCGGTTTCCGGGACCTGCCTCGTGGTCCCGGCGGCCCTCCGTGTTCTCCAGCGCGGAGGGCCTAGTTCCACCTGAAGCTTGCGCCGCGTCGCGCGCCCCCATCGCGATCAACCTTCCCGGCAGTGCAGCCCATCGCGACGCACGGAAAACGTGCACACTGACGTTCCCATTCGCGTGATTTTCCTTGCAGTCGCGCCCGACCCCGCCCATCTTTCGAGCAGGAGGCACGTACTCCTGTCAGAACCTCCTGGATACCAGGACCCTCGTGGGCGTCGGTGCCATCCCTCGGCACCGGCGCTTTCTTTGTGTCGAGAGGCCTTCCGGGCCGGGCTGCGCAAGACAGGGCCGGGCTGTCGAAGACCACGCTCAGGATCCGTTGGTTGAGGCGGAGGGGCATGTTCCACCGCGAGAAGTCGAAGCGGTGATATGTCTGATCCCTTCAGGTTGGGTGATCCTCAGATGGCCCGCCCTTGAGCCATCGTCCCCGAAGTCCCATGGCAAGCCGCGCGTCGATGGTCTGCGCGTTCTGAACAGGATTATCTTCATCAATCGCAACCGTTTGCGCTGGCGAAATGCGCCACGGGAAACTGCCCTAACAAGACGCTCTGCAAGCGCTAAACGCGGCGCAGGCGAGAGACCACGAACAACCGCACCTGCGCGAGGATGAGGGGATAAGACTGATTGTCGGGCTGGATGTGTCGCTGCCGAAAACGGCGATCTGCACGCGCATGGAGCAGGGAAAAATTGCCCTGAAAAAAGAGGTGAGCCGCGAGCCAGAACCGCTGAACACCATGCGTCAACGGCGCGCAGGCACCGTGGAAGCGATCGGGCTTGAGTCTGGAGCACTGTCGCGATGGCTGCACCGGGCACTGTCGGAAGCCGGCCTCCCCGCTATCCCTTTGGAAACGCGACAGGTGAACGGCACCGTCAAAGCCATGCCTCTCAAGACCGACAGGCGCAATGCGGAGAGGATCGCGCGGCAGGGTCGCGGCGCGGATCCGGGACTTGGCGGCAGGCAACATGATGCTCGAAGCCGCGGCGGAACCCAGGCTGCCTGCACCGGATGAGTATGCCTGGAGTGGGTGCTGTCGTTGCTCTCACCTGCCGCGCGGCCGTCGATGGCCCTTCGCGCGTCCATTCGACGAAGAATGTCGGCCATTGGGCCAGTTAGACCCCATCACCTAGTCAGTCCGGAGAGTGGGATGCCTCAGGTGGCGATGTGACCCTCAGGCAAGCCATGTGCCGAGCGGCAACGGTCATGCTGTATCGCGGGCATGGAAATGCGCTTCGGACATGGGCATCCCGCGTTGCAAAACGCCGCGGGCGCAAGCGCGCGATGGTGGCCCTGGCCCGGCGCAAGGCTGTCATGCTGCACCGCATGTGGGACGATGACACGAGCTTCGGCATGAAAGCCGCCACCGCCTGATCCGACCGGTCTGATCCGACCCGTCTCGCCAACTTCATCGCGGGTTCCCGAGGTCCCGAAGGGACGCCGTTCCGGTGATGTCAGCCTTTGGACCCTCGCCAGCCAAGGCCGAGCACGCCTATGAGATGGACACGCCGGACCTGCATCGAACCAGCATCTCGCCGGCAGCCCTCCAGGCTGACCACGGACCGAAGCACGTTCCCGAATGGCCTTGACGGACGGAGACCCGTTACCGACGTCCCGGGCCTAGGCGTCGCGTAGCCGCGCGACCGCCCAGCGGGCCGCGTCGCGCACCGTCTCGTCGGCATCGCCGCAGAGCGCCCGCGCCGCGACGCGAAGCTCTGCCTGCCCCGAATTGCCGATCGCGTAGAGCACGTTGCGCACGAAGCGGTTGCGGCCGATGCGCTTGATCGGCGAGCCGGAGAAGCGGGCCCGGAACGCCGCGTCATCCAGCGCCGCCAGTTCCGCCAGCGGCGGCGCCAGCAGATCGGCGCGGGCGTGGTATTTCGCCTCCGAGGCGACTTCGGCGAACTTGTTCCACGGGCAGGCCGCGAGGCAGTCGTCGCAGCCGTAGATGCGGTTGCCGAGCAGGCCGCGCAGGTCCTCCGCCACCGGCCCGTCGTGCTCGATCGTCAGGTAGGAGATGCAGCGCCGCGCGTCGAGCCGGTAGGGCGCGGGAAAGGCCGCGGTCGGACAGGCATCGAGACAGGCCCGGCAGGAACCGCAATGGTCCCGCTCCGCGCCGTCCGCCGGCAGTTCCAGTGTCGTGAAGATCGCCCCCAGGAAGAACCAGGACCCGAGCTCGCGGCTGACGAGGTTGGTATGCTTGCCCTGCCAGCCGAGGCCCGCCGCCTGCCCCAGCGGCTTCTCCATCACCGGCGCGGTATCGACGAAGACCTTGATCTCCGCCGCCTCGCCGCCAGCACCGGCCCCGGCCGCATCGATCAGCCAGCGCCCCAACCGTTTGAGCTTCTTCTTCACCACGTCGTGGTAGTCGCGGTTCTGCGCATAGACAGAAACCGCCGCCCGCTCCCGCGCGGCCAGCACCGCACGCGGATCATGGTCGGGGCCGTAGTTCTCGGCCAGCATGATCACCGAGCGCGCCTCGGGCCAGAGCGCCGCGGGATTGCCGCGCCAATGGCTGCGCTCGGCCATCCACCCCATCTGCCCATGGTGCCCCGCCTCCAGGAAGGCCGCGAGGCGCTCGGCGGCCTGCGGCACGTCCCAGGGCCGGCAGACCCGGCAGGCCGCAAAGCCCACCTCCGCCGCCTCCGCCAACAGCCGTGCCTTCAAGTCCTCCACGCGCGCCCTTTCTTCTAGGCCGAAATATCCCAGGGGTGAATTCGCCGCAGGCGAAGAGGGGGCAGCGCCCCCTCACCTGTGGCGGGCGTTCTCGTGCGTCCCGCCGGAAGTCCCGCCCGGCCTCGGAGAGACCGCTTCAGAAGTCGAGATCGGCGTAATGCGCCGGTTGCGGGAAGCCGGGGATCTGGTCGGCGAGGATCGAGCGGAACGCCGGGCGCGACTTGATCTTCGCGTACCAATCCTTGACCACCGCCGAGCGGTTCCAGTCCACGTCCGAGATATAGTCGAGCGACGACAGATGCGCGGCGGCGGCGAAATCTGCCAGCGTCATCACATCCCCGGCCAGCCAGCGCCGGTGGTCGAGCAGCCAGGCCATGTAGTCGAGGTGGTATTTGATCGCCTTGGCACCGGCCTTGACGTTGCCCGAGTCGGGGAAGCCGGACTTCATGATCTTCTTGTTCACCCGCTCGTACAGCAGCTTCGAGGTGACCTCGTGGTGGAACTTGTCGTCGAACCAGGCGACCAGCCGGCGCACCTCGTAGCGCGCGTCGGGCGAGCGCGGCAGCAGCGCGGGATCGGGGTATTTCTCTTCGAGCCATTCGCAGATCGCGGCGCTTTCGGACATGGTCTTGCCGTCGATCTTCAGCACCGGGACCTTGCCTGCGGGGTTGCGGCGCAGGAAATCGGCTTCCTGCTCCCAGTAGCGTTCCTCGACCAGCTCGCATTCGATCTTCTTCTCGGCCAGGCTCAGGCGAACCTTGCGGCAAAAGGGCGAGAGCGGCACGTGGTAAAGCTTTGCCATTCGGGGAGGCGGCTCCGGGTCTGAGGGAAATCTTCCGCCTGTTTGCCGTGAAAGCGGCGACGATTCAACAGGGCATGCGGACACGGGCGGGTGATGGCCCGAGCTTCGGCCCGGCGGGCGGTGCCGCAGGGGGCTCCGCCCCCGCAGCGCCGCGTCGCGGCGCGCTCCCCCGGCGTATTTGCGAAGAGAAGAAGCCGCGCGCCGCGCGCTGGGTCAAAGGCCGAGGAAATCGAAAGGCGCGGTCTCGACGAAACTGGCGTTGGCGAGACCGGAATAGGTATTGGTCTGCTGCGGGCCGAGATCGAGGCGCAGGACCTTGCCGTTCTCCGGCGTGAAATCGAAAGCCTTCAGATCAACCCAGAAGGTGTTCGGGGTCATCGCGGATTCGAAGAAGTAGAGCAGCCGCTTCTGGTCGGCGACAGTGCGCCAGCGGGTCGAGGAGATATTGGGCTCATCCGGTGTGGTGATGCCATAGGGCACCGAGGCGTTGCGGATCACCCCAAAGACGCTGGCGAGGGTCTCGACCGCGTCTTCGGTCTTCGGAATGGCGTTCACGTAGAAGGAGGCGCGGGCAAACCGATCCGAGGCGCGGTTGGTGCCGGGCAGCATCACCGTGCCGCCGATCTGCCGCCAATAGGACTCGAGCGCCAGCTGCTCCTCGAAGATCGGCGAGTTGGTCATCACCTGGTACGCGCGGCTGTGGTGGATGACCTGCTTGCCGCCGATGTATTCGATGATCGCGCTGTCACCGGTCTTGTCCGAGATCGACAGGTGCAGCGTCGCGAGCCGGTCCTCGCCGGGCACCGCATCGGTGACAATCGTGAAGGGTTCGAGCTCCAGCGCCGCCACCGCCTCCTCGACGGTGGCGAAATTGTCGAGCACGTATTGGGTCCAGGCGGCGATGCTGAGGCCGGTCTGGCTGCCGTCGAACTCGGGATATTCGGATTCCACCAGCCACAGCAGGTTGGCCACGAGCCCGGCCTCGTTCATCCCGTCGGTCGTCGCGATGTCATAGGCCGAGGCGATGACGCTGCCATATTTCGACGTCCAGGTGATCGAGTTCGGCCCCGCCTCGCCGGTCCGTTCCATGCCGCGCGGGAACACCCAAAGGTTGGTGCCGATGTCGCTGCGCCAATCCATCGAGCGGGCGGTGATCACCTGGTCGGCAGCACCGAGATAGACCAGCCGGGTGCAGGCGTCGGCGGTACCGGCGAGACCCAATGCGCAGAGGCAAGTGGCGCTCAGGAGCGATTTGAGAGGGGTTAGATTGCGCGTCATGACAAGCTCTTCTGTTAAGACCTGCGGATGCATCTTGAGCACACAATTTCGCGGCGCGCGCAGCGCAGGCCAATGAATTTCAACCAATGCGGGAAGTATGGCGGGGCCGCCTGGATATGACAAGCACCGCGCTCGCGCGCCGGGGCGGCTACTCGAAGCAGCGCGCCCGGCCGTCGCGGGCGATGGTCGCCGCGCCGTCGCGGATCTGCGCCGCCCGGCGCTCCACGAAGCTTGAGGGGCGCGAGGCCGAGCGGTCCTTGGGGTCGGGCAGGATCGCCGCGAGCCGCGCCGCCTGCGTCGCACTGAGCTGCGCGGGGTCCACGCCGAAGTAATGCTGCGACGCGGCCTTGATGCCGAAGACGCCTTCGTCGAACTCTGCGATGTTCAGGTAGACCTCGAGGATGCGCCGCTTCGGCCAGAGCGCTTCCATCAGCGGCGTCAGCGAGGCCTCGAGCGCCTTGCGCGGCCAGCTCCGGCCCTGCCAGAGGAAGGCATTCTTCACCACCTGCTGGCTGATCGTCGAGGCGCCGCGGTTGCCGCCCTCGGCGATGGCGGCGCGGATCGCCCGCATGTCGAAGCCCCAGTGGGTGCAGAAGTTGGCATCCTCGGCGGCCACCAGCGCGCGCAGCGCCACCGGCGCCACGTCCTCGGCATCGACCCACTCGTAGTCGACCGGGGTGCCCAGCCTGCGCCCCTCGCTCCACATGTAGAGGCTGCCGGGCGGGTTGACGAAGCGATAGGCCAGCACCGCCAGCCCGAAGAGCAGCGCCAGCGCCAGCGCGGCCTGCACCGCGCGGGTTACCAGTCGGCGCAGCGGTCTGCCCCGCCATGCCGTCCTGCTCGTGCCCTTTGCGGGTTTCTTCGATTTGCCTTTGGTGGTCTTTGCTGCTCGCGCCATGCGGCAGATCTACACGGGAGCGCGGCCGCGGAAAAGCGCTCTGCGGCGTCACGGAACGGAAAACGCCCGGACCTAGGGTCCGGGCGCTGCATCTTTTCGGTCGGGCGCGGCGTTATTCCGCCGGCACCGCCAGATCGCTCTCGATTCCCAGCGGATGGGGAATCTTGTTGAGCATCTCGATCGGGCAGACCTGCACGAAGTTGGCCTTCTCGCTCTCCCAGTTCTGCAGGATGTCGAGTGCCTTGCGGCTGCCGGTTTCCGCAGCGTGGCGCTCGATCAGCCCTTTCAGCTCGGCCTCCCAGTGCTCTTCGGCCACCGGGCAGGTCACCAGGCTCTCCATGTTCATCAGATCCGGGGTCAGCCCTTCGGGATCATAGAGATAGGCCATGCCACCGGTCATGCCCGCGCCGAAGTTGGCGCCGATCGGGCCGAGGATCACCGCCGTTCCGCCGGTCATGTACTCGCAGCCGTTGGTGCCGCAGCCCTCGACCACCACCTTCGCGCCCGAGTTGCGGACCGCGAAGCGCTCGCCGGCCTTGCCGGCGGCGAAGAGATAGCCGTCGGTGGCGCCGTAGAGCACCGTGTTGCCGATGATCGTGTTGTTCGACGCGGTGAGCGGCGACATCATCGGCGGGCGCACCACGATGGTTCCACCCGACAGGCCCTTGCCGACGTAGTCGTTGGCATCGCCCGACACTTCCAGCTTCAGGCCCGGCGCCGCGAAAGCGCCCAGCGATTGGCCGGCCGAGCCGGTGAGCTTCACGTGCAGGTGGTCGGGCTGCAGCGCGTTGCGCATGCCGAACTTGCTGACGATATGGCTCGAGGTGCGCGTGCCCACGGTGCGGTGCGTGTTCTGCACCGCGTAGGAGAGCTGCATCTTCTCGCCGTCCTGCAGGAAGCGGCTGCCGTCGCGGACGATCTCGGCGTCGAGCGTGTCGGGCACCACGTTGCGCTCTTTCGAACGGTCGTAGACGATGTCGTCGGCGCCATCCACGCGGATCAGCAGCGGGTTGAGGTCGAGGTCATCGAGATGCTCGGCACCCCGGCTGACCTGGCTCAGCAGGTCGGCGCGGCCGATCACGTCGTTCAGCGAGCGCGCCCCGATGGAGGCGAGGATCTCGCGCACCTCGGTGGCGTAGAAGGTGATCAGGTTCACCACCTTCTCGGCATTGCCGGTGAACTTCGCGCGCAGATCCTCGTCCTGGGTGCAGACGCCCACCGGGCAGGTGTTCGACTGGCACTGGCGGACCATGATGCAGCCCATGGCGATCAGCGCGGCGGTGCCGATGCCGAACTCCTCGGCACCCAGCATCGCGGCCATGACAATGTCACGCCCGGTGCGCAGGCCGCCGTCGGTGCGCAGCGTCACGCGGTCGCGCAGCTTGTTCATCGCCAGCACCTGGTGCGCCTCGGTCAGGCCCATCTCCCACGGCAGACCCGCGTATTTGATCGAGGTCGCCGGCGAGGCGCCGGTGCCGCCGTTGTGGCCCGAGATCAGGATGATGTCGGCCTTCGCCTTGGCGACGCCCGCGGCGATGGTGCCGACGCCCGAAGAGGCCACCAGCTTCACCGTCACCTTGCAGCGCGGGTTGATCTGCTTGAGGTCGTAGATCAGCTGCGCCAGATCCTCGATCGAGTAGATGTCGTGGTGCGGCGGCGGCGAAATCAGCGTCACGCCCTCGGTCGAGTGGCGCAGACGGGCGATCAGCTTGGTCACCTTCATGCCGGGCAGCTGGCCGCCCTCGCCGGGCTTGGCACCCTGGGCGACCTTGATCTCGAGTTCCTCGCAGTGGTTCAGGTATTCGGCGGTGACGCCGAAGCGGCCCGAGGCCACCTGCTTGATCTTCGCCGAGGGGTTGTCGCCGTTCGGCTCGGGCACGAAGTGTGCCGGATCCTCGCCGCCCTCACCGCTGTCGGACTTCGCGCCGATGCGATTCATCGCGACGTTCAGCGTCTTGTGCGCCTCGGGCGAGAGTGCCCCCAGCGACATGCCAGGCGTCACGAAGCGCTTGCGGATCGAGGTGATGGATTCCACCTCTTCCAGCGGGATCGCCTCGCCGATGGGCTTGATGTCAAGAAGGTCGCGCAGGTGGATCGGCGGGTTGGCCCGCATCGCCTTGGAGTAGGTCTTCCACAGCTCGTAGCTCGACTTGTTGCAGGCCGCCTGCAGCAGGTGCATGTTCTGCGCGCCCCAGGCATGGGTCTCGCCGGACTTGCGGGCCTTGTAGAAGCCGCCGATCGGAAGCACGTCGCGGCCGCCCTTGAAGCCGAGCGCGTGGACCTCTTCGGCCTTCTGCTGGATGCCGTGCACGCCGATGCCCGAGATCCGCGACAGCATGCCGGGGAAATACTCGGCGCACATGGCGCGCGACAGGCCCACGGCCTCGAAGTTGAGACCGCCGCGGTAGGACGAGATCACCGAGATGCCCATCTTCGACATGATCTTCAGCAGGCCCTGGTCGATGGCCTCGCGGTAGCGCGCCACGGCCTCGGTCAGGCTGCCGTCGATCAGGCCGCGCGAGATGCGGTCGGCGATGCTGTCCTCGGCGAGGTAGGGGTTCACGATGGTCGCGCCGCAGCCCACGAGGACCGCGAAGTAGTGCGGATCGATGCATTCCGCCGAGCGCACACCCAGCGAGCAGAAGGTCCGCAGGCCCTTCTTGGTCAGCCAGCTGTGCACCGCCGAGGTGGCGAGGATCATCGGCATGGCGACCTTGCCATCGCCCTGGTGATGATCGGTCAGCACGATGTGGCCGCCGCCCGAGCGCACGGCGTCCTCGGCCTCGGCCCGGATGCGGGCCAGACCGTCGCGCAGCGCGCCCTCACCTGCGTCGGCGGGGAAGGTGCAGTCGATCTCGACCAGCCCCTGCGCGAAGTGCCGGGTCAGCTCCTCGAACTGCGCGTTGGCGACGAAGGGCGTGTCGAGAACCAGGATCTCGGTCTGCGCCGAGGACTCGTCGAGCACGTTCTTGAGGTTGCCGAAGCGGGTCTTCAGCGACATCACGCGATACTCGCGCAGCGAGTCGATCGGCGGGTTGGTCACCTGGCTGAAGTTCTGGCGGAAGAAGTGGCTCAGCGGCCGGTACTTCTTGGACAGGACCGCCGACGGGGTGTCGTCGCCCATCGAGGCGAGCATTTCCTTGCCGTCCTCGGCCATCGCCGAGAGCGACTGCTCGAGCTCTTCGATGCTGTAACCCGCCGCAATCTGGCGCTTGCGCAGCTCGGCCCCGGAGAACAGCGGCTTCTCGGTGACCTTCGACAGGCTGTCGTCCAGCTCGGTGATCTTGCCGACCCATTCGCCGAACGGCTGGCTCGACGCCAGGCGGTCCTTGATCTCGGTGTCGCGGTAGAGCTTGCCCTCTTCCATGTCGACGGCGATCATCTGGCCCGGCCCAAGCGCGCCTTTTTCACGCACGGTCGACTCGTCGACCGGCACCATGCCCGCCTCGGAACCGGCGATCAGCAGGCCGTCGCCGGTGACGACGTAGCGCATCGGGCGCAGGCCGTTGCGGTCGAGGCCGCCGCAGACCCAGCGGCCGTCGGTCATGGCCAGCGCCGCGGGGCCGTCCCAGGGCTCCATCACCGAGTTCACGTAGGAATACATGTCGAGCCAGGCCTGCGGCAGCTCCACCGCCTGCTTCGACCAGGCCTCGGGGATCAGCATGGTCTTGGCCATCGGCGCGTTGCGCCCGGCGCGGACCAGCACCTCGAACACCGCGTCGAGCGCGGCGGAGTCCGACGCCCCGGTCGCGATGATCGGCTTGATGTCCTCGGCCATCTCTCCGAAGGTCGCCGAGGCCATGCGGATCTCGTGCGACTTCATCCAGTTGGTGTTGCCCTTGATGGTGTTGATCTCGCCGTTGTGGGCAAGCATCCGGAAGGGCTGCGCCAGCCACCACTGCGGGAAGGTGTTGGTGGAATAGCGCTGGTGGTAGATCGCGAAGGCGGACTCGAAGCGCTCGTCCTGCAGGTCGGGGTAGAAGACGGCGACCTGCTCGGCCAGCATCATGCCCTTGTAGATGATCGACCGGCACGACAGCGAGGCGATGTAGAGCCCGTTGATGCCCGCGGCGGCCGCGGCCTTCTCGATGCGGCGGCGGATGACGTAGAGCTCGCGCTCGAAGGTTTCCTCGTCGATGCCCTTGGCGTTCGAGATCAGGATCTGCTCGATCTCGGGGCGCGTCGCGTTGGCCTTCTCGCCAAGGCACTCCACGCTCACCGGCACGTGGCGCCAGCCGTAGATGTAGTGGCCCATGCGCAGCACTTCGGTCTCGACGATGGTCCGGCAGGTTTCCTGCGCGGCGAAGTCGGTGCGCGGCAGGAAGACCTGGCCAACGGCCATCAGCTCTTCCTTGCGGGGCGCGTGGCCGGTGCGCTCGATCTGGTCATAGAAGAAGGAGACGGGGATTTGCACGTGAATGCCCGCGCCGTCGCCGGTCTTGCCGTCGGCGTCCACGGCACCTCGGTGCCAGATCGCCTTCAGCGCGGTGATGCCCGCTTCGACAACCTTGCGCGACGGTCTCCCGTCGATGGAGACAACAAGGCCGACACCGCAGGAAGAGTGCTCATGCTCTTCGCGGAACAGGCCGTTCTCCTCCATCCACTTGCGCTTGGCTTCCTCTGCGGCAACCCAGTTGGCGTCGAAAGTGGTCATGGCTTAGCACCTCCATGGAAGGCCGCCGGGGCGGCCGGGATACGTGGCTGGCGCGCGAGGCGCCGAATGAAATGGCGCGGGATCGCGCCGGAATTTGGTTTGCGGCTCAGGCGCCGCGGGTGTCTTCTGCGGCTCAGGCGCCGCTGACGTCCGCGCCGAATTTCTTCAGCGTCTCGGCGCGGGTGTACTTCGGATGCCCGCCGGTAAGCGCCCAGCTGTCGGGCTTCTCGTCGGCGAAGATCTCGCTCTTCATCTCGAAGCCGTTGCCGTCGTCCAGAAGCCCGAGGCAGACCTCGTATTCCCCTGCCCCGTCGACGCCCTTGTCGTAGCGGTACCAGAGCACCGAGCCGCAGGTGCCGCAGAAGTGGCGCGACGCCCAGTCCGAGCTGCGGAAGCTGCGGATCGCTCCGGCCCCCTCGATGGTGATCGCCGCCTCGGGCACGTTCACCGCGAAGAGCGCCGATCCGGCCCAGCGGCGACACTGCTCGCAATGGCAGACGCCGAAGCTGCCGAACTCGGTCACGGTGAAGCGCACCGCGCCGCAAAGGCATTGTCCGGTCTTCTGCGTCATGCACCGCTCCTTGATCTCGGCAAGGGTCGGCTGGGCCAACCGCGCCTCGGGCGTGAGGTTAAGGGGATGCCCGCCCCATGCCCGCGAGGGTGCAGGGGGCGGGCGCGAAGCCTTACTCGGCGGCGATGGCCGCGAGCTTTTCAAAGTCCTTCAGCACGTGCTCGGCGCAGTCGCGGCCGTCGCGGATCGCCCAGACCACCAGCGAGGCACCGCGCACGATGTCGCCCACGGCGTAGACGCCCGGAAGCGCGGTGCGGCCCGAGGTGAACTCGGCCTTCACCGTGCCCCAGCGGGTGACTTCCAGTTCGGGCGCGCCCCAAAGCGTCTGCAGATCCTCGGGCTCGAAGCCGAGCGCCTTGATCACCAGATCGGCGGGCTCTTCATAGTCGGCACCCTCGATCAGTTCGGGCGACTGGCGGCCGGTGGCGTCGGGCAGGCCGAGACGCATCTTCTGCACCATCACCGCCTCGACGGTCTCGTCGCCCTTGAAGCCCTTCGGCGCGGTCAGCCACTCGAACTGCACGCCTTCTTCCTCGGCGTTCGCGGTCTCGCGCTGCGAGCCGGGCATGTTGGCGCGGTCGCGGCGATAGAGGCACTTCACGCTCTCGGCGCCCTGACGGATCGCGGTGCGCAGGCAGTCCATGGCGGTGTCGCCGCCACCGATGACCACGACGCGCTTGCCCTTGGCATTGAGCTCGCCGCTTTCGAACTCGGGCACGCTGTCGCCAAAGTTGGCGGTGCGGTTCGAGGCGGTGAGATAGTCGATCGCCTTGACGATGCCCTTGGCGCCCGCGCCCGGACCACGCAGGTCGCGCGACTTGTAGACCCCGGTTGCGATGATCACCGCGTCATGCTGGTCGCGGATCTCGTCGAAGCTCATGTCCTGCCCGACGTTGCAGTTGAAGACGAAGCGCACGCCACCGTCCTCGAGCTGCTTGATGCGGCGCATGACCACGTCCTTCTCGAGCTTGAAGCCCGGAATGCCGTAGGTCAGCAGGCCGCCGCCACGGTCGTAGCGGTCATAGACAATGACCTGCACGCCGGCGCGGCGCAGCATGTCCGCCGCCGCAAGGCCACCCGGGCCCGCGCCGATGATGCCAACGCTCTCGGACCGCTCCACCGCGGGCGCGGCGGGCTTCACCCAGCCCTGCTCCCAGGCTGTGTCGGTGATGTATTTTTCGACAGACCCGATGGTCACAGTGCCGTGACCGGACTGCTCGATCACGCAGTTGCCTTCGCACAGGCGGTCCTGCGGGCAGATGCGACCGCAGATTTCCGGGAAGGTATTGGTGGCCTGGCTGATCTCGTAGGCTTCCTCCAGACGGCCGGTCGCGGTGAGGTTCAGCCAGTCGGGGATGTTGTTGTGCAGAGGACAATGGGACTGGCAGTAGGGCACACCGCACTGGCTGCAGCGGCTCGCCTGCTCCTCGGCCTTGGCCTTTGCGAACTCAGCATAAATTTCGTCGAAGTCGTGGCTGCGGACGGAGGCCTCCCGCTTCTCGGGCATGTCGCGCTCGATCTTCACGAATTTCAGCATGGGTTGCTTTGCCATGATGCCTTGTCTCCAAGCAAATCAATCGGTCGGGCTTCCTTACTTAAAGTCGAAAAGGAATAAAAGTCATACATACTGACCTATATTGATAAAAATTTGTCCCTCCCCCGGTCAAGGGGGACGATTTGGCCAAAAATTAGGTCCGATAACGGACCAATTTCGCTCTTTCCCCCTGAAAACCAAGGACCTATAGCAAAAGGGCTTTCATTCTCGGAGACCAGCTTACATGCCCCTGTCTCAACTGATTATTCTAGCTCTCATCCAAGGCATCACCGAGTTTCTCCCGATTTCCTCCTCCGGTCACCTGATTCTCCTCCCAGGACTCACCGGCATGGCGGACCAGGGACAGGTGATTGACGTGGCGGTTCACGTCGGAACGCTCTTTGCCGTGGTGCTCTACTTCTGGAAGGACGTACACGAGGGACTCGCGGGCATCCCGCGGATGCTGACCGGAAAGATCGACACGCCCGGCTCGAAACTGGCCTTCCTCCTCGCGGTCGCAACGATCCCGGTGATCCTCGTCGGGCTGATCCTGAACCTAACGGGGCTGTCGGACATGCTGCGTTCGGTGGCGGTGATCGGCTGGACCATGCTGATCTTCGGCATCGTCCTGTGGTGGGCCGACCAGAAGGGCCCCGAGGTGAAGACCGAGAAGGACTGGACCCTCGCCGACGCCATCAAGCTTGGCCTCTGGCAGGCCGTGGCGCTGATCCCCGGCACCTCGCGCTCGGGCATCACGATCACCGGCGCGCGTCAACTTGGCTACAAGCGCCATGACGCCGCGAAGATCTCGATGCTGATGTCGATTCCGACGATCTTTGCCTCTGGCGTCCTGCTCGGGGCAGAGGTGATCGGCAGCGCCGACGCGCAGGCCGCAAAAGACGGGGCCATCGCCGCAGGCTTCGCTTTCGTCTCCGCCCTGCTCGCCCTCACCCTGATGATGCGGCTGCTGCGTTCGGTCAGCTTCACGCCCTACGTCATCTATCGGGTGATCCTGGGGGTGATCCTGCTGGTCATCGCCTACAGCTGACCCGGCCCTGAAAAGATAGGGCCCCGGAGTTCGGGGAAACTCCGGGGCCGTTGATCTGCCCGGGACCGGCGGGGGAGCCGGCAGGGACAGTAGAAGGGCAGTCAACCTCGCTCGTCTTCACAGCTGCGCGACGGTGCGATAATTGCAGCTAAATCAGGGATTTCGGTGTTTGCAACGCAGGGTTTGCATTCGCGCGGATTCCCGCCGCAGGCGAGTCGGCCTAACGGCAAGATCCCGCCGACGCGAAAACTTACACAAATTCAAATGCGGTGGTACGGGCTGCCCGCCAGGATGGATGCGGCGCGATAGAGCTGCTCGGACAGCATGACCCGCACCAGCATGTGCGGCCAGACCATCTGGCCGAAACTAAGGGCCATGTCCGCCTCGGCCCGCAGCGACGGATCGATGCCATCGGCCCCGCCGATCACGAAGGCCAGATCGCCCGTGCCGGCATCGCGGATCTCGCCAAGCTGCCGCGCGAAGTCGGGCGAGCTCATCAGCTTGCCACGCTCGTCGAGGACGCAGAGCCGAGCCCCCGAGGGAATCGCCTTGCGCAGCAGCGCAGCTTCCGCCGCCATGCCCCCGCCCTTGCGGTCCTCGACCTCCAAGAGCGTGACCGGACCCAGCCCCAGCGCCCGCCCCGTGCGGTCGAAGCGCTTGAGGTAATCGTCAATAAGATCGCGCTCGGGGCCAAACCGCAGCCGGCCCACGACGCAGAGATGCACGCGCATGTACGCTCCCGGTCAGCTCGGGCTCTGGGTGACCTTGCCCAGCGGCATCCACATCTTCTCGAGCTGGTAGAAGTCTCGGACTTCGGGGCGGAACACGTGGACGATCACGTCGCCCGCGTCGATCAGCACCCAGTCGCCGGTCTCCTCGCCCTCGGTCTTGCACAGGACGCCCAGCTCGTGTTTCAGATCCTCGGCGAGCTTCTGTGCGATCGAGGCCACCTGCCGCGAGGAACGTCCCGAGCAGATCACCATGTGGTCGCAGACGGAGGTCTTGCCGCGCAGGTCGATCTGCACGGTTTCTTCCGCCTTGTTGTCGTCGAGAGATTTGAGGACAGCGGCAAGGACACCCTCGCTCGTGACCTCGGTGTGGGTGAGCCCCGTCATGGGCATCCCCGCATCAGCGGCACCAGCCGCATCGGCAGTAAGTGACAGGACATTGTCCTCCTTCATGGCACGCGCCGAATGTGACCCCGGCGCCGGGCCCTTATAAGATAGCATCGGAGAGGGCTTTTCTCAACGTTGCGGCGAAAGATCGCCCCTTATCCGGGACAGCAGGCTGATTCAACGCCTAAAACGGTGGGGCGCGACAAGGCGCCCCACGGGAGTCGGCCCCTGCATGGCCGGCGCGTCACGCGCCCCAGGGGATCCAGACGGTCTGCACCTCGGTCGACGCCTCGAGGAAAGCCTCGCCCTCCCCGGCCGCCGACATCCAGTCGCGCGACTTGCCGTCGTTGACCCAAGTGCGCTTCAGGTTGCCCGCCGCGCCGGTCTCGATGGCTTTCGACAGGTCGGACGACGAGAAGCTCCAGACCGCCTCGACATCCATGTGGCTGGCGAGCACCGGCGCCAGCTCCTCATGCGGGCCGGTGAGGATATTGACCACCCCGCCCGGCAGGTCCGAGGTGTCGAGCACCTGGTAGAAATCCGTCGCCGCCAGCGGGAAGGGCTCCGAGGCGACCAGCAGCGCGCGGTTGCCCATGGCGATCGCCGGCGCCATGACCGAGACCAGCCCCAGCAGCGGCGCCTCGTCCGCGCAGAAGGCACCGATGACGCCGGTGGGCCGGCGCAACGACAGCGCGGTGCCGCGCAGCGGCACGGGTTTCACCGCGCCCTCGTACTTGTCGGCCCAGGCGGCATAGGTGAAGAGCCGGTCGACCGAGGCCTCGACCTCTGCCGCACCGGTCTTGCCGCCGGTCATCGCGTCGATCCGCGCCGCAAACTCCTTCGCCCGCGCCTGCAGGTTCTCGGCGATGTAGTAGATCACCTGCGCGCGGTTGTGCGCCGTGGCCGAGGACCAGCCCGAAGCGCCCCGCGCCGCCTCGACGGCGTTGCGGATGTCCTTGCGCGACGAGATCGGCGCCTGCCCCAGCAACTTGCCCTTCTTGTCGTAGATGTTCTGCGCGTAGCCGCCATCGGGCCGCGCCTGCTTGCCGCCGATGTAGAGCTTGGCGGTGCGGTCCACGTCCTGCGGCTCGGCGGTCTCGCCCGCAAAGGCCTCGACCTTCTTGAGCGCCTTGGCCTTGCCCGCGGAACGGGTGTAGGCCGCGAGCCCCTCCCAGCCGCCCTCACGGCCGAAGCCGCTCTCGCGCAGCCCGCCAAAGGGCGCCGCCGCGTCGAACATGTTGCTGCCGTTGACCCAGACCACCCCGGCCTCGAGCTTCGGAGCCACGTCGAGCGCGGTGTTGATGTTCTCGGACCAGACCGAGGCGGCGAGCCCGTAGCGGGTGTTGTTGGCAATCTGCACCGCCTCGTCCGGGGTGCGGAAGGTGGTCGAGACCAGCACCGGGCCGAAGATCTCCTCCTGCATCAGCAGCGATGCGGGCGAGAGCCCCGTGACCAGCGTCGGCGCGATGAAGCAGCCCTCGGGCGCGGCGCAGCCGGTGTAGACCTCACCCTCGCCAGCGGCCTTTTGCATCAGCGCCTCGATCCGGGACTTCTGCTCGGGATCGACGATGGCGCCGATGTCGATGCACTTGTCGAGCGGATCGCCAAGGCGCAGCTTGTCCATCCGCGCCTTGAGCTTGTCGTGGAAGCGCTCGGCGATGCCTTCCTGCACCAAGAGGCGCGAGCCCGCGCAGCAGACCTGCCCCTGGTTGAACCAGATCGCATCCACAAGCCCCTCGACCGCGCTGTCGAGATCGGCATCCTCGAAGACCACATAGGCCGACTTGCCGCCCAGCTCGAGCGTCAGCGACTTGCCGCTCCCGGCGGTGGCGGCGCGGATCTTCCGGCCCACCTCGGTCGAGCCGGTGAAGGCGATCTTGTCGACCTCGGCCCCGGTGATCATCTCGCCGACCGCGCCATCGCCGGTGACGATGTTGACCACGCCCTTCGGCAGCCCCGCCTGCTGGCACAGATCGGCAAGACAGAGCGCAGTGAGCGAGGTCCATTCGGCGGGCTTCAGCACCACGGTGTTGCCCATGGCCAGCGCCGGGGCGATCTTCCAGGCCAGCATCAGCAGCGGGAAGTTCCACGGCACGATCTGCCCGCAGACGCCCAGCGGCTCCTGCCCCGGCAGTTCCGCGTCCATCAGCTGCGCGCAGCCCGCGTGGTAGTAGAAATGCCGCGCCACGAGCGGCACGTCGATATCCCGGCTCTCGCGGATCGGTTTGCCGTTGTCGAGCGTCTCCAGCACCGCCAGCAGCCGCGAATGCTTCTGCACCAGCCGCGCCAGCGCGTAGAGGAAGCGCGCGCGCCCCTTGCCGCCCAGCTTCGCCCAGGCCGGCTGCGCCGCGCGCGCGGCCTTCACCGCCGCATCGACATCGCCCTGAGTCGCCTGCGTCACCTCGGCCAGCACCTCGCCGGTGGCGGGGTTGCGGCTCTCGAAGGTCGCGCCCGGCTTGGTGAACCCACCATCGATGAAGCAGCCGAAGCGCGAGCCCTGGTCGACGATCCAGGTCAGCGCATCCGCGGCGCTCTCGGGCGAGGGTCCATAATCCATGCTCTCGAAGATCTCTTTCACGCTCATGTCCGTCGTCTCCAGTTCCGCAGATGCGCCATCAGCTCGTGGCGTGGCGCCAGGAGGCCGAATAGGCCCCGGTCACATGGTGTTCGAGCTGCCGCTCGATGTCGCCCAGCAGCGAGGAGGCGCCGAAGCGGTAGAGGTCCGGCCGCAGCCAGCGGTCGCCGAGCTCCTCCTTGACCAGCGCGAGGTAGGTCACCGCGTCCTTGGCCTTCGAGATGCCGCCCGCGGGCTTGTAGCCGACGCGGTAGCCCGTTTCCTCGTAGAACTCGCGGATTGCCCGCATCATCACGAGGCTCACCGGCAGCGTGGCGTTGACGCTCTCCTTGCCGGTCGAGGTCTTGATGAAATCGGCGCCCGCCATCATGCAGACCATCGAGGCCCGTGCCACGTTCTGCAGCGTGCCCAGCTCGCCTGTGGCGAGGATCGCCTTGACGTGCGCCTCGCCGCAGGCCTCGCGGAACGCGCGCATCTCGTCGTAGAGCGCCTGCCAGTCGCCGGTCAGCACATGGCGGCGCGAGATGACGATGTCGATCTCCCGCGCACCGGCCTTCACGCTCTCGGTGATCTCGGCGACGCGCAGGGGAAAGGGCGAGAGCCCCGCCGGGAAGCCGGTCGAAACCGCCGCCACCGGAATGCCGCTGCCCTCCAGCGCCGCGACGGCAGGGGCGATCATGTCGTGGTAGACGCAGACCGCGCCCACGGTCAGCCCCTCGAGCCCCAGCGCCTCGAGGATGTCCGCCCGCACCGGCTGGCGCGCCTTGGCGCAGAGCCGCGCCACGCGGCCCGGCGTGTCGTCGCCCGCCAAGGTTGTCAGGTCGATGCAGGAGATCGCCCTGGCGAGCCAGGCCGCCTGGTAGTCCTTCTTCACCGAGCGCCGCCCCGGCAGCGACGCGGCCCGCCGCTCGATCGCCGAGCGGTTGGCGGTGCAGCGCATCACCCGGTCCATGTCGAGTGGCATGCCGGGATTGCGCGGCTCGTGGAGCTGCGGCAGCAGGCTGGTTTCGGATCGGCTCATCGTCTCGGTCATCACTGGAGTCCTCCGGCGGGAAGGGTCGCACGGCCCCCGCGCTTCGGCAAGCGGGCCAGCCCTGCGGATACGCGGCAAAGCCCCGTTCAGCAAGCGACTCCTCGGCAGATGGGGACCGGTGGCAAGCCGCCGCGCCCTGCCCCCGCGTCATCGCGCATGGAACCGTCCCGACCGCGTATTTGGAAAGAGAAGAAGCAGAGCGTCGCGCCCTGCCCCTTCTTCTCTTTCCAAATACGCAAATCCGGCGCGCGCCAGCGGCGAGGCGGCCAGGCGGGCGGGCGCCGGAACCGTCTTGCAAATCCGGGCTCCTGCCGGGAAAGCTGGCCCCGAAAGAGGAGACAGCCATGATCGCCATCATCTTCGAGGTCATCCCCGCGGAGGGCCGCAAGGACCAGTACCTCGACATCGCCGCCGCCATGCGGCCCATGGTCGAGGAGGTCGAGGGTTTCATCTCGGTCGAGCGCTTCCAGAGCCTCACCAATCCCGAGAAACTGCTCTCGCTCAGCTTCTTCGAGGACGAGGCGGCCGTGCAGCGCTGGCGGACCCTTGCCGCGCATCGCGGCGCACAGAAGGCCGGGCGCGAGGGCATCTTCGCCGGCTACCGGCTGCGGGTGTGCCAGGTGCTGCGCGACTACGGCATGGAGGAGCGCGCCGAGGCGCCGCAGGACAGCCTCGCCGAGCATGGCTGAAATGCGAAACGCGGGCCCGGGGGCCCGCGTTCGAAACTCATGCCGCCATGCACCGGCGGAGGGGGCTCAGCAGCCCGCCTTGATGATCGCCTCGGCGAGGATCGGCACGGTGGTCTTGTTCAGCCCCGCGATGTTCAGCCGCGAGTCGCCGACCATGTAGATGCCGTGGTCGCGGCGCATGGTCTCGACCTGCTCCGGCGTCGCGCCGAGGCGCGAGAACATGCCGCGGTGCTGGGCGATGAAGCCGAAGCGGTCCGAGCCCGACAGGCGCTGCAGTTCGGAGGCCAGCTGCTCGCGCAGGCCCAGCATCGACAGCCGCACCTCTTCCAGTTCCGCCGCCCAGTCGGCGCGCAGCTCGGGGTCGGTCAGCACCATGGTCACCAGCCGCGCGCCGTGGTCCGGCGGGAAGGAGTAGTTCTGGCGGTTGAGGTAGTTCAGCGTGCCCTGGTTCAGCTTCTTGGCCGAGGCATCCTGGCTGACGGCCATCAGCAGGCCGGTGCGCTCGCGGTAGATGCCGAAGTTCTTCGAGCAGGAGGCGGCGATCAGGCACTCGGGCACCGAGGACGCGACGAGGCGCACGCCGGCGGCGTCTTCCTCGAGACCGTCGCCGAAGCCCTGGTAGGCGATGTCGATCATCGGCGTGCCCTGCTTTTCCAGCAGCAGCTCGGTCACGGCCTTCCACTGCGAGATGTTCAGGTTCGCACCGGTGGGGTTGTGGCAGCAACCATGCAGCAGCACCACGTCGCCGGGCAGCACCTGGTGCAGGTCGGCGATCATGCCGACGAAGTCGACGCCGCGGGTCTCGTTGTCGAAGTAGCGGTAGGGAACGACCTCGAGCCCCATGTGCTTGAGGATCGACAGGTGGTTGGGCCAGGTCGGATCCGAGACGAAGACGCGCGCCTTAGGGTTGGCCATCTTGATCATGTCGAAGGCCTGGCGCACGGCGCCGGTGCCGCCGGGGGTTGCGGCGGCCGCCACGTTCTCGGCCGGGACCGCGTCACCCAGCACCAGCTTGCCCAGGGCCTCGGCAAAGGCCGGATCGCCCGCGAGACCGGTATAGGACTTGGTGGTCTCACTCTCCCAGAGCTGCTTTTCCGCCGCCTTGATGGCGCGCATGACCGGCGTGTTGCCGCTGGCGTCCTTGTAGACGCCGACGCCGAGGTCGACCTTCTGCGTGCGCGGGTCTTCCTTGAAGGCCTGCATCAGCATCAGGATCTTGTCGGCGGGTTGCTCTTTCAGAGTCTCGAACATTAGTCCTCTCCGGTGGCGACGGGCAGCGTGGGGAATTGCCCCCACTCGGTCCAGGACCCGTCATAAAGGGCGTGGTCGGTCTTGCCGAGGCGGGTCAGGGCAAGGCTCAGGATCGCGGCGGTGACGCCGGATCCGCAGCTGGTGATCGCGGGCTTGCCCAGGTCCACCCCCGCCGCCTCGAAGGCGGCGCGCAGCGCCTCGGGGGCCTTCATCGTCTGGTCAGGGTTGAGCAGCGTGCCGAAGGGCACGTTCTTCGAGCCGGGGATATGCCCCGAGCGCAGGCCAGCACGCGGCTCGGGCACCTCGCCGCGGAAGCGGGCGGGGGCGCGGGCGTCGAGGATCTCGTGGTCGCGCAGCTTCGAGGCGGCGGACACCTGCGTCACGTCCTTCACCAGGTGGTTCTGGCGACGCACCATCATATGGCGGTCGCGGATCACCGGCGGCAGGTCCTCGACCTCGCGCCCCTCCGCCTGCCATTTGGGCAGGCCGCCGTCGAGCACCGCGATGTCGTCATGGCCCATCAGCTTGAACAGCCACCAGACGCGGGCGGCGGAGAAGAGACCGGTGCCGTCGTAGACAACGATCTGATGGCCGTCGCCGACACCGAGGGCGCGCATCCGGGACATGAACTTGTCCACCGGCGGAACCATATGCGGCAGCTCCGAGCGCAGGTCGGAGATCTCGTCGATGTCGAAGAACCGCGCGCCGGGGATATGGGCAGACTCGTATTCGGCCTTGGGATCGCGGCCCGAACCCGGCATGTACCAGCTCGCGTCGAGCAGGCGCAGATCGGGATCCTTCAGGTGGCGCGCCAGCCAGTCGGTGGACACGAGCGTCTTGGGGTCGTCACTAGCCATCACCTCTCCCCGGGGCAGTCAGCATCGCCTCGTCTCTAAGGTGCCCGTTCCGGACTCGCAAGGGTGGGATCACGACGGCGGGCCAACCCGGCTCAGCCGCGCTCCTTGAGCAGGCGCTGCTTCTGGCGGTTCCAGTCGCGCTTGGCCTCGGTCTCGCGCTTGTCGTGGTTCTGCTTGCCCTTGGCGATGCCGATCTTCAGCTTCACCGCACCCTTGTGGTTGAAATACATGACCAGCGGCACGATCGTCATGCCCTTGCGCTGGGTCTCGTTCCACAGGCGCGAAAGCTCCTTCTTCGAGACCAGCAGCTTGCGGCGGCGGCGCTCCTCATGCGGGAACATCGCGCGGGTGTAGGGGGCGATGTAGGAGTTGACCAGCCACAGCTCGCTCTCTTCCACCGCCGCGTAACTCTCGGCGATGTTCGAACTGTTCTCGCGCAGGCTTTTGACCTCCGAGCCGGTCAGCACGATGCCGCATTCGATATCGTCCTCGATCGCGTAATCGAAGCGCGCACGCCGGTTCTCGGCGATGATCTTGTAGTTGGGGTCGGACTTCTGCTTGGCCATGATGGCTGCACATAGGGGTTGAGGGGCGTCCTGTCCATATGGTGCCGGACAATTGGAACGCTGCCCCGCGCGCCAATGGCGCGCCTCTGGCAATTCGGGTCGGCATCTTGAGGGGGCTCTGCCCCCGAGCCGCTGCGCGGCTCTCCCCCGGGATATTTGGACCTAAAAGAAAACGCGGCGGTTGGCCGTCGGGGCTTTCTTCTAGGAACAAATATCCCCGCCGGAGGCATCCGGACTCTCGGTCCGCGGCAGGCGGGGGCGGGGACACGGCGGCACCACATGTTCTTGCTCCTTTTTTCAGCGGTGCTAACACGGAAGCCAGGGCGCGCGTCCCGGCACGGGGCTTTGCAGTTCCGCCCGGCCCGCGGCACCAGTATCGACAGGAGACCACCCCATGCCAGAGGACCGGCAGATGCAGCGCTATCCCCGCAACATGATCGGCCACGGCCCCGACCGCCCCGACGCGCAATGGCCGGGCGGCGCGAAGATCGCCGTGCAGTTCGTGCTCAACTACGAGGAGGGCGGCGAGAATTGCGTGCTGCACGGGGACGCGGCCTCGGAGGCCTTCCTGTCGGACATCGCCGGCGCGGCGCAATGGCCGGGACAGCGCCACTGGAACATGGAGTCGATCTACGAGTACGGCGCCCGCGCCGGCTTCTGGCGACTGCATCGCCTCTTCACTGGCTACGACATCCCGCTCACCATCTACGGCGTCGCCACCGCGCTTGCGCGCTCGCCCGAGCAGGTCGAGGCGATGAAGGACGCCGGCTGGGAGATTGCCTCGCACGGCCTCAAGTGGGTCGAGCACAAGGACATGCCCGAGGCCGAGGAGCGCGCCGCCATCGCCGAGGCGATCCGCCTGCACACCGAGGTCGTGGGCACGCCGCCGCGCGGCTGGTACACCGGGCGCTGCAGCGCCAACACCGTGCGTCTGGTCGCCGAGACCGAGGCCATGGACTACGTCTCGGACACCTATGACGACGACCTGCCCTACTGGATTGAGGTGGCGGGCCGCGACCAGCTGATCATTCCCTACACGCTCGAGGCCAACGACATGCGCTTCGCCACCTCGCCCGGCTGGATCGAGGGCGAGATGTTCTTCACTTACCTCAAGGATGCCTTCGACACGCTGATCGTCGAGGGCGAGGCGGGCAAGCCGGCGATGATGTCGGTCGGCCTGCACTGCCGGCTGATCGGCCGACCGGGCAAGATGGCGGGGTTGAAGCGCTTCCTCGACTACATCGGCGGCTTCGAGGGGGTCTGGACCCCGACCCGGCTGCAGATCGCCGAGCATTGGGCAAAGACCCATCCGCCGAAGAAGGGCCCGCGCCCGTCGACCATGGACCGCGAAACCTTTGTCGGCACTTTCGGCGGCATCGTCGAGCATTCACCCTGGGTCGCCGAGCGCGCCTTCGAGCTGGAACTGGGCGCGGCGCATGACCGGCCCGCCGGTCTGGCCAATGCGCTCGCCCGCGTGCTGCGCACCGCCAGCCGCGAGGAACGGCTGGGCGTGCTGCAGGCTCACCCCGATCTTGCCGGCAAGCTGGTCGAGGCGAAGCGACTGACCGAGGACAGCACCGCCGAGCAGGCCAGCGCCGGGCTCGACGCGCTGACCGACCCCGAGCGCGCGCGCTTCACCGAGCTCAACGCCGCCTACGTCGAGAAGCACGGTTTCCCGTTCATCATCGCGGTGCGCGACCATGACAAGGCCGGCATCCTCGCCGCCTTCGAGCGGCGCATCGCAAACGACACCGAAACCGAGTTCGCCGAGGCCTGCCGCCAGGTCGAACGCATCGCCCGCCTGCGGCTGGAGGCCCTGCTGTGAGCATCATGGACAGCCCTCGCAGCTACGCCTTCCCGCCCGCCGGCATGCCCCCGCGCGAGGACAACCCGCAGGGCGCGGCGGTCTTCACCACCGCCTATGCCTTCATCCCCGCCGGAACGATGCGCGACATCGTCAGCTCGCTGCTGCCGGGTTGGCAGCAGACCCGCGCCTGGATCATCGCCAAGCCGCTCTCGGGCTTCGCCGAGAGTTTCGCGCAATACGCGGTCGAGCTGGCACAGGGCGGCGGCAGCGACGCGCCCGAGCCGGATCCGCAGGCGCAGGCGGCGCTGCTGATCACCGGGGGCAGCGCACGGCTGACGGTTGGCGGCAAGGAGCACGATCTGCGTGCGGGCCACGTGGTCTACCTGCCGCCGAGCTCGGGCTGGACGCTGTGGAACAGCGGCGACGCCCCCTGCCGGTTCCACTGGATCCGCAAGCGCTGGGAGGCGGCGCCGGGCATCTCGGTGCCGCCGGTGATCATCACCCATGACGACGAGGTCCCGGTGAACTGGATGCCCGGCTGCGACCAGCTCTGGGGCACCCAGCGCTTTTTCGATCCGGCAGACATCCGCCATGATTTCCACGCCAATATCGTCACCTTCGGCAAGGGCGGGCGCATCCCCTTTGCCGAGACCCACGTGATGGAGCACGGGCTCTACGTGCTGGAGGGGCGCGCGAAGTACCTGCTCAACCAGGACTGGGTCGAGGTCGGGCCCGGCGATTTCATGTGGCTGCGCGCCTTCTGCCCGCAGGCCTGCATCGTCGACGAGAGCGCGCGCTTCCGCTACCTGCTCTACAAGGACGTCAACCGCCACGTCTCGCTGGCCCCGGTGGGAGCGGCGCGATGAGGCAGATCACGACAAGGCCGCTGACCGCCGAAGCCTTCGCGCCCTTCGGCGAGGTGCTCGAGGTCACGGGCGCGCCCGACAAGATCATCAACCAGGGGCTCTGCGGGCGACATCACGACCGCGCCGCGATGGACTTCGGGCCGGAGGGGCGGGCGGGCATCAGTCTTTTCGACGCCGAGCCGCGCGCTCTGCCCTACAGGCTGGAGCTGGTGGAGCGGCACCCCGAGGGCTCGCAGGCCTTCCTGCCGATGCACCGCAACGAGTGGCTGGTGATCGTCGCGGAACCCGGCCCGGGCGCGAACGCGGTGCCGGGCGAGGTGCATGCCTTCCTCGCGGCGCCGGGACAGGGGATCAACTTCCACCGCGGCACCTGGCACGGGGTGCTGACACCGCTGCACGCGCCGGGGCTCTTTGCCGTGGTGGACCGCATCGGGCAGACGCCCAATCTTGAAGAGCACTGGTTGACGGAACCGCTGCTGATCACCCGGCCCTGAGGGGGAGACCCCAGGAACACCCCCGCGCAGACGCCCGGCAGAGGCGGCGGGTCATCTCATAATCACGACGTGACACCGACGAGGGAGACTATGGAATGACTGACGCAACCGCCCCCAAGGGCCATCCGATCGGCACGCCCGAAGAGCTGATCAACCCCGACTACATGCCGCCGCTCGGCAAGGCGGTGCCGCTGGGTCTGCAGCACGTGCTGGCGATGTTCGCCTCGAACGTCACCCCGGCGATCATCATCGCCGGGGCGGCGGGCTTCGGCTACGGCTCGAACAGCCCCGACTTTCCCAACATGATCTACATGATCCAGATGGTGATGCTGTTCGCCGGCATCGCCACGCTGTTCCAGACCATCGGTTTCGGCCCGGTGGGGGCGCGGCTGCCGATCGTGCAGGGCACGTCTTTTGCCTTCCTGCCGGTGATGATCCCGGCGGTGGCGGGACAGGGCGTTGCGGGCATGGCCGGGCTGATGACCGGCATCGTGATCGGCGGACTCTTCCACTTCTGCCTCGGTTTCATCGTCACCCGGATCCGCCATGCCCTGCCGCCGCTGGTCACCGGGCTGATCGTGCTGATGATCGGCCTCGCGCTGCTGAAGGTGGGCATCCAGTACGCCGCGGGCGGCGTGCCGAAGCTGGGCACGCCGGAGTTCGGCAGCCTCGCCATGTGGCTGCCGGCGCTGGTGGTGATCCTCGTGACGCTCGGGGTGAAGTTCTTCACCCGCGGGCTTCTGGCGCTCTCGGCGGTGCTGGTGGGGCTCGTCGCGGGCTATCTCGTGGCGCTCGCCATGGGGCAGGTCAGCTTCGGCAATGTCGCCAGCGCGCCGGTCTTCGAGCTACCCATGCCGTTCCGCTGGGGCATCGAGATCAACCCGGCGATCATCCTCGGCATGTGCTTCATGGCGGTCATCTCGGCGATCGAGACCGTGGGCGACGTCTCGGGCATCACCAAGGGCGGTGCCGGACGCGAGGCGACCGACCGCGAGGTTGGCGGCGCGACCTTCGCCGACGGGCTCGGCACCGCGGTGGCCGGGATCTTCGGCGGGCTGCCCAACACCTCGTTCAGCCAGAACGTCGGGCTGATTTCGATGACCGGCGTGATGAGCCGCCACGTGGTGACCATCGGCGCGCTCTTCCTGATTGTCTGCGGGCTGGTGCCGAAGGTCGGCGCGGCCGTCTCGACCGTACCGATCAACGTCCTGGGTGGCGGCGTCATCGTGATGTTCGGCATGGTCTGCGCGGCGGGGGTCAACATGCTGTCCGAGGTGGTCTGGAACCGCCGCAACATGGTGATCTTCGCGATCTCGCTCTCGGTCGGCTTCGGCTTGCAGCTCGAACCGAGCGCCTTGCAGCACCTGCCCCAAACGGCACAGGTGCTGCTGACTTCCGGGCTGCTGCCGGCGGCGGGTCTGTCGATCCTGCTCAACCTGCTGCTGCCCGAGGACCTTCACTGATCACCGGGACCGACCCCGGTCGGCGCGCTCAGTCGCGCCGGCCGTCGTGGCCCCAGCCCCGCGCCCAGTCGCCGTGCCGGTTGTCATGCCGGTCGCCATGCCAGTCATCGTGGCGACCTTGGCCCTGCCCCGCACCGCGGCCGACAACGCGCCAGCCCGCCTTCTGCAGACACTCGGCCGAGAACACCCGCTCCTTGTCCTTGCCGATGCGGATTTTCTTGCTGCATCGGTCGGGAAGCGCCTCGGTGCGGACCGCGGCGTCGCGCAGGCACGCGCGCTGCATCACTTGCCCCCGCTCGCCGCGCACGTCACGCAGGCAAGACGCCGGCAGGACGCCCTGCGGACCGCCATGAGAGGGCTGCCCCGCCTGCGCCGGACGGCCCTCGAAGGTATAGGGCCGCGGCAGGTAGGGTGCCGGGTCGCGGTTGCGCCAAGCGAGCTCTTGCGCCGCCGCCTGCTGCGCCTTCTTTTTCTCCTTCTCCTTCCTGTCCCGTTCGCGGTCTTCCGCGCGCGCGTCGCTCACCGCCTTGCCGATCATGTAGACGAGGGCGGCACCGCCGAGGACCTTGGCGACGTCCTTCGCCTCTGCGGCGCGCGTCGGGGCGGCGCTGAAGCCTGTGACCACAAGCGAGGCGGCGAGCACGGCGGCGATGAACTTTCTGGACATGGGCTGTCTCCTTCGGGAATGGATGGGGTCATCACGGCCCGCGCCGCGATCTGCAACGACCCTCGGCCCGCCCCGGCAAAACAGGCAATATCCCTCCGATGTTATCGGATATCCGCCGCCTATCCGTACGGGGCTATTGAATTGCGGCGGCGGCGCGCTCAGTGTTCAGGCATGAACATGCCGTTTCTCACCCTCTCGCTTCTGCTCGCCCTTGGCGCCACCGCGGCGCAAGCCGAGTGCTACGCGGAGTACAAGGCCAAACAGGACGATCCGCTGCGCCTGCAATACGGCATCGCCCTGCTTCCGACGGAGACATGCCCGTCGAAGAACACCGCGGCCGCGCAGCTGGAGATCCGGCTCGACCGCAACGGCTGGACGCTTTTGAGCGTCGTCGCCCTGTCCGAACAGCCGCCCTCGGAAGAAAAGAAGAAGAATGCCGGCGAGTTCTATCTCCGCTACTGAGGCCCGCCGCGCGGGCGGGCGCATCGTCACATTCGGCATTGCCGCGATCATCGCCCTGCTGGCCCTGGCCGGCGGGGTGCTGATGTTCACCCTGCCCGACGGCAACGCGTTCAACGCAAGGGTCGAGCAGATTTTCGTCGAGCACGACCTGACCGCCCAGGCCGAGGTGAAGCTGCTGGAGATCCTCGCGCTCTCGGGCACCGCCTTTGCCGACACGCTGGCGAGCTACCGGATGGTGATCTTCGTGCTGCTGGTCTTCGCCGCCGCCATGCTGGTCGCCGCACTGGTCTTCCTGGTGATGCTGGCGGGAATGAACCGGCGCATGGCGCAGATCGAGCGCTCGGGCATCCAGGTCAGCTCTCTGATCATCAGCCGCGAGGAAAACATGGTCTACCTCAACACCATGGGCTTCAAGCTGACGGCGGCGATGATCGAAACCCTCTCGGTGCTTGCCGAGGCGCGGATGGACGACGAGACGCTGACCGGGGCGGAGATCGAGGGGATGATCTCGGGCCGCGACCCGAGCGACTGCGAGGAGGCAGCCGGCGCGACCCGGATCAAACGCCTGCGCGACGGGCTGGGCAACCAGATGGTCAGCGAGCTTCTGGTGCGCAACATCGCCCGCAAGGGATACCATCTTGCCATAGACAAGGACGTGATCGAGGTCGTCTGAGACCCGGTCACACCGCCCGTCCCCCATGTCACCCCGGTCGATCCCGACTGCGGCGAGGACGAGGCGATGTCCGGCACGATGCCGCTGCGCCGGAACCGGAGGTTCGCACGCCGCAGGGGGATGGCCGGTTCAACCGCCGCAGCGACGCTTTTGGCACAGGACGACGTGGGCCATCGCACCCGAAGACCCGCTCCGGGTCGGCACGTCCTGCGGCGGCGATCGGCGGAAATCTGATCATCGTGCGCGCATAGGCGCCGGTCACCCGCGCGTCGCTGGATCACCCGTGAGGGTTGAGCTACGCTCCGACCGTTCCGGTTCAGGACCTTAGACATAGGGTCCGGCCAGTGTATTGAGGCCGGCCCCGATCATTTCAGACCACAGCAGGCCCCGGATTTTGGACCTGCACACGCTACCGACACACCCGCCGGGGCCCGGCATTCCACGCCGATCGATGACCCAGCGGCCCTTCTCCGGACACCCGCAACGGACTCACACAACGATTGAGCGGAGGCTCTCAATGGCACTCAAGGAAAAATTCACCGCGACCGATTGGGCTATGGTTCTCGAGGCCCCGATGCTGGCCGGGCTGGCGATCACCGCCGCCGACCCCGGCGGGTTGATCGGCGCGGTACAGGAGAGCGCGGCAATGGCCGGATCGCTGAAGGGCGCCTCCGCCGGCACGCTGGCCGCCGAGGTGGCCGAGGCCTACAAGACTTCCGAGGGCCGCTCGGCCGCAATGGACGGGGTGAAGGCCCTGGTGAAGGGCAAGAAACCGCCCGAGATCACCGAGGCCGCGATCACCCGCCTGTCCGAGATTCTCGGCACCGTGAAGACCACCGCGCCCGAGGAGGCCGCAGCCTTCTCGGAATTCCTCATCGACACTGCGACCCGGACCGCCGAAGCAGCGAAGGAAGGCGGCTTCCTGGGCTTCGGCGGCGAAGCCGTCTCGGAGGCCGAGAAGAAAACGCTGGCCGACCTTCAGGCGGCGCTTGGCGGCACCGCCGGGGTCTGAGGCGCAAACACGGCGAAAGGTGGCGCGGCGGTCAGCCGCGCCGCAGCCGTGCCAGAAGCTCCTGCGAGGGCGTGCCGGTCACCGGCATCCCGGCGCGCGCCTGATAGCCCTCGATGGCCGCGGTGGTTTTCTTGCCTAGAACCCCGTCGGGCGTACCTGCGTCGTAGCCCGCCGCATTGAGACGTCCCTGCAGCTCGCGGCGGTCGTCGATGGTCAGCCCGTAGCGGTCGGGCGGGAAGCTCGCACGCAGCGGACCCGCCCCCAACAGCCGGTCCGACAGGTGGCCTACCCCGATGCCGTAGTTCTGCGCGTTGTTGTAGCGCAGGATGACGTTGAAATTGCGGTAGACGAGGAAGGCCGGCCCGCTTGCCCCCTGCGGCAGCAGCAGCTTGCCCGAGCCCGAGGGCAGCGATCCCCCGGCGGACGGGCGCACCCCGGCCGACGCCCAGCCCGCGCCGCTGCGCGTGCTGCCGGCCAGACCCGCGCCGCCCGCGGGCAGCACCACCTCCACCCCCCAGGGCTCACCGCTGCGCCAACCGCTCCGCGCCAGGTAGTTGGCGGTCGAGGCCAGCCCATCGGTCGGATCGTCCGACCAGATGTCGCGCCGCCCGTCGCCGCGGAAATCCACCGCGTAACTCTGGTAGGTGGTCGGGATGAACTGCGTATGGCCCATCGCCCCGGCCCAGCTGCCGGTCAGGTGCAGCGGATCGACGTCGCCGCGCTCGAGGATGCGCAGGGCGGCCAGCGTCTGCGACTCGAAGAAGGCGCCGCGCCGGCCGTCGTAGGCCAGTGTCGAGCAGGCCGAGATCACCGGGATGCTGCCACGCCGTGTGCCGTAGCTGCTTTCCATGCCCCAGACCGCGCAGACCACATGCGGCGGCACGCCGTAGCGCGCCTCGATCTCGCGCAGGACGCCCATGTAGCGCCGCAGCTCGGCGCGGCCCTGCTGGACCTTCTGCTCGTTCGCGGTGATCGCGAGGTAATCCTCGAGCGTGCGGGTGAACTCGGTCTGGCTGCGGTCGCGCTCGACCACGCCGGGCAGGAAGCCGGCAACGCGGAAGGCGGCGTCATAGGTCGAACCGGAAATGCCCTGCGACAGCGCCCGGCCACGGAACGACGCGACCCAGGCGTCCCAGCCGGGATTGGGCTGAGGGCGCAGCATCGGGTCCTCGACCGGGGCCGAACCGCCCGAGTATCCGCCGCCGCCACAGCCCGCCAGAAGCGCCAGCGCCCCGCCCGTCATGAGGAAGTTCCGTCTTGTGCTGCCCATCTGCCCGCTCCGCCTTTTTTGGGTTTTGCCGGCAGAGTGGCCCGCGCCGAATGCCTCGGCAAGGGCCTGCCGAGACATCGGCAAGCCCTTGCCAACCGGCGGCTTTTGACGGCCGCGGCTCAGGACGCGCCAACCAGGCCGCGCAGCTTGCCGAGTGCGCGGTCGTAATCTTCCTGGTAGTTGATCAGCCCGGCATAGTCGCCCTTTTCGTCAAAGAGCAGCACCATGGCCGAATGGTCCATCGTGTAGCCGCCGTCATCCAGCGCCACGCGGCGGGCGTAGATGCGGAAGGCCTTGATCGCCTTGTCCATCTCTGCGCGGTCCCCCGATACACCCAGCACGCCGGGCACCCAGGAGACATATTGCGCAAGCTGCTCGGGCGTGTCGCGTTCGGGATCGACGGTGACGAAGAAGACACGGAGCATCTTGCCGGCCTCGCCGAGGCCTTCCTGCCATGTGGCGATGTCGCCCAGCGTCGTCGGGCAGACCTCGGGACAATGGGTGAAGCCGAAGAAGACGGCCGAGGGCGCGCCCTTCAGGCTGCTCTCGGTGAAGGCGCTGCCGTCGGTGGCGGTCAGATGGTAGTCCCCCCGCCCGAGCGAGGCCGTCACATCCTGCTCCAGCCGCGGGGCGATGACCCGAACCCAGAGCAGGGCAACGAGGGCCAGCAGAACCAGACCCCAGAGCGCGATGCGGATGGCGGTGATGCCTTGCTTGCTCACGTCTGCGCTCCTCAGTTGCCGTGGGACATATGTGCGTGCGGTGCCGCGCCCTTGGCGTTGGGCGCGCCAATGGCCAGCGGCACCTCGATCGTGCCCGCCTTCTCGAAGGTCAACGAGATGGTCACGCTCTCGCCCTCGACCAGCGGCTGCTTGAGCCCCATCATCATCAGATGGTAGCTGCCGGGCTTGAGCTCGACCGTTGCGCCCGCCGGGATCGGCAGCCCCTCGGACAACTCGCGCATCTTCATCACCTGCCCGTCCATGGCCATCTCGTGGATCTCCAGGTGATCAGCCAGCTCTGGCGCGACACGTGCCTCGATCAGGCGGTCGTCCTCGGTGCCGGTGTTGGTGACGGTGAAAAATCCGCCGCCGACGGGCTGGTTCGGAAGGCTGGCGCGCGCGAAAGGGGACTCGATGTGCAGCGCCCCGAGTTCGTAGACGGTCTCGGCGCTCCCGGCATGGGCCAGCATGTGCTGGCCGGGCGCCGTGCTGTGGTCTGCGTGCTCGTGATCGGCATGGCCGCCCGTGGCGGTTGCAAGGGCAAGCCCGAGTGCAGTGATCAGGGTGGTCTTCATATTGGGTCTCCTCCGTCGCGCGCGCGGACGCACCGCTGCCAGCGCGAAAACATGGGTCCGGGCTCTGCGCCCGGCGGCAAGTTTGGCAAGGTTGGCCAGGCGGCGTGGCGCGCCGCGGCCTCTTGTCAGGCCAGCGCCGGGGGCGCGCGCGGAGCGCCTCGCATGTGGCCCCGCTGCGGCGGCAGGCCGAGATCGCCTTGCCCGCCCAGGTGAAAGCGGGAATCCAAGCGCGTCGTCGCGATCGGCAGGCGGGACTCCGGCGTCTCGGGCAGCAGGTTGCAGACCGGGCAGTGATGGCCGTGATGCGGGCCCTCCTCGGCGCAGAGGTCGGCAAGCGTGCCGCCCATGGCGAGATAGCCCTCAAGCCGCGCGCCGGAGACCTCGTCCGGGGCCATGCGCGCCGCGAAGACGACGCTGGCCAGCGCCACCACGAGGATGACGACACATAGGGACAGGCGTTGGGCGCGCGCGCGGATCATGCTGTGATCAGTAACGGTTTTCCGACGCGCTTGGAAAGGGACGTCGCGTCGCATGCGCAACCGGCGCGATCACCACCACCACCAACGGCGCTTCACAATTCGTTATCTTTTGTTCGCTTATGTCTGTTTGTGCTAAGGTTGAATTACCGGCGTCCGGCTTTCGCGCGTATCGCGCCCGTCCGACGTCCCTGCCCCAAGGAGGCACGCGCCTGCCCTGCCCAAGCTCTTCGCGACAGTGCCCGGCAGCGGCTGCGCCAGACAGACCATGACCGCCGAAAAGCAAGCCCCCCCGCCCCGCATGATGGGCGAGGTCCGCAAGGACCGCATTGCGCAGATGGTCCGCAAGACCGGCTTCATGTCCTCGGTCGATCTGGCGGGTCATTTCGGCGTGTCCGAGATGACCGTGCGGCGCGACCTGCGCGAGTTGGAGGAGCGCGGCGACCTGCGCCGCACCCATGGCGGCGCGATCCTGGGCGACGGCGGGCTGCCCGAGCCGGTACCTGCCCCCGCCTTCTCCGAGCCGCGGACCCGCAACGCCGGGGCCAAGGCGCAGATCGCGCGGCGGGCGCTGACGCTGACCCGGCCAAGCGAAGTCGTAGCGCTCGACGTCGGTACAACCGTTCTGGAACTGGCGCGCCTGATGGTCGGCGATGCTCGGCGGCGCATTTTCACCAACAACCTGCGGATCGCGGCACTCGAGACGCGGGCCGAGGTCTACATGCTTGGTGGCAGGATGCGCCCCGCCGCGATGTCGCTGGTCGGTCCGGTGGCGATGGAACAGGCCGGAAAACTGTGGTTCGACACGGTTTTCCTTGGCGTTGCCGCGATCTCCGAGGAGGGCATCTTTGATCTTTGCATCGAGGATGCCGAGATGAAGCGCACCTTTGCCGCCCGTGCCGGGCGCTGCGTGGTGCTGGCCGACAGCAGCAAGTTCGGTCTGCCCGCGCTGGTGCAGGTGGCGGCGCTGAAACAGGTCGACACGCTGGTCACCGATGCTGCGCCCGAGGCACCGCTGGCCAGCGCGCTGGCCGCCGCCGGGGTCGAGGTGATCGTCGCCTGAGCCCTGCCCCGCCTAGTCGCGGAAACCCGGTGACACCACGTCGAGCTGACGCTTGATGCTCTCGAGATGCATGCGCGCGCTTTCCGGGTCGCCCTCGCGCATCAGCCTCGCGGTCTTCTCGGCGAGGTCCCTTGCCACCGGGATCAGCGGTCGGCCCGAGCTCATCGCCTTGAGTTGCACCTCGGCGGCGCGCTCAAGGTAATAAAGATCGTCCCAGGCCTCTGCGATATTGGGCGCGGAGACCATGACGCCGTGGTTGCGCATGAAGACGATGTCCGCGACACCCATCGCTTCGGCGATGCGGTCACCCTCGGCGTTGTCGAGCGCGAGCCCGTTGTAGACTTCGTCCACCACGGTGCGCCCGTAGAATTTCAGCGCGGTCTGCCCGGCCCAGACCAGTGGCGCCCCCTCGATCATGGTGAGCGCGGTGGCGTTGGGCATGTGGGTATGGAAGGCTGCGCCGACACGCGGATGACGCTTGTGCAGCCTGGCGTGGATGTAGAAGGCGGTGGCCTCGGGTTCCCCCTCGCCCGCCAGCACGTGGCCATCGAAATCGCAGATCAGCAGACTGGAGGCTGTCGCCTCGGCGAAGGCGTCTCCCAACCGATTGACGAGGAAGAGATCGGGATGGCCCGGCACCACGGCCGAGAAATGGTTGCAGATGCCTTCTTCCAGCCCGTAGCGCGCCGCCATGCGCAGGGTCGCGGCGAGGTCGACCCGCGCCTGCCGGATCGCGTCGGTATCCAGATCGACGTTGCGCCGCGGCGCCGGGGCGGCGGGTTTGTGCATCTCGTGGGCCATGCCGTGTCCTTTCCGTTTCGTCAGGCGCGAGCGTGGGAAACCCCGCGGGGATCGTCCAGCGGGGTTTCGGACGCAGGCCCTGCGCTCACGCCGCGGCGAGGAACGGCAACACCTCGGCCTCGAAGGCTTCGCGCTTCGTCAGGTTCATCGCGTGGCCGCCCTGGTCGAAAACCGCGAGCCTTGCGCCGGGAATACGCGCTGCCAACCGCTCGGATTGGGCCACATCGACCAGCGCATCGTCCCTGCTGGCGATGAGCAGGATGTCCGCGCCATCCGCAATACTCGGCAGGCGGAAATCGCGCAGCGCATTGATGCGATGGGTGATGGTCTCGGCCCCCTGGAAATGCGCCACCGCGTGCGCCTCCTCGGCGGCGATCTTCTCGGGGAAGGCCGCGATCCAGAACGGCGGGTAGAGGAAGTTCATCTGCAACGCGGCAAAGGCCGCCAATCCCTGCCCCGCCAGCGTCGCCAGCCGGAGGTCGAAACAGCGCGCGGTATGCGCGTCGATCTCTGGCCAGGCGTTGATCGCGACGACGCGCCCGACGCGGCGGTCCGTACGCGCGGCCAGATCGAAACCGACAAGGCCACCAAGCGCATGGCCCATCAGGTCGAAGCTTTTGACACCCGCGGACTCACAGACCTCAAGCACGTCGTCCGCCATTTCGGCGATGGAGGTCGGCCCGAGGCTGCACGCATTCGCCCCGGTGCCGCGCTGGTCGTAGAGAATGAGGTCGAAGACCGGTCTGAGCGCGTCGAGATGCGGCGCCCAGTAGCCCTGCGCGCCGCCCAGCCCCGAGCACAGCACAAGCGTGCGGGCGCCCTCGCGCCCGCACTTGAGATGAGTGAATTTCATCCCTTGATCACCGCGACCGTGGCGATCTCGACCAATGCGTCGGGCTTCACCAGGCCGCACTGGATGCAGTAGCGCGCCGGCTTGTCACCCGGGAAGTAGGTCGCATAAACCTCGTTCACCGCGCCGTAGTTGGCCCAGTCGGTGACGAAGATGTGGTTCATCACCACGTCATCCATCGTGCCGCTGGCGGTCTCGATCACCGACTTGATGGTCTCCAGCACGTGCTTGGTCTGAGCCTTCGCGTCGCCCACGTGCACGACGTTGTTTTCCTTGTCGAAGGGCAACGTGCCCGACACGTACACAACCCCGTCGGCCAGCACGCCCGGCAGGTAGGGTGCGAGCGGCTTGCCGGTGCCTTCGGGGATCACGGGAGTCTTAGGCATTCGAAAGTTCCTTTGCTTCCTTGGAGATGAGCGCGGCGCAGAAGTCGTCGGTCTTGGCGACCCAGCCGAAGAAGGTCGCGACGTTGAAGACCGTCGCCTTCTGGATGTAGTCGGGCCCGACGGCGTTGGTCGCATCCTCGAGCATCAGGCAGTGGTACTCGAGATGGAAGGCGTCGCGCAGCGAGCTTTCCACGCAGACGTTGGTGGCGATGCCGGTGAAGACCAGCGTGCGGATCCCGCGCGAGCGCAGGGCGCTGTCGAGGTAGGAGTTGAAGAAGCCCGAGTAGCGCGGCTTGGGGATCAGCAGGTCACCCTCCTGCGGCACCAGCTCGTCGATCAGGTCGTAGTCCCAGCCGCCCTTCGCCAGCAGCTGGCCCCAGAGCTCGGGGCGCTTCTTCATCGTCTTGATCGCGTTCGACTTCTTGACGTTCGGCGAGTCAGGCCCGCCCGCCTCGACATAGGCCGCGTCCCAGCCGTTCTGCAGGAAGGTGACCAAGACACCCGCGTCGCGGCAGGCCTGCGTCACCTTGGCGATGTTCTCGATGCAGGAGCGCGCGCCGGAGATGTCGAAACCAGCAAGGTCGATGTAGCCTCCCTTGCTGGCATAGGCGTTCTGCATGTCCACCACGATCAGCGCGGTGGTGGCGGGGTCGAAGCCGAAGGCTTCGGGTTGTGCGGCAACTTCCATCTCGGTCCTCATGCGGGTTCGGCGACCTGAACCGCCTTGCGGCAGGCCATAAGCGGCTGGATCTTGGAGCCGAAATCCTCGACCCCCACCACGAAATCGTCGAAGGTCAGCAGAACGCCGCCCGTGCCGGGAACCTCTGCCACTTCATCGAGCATCCGCGCGACGCTCTCGTAGGACCCGACCAATGTGCCCATGTTGATGTTCACCGCCGAGACCGGGTCGGACATCTGCCGCACGTTGGTGTCGGTGCCCGAGGTCTTGTCGGCCGCGCTCTGCAGACCGAGCCAGGACAGCGCCTCCTGGTCGGCGCCCTCTTTGTAGCGCTCCCACTTGGCGCGGGCCTTCTCGTCGCTCTCGTCGGCGATGATCATGAAGAGCGCGTAGGTCGATACGTCGCGCCCGGTCTTGGCGGTGGCTTCCTTCAGGCGCTCTGCGTTGGGGGCAAAGGCCTTGGGCGTGTTCACACCCTTGCCGAAGCAGAAGTTGTAGTCGGCATATTGCGCCGAGAACTCCATGCCGGCGTCCGACGAGCCGGCGCAGATCACCTTCATGTCCGCCTGCGGCCGCGGGCTGAGGCGGCAGTCCTCCATCTGGAAGAATTCGCCCTTGAGATCGCTCTTGCCGGTCTCCCAGAGATCGCGCAGCACCTGCGCATATTCCCCGAGGTATTTGTAGCGCGTGCCGAAGAAAGCGTCGCCCGGCCACATGCCCATCTGGCTGTACTCGGGCTTTTGCCAGCCGGTTACCAGGTTCACCCCGAAGCGGCCGTTCGAGATGGAATCGATCGTCGCCGCCATCCGCGCCACGATCGCTGGCGGCATCACCAGCGAGGCGGCGGTTGCATAGAGCCTGATCTTGCTGGTGCAGGCGGCAAGCCCGGCCATCAGCGTGAAGCTTTCCAGGTTGTGGTCCCAGAACTCCGTCTTTCCGCCGAAGCCGCGCAGCTTGATCATGGTGAGCACGAAGTCGAGCCCGTGCTTCTCGGCGCTCATGGTGATCTGCTTGTTGAGCTCGAAGCTCGGCTTGTACTGCGGCGCGGTCTCGGAGATGAGCCAGCCGTTGTTTCCGATGGGAAGAAACACCCCGATTTCCATGAATGACCTCTTTTGTCGGACAGGTGACATGCGGCGCGAAGGCCGTCTGAGGTCAGGAGATATTTTTTTACCAAACGGTAAAATTAACTTCTGCGTTTTCCGCGCCCTGAAACACGGCGGTGCTGAAGATGCGGGCGTTCGCACCGCTGCACGTCAGAAGTTCATCAAATTATGTATGGGAATCCCACGTTTTGCGCGCCGGCGCGCGGCGGTCCATGAGGTCCGCCAGGGTCGCCGAGGATCAACACGCCACCTGCCAAGATCAGCGCCGGACAAGAGCCCGCACCTCTGTGGTGACTTGATTTGTAGGGAATTTGGAGGCGAGTAGGAGAATCGAACTCCTGTACACGGATTTGCAATCCGCTGCGTCACCACTCCGCCAACTCGCCGGGGGTGTGGCACTCATTAAGTTCCTTGCGGAGTGCCGTCAAGCAGATATCCGGTCTTGAGCATGCAGAGCCCGCAAGGTGCCAAAGGGCACGCGGGGCCGGGCAACGCGCCCGGCCCCGCCGCCGGCTCAGCCGAGGGCCTTCGGCGCAAGATAGCCGAAGCGCTCCATGATCGCCGCGCAGTTCTTCTGGATCATGCCGGCGACCTCGGGCGCGAGGCTGGCGCGGGCCATCTCGTTGACGTCCTCGCGCATGTGCCCGTTGGCGTGCTCAAAGGCGTGGAACGTGTCGACCTTGCGCGTGCCCACCACGCGGCCCTGCGCGTCGGTGATCCGCTTCTTGGTTTGCAGGCACAGCCCTTGCGTCACCCCGGTTTCCAGCCCGCACAGGTTGAAGACCTCGTCCACGGTCTTGCGGAAGTCGGTGACCATGTCTTCGAGCCGCACCACTTTCAGCGGCAGACCCCGCGCCTCGAGCCGCAGCAGCGTTTCGCCGAAATACCGGTAGAGCGGCAGGATCTTGGCCGGGTCCGCGCCGCGCGCCATCATGCTCTCGCAGATGCCGTAGGGATCACGCACCAGCCCGATGAACCGCGCACCGGGGTAGATCCGGTCAAGTTCGGTGGCGAGGCCGATATTGTAATTCATCACCTTCACCACCATCCGGTTCCGCCCCGAAAGCAGGCTCGGCCCCAGCCCCTGCGCCGCCAGCGCGCGCTTGTAACGTCGGACCTCGGGAAGGTTGCGAGCGGTGGCGCGGGCCAGCTCACTGGCAATCCAGGCCCGATCGCGCGGGCGCAACGGGCCCGGAGCCTGCCGCGGGTTCAGGATGTCGCCGCTGCGCAATGCTGTGGGCAGGTATCCCGCCAGTGTTCGCAGCGTGTCGGCGCCGAGTGCGGGCCTCGGGCGCAGCACCTCGTGCATCTCGCCGTCCGGCCAGACCGTGTCGGGGTGCGAGCGCAGGGCGTTCAGCATCTGGTTGGTGCCGCCGCGTTGCAGCCCAAGAATGAAGATCGGGGACGTATCGCTCATCTCACATTCTCCCGGCGGCTGCGGCGCGCGCGCCGGCCCCCAATTCGAGGTATTGTCCCAGCAGCGAGGTCGCAGTCTGGCGGATCTCGTAGCTTTCGGCGACCGTGCGGAGCGCAGCCGCGCCAAGCCGTGCCCGCATCTCGGCGTCACCTGCCAAAGTCTCCAGCGCGATGGCCAGAGCCCGGCGGTCGTCGACGTCGAACAGCAGCCCGTTCTCGCCATCGACCATGAAGTCCACCGCCCCGCCGGTGCGGGCGGTGATACAGGCCAGACCGGAGGCACACGCTTCGAGCAAGGCGTTGGAGAGACCTTCGCGCGCCGAGGGCAGCACGAAGACATCGACCGCCCGCAGCAAATTGGGCATGTCGGCCACGTGACCCAGCATCCGCACGCCCGGCTGTTGCAGCAGCGCCTCCGGGATCTCGTCGCTCTTGCCAAAGGTTGCCTGGTAGCCTGCGTCCGAGGCACGGTTGGCCCCGGCGATAGCCAGAGTTGCCTGCGGTATGCGGGCGCGGACATCCGACCAGGCCTCGAGCAACAGCGGCAGGCGCTTCTGCACCGCGAGCCGCCCGGCAAACAGAAAGAGCGGACCGGATGGCAAGCCCAGACTCAGCCGCAGCTTGTCCTTCTCGACCTGGCTCCTGGGCGGGCAGAAGCGCGCGCCGTCCACGCCGTTCGGGATGAAACGCAGCTTCGCCGCAGGAACGCCGAGCCCGGCAAGCTCGCTCTCGATCTCGCGGCTCACCATCGGGAAGCGATCGACCGAGCGCGCCAGGTAGGCCAGCCGCTGGCGCCCGAGAGGTTTGTTGGCGATCTTGCTCGCCTCGCCGCCGCACATCGGCTTGGCCAGCAGCGGCGCCCCGGTCCAGCGTTTGCCGAGCGCCCCTGCCAGCGCCGGCGAAAAGAGCGAGTGACAGTGGATCACGTCGGGGTTCAGCGCGCGCACCATACGTGCAGCACCAACTATGAAGCCCATGCCCTGCGCCGGTTTGCGCATGGTGATGCGCCGGATCTTCACCCCGTCCAGCGTCTCTTCCGCGGGCAGCCCCGGATAGCGCCGGGTGAGGATATAGACCTCGTGCCCCTGCCCGATCATCAGGCCGGCCAACTGCGCCACCTGTTTCTCGGCACCACCGACGATCGGATGATAGGACGAGATGATCATGCAGATCCGCAACGGCCGGGTCGCGGCGGGCTGCGCCAAGCCGCGCGTTCGGCTGAGGGAAAACGTGCTGCCCTGGGTCATTGCCCGCCCTCCGATGCCGCTTCCGCCGTTCCGGAAACCGGCAGGGGCGCCCTGCCCGCGGTCAGCTTCGACAGCAGTTCGACCCATTTGGCCACCATCGTCTCCTTGTCAAAGAGCGTCACGGCGCGGTGCCGCCCGGCGCTGGCATAGCGGTTGCGCAGGTCGGGATCGTGCAACACGCTGTTCAACGCCCGCGCCAGACCCGCCGTGTCGCCCGCGCCCACAAGGCGGCCGCTCACACCGTCTTCCAGGGCGTCGGAACACCCATCCACGTCGGTGGAAATGCAGCAGCACCCGCAGGCCATCGCCTCGAGCAGGGTGATCGGCAGCCCTTCCCAATGCGAACTCAGCACGTAGACATCAAAGGCCTGAAGCGCCGCGACCGGATCGGATTGCCATCCAAGCATCCGCACGGCGCCGGCGAGCCCAGCGACGGCAAGCGCATGCTCCACCTCGGGTTGGAGGCGGCCTTCACCTGCCAGAACGAATTGGACATGGGGGTATCGGGCAACCAGATCGCGCAGCGCCTCGACATAGTCGAGCGGAGCCTTCTGCGGCTCGATGCGCCCCATCCAGCCGACCACCGGCCGGTCAGGATCCAGCCCCATCACCCGCCGCGCCTCGGCGCGGTCGGCTGCGGGGCGAAATCGCTCCACATCCACGCCGGTGCGGATCACGCTCACCCGCTCGGGCGGCATCAGCCTGGCCTTCAGCGTTTCCTGGCGCGCGGCGTCGGTCAGCGTGACCACATGTCCGCCAAAGCCGCGCGCGGCGAAATCGAGCGCCCAGTAAAGCGGTGCCTTGGCCCCCTGTACCCGGCGTTGAAACGGCATGGAGGCCTGCCGGTAGACCACCGGCCGCCCGGTGATCCGGCCGGCAGCGCGCCCGATGAAGCCGGACTTGCTGCCATGGCAGACGATGACGTCCGCATCCTGTTCGCGGCTGGCGGCAATGACCCGGCGCAGCACCCGGGCATCGCCCCCGAGATCGATGCTGTAGCGCGCCATATCGACCGGCTCCGCTCCGAGCCCGCGCCGGTTGAGGTCTGCCGCATAGGCCTCGGAGTTTTCAGAAAGGCAAAGAGTGTGCGAGCGCACCCCGATCCGCCGAAGCTCCGTCAGAAGCAATTTGTTGTAGAGAGCTATGCCTCCGGTCGACTTCGTCAGGGCAAGCAGACTGATCTGTCGCATGGGTAATCCACATAATTAAGAAACAATTTGACGTAAATTTATAGAATCGGCGAAACGCGGCACGCCGGGAGACAGCGTCGATTCGGTCAAAATCGACCGTTGCCGCATGGGCAGCATACGCTGCTCGCGGTGATTATGCCGCAGCCGCTCTGCACCGAACAGCGCAAACTCTACACGCGCCCATTTTTTGGGCATCGAGGGCTCGGCAATTTCTTGCCTTTCGCCAGACGATACAAATCGTGTTCATTGTAGATAATTAACTTAACGTTAACGTACAAAATCTGTGAAAACTTAACCATCTATGGAAGATCGCGCCAAAAGTCGGCCCGATACCGCGCCCAGATTTTGCCTTAATTCCAAAATCAGCAACAGCTTTGCACCTGCGCCAACCGCGCGCCGGCAAAGGTCCACCCATATTCAGTCGGCGGAATTTCACCCAGTACCCCTAGGTAAAGTTTCATACGGCATGCGTCCCGAGGGTCGTCCGAGTATCCGATGGCCACTGCAGAGGAACTACTCAGACACAACATCAAGCAACTAATCGGGACTAAGTCACATAATGGTGGACAATAATTCGGAACTTCTCGCGTTTGAGGGAGCGCAGGGGTTTGGTGCAGGCGCGACAGGCGGCCGTGGTGGTGAAGTTGTTAAAGTTACAAATCTGAACGACTCCGGGGAAGGTTCGCTTCGCTGGGCTCTCGAAGATCTGGACGGCCCCCGCATTGTGGTTTTCGAAGTTGGCGGACAAATCGATCTGAAAGATCAGATCCAAATTAACGGAGACGTTACGGTGGCCGGGCAAACTGCGCCTGGGGGGATCACCGTGACCGGCGCCCGCCTTCGCGTGGTTGAAAGCAACGTGATCATCCGCGGCATGAACATTCGTCCGGGCGACGACGCCGACGGACAGAAACCCGATGGCCGCGACGGCATTTCGATTGGCAAGGACGGCAACACGGTCGAGCATGTCATCATCGACAGCAACTCGCTGACCTGGTCGATCGACGAGAACGTCGCGACCTGGGGCTCGCCGAGCAACATCACGATCTCGAACAACATCGTCGCCGAGGCGCTGCAGGACTCGCTGCACCCCAAGGGGGATCACTCCATGGGGATGCTGATCGGCGATAGCAGCTCGAACGTCAGCGTCATCGGCAACCTGCTGGTCAGCAACCAGTTCCGCAACGCGCTGATCAAGGATGACGCGAAGAACATCGAGTTCATCAACAACGTCATCTACAACTTCGGCAACGAAGGCCTCGTCGTCGCGGAAGCTTCGACCGTGCACGTGATCGGCAACGTCTTCATCAAGGGCAAGGATTCGGACGGCCGCGAAGCCATCCGCTTCCTCGACAACACCAGCGCAGCCTCCTACTACGTTTCGGACAACGTGGGCAAAGTGGGCGGCACCAACACCTCGCAGATCGTATCCGACTTCGTCTTCGATCCGGCGACCACCGAGGTGCTGACCTCGGCCGAGGCGCTCGACTGGGTCCTGTCCAATGTCGGCGCACGCATCGGCGGCGAACTGAGCGAGATCGACCAGCGCATCGTGGACACGGTGATCAACGGCACCGGCGCGATCATCGACTCGCCGAGCGACGTCGGCGGCTACGGCGACTACACCGCCACCGCTGCGTTGAAAGACTCCGACGGCGACGGTATCCCCGACTTCTACGAGCAGGTGATCGGTTCGAACGCCAGCGTCGCGGATGCAAACAAGGACGCCGACGGCGACGGCTACAGCAACATCGAAGACTACATCAACGGCCTCCTCGACGGGTTCACGGATGTGGTCGGCGATCTGGAAGACGTCACCGATGGCAGCGACATCACCGATGGCGGCAATGAGACCATCATCGGCGGCGACAGCGGCAACGGCGGCAACAGCGGCGCAACCGGTACGGTCGGCACGGTGATCACCGTCGAGGCCGAGGACTTCGAGCTGTCAAACGGCTTCGCTGTGAAGAACCTGATGAGCGCATCGGAAGGCAAGGTCATCCAAAGCACCTCGGACGCCGAGCAGAGCGCATCGCTGACCTTTGACGGCGGCGCCGGTGTCTACAGCCTGACCGTCAACTACTACGACGAGAACGATGGCGTCAGCTCGATGGCCGTTCTGGTCAACGGCAAGCAAGTCGCGAGCTGGGACTGGGATGCAGAGCTTGGCAGTGCCTTTGCCAACAAGTCGACCCTGACCGCCAAGGTGATCGAAGGTCTCGAACTGCAGGATGGCGACGTCGTCACGCTGCAGGGCGTGCGGGACGGCAGCGAACCGCTGCGCATCGACAATGTCAGCTTCGAAATGACCGCGGATCTCGCGGACACGGATACTGGCACGGACACCGGAACGGACACCGGAACGGACACCGGCACCGGAAACATCGACGCGATCGGCACGGTGATCTCTGTCGAGGCCGAGAACCTCAACCTTTCCGACGGCTTTGTCGTGAAGAACATCGGCCCGGCCTCGGGCGGCGCGGTCATCCAGAACGCGACCGACAGCCTGCAGACGGCGTCCTATGACTTCGACGGCGATGCCGGTGTCTACAGCCTCAACGTCAACTACTTCGACGAGAACGACGGGGTCAGCAGCCTGACCGTGCTGGTCAACGGTGAAGCAGTGGCGAGCTGGGACTGGGACGCGGAACTGGGCAGCGCCTACGCCGACGCTGGGACCAAGACCACCAAGCTGATCGAAGGCCTCGAGCTGACGGCTGGCGACGTGATCACCCTGCAGGGCGTCAACGACGGCGGCGAGCCGATGCGCATCGACAGCCTCGATCTCGAGATGACCGATGTGCTGGACGGTGCCGTCGAGCATGCTCCGGCGAACGGCGCGGAGTGGCTGTTCATCGAGGCGGAATCCTTCGTGTTCGACACCTCTTCCAAGCGCGGTTTCGCGGTTGCGGACATCAAGGCGGCGTCCGGTGGCCAGGTGCTGAAAGCGCTCGGCGTTGCAGAGGCCTCGACCACCTTCGATGGCCAGAGCGGCACCTATGACGTGGGCGTCGACTACTTCGACGAGAACGACGGGGTTTCCTACCTCGAGGTCCGGGTCAACGGCGAAGTGGTCGATTCCTGGCACTGGGATGCCGACCTCGGCGACAGCCTTGCGAACAAGAACACGCTCACCCGCCACCTCATCTCGGACGTCGAGATCGAAGCAGGCGACGAGATCGTGCTCGCGGGCTACGGCGATGGCGGCAGCGAACCGCTGCGCATCGACGCGCTCGAGTTCATGCCGAGCGACTCGCTGCTCTCTTGATCCGCACCCGCGGAGTCTCTGGAAGGCCCGGACCGGGCGGCGCGTCAGACGCGCCGCCCGGTTTGCCTTGTCAGGCACTGGCGCGATCACCGCGCCCGACGCTCTCGTAATCGCTGAAGCCCGCCGCCAGCGCGTCCTCGTAGGTGTAGATGTTGCGCAGGTCGGCCATCCGCGGGGTCGTCATGCCCTTGGCAAGCGCCTTGAGATCGAGCGCGCGGAACTCGTTCCACTCGGTGAGGATCACCAGCAGGTCGGCACCCGCGGCGGCGGCATAGG
>NZ_JADFFK010000017.1 GCF_015223355.1 Salipiger mangrovisoli | reverse complement strand
ACGTTGTTCTCGCGGTTGGCCAGCACGGCGGTGTCGGCGGTGAGCACGAGCGTCTCGTGGCCCGCCTTGCGCACCCGTTCGATCAGCGCGCGGATGCGGTCATCCTCGCCCGGCAGATAGGCCTGGAACCAGCCGTCGGGATTGGCCCCGCGCACACGCTCGAGCGGGGTCAGGGACGAGCCGCTGAGACAGTAGGGAATGCCCTCGGCCTGCGCGGCGCGGGCCATGGCCACATCGCCGTCGCGCGCCATCAGCGCGACGATCCCCATGGGCGCGATGCCAAAAGGGGCCTGCCAGTCGCGACCAAAGAGCGGATGGGTCAGGCTGCGCCCCTCGACTCCGCGCAGCACGCGGGGCACCAGCCGGTATTCCGAAAACACTGCGCGATTGTCCGCGCGGGCGGTGGTCGTCTCGGTGCCACCGGAGATATAGCCAAAAAGCGGTCTCGGCAGGCGCCGCCGCGCCGGGGTTTCAAAGTCGTTGAGGCTCAGCAGCTTGGTCATCGGGTTCCTCCGTCCGCGGCTGACCCTAGGCGGGTTCGGAAAGCGTGAAAACTGCAAATCGAGGTCGGCTTCCTTTCGTGCCACGCGCCACCAGGCTGGCTTCAGCACGTAGCACCGTCGTGCACCAAAGGCCTTTTGCGTGCGAAACTGGCCCTGCATGCATCGTCTGATAAGGCCAAAATATGTATCGAGGTCTGCCGTGGCCAATCTGGGTCACCGCCATTGTGGTTGCTCTACGCTCTGAACCCTAGATTTAGAAATGTCTTGTCGGAATCGGACTTTAGTGTCATCCATGTCCTGACGGCGTACGACGCTATATCACCGATCTAGCGTCAGGACGCAGAAGAGCCCAACAACGGGCCCGAAGTGAGGCAGAGCAGAGATGACGAGCATGTCCAACCGTGCCGAGCAGCCAAGTCCCGTGCAGGGAATCGGCTCCAGCGCAATTGGAGACTATGCGGCTGCGCTCGCAGGCTCACTCGATAGACAGATGCGCCTTGCTTACAAGCCAGAGGACCGAAAGTCGCTGCGTCGTTTCTCCTCGACTGAAGTTGCCGAGATGATCCGAGTAAGCACTTCCAATCTTCGAAACCGGCACAAGGATGGCAGTTTTCCGGAAGTATACACGGATGCGCGAGGCCATCGCTACTACACCGCAGAAGATGTAACTGCGTTGCGGGAAATCCTTTCCGCGACCGGCAAGAATGCCTCTCTCTACAAGCCAGGTAGACGGCAGGATGACCACTTGCAGGTCATCTCGGTCGTCAATTTCAAGGGAGGCTCGGCCAAGACGAGCAGCTGCATTCATCTGGCCCAGAGATACGCCCTGAGGGGCTATCGCGTGCTCGTGCTCGACATGGATCCCCAGGCTTCGCTGACGACATTCTTCGGTTTCCGGCCCGAGCTGGAATTTTCTGAAAGCGGGACGCTCTACGACGCGCTTCGCTATGAGGAGCAGATGCCGCTCTCCTCTGTGATCCGAAAGACCTATTTCCACAATCTCGACATGGTCCCGGCGGGCCTCATGCTTTCCGAGTATGAGACCGAGACCGCCAACGCACTGTCAAACCGTATCCAGCCGATCTTCGCGGAAAGACTCACCCTTGCACTGGAGGAAGTCGAGGCGGACTACGACCTCGTCCTGATCGACTGCCCGCCACAGCTCGGCTTCCTGACGCTCACTGCGTTGGCGGCGTCGACAGGCATGCTTGTCACCGTGGTGCCGAGCATGCTCGACATCGCATCAATGAGCCAATTTCTCAAGCTTGCGTCGGAGACCGTCGAAGCTGTCGAAGATGCTATCGGCCGCAAGGTGACTTGGGATTTCGTCAAATTCCTGATCACCCGATACGAGCCGAGTGATGGTCCGCAAACTCAGATGGCAAGCTACCTACGATCTATCCTCCTTCACGAAGTTCTTACGGAACCTTTCCTGAAGTCCACCGCCGTCAGCGATGCCGGGATGACCCAGCAAACGGTCTACGAGGTCGATCCGAGCCAGTTTGTAAGAAAGACATTGGACCGGGCCGTAAGCTCTGCGAACAGCGTGGCTGATGAACTCGAAACGGTGATCCAGAGGGCATGGGGGCGCTAATGGGACGAAAGATTTTTGGCGATGCGGTCGAACAGCCCTCAGCATTGCAGCAGGACCCCTCCCCTGCCCCGTCGAAGCGCTCCTTTGGCGGATCGGTTGGCGGTCTGCGTGAAAGCCTCCGCGAGATAACGGCCAATTCGATCCGAGACATCGACCCCGCGCTGATTGAACAAGACGGTCTTCGGGATCGACTTAACATCGATGGCCCCGAGATCGACGAGCTTGCTGAGAGCATCCGGGTACATGGTCAGCAGGTGCCGATCTTGGTGCGGCAATCGTCCACTCCTGATCGGTACAAGATCGTATACGGGCGGCGGCGTCTGGCTGCGATCCGGAAGCTCGGAATTCCGGCGAAAGCAATCGTTCGAACTCTGGACGACGAAGCGTCGGTGATCGCCCAAGGCCAGGAAAACAACCTGAGGCTGGATCCGTCTTTCATAGAGAAGGCCATATTTATCAGAGAATTACAGGTCGCAGGCTATCCCGCGCAGGTTATTCAGGATGCGCTAGGCCTATCTCGGCAGGGTGTGTCCAACCACAAGGTTGTGCTTGACGCGCTCCCTGCAGAGATCGTTCCGGTCATCGGGCCCGCCCATGGCATCGGGCGGCGGCAGTGGTCCGACCTTGCCAAAGCTTGTGCTCCCCTTGGTGAGAGCTCGGTCGAAATTGCGGAAGCTGCAGTGGTAGATCTCCCAACTGGCACTGATGGAAGCAAGCGGTTTCAGGTAGTCCTCAATGCTTGCCTCGCACACTCTGCCCCTTCCCTCCCAGCTGCGGATGTCCACCGCGGTGGACATCTTGAGGTCCGTGCCGAAGACGGCAGCACGCTCGCGACAATGAAGAGCACAAATGACCGCCTGAATCTCCAGTTCGATCGCAAGGCGCACCCCGAATTCGGCTTGTGGCTCGAGGCGCGTGCGGACGATATTGTCCGCTCCCTCCTTGACCGCTGGCACGAAGAAACCGGCCGAAAGCAATAATCAAACGGCCTGAGACCAAACCGAGCAGCACAGGAGCACGATCAGACACCCAAAAAGCAAAGAGCCCCCCAAACCAAGTTGGAGAGCCCTTCATCATTCTTCGCACCTTTGATGTAGCAGCCTCCATACATACAGTCAAGATACTCCACGACTCGGTGGACATCTAAACTGTTGCCTAAACCCTGTGATTCTATCGCGAGGAAAGGCATCGGGCTCATGCTCTGCGGCGTCGCGTGACGTAACACATGGCATTCGATCAAATGACTCCGCGGCCGTCACCGGCCCGCGATGGTGGTTCTTCGGAAAAGCGCGACCCAAGGGCTGGCACCTGGGACATCCTACGGGCAGTCCGAGACACTCGGCGCAACCTTGGCCTGCGAGCGGCCCACATCCAGACGCTACAGGCCTTGCTGAGTTTCCTTCGACCTGGACAGGGCAACGTTGTTTTTGCCTCGAATGCAGAACTGTCGCGCCGCGCCGGCAACATCGACGAGCGCACTCTGCGCAGGCACATCACCCGACTGCAGGAAACTGGGCTGCTCGAACGCCAAGACAGCCCCAACGGGAAGAGGTATCGCGTAACATCTAGCCAGGGAATGTCCTTGAGCTTCGGCTTGTCTCTGGAGCCATTCTTTGCCGCATCTGAGCGTCTGCGTCGGCTTGCCGAAGACCTTGAGATCGAGAAGCGCGAAATCCGTTACCTACGCAAACGGGTACTTGTTTCCCTTGCCAACATCGAGGCTGCTGCTGAAGGCCCAACAGAGGTGACAACATCCATGCGTCGCGAACTGCGCCGGAGCCTGTCCACCGCGGAGTATCATCAAATTCTCGCGGAACTCCCCTGCCCCGAAGTCTCCGATACTCCTTGTTCCGAGGAAAAGAGTCTCGCAAATTCCGCAAAAATGCCCGCCAATGACGGGCAAAATGACCGGCACTATCAGAAGTCAGAAAAAGAAAGACTGGAATCTGACCACGCCAAAACTCTCAAGGTTCCCGAAGTCATTGAGACCTGCAAAGAAGCAATGGCTTTTGCAACATCCCCAATCCGAACCTGGGATGACCTGCAGAGACATGCCTACGATCTTGCACCAATGCTTGGGATCGACCAACAAACATACATCCAGGCAGCGAAAACCAAGGGAATTCAAGCAGCAACAGTAACAGTTCTATACCTGATCCAAATCGCACATCGGGTGCGCAATCTTCCCGCGTATTTTCAGTCAGTCACCTTGGGAAATCGTGCGGCATCTTTTGACGTCGCACGCGCGGTCAGACGCTTGGCCGCATCGTGCAAACATGCCTAATCACGAAATCTATGAGAGTGGTTTCCAGAGCAGAACTCCCATCACGCCTACTGTCCACCGCGGTAGACATTACGGGCGAGAGCACAGAATTGGGTATGCGTCTCACATCTGCGATGTTACGCCATACGGACATCCCCAAATCTACTCAGCTAGTCTTAGCACGAAACTGGCAGTGTCCACCGCGGTGGACAAATGACACACCTCACACGCCCCACACGTAGTACTGCAATCCTAGCCGACGAAGCGCTGCATCGCCGATAGAACTCACAGGTCACGTGTGGGGCCAATAGGCAGACCAGATCACGTACGACGCTCCTCTGCCGAACATCTTTGAAGACAACTGCTATATTGCACGTGCAACGTCACCGCAAATTTTCGGAGCGCACAAGTCAACGAACTCAGCTTCGCTTGCTGGCATCCGACTGGCGATCACAAGAAGCAGCGCAATTTTGCACCCGCCTTGACTGCCACATGCTCAATCCCCGCAACCTGCGTCAACCCGAAGACTGCAACGCGGCACAATGTGCTCGTCCATTGACGCAGCGAATGGAGATAGCCGCCCATGTTTTCGAAGCGCATATGCGACACGCCACACACAAGTGCTGCTAGCCCCTGCCCTAGATCATACTGCCCGGCGGCTGATCGGAAGTGAGAGACTTGGGTCACGGACAGTCTTGCTGATGTCGTCGTGTCCACCGCGGTGGACACGACGACGAATTGCACGCTCTAGCCATGTCACGCCGCTTCGAACCTGCCTGTTGCACCCAAGTCGGGCGAGCAAGTCTGTTGCATTTGGTGGTGGCCCCAGAACGCAAACACATCAAACGCCTCCCCACGTTGCAGCGCCGGCTCCAGAGCGTAGGCAACAGCAGACCGAGCCGCGGTTTCAATCGAGCAAAGAGACTGGATGCAGGTCAGGCCAAGCGAAACGGGCAGATGAGCCGGTGCCGCTTCCAAATTGGCGAGTGTCAACAAAGCTTCGCGTATGGAGGGAGATCGTGTCCGTCGCTTTTTGTTTGGAACAGGGCAACAGAGCTATGGTGCATCCATCAAGTTATTAAGGGCGGTAGAATTTGCGGCAATGCGGAGCTCGCTCGTCTTCTCATCGTCAGCTTCTTTGCGGTTAAAGTTGGAACCCAGATGAGCGTGGCGATGTGCGTGATAGAATTGTCTACTCGATCCTGCGATGTACAAGCTGGGGGTCGGCCAGAACGGAAGGCAACACTTTCGAAGCCATTTCGTCCTGTCCTGCTGACGGGTCCTAGGTGCTGCAGGTGCATGTTCGTCGTGGGCAATCGAGCTTGGAACGTTGGGGGCCCATCCTGCCCGTGCACGCTCCCGAGCCAAGCTCGAGATCGCGCCCGTTCAGGACCGCGTCCTAGTCTCCGGCGGGCTGTGCCCGCCTACGACCCGAGTCTTACCCCCTCGCTCTCCCTGCGGCCCAAGTGCGGCGCATGCCGTCTCTTTTGAGCCAGCCCGCGCCGCGGCCCCATGGTCGATCAAGAGAGACGTCTCGGCCCTTCGGGTGACGACCGTTCCCTGCGGCTCCGCCTCCGGCTTGTGCGGGTGCCTTGTGTTCCCGGCATCTTCCTGAGCCCCGGCCTCGCGAATTTTTCCGCGGTAGACATCTGGGCTCTGTCCTTACGTTTACCGGCCTCGCTGCTTCTGGTGCCGGCACTTAAATTCTCAGGAGGGAGCCGCGCGGCGCGCGCGTCTCGCATGGGACTGAAGGGCAGGGCAGGGGCTCGACGGGCTGGCGCCCGCTCACCCCCGCCCTGACATGATCCTGATGGTTTGTCCGCCCAACAGACCGGCTCCGGAAAGTCAAAAGACAAGCGCCGCCCTTGGCGTCGTCTCCGCCGGGGCCGTGTCCTCGCGCTGCGCGCTGCGGGCCGCACCACCCCCGTCTCCGATCCTTTGACTGTCCGTGTCCGGCCCGTGGGTCGGGCTTCGCCCTCTCCCACTCTGTTCCGCCGAAAACATGCGTTTCCGGTCAGACAGATTGGCCGAGGCGCAGCCCATCGGCGGAAGGCGGGCGCCAAGCCCCCACCGCCTTCACCACGAAGGAGGCCACAAATGGCTCAGTTTCATTGCACCAGCTGCGGAGAGGTCGAGGAACATGATCTCGTCACGCTCGAAGCTTGTGCATCCTGCGGCGCGACCAGCGTCGTTAATCTCGAGGTTCAGGCGGCGCAGGTCGCCAAGGCGAACGATGCGTTTCGCGCCGCCATCCTCAGCGGTGGACATCCGGACTATCTGGGCCGCGCTGTTTGTACCCAAGGCGTTGCCGCCGAAGGATTGGATTTCGTTGTCCACGCGCAGATCGCGGTCGCGGCCTTCTCGGAGTTCACCGAGGACAACGACCCCTACGGCGATCACACCTTCGGGTCTGTCACCATCGCGGACAAAACCGTCTGGTTCAAAATCGATCTCTACGACGAGAGCTATTCGTTCGGCACCGATGATCCGCTGGATGACGCCCGGACCCGCCGCGTCCTGACCCTGCTTCTCCCCAGCGAATACTGACACCGGCAGCGGGGCGCACCGCGCCCCGCCCTTGCTCCGGACTGTCCCGCGCGACGGGGCAGGGGGCAGGCAAACGCCGGAACCAATCCCCAGAGAGCCGGAAGGAGGTGAGATCAATCAGCGATGAAACCATGAAGCGCCGCATTGCCGAGGCTTGGGCGCTTCTCAGGAAGGGCGATCACTTTGGCATAGGCCGCCGCTTCCTGATCCAGCACGGGGCCGTCTAGGCCCCCACGCCTCAGCCCGTCAGGGCTGGGGCACCCATACCACAAAACTCTCAATCACCACAAGGAATGTGCCAATGACAAAGCAGAGCTCCATTACCGCGGACGACGCCCGTTTCCCGCTCTCCAAGCTGACGCTCTCCGAGATGAACCCGCGCCAGAATGTGCCCGCCGCCGAGGTGGAAGAGCTGGCGGAAAGCATCTGGACTGCCGGGCTGATCCAGAACCTTGCCGGGATCATCAACGGGGCAGGGGGCGCGGAAATCGTTGCGGGTGGCCGCCGTCTTCGTGCCTTGCAGCTGCTCGCCGAGCGGCACCCGGACCTTGCGCAGGAACGCCCGGAACTGGCGAACCCGCCCGTGCGCATCGCGCCCGATCTGTCCACCGCGCAGGCCTGGGCCGTGGCCGAGAACGCTGCGCGCCGCGATCTGCACCCCGCTGATGAAGTCCGCGCCTATGGCAAAATGGAGCGCAGCGGCGCGACACCTGCCGTTATCGCCCGCGCTTTCGCCGTGACCGAAAAAAGCGTCTGCCGCCGTCTTGCGCTGGCCGGTCTGCCCGAGGCGGTGATCGACGCGCTGGCCGCGAACGAAATCACTCTCAATGCCGCCGCCTGCTTCACCATCAGCGCCGACGCGGTGCGCAGCCTCGAGGTGCTGGAGCAGTGCCGGGGTGAGAACTGGTCCGACCACCAGATCAAGAAGGCGTTGAAGCCCGATGCAGTAAAAGACAGCGACCGCCGCGCGCAGTTTGTCGGTATCGAAGCCTATCAGGCCGCAGGGGGCCGGATCGGAGGTGACCTTTTCGCCGAGGAAACCCTGCTCGATGATCCGGAAATTCTCGCCACCGTCTTTGCGGAGCGGTTGGCCGAACGGGCCGAGACCTACACGCGAAATGGCTGGAAATGGGTTGATGTGAGCGAGGATGACTATCTCGGTTACTGGTTCCTGCAGGAGAACGGCTTTGAGCGCATCTACAAGGAGGCGGGCGAGCTATCCCCCGAGCAGGCTCAGCGGTTTTCTGACCTGTCGGACTTGGCCGAGAACGACGCTCTGGATGCAGAAGGGCAGGGGGAGTTTGACGCTCTCAACGCGGTCTTGGGCGGCACCTATACCGAGACGCAGAAGGCGCATGCCGGTCTGATCCTCTATGTCGACCGTCAGGGCACATTTCAGACCTGCGAAGGGCTCATCCGCAAGGGTGACAAAGCGGCGGCCGTCGCTGCGGGCATACTGGAGAAATCACAGCACGGCACAGACGAAACCCCGAAAAGCCCGATCTCCCAAAAGTTGCGCGAGGATCTGGCCCGCGTGTCCCAAGGCGCGCGCCAACATGCGGCGCTGCGCGATCCTGATCTGCTGATCGATCTTCTGGCCTACCAGTTGAGCCATGATTTGCGCTGGAGCAAGCCCTTCGGGCTTTCCACCGAGGACGTGCCGAACTGGCCGACCACAGAAGGCGAGGGCTATGCGCTCGATGCACGCCTGACGGAAGACCCGCCGCGCGACATGTATGGCAAAGACCTTGCCAAGAGCTTCCGCGCCTTCCGCCAAAAGGGGGCCGAGCATGTTCGCGGAGAATTAGTCCGCTTCCTCGCGGCACAGCTGCAGGGTGGGGACGAGAAGCTGGCCGCGCTCATCGAGAAGGAAACCCAGCCCCGCACCCGCGAGGTCTGGACGCCGAATGCCGGCAACTTCTTTGGTCGCATTGGGGGTGCCTACCTGTCGGGCCTGTGGCGCGATCTGCTGGACCTCTCCGCAGAGCACCCGACGGGCACAAGTTTCGACAAGCTGAAGAAAGCGGAGAAGGCCGCGAAGCTCGAAGCCCTGTTCAAAGGCGATCCCGCCCTGCACAGCGTGCTTGGCGTCACCGGCGCGCAGGCGGCGAAGATTGACGCGTGGCTTCCTGAGGGCATGCAGTGAAACACGGGCGGGGCGCATGCGCCCCGCCTTCCCGGGTGGGACGGCGGGCCAGACAAACAGCGATACCGCTTAGGCCCGCCCGTCTGCCCGACCCATACCGGTCCGCGTGCATACCGCATGGCGCGCTCCGCAACTTTCGATGGAGGTTCTCATGCCCGATTTCACTGCCCACCGTCACCCTGTCCTGGCTGTCCGCTGCCCGGAGTGTGATCGCGCTCCCGGGGTCTGGTGCCGCCGTCCGAGCGGGCACAGGGCGAGCGATCTGCACCAAAGCCGAAAGGCGGAGGCGGACCGCGCCTTTGTCGATCAGCACGGCCTCGACGCGAGCGTTGAACGTGATGGCGACGGTTGGCTCATCGATCCACGCGGGCGCACCGGCATCCGGCCTGGTCCCGAGCAGGCCAGATGATCTCTGATCTGTCCTTTGTGGTGAAGGACCACCTGGCCCCGCTTCGGCGGGGTCCTTTTTCGAGGTCCAAGTTGTCCTGCCAGGGCAGGGCGCAAGACCCTGCCCTGGCAGGACTGGCGCTGTCCGCGCGGGAGCCGCTCTCGCGGAAGGGTCCTGCGTTGCCCCGGGGTCGACGTCATGTATGTCCGAGCGCGGCGAGAGGCCCTGTCCTGGGCAGGCGCTGAGAAGCCGATCTCGATCGGTCCGCCATGCCGGCACTGTCAGCCTGATCCATTTAGGGTCTGGGAAATGCGCGCCGGGTCGCGAACCTAGCCCTCAAGGCGGTCTGCGAAAAGCTGGGATGGGGAGGCTCGGTACGAGATCGCGCCGACATTCCCAGATCGCCTTCTTGAGCGCATTTGGCGATCCTCGGCCCGGCCGCGCGTGGCATGCCGGCCGTGATGCTGGCGTTCACGTCTCGATCGAGCACCGTGTCCTGAGCCCGTGCCCGCCATCTTCTGCAGCACGGCCGCCAGGCGCCCCAAGTTTGGCGAGGTCGGCCATCCTTGGTGTCTTCGGCATCCTCATAGAATCCGCCGCTCGAGATGTGACCCAGGGCATAAGTCTCTTTCGCCTCGGACGCTGGGACGAACGTGATGTGCCGTCGCTGGCGCTGCGTGCCACCGCCCGCGATCATCTGACCGGCCAGGGGCGATGCCGGAGGTTCTGTAGCCGCCGTCCATGATTGTCCCGCCTGCAGAGAGCCGAGCTTGCAAGGTGCCGCCCTGTCGCCGCCAGCGTGTTTCGGACACTCAACATGACTCGGTCCGCTCTTCGCGACCGGTCGGCGCTAAAGCGCCGTCCTTCAAACGAAAAACCGGCTTCCGCTTTGCGGACCCTCCGGTTTTTGGTTTGATCGCATCGCGGCCCGGTCTGCTCGTTTTTCACCGAAACACTCAAACTGACGGAGACACAAAATGCGTACCTTTGCAGAATTTCAGATCATCGGCCGGGTCGGGAAAATCAAGGAAGTCGGCCCCACGCTCCGGGTGAGCATCGCCGCCGAATACGGCCGGAAAGATGATCACGGCGACTTCCAGTCGCGCCCCTTCTGGAACGAGGTCACGATCTTCAAGGACAGCGTCATCGGCTGGGCGAAAGAGAATATTGCCCCGGGCGACGTGGTCCACACCCGCGGCACCATGCGCCAGAGCGAATACACCAAGGACGGCCAGACCGTCTACGACGTCACCTTCGCCGCCAACGACTTCGACCTGCTGCGCAAGAAGGCCAGCGAGGGCTGAGGCAAACGGGCAGGGCGGTCCTCGGCCGCCCTTTCCGCCTTGTCAGCCACGCAGCCCACCCTCCGGCGCAATGCGCGCGCCCGGAGCGATCCGCGGAACCGCCGCATCCTTCGGCACGCGCTCTTCTGCTCGCGTCTTTTCGGGATCGTCCGTCAGGGCATGGCTCCTTTCGGTGACGGGGCCGACGCGCATCAGGCTGCGCATGATCGCGCGGCGCTCTTTCCCCACATCCGGGGCGGCGCCGTTCCATCGGCGAGGACGAAGACCGATAGCTGGCATCGCCGGTCCCGAGTTTGGCAAGCACGGACAGGGAGGCATCACCGCACCAGCCATCTGCAGGAACAAGGCATTTCTGGTCCGGGCTAAGGTCCCCAGGTTTTCGTCTCGAATACAAGCAGGCATCCTGGGGCGAGAAGTGCCGGGCAAGCAATCACGGCTCACTCTGCGTGGCCGTGACACGGGTGCGCAGCTTACAAAGTGAACCGCGGAATTGTTGGTCGCTGGTTGCTCTGCCAAGCGCCGGGGGACTACTCTGCTGCAGAGACACTTAAGCCGGAGACCCACGCAAAATGGACGATGAAGCCGATCGAGGCTCGGAAGTTTGCTTCGCCCATCTTCTCGTCGATGGTCATCCGGTCGATCCGGACACGGCACGGGACGTAGCACGGTTCAGGCGGGCCGAGCGGGCACGTCTGATAGCAGCCCGCGCGCTCTCGTCACTCGCGCGAGAAGAAGCGACGACCCGCCTCATTGCTGAGCTCGAGCGGGTCGTGGCGCCGCAGCCCGGCATGACGGTCGCGGCCTATTGGCCAATCCGGGGCGAGCCGGACCTCCGTCCCTGGATGGCGAGGGCACATGCGGCTGGCGCGCGCGTCGTGCTGCCCGTCGTCGTCGATGAAAATGCGCCCCTGGAATTCCGCGTCTGGACGCCGGACTGCAGGATGGCGCGAGGCCTCTGGAATATCTTTGTGCCCGCCGATGGCGAGGTGCGTAGGCCGGACGTCGTCATAGCTCCACTCGTCGGTGTGGATGAGGCCCTCTACCGCCTGGGAAACGGCGGCGGATACTACGACCGCACCTTGGCGAGGATCGATCCGCGGCCGCGCTGCATTGGCGTTGGTTTCGCCGGATGCATGGTGCCGACGATCTTCCCGATGCAATGGGATGTGCCCATGGACGAGATACTGCTCTCGGACGGAACGCAGATGACGCGCTGACGCTCTAGGGGGGGGCTTGCGCGACGCCGCGGTCAGATGGCCAATCATGACCCTGGAGGATGTGCACTTGCCGGTATTTGAAACTGCCGTTCGTGCATGGTGCAGCGAAAGCTGAGTGCGAGCCCAGAGTGACGGATGCTGCAGTACACATGAATATCAGCTACGCTGAGCATCCAACTATGAACATTGAGCACGTGCGGTCGAGGTACGGGAGAACGATGAAGGCAATGCTTTCCTGCGCCACGCCCCAGCCTTTGTTCTTCTCTTTGAAAAAGCTCGTACGCGAGGCACACTACCGCTTGGAAGAGTAGTTGGTCGACTGATGCCACTGCTCTTGTTGCTCGCTCAAGGCCAAACGAAATTGAGAGATGTATGACAGCGACTGAGAACCTAACCAGTTTATTTGAGAATATTCTTCAGTTCTTGCTCAAACATGCCACAGAGATAGGTATTCTCTTGGATATCGTTGGATTCGCCTTCTTGGCCGTGTACTTGGTTGTTGACAATCGAGCCAAGCAAGTCTCGCGTCTGGACGCTAGCTTACAATTTCTTTTCGAACAATTGGGACCCCGACACAAAGAACACTGGCCAATAGCCCGCGAAACCATGGGGATTTCTCTCAAAGACCACCTATTAGTAGAGCGGTTTTGTGGTATATTCGCCAAGTTTCAACCCAATGTATCGCAGGTGGCTTTGGAGGTGATGGATTTGAGGCGACGCTTTGGAGACAGTCGCGGAGGCCCCGACCCAATAATGAAGGGACGCTTCAAGGTTGTTGAACAGGTCGATTGGGTAATCCTTCAAGACACTCGCACTATAACGCCGGAAGCGTTGGAGCACCTTCTAGAGATGAGAGAGTGGCTTGGTAGAGCGCAGTTCAGATATTCCTCGCCTCAGCGTCATATTTGGTTACCTATACTACTAATTCTTTTCGGTTATGGATTTCAATTACTCGGAACTGTATATTGAATCCGCAACAGCATTAATTACGATCCCGTGGGTAATTGTCAGTATGCAGCGGTGTCGCTTCAAGCGGACATTAGACGGCAGATTACAAACGGCAGCAAAGTCCGCATTTGACCCCTTCGTCGACCGCGCGGCGAACGTCAGCAAAGCGCAATCGGCATGGTTGCGCAGCGTGGCAGGGCTTTCATCCCCAGTTGCAGTGGGCAGCCCTGTGGACAAAAGCCCCCGCGGCCCTTCCTGCATTGGCGCTGGCCTAGCCTGACCAAAAATCAGGCGTTGTGGTTTTGACGGCCCTCCAAGGGTAGCCCAGCACCGTTCTCCGAAAGCTTCCTGACCGCGCCCGCCCCGCCTTTGGTGTGGCATCAAGCCAGACCTTCCCACAAGCCGGCTCGCCATCCTTCGCGATATGGGTGCGCGTCCCGCTCGCCGCCTGCAAGGCCCGCCCCGTCCCCCCGGCCGGGAGCGGGCTGGAAAGCTCTGGCGGATTGAACAGAGGAGAGCCGCGCGGGGCGCGCGCCTCACATAGAACCAAAGGGCAGGGCAGGGGCTCGACGGGCTGGCGCCCGCTCACCCCCGCACTGGCATGATGCTGTTTGTTTGTCCGCCCAACAGACCGGCCCCGGAAAGTCAAAAGACAAGCGCCGCCGCTGGCGTCGTCTCCGCCGGGGCCGTGTCCTCGCGCTGCGCGCTGCGGGCCGCACCACTCCCGTCTCCGATCCTTTGACTGTCCGTGTCCGGCCCGTGGGTCGGGCTTCGCCCTCTCCCACTCTGTTCCGCCGAAAACATGCGTTTCCGGTCAGACAGATTGGCCGAGGCGCAGCCCATCGGCGGAAGGCGGGCTGCAAGGCCCCCACCGTCTCCACCACGAAGGAGGCCACAAATGGCAAAGGCGAAATTCGACGTTTACCAGCACGTCACCGATGAGATCATTGCGCAGATCGAGGCAGGCACACCGCCCTGGCGCAAGCCCTGGACCGGCGGCGCAGGTGGCGCGCAGATGCCAGCCCGCTTCAATGGGGAAGACTACCGCGGCATCAACGTGCTGATGCTCTGGGCGACGGCCGCCAGCAAAGGCTATGCGTCGGCGCGTTGGATGACATATCGGCAGGCGCAGGAGCTCGGCGCGCAGGTGCGCAAGGGCGAGACGTCGGCCACGGTGGTGAAGTTCGGCACGGTCGAACGCGAGAGCGACGACGGCGACGAGAAGAAAATCCCCTATTGCCGCGCCTACCGCGTGTTCAACTCCGACCAGATCGACGGCCTGCCGGAGGAGTTCTACACCCGCCCCGAGCCGCAGCGGGATCTCGGCACCACGGCCGATCCGGAACTCGAGGCGTTCCTCGCCCGCACCGGCGCGGCGATCCATTCGAGCCCGGAGCCGCGAGCGTACTATGACATCCGGGCGGATCGCATCCACATGCCGCCGATCGAGACGTTTCTCAGCGCGCAGGCATTCTATGGAACCGTTCTTCATGAACTGACGCATTGGAGTGGCGCGGAAAAACGCCTCGACAGGTTCAAGCGGTTTTCTGACCGCACAGCCTACGCTTTCGAGGAACTGGTGGCCGAGATTGGCGCCTGCATGCTCGGCGTGCAGATCGGCGTGGCGCCGGAGTTTGATCAGAGCGCGAGCTATGTTGAAGGGTGGGTTGCTGCCATGAAAGGCGACAATCGCGCGATCTTCCGCGCCGCGTCGGAAGCGCAGAAGGCGGTGGACTTCATCTTGGCGGAGGCCGGGCGCAGCGCGGCCGAACAAGCCGCCTGAGGCGTTTGCCACCTTGAAGCTGTTGATCGGGCCTCGCTCAGGCGGGGCCCGCCAAATTTCGCGGGTTGGTCTCAGCGTCTGCGCCGCCGAGGCCAACCCACGCGGGCCGGGCCTAGGCCCGGCCCGGGGAAGATGGGGCAGGGATCGGCTCCTCAACGATCAGGCCCATCTTGAAGGCTCCGGGGTTCTCCCAGGCAATTTCGGTCTCTCCCGTGTTCCACCGAAATCTCAGTCCCAGGAAGTGTTCTTCTCCTGCGTCATCGAGGTGAAAAACCTTGGAGATCGGGAAGGCATAGAATTTCTTTGCCAGCATGGTTCTTGTCCCAAATAGTTGAAGCCGGATAGCGCGCTATCCGGCCTGCCCGCTGGCGAGGCCGGGGGTAGCAAGGGCAGCAGAAATCGACAGGGGTGGTGCGGCCCGCAGGCCCCCGGCCGAGGACACGGCCCTGGCTATTTCTGTTGACCGCGCGAGGGGCTGCGCCCCTTAGCCCTGTCCATGCAGTTTTGCCTGCGGGCTTCGGTTTTCATTCCGGATGGGATGCCCTAGCGTAAAAGATGTACGCTTTGTGCTCGAAAGGAGTGTTTCATGCGACGTTCATCATTCGGTGCATTCATCGTCTCTGCGCTGATGCCCCTCATTGCACAGGCGCAGCAGGAGACAGGTACGCAGAAGGGTACCGCCTCGGACTCTGCACCGCTGGTGATCTCGGATGTGACTTGGTCTCACAGTGTCCAGCGCGGATTGCCCGTGCATGATCTCGAAGGCCCCGGCGCATCGCTGCAGCTCGTCTGCGATCCGGATCGGGTCTTCGGCCCGCAGCCGAATGGGTCATTTGCTGTCACCCTGCCGCAGGAGCGCGCGCCGACGCGGATCGTGGTCCTGGCGCAAACCGGCGAGCAGGCGGCGTTCGAACTCGAAGACGGCCGCGCCCTGCAGGCGAAGGCCGATCCCGATGCGTGGGCGACGCTGGTCGCCATCCTTGGGTCGAGCACCGAATTCGCCGTGGTCAGCGCGCATGATGCGGTGACCTGGAATGTGAGCGAGGTCCTCACCGGCCCGTGTGAGTGAGCAGGCACCACGCCCAAAAGCCCTGGGTGACGCTTATCCCGCCGCCTTCCGCTCGTAGACCGCGAGCGCGTCGAGTCCGTAGAGCCGGAACAGCGCGCCGATGATCCGCGCGTCGGCAATGAGGTCGAGCGGATCGCCGATCTCCGCGCGCAGGGCGAGGACAATCTCGGGGTCCGAATAAGCGTTCACGAAAAGTCCGCCGCTGCCCTCGGTCCGTGTCAGCTCCAGATGCGTTTTGAGCCGCTTGCTGTCGCGCAGCGCGCTTGCGTGATCGAGTTCCAGGTATCTCTTGCGCGCCGGCTTCATCAGTGCCTTTTCGAGATAATCGACGCTGGTGCCAAGCTGGACCGCCAAAGCCTCCAGCCGCGCCATGTCGGCCGGCAGCCAGACCACGAAGCCACGCACATTTTTCTTCGCTGGCGTCTGGGCCTCGCTGCCCGCGGCGGCCCTTCGCGCTGCCGCCTTCGGTTGCGCCCGCTGCGGTTGCTTTGAGGTCGCGGGGCTCTCCTTGCCAGTCGGGGCCAGGTCAGGAGTGACGTCGGCGCCTGCGTCGGCGTCGGCCTTGGGTTTGGTCCTCGGCTCTTGCGGCTCGGGAGTGGAGTGGCCCGCGTAGCGGGCCGTGGACCCTGCGAGCCGGCTGCTCGCCTTTGCGTGCTCGGCGGCATTTGGCAGCGCATGCGAGGTGCGCACGACACGAGACCTCTTGCGCTTTTCTGGTTTGGGATCGTCGCTCACTCTGCCGCCTCCCTCACGTCGATGACCGCAAGGAGTTCGTCGAGCAGCGCGTCGCCGCCGGCCAGGATGTCCAGCATGGCGCCGCCCTGCAGCCGCCCGGCGGGCTGGGAGTTCGCTGCCTCCGCCGCGACGCCGAGCGGTCCCCAGGCCGCGATCTCGCGCCAGTATTTGGAATTGGGGATCACGGTCAGCGCATGCGGCATGTCCATGACCGCCTGCAAGGCGTCGCGATCGCGTGGCGTCAGGCTGGCGATGTCGAGATCCCCGGTCAGCACCGAGATCATCTTGGCTGGCACTGCGGTCAGCACCGTGCGAAGCGCCGGGGTCGGGGAGTCGGGCGTGACAGTTTTCAGGATGTCCTCGAACCACTCGAGCGTCCGCTCGGCGATCGAATAATCTGACTGCTCGGGCCGGGTCGGGATCAGCACGAGATCGGTGGCAAGGATCAGGTCTTCGGTGTCGGCATTGGCCCCCGGGCGGGTGTCGATCAGTACGAGATCATAGCCCTCGGCTTCCATACGGTCGTAGCCGTCGTAGATCTCATCCATATCCGCGACGGCGCCGCTGATGGTCAGCTGGTCATGACGCCAGGCGGGTTTGTCGATCTTGCCCCAGGAGGCGCGGTTGAAGCTGGCCTCCCAGCCAAGCGCCTGGGGGTCGGTGTCGACGTCATAAATGTGGACCTTCATGCGGCGGGCGAGGGCGGCCGAGGCGAGGATGCGGGTCAGCGTCGTCTTCCCGCTGCCGCCCTTCATCATCATGGTCGAGATGGTCTTCAAGCCCGGTCCTCCTAGTCCTGCGGTCCACATATCCGGGACGCCAGACCTCCGGCACCCCAAGCCTCCAGCGGTCAACATCGCCACGGCTCCTGCGCTCAAGCTCTCATCATCTCAATGAGTTAAAAACTCAATATTTCAATATCTGCAGCATTCCGCCGATCCAGCAGTCCAGCGATCGTGCACTCATTTACTCCTGCTCTCCTGCTCTCCTGCTCTCCTGCGTTCCAGCGACCCAGCAACGGCAGAGATTTCTTGGCCCGGAGATTGCGCGCGGAGCGCACATGGGACTGGGGGCCAAAAAAAACGCACATTGGCCCTCTCCGCCTGGCGTGGGGCGCGTGCGCCCCACGCCAGGCGCATCTGGACGGGTGTGATCCGCGGACGGCCCCGGCGGCAGCTCTCGCAGGGGCGAGATTGCCCCCTCTTGGCCTGCGGATCACCGCGCCCTGCCTAAGTGACCCAGAAGGGTCACCGGGCGCGACACGGAGACCATGAAGGCTGACCGGTTTCCGCAAGCGGAAATCCCCCGAAGGGGCGAAAACCGGCCTCCATGGTCGGTTGGCTGGAACGGTATTGTGTTGTACACCTATAGAGCGTGTTTGAATTTTGATTGCTGCTTGAGGTTGCGATATGCCCCGCGGGCCCCGTCTCACCCACAAGGATATTGCCGAGATCAATCGCCTCCTGGGCGAAGGATATCCCGATGCCGAGATCGCCCGGCGCTGCGGCCGGTCGCGGCAGACGGTAGCGCGGGTGCGGAACCAGGCAGCCTCGTCGCACACCACGACCGACGGCGCGGTGATCGGCACGCGGGTCAGTGTCGAGGAATACGCAGCTTTCAAGGCGTTGATGGAAGCCGAGGGGCTGACGCCGTCGGACGGTATGCGCCGTCTCATGCGGCTGGCCGTCGGGGCGCTTGATCTGCGGGTCGAGGAGATCGAGGCGCTGGCGCAGAGCCGGCGCGAGCTCGTGGCGGTGGGACGCAATCTCAACCAGATGACCCAGCTGGCCAACTCCGGAAGGCTCAAGTGGAACGCGCGCGACGGCAAGACGGTGGCGCAGCTTGACGCGCGGGTGGGGGATCTGACCGAGGCGTTGACCAATTTCATCAATGTGGCGCGCCGGCGGACGCTGGCGGATGTGGCCTTCCCGGAGGCGGACAAATGAGGGCGGGGTCGCTGTCGATCGAGGAGGCGGTTCTCGGCTATCCGCTCGAGGACCTTGCGCGCCGCAGTCGGAGCGGCGGGAGTGGCACCCGCGTTCCGGGCGCGGCGCAGAGCAGCGTGCAGGCCCGGTCGTTCCGCGCCTTTACCGGCAATGCGCAGCGATCGCCGCAATCGGTGGTGAAGAGGATCAGGGCCGGGGGGTGTCATTCCAAGGAGGAGCTGACCCGTCAGCTCAATTACATCACCCGGGAAGACGCGGCACATGCCACCTGGACGAACTTCGCCGGGGTGGATCGTGATCTACGGCCCAATACTTTGTCGCGGGCGGTTGAGGACTGGTCCTCGTCCTGGCGCGGCGCGCCCCGGCGCGGGCACACCGATCATATCATCCTGAGCTTTCCCAAGGGGACCGGCATCGAGGCGGCCGAGGCGGTGGCCCGCGAGTGGGGGCAGGCGATCTTTGCCAGCGGCGACTATGGCGATCAGTGGCGCTACGTCGCCGCGGTGCATCGCGATCCGGATCACATCCACGCGCATTTTGTCGTCGACAAGGTCGGCTGCGACTGGGGCAACTTCCTGTCGATCAGCATGAAGTCGGAGCTGAACTACGACGTGATGCGCGAGTGCCATGCCGAGCTTTCGCGGGCGCATGGCATCGACATGGTGGCCTCCAACCGCCTGTCGCGCGGGATCATCGAAAACCCGCCGCGCGAGACCGAGTATCGCGCGGCGCATGACAGGACGGGCCGGGGCGACCTGGTCCCGCCGCCGCCGATGTCGGACGCGGAAAGGGCGCACCGCCGCGCGGTGGTGCAGGACTTTGCGCGGCAGTATTCCAGTCTTGGTCTGCTCGCCTCGCTGTCCGGTCCCGGAAACGCGTTCATGGAAAAGCTGTCGCAGGCGTTCTTCGCGTCGGCGCAAACCCTAGAAGAAGGAGGCTCTCTTATGGCTGAGCCCGATACCCTGATGTCGTCCACGACATCCGCCATGACCCAGGACCAGAGCTTTGATCCTGTCGCGGCCATGACGCAGGCGCGCGAGCAGTTGCTGGCCGAGGCGCGAGAAACCTGGGAGAGCATTCAGGCGATGGAGGCCGGGCCGGAGCGGGTGCGGATGGAGGCGGAGTTCTCCCGCACCAGCGCCGAGCTCTTGTCCGCCACCCAGGCCGATCCCTTCTTCAAGGACCACGTGATGATGGCTGAGACGCGCGACGATTTCTTTGCGCATCTCACCCCCGCGTCGCTGCAGCACGTACGGGACGGGCTCGAGGCGGAAGATCCACGCGTGCGGCAGATCGACAGCACGCTGGATGACATGCGCGAGGCGCTGGCCGCCGCCTTTGCGCAGGATGCGGATCTTATGGCGCAGCTTGGCACGACGCCGGACGAGGTGGCCGAATACGCGGCGCAGGGAGACCACTCCCTGGCTCAGGCGGCGCTGTGGCGCGGCCGGGCGGAAAGCCTGGACGAAGGCGCCTCCGCACGGCTGACCAGGGTGCTGGAAGAGGGGCATCGGATCATCGACGGCGTGGCGGTGCCGCGGGACCTTGTCGAGCAACTGGCGCTCGACCAGCTGCTGACCGTGGACAAGTACCACTATCTTGCCGATGTGCCCGCCATCGAGAGCCTGGTCGATCGGATGGCGGAGGCGCTCTCGGACGCGGAGCTCGCACAGGTCCTCGAAGGGGACAGCACCCCGCTGCAGGATGAGATCCGCGATCCTGCGGTTCGGGCGGCGGTCGCCGCTGAGTTGAAGAACGAAGCCGACCTCGTGGTGGGGCAGGGGGCCCGCGAGCGCGAGACCGTGGAGGCCTACCAGGCGATGGCGCAGGTCCGGCAGGCCGAGCTCGCGGCCGAGCATGCCGCAGAGCGTGGCTTGGACATTGAGGACGGGCACGAACTCTAAGCAGACGGGAGGATCCCTGACGATGATCCAGAATCTAGATACGGCGTGGCGCTACCCGCTCGCGGTCACGGGCGGTGTGCTGGCCGGCGGCTACATCGGTTCCATGCTCGCCACGATCTACGGCGCGCTCGTATTCCGTGAGAGTTTAAACAGTCTCGATCCGCTTGAGCCCTGGTTCCTGCGCTGGAGCTGGCCCGCGCTTCAGGCCAATCCGGACGCGCTGCAGGTGATGGGTCTTATCAACGGATCGGTGGCGCTTGGTCTCGTGACCGTGGGGGTCGCCGGGGTCTACCGCGGCCGGCTCACCAGCTATGATGACGCGCATTTCCAGTCGCGGCGGGAGATGCGGCGCAACAAGATGGTCAAACCGATCTCCGAGGAGGGGTTCGTCTTTGGCAAGACCACGGGGCCGGAAAAGCAGGGGCTCTACATCTCCGCCACGCCGAACCGGTTTCCTCATTTCATCATGGTGGCCCCGTCCGGGCGCGGCAAAGGTGTGGGCTTTGTCAGACCGAACCTTCTGCATCATGGCGGCAGCGCCATCGTGCTCGATGTGAAAGGCGAGAACTTCGAGAAAACCGCGATCCATCGCCAGAAGGGTCTCGGGAACCGCATCTGGTATTTCTCGCCCTTCGATTACGTGGAGACCGAAGACGGGCCTTCCACCCGGACACATCGCTTCAACCCGCTGGCGCGGATCGCGGCCATGTCGTCGCCGGAGCAGCAGTATACCGCGCTCAATATCCTGGCCGACCAATTCCTGGTTGTGCAGGGAGATGCGGCCAAGGGCTTCTACCAGGCCGGCAAGCGGCTCTTCGTCGCCTCCTGTCTCTTTGCCATCGAGCAGGGCCGGCCAAACCTCGGCTTTGCCAAGGAGATCTTCGGGGGCGGCGGCAAGACCGAGGAGACGTACCGCGAGTACGCCGAGATGACCGACATCCCCATCGTCGCGACGATCTTTTCCGAGATGGCGGGGATGAGCCAGAAAATCACCGACAGCTACCGCTCGGTGATCAATGGTGCCGGCTTCCAGCTCTGGGATGATCCTTCGGTGGTCCGCGCGACGCTGGAGAACGACTTCGATTTGACCAGTTTCCGCCGCGAGGCGCAGACGCTCTACATCACCACGCAGTCCGAGCACCTGACCACGCTGGCGCCGCTGGTGCGCCTTCTCTTCGCCGAGGGCATCGCGTCGCTGCAGCGGGCCGAGCCGGGCCCCGACGAGCCCTACACGGTGATGTTCCTGATGGACGAGTTCGACCAGCTCGGCCGCCAGCCGCTCGTGGAGAACAGCATCAAGACCATCCGCTCCTTCGGGGGACGATTCTTCATCATCACCCAGTCGATCGCCGGTCTCGACAACCCCTCGCTCTATGGCGAGGCCGGGCGCCGCGCGCTCATGGCCGGGGCCGGGGTGAAAATCTTCATGACGCCGCAGGAGGACCACACGGCGACGGTCCTGTCGGACATGCTGGGCAAACACACCGTGGTGTCGAAGACCGAAAGCCAGAGCCGCATTCGCGAGCTCGACGACAGCGCCAATATCAGTCGCCGCAGCGAAGAGAGGGCGTTGCTTTCACCGGGCAAGCTCCTGCAGTTCCCGATCGACGAGGTGCTGATCCTGCCGGAGGGGCAATATCCCATCAAGGCGCATCGGATCACGTCCTACGAGGACCACCACTTCGGACCGATTGAGGCGGCGCGGCACGGGCACGCGCTGCCCTATCCGCCGCTGACCGCCAGGCCGAAGCGGAAGGTCGCGAGCCTGGCGCAGATTACGCAGGCGGAGGAGACGGTCGAAACCTGCCAGCAGTACGGCGCGCGGTTTGCCGAGATGCGGGCGCGGGCGGAGACAAAGCGGAACAAGGGCGGGGAAAGCGGGGCGGCCTCCCGGCGGCGGCCTAAGCGGGCGGGCGCGACGGATTTGGCGAAGTTTGAGGATGCTGGTGGGGATGTGCAGAAGGAGGAAAGCGAGAAGGTCTAGGAAGCCTTTGCCACGGGCGGCACATCCTCGTGTCCGGCGCACCGCCGGGCCTGAAAAATGGTCTTTGGCCCTGAAAAACTGTACCTGCTGCGGGGATGGCATGAATTTTGTCACCGGGTCCGCGAGTTCGAGGTCGGCAACCCCGGCCCTCGAGCTTCGCTTCTCAGCCTTTAAAGGCTGCACCCGGTGACAGGGCTCATGGCCGCCTGAGAGCGCCTTCCGCATCCGCTCGATGAGGGTTGGCGGTTACTCCTCGCTCTCAGCTGCCCGGTAGGCACTCGCTGCTACCCCTGCCGGCCTTGGCGGCACGTCGATCCAGGCTTCCCCGCTGGCCACGACGCAGGCGAGCCCATCGGGATGCACAGCAAGGATCGTCCAGTTTCCCTCCTCAGCTGCGCGCCAGACTTCAAGCATGCGCGTTGCAGACTGAAGTCCACGCCCGACAAGCGCTTCGTCGTAGGTGCTTTCGAGCGTTCCGGTGATGCTCTCGTGGAGTCCGCAGACCATCTGCGCCGATGCCGGCGGTCCGGCGGCGGCCAGTCCAAATGTCAGGCTGAGACTTATCAGACGTTTCCACATAATCTTCTCCTTCCCATTCCCGGGGTCGGAGAACTCAAGGGCAACGACCCCAGCTCCAAGTTGCGTCATATATATGGTGTCTGAGCACTGCGATTACACCGAAACCTGCTGAAGATTTGATTTCTCTCGACATGAGCGACGGACGGCAGGGCCGTTCTTGAACGGGCGAGGACTGCGCCCATGTTGCGCTTCTCCAGCCTGGAAAAATTGTCGCTGCACGGCGGGGAGGAGGATCACAGCGCGGCACCAAGTTTGCGTCCCACATGCGCGCGTCGCGCTCGCCGACGCCACCCGCTAAAGTTGATTTCGCAGGCAGTTAGGTTGCCCTAAAAGAACAGGAATTGATCGGGGCGCTCGCAGAGGTGCCGAAGTCATTGGGTAGGAGCAGAGGTACGATATGACCGTGAGAATGTTGTCGGACGCCGCACTGAGACGCCGAATAGGGCGCTGCCGCGAACTCGACGAGCTCGTGTCGAACCGATACGAGCGAAATGCCACGCGATTGCATGACTTTTATCAGATGATCGCGGCCGGTGAAATCTTTGACGATCCCGACGTCGGTTGGCGGGAATGGAAGCTGGGGCGGCATGGCCACTGGTTGCAAACTATAGACGACATGAAGACGACATACCTCGGTGAGCTCAAGCGCCGTCGTTTCCGGTCATTGGATGACATGCAGCTCAGCGCGCTCAGCGCGAGCCGTGAGTGCGAGGCAACCGGACTGATGGACAACGATGGGGGTCTTCTCTCATCGGCCGAGGTGGAGGCTTATTCGGAGGTAAGTGATCTCGACCTTGCCATCGAACTCGCAAGGCGGGCCGATTTGTCGGCTGACGATGCGATTGCGGAATATAGAGAGCGGCTCTCGCGATGTGTCTGAGGAATTCGGTGAGGCCGAAAGGGGGCGAACACGCAAGGTCTTGAGAGTTTTGGGTCGGCAGATCGATGAAGACTCGAAGGCCAGTGGCAAGCTCAAACCGTTCAAACCTGATGTCGCGCAGACCCTGATTTCCGGCTTGGTTGCATCGCGGGGGCACGGTGAGTAGTTTGGCGATACCAGAAACAGGTTAGGTCGGTGCGGTTGGCCCGGCCCCCGCGAACGGGTCCTTTCGCGCATCGGCGCTCCGATTGCCGCGTCCCATGGTCCAAGCGCCTGCGCATGTTGTGCAGGCGAGCTCAGAGGACATGGACATGCAGCAACAGATCTCGGTGATCACCCTTGGAGTTTCCGATCTCGAAAAATCCAAAAGGTTCTATGGCGATGGCTTCGGTTGGGCCCCGGTATTCGAGAACGCGGAGATCGTCTTCTACCAGATGAACGGCCTCGTGTTCGGGACGTGGTTGAAGGCATCGCTTGAAGAAGATGCCAGGGCCAGCGACCTGCCCCCGGCGGGTGCCATGTCGCTCGCTCACAATGTGCCCGAGGAAGGGGATGTGGACAGCGTCATCAAAACGCTCGTGGCCGCGGGGGCGACCGTCCTCCGATAGGCCGATGCACCGCCCTACGGTGGCGTCCGCGGCTACGTCGCGGACCCCGATGGCCACATCTGGGAGATCGCGTGGAATCCAGCCTGGCCAATCGACGAAGAAGGTCACGTCGTGTTCGGTGTGTAGCGAAGCCTGGGGCTGGTGGGAGGGACATATCGCGCGGCGCGCCCTCATGCGCGGACACGTCCGAGTTCACATCCTCGCGAGTAAACTCGGGCCGGGCGATGGCATTCGGCCGATGCTGAGCCGAAGCAATACATCTCCCGCCAGAACCAACCCCGCCTTTTCGGTCGGGGTTAGTTCCGAAATCGTTATGCTTACTTAGCGATTGCCAAGGCTTCGAGATCACCACCAGCAGCAAGGTGTTCCTCAACCCATTTCGGCTTTCGTCCTCGGCCAGTCCACGTTTGGGCCGAGTTCTCGGGGTGTGCGTACTTGGGCGTGCCTTTCGAGCCTTTGGTGCTGCCGGCCTCCATCAATTCCGAGAGGGAGTACCCGGCTTCCTTTGCAAGAGCCTCGGCGGCGGCTCGAGCCTCGGCTTTCTTGCGGACGTCATAGTCGGCGAGAGCTTTGTCAACTTTCTTGCTCAGCGCCACCAGATCTTCTTTTGGCAATGATTGTAGATCGAGTTGCGGGGTCATTGGTTTCTCCAAATTTGGATCGACCCTATGTCGTCGGAATTAAAGCGGACTGCAAGTCGCGATAATGTGACTGTGATCGCATGATCTGTATTGCGCTTTATGATGCCATCCGTTCTCGGCGAACTTGGGCGAGATTGAGGCGCCAACAGGGGTAAAAAACTGCGCCATTTAGAATTTCTAGGCCAAAGGGATCAGCTGAAAGAAAGAGAAAATGGGGGATGACTTATTCTCAACATATTGGAGCGCCAATCGAAATAAGATTTACATGGGTCGCCTGCTGAAGAGAGAAGGGCGCCGAATATCGGGGGTGGATAAATGCGATTTTGGAACGGGCTCTTTCTCTGCCGATCCCTGGCCGCCACGCCGCGTAGATACAACTGCAACTCTTGAGGTTGAGCGCCCTATCCTCTTCATGAAGGGCTACACCGTGTTCGACGTCGCGCAGATCGAGGGTTTCTGGCTCTCGTGGAGGCCGGCAAGGGGGGCGTAAGTGGCGGCCTCCCATCCCCAGGAAAAATGTTCTCCGGCCTTCGGCGGACGCAGGCCCCTTTGGGTTTCGAGGCGAGGCGCTTTCCCACCAGGTGGTAGCACGCGGCGAAGTCCAAGCCAAAGATGATGTTGAATAGTGCATCATTGCGAGCTGAGATGTTGAAATATGCATCTGAATTTCGAGTCACCTTGCGTGATGATGTATGTAAAGATATCATAGGAATGAATTGATGCAGGAAAGAACATCAAAATGGGCTACGACGTTGTAGACATAGCAGAACGGTTGCAGGCAGCGCGCAAAGCCAAGGGATTAAGCCAACGCGAGTTGAGTGATCTGGCGGGCGTACCCCAAGCACAGATTTCTCGCATCGAGGCTGGCACGGTCGACCTACGCCTCTCAAGCTTGGTCGCGCTTGCCCATGCCCTTGATCTGGAACTCACCCTTGTCCCGCGCAAAGCCGTGCCGGCCGTCCGCTCCATCAGCCGAGACGCGATAGGTGCGAACCGCCAACACATCGTCGCGATACAAAAGGAAATGCAACGCATCGGCGAGACCGTGCGTGGCCTCCAGGTCACCATGCCAAAGCTCGAAGGCCTCAACCAGCTTCAGAAGACCTTTTCTGAGCTGCACAGGGTCCGCGTGCCCACGTTCGATCCTGAAACGCTCAAGCAGCTTCGAAAGACGATAGAGCAAATCAGCAAGCCCACGAAGGAACTGACAGCCCTCAACGAGAGCATCAAGCTGATGACCTCCATCCGCAACAGGGCTTTGCATGAGCAGGATCCCGACACCGGCGCCGCACCATCTCGTCCGGCCTACTCGCTTGATGAGGATGATGATGCCTGATATTTCTGTTTTGACCGTCAAGCTCTATGGCGAGCCAATCGGGACGCTCACCCATCTTGGTGATGAGCGGTCAATCTTTGCCTTCACCGACGCATACATCAACGACCCGGATCGGGCGACGCTCGGCCTGCATTATAAAGACCAGTATGGCGAGCTCATCACCGATTTCGCGCCGGTCAAGATGAAGCTTATGCCCTTCTTTTCGAACCTCCTCCCCGAAGGGCATCTCCGACGCTATCTCGCAGAAAAGGCCGGTATCAACGAGAAGCGCGAGTTCTTCCTGATCCAAGCGCTTGGTCGAGACCTGCCAGGCGCCGTAACCGTCGAAGCGTCCGATGATGACGCATGGCCGTTGACCGATGATCTTGATGCTGGCGCCGAGGGTGATGGTGACAACGCCCATGAAAATGCTCTGCGGTTCTCTCTTGCTGGTGTGCAGCTGAAATTCTCAGCCGTCATCGACGCCGCCGGTGGCCTGACCATCCCTGCAAGCGGTATCGGGGGAGGTTGGATCGTCAAGCTGCCGTCTCAAGAGTACCGTGGGGTCCCCGAAAACGAATTCTCCATGATGTCGCTAGCTCGTATGGTCGGGATCAATGTCCCAGCCATTGATCTGGTCGATATCGACGGCATCAAGAACTTGCCGGATGGCATCGATCGCCTTGGCGACAAAGCTTTCATTATCGAGCGTTTTGACCGCCGCGAGGATGGCACATCCGTCCATATTGAGGACTTTGCCCAAGTCTATGGGGTCTACGCCGAAAACAAATATAAGAAGGCGAGCAACCGCAACATTGCAGCAGTCATTGCTGCCGAATCCGATCACGCGGATGTCGCCGAGTTCATCCGCCGCCTGACCTTCAACACCCTCATCGGCAATGGCGACATGCACCTGAAGAACTGGTCCCTCATCTACCCTGACCAGCGGAATGCAAAGCTTTCACCCTCCTATGATTTCGTGTCGACGATCCCCTATCTCCCGGGCGATCAATCGGCCCTGAATTTCAGTCGCACGCGGCGGTTTGATGAATTCACGGAAGACGAGCTTCTACATCTTGCCAGCAAGGCTGCACTGCCAAGAAAGCTGGTCATCGAGACCGCACGCGAAACTGTCGAGCTCTTCATGGATCGATGGGCGACTGAGAAGGCGCATCTTCCGATGGGGAGCGACGTGGTGGAGGCCATCGACAAACACCTGACGACTTTACCGATTATAGGCGAGGCTCTCACCTGAGAGGCAAAGCAGCATGAAGATAATTCCTGACGCAAAAGTTCAAACATTGGCCGTCAAACCTCATCTGTCGGGCGCAGTGCCTCTCTGAGATGCGTGGCCACAGTCCAAGGATTTGCTTGTGTGCATCCAAAGATACTTTGCTGCACATGACCGTTGTGTGTATCAATCCCATATCTGATGCACACAAGAGAAACGCAGGTACAAGATGGATCCGATATCGCACTCCCGCGCCGCCCAAGTCGCGTATCAGGACTTGCTGCGCATGCATCTCGACGAGGCGGCGTCGGAGATCATCGGCAGTATAGAGGAGCGTCACCGCAATGGGCGGACCTATCTCTATGACCGGTTCCGGATCGGGACCGAGATGAAGAGCCGCTACCTCGGCGAAGATAGTCCAGACTTGCGTGATCGCCTGGCACGCGCTGCCGCTTTGAAAGCAGAGGCGCAAGAGCGAAGAAAACGCATGTCGCGTCTGGCGCGTGTTCTAAGGGCCGAAGGCATGATCGGAACCGATCGGGAGACAGGCTCATTGCTCCTGGCGTTCGCGCGCGCTGGCGTCTTCCGGCTGGGCGGTACGTTGATCGGGACCGGAGCCTATGGGCTCTATCAGGGGGAGCTTGGCGTTCGCTTTGACTCTGACGAGCTTGCCCAGACAGGGGACATTGATTTCGCGAACTTCGAGCGGCTCTCAGTGGCACTGGGCGACCGGGTGGAAGAAGAGCCAGGGGAGATTCTTCGGTCGATGAAATTCGAAGCGGTCCCAGGGGTTTATGATCGGCAGATCTGGAAGTGGCGTCAAAGCGGCGGCGAAGCCATGGTCGAGTTCCTAACACCGGCTTTCGGCGACGAGGGTATCAAGCCGCTTCCGGCACTGGGGGTCAGCGCACAAGCGTTGAACTACCTCAATTTCCTGATCGCGGAGCCGATTCACGCCCTGGCGCTCTACCGCTCCGGAGTCCTTGTGCAGGTCCCGCGCCCCGAGCGCTTTGCAATCCACAAGCTGATCGTGGCCAGCAGACGGCACGGCGGACCGGACGAAGCGAAGGCGCGAAAAGACCGAGCCCAAGCTGAGTTCCTCATTCGCATCCTCGCCGAGGATCGGCCTGAAGATCTCGCCGAAGCCTACGACCACGCGCTGTCGCAAGGCCCCCGATGGCGGGAGCGGATCGCCTCAAGCCTTGGACGCATGTCGGGCACCAAAGACCTTTTGCAGGGGCTCGCGTGACCTGATGAGGATGGTCGCCCCGGGGATCGGGACCTTTGGTCTGCATGACGAAGGACTTCGGCCGGTCATCTCGACGGCTTGTCTGAGGTATCCTCAGACTGCAGAGCTCCCCGGTATATGGCTTGTGCTGACATCGTCGAGGGCTGGCTGCCCTGGCGTGCCTACCGATCTTGCCATGTAGACTTTTCTAATGGGGTGGAAACGCGTCGCCCCGACCTCGCAGGCCCGGCCATTGGACGCGGGGCGCGCCTTCCGAAATAGGAAAGTACGCCCCGCGCTGAATGCTCCGTGAGTGATATGCTGCATTCAAGATATAAGATAGTAGTGCGGAACTGTTTCGACAACCATTCCGGGAAAGTTCTGGAAATGCGAGGCGAAAACCCGCCTCTCTGTGAAGATGTGTACTGCGGCAGTGGCGCCTCGCCCCTGCTTTGGAAGGCGCTCGAATGATTTCTGGCGCAGACCGGCTGCGGAACGAGGCTCCAGGCCAGAGCTTGCAGTGCGCGGCAGACACACCCTCGGGTGGCCCGCGGCATTCCCAAAACCACCCATGCTGCGCTTGCATGCATTGCGGCGCGAGGCGAACGAAGAAAGTTCACCCCCGCGGCGGGCGCTTCGACAGAAGGTCGCTGCGAAGGACGTACGATTTTGCCTTCGTGTTCGGTGCTCTTTCGAGGAGCCCAAGACTCAGAAGGGTCTGGATGGACCGGTAGAACGTCGCTTGAGGGATCGCGCCAACCAAAGGATGTCGTCGAAGGCCGTCGGATTTCACCGTGTTGCCGGTGCGCTGGCACAGGGCGTGGGCGGCGAGCAAGACATCCCGCTCGGTTCTTCGCAGCCCGTCAATGCCCACGTCAATCTCAAGAACACGCAGCATATCTCGCAACTTGAGTATCGCGCGAAGCTTCTGGTCCTTTGCGGAACGCGGCTTGGGTTGAATTTGTGGCATCTAGATCAAATTGTTAGAAGAATGCTGCGTAAAACTTATCACTTTGAGAACTTCTTGTCGCCTTGATTGAGATTTGCTACGGTCCGATTGGCTTCTTCCGTGAGTGGTGTAGCCGTCTTCTATTTGAGCAGCTTCTTCCCTGGTGGTGAGAGCCGCCAGGGAAATTTCTCAACGACGCGCCTGTGTTGGCAAAGAAATGAGGCGGAGGCTGAGAGGAGACCGGCGCGCGCTGCTGGTTCTAACATTCCTTGATCACCCTAGTCCTCCTGTGTGGCGGCGCTGAGGGCGACGTGGACCCTGACAGTCATTTGCCCGGGCGCGATCTCCCGATGAAAGGTTCCCCCGAGTGCCGCAAGCATGCGCTCGCACATCCGGGAGCCAAAGCCGGCCTCCCCCTCACTGGGTGTTGCCCCGAAGCTCCCGCTTTCCCGCCACGTGATTTCGAAACGGGGGCCGTCGATCTTAGACATCACCTGCAGTGTGCCGTCTTCCTGGCCGAGGGCGCCGTATTTCACTGAGTTTGTGCAAAGCTCGTAGAACACGAAGGCAAGAGGCGTCAGGGCCCTGTCGGACAGTGGGATGTCGTCGCCCTCAAGAACCACGAGGTCCGCCCGGAATGGCAGGAGGATGTCTCGCAGCAGGTCGCTTAACGGGACGCCGGACCGCATAGGCGCAAGGGGGTCGGTGACCGCGAGCGATTGTGCAGAGGAGAGTGCAACAAGGCGATTTTTCATCATCGCAGCCAACTCCTGTGCCGTGTCGACCCCGCGAGCAAAGACGCTGATCAGCCCGCTTGCTATGGCAAAACTGTTGCCCACGCGATGGCGCATTTCGGCCAGAAGGATGCGCTGCTGCTCCTCGAGCTGTTTTTGCAAGGTGATGTCACGGGCGATCTTGGAGGCTGCGACGATGTTTCCTGCCGTGTCCCTGACAGGGGAGATGGTCAGCGAAAGGTCGACGAGCTGGCCGTTCTTGCGGCAGCGGACGGTTTCGAAGTGTTCGATCCGCTCGCCGCGCGTCAGCCGCCGAATGATGTCGGCCTCCTCCTCCATGTGATCGTGGGGGATGATCATGGTGATCGATTGGCCAATCGCTTCCGCGGCGGTATAGCCTAGGAGGCGCTCGGCACTCGGGTTCCAACTCATGATGCGGCCATCAAGATGCTTGGTGATGATGGCGTCGTTCGAGCCCTCAACGATCGCCGCGAAGTGGCTTTCGAGCGCGCCTTTGATCTGCAAATTGAGTATGCCCTGCTTGGTCATCGCCCGGTCACCCTCATGCCTCCCGGTGTGGACTGTCGTCCCCGCTTACATGGTGGAGTATCGCGGCGCGCAGACCAAGGCAAATGGTCCATTTTTCGCTACGCTGGCGGATGCCTGCAGGGTTATCAGCGTCGTAAGATCGCCGATCAGACGCTCTCGACGCTCAAGACTGAATTCGCGCCAGGGATCGAAAAGCTGCCATCGGCGTTCGCGGTGACCTCTTGACCATTGCCGAGTACATAGCGTTCTTGCCTTCCGGAAGATTGCCGGAAGATCGTAATCGTTGAGCCGTCACCAGCTTCACACTCAATGATTTGAATGTTCTTCCAGTCCTTTGACATCGTTCCCTCCAGATCAACTTAGGGCTCGATCGATCTCTCACCTGTAGGTCTTGCGGCCTCGGTACTGAGCATGGTGGCGAGCAGACACATTTCAACAGTGGAATGAAATACACAGTACCATTGGCCAGATCTTGCCACCGAGCTCTCGTTGCTGGCAGCCTGACGCATTTGCCCACCTCTACCTCGGTAATCGCTTGGGGCGACGTATTTTTTCTGGCCATTGGAAAGCCGAAAAGACCGCGACGTTGGTGTATCGCTCACGTCAAGCAGCGCAGGTCCAAAACCCGCGATAGATCGCTTCGGGGCCAGGGTCGAGCCGGAAGGTGAGTTCGCTGTCGGAGCGTAGTGCGTCCACCGGCTCGACCGTCATCTCCAAACCGTCTGTCCCGTAGTGCCCCTCCCCGAGACCCTCGAGTTGCAGGATGATGCCGTTGAGGCGGGTTACTGCCGTGCTGCCATTGGCGGCAGCGATCAGCACCGGCTCCTCGGTGCGGGTGCGGCGGAAGGCGCAGGTCTCGCCCTCGGGCAACGCATCCCCTGCCTCTTCGGGGGTCAGCGGTGCCGGATCGAGCGTCGACAGGAGCGTGTTGCTGAGCGCGTCCTGCAGCGTGCCCTGCCGTACGGGCGGGTCTTCGTAGATCGAGGTCACCATGTTGCCGGCAGCGACATCGGCGATCAGCGCGCGCATCTCGGCGATCTCCTTCTTCTGGGCCGTGGCGATGCCGCCAGCGAGTTTACGCACCCTTGCGTCCTCGATGCCGGCCCGCTCGGAGGTCATGATGGCGATCGAATGGTGGGGGATCATCGCCCGCATGTAGCTTTCATCATCCACGGTCACCTGGCTGCGCACCAGCCAGAGCGCGCCGGCGAAGACGACGATGCTGCCCGCGAAGATGGCGATATTGACTGCCCGACTGGGATACATCGCGGCCATGAAGGCGAGCATCACGAACGCCATGGTCGCGCCCATGACGATCGCCATATAGACGCGGGTCTCGCTGAAGAAGACGTGCTCGAATGCGTAGGTGTTGAGATACATCAGCCCGAACATGATCACCGTTGAGGCGAGGATCATGAGGGCGAAGCGGGAGTAGGTCATCGGAATCTCCTTGTCGCTGAGATGGCTCAAGTTTCCACCGGGTAGCCCTGCGCTTGCCAGGCGCCGAAGCTGCCAGGCACATTGGTGATCTGCGAAAACCCGGCGCGATGCAGCAGGCTCGCGGCGATGCTGGCGCGAAAGCCGCTCTGGCAATAGGTGGCGTAGTCGGCATCCCGATCGAGTTGGTCCAGCTCGCCTTCGAGCGTACCGAGGAAGGCGTGGCGCGCCTTGGGGATGTGGCCGCTCTGCCATTCCTCATTCTTGCGTACGTCGAGCGGAAGGACATCGCTCTTCTGAAGTTCCTGCACCGTCAACTGGTGAATGTGTTCGAGCGGTCGGCCGCCTTCGCGCCACGCACCGATGCCGCCCGCGAGATAACCGGCGAAGCGCGTATATCCGACCCGCCAAAGCAACTGGACCGCCTCGGCCGCCTGTTCGTCGGTCTCGGTGACGAGCGCAATGGGGGCCTCGGGGTCGAGCAGCCAGCCGGCCCAGACCGAAAGCTCGGGCTGAAGGCCGATGTTCAGCGCGCCCTTGATGAAGCCGCCGCCGAAGGCGAGCATGTCGCGCACGTCCAAAAGCTGTACGTCTCCCGCCTCGAGCAGCGCCTCGAAAGCGTCAGGCGTCTTGCCAACGCAGCGAGGCAGCCCGTGCATGATCTCGGGCCCTGCGGCGTTGACCTTTTTCAGACGCGGGTAGTGCGTTGGGACGGGTGGTGCGTCCTGCGTCATCTCCGCCTTGAAGGACTCAAGATCGGTGATCTGCACATACTTGTTGTGCGCCTTCTCGTAGCCCATCGTGGTGGACATGCGGTCGCCGATGTCCGGCCCGCAGGCTGAGCCCGCGCCGTGGCAGGGGTAGACGATGACCCCCTCGGGCAGCGCCATGTAGAATTCCTGCGTGGTGCGGAACAGCGCCTCGGTCAGCTCGTCGGTCTTGTCGTCGCCCAGCAGGTCCGGTCGGCCCACTGAATCCACGAAGAAGGCGTCGCCACTGAGCACACCCCAAGGGTCGTCGTGACCCTCCTCGAACAGGAGAAACGAGACATGCTCGGGCGTGTGGCCGGGCGTGTGGCGAACCTCCAAGCGGAGTTTGCCGAACTCGAAACTGTCGCCATCTCGGATGCCCAAGTGGTCGAAGGCGTATTCGGCGCCGCCCTCGACGCTGACGCAAAGCGCGGGTGCGCCGTCAAGCCGGGCCACCAGCTCGCGGGCGCCCGAAAGGAAGTCGGCGTGGATATGGGTCTCAAACACATGGGTGATCGTCAGGCCGTGCGCCTTGGCGCGTTCGATGTAGATCTCGCAATCTGGTCTGGGGTCAACGATGGCTGCCGTCCCGCTGCCGGTATCACCCAAGAGGTAGGAGCATTGGGCGACCCCTTCGGCGAGGATCTGTTCGAAACGCATGGTCATGGCATCTTCCTCCGGTGGTTGAGCGGGCGCCGCGTTTCTGCAGCGCCTCATTGTGGAGTGAATGCACTCCGATGCTTTTGCGTTCCGAATTTTGAATATGATTTCTGCCCCTCGGGTGAAATCTTCAGGTCTTTACCCGCAGGCGATCGCTGGGAAGAGGGACGGTCGCGACCGCAGCGTTTCCCGTGCCAGAGGCGACCGACGCACCGTGCGCCAAATCTTGTCTCGTCCGTGGACCTTATGAAAACTTTAAGAATTTTCTAAGCGGGTCTTAAGAATCACCATTCAGACCGCTCGGCATGGGACGATCTCCGCTCTTCAGGCTTACTGCCTTTCTATGTCTGCTCGGCGCGATTGTGCCGGGTGTTTCGTTCGCGTCTGCGCCCGGCGCTCTGGAGCCAAGCGCAGCCTTTGACCTTTCGATCTCGCAGGGTGCCGAGGACACCTTGGTTCTGAATTGGAAGGTGGCCGAGGGGTACTATCTGTATCGCAGCCGCTTCGCTGCCAAGACCCAAGTCGGTCGATCACTTCCGCTGAATCTGCCGGACGGCGAGCCCTATGACGATCCAAATTTCGGTGATGAGCAAATATTCCGTGAAGACGTGTCCATCGCCATTGCGCCCGTGGTGCAGCCTTTGACCCTGACCTGGCAGGGATGCCAGCAGGATGGCATCTGCTATGCGCCGCAGACTGCCACACTCACGGCCCAAGGGACGCTGGAATGGCCGCAGCCCCCAATTGCGAAAGATCGCCTTGGATTTCTCCAAGCCCAAGCAACGCCTGAAACGGTCGCACGATCGGCTCCGGTGTCCACCGGGATTACAGTGAGCGAAGAGACCGGACTCATCGAGAGTCTTGCCAGCCGAGGTGGTTCAGCGTTCGCTATCCTTGCTTTCTTTGGATTCGGCCTGCTTCTGGCCTTCACACCTTGCGTCTTGCCGATGTTGCCGATCCTCACAGGGATGTTGGCCGGGCAGGGTGCCCCAATTAGAGCGCGCCGTGGCTTGGTGCTCACCGGCACCTACGTGTTGGCGATGGCGTCGGCTTTTGGGCTGCTCGGAGTGGTTGCGGCATGGTCCGGAGCGAACCTTCAGGTGGCGCTGCAATCGCCGGCTGCCATTGGTCTAGTATCAGCGCTTTTCTGTCTGCTCGCACTGTCTATGTTCGGAGCATTCGAACTGCAGATGCCTGCAGCGCTCCAGGCAAGACTCGGCCGGGCGCGAAGGCGCGACGGCTCTGTCGGTGCCGCCGCGGTGCTCGGCTTGACGTCGGCCCTTATCATCGGGCCGTGCGTGACCGCGCCACTTGCAGGGGCACTTCTCTACATAGCGCAAACCGGGGATGTCGCCCTTGGCGCGACGGCGCTCTTCGCATTGGGGCTTGGGCAGGGAATGCCGCTGCTTGCCGTTGGCATGTTCGGCCCGCGCATCCTGCCGCGCAGCGGCGCGTGGATGAAAGTGACCAAGCGGGTCTTCGGTGTCGTTTTCCTCGGCTTTGCCATCTGGCTGGCGGGGCGCGTCTTGCCGGGGCAAATAATTTTGACGCTATGGGCAGCGCTCTTAATCGGTACGGGCGTGGCAGTCTGGACAGCGGCTTGCATGCCCGCAATGCTTTACCGAAGTGCCACATTCACGTTGTCGATCCTGTTGGTGGTCACTGGTATACTTGAAGGTGTCGGGGCCGCCCTCGGTGGTAGTGACCCCACTCGCCCACTTGCTCCTTTGCGTGTCGCGGCCGACGTGGTCACGCGATCGTCAGAGGTGAATTTCAGCACGGTGACATCAGCCGCTGAGCTGAAGCGAACGCTTAGCGAAGACGGGAAAAGGCCTGCGCTCGTGTATGTCACGGCGGAATGGTGCGTGACGTGCCGCGTTATCGAGCGCGGGCCGCTTAGCGACCCGGGAGTGATCGCGGAGTTGGTAGAGATGAACTCTGTCAAGTTCGACGTGACCGAAATGACACCGAGCGCACGCGACACCCTGCGAGAGCTCGCGGTCGCCGGGCCGCCGACCATGCTGTTTCTCGATGCCTCCAGGACTGAAGTCGCGAGCAGTCGGCTGGTGGGGGACATCGACAGCGCCGAATTGCTGCGATCTCTCAGGATCGTTGGTCAATGAATGCAATCTCCCTTGGCCCTATTGCGTTCGACGGAGCGCGGTTTGCCGCCGTGTTGGCGATCGGCGTTTTTCTCGCGGCGACGAGGCTGATCGGAAGGAGCGCCTCAAAAAGGAACGAGCGATGGGCGACCTTGGTGGTACTGGCTTGGATTCTCGGTGCGCGAGCCGGCTTTGTTCTCAAGCACTGGGCCGATTATGAAACTGTGCCGCTCGATATATTCCGCGTCTGGCAGGGCGGCTTTCTCGCATCCGCTGGCTGGGGTGCCGCTGCGCTCGTGGTGGCTTCGATCGCGTTGCACATAGGGCTCAAAGCATCGCTACCGCTTTTCACCAGTGCCGCGCTGGCCTCTGCGGCGCAACTTGCGGCTCTCTCCCTTCATTCGGAAGGAGCCCCCGACCTGCCATCCGAATCCTTGCTGGCACTAGATGGCGACGTCCTGGAACTCGTCCCAGGACCGCCGTTGGTACTTAACCTCTGGGCGTCGTGGTGCCCGCCCTGCAGACGCGAGATGCCTATGATGCAGGATCTCGCCGCCACGCAGCCTGGGGTCGATTTCATCTTCGCCAATCAGGGCGAGTCCGCGTCTGAGATCGCCCGCTTCATCAAACGCGCCGGCCTCGACGCGGACGATATTTTTCGCGATCCATCCAGCGCGCTGATGCAGGAACTCAAAGCGGTGGGGCTGCCCAGTACCTTGGTTTTCAACACCCACGGGCAACTCGTCGCTTCACATACCGGAGAAATCTCGCGGGCCGGACTGCGGGGCATGATCCTCAAGGTAAAGAAAGGACTTCCATGATCCTAAATGATTTGAGACTGCCTTCAGCATTGCTGGCTGTGGCGGTCCTCTCGGCCTGTGTAAGGCCGCCTGACACAAATGCGCTGCCGAACCGGTTTGGTGAGGGCGCTGCGGATGTGGAGGCGGTTCCTGCGGCGGTTGAACAGTCTTCCGTCACGGCAGAGCAGCGCGCCATGTACAATGCGGTCGAAGACGATGGGATTCCCATTCCTGCGGTGCCAGCGCGGTTCCTGAACTCAGAGACGGTGCGACAGGAGGTCAACTACTGGAGCAGCGAAGCTCCGGGGACCATTATCGTCGATCCGCACGCCCGCTACCTCTATCAAATCAAACCAGATAATCGTGCGATGCGGTATACGGTAGCCGTCGGTGCGGCGGGCTATGGTTGGACGGGTGAGGCGCATGTGCCTTACAAGCGCGATTGGCCGCACTGGACGCCGACGCAGAATATGATCAAGCGCGAGCCCGATCTCTACGGGCCCATTCGCGACGGTCTGGACGGCGGCATAGAAAACCCGCTCGGCGCGCGCGCGCTCTATCTCCACGACGAAAGTGGCGACACCCTCTATCGCATCCACGGTACGCCGGAGCCTGAGTCCATCGGGCACGGCACGTCGTCGGGCTGCATCCGGCTCTTCAACCAGGACATCATCCACCTCGCGAGCAAGACGGACAGCATGACCAAGGTGATGGTCCTCACCGAGGCCCAGTCGGGTCGGGGCACTGTACCGCCGCTCGCGGAGGCGGCTGATGTGCGAAAACAATCGAAAGGAGAAGCAACATGACCATCACTCGGCGCAATCTTCTCACCGGCGGTGCGGGCGTAGCCCTTATTGCAAGTTCAAACGCGAGCCTGGCGCGGGCACAGGAGATTTCAGTCAACGATGTCCTGAACGATCCGGTCGGACCCGTCGAGGGCAATCCCTCAGGGGACGTGACGATCGTGGAGTATTTTGATTACCAGTGCCCGTTCTGCAAGAAAACGCACCCAACGGTCACGGACATCGTCGCCTCCGACGGCAATCTGCGGCTCGTGATGAAGGACTGGCCAATCTTCGGCGCACCTTCGGTCTATGCCAGTCAGCTTGCACTTGGCGCTGTCGAGCTCGGCCTCCATACAAGGGCGAAGGAGGCATTGATGGCGACCGAGGGGCGCTTTGACCATGCGCAGGTGGACGAGACATTGCGCGCCGCGGCGATCGATGTCGAAGCGGTGCAGAACGCCTATCTGGAAAACCGAGCAAAGTGGGATGGCCTTCTGGACCGCAACTCAATGCAGGCAGCGGCGATGGGCCTGAATGGCACGCCGGTCTTCATCATTGGGAGGACTCTCTATCCAGGCGCGTTGGACCGGGCTGGATTGGAGAAGGCGGTCGAACAGGCACGACAGGAGGGTTAAAAAGAAGGAGTTTCCCTCACGGTGTCGACCACCGTGGAATAGCCTGCCATAGGTGGTTCCCAAGGCAGGCCCTTGGTGCACTGGGAAATGCGCTGGTCAGTCTCAAGACTGATGCGGAATTCGATATCAAATTTGGTTCTGATGCCTTTATATGCATCATATAAGGGGCAGGCCCTCGATCAACTGAGCGGCCACGCCCTGATGATTGCCCTCAAGGCGCTTGGCTTTTCGGGCAGAGCACTTGTCGCTGGATGCGCAAAAGGCATCATGTTCACTTCTGGTTCCGGACCATTCCTGCGACCGAGCCAGCCAGCACTGCAATGCCACCAATGAGCACCGCCGCGATGCCGAGGGGGAAGAGGAGGGTTCTGGAGGAAACGAAGGTTCCGGTGATTTCGGCGCCGAAGGCCAGATGGTCGGTCGCGAGAATCGCGATACCGACGCCTACTAGAACGAACCCACCGAAGAAGACGATTTTCTCCATACCTACACTTCAACTCATGCTTTATTTGACCAAATATTCTTTTCAGCAGATACGAGGTAAAAAATGGCAACCAACAGCATCTGCTAAAGTCCGGTCTAAACCTCACGTCAAGTAGCTCACCATCCGCGCAAATGCTCGTAAAACGTGCAGGTCTGCACAATACTCGCCAATCTACCCGAAGGGGTGGCCGAGCGGTAGTAAATTTCTTCCTTGAACTCCTGCTGTCACGATGCGTGCGCCCCCGGCAGAAAAATCTCCGCAATCCCCCTTTTCCCATCCTCCCTTCCCAGCTGGATCACGACATCGATGCTGTGCGCGCAGTAGCGGCGCACCTCTTCGAAACTCATGTTGAGCCCGGTGCCGAGCACCATCATGGCCAGCCGATCGATGGCCTTGAGCGCGGTGTCCGCGTGGATGGTGGTGAAGGACCCACCATGGCCAGTGTTGATGGCCTCGAGGAAGGTGAGGGCCTCAAAGCCGCGAAGCTCGCCGAGAATGATCCGGTCGGGACGCATCCTCAGGCTGGATTCCAGGAGCTTTGCGGGGGATTTTTCAGACCCCGGCATCCGGTCCGATTTCATGGAGACAGTATTGGCGTGGCTCGGGAAGAGCTCGAAGGCATCCTCGATGGTGACCAGCCGTTCGCGCGTGTCGACCATCTCAAGGAGCGCGCGGGCGAAAGTGGTTTTGCCGGTGGAGGTGCCGCCGGAGATCACCACGTTCAGGCGGTCCTCGATGCAAAGCTGCATGGCCTCGTTGACCTGGCCCGCGCCAGTCAACTCGCGCACCTGCTGTGCCCGATCCCGACGCCGCTTGTCGAGATCGACGAGCTGACCATGCAGAAGCGTCATGTCTCCGATCTCGAGCTTGGACTGCGCATACCGCCGGAAGCAGATCGAGGGCGCGCCTTCGATCACCGGGGCCGCCACGACCTGCGCCCGCAGCGGCGAACCGCCATGTGCGATCTTGCCCGACACGATCGGCTTTTTCGCCGAGAGCGGCACGTCTACCTCAGAAGCGATCGCCTTGGCGAGGTCCGCGGCTTGCGCCGGCGCGACGCTCAGCCCTTCGGCCCGCTGCATGTGACTGTCACCCTGTCGCTCGATCCAGACGCCGCCATCGGGGTTGATCGCCACCTCCACCACGTGTGGATCACCAAGCCAGGGGCTCAGGGGCGCAAGGTAGCTTGCAAGGAAGGACGCGCGCGGCGGTGCTGCGGTCATCAGAAGAATTCCAGATCGCGGTCGACCATGACGGTGATGGCGCTGCCTTGCTCGACTGTGATGATCGGGGGCAGGGTGGCGTAGTCTGCCGCGGCCGATCTGGTGGAATCGCCAAGATCCTCGGTGATATCGCGGGCAATGTCGGAGGTGGTGTCATCGTCGATCTGCGCAGCGGCAATGCTCGGGCCCGCGCCGATGAGCGAGATCAGCGCTGCATTGCCGAAGCGCGTGCCAAAGCGCGTGTCGACCTGTCCGCTGATGCCCGAGCGGCCCATCTGATCCCCGCCAAACGCCGAGAGCTGCACCGATTGACCGTCGGGGGTCACGAGGCGGGTCCAGCCGATGAGGATGCGGCCCTGACCGATGTTGATGTCCGAGCTGTAGGAGCCGAAGAGGCGCGAGCCGGAAGGGATCAGCACCTGGCTCTGATCGAAGGACCAGACCGGGTAGTTGACCACGGCCGAGACGGCGCCGGGCAGGGAGGAGTCGACGGCGTTCTCGAGGCTCGCCTGGATCATCGTACCCTGAAGGACCGTGTAGGAGGGATTGGCAATCTCCGTCGCCTGCTCGGTCGGCGTGGCACCAGTGCTGCCGGTGACAAAGGCGCGCAGCGCGCTGTCGCGCGACTGCCCGCGCGGGCTCAGCTGCCCGGCTGTGTCCCCGGGTCCGCCGCTCGCCGGTTCTGCGCTGCCTGAGCTTGCGCCGCTGTCGTAGACCACTGCCTCGGACTCGACGCGGGCCTGCAGTTCCTCCTGCTGCTGGCGCCGACGTTCGGCCAGCTCGGCCTCGCGCTCAGCTTGACGCCGCCGCTCGGCTTCGGCGTCCTGGGCCTCCTGCGCGGCGTTATTGCTGGCGGTGGTGATTTCGGTCTGCAGCGCCAGGTTTTCGCGGCGCAGCGACTCCAGCGTCTCTTCCTGCTGGGTCATGCGCTCTTCATTGGCCGCCTGCAGCGATTTCAGCTGGTTGGCGAACTCCTCGCGCATCTGCTGCGCGATTTGCGCGTTCTGCTCCTGCGTCTCCTGCAGGGCACGGGAGAGGTCTGCGACGACGGCGCTGTCTTCGCTGCCCGCACGACCGGACAGATCGGCGAGGCTGCTCTGCAGTTGCTGCACCTGTTCCTGCAGGGAGGCATTGCGCGCCTCTAAGGCGCTGCGCTGACTGTCGAGCTGGTCCTGGATGAGACCGAAGTCAAAGCCCTCGTCCTCGGGCTCGGGCGTCGCGGCGGGGGCGATGTTGCCGAAGCCGCTGCCGCTCGCCCCGTCCTGGAACTCGGTGACGTTGGAGGTCTCAATGGGCGCGCTCTCGTCTTCGCCCGCGACCATAGCGTAGGCCAGCACCACGAGCAGGCAGCCCGCGATGAGGCCGGAGGCCAGTTTGCCGGCGAGCGAGTTCAGCCCCAGCGCCGCGCGGCGGGGCTTGCGCTCGACGTGGTAGGCTTTCTCCTGCGCGGTGCCGTCAGCCTCGAAGTCAGTCTCCTCGAAACCCTGATCGTCGGTGCCCTTGTGCTCGGCCATCTCAGAACTCCTTCCCGGCAAGGCTGCGGAGGATGAAGGGATCCACGGTCTTGCCGCCCGCCACGCGGCGAACGCAGATCACCTCGTCGCCGATCCGGATGGTGAAAGCCTCGGCTACGCCGCCGACGCGCACGACCCGGCCGCGGGTCTGCGAATTCACCGTCAGCTCAAAACCCTCGCCATCGACGGCGAAGATCGAGGGGCGGACCCCTTGGCGGAACTCGAAATACGTCGCCTGCCCGTCGTTCCAAACCGCCGTGGGCCGGGCCTGTCCGCCGCCGGCGTATTCATAGCCGGTGTCGCGGGTGCCGATCGCCTTGGGCGTGCTGGATGCCCGGGCCGGCTGGTCTTCAGGGTATTTGACCGCGACGCGGTAGGTCGGGGTCTTGCTGCGGCCTTCGGTCAGGACAAAGGCGATGGCGCGGCGGGAGGTGTAAATGGTCATGTTGCTGTGGGCACTGCCGATGACCGGTTTCACCGAGACCGTGTTGCGGTTCGACAGAACCTCGACATCGAAAGCCTCGGAATCCCCGAGAAGCACCTGCTCGATCCGCTCGCCACGGCCAAGTTCGAGCGCGGTGTTGGTCCGCAGGTTGGTGTCGACGCGGATCACATCCGAAGGGTTGTACCAAACCGAGCGCACGCGGGCGTCCTGACCCATGGTTTGCGGCGCGCGTTCGGCAAGCGCGGGCAGGGGAAGGAGGAGAAGGGCGGAAACCGTGAGAGCTTTGGCGTGTCGCATGATCAGCCTCCCAGCGTCTCGGCCGAGACATTGAAACTGGTCACCGTAAAGCCGAGCGGATTTTCCCAGACCCGCTCGAGGGCGCGTTCCTCGCGCGGCTGGAACTCGAAACCGATGACGGCGACGAAGGGACGGGTGACGCTGTCCTGGCGCGGCGTGCGCAGGGTCTTTTCATAGCGGACCTGGGCAACGGTCGGCTCGAGGAAGGTGATGGTTTTCACCCGCACTGTCACCTCCGCCCCCTGCCCATAGAGGCGGGGCGGGTAGGTCTCATTGTCGCTGTCATTGCTCCAGAGGGAAACCAGCGAGCGCCGGGCGCCGCCGGCCGAGCGGCGCTGCACGCTTTCGAGCCGCTCCTGGATGCCGGCCATGAGGAAGGACTCGCGATCCGAGACGTAGGAGACCAGCAGGCTTTCCTTCACCGCCTGCTCGTCTTCGATGCCGGTGGGCTGCACCTGCATGATGCGCTCGGCTGCGCCGGTGTCGCGATCCACCAACACGGTGAAGACCTCGGTTGTCTTGAGCGGCATCATCGTGGCGATGGAGAGGGCCATGAGGACCGAGACGCCGGTGGCAACGCACGCGACGATCCAGGCGCGCTTTTCGCTGCGGCGCGGGGCCATGATGATGTCGGTATCGAAACTGTGATCTTTCACCAAAATCTCCTTCACGGGCCGATTACTTGCCGCCCTTGGCGACGGATTTCTGCGCCAGGGACACGGCGAGCCGGGCGGCGGCGGCCGCGCTGCCAGGCGCGCCGCCCGCCGCACTTGCGATTGCCGAGCCGACCGCATGGCCCTCCCGGCGGGCGCCGGAGCTGATCCCGTATTTGGGTTCCTTGCGCCCGGTCATGCCCTCGGCCATGCCGCGGGCGCCGGCCACGGCGCCATAGCTATGGGACTTGGCCTGCTGGTAGGTGCCGGAGGCAGCCTGCCCGAGGCCGATGGCTGTCGAGCCGAGGGACTGCGCGATGGTCGGAACCATGAACATGAGCCCGGTGCCGAGCATCATGACCACCACAAAGCCGATGATGTCCCCGATGGTCTCGGCGCTCGCCGGATCGGGCGCGAGCATCTTGCTGGTGGCGATGGTGAAGCCGGCCATCGCGGCGGTCAGCAGGGGCACGAAGGCGAACCCCAGGGCCAGCTTGGTGTAGGTCTCGAAGATCGGCGCGGATTGCTTGAAGAGCGTGCAGGCAATCGCCAGCGGCCCCACCACGATCAGCACCGCGATCATCAGCTTCGCGGCACAAATGACGACGATGGAGATGGTCGCCATCAGGGCTGCGATGAGGAACATGAGCAGGCTGGCGAGAGCGCCGGAGATGTAGGAGCCGTTTTCCGAGACCGCTTGGCCCAGATCAAGCGCATCGCCATAGAGTTCGTCCAGCCCGCGATACAGGTCTGTCACGGTCGACCCTGTCGCTGCCGACAGTACGGTCCCGCCCAACTCGCTCGGGGTTTCTGTCAGAACGCCATAGACCGCGTCGAAGTTGGCGAAGGAGGACAGGAAGATCATGACCAGGGCGATCCGCGTGATGAGGCTGAGCCCATTGCGGACCGTCATCGGTACGGCCTGGATGGCAAGGTTGATCCCCGTCATCGCCACGAGGAGCACCGCGCCGATGCGGAGCACCGGGATGACCGAGCCAGCCACTTCGTTGTAGGCGGCGGCCCCGACAGACGCGGCCGTGGTATCCACCGCCGAGAGGACATCTGCAATGATGGCCATCAGGGCGCGTCCCGGCAGGTCTTATTGCGGAAGGACCGGTAGGCGTCGGACACGTCGTATTCGTTCGCGATGTTGTACTCGCGCAGCTTCTGCATCTCGGTCTCGGTGATGTCCTCGGGCATCACGCCAAGGAATTCGACCGAAAACTCCTCGAAGGACCGCGCCGCTTGCGGGCAGGTGCAGGTCTGCTCCTCGAGGCGTTGCACCTTGTTGAAGGTCTGATAGGCGGTGCGCGCCGTGCTGAAGTTGAACCCGGGCTTGGCGAGCAGGCCGACCTTCGGCGGCTCCCGGCGGCAGAGTGCCTCGTCGCCTTCGAAAAAATACATGCTGCGGCTCTGCATCTCCTGCATGATCGCCAGCAGCCCATCGGCATCTTCGGCGTCCACCGCCGCGATGGCCGCGGCGCTCAGCTCCGGTGCCGAGGCGGCGCTGTAGTCCACGGCCCAGGCGACACCGCCCGCACTGCACAGGACGAGGCTCGCCGTCAGGCCCGTGATCATCTTCGCAAACATGTGGGTCTCCTCTTTCAAATCGCGTGGGGGCGCCGCTCAGTCGGCGGTGCCCGAGTAATCAAAGAAGCTGCGTTCCTTGGCCTGCTCGGCGGCCCAGTTCACGCCGGTCTGGCCCTGAGCGAGGCCGGCAGCGGCGTTGAGCCGCCACATCTGGCCGAGCATGAAGTTGGTCTCGGCCGCCATGCGGGTGTTGAGATCGACGCTCTCCTTGAGCGTCTCCTGGTTGGCGATCTCACCCACCAGCCCGTTGACCCGCTCGAGGCTGGATTCCGCCTCCTCGTAGGACAGCTGCGCCGCGGCAATCGCCGTCGCGCTGGTGCCGGCGGTCTGGGCGATAACCTTGTCTTGGGGGTTCTCCGAGGAGGAGAGCTGCGAGAGCCGATCGGAGGTCAGCCCGGCCGAGGCTAGGGTCTCGCGCATCTGCTCGGCAGCGTGCTTTTCACCCATGGTGACATCGCCATCGAGGAGATTGTCCAGAAGGGCGTCAAAGTCCCCCATGGCCAGGTCATCGGCAAAGCCGCTGAGATCGGTGATCTTGGCGGCGCGGTCCCGCAGGTCTTCGGCGCTGTTGTAGAGCGTGGCGATGTCATTGAAGCCGGTCAGCGAGTCCCCGATGAACTCGAGGCTGGTGATCTGCTCCATCTGCAGCTCGATCTGTTTTTTCAGCTGCTGGATTTGCTCGATCTGGTTCTCGGCATCCTGCAGCGCCTGCTGCAGCTGCTCGACGTTCTTGGCAAGGTTCGACCCGTCGATGACCGGCACGCCCTGTGCGAGGGCGGGCGCAGCCAACGAGATCGCGGCCGCGCTGGCCGTGCCGAGGCGGATGGCAAAGCGGCGCAGGGCTGTCTGAGCGGTCTTTTCACTCATCGCGATACTCCCAGAAATTCGTGGCCTGCAGCCCCTGTGCGGCGTCCGACATGCCGCGGGCGGCTGCAACCTTCACCTGCGCGGCGCGCAGGCGCAGGGTCAGCGCCATGAGCCGGGCCCGCTCGGCCATCATGTAGGTGTTGTGATCGACGGCCTGCTTTTCGGTCTCGGGCCTGGCCTGCTGCAGGAGGCCATAGATGCGCTGCATCGCTTGATCGATCTGGCTGTTCACCTCCCCGGCGTAGCCCACGGAGGCATCCGACCAGTTGCCCCATTGCGCCGAGGCGCCATCGACCCCGGCGAGGGTGCCGGTCTGATCCTTGCCGGTGATGAGCGAGAGGTAGCTCTGGTAGTAGCCGCGGATCCGGCGGACGTAGTTTTGCGTCTCCTCGAAAGGCGGCACCCCGCCGTATTTGTCGACATTACCGGGCCCGGCGTTATAGGCGGCGAGGGCAAAATCGATCCGTCCGTAGGACTTGAGCTGGGCGAGGATGTAGCGCGCGCCGCCGTCGAGGTTCTGCCAGGGATCGCGTGGATCGACGCCAAGATCGGCGGCAGTGCCGGGCATCAGCTGGCAAAAGCCCATGGCGCCCACATGCGAGACCGCGGCGTTGTTGAAGCGGCTCTCCTGCTTGATGAGCGACTGGAAGAGGACGCGCCAGGTCAGCGGGGTCAGGCCCGCCGCGCCGACACCTGCGTGGGTTTCGTATTTCGCCGCCGTCTCGATGATCATCTGCTCGACACTGGCATCCTCGCCAAAGAGCTGCTGCGCATCGGCGCTGTCGTCTTCGGTGACCGGGTAGGTCTCAGCTGCGCTCGGAAAACCGCCCGCGCCGTCTTCGAAGCCGGAGACATCGGTCGCGCCCGTCGTCTGCTCGAGGAAGCGCGCGTAGGCCTCCAGCTGCTCCTGGTGCAGGTCCTGCTGCGCCTCGCGGCGGCCGAGCTTGTCCTGCTGCTTGGCAAAGTCACGCTCGCCTTCGGAGAGCCGAGAGATCGCATTGGCGAGGTTCGAGCCGTCGACGATCGGCACGCCCTGGGCCAGGGCGCAAGGGGCGGAGGCCGCAGCCAGCATCAGCCCGGCCACGCCCAGCCCTGCCGCTCCGGCGAGCGATGTCGTTGTCATCGGCATGCGCTCAGAGCGGGGCGAACTGACAATCATCCGCGCTCTCCGCAGCAAAACTCAACTGGGAAGGGGACGCGGCGCCCCGGCTCACGACGGCGCCGCGCGTTGCCGTGGCCGGGATGACCGCGTAGCTGCCCTCGGTCCGGAACATGCCGGCGCAGGGCGACTTGCGCCCGGTCGAGACGCCGGCGGCGCAGCCGGCGAGAGCCAGCATCAGGGCTGCGGTGGAGAGGAGCTTTGTCATGCCATGTCCTTCCAGAAGTCAGGGTTGCGGCGCCACTCGAAGGGCGCGCGGTCCTCGCCCTTGGCCCCGCCGCCGAGCACGGTGACGAGATCCGGGCCGAGGCCGGAGAGGTCGAAGTTGACGAAGAGGCTGTCGCCGGCCGAGCGCAGCAGCGCGAGACGCAGACCGCCGGTGCTTTGCGAGACAAACTCCGCCTCGCGGTCATTGAGCTTGAGGATGCGGTAATCCTCGGGATGGGCGGCAGGGTTCGGAAACAGGATCTGCGTCGAGACCATCTCGGAGATGATCGAGCCGACGCTGGATTGCGCGAGATGCCCCGGCGTCTGCGTCAGCATCATCACCACGCAGTTCTTCTTGCGCATGGTAACGAGCCATTCCTGCAGGCGCTTTACGAACATCTCGTCGTTCAGCATCTTCCAGGCTTCGTCGATGACCAGAATGGTGGGCCGCCGGTCCTCGATGACCCGCTCGATCCGGCGGAAGAGATAGGCCAGGAGGGCGGTGCGCTCGGTCCCGAGATCCAGAAGCTCGCTCATGTCGATGCCGACGACATCCTCGCCGATCTGAATGCCGGTCTCGGCCTCTTCATCAAAGAGCCACCCAAAACGGCCCGCCGCGGTCCACTCGCGTACCCGGGCGACGAGATCACCATCATCGTCGGTCTGGTTCACCGCCGAGGCCAGGGCCGAGAAGCTGCGCAGCTCGGGCTCGGCCGCCACCACGCGGCGGATGGCGTCATTCAGCGCCACGGTCTGGAAGGTCTCGAGCGGGCGGCCGCTCCGCGAGAGAATGTCGGCAGTCCAATCGGTGAGCCAGGCGGCGCCCCGGCTGTCCATCTCAGTGAGGAAGGGATTGAAGCCCGTGGGCTGTCCGATCCGCACCGTGCTGTAGGTGCCGCCCAAAGCGCGCACCGCCATCTCGAGGCCGAGGTCCTTGTCGAAGACCACGATGCGCGCTCCGACGCGGCGGGCCTGCGCCATCAGAAACGCGGTGCCGAGCGTCTTGCCCGAGCCCGGGCGCCCCAGCACCAGCGTGTGCCCGCCCGAGGGCTCGGCGGTCCGCGAGCCCGGTTCGTGGAAATTGAACCGGTACTGGCAGGAGGACACCGAGGGCAGGACGGTGATGGTCTCACCCCAGGGGGACTGCTCCTTGTCGCGCCCGGGCGCGCCGGCGTGGAAGGCGGCAAAATCGGCGAAATTGGTCGAGGTGGTCAGCGCCGCCCGGTGGCGGTAGCGCCAGTTGCCCGGCGCCTGGCTGAAGAACATGGCGCGGGCGGCAAAGCTCTCGCGCACCAGCGTGGCGCCGGATTCCTGCCCCGCGCGCCAAACCTCGGAGGCGGCCTCTTCCAGGGCCTTTTCGCTATTTGCCGTCACCATGACGGTGAGCTGGTGCTTGCCGAGAACGCCGTGCCCGGAGGCGATGTCGTCGAGCAACTCGTAGAGCCCCGCGCGCAGCGATTGCGCAGCATCCTCGGTCGCCCCCATCTGCCGCGCGGTGCGGGCGATCTTTTCTTCGGCCTCGTTGTTGCGGATCGGCGTGAAGCTGTTGGTGACGACGATGTCGTAGGGCAGCTCCAGCGCGTCGAGCACGGTCGGCAGCGATTTGTTCGGCCAGGCCTTCACCCCGAAGATCGCGCCGAAGCGGCGGCTCATGCCGTTGTCGATGGCAAAGCGCTTTCCCTTGAAGAGGTGTTGGGCGTTGGTCATGGAGGCCGAGAGAAACTGGCCGGGCTGGCCGTGCATCGGCTGGAACTCCTGGCCCTGCACCGTGCCGAGATAGCCCAGCCAATCGCCGTCCGAGACACGCAGGCGGCGGAACCCCACCGCGTGATACATCGCCTGCAGCAGACCCATGGCCTCGGCTATGCGCTCCTTGCGTACTGCGAGGTCGGCCTCGAAGGTGGATTTCACGGCCCGGCCCAGCCCCATCTTCTGGCTGGCGCTCGGGCGCATGGCGAGCGTGAGCAGCAGGACCCGACGCTTGAGGGATTTGGCCGCGATCGTCTCGCGCCAGCGCCGGTCAATCTCCGCGGCAAAACCGCCGTCGTCCATGGGGGCGAGGTCGAGATCCGCGGGGATGGTGATCTTGTTCACATAAAAGCCGAAGCGCTCGCCAAGCTGGCCGACAAGGCGGGCAAAGCCCTGCGTCAGCGCCTCGATCTCCGGGGCCTCGGCGGTGAAGCTGTCGATGCCGCCGATGACGGCCGAGGCCAGAAGATCGCCCTGTCGGGTCAGGATGAGATCATCCTCGGGGGCCGAGAGATAGGGCAGGTGGCGCGCCACCGGCTCTTCGGCAAAGAGGCTCTCCGGCAGCACCGAGCGCAGCAGGGCGCTGTCCTCGAAGAGGGCGGAGAGGCGGTTAAGAGACATAGTAATCGCCCCCGTTGCGCTTGTAGGTCCGGGTGCGGGGAGTGGTGGAGAGAACGCCCGCGACGATCTGGAAGAGATGTGGGTTCCGGTCGGCCACGAGCCAGAGGATTGGGTAGGCGACGAGGGCGATGCCGAGGAACCGCACATCATCAAAAGCGACAAAGGGGATCACCGAGCCGAGCGCCAGGCTGATGAAATAGCCCAGCGGCAGCCCGAAGAACTTGGGAGGACGTGTCAGCCCGAGAAACAGGGGGTGCTCTTGCATCGTCATGCGCTCCAACGAAGACAGCCTCCCGGCCCGAAGGGGGCGGGGAGGCTCATGGCGTCAGGTGGCCGTGAAACCGTCGATGATGGTTTCGGCGGAGAAGACGATGACAACGCCGACGAGGATGACGAGAAAGAGCGGCCAGTTGAGGCGGCCGGTGAACATCATATAGCCGGACCCCACGAGCGCGAGGATGGCGATCAGACGGCCGATCGGGCCGGTCAGCGCATCGACGATCGTGCCGAGCATGTTCTCGAGCGGGTCGAGGTTCTGCGCCAGCGCGGGCTCGGCGATGAGCGCGAAGATGGGCAAGAGGTAGAGCAGCCCCTTCCAGTTGAGGGAGGTGAGGCGGCCTATAAGCCCTTTCGTGATCGTGGTCATATGCGGTCCTTACCGATGGTTGCCAGGTAGACGTCGAGCACCTTGCGAACGTGCCCTTGTGTCTCCCGGTAGGGAGGAATGCCCTGGTACCGGGCGACGGCATCCGGACCGGCGTTGTAGGCGGCAAGCGCCAGGGGCACCGATCCAAATTCTTCGAGCTGCATGAGGAGGTAGCGGGCCGACCCGTCGAGGTTCTCGCGCGGGTCGTGCGGATCGACCCCGAGGACCTGCGCGGTCCCGGGCATGAGCTGGCCAAGACCGATCGCGCCCACATGCGAGCGGGCCGATTGCCGGAAATTGCTCTCGATGGCGATATTGGCCCTGAAGAGGGCGATCCATTCCACCGGGGAAATGCCCGCACGGCGCAGCCCCGGATGGCGGGCGTGGGCCTGCGCGATGCTCGAGATCAGGCGCTCGACCTCAGCAGTGCCGTGACGGCGGGCGCGGCCGGGACGGGAGGGGGCAACGGAAGCAGAGATCGCCTGCGTGCCCCCGGCTTCAGCAGAAAAATCCCTCGGCTTGCCGAAGTCGAGAACCGAGGCGGTGACCCGCCCCGCGTCTCGTGGGCCCCCGAGGTCGATGACCTCGGCCTGGGCCCAGGGTGCCATCGCCGCGAGTGCGGCGGAGGCACAAAACCGTCTAGTCTTTTGACGTGTCCTCATAGGTTTTCCAAACCGCGCGCTCTCCTACGTGACGCGGAACGGAAATGGGGGAGACGCCGAGATCCATGCCGAAGGACAGGAGACCTGTCAGGGTTCGGATGGTCCTCGTCTTGATATCCCTACCGTGGACAAGAAGCAGTCGGTGCGTTTGACCGTCAACCTCGGCAACAGCGTAGAACTTCCACGCGGCCTGGAATTGGTTGCTCACGCGCGCTGGCGCTTCGATGCACTCGACTTCAACTGTCCCACCGGCTTCCAGGGTTTCCCTCACTCCCGCAAGCGTAATCACTGGTGAAACTTCTCTCATTTTTCTGCCTCGTTCCTGGGGTCGTTCGATGTGTCGAGTGACATGGAGGAGGCATACACATTTTTTGGGTAGCGTGAAACAGAAGATGGTGCAATACGTAATTGCAAGATACTACAAACGGAAAAAGTGCCACATAGTGATGCCCAAGACATGATGCGGATGTTTGTGCATACCACCCGGTGCGCCGGAGGTGCTGCCTCCGGGGCGGCCTTGGTCGCGGCGAGCCTTGCAAACTCGGCCGTAGCGCAAGTGACGGCGCTGGACTGTGTGCCGCCGCCGGTCCCCAGTGCCGACCTGCCGCAGGACGTCATCGAGGAGTACCGCGATGAGCTTGGACTGGAGTTCTCGAATTACTTCACCGAGGCGCAGCACTACCTGCAGTGCCTGGAGATGGCGGGGGAGACGGCGCGGCAGGACATCGACGCCGCGCTCGAGGCCTACGCGCGCCTGCAAGTCCTTCATTCAGATGAGAAACATATTCAAGAATGATGGATCGAGCGCAAAACTCGCTGGACATCCAAAGAAGTGATGTGATTGGTTGCCGGCACACTTTTAACGGGAGTTCGGCGATGAAGCATCTCCTCGGCGCTGCCGCCACGGCAGTCCTGGCGTTCACAGGAAGCCTGACCGTGACATCACAGCCAGCGCGGGCCTATCAGATCGATTGTGCCATCCTGCTCTGTCTCTCCGGAGGCTGGCCCGCCTCGGTGCCCTGCGTTGCGGCGAAGACGGAGTTTATCCGCCGGATCACGCCGTCGCCGATCGAGCCGCCGCTGCAAATCTGGCGCTGCCCGATGCATGCCACCTATCCGGGAGCATTGGACCGAACGCCGGAGCAGCGCCTCTACGATGTGGCCTTTGACCGTGGCACGCACCCGGTCCCGTCGCCGTTGGCATCCAGCGGCAACAACGCTGGCATGGGTGAAGGTGCGGTGCCGCTGGACACGCTCATCTCTGCGGTGCTGAAAGAGGCTGCGGTAAGTGGCGCACCGAGGAGCGCCCTTGTGCAGCAGATCGCCGACTACACCTCCGAGAATGGCGTGGCCGACATCGACATCAGCGATCCGGTCTTCGATTTCGTGCGCTCGATCCGGGTCTACAGCGTCGAGGTCATGCGCCAGCGCGAGCGGGGCAGCGACAACGACCACTGTGAGCGGAAGAGCCGCGTGCGTGTCGGCCGCTATGGCCTCCAGGGAGATTTCTACTGGCGTGACAGCAGTCCCTCGGCGCTACCGGCTGCCTTTGTCGGCGATGAGGGCTGGGGTGAAAGCTGCCCTTACATCTCGCGCCGATCGGTCTTCGTGGACTGGTCGGACTACCAGGGCAACTACGGCTACGAGCAGGTGAATTACTAGCGGCCCGTATGCCGCGCGAGACCGCGGCTTGCAGGGCGGACCAAAAGAGGCAGGCGCGTCGCCGCACGCGGCGCTTGGAAAGAAAGGAGCAGATTCCCCACCCCCCAAATAAGAAACCCCGCGAAGGCGGCAACCTTCACGGGGGAGCTCTTAGAACAAGGGTCTGCAATCCCTTGGAAGCAAGCCTCATCACTTGCGACTCTATCAGCCTCCCCCATTGGCAGACAAGGAAAAACGCACCTGTGCGAACGGGTAAATCTTGTCTGGCGCCGCCTCGCCAATACCGGACGAGGAATACAGACCGATGCATATGGCTGAAGCCATTTTAGAGGCCCGACAACACATCTCCTTCCCCTCTTTGCCGCAGGGTATGGAGCGCGACGGCTTCGTTGCGCTGATTGACGCCGTGGCGCCGCTGCTCGGGGTCAGAAGCGCTGCGCTTGCGACCTTCCGCACCATGATCGGCGCCACCCGCCCCAGCGCCTTCAAGAGCGGCGAGGAGGAGCCCTGCTGTTATCTCGCGCAATCCGAGATCGCCAAGAAGCGGAAGGTCTCGCCGAGCCGGATCCGGGCGGACGAGGTGCAGTTGGTCGCGGCCGGGCTGATCGAGAAGCGCACCATGGGAAACGGCGCGCGCTCGGGCTTTGTCGGATGCGGCGTGTACTTCTCCGTGGCCATCAAGAGGTGCCAGGAGTTCCTGGCGCTCCGCGAGGGGATCGAAGAGGGGCGCCAGCAGCACGCGAAGCTGCGCGGGCTTCGCAGCATCCACAAGAAGCACCTGAAGAGTTGCCTCGCCGAGCTGATCGCGGAACACGGGCTGGCGGCCGAGGTTCAGGACATTGCCGACGCCTTCGAGGCCTGGCCAAGCGCGGACAAGCTGCACCGGATGTCGCTCGAGGAGCTGGAGGCGCATGTCGCCGAGGCCGACGCGCTCTGCACTGCGGCGCTGGATCTGCTGCAGGCGATGTCAGAAACGCACGGTGGACCGCACGAAAACGAGCGGTCCTATATACAAGATACAACTCAAGATTTTAACGAAGTACCTTGTAACGCCAGCGTTGATCAGCAGAGCGCGGGCAAGCCCGCGCCCTCGAATGTAGAGGACGCCGCGCCTAGCGGCGCGCCGTCTTGCCGAGAAGAAAAGGCTGGGGCGGGGGACGCCGAGCACAAGTCCAAAATCCTCACAAACATCCCGATCCAGACATTCATCCCACTCGCCTCCGAGGAGATGCGGTTCTACCTCGATGCCCGCCGGCTGGGCCGGGGCGGCTGGTCGAGTCTGCACCTCCATGATTTCACCGTCGCCGCGCTTTGCCGCCTGCCGGAGCTCGGCATCAACCGATCCGCCTGGGACGATGCGGTGCGAAAGATGGGCGTGGAAGGCGCGACCTGGTGCGTGTTCATCCTCGATGCCAAGGCCGGCGATCCCGACACGCCGATCGTCAGCCCCGGTGGATATCTGCGGGCCATGACACGGCGCCACGAGGAAGGCACGCTTAACATCGTTGGTGGGCTCATCGGGCTGTCGATGCGCCAGAATGCCGAGTAGCGGTGGGGCCGGTGCAATCCGACAGGTCGATTGTGGCGCCGTCCTTCCGAAAGGTTAGTGTCCGAGGAACTGGTGTAATTTCGACGCCGCTGACGGTGTGATCCCGGGTGGCCATCGAGGTGTAGGATTGAGGTGGAGTTTCGACGCTTCAACCCCAAGCCATACGGAGACCCCGATGACCACAGATGAGATTGACCAGCTATTTTTTCGTTTTCGTGATATTCTCCGCGAGCGGGTGACCACGCGGTGAAGGGCGGGGCGTGAGGTTCAAGCCCTGTCGCGCAGCCTGATCATAGTCGTTCCTCAGTTGTGGCGCCCGCACTCTTCTGTCGGCTCTTTCTTCGCCAACCCTCCATCATGCGCCGATACGCGATTTCTGACAGTTCTGCTCCAGCGCGGTCGGCACGTCGGCGATGTGGCAGATTGTAGTCTGCCGAGGCACCCTTCTTTCCGCGCTCAGAAGGCATCCCGGCAGCGAGTTCCATGGATCGACGCTTGCGCGCCATGAGCGCCGGGCTTGCCCAGGCGTAGTCCTCCTCCTTCGTCAGCAGGTGCCAAACGAGCACCGCCAGTTTGCGCGCGACCGCGACGGCGGCGATGTGGTTGCCGCGCCGTCCACGGACGCGTTCATAAAAGGCGCGTAGAGGACCGGGCGAACGGACGGTCTGCCAAGCGGCCTCGACCAAAAGGAAGCGCGCGTGAGAACGCCCGCGCTTGGTGATACGGCCATGGCGGGCGGGTCCGTCTCCCGACTGGAAGACGCTGGGATTGAGGCCGATATAGGCCACCAAGGCGTCTGGTGACCGGAATCGATCGATGCGGCCGATTGCCGCCATCACACCCACGGCAACGATCATGTCGATGCCCGGAATCGTCATCAGACGTGTGACGTTTCCATCTCCCAGCGCCGACTTGGCGATGTCCCGTTCGATGTCCTTCAAGGCAACGCTCAGACGGTCGTATTCGGCGACATGGCGTTCTACCGAGACGCGTTCATCGTCCGGCAATTGCTGAACTCCCAACCAAGTGCGCCCCTTGCCACCGAAGAGATCGGCATGAGGGCACCGCGGGACAAGATGCGCGTGCAGGATCGACTGAACGTAGGCTTTTAGCCGAACACGATGCTTTACCAGCTGTGTCCGACGCGCGACCTGCCGCCGCCGCGCCAGTGTCGCTTCGTCCGGGGTCCAGACCTCGGGCAAGAATCCCGCGCCGTAGAGTTTCGCCAGAACGCCTGCATCGATCTTGTCGGTCTTGGTCTTGGCCTTCGCGATCAGATGCACCTGAAGCGGGTTGGCTACCGCAACCCGGGCTACGTGGGGCGACAGGATTTCGACCACTGCCGTCGTGTTGCCCGTCGATTCCAACACGACATGGTCCGTGGCCTCCAGTTTCACGGCAAAGGCCGCGAGATTGTCGCGGGTCATTTTAACACGGCCCAGATGTGTCAACTCGGCGCCGTCCAGCGTCACGACCTCGGCAAACTCCCTGTGAATGTCCATTCCAATGATCCGCATGGGCTCTCCTTTTGTTGGCGTTCAAACCACAGGAGCCGGCGGGCACGCGGCAACTACAGATCCGCGCTCGCAGCGCATCCGGGCAAGCCGCAGGGGCAACCAGATAAAACCTCGGGCTCGCAGCCCATGTCATTAGCTCGGTCTGCCCGCACTCTCGTGCTCCCGGCGCCCCAAATCCCGGATGCTGCCATCCTAACCCCGATCCGCGCAGACCGGCAGGGTTTCAAGGCGCCGCCTTTAACATGCCGGATAAGACCAACATGGACCTGTCCGAGCTGCTGTCCAAGCACGATCAGGGTGACTTCCTGCGCACGATCGCCGAGGCCGTGCTGCAACTGATCATGGAGACCGATGTCGAGGGCCTGATCGGTGCCGGGCGTCATGAGCGCAGCGGCGAACGCACGACCTGGCGGAACGGCTACCGCGATCGCGCTCTCGATACCCGTCTCGGCACATTGAACCTTCGGGTGCCGAAGCTGCGGCAGGGCAGCTATTTCCCGGGCTTCCTCGAGGCTCGGAAGACGTCAGAGCAAGCCCTGGTCGCCGTCATCCAGGAAGCGTGGATCGGGGGCGTCTCGACCCGGCGCGTCGATGATCTGGTGCAGGCAATGGGGCTCAGCGGCATCTCCAAGAGCACGGTGTCCAAGCTCTGCAAGGACATAGACGAGCGCGTCGGCGAGTTCCTGAATCGCCCGCTCACCGGAGAGTGGCCCTATGTCTGGCTCGACGCCACCTACCTGAAGGTCCGCCAAGGCGGGCGCATCGTGCCCGTCGCGGCTATAATCGCCGTCGCAGCGAACACGGAGGGGCGGCGCGAGATCATCGGCCTCGGCATCGGCCCCTCGGAAGCCGAGACCTTCTGGACCGAGTTTCTGCGGTCCCTGAAGGCCCGGGGCCTCGGAGGCGTTCGGCTGGTGATCAGTGACGCGCATACCGGCCTCCGGGCGGCCATCTCGCGTGTGTTCGAGGCGACCTGGCAGCGCTGTCGCGTTCACTGGATGAGGAACGCCTTGGCACATGTCTCGCGCGGCCAGCATACCGTCGTCGCCGCCGCGATCCGGCAGGCTTTCGATCAGCCCGATCGCTCCCATGCCGGCGAGACCTGGCGCAAGGTGGCAGAGCAACTCCGCCCGCGGTGGCCCAAGCTGGCCGATCTCATGGATGCCAGCGAGCACGACGTGCTGGCCTACATGTCATTCCCTCGGCAACACCGCACCAAGTTGCACTCCACAAACCCTATTGAACGTCTGAACAAGGAGGTGAAGCGCCGCGCCGATGTCGTCGGCATCTTCCCGAACGAACCGTCGATCATGCGCCTGATCGGCGCTGTCCTGTTCGAGCAGAACGACGAATGGCAGACGGCAAGTCGCTACATGATGGTCGAGGCCTTCGCCCAGATCGACAAGGAGGAGATCGACCCCATTCTCAGCATCACAACGAAAGTCGCCTGATCATGCCCTCAGGCCATCCGGGAAATTACACCAGCTTGACGGACGCAACCTCCGAAAGGACCGCTCGCGCTCGAGAGAGTGGGCTCCGCGCACAGGGAAAAGGCGCGTAAGTGGCGGAAAACGCGCGCAATTGCGCCCGAGACGTGGAGGGGACAGTCGCACAATCGTCAAACTTCCCTAGGGTTAAGCAAATTCCCGCTCAGGTTGAGCTATTCGCATTGCAGTCAACGTGTAAGCTCCTGTTACTTCCCGTCATGGCGCGACCAGGTGCGCCGCAGAAGACGGTGGGCCGCGTGTTGGTGGGGTCCGCCGGGAAAGGGAAAGCAATGAACCAATTCAACCACTCCGCCTATGAACAGGAGATTGGATCGGTCGAGGAGGAACCTCGACAACGGACGCGACTTGAGACCCTCGGCAAGGCGGGCCTCCTATGGGCCGACCCCTTGGTGCCGAAGAAACAGGTGATCGCAGAGACCGGCCTCGACGCGCGGGAGTTGCGCCGCCTCTTCGGCAGGAGACGCCGCCCGCCTGTGTGCGACCTTTAGCCTGGCCTGCGTCCTCGATGCAGCTCCCTCGCGCGCCAGCTCGTCGCCAGAGCGCGCGAACGGTTTGCGAAACAGCGCTTCGAAAACCCTTCGGCTGTCGTCGATGTGGGGCGGGCCGGCAGGAGATAGCGGATTTTCCAAGGGGTCGGATTTTGGCACCCCCCTCTGGGGCTTCCAGGGTCGTGGCATCTGGGGAACATGCGACATGCAAAGAGTGATTTTGCCATGACTACCGAAACTCAGGACCTGCTGCGCGAGCTGGCCCAGAACGCCGAAAGCGTGTGCCGGCACTATCTCTCCGCCGGGAGGCGCGAAGGCGGGTATTGGCTGGTCGGGGACCTGCAGAACACGCCCGGACGCTCGCTCTACGTGCGCCTCACCGGTCCCGACGAAGGCAAGGGCGCCCGCGGTCGCTGGACCGATGGCGCGACCGGCGAATACGGCGACCTGCTCGACATCATCAAGGCGCGGACCGGGATCGCCCGGTTTCCTGACCTGCTGGCGGAGGTCCGGGCACATCTCGGGCGCCCCATGCCGGTGGCGCATCCTAGTAAATCTCGGACGCGCAAGACCACATCCGGCAAACGGACGTCCGCAAAGCGTCTCTATGAGGGGTCCCTTCCACTTCCCGGGACTCTCGCAGAAACTTACCTCCGGAGCCGCGGCATCACCCGCGCAGCATCCGCATCGGCGCTGCGCTTTCATCCTCGTTGCTGGCATCGCGATCACGACGAGGCCGCGTCCAAGCCGCGTCCCGCGCTGATCGCGGCGGTGACCGACAGGGCAGGGCGCCTGCGCGGCATACACCGCACCTGGTTGGCAGAGGATGGGTCGGACAAAGCGCCGGTCGAGGTGCAACGCCGGGCCATGGGCGAGCTTCTGGGCAATGCCGTGAAGATCGACGCCGCCAGCGAGTGCCTTGCGATCGGGGAAGGTCTCGAGACCATGCTGTCGCTGCGCGAGGCCCTCCCGGTCCTTCCGGTCTGGGCTGCGCTTTCGGCTGCGCACCTCGGCGCCGTCGATCTGCCCGAAGGGATCCGCCAGCTCTATGTTGCGCGAGATCTCGACAATGCCGGGCAGGCCGCGGCAGACAAGCTGAGCGCGCGAGCCAGGGACGCAGGCATCTCGGTTACGGTGATCGAGCCCCGCCGCGGGGATTTCAACGATGACCTGAGGGAGGATGGTGCAGCCGCGCTGCGGCAGCGGCTTCTTGGCCAGCTCGAACGCGCCGATCTGGTGCGGATGGCGCTCAAGAGTTGAGGACGTTCCCTCATGCCCCACACCTTATCTGTCGCCGGACATATGAAAATTGGTGGCGGGGCGATCTCCGGGGCGCGCGAGCGCACTGGGCAGTACAACGACGGAGAGCTCTTCGCCTCGGGGGCAGGTGTCGCCTAGCCAGGCATTGGCTGGCACCCGAGGGTGAGCGCGACGCGGGCATACGAGGTATGGGGCCCCTCCTCTCGGGCAACGGGTGCAAAGATCGCCTTGAGATTATGCTCCGAGCCGCGCTCGTGGGTATGTTGCGCAGGTTTTGACGCCATGTCGATGTCTACGAAGGGCGCGGGTCACGAGCTTGCCAGAGACCGCTGGGTTTCCTGCGCAGGCGAGCCCGAATACAGGGACACGCCTACGCACGCGGGTCGCCAAGCAGCCCCCGGTCGTTCAGGACCTCTTGCGCGGTAAATAGGCGGCCGGGAAGGGCGCTCACGACCATTCGCGGCGTCGAGCCGATCAACGCGCGACAATCCCACCATCGCATGGCGATGCCCATCACGGTGATTAGAGGGGTAACGCCGGGCCGAGCGCGTGGGCCGATGTCCGAAATATGCGGTAGTCTTCGGACATGATGGAATCGGGATCTCCTGCGACCTTGCCCAATCAGATCCTTGATCGGATCGGTGCCGAACCTGCCAAGACGTGGGTGACGTCCCGGGAGATTTCGTTGGAGCAATCCGGCTTTCTTAAAATGACGCCGGGCACGACGCCGGCGCTGTTCTAATCCTTCAGATCAGATCGTCCACGGTGACGGACAGCGCAGCGGCAAGCCTTTTGAGAGCATCTAGAGAGCCGTTCTTTCGGCCAGTTTCGATCTCGGCTACGGTCACGCGATGCACTTCCGCGCGAGACGCGAGCTCAGCTTGAGTCAGGCCACGGAGTTCGCGGAACACGCGCAAAGGGCTTTCGCCTTCGATGATGCGAGCAACAGCATCCGAAGGGATGCTCTCTCCGCCATCGGCCTTCGCGCGATCAAACGCCGCGATATCTTCAAGGTCGTCTCTGGCTTCGATGAGCGCTTCGTATTCTGCGCGGGGGATGGTGATCATCTCATTCATGTTAACCTCCGTCAGTCATACACGCCGCCGCGCGGCCCAATTTTTAGGACGTCTAGCACCTCGCCCTGATCGTCCAGGATCACTCTCCAGTCGCCCACCCGCAGCCGGATGCCTTCGCGGCCTTTCAGGGACTTGACGTTGTTCGACAACGCTTCGGGATCGGTCGCGTAGAGTTCCACCTTTTCGGTGATCCGCTTCGCCTCGTTGCGCGGCATTTTGCGGAGCGTGCGAAGGGCGGCGGTCCTGTAGGTGATCGTCTTCATGGATGTAGCTGTACGCTACATTTCGCCTTATTGCAAGGAGCATTGTAGCGCAAGGCTACAAGGGGATTCAGACCAACCCAGAAAATGGATCCAGCGCACTAGTCAGGGCGAAAGCTGGTATACGTCTAAGACCGCGAAATCGCAGCCCTCTTGGAGGCCGTGCTAGCTCGAATGTGCTCCGAGGGCAGCTCGCGGGCGGCCGGTCTTCTTCCAGAGGCAGCGCGGGCCGGCGCGGCTGACAGCGCAGATCGACGTCCCACGAGTTGGGGCCAGGGTGAGCACGGCACGCTGAAGGGCTCTGGGGAAAGCCGATATTGGACCGGCTTGCGGGACGGCTGCTGATCCAACCATTCGGTGCACGCCGTGCTCAAGAGCGACCTAGAGGCCAAATGTCGCAGCCTCCATGACGTATGGTGAGTGGGGTCCCGGGTGATGCGAGAATGCGACATATGTGGCGCATAATTGACACTCTCAACTCGCTTGGCCGGGATGGCCATTTGTGCTAGAAGCTTTCTTCCGCCGGCCGCTTCGCCGGCACCCCACACATGCAGAATGCTTTGCAGGACGATGATTTCGCCCCTGTGCGGAGCTTTGCGTGGGCGAACAAATAGGAGAACACCAACATGGGCATTTTTACCCGCGAACAATCTCAGGTGGTCGAAAAGCTTCTCGAGTGCGGCCTGTCCGATTTCGACATCGCTCGGAAGGTCTCTGCTAGAGGCGAAGACCCAGAAATCCTCATTGATGCGGTCGGCACTGTCCGTGAACGTCGACGGGCAAGCGCCTCTCTCTGAGTCTTCTCGCAAGACATCCGAAAGCCCGCCAGGTCTCGTCTGGCGGGCTTCTTTGTGTCTGCAGAGATGCGTGAATGCAGCCTTTATCTGATTGAAGGGTTCGGAAACTAGATAGTGCCCCCGCGCGTGGTGTAGGAGCGTCGACCTTCGGAGAGGTCCGGGTCTTATCAGGCCAGTGATCCAGCCGGACGCTTCTTCATGGTTAACACCGCCAGAAACGCCTCTCGTTCCTTGAACATGCTCAGGTTATACTTGGCGCACGCATGGCTATGTTGCTGCATGAAGGCGGAGAAACCCGCGGAGACCTGCACCACCTGACCCTCGGCGGTTGGGTCGGTCGAGCCCATCTCCTCCAGGAACGTCACGCCGAGTTCGAGAGGCATGCGCACACGTAGCGTCGTCCCAGGTTTGACTTTATCGAACCGCGCCCCGATCTTGTCGAAAACCCCCTCCTCATCGACTTCTGTTAGGGTCAGGATTTCTTCTGCCACGCGCCTCTCCATTGTTCTGCGGCACAACCTATAGGCGAATATCTCCCTGTCGTCGAAGTGCTGCTGGGAACCTTCGGCGGAAACCCGCAACATACCGGGATCAGAAGCTGGATCGCTCGATCTGGCTGCTGATCCCGCGATGTCGATTGGCAAGAATGAACTGGCTCAGCCCTGATCGAAGATGTTGGGATCGAGATGACGCCCTACAAGCGGGGCGATAGGCTGGTCTACCCGGATGCGGTGCACATCGCGTGGGGATACAGGTAGCCGGCAAGGTGCCGCGGATATCGACGGCCGTTTTGGGCTGCTACCGACGTTCGCCGCCACCCGCCCGAGCGGCTCATGTGCAGGACAAAACGGTCGTCCGTCACGCGCCAACTCTGAGCCCAACAAACGGTCAATGTCGGGCAATGCTAGGGCCATAGCTGACGGAATGTTCATTAAAGACAACGTGACCACGTCTTTTTAACTCATCAACTAACGCTTCCAGATTATCTTGGTCCAAGGTCTTCATGAAAAGCGCGTTCACGGTTCCTTTGAGGGTTTTGATCTTTCTTGGACGCGCAGTTCCTCTGGACCTCAAGCTGTCAACAATCGCTTCGATTTTTTGGTCCAGCGAGCTGGCGTTAGAGATTTTGACGAATGGGATCTCGAATAGGTCAACATGACGGAGAGCGTGGATCTTTCTTTCTCGCAAATGTTCAATCAGTGGGTCGAAGCCTTTGTCACGGGAAATCACGTGAAAGTATGCATTGGCATCCTTGGCTGCGATTTCTCCCATATAGAACGCGATATGAAAATCTAAGGCGTTAGCGCCAATCCCTGTTACCTTCTGATAACCAGCGTTTTCTCCCAAATCTTGGAGTGACTTGGCAAAGTCAAAAGGCACACTCTTTTGGTTGGCCCCTACGAATACCATCAATTTGAGGGGATGCCCTCGAAGTAACCCGAGGTTCTTGGGCTGAACATTCTCAAAGTCGACTAGGATGTAGTTGTTTTTCAAGGGGTATGCTCCAATTCGAACCCGATGCAAAACAGAACACGGGATTAAGTCAAGTCGGCTAGATCCTCTGCTAATTTATATGAAGCCGCTGTGCCGCTATGGGCTCGGTGCCGTCATGCGGCAGTGCAGCAGTCTGGGAAAACCTCCACGACAGGGCACATGGGGCGACCGGCCCGAAACAGCCATTCGCTTTATCCTATCGAACGCGCCGTTCCTCAATCGGCGGCAAGAACCAAACGGCAAGTCCCGCCAGCGGCAGAAACGCACAGAGCCGATAAACCGCTTCAACCCCGTAGCTGTCCGCCAGCATGCCGAGCAGCGCCGCCGCGATACCTCCGAGGCCGAAGTTCAGGCCGTAGAAGAGTCCTCCGATCAGCCCGATGCGGTTCGGCAGCAGGTCCATCGCGTAGATCAGGATCGAGGCAAAGGCGCTGGCCATGATCAGGTTGATCGCTATCGTCAGCACGCCGGTCCAGAACAGGTCGGCGTAAGGCAGGATCAGTGTCAGGGGCAGCGGTCCCAGCACCGAGATCCAGATGATCTGCCGCCGTCCGATTGCGTCGCCGACGACGCCGCCGATCAGCACGCCCACTGCTGCGGCCATGAGAAAGAGGAACAACATCATCTGCGAGGCGGGAATCGACAGGCCGAACTTTTCGATGAGGTAGAAGGTGTAGAAGGACCGGAAGCTCTCGCCATAAGTGTTCTTGGTGAACATCAGGAATGTGAGGACGAACAATCCCAAGGCGACTGTCGCGGCGCTTCGCTTCGATGCGGGGACTTCGGCCTGCCTGCGGGCCGAGCGGTGGGTGAACTCTGCCCGGATCCGGTGCTGCTGGCTGCCGATCCAGGTCAAGAGCAGCATCGCGAGCAGCGCGAGCACCGCAAACCAAGCGAGGCTTGGCTGCCCCCAGGGTACGATGATCAGTGCGGCAAGGACCGGTCCCAGTGCGCCGCCCGCCTGACCTCCCACCTGGAAAATCCCCTGCGCCAACCCCTGCCGGTCGCCCGCGGCATAGCGCGCTGTCCGGGTTGCCTCCGGGTGGAAGATCGAGGAGCCGATGCCGATCAGCGCGACCGCTACAAGGATCCCACAATAGCTTCCCGCGAAGGCGAGGCAGATCAGCCCCGAAAGGGTGAAGACCATGCCGACGACCGGCGAGTAGGGCGCCGGATAACGGTCGGTCACCATCCCCATGACCGGCTGCAGCAATGATCCGGCGATCTGGAAGGTCATCGTGATCAGCCCGATCTGCACGAAGTCGAGGCCGTATGCCTCCTTCAGGATCGGATAGGCCGCCGGGATCAGCGACTGCATCAGGTCGTTCAGAAGATGTGTGGCGCCGAGCGCGGTGAGGACGACGAGGTAGGTGCGGGCGGGTGTGGTGGTCACGGCAATCACTTGGTACTGGTGGCGGCGGAGTATGGCCCTAATTGCGAGCGCGACAAGGGTGGCGATGAAACGGCGGCCCTACGCAGTGTCGCTATCAGGATGTTCCGGCGTCCGCATTCGTCAGAAGATTGCTGAGTTTCAGAAAGCAGTAGCGGGCGCTGAGCCGGTGATCGAGACTTCGGCAATCGAGCACACCGCCGAGGTGCTGCAGGTAGACGAGACCTACCGTGTCGGCGGGCCGGAGGACTGGGCCTGGGCTCCTGGGCGCAGCGACCAGCGCGGCATCGCCCCGCCGAAGACCGTGGCGTGCACGAGGGCACATCTGGCGGTGCCGGTCCTCTGAGCATTTCTACAAGACGCCGACCCCGCAAGAGCTCCGGCAGTCTTGGCACCAAGAGAGAGGTCCAACGAAATAGCGCTTATGCGAATGCGAGAAACGTCGGGCGACCGCAAGGAGTACCACGCAACTGGCGGCCGGGTCTGCCCACGAGTGTGCTCGGCACAGGTAACGGTCGATCACCGCGCTGCACTGTTAAGGGAGAAAAGCGCAGATCGGTGACATCGACAGCGGCCACAGGCATGATCCATGCCGAGCAGGACATCCGGACAGTCTCTTCATCCGCCTGCCCCGGCAGGAAACGCTCCCGGCTAACAACGATGCCTTTTTAGCCCACAAAGCGTCAAGCATGTGGCTCCACTTCGATGCACCTGCGACATAGGTCCGCGTTCCGTCATCTGGCGGTCCTTGATAAGAAGAGCCTTGAGCAAATCTTCCCACTCACGGAACCGCTCATCGCCGGGGTTAGGCTCTTCAATTTTGGGAGGCGAGCCCCGGTCTCACCGCCATCTCCCGCAAAGCCCTTCGTCGATGAGCACGCGGCCCAAATCACGTCCGTCAGCCAGAGCACAGGTCCCGACTTCACGGTCATAGGACTGCCGGCCGCTCAGGCGGCAGCTCACGGCTTGGCCGCGAACCAATTCGCGCATCCGCTCGGTCGCGCGACTGCCAGCCGCCGTGCCGAGCTCCGCGCAGTCGAGGTTTGCGATCCGAACGGGAACGCGCGTCACCTCGATTGTGTCGCCATCCCGGACATGGGTCACTGTGCCCGAGAGCGGCCCCGCGCTCGCGTTGCTGCTTTCACCGCCATGGCGGATCACGCGCGGCAACTGAACGCCGCCGCCTTCCATGAGCTGCTCACCGAAATAAGCGATGCTCACGGCAACCGCCACGATGAGGAACGGCGCGATCGAGCGACCGCGCCTCGGGCGGCGGGACTTGGGTGTCCTCGCGGGGCGCCGCCGCCGCCCCTTGCCGATGTCGACAACATTCGAGCGGCCCCCCGACCGGCGACCTCGGCGGGTCATGCCGACTCCTGCACAAGCGCGCCGTCGGTCAGGGGGCGCTGCAGCGCCTTGGCGTCAGACCAATCCGCCGTCAGCCAGGCTTCCCACTCGTCCGGGTCAGTAAGGATCACCGGCATTGCCTTGGGATGGATCTCGGCGACCTCGGCATTCGGCTCGGTGGTCAGGAAGCCGTAGAGATCATCAGTGGTCTCTCCATCCTTGAGCTTCCGGATGCTGCTCCAGGCATGGACCCAAAGCCCGGCGAACATCGCGGGCCGATCCTCGGCGAGCCGGAACCAGGCGTTGCCCTTTCCAGTGCCTGCTGGCTCGGCGAAGGCGCTCAGTGGCACCAGGCAACGGTGCTCGGGCTTCAGCCAGCGCCGCCAGTGCGGCGAGCCGATGTTTCGGATGTTCGTCACGCCACGATCAATCCCGGACTTGCTGTGGAACTGCGGCGGGCTCGGCATGCCCCATCGGGCCATCTGTAGCACCGCGTCCTTGCCCTCGTTGCGCAGAATCATGCCCGTCTGGTCCGGGTAAATCCCGTCCCGCGGCTCGAAGTTCCCGATCCGGTCGATGACGGTCCTGTCGGGAAAGAGCCCCTTGATCAGGTCCTGAGGGGTTCGATTGGCATAGAGGTTGCACATGACAGGTCCCGTAGAGCTATGTCCATGCGCATGATGAGAGGGGACGGCGACCAGGACAAGCTTATCGCCAAACTCAAAAGCCGAACGTGGCACTCGCGGTGCGCAGTTCCGCCGCACTGAGGGCGCAATGCCCACGATCATGAACAGTTGATGTTGTGCCCTTGGCGCGTGTCGCGCATGCGTTTGGCCGTCTCCATCGCGAGATAGAAGGCGACGATCGAGAAGATCAGCAGCAGGTCGGCCGGCCCGTCGGTCAATTTCGCCGGCGATCCTCCCAGGCCCAACAGCCTGGGGGGTGGAGGAGAGCAAGGTCATCGCCAGAGCGGCATCGAAAATCTGGTCGAAACCGTATTCCGGCTCCCCGTTCGCCCCTTGCTGGCTGACCACCGCAACAACATCATGCCGGTCGAACATCGTGCGCCACAAAGGCTCTTTTGCTTCAACCGCTCCCAAGTGGTTGATTGGCGCCATGGTCAAGTCTGCTCTGCTTCCGGGTCCTCCTCAATGTGGAAGGCAGGGTCAGTCTCGAGGCGGAGTGTGCCGTAGCGGTCGCGTCTGAAGGTGCCGAGACTTGTCACGACATGGTTTTGGGCCCTTTCTGTTACCAGGATGTGAGCACCATGCCAAACATGCCCCTTCGGGCCGCAGACAAGGACAAAATCACCCATTGAGCCATGCCCTCAAGTCGTTCCGCGAAAATCTGCAGGCAGCAAAGGGACTGCTTCACCGTCGCGGCCGCCATTCATAATGACGCTGGACTTCGCTAAGGCGATGGTGAGACAGTGAAGGCGTCCCGGAAAGTGGCTGGTTCTTCACCGATGCCCCTGCTGCGGGCGGTCTTTCTATCACCATTGCGCTGCACTGCATCAATTACACGAAAAATGTTTTTCAGGTACTTATTCGACATCCTCCGAAAGCCGATTGCCTGGTTGCGAAGATATCCAGCTTCCATGGGTGCGGAAACTTCGGAGCTTATCGCGACCGGCCGCATTGCGGATGCGAAAACCGCTCCATTGCGCGCCTCTCACACGCACTCAGACGCGGCCTCAGTGTTCCCTGCGCGGCTGACTGCGTCACAGGGAGAAGACGGCGCACCCCGTGTTGGTGTGGTTGCCAGTGGCTCTGTTCGGGCCCATCGCAAAGCGGAGTCGCCAAGTCTCGACGTGTCCGTGGTCGCCTCCAAAGAGCTTGTGTCGCCACTGCGGGCTTGGCGCCGGGATCTCGCCATCGTCGATGGCATGGATGTGATGTGCAGGGAGGGTGGGGCCCCAAATCTGGAGGCACTGCGCACCGTGATCGATATGCTGCACGCGCAGCGGGTCACGCCGCATATCGTTCTGGCCCCTGACGCCTGCCGGACGTCGTTGGGCGAAGAGGGTGATCTCCGCGCATTCCGTCGGCTTCTGGACCGTGACGTGAATATCGACATCTGCCCGTCGGACAAGTTGGTCGCGGCGTGGATGATCGAGCTGGCGGACGATTTGGGGGCGCCGATCGTGTCGAAAGATCCTTACCACGCTTGGCCAAACGCTCGCGATTTTCCACGGCTATAGGCTATGTCGTAAAATCGCAATGAACGTGCGCCTACCTACTCCACTTGGGGCCTGAGAAGAGCGGCACCAGAGGATTCAACCCTATACCGATACCCTCAGTTCCACCGCGTTGGTGCGTGAACCGCGTTGCGCGCCGGATTGCCACTATACGGCCGAAAATTCGGCAAGAAATAGCGTCTTCGGTGCTAAGGTGAACAAACAGCAAGAAGCCAGCCGAACCATCTCCTGCAAAGACTTGTTGATCTGTCAGGAGGACCAAGACCATGAAAAAGTATTTTTATATCACTGCTATCGCTCTTCCCATCGTGACAGGTTCGGGCTGGGCTCAGGAAACGACCATCCAGCCAACGGACCAAGCCCCTGCCGAACAGACGGAGGGCGAAACTCCGGACGCTGGGATGGCGGGGCGCGCGCCCGCAGCCGGTGACATGGCGACCGAGTCCGCTCCGGCCGAAGGCATGGCCGCCGAAAGCGCAGACAGCGAAACAACGGTGCCACCCTCGGACGCTGTCGTACCGCAACAGGATAGCGCCGAGATGCTCGGCGATTGGCTGCTCAGCACGTCGGTGACCTCACCGGACGGGGAGACCATCGGCAGCATCAAGGATTTCATCATCACCGAGGACGGACAGATCACAGCCGTGATCCTAGGTGTCGGCGGCTTCCTGGGCATTGGCGAAAAGGACATCGCGGTCGACTATAGCCAGTTGGACATCCAGTACGACGGCAACGCCATTCAGCTCGCCATGACGCGAGAGGAAGCAGACGCCGCGCCCGAATACCAGTACCGTGACAAGGAGACCCCGCCCCCGGCAACGGGTGATGCGATGGGTGCAACCGGAACCGACATGAACAGCGAGACAGGTATGACGGGTGGCGAAGCCGGGACGATGGGCGCCGCACCTACAGAATGACGCGCTTCGCACGCCATTGAGATGCGGAACTTTGTCAGCGCCCGGCTGAAATCTCAGCCGGGCGCTTCGCCAATCTTCCACGGTTGGATCGTCCCGAGCCGGTAAGATGGCTGCATGTTCATGCGCTTGGTCTTCTCTTCCTGCGCTACTGATGGAGTCAACAGACGAGCCCTATACGGTCATGTTCCTGGTGGACGAGTTCGACCAGCTCGGCCGCCAGCCGCTGGTCGAGAGCAGCATCAAGACCATCCGCTCCTTCGGGGGGACGCTTCTTCATCATCACCCAGTCGATCGCCGGTCTCGACAACGCCTCGCTCTATGGCGAGGACGGACGCCGCGCGCTCATGGCGGGCGCTGCTCTCACCGGGAAAGCTGCTGCAGTTCCCGATCGACCAGGGGCTCATCCTGCCGGAAGGGCAATATCCCATCACAACGGATGCTCAGCTCGCTCAGGCAAAGCCTTTCACTGAAGCATTTCCGGCTGCGGCGCGACAAACAGGATGAGATTCCGCGTCAATCAGGATGAGACGCAGCGGGGTGTGACCGGTGGAGGACGGGCGTAGCCCGGCCGGAAGCGGTCACACCCCGCTGCGCAAATTCTTCGGTCTGTGATCGCGGCCGACCCGGTAGGCTGGGGGTTTTCATGATGGAGAACCACCTTTGTGCCGGGGCGCCATGTAACCGATCATCAAGCGAGGCTTTTTATGAAGCTGAGACGAGACCACCCGATTGATGTCGCCGCCGCAAAAGCCGGCATGAGCCGCGCGACGGGCTATTGCATTTCCGAAGACCCCACCCCGCCTTCTCAAAAGAAAGGGCCGCGCGGCCGTCGCAGACCCGATCCGCTCGAGGCGATCTTTGACAGCGAAGTGGTTCCGCTGTTGAGGACTGCCCCGGGCCTCCGGCCTGTCGCCATCTTTGAAGAGCTGTTGCGCCGGCACCCCGAGCTGTCATCCGGCATCCGGCGCACGTTGGAGCGGCGGATCCGTTCATGGCGGGCTCTGCACGGCGAAGAACAGGAAGTTATCTTCCGGCAGAGCCATGAGCCCGGTCGGATGGGGCTGTCTGACTTCACCAACATGGGAGCAGCGGGCGTCACGGTCCTTGGCCAGCCTCTACCGCATTTGCTCTACCACTTCCGCCTGCCATGGTCTGGCTTCGAGCACGCCCATGTCATTTTGGGTGGTGAGAGCTTCGTTGCACTGGCGGAGGGTTTGCAGAACGCACTGTGGTCCGTGGGCGGAGCCCCGGCCTTCCACCGCAGCGACAGCCTGTCGGCCGCCTTCCGCAATCTTGATGCCGAGGCCCGAACCGATCTCACCAAACGCTACGACGGGCTCTGCGCGCACTACCGGATGACCCCCACGCGGAACAACAAGGGAGTGGCGCATGAGAACGGCTCCATAGAAAGTGCTCACGGCCATCTCAAGAACGCGATCCGGGACGCGCTGCTGATGCGCGGGAGTGCCGACTTCGAAGACCTTGGCGCTTACCGCGCCTTCATCGATGAGATCGTCGGCCGTCACAATGCCGCCCGCGGCAAACGCATCGAGGCTGAGCGCGCGTATCTGCAGGAGTTGCCCGAGCGCCGGACCACGGACTACGAGGAAGTCATCGTCACCGTGACCAGCGCCGGCGGGTTCACCCTGCGCAAGGTATTCTACACAGTCCCCTCCCGCTTGATTGGGCACCGCCTGCGCGTGCGCCTCTATGACGAGCGGCTGGAGCTGTTCGTCGGCGGCACTCATCTGCTCAACCTGCCCAGGGGCCGCGGCCACCCGGACGGCAAGCATGACCAGGTGGTCAACTACCACCATGTCATCCACTCCCTACGCAAGAAGCCGATGGCCCTTCTGCACCTCGTCTATCGTGACAAACTCTTCCCCCGAGGCGAGTACCGACGCGCCTTCGAAGCCCTTACGGCGCGGCTGCCTGAGCGGCAGGCCTGCAAGGCGACCGTCGAGCTTTTGGCCTTGGCCCACGAGCGCAACTGCGAAGTGGCCCTGGCTGAAGACCTTGCCGCTCTGCTGGACGTGGGCGACCTGCCGGACCTTGCGGTCCTGCGGCGGAAGTTCTCGCCAGACCCCGCCAGCCTGCCGGTGGTCACGGTGCGCGCCACCTCCCTCAACAGCTACGAAGACCTTCTTGGGGCTGGCACAGATACGGGAGCATACGCATGAAGCGGATTTACTCCACCGACGAAGCACGTCTGGGCATCATGCTTGGCGAACTGCGCCTGCCAACCATAAAGACCCTGTGGCCCCAGTTCGCCGAACAGGCGGACAAGGAAGGCTGGCCGGCAGCGAGGTTCCTTGCCGCGATCGCAGAGCATGAACTCGCCGAGCGAGCACACCGCCGTACTGCCCGCCACCTGGCCGAAGCCCATATCCCGCCCGGCAAGACGCCGGACAGCTTTGACTTCGATGTCGTGCCGATGATCTCGAAGGCTCAGGTCATGGCGATGGCTGCCGGCGACAGCTGGCTGGCGAAAGGCGCGAATGTGCTCATGTTCGGCCCGCCGGGAGGCGGAAAGAGCCATCTGGCGGCAGCCATTGGCCTTGCCTTGATCGAGAACGGCTGGCGGGTCCTGTTCACGAGGACAACCGACCTCGTCCAAAAGCTTCAGGTCGCACGCCGGGAACTGCAGCTCGAGGCGGCCATCTCCAAGCTCGACAAGTACGACCTGCTCATCCTTGATGACCTCGCCTACGTCACCAAGGACCAGGCGGAAACAAGCGTTCTGTTCGAGCTCATCTCGGGCCGATACGAGCGGCGCTCGATCATGATCACGGCCAATCAGCCCTTCGGAGAATGGAACAAGGTCTTCCCCGATCCCGCGATGACGCTCGCGGCTGTGGACCGGCTCGTCCACCACGCGACCATCTTCGAAATGAACGTGGAGAGCTATCGACGGCGTTCGGCGCTTGAAGCCAAACGCAGGCGCGGACGCCCAGCATCATACGCGACAATCAAAAGCACTGGCCTGATTGACGCGGAGCGACAATCACCCGCCGACGAAAACCTTGCCAGCGGCAATCAAGGTGATACCGTCACCGATGTCGCGACATAGAATCTCATCTTGATTGTCGCTGCCGTCTCTCCCTGATTGTCGCGCTATATCCGGCGCTGGCCGAGAAGATGTGCAAGAGCGCAGGCGGGCGTCAGAAGTTAGAAAATCCGAAGGTCGCGGTCTCCTTGCGCCTGGATCCTGAAGTTGTGGCGCGCTTCAAGGCAGACAGCCCCGGGTGGCAGACGCGTATAAACGAGGCATTGCGGCACGCTGCTGGGCTGAGCTGAGCGTCGATATACCAACATAGGCATCCTTCTTGCCCCCCGGGACTGGAAGATACCGATCGCGCACGTCTCTGAACATGCACTCGTATACCATTGTGGGGGCCATGTGGATCAATACGGAAGAGGTCGAGCTCTCCGAGGTCGGCAATCCAGAAACGCGGATTGCTGACCGCCGCCGCGGTGTCGCGGATATTGTCGCTTTGGGCGATTCCGATCCGCCAATGTCGATTGCTTGCAGAGCGCAAAGCGGAGACAAGCCAACTCGCCATTTATCGTCACTTTGGGACGGGCTGTTGCCTTGCATCTACGCGTTCACGGCCTTCGGGCGAGGTGTTCGGGTCCACGCGTTCAAGAAAGTACAGCCGGGCCTTCTCGGAGAGCCCGTACCGGCTGATGTAATCCGCGAGCACGTCGCTCAAGGAGACTGCATTGTCCATACCGTTTGTCCTCCCTTTCGGTTGAGCATGCAGTAGAGGGATGAACAGAGAATTAAATGCCCGATAGGTGTCGAGGCATTTATGTGCCGTCTTCAGCGAGGCAACCCAAGATCACTCTCGTCGGCGTGCGCATCTGAGGCAGAACGGCGCTATTGAAACGGCGCGACTGTCAATGTGGAGATAGTAGCTGGATGCGGGAGTGCGGCACACGCATGGTGCTTGTTGTTGAGAAGTTTACATTTCGCCCATAGATAGGGCGCAGGGTTCGGATTTGAGCTGAAAAGCTCATCTTTCCCTACCTCCCTGTTGGACTTCGGCCGAGCTTGTCTCGGCCATTTTTTTGTCCGCACGTCTCTTCAGCGGTTTCTCAGGTCTCGCGGAGCGCCTGCCGCGCCAGCGCGGCGATCAGATCCGTGCGCGTGACGATGCCGACGATGCGTCCGCGCTCGAGCACCGGGATGGCCTCAACGTCGCCATCCGCCATCATCGGCAGCAGCGCGGCGACCGGCGAGGCGCGCGTGGCGCGCGGGCCGGCGACCTTCATGATGTCCGAGGCACTCACCGGGGTCTCGCGCCCCAGATCGACGAGCCGCCGGAAGGCGGGCAGGAAGCCGCGTTCAAGCCGCTCTGCATCCTCGCGGGCGCGGGTGATCAGATGGATCTGGAAGATCACCCCGAGAAACCTCTGCCCCGGCCCGACCACCGGCAGCGAGGCGAAGCGATGCCGCCGGAACAGCTCGGCGACCTCGGCGAGCGGGGTGTCGCTGCCGACGGTGACCAGATCGCGCGACATGATGTCTTCGGCCGTGAGCGGGCCTGCATGCTGGCTCGCGGCTTGCAGTTCGGCGGCGCCGATGAGCCGGGCGAGATCCTCGACCCCGAGGTTGAAGGACTGCCGGTAACGCTCCAGCAGCCCGGAAAGCTCTGTCTCCGAAAGCCCGAGACGCTCAGAGGGGCTGCGGTCCCCGGTGCCGTGCTGGCCGGGGGCATCGAACTGCCGGAACGGGTAGTGCCGCCCGGTCAGCCGGGCGTAGAGCGCGGCGAGCACGACCAGTGCGGCGGTGCCCGCGGCGATCGGGGTCAGGGCGAACCAGAAGCCGAGATGGTCGATCGCCTCGGGGCTCATGGCGGCGGTCATCGCCACCGCCCCCGCCGGCGGATGCACCGCGCGGCACAGGATCGTCGCGGTGATCGCCAGCCCCACGGCGAGCGCGATGCGCAGCGCCGGATCGGCGACCAGCAGGCAGGTCGCAACGCCCACCAGCGCCGCGACGGTATTGCCGACGATGGCGGACCAGGGCTGGGCAAGGGGGCTGTTGGGCACCGCGAAGAGCAGCACCGAGGTGGCGCCGAAGGGCGCGACGAGATAGAGCCCGAGGCTCAGGTCGATCTGCGGCGAGAGCAGGACCAGCCCGGTGACGCCGAGGCCGAGCAGCGCGCCGAAACCGGCCCGGAGCGCCTCGCCGAGGGAGACTCGCGCCACGGCTGGCCCGAGAGAACGGAGAATGTGCATGTTGGACTGCCTTCTGTGCCTGCCGCGCAAAAATTCAGCATTTTGCGAAAAATTCAACCATAGGCTTGAGTGAAGAAGACGATGGTGGTGACCAGCCCAACGGTGACGATGAAGGTCCGCAGCAGCGCGATGTCCTGCACCTTGCGGGCCATATGCGCCCCGACGTATCCGCCCGCAGTGCAGCCAAGGCCGGTCACGATCAGCGCGCTCCAGTCGATCAGCCCGGCAAGGCTGTAGGTGGCGACCGAGACAGCCGAGAGCACCAGCGAGGCCAACGTCTTCAGCCCGTTCATCCGGTGCAGGTCGCTCATGCCGATGAGCCCGAAGGCGGCCAGCAGCAGGATCCCGAGCCCGCCGTTGAAATAGCCGCCGTAGATCGAGACGAGCAGCAGCAGCGCTAGCGAGACGGCATCGGGTAGGCTGCGCCCCGAGGCGAGCAGCCCGCGCAGGAGCGCGGGACCGGCAGCAAAGGCCAGAGTGGCGATCAGCAGCAGCCAGGGAATGACGCCGGAAAACAGGTCCTCGGGGGTGACCAACAGCAGCAGCGCACCGAGGATCCCGCCAAGCAGCGCGGTGACGACGAGCGCGCGCAGGCTTGGCCCTTCGCCTGCCTGGATGTCTCGGCGATAGGCCCAGCTGCTTCCGGCATAGCCGGGCAGGGCGGCGAAAGTGGCGGTGGCATTGGCCATGATCGGCGGCACGCCGAGCCAGACCAGCGCGGGAAAGGTCAGGAATGTGCCTCCGCCCGCGATGGCGTTGAGCGCCCCTGCGCCGAAACCGGCAAGGGCAAGGATGGTCGTGGTCAGCATATGAGTCCTCCTCGAGAGAAGCGCGGTGTTGCATAGCATGGGATTGGTCTGCAAATTGGTCTGGGTTTGGCCCGGAGCGGGAGGCGCGGCATGACTTCGAAGCGGGGGCAGGTGGTCCTGTCGGAACTCCGCGGGCTGGTGGCCGATCTGGCCACCGAGGTTGGCGCGCGGCTGCCGCCCGAGCGCGAGCTTGCCCGCCTGCTCGGCTGCAGCCGCGAGACGCTGCGCGGCGCGTTGCAGGTGCTCGAGCGCGAGGGCGAGCTCTGGCGGCATGTTGGGCAGGGCACCTTCTGCGGCCCGCGGCCGCTCGGCTATCCGATCCGCGAGCAGATCCTCGTGCAGGGTGCGTCGCCGATGCAGCTCATGCAGGCGAGGCAGACCATCGAGCCCTCGGTGGCCGCCGAGGCAGCGCGGCTCGCCACCCCGGAGCAGGCGGCCTATCTGGCGGAGCTGGCGCAGCGCGGCCGCAGGGCGCGCACGCGGCCCGAAAGCGAGCAGCTCGACGCGGCCTTTCACCGCGGCATCGCCGAGGTGACCGGCAACCCGATCCTGCTGGGACTGCTTGACTATCTTGCGGGTGTGCGGCGTCACGCGGCCTGGCAGCGAGAGTGGGAGCTGACCTACCGGAGGCTCGGCGTCAGCGCGTTCACCGAGCGCCACAGCGCCCAGCACGAGGCCATTGCGTCGGCGATCTCGGGGTGCGACCCGGAGCGCGCGGCGGCGGCGATGCGGGGGCATCTCGAGACCATCTCGGAGGCGATGCGCGCGGCCGGGCTGCCGGGGGCGGGACAGTAGGGTTGGGCGCGTAGGTTCTGAGAATGCAGAAGCGCTGGCGGTGCGCTGGCGCCTTGGGGCGGCGCGCCTAGAGACCCGAAAGGCTTCAGGTATCGGGCGCGGTCAGACCGAACTCTGCGGGCGCGAGGGCAATGTCGGCGACGGAATACCGCGCGAGCGCGGCAAGGAAGGCGCGGCGTGCCTCCTCAAGGGGGGAGATCAGGCGGCAGTGCCGCGTGATTGTGCAGGCGTTGCCCGGGCGCATGCATTCCGCCAGGGCGAAATCGGTCTCCATATGCTCGACCAAGGCGCTCACGGGAATGTCGCCCGCGTCCCGTGCTAGCGTCAGTCCGCCTGAACGGCCGCGCTGCGCGCTGAGAAATCCCCCCTGTGTCAACGCATTGACCACCTTCATGACCGTGCTGCGCGGCAGGTGGTAGTGGGCGACGATCTGGTCGATCGTGATGCGGTGGCCGCCGGTCGAGGCGGCGTGGATCATGATCCGCAGCGCAATGTCGGTGCTGTCGTTGAGCCGCATGTTCCGGTCCTTTCCGTCGCGCCAGGAGTCTGCACCGGTCCGCTCAGGCCGGGACGCAATGACGCAGGGCTTTAAGATACGAACGGGTGGCATGTTTTTGAAGGGCGTGTATAGATGCCGATTATCGGAACCTTTTAGGAGAGCGTCATGTCGAGCCCGCTCAGCGAAGCAACCCTGCAGATCATCGAAGCGACCGCGCCGGTCGTGGCCCAGCATGTCGATCAGATCGTCCCTGCGATGTACCGGCGCCTGCTTGCGGACGAAGAAATCCGCGCGCTCTTCAACATGTCCAATCAGGAGGGCCAGGCACCACAGCACAAGGCCCTTGCGAATGCGCTGGTGGCCTATGCAACCCATATCCGCACGCCGAACGTATTGGCCGAGGCCGTCGAACGGATCGCACAGAAGCACGCGGGCTTGCAGATTCTCCCGGAGCATTATCCGCATGTCGCAGATGCGCTTCTGGGAGCGATCTCGGAGGTGCTGGGTGAGGCTGCAACGCCGGAGATCCTGAGTGCCTGGGGCGAGGCCTATTGGCAGCTCGCGCACATCTTGATCGGACGCGAAGAGGACATCTACCAGGGCACGGCAGAGGCGTCCGGTGGCTGGCGCGGCTGGCGCTCCTTCGAAATCGCGGAGAAGCGGCGCGAAGCGACGGATATCGTCTCCTTCGTTCTGCGTCCCGTGGACGGCGGCGCAGTCGTCCAGCACCTACCTGGCCAGTATCTCAGCTTCCGCTTCCATCTTGCCGATGGCGAGGAGCAGCGGCGGAACTATTCGATCTCCTCGGCGCCAAACGGTCAGACCTACCGCATCACCGTGAAGCGGGAGCCGCACGGGCGCGTGTCGAACTGGCTGCACGAGGTGGCCGAGGTGGGCCAGCGGATCGACGTCGCGCCGCCCGCGGGTGACTTCTTCCTCGACCCCCGTGACAAGCGGGAAGTGGTGCTGCTCTCGGGCGGTGTCGGACTGACGCCGATGATCTCGATGCTCGAAGCCTGTGGCGGGAAAGGTCTGCGCATGATCCATGTCCACGCGGCGCAGGATCCGGAGCGCCACGCCATGACCGGGATCTCTGGTAGGCTCGCCGACGCGACCTTTGCGTTTTATGAGGATCTTGGCGGGCGGGAGCGCAAGGAGGGGGTCTTGGAGGGACGCATCGACCCTGTCTGGCTGACCGAGAACACCGACATCGAGCAGGCCGACTATTTCATCTGCGGCCCGGTTGGTTTCATGCAGGCGATGGTGCGTGGGCTCAAGGCGGCGAATGTGCCCAATGCGCGCATTCACCATGAGTTCTTCGGACCAGCAGCGGAGGTATTGGGCTGAACGCTCCGGGCACCCGCCGCAGCAGACCATCGCGAGGAGAAAGGCCAATGGACCACGACTTCGGATTGCATGCGGGCACGGTCCAGCCCTGCGCTGTCATGCTACGGTGTCCGAACGTTCATCCAGGGGGGCGGGTCTCGCGTCGTCTGTGGACCAATTCGTCCCCCTGATTCCAAAGCTACTAAGGTTGCGCGGAGTTGCGCCCGGAGCTTTTTCTACCCAAGCGAGAACGCTCCGCTCTGCATTCTTTCTTTTGGCTGCGCTTTGCTCCGCGTTGAGGCTGAAAGATGCGAGTTCTCGGCTGAATCGAACCTGAACCTTGTGCTTGCGCAAAGTGACAAGGGTCCAATCGCAGTGTCCTCCTTCCGAACAACAATCATACCGGAAAGGAGACAAGAAATGCTGACGCGAAGAGCCGCCCTGATGGGCGCCGCAGGGATCGCCGCGACCCCCGTTCTGGCGAAGGCCGCCAAGGCCGAGGAAATCATGGATACGTCGATGGCGGAGCCTGTCGACCTCTCCAGCCTTCAGCGTATCAAGCGCCGGCTGGTCCGTCCGCCGATGGTGCACGAACACGAGCAGACCGCCCCAGGAGGGCCGCGTATCGTGGAATTCGAGATGCAGATCATCGAAAAGGAGGTCGAGGTCGACAGTGGCGCCTACCTGCAGGCGATGACCTTCAATGGCTCGATCCCTGGCCCGCTCATGGTGGTGCATGAGGGCGATTACGTCGAGCTGACGCTCTACAATTCGCCCGAAAACCTGATGCAGCACAATATTGACTTCCACTCCTCCACTGGGGCTCTGGGCGGCGGGTCACTGACCCTGGTGAACCCGGGTGAGAAGACCACGCTGCGGTGGAAGGCGACGCGCCCAGGCACCTTCGTTTATCACTGTGCTCCAGGCGGTCCCATGATCCCGTGGCACGTCGTCAGCGGCATGTCCGGTGCCATCATGGTTCTGCCGCGAGCCGGTCTGACGGATCACAAGGGCGATCCGGTGAAATATGACCGTGTATTTTACATCGGCGAGAACGATTTCTACATTCCGAAGGACGAGAAGGGCGAATACAAGCGCTTCGAGGATGTGGGCGAAAGCTATCCCGATACGCTCGAAGTCATGAACGGCTTGATCCCGACCCACGTCGTGTTCAACGGCAAGGTTGGTGCGTTGACGGGCGACAACGCGCTGCATGCGAGCCAGGGCGAGAAGGTTTTGTTCGTGCACAGCCAGGCCAACCGCGACACCCGTCCGCACCTGATTGGCGGTCACGGCGACCTTGTCTGGGAGACTGGTAAGTTCAACAACCCGCCAGAGCGGGATCTTGAAACTTGGTTCATCCGCGGCGGCTCTGCCGGGGCGATGCTCTACGAATTCCTGCAGCCAGGGGTCTACGCCTACGTGAACCATAATCTGATCGAGGCGGTGAACCTGGGCGCGACGGCCCACGTGGTCGTCGAGGGCGACTGGAACAATGACCTGATGGAACAAGTGCAGGCTCCGATCGAGTACGACGCGGTCTACGAGGGCAAGACCGCTCTGCCGTAAGCTCCGGTCGCGGCCCGGCAGAGGGCTGCCCAAACCGAGAGAAAAGTGGGGCGGTGGGGTCAGGCCGGCCGCCCCTTCTGGCTCAGGAGCCTCGCCATGAAACCTTCCCGCCTTGTTGCAGGTGTCGCCGCACTGACTTTTGCAACCGTTCCCTTGTTGCTGACCAAGCGTGACACGCCGAACGCGCCGTTCGACCCGGCCGCACTTGTCGAAGTGCCGGGTGGCACGGTTGAATACCGTCCGTTCGGAAGTTTTTCCCGAGGCGGCAGGGTTGGTGCTCCCGACCCGGTCTCGCTCGAGGTCCGGGCGTTCGAGATCATGAAGTACCAGGTCAGTCGGGAACAATACGGGGCCTGCGTCTCAGCCTCGGCCTGCTCGGAGGTTCCGGCGGCCGGCACTGGGGTGCCTCAGACCCAGGTAAACTGGCAGGATGCCACGGACTTCGCGCTTTGGTATTCCGGGGTCACCGGGCAGACTTGGCGCCTGCCGACAGCGATGGAATGGCAGCACGCCGCGGCCGAACGCTATGCCGATGCAAACGTCGATCCGGGCGACCTTGATCCTGGCGAGCGGATGCTGGCCAATTACAAAGCTGGTGTCCTGCTGCGTGGAACCGCCAGCCCGACCCTTCGACCAACGGGCAGTTTCGGCGTCAATTCCCGGGGGGTGGTCGACATGGCAGGCAATGTCTGGGAATGGACGGACAGTTGCATGGAACGCGGCTCGTTGAACGACGACGGCTCGATTGCCGAAAGCGAACCCTATTGCTGGGTGCGGATCGCTGGCGGGATGCACCGGGCCGCAATCGTGGACATTGTGCGTGACGCCAGTGTCGGCGGCTGCGCTGTCGGACTGCCGCCTGACCATCTGGGCTTCCGGCTGGTACGTTCCCTGGACTAGCAGTTCGGCGCTGACAGCGCCGGAATGGCCAACCCCGGGATGTGCAACCAGCTCGGCACCCGCGTATGTGTCACGATGCCTGGCTGTAGCGCGCACCTTCGGGCACGTGGGCATCAAAATGGCTGGCGATGATGCGGGTCAGGGCCCGCGCCTCGGGCCGGATCGACATTGTCGCGCCGCGGCCCTCGACCATCTCGCCGAAGCGGTCGCGCAGCAGGGCAATTTCGGAGCGCAGCTGGTCCACCGCGTCTCCATGGGCGTCCCGCAGGGTTTCCAGGTCCAATTTGAACGTGCACATGATCATCTCGATCGCGCGGGCGCGCATGAGGTCGTCATCGCTCATCATATGGCCCCGCGCGCCGGCCAGATGGCCGGCCTCGATCCGCTGGACGTAGGCAGGCGTGACGGCGGCGTTCTGGATGTAGCCCGTGGGAAGGCGTGAGATCGACGAGGCGCCAAGGCCGATGAGCGTTGCGCAGGCGTCATCAACATAGCCTTGGAAATTGCGGCGCAGGCGGCCGCTACTTGCGGCCAGAGCGAGCGCGTCGCCGGGGCGGGCGAAATGGTCGATGCCGATGCTTTCCAGCCCCGCTTCACCGAAGCGACGCGCTGCCAACTCGGACAACTGGTAGCGTTCCAACTCTTTCGGCAGCGCGTCCTCGTCGATCAGCTGCTGCCGCTTCGACATCCACGGCACATGGGCGTAGCCGAACAGGGCGATGCGGTCGGGCTTCAGGTCCAGCACCTTGCTCACGGTGTCATCCAGCCGCGCGAGGTCCTGATGCGGCAGGCCGTAGACGAGGTCCGCGTTTAGTGAACGGATGCCAGCGGCTCTAAGACCCTCAACGCAGGCGCGCGTGACGCCGAAGGGCTGCAGGCGGCCGATGGCCTTTTGCACGACGGGGTCGAAATCCTGGATGCCGATGCTAGCACGGTTCAAGCCTTCGTCGGCCAGAGCGGCGATCTTGTCGCGGTCCACCATGGTCGGGTCGATCTCGACCGAAAATTCCCAGTCGTCAGTATGCGGGATGACCGCCTTCACCGCCCGTGCCAGCCGGCGGATCAGTGCAGGCGGCAGGATTGTCGGTGTGCCGCCACCCCAGTGCATCCGGCCCATGCGCAGCCCCTCGGGAAGCGTGTCTGCGAGCAGGGCGAGTTCCTGTTCCAGAGTGCTGATATAGCTTTCCACAGGGCTCAGCGTTTTCGTGCCCTGGGTCCGGCATGCGCAGAACCAGCACAGCCGCTCGCAGAATGGTATGTGGATATAGACCGATACCGGTTCTGCCGGGTCCAGCGCCGCGAGGGCGCTCGCCTGCTGGGGCGCGCAGACGTCGGTCGAGAACACTGGTGCTGTCGGGTACGAGGTATAGCGGGGCACCCGGGCGTCGAAGAGGCCGAGGGTTCTGAGGCGGTCGATCTGTTTCATGTGCCCTGTATGAAGGTTTCCGGCGCGACGTTCTTTGCGCCGAAACAAGTTCAAATCGGGAAGGGCGAAACGCCGATGATCACCGAGTGAAGATGCAAGAGTGCGATCCAGAGGACAAGCCCGACACCTGCCCGGATCGCCGTCCCGCGCGCATTGGCGCGCATCCAGTCGCCGCGCACCAGAGGAGAGAGGGACAGGATAGCGGTATTTGCAAAGAATGCGCCGGAGTTGCCGTTAAGTGAGTGGCGGGCCCGCGCGTCGAAAGCGGGGATTGCGGCCAGTGCCATGACAAGGAAGCTGCCGAAAAGGATCACCATGGCCAAATCTCCGTTCGGCACCAGGTGCGCACCGGACCACAGTGCCAGTGCCAGAAACAGCGGATGGCGCGAGATGGCGGCGAATCCGGGCCGTGCGGGGTCGAACTCTGCGCCGCGCTCGCCGCCGAGTGTGAAGGGCTGGCGAAGCCCGTAGCCGCAGGTCACCAGGATCATGGCGATCGGCATGGCGATGTTCGGCACCCAGCGGGTCCAGGGCAGTTGCGACCAGAGATCGACATAGGGCGCGCGGATCGCGGCCGAGACCACCCAGACCAGCAGGATGGTGGACAACAGCCCGTAGACGGCGAAATACACCCGCCGGCCGACCACGCCGATCAGCCGTTCACGCAGGCCGCCGACGCGTGGCAGGAAATGGCTCGCCACGAACAGCGTCAGCGCGAGCCCGTATTCTGTCCAACCGGTCATGCATCCTCCGCCTTTTCCATCAGCCGCACGATGTGCCAGGCAAAGGCATAGGTGGCAGGCAGGCCGATGACCAGCCCTCCGGCGGCGGCCTGCCAGGGTGTCAGCACTGGCCAGCCGAGCCAAGACCCGATCAGCGCGGCGAAGAACAGGTTCACGCCCATCGCGCCCGCGCCGAACGGGTAGAGCGCGGAAAGCAACTTCCACGAGGGGCGATGTTCAGGTTTCATCGCCGGCTCACCAGCCATTGCACGGCCGCCAGCGCGGCGATCAGCGCGAGGGAGCCGACAAGGAACCAGAACTCGGCCACCTCGGTCTGCGGTTGCGGGATCGGCCGTTGGAAGGGCTCGGCCAGCGCCATGGCGGGAAGGGTCAGGGCGAGGGCAAGAATGCGTTTCACGTCAACTCTCCATTGTCAGGGTTTGATAGATGTTGGGGAGGGCACGGGGCAGGCGGGCGGGGTTTGGCAACAGCGTAAACCCGGCACGACCGAAGATATGGGCAAACCAATCCTGTCCGTCCTCATCCACGATCACACCATGCACTGCCTGTCCCAGCGCGCGGGCTTCGCGGACGGCCATGCGGCTGTCTTCGACCCCGTGCTGCCCTTCGTAGTGGTCCAGATCGTTGGGCTTGCCATCGGTCAGCACCAGGAGCAGGCGGCGCGTCGCGCCCTCTTCGGCCAGTTGTGCGGATACGTGCCGGATCGCGGCGCCGAGGCGGGTGTAGTGGCCCGGAGTGAGCCCGCCGATCCGTGCGGTTACCGCACGGCTCATCGGTTCCTTGAAGGCCTTGGCTCGGTGCACGAACACCCGATCGCGGCGCAGGGACGAGAAGCCCCAGATGCCCAACCGGTCGCCGGCAGTATCGATTCCTTCGGCGAGCGAGGACAACGCCTCGCGCGCGACCTCTATGACAGAGGTGTCGCCTATCGCCGCCTCCGTCGAGCGCGAGCAATCCATCAGGATCGCCACGGACAGATCTCGCGCCATTGGTCGGTTCGACTGCCACATGCGGTCGCTGCCCTCGTGGCCGCAGGCTATGTCGGTGCGGGATGTCACCACCGCGTCAAGGTCCAGGTCGTCACCGTCGATCTGCCGCGGCAGGACCACGCGCCTTGGATGCAGCGGAGCGAACTGACGTTTGACCCGGGCAACGAGCTTCGGATCCGGGGAGTACAGGTCGCGCGGGCTGGCTTCCGCTTCCAGCACCCGCGTGTGTCCGGGCATGTAGTCCCCCGTGCGGCGGTTCCATTCCGGGTAGGTGAACTTTCCTGCCAGGTGCTCGTGTTCGGCATCCTGCGGCGAAAGATCCAGAGACAGGCGCAGGCGCGTGGCAGCGCGTTTCAGGTTCTGGCTCAGGGTCAGGTACTCCTGATCCTCGGCGGCCTTGGCAGCGTTATCTTGGTCGTCATCGTCGACCATACGATTGAGGTTGAGGCTTTCCGCCCAGGACATGATCGTCTCGAAGCGGTGAATGATGAAGCTGTCGTTGCGGTTGGCCTGGTCGCGGTCCTCGCGGCGGGCATCCTTACGGGTGGGCACCGCCATCGCAGTTCCGGGGTTTTGCAACTCGTCCGACGCGGACTTGTCGACCCGGGTCGCGTTGCGCAACCGCAGCCAGACCGGGACGGGCGCATAGCTCCGATACCTTCGGGGGGCGGGGCAGACCCGGCATTCCTCGGTATCTGAGACGCCGCTCAGCTGGTCGAGGATCAGACGTTCAACACCGGCCTCGCAGCGCGGCAGACCGCCGCGGCTACGATACTGTACTATCAGCCGGCACAGACTGTCGTATGCTTGCCGCAGGCCGGGGCAGGCGGCATAGGTCCGGTCCGACGCGGCGGCCAGCGCGGCGATCTCGGCCCGGTCTGCGGCCAATGCGTCGGTCTTTGGCGACGGGACCTCGACATGTGCCGCCAACGCCGCCAGCCACAGGTAACAGGCCCTGTTCAGCTCGTGCGTGGGGAAAGCGTCGATCACCGGTGGCAGGCGCAGACGGTCACCGTCGAAATCAGCGACATGCACCCGTTCGCGCGGCGTTCCGATGCGGCGGATGCGGCCTGTCCGGTGATCGGAGCTCATGAGCGGGGCGTGCGCGATTTCCACGCCCGCTGCGCCACCGAGTGCTCGGAACAGCGTGGTGACGGATCGGCGCATATCCTCGAACGTCACTGCGCGGGCAGCGTCGCCGGTCGCAGCCCCCCAACGCGAGGCCATGTCGTGCCAGAGGTTGCCGACGGTCTCCTCGGGCTCCATCAGGTCGAGAACGTGCAGCATGGGTCTACCCGTAGATCACGGCGGCGAGGTCTCGCAGCGCCTGTTCCGTGTCCGGCTCGTCGCTGAGCGGTTCGATGATTGCGGCTTCGAGCGCGCGGTCCACTGGCATCCCCTTGGCAATCATGGTGGCAGCGTAGATCAGCAGGCGGGTGGAGACACCTTCCTCGAGGTCCATGCCTGAGAGCCCGCGGATCTTACCCCCCAGCCGCACCAGGGCGGCCGCTCGCGCGTCGTCCAAACCACTTTCGCGGACCACGACGGGCATCTCCACCTCCGGCGAGGGAAACGCGAACCCGATCGAGACGAAACGCTGCCGTGTCGATGGTTTCAGTTTTTTCAGGATATTCTGGTAGCCGGGGTTGTAGCTGGCCACGAGCATGAAGGAGTCGGGCGCTGCCAATTCCTCGCCCGTACGGTCTATGACCAGCCGGCGGCGGTCGTCGGTCAGCGGGTGCAGCACGACTGTGACGTCCTTGCGCGCCTCGACCACCTCGTCGAGATAGCAGATCCCGCCTTCGCGCACTGCCCGTGTCAATGGCCCATCGACCCAGACGGTCTCTCCCCCCTTCAGAAGGTAGCGTCCGATAAGGTCGGCGGCGGACAAGTCGTCATGGCAGGCCACGGTGTGCAGCGGCAGGCGGAGACGCGCCGCCATGTGTTCCACAAACCGCGTCTTGCCGCAGCCGGTGGGCCCCTTCAGAAGAAGGGGCAGACCGTTTTCATGGGCCGTCTCGAACACTGCGCATTCATCGCCGGCAGGTTGGTAGAACGGCAGGTCGGGTGTGTTCATGTCTTTCATCGCTCACTCTCCCGGAACGGCCACGGGGCCGGGTTTGATCACCTCGCGGCGCACCGCGAGCATGGAGTAGATAAACAGGAGCGCGCCCAGCACCACGGCCACGCCGGACCCGAAGCGCATCAGGTAGAACAGACCCAATTGGTCCTGCACGTCCATGTAGTAGTCACCTACGATCCGCTGCATGTGCGTCTGGATCGTGCCGGCAAAAGTCAGCGTGAAGGTCATGAAGGCCATCCCACCGGTCATCAGCCAGAAAGATGCCATGTTCAGCACCTGGTTGTAGGGCGCGCGATTCCGCAGGACCGGCATCGCATAGCTGAACATCGCGAGATTGAGGGCCACGTAGGCGCCGTAGAAGGCCAGGTGTCCGTGGGCGGCGGTGATCTGCGTGCCATGGGTATAGAAGTTCACCCCGTGTAGCGTGTGCAGGAAACCCCAAACGCCCGCACCGAAGAAGGCGACGGTGGAGGAGCCGAGCGACCACAACAGCGCGGCCTTGTTTGGGTGGTTCTTGCGGCCTTTCCAGACCATCACGAAGGCAAAGGACATCATGGCGAAGAAGGGCACCACCTCGAAGGTCGAGAAGATCGAGCCGATCCACTGCCAGTAGCCCGGCGTACCGATCCAGTAGAAGTGGTGTCCGGTGCCGAGAATGCCCGAGAACAGCGCAGTCGCAACAATCACATAGAGCCATTTCTCGATCACCTCGCGGTCCACGCCGGTGAGCTTCAGCATCAGGAATCCGAGGATCGCCGCCATGACCAGTTCCCACGTCGCCTCGACCCAAAGGTGCACGACCATCCACCAGTACATCTTGTCGAGTGACAAGTTGTCGGGGTTGATGAAGGCGAAGACCCAGAGCAGGCACAGCAGCCACAGCCCCATCATCAGGATGTTGGTGACCGCCGTCTTGCGCCCGGCGAGGAAGGTCAGCGACACGTTTACAAGGAAGATCACGGCGGCAACGAGGATCCCGAACTTGACCCAGAGCGGCTGTTCCAGGAACTCGCGCCCGCCGTGGATTCCGGCGAGGTAGGAGACCACGGCGCCAAGCGTGCCGATCACCAAGATGGCAAGCTGGATGTAGGCGAGCTTGACCGAGAAGATCTCACGCTCGCTCTCCTCCGGCACGAGGTAGTAGGCGGCACCGAAGAATCCCAGCAGAAGCCAGACGATCAGCGCGTTGGTATGGATCATGCGAACCACGTTGAAGGGCAGGACCTCTGACAGCGTGTTGGGCGCGACATAGATCCACCCGGCGAGCAGTCCGCCCAGCACCTGGATTCCGAACAGCGCCATGGCCACGAGAAAATAGGCGTAAGCCACCTTTTGCGATTGGTACTTCATTGCTTGTCTCCTGTCAGAGCATCAGCCGGCGTCGTTCGGCGGCCAGCCCTGGGTGTCGGTCTGATCCGCCCAGCGAAGGAACTCGGCAAGGGCGCGCATCTCTTCGTCGGTGATCTCGAAGAAGGGCATCTGGCGGCGCCCCTCGATGCCGGAGGGTTGTGCCTTCATCCAGCCGTCGAGGATCTCGTAGGCCAGCTCGGGATCTTCGGCCGCGCCCCAGCGGGTCATCACGTTGCCGAGTTCGGGGGCGAAATAGGCACCCTCGCCGTGCAGGGTATGGCAGTTGATGCAGGAATGACGTTCCCACACATGCTTGCCGTGGCGGACCTCATCGGTCAGTTCCATCCCGGCGGTCGCGGTCTGGGTGATGTGACGGTGGCTTTGCGCCGTCAGGGCCACGAACACGAGCACGAAGAAAATGGATCCCCCGTAGAACACGTTCCTGGCCCGCGATTTTGTAAGTATCTCTGACATTTCGCGGTCCCGGCAGTTTGTTTCGGATACGCGAGGTCTACGCGGCGGCAGGCGACCGTTTGTTGTGTAAGCGCAAAGAACCCGGTGAAAGGTGCTGGCAGGGTTCCGGAGGAAAGGACTTCTCCATGCGCCGCCGCCCGAACATTGATGATGTTGATCTGACGCTGGCGGACCTATTCGCGCTCTGGCCCGAGGCGGCACGTCCGTTCCTGGACCTAGGAATGCTTTGCCCCGGCTGCCCAATCGCGCCGTTTCATACGATCATGGATTCCTGCCGGGAGTACGGTCTGGACGAAGATACCTTCCGGAACGCGATTGTCGGCCAGCTGGGAGCGGGAAGGTAGCGTTACAGCTAGACAATGGAGTACGGGTTCAGCCGGTCTCGTTGCTGAGCACGACCAATCGATGCGGATCGGTGACGACGATGTGCTTTCGCGTAGATTGAACCATGCCTGCCTTTTCCCAAGCAGAAAGCAACCGGCTCACAGTATGCAGGGTGGTACCCGTCATATCTGAAATGTTCTGGCGCGTGACCGGAAAGGCGATCTCAATCCCCTTCTCGGTCTTTCGACCGCTTTGATTAACCATGCGAAGCACCGCGGCAGCGACGCGTTTCTCCACTGCCTGAGTCGCCATCTCGGTCAGGGTTTCCTGGATCTGGCCCAGCCTCGCACCCAGCGTCTTGTAGCTTTCGGTGGCGAAACCGTCGTATTTTGCCGTGAATTCGGGCCACAGCCGGACCGGCCAAGACAGCGCGATAGATTCCGCCGCCGCGACGGATGTGGCGGGGAAGGTGTCACGCTGCAGCGCCGGGGCGATGCCAAAGAGCTGACCGGGCGAGATGTGCAAGACGATGATCTGTTCGCCGCCGGGCGTGGTGCGGATCACCCGCAGATAGCCGTCCAGAAGCAGAAAGAAGCGATCGGCATCGTGGCCCTCGCGGAAAATGGCTACGCCTTCCTCGTAGCGGCGCGAGCTGGCCTGATCGAGGATTTCGCGGATCTGCGATCTGCTGAGCCGCGAGAAGGGTGGCAGGCCGCTCAGAAGGCTTTCGTCGAGCTTCAGCAAGTTTCGGTCCGCGAGTTTGATCAAGAGCAACGTTCAGGAAACTGTCTTAAACCAGAAATGTGGCAGGCGAAACAAGCGGACGAAGAAGAAAGGATGTTCCGATGTTTGCGAAAATGATGGTGGCTGCTACCCTTGCAGTGACCGCGACGATTGCCGGTGCCGAGACCATCGAGATTAAAATGCTGAACCGCGGTGAGGCCGGTGCCATGGTATTCGAACCGGCTTTCGTGAAGGCGGAAGCGGGCGACGTGATCAAGTTTGTTCCCACCGACAAAGGGCACAATGCGGAAAGTATCGATGGCATGCTTCCCGATGGCGTCGAGGCTTTCAAATCCGATATGAATAAAGAATTCGAACTCACCGCCGCGGCGGAAGGCGTTTATGGCATCAAGTGCACCCCGCATTACGCCATGGGAATGGTGGCCCTGATCCAGGTTGGTGATGCGGTGAACTTCGACGCGGCTGCAGGCGTGAAGCAGAAAGGGAAATCGAAAGACCGCATGGCGGAGCTGCTTGAACAGGTCGAATGATCACTCTTCCCTTTGAAGTTCGACCGATCCGGGCGGTGCCAGACGCACCGCCCGATTGTCTTTAGGCCTGGAGGAACCCCATGCCCCTTCGTGAGCGTTACCGTGGCCCGGCGCTGTTGTCCTATGGCTTCCGGCCCTTCTTTTTGTCAGCTGTGCTCTTCGCGCTTGTCGCGATCCCCGCATGGTTGTTGATCTGGCGCGGAGAGATCGCCCGCGCAGGCCATTTTCTTCCCACCGACTGGCATGTCCACGAGATGGTCTTCGGCTATGGTGCCGCCGTAGTGGCAGGGTTCCTGTTCACCGCGGTGCCGAACTGGACCGGACGATTGCCGACACGCGGCTGGCCGCTTGCGTTACTTTTGGCTGTATGGCTGGCCGGTCGCGTGGCGGTGGCCGGAGGACTAGGGCTGAGCCCGACGGCGGTGGCATTCGTCGACCAGATGTTCCTCCTGGCAGTCGCAGCCATGATCGCGCGAGAAATCGTTGCCGGAAAGAACTGGCGCAATCTCAAAGTTCTGGTGCCTGTGTCGCTGCTCTGGCTCGCCAACCTACTGTTTCATTTCGAGGCGATGATGGAGGGGAGCGCGGACCTCGGTCGCCGACTGGGAATCGCCCTGCTGATCTTTCTGATTCTGTTGATCGGCGGACGGGTTGTCCCCAGCTTCACGCGCAATTGGTTGGTACAGCGCGGCGCGACCCGGTTGCCTGTCGCCTTTGATCGCTTTGACGGGTTCTGCCTGCTATCCGGCGCGGCGGCGCTGATCACCTGGGTAGTCGCCCCCTACGGCATGGCTTGCTCGGTGTTCAACGCGGTGGCGGCCATTTTGCACATAGCCCGGCTTTTCCGCTGGCGCGGCGCGGAGACATGGCGCTCGCCGCTTTTGCTGATGCTGCATCTCGCCTACCTGATGGTTCCGCTCGGTTTCGCATCAGTGGCGGCGGCGGCGCTCGACCTTGCCGGGCCGGCTGGCGCGGCGCACATCTTCGGGATCGGGGCCGTGGGCGGAATGACCGTGGCGGTGATGATGCGAGCGACGATGGGGCACACCGGCCGGCCGCTGGTGGCTGGCCCGGTTCTGACGGCCGCCTTCGTGCTTGTCGTCGCGGCCTGCGCTGCCCGCGTGGCCGGCACTCATTTGTGGCTGGACCCGCTAGACGGGATCGACCTTTCTGCCGCGCTCTGGACTGCCGGTTTCGCCCTGCTTGCGTGGCGGATCGGTCCGTGGCTTGCCCGACCGCGGGTGGCGCGGAAGATGCCCAGTTCACCGCCTGACAAACAGGAAGCTGCCACATCGGACGCTCGGGCAACAACTTGACTCAGTTAGTTCCATGAATGTTCGCCCTGGAGGCCGGGTGCCGAAATCACCGGCGAATACTGGAGCGTCCTCTGACGCGTCGAACCTGCCTGTTGCGAAACATTATCAAGACTTATCAACGCTGGCGCAGTCGAGGCGACGTTCAACGCTCCGGCTCGGTCGAGCAAACTTCTTCCCTACGCCGCAATACTCGCTGCGGGGCTGAAGATGGAGGTCACGAAGTGCCAGAAGAAGCGCCGGACGCTGATGCAGTTGCAGGGCGCTCTCGTGGCTCTCGAGCATTCGCGGATTTGCGGCCTGGTGGGGTGTTGATCATTTGGCCAGGGGCGCTGATTTGCTGATCCTGAATAGGTTTGGTCACCACGTTTAGGCGGGTTGCGGATTCCCTCCGGTCTCTGTCACTGCGCTGGACATTGACATGCCAGTCGTTGTTTCCGCCAGCCCTCGCTACCTTGACGGCTTTTCGCTTTCGCCGGTGGGCTTGAGACCCGGCTCGAACTGGACCCGGTCAGTCTCCAGGCTTGGGCGAGTTCGCTTCCGTTGGTGTAGGCCATGATCCGATCACGTTGCCTTGATGATACTCGAGTCAAACCATGGCGCCTTTGCGCCGGATGGCGCATCCCACAAGCCCGGCGATGATGCCAATGACCGTCGAGACGCTGTATTCGAGTGTGGTGATCGGCACGTGCGCAGAATGATGTCCCCCGAGAATGATTGGGCTAAGGACCCCGATCACCCCGCCCAGGATCATCGCGATGATCCAGTTCCGGGTCGTCATCCCGAGCGTGACGCCGAGGATGCCGGGCAGGCCGAGGATGCTCCCTCCGATGGTGCCGAGTAGGTCAAGCAGGCTCAGCATGGTCTGGTCTCCGTGAGTTGCTGGCGCGGGGCCGGCCGGACATCGCCCCGGCGCCGCTTGGCTCGGTAGGCGGTCAGTCCGCCGAGATGCCGAGGTACGAGCGGATTGAGGCGACATCGACGCGGCCCGACGTCTCGGGCATGCGGCTCTGCGCCAGGGTTTCGACGACGTGCTGGTATTCCTCGAGGTAACCCGGAGCGAGATCATGCGCGATGCCCTGATGGCAGTCGATGCAGGTCATGTTCTCGTCGACCGCGCGCTGATGGTTTTGTGCCGCCCGCGTCTCCTGGATGGTGAAATCCATGTACTCGAAGGCGTGGCAGTTGCGGCACTCTCGGCTGTCGGTCGCCTTCATCTTCTTCCACACCGCCGCGGCCATCTCGAGCCGTCGATCCTCGTATTTCTCCGAGGTGTTTATGGTGCCCAGCACCTCGTGATAGACATCCTTCACGGCCATGATCTTCGCCTTCATCTTGTATTGCCACTCGTGCGGCACATGGCAGTCCGAGCAGATCGCCCGCACGCCGGAGTGGTTGTTATAGTGGACAGTCTGGCGGTACTCGCCGAGGTTCGTCTCCATCGAGTGGCAGGAGGTGCAGAACTCCTCGGTGTTGGTCATCTCCAGCGACCAGTGGAAGCCACCCCAGAAGAGGATGCCGCCCAAAAAACCCGCGATCAGGAGGAAGCCGGTGCTGAACAGCCCGGTGGGGCTCCAGAACTTGTCCCAGCTCCGAAGCAGGATATTGCGGCGACCGTGCTTTTTGTTGTCCGGCATGTCGTCTCTCCCCGTTCAGTCCAGTGTCAGCGCGACGTGCTGGAGGCTTCGAAGTCGTTGCCGACAAGTGCGGGCGCATCCGCCTGCGGCACGTGGCACTGATTACAGAACCATCGAGTGCCGGCGACGGTGTCGAGTTGATTGCCGCTACGGTCGAGGTAATGGGTCATCGACAGCGTCGGCGCGCCCCGGTCGCCGGCGTTGGTCCAGTCGTGGCAGCTCAGGCACTGGTTGGTGCGCAGGTCGATTTGATATTGGGTCATGGAATGCGGGATCACCGGCGGCTGCTGGCGGTAGTTGCGCACCTCGCGACCCTCTTGCTGTTGGTAGATCTCGGGCGGCTGGAGTTCCTGATCGACCGAGGCGCCGCGCAGCGACTGGATGCCTCCGGATGTCTGCGCCACGACCAGCCCCGCGATGAGCAGGGGCGTTGCGAAGGCGGCGATCTTCGCGATGACCGGCAGTTTCATGGGCGCTCTCCGTAGTTGATTGCTGTCACGCAGGGTGGGTCACTCAGGCGGCGGAGTGTCAGGATCGTTCGGGCGGGGAGGAGGGGGCCTCGACATGGGTGTCGAAGTGATAAGTGAAGGCAAAAACGTCGACCGAGAAGACGTCGACGCAGCGCTTGTAACCGGTGCAATCGAGCGAAATGATGAGCGATGTATCGCCATCCTTGAAGCGCGCCGCCGCCGGCCATCCGCACGGTATCCTTCAGGAACCTGCGGCGTTGCGGCGAAAACGGCGTGGCGGCAGGCATGGTCGGCCTCCTCTAGCCTCTCCTCGGGCGTGGGCGGCCCAGTTCACACCCGCTCGACCTTGCAGGCGCATTTCTTGAAGTCGGTCTGCTTGGACAGCGGACAGGTGGCATCCAGCGTGAGCTTGTTGATCAGCTGCCCCTCGTCGAACCACGGCACGAAAACCAGCCCCTTGGGCACCTTGTTGCGGCCGCGGGTCTCGACCCGACTGAGCATTTCGCCGCGCCGGGTCGAGATGTTGATTTCCTGTCCGCGCCGCAGGCCGCGTTCCTCGGCGTCCTCGGGGTGCATGAAGACCACGGCGGCGGGGAAGGCGCGGTGCAGCTCGGGCACCCTGCGGGTCATCGAACCCGAGTGCCAGTGCTCCAGAACCCGTCCGGTCGAGAGCCAGAGGTCGTATTCCTCGTCCGGCGATTCAGCCGGGGGCTCATAGGGGGCGAAGATGATCTTCGCCTTGCCGTCCGGGTAGCCGTAGAAGGTCACCTCCGTGCCCTCGGGCACGTAGGGATCGTAGCCCTCGCGGAAGCGGTAGAGCGTTTCCTGCCCGTCGACCACCGGCCAGCGCAGCCCGCGCGCCTGATGATACTGCTCGAAGGGCGCGAGGTCGTGGCCGTGGCCGCGTCCGAAGGAGGCGTACTCCTCGAAGAGCCCCTTCTGCACGTAGTAGCCGAAGTGCTGGGCCTCGACATTGTCGAACCCCTCCGCGGTCTCTTCCAGCGGGTAGGCGTTCACCTGGCCGTTCTCGTAGAGCACCTCGTAGAGCGTCTTGCCCGCCAGTTCGGGCATCTTGGCTACCAGTTCGTCGCCCCAGGTCTCCTCGACGGTAAAGCGCTTGGCAAACTCCATCAGCTGCCAGAGGTCTGACTTCGCATCGCCCGGCGCCATCACCTGCTGGTGCCAGAACTGGGTGCGGCGCTCGGCGTTGCCGTAGGCGCCCTCCTTTTCAACCCACATGGCGGCGGGGAGAATGAGGTCGGCGGACATGGCGGTCACCGTGGGGTAGGCATCCGACACCGTGATGAAATTGTCAGAGTTCCGGTACCCGGGCCAACCCTCTTCGTTGATGTTTGGGGCCGCCTGCATGTTGTTGTTGCACTGCACCCAATAGGCGTTGAGGTTTCCATCCCGCAGCGCGCGGTTCTGTTCCACCGCGTGCAAGCCCGGCTTATCGGGGATGGTGCCCTCGGGCAATTTCCAGATCTCCTCCGCATGGGCACGGTGCTCGGGGTTGGTCACCACCATGTCGGCGGGAAGCCGGTGCGAAAAGGTGCCCACCTCGCGGGCGGTGCCGCAGGCCGAGGGTTGACCGGTCAGCGAGAAGGGCGAGTTGCCCGGCTCCGAGATCTTCCCGGTCAGCAGGTGGACGTTGTAGCACAGGCCGTTCGCCCAGGAGCCGCGCGTGTGCTGGTTGAAGCCCATGGTCCAGAGCGACATGACCTTGCGGCTGGGATCGGCGTATTGCTCGGCCAGCCGTTCGAGCTGATGCGCCGGCACGCCGGACATCTCGGAAACCTTCTCCAGCGTGTATTCCGAAACGGCGGCGGCATATTCGTCGAAGTCGATCGGGGTCAGATCGCCCGAATTGGGGTTGGCCGCGGCTTCCTGCAACGGGTTGGTGTCGCGCAGGCCATAGCCGATGTCCGTGGCCGTGCGGGTGATGTTGACGTGCTTTTCCAGAAAGTCCCAGTTCACCGCGTCGTTCTGGATGATGTAATTGGCGATGTAGTTGAGGATCGCCAAATCGGTCTGCGGCGTGAATACCATGCCGTTGTCCGCCAGCTCGAAGCTGCGGTGCTCGAAGGTCGACAGAACATGCACCTGCGCCCCGGGTTTGGTCAGCCGCGTGTCGGTCAGCCGCGACCAGAGGATCGGGTGCATCTCGGCCATGTTCGAACCCCAGAGCACGAAGGTGTCGGCGTGCTCGAAATCGTCGTAGCAGCCCATTGGCTCGTCGATGCCGAAGGCGCGCATGAAGCCGACCACCGCCGAGGCCATGCAGTGCCGGGCGTTGGGGTCGATATTGTTCGATCGAAAGCCCGCCTTCATCAGCTTGGAGGCAGCGTAGCCCTCCCAGACCGTCCATTGCCCCGAGCCGAACATACCGACAGAGGTCGGCCCCTTCGCGGCCAGCGCCGACTTCCATTTCTCGGCCATGACGTCGAAGGCCTCGTCCCAGCTCACCGGTTCGAACTCGCCGTTCTTGTCGTAGACGCCGCCCGACTTGCGCAGCATCGGCGTGGTGAGCCGGTCGGCGCCGTACATGATCTTCGACAGGAAATAGCCTTTGATGCAGTTCAGGCCGCGGTTCACCGGCGCCTCGGGATCGCCCTGGGTGGCGACGACACGTCCCGCCTTGGTGCCCACCAGCACCGAGCAGCCTGTTCCGCAGAAGCGGCAGGGCGCCTTGTCCCAGCGGATGTCCGAATTGCCCGGGGTCTGTGCCAGCGCGCCGGGGGCGAGCGAGATGCCCGCCGCGGCGGCGGTACTGGCGGCGGCGGTGGCCTTGAGGAAAGTCCTGCGCGAGTCCGAGATGGTCATGGGTCAGGTCTCCGGATGAGGGGCGGCGGCGGATGGGCGCTGCGGGAGGTCTTCGAAATGGTGGTAGTTGATGGTCAGCGAGATCACGCCGCGGATCTGGTGCAGCGACATGATGATGTCCGAGGCGAAGGCGGTGTCGGTGTCCTCGACCACCACCACCAGCCGCCCGTCGTCGCTCTGGGCATGGACCTCGACGCCGTCGAGTGCTTCCATCTGCGCGCGGGCATCAAGCAGCGCATCCTGCGCGACGTGGACCAGGCAGCCGCAGATGTTCATCGGACGGCCTCCGTGAGCGGGTCACGCTGCTCGAAGGACACGGCACCGGCGGGACATGTGAAGGCACATTCGCCACAACCGGTGCATTGCGCGGGATCGAGCGTTGGTGCGGCGCGGCCGCCGGTCATCAGCCGAAAGCGGATGGCGCGGGGCTCGCAGGCGTCTTCGCAGGCCTGGCAGGCAATGCCACTGAGCGACAGGCAGGTGTCGGTGATGGTGGCGCTCCACGGCCAGTCGGGCACGGCTTCGGGACATAGTGCACCGGTCTCGCAGGCCTCGGCGCAGGCCCTGCAGAACGTGCAGGCACCGAGCGTGAAGTCGACCAGTGGCAGGGCAGGGCCAGGCGCATCGGGCTGTCGGATGAGGATTGCCTCGGGGCAGGCAAGCAGGCAGTCGCCGCAGCCGCTACAGATCTGCGAGAAGCGGGCCTGAGCCCCCGGGGGCCTCATCAGAGGTGCCTCGGGGCGCGACAATTGCCCGCGAAGGAAGTTGCGTCTGCTGTGCTGGGTCGTCATTGACGTCCTGGCCTTTCGCTGACTCTATGAAAATATAGCAAAATTAAACTATGAGTTGCAGACTGCCACAGGTTGTGAACTCTGAAAAGCCCTGCGTCTCACTTAGCGTAAAGTGGTGTTGTACGTTGTCCAATTGTGAGAGACCTAGCTGTGAAATCTCGTAAGGTTGTTCAATCACAAATCCCGCGTTTCGATCGGACGCCGTGTCTGGCCCAGCCGTTCGCGCAGTAGGACGTGGTGGTCGCCTGCCGCGAAACGACGGGGTGAGCGACTAGCCCACTCAAGCCCCGAGGGACAGTTAGGCGTTCTAAAGCGGTATACTGGCCCTCCGGTCGCCGGCGCGCCTTGGGTTCTGCGGGACGCGAGTTGTGACTGCAAGACTTCGGTGCCAAACATGTTCGGTTTCGCTAAAGGACAAAATTTTGAATGTGTTCCAAGCAATCGATGTGGAATTTCTGGTGAGAGCATGGCGCCAACTCGAGCAGTCTTGCTAAAAGTGCGAGCAACCATCCAGGGAGGGCGCGAGGTGCGGCAATCGAAAGTCTCGATCGGGATGCTGATGATGTGCGTCGGGGTCGCGTGTCTGAGCGTCAATGACGCCTTTGCCAAGCACCTGACGTCTGACTATTCCCCTTTTCAGGTTCTCTTCCTGAGAAATCTCATTGCGCTGCCTTTCGCAATTGTGATCGCGTTGTTCAGCGGTGGAACTGGTGCCTTGCGATCATACCGACCCGCCGCCCATCTCGTCCGCGGTGTTGTCTGGGTGGGTGCCGCCTTCATGTTCTTCTCAAGTTTGAAGCAGATGCCCATCGCTGAAGCGACAGCGTTGGTGTTCGTGGCGCCGCTCTTCATCACTGCGATCTCGGCCATGTTCCTTGGCGAGCACGTCGGATGGAAAAGGTGGCTCGCAGTCTTGGCGGGGTTTCTCGGCGTCGTCATAGCGATACGCCCAGGGGCGGCCAGCTTTCAGCTGGTATCGCTGCTGCCCATCGGAACTGCACTTTTCTACGCTCTCCTCATGGTCAGCGCCAGATGGGTAGACGAGCGTGAGAGCGTTTGGACGCTCCTTCTATATCTTACCGGGGCAGGGGCTCTATTGAGCGCATTCATTGCACCATTCGTATGGCATCCCGTGCCGCTGAGTGACCTGTGGAGGTTCGTGGCTATCGCATTTTTTGGGACAGTTGGGATGACGCTGATCACCCAAGCCTTCCGAATGGCGCCCGCGGTTGTCATTGCGCCTCTCGACTACACGGCTCTGATCTGGGCAACGTTGGCAGGATGGCTCGTTTGGAACGAAATCCCGGAAATGCCCGTATTCGCTGGCGCCGCCATCATCATTGGTAGCGGTATCTTCACAGTGTGGAGAGAGCACAACCGGGAACGACAGTTTGCTCAAGCTGCGCACGCAAACACAGCGGCGTAGGGGTTTGACTTGGCCCCTTGGCGGCACGAAGCCAATACATGTGGCGATTCAGCGCTAAGTCGAAGGCTAACCTATTGGCGCTTATGCGATTTCGGCGCGGGCCCGACGGCGGGGGGCAGGTCATTTCCTGTAGGCTCGAGCGCGCGCCCCGACATTTGAGAAATCACTGCTTTACTGGAGACAATGCAGATCGTTCGAATTCGATTTGTTCTAGGCGAAGGTCCAGCGGGAGCGCCCCGCTACTTCCAAAGCGGGAGATCATCGTGCCGAAAACGGGTCTTTCTCGAAATCGAGATAGCGACCTGCCAGGCCAGCATCGGCAGCGCCCCGAGGCCGAGCACGAGCGCCCACATGCCGGCGTCCGGCGGCACCACGCCCAGCACCCCGGCGAGCGGTGGGATGTAGGGCGGCAGCGCCAGCAGCGCGAGGCAGAGCGCCAGCGCCGCCCAGATCCACGGGTTGCGGGTGATCTCGTTGGAAAGGATACCCGACGCCCCCGCGCGCATGTTGAACACCTGCCAGAGCTGCGTCACCGCCAGCGTCAGGAAGGTGACGGTCACGGTCTCGTCCGGCGAGAGGCCCATCCCGCCCGAGGCCCACATCGCGAGGAAGACGCCCGCGGTCATCAGCAGGCCCTGCGCCAGCAGCCGTAGCCATTGCGGGCGGCCGAGGATCGGCTCGCGCGGATCGCGCGGTGGGCGGGCGAGCACGTTGCCCTCGCCCTCGCCGAGCGCCAGCGCGAAGGCCGGGAAGACGTCGGTGATGAGGTTGAGGTAGAGGATCTGCAGCGGCAGGATCGGCAGCGGCAGCGAGGAGAGCACCGCGAGCCCGACCACCAGCACCTCGCTCAGGTTGCAGGCGAGCAGGTAGGCGGCGAAGCGGCGGATGTTGCCAAAGATCACCCGGCCCTCTCGGATCGCCGCGACGATGGTGGGGAAGGCGTCGTCGAGCAGGATCATCGCCGCCGCCTCGCGCGCCACGTCGGTGCCGCGCCGCCCCATCGCCACGCCGATGTCGGCCTGCCGCAGCGCGGGCGCGTCGTTCACCCCGTCGCCGGTCATAGCGACGATCTCGCCCGCGGACTGGAAGGCGCGGACGATCGCGAGCTTCTCCTGCGGGCTGACGCGGGCAAAGACGCCGATCCGGTCGAGCGCGCCTATTCCGGCGGCGAGATGCGCGGCGTCGACCCCCTCGGCCACGCCCTCCTCGCCGACCTGCAGCCCGATGGTGCGGCTGATGCTGAGCGCGGTGGTGGCATGATCGCCGGTGACCATGACCACGCGGATGCCGGCGCGGTGGCAGGCCTCGATCGCCTGCGGCACGTCGCTGCGGGCCGGGTCCTCGAGCCCGATCAGGCCGAGGAACGTCAGCCCGGCGTAGGGCGCGGCGTCCGGGCGGGGGTCGGTGCGTTCGGCGCAGGCGAGGACGCGCAGCCCCGCCTCCGCCATGGCCTCGACCCGGCGCAGCCATTCCGCGCGCCCCGCGGCGCCGAGCGGGGTGGCGCCGTCGCGGGCATCAAAGCTGCAGGCCTGCAGCACCGCCTCGGGCGCGCCCTTGATCGCGTAGCGGAAGGCATCGCCCGCCGCGTGGACCGTCGCCATCATCCGCGTGGCGGTGTCGAAGGCGACCTGCCGGACGAGCGGGAAGCGCTGCAGCAGCGCCTCGCGGGAGCGGCCCGCCTCGAGCCCGGCGCGCAGCAGCGCGCGTTCCATCGGATCGCCGGCGCCCTCGGCCCGCGCGTCGTCGAGCGCCGCGCCGTTGCAGAGCACCGCGACCTCGACCAGCGCGGCAAGCCCGGCGGCGTCGGCGGCGGAGGGCGGCTCACCCGCGCCCGCATCGTGCTGCCTGCCCGAGGCCGGCCAGTAGCTGCGCACCGCCATGCGGTTCTCGGTCAGCGTGCCGGTCTTGTCGGTCAGGATCAGCGTCGTGGCGCCAAGCGTCTCGACCGCCGAGAGGTGCTCGACCAGCGCATTCTGCCGCGCCATGCGCCACATGCCTCGCGCCAGCGTGAGCGTGGCGACGATCGGCAGCCCCTCGGGGATGGCCGCGACGGCGAGGGCGATCGCCGCCTCGACCATCAGCAGCGGGTCCTTGCCGGTCAGGAGGCCGACCCCCGAGAGCACCACCGCCAGCGCCGTCACTGCCCAGACCAGCTGTGCCGAGAGCCGGGCGAGCTTGCGCTCGAGCGGCGAGCTGCCGGCGCCCGCCTCGGCCACCAGACGCGAGACCTTGCCGATCTCGGTGGCGAGCCCGGTGCCGGTGACGATGCCGAGCGCGAGGCCGCGGGTCAGCGCGGTGCCGCGGAACAGCATCGCGTGGCGGTCGCCGAGCCGTGCCGCCTCGGGCACCGGGGCGGCGGACTTGGCGACCGCCACGGATTCCCCGGTGAGGGTCGACTCGTCGACCTGCAGGTTCGAGCATTCGAGCAGCCGCATGTCGGCGGGGACCGCGTCGCCCGCGTCGAGCACCACGATGTCGCCGGGCACCAGCAGCTCGGCCGAGACCTGCCGCTCGTGGCCGTCGCGGCGCACCCGGGCGCTGCGCGTGTCGAGCGCGCGCAGGCTCTCGATCGAGCGCGCTGCCTTGATCTCGGTGAAAACGCCGATGAGCGCGTTGAGAAGCAGGATCGCAGCGATGGCGGCGGCATCGCCGATCTCGCCGAAGACGAGGGCGAGGACCGCCGCGCCGCCGAGCAGGAAGACCACCGGGCTGCGCAACTGCCGCAGAACCACGGTGAGCGCGCCGAGCCGCTGCTTCGCGGCGATCGAGTTGCGGCCGAAGCGGGCGAGGCGGGTTGCCGCTTCCGCCTCGGAGAGCCCGCCCGCCACCGAGCCGCCGAGCCGCGCCAGCACCGCCTCGCGGGAGAGCGCGTGATAGGGCGTGTCGGGCGCGGGTTCGGTGCTCACCTGGCGGGGTCCTGATCGCGGTCTGTGGAGAATTGCATGTTCTTCTTCGCAAGCTCCAACAATCTTGGACGTCTGCGAGACCGTGAGCAGCGCCCGCCAAACGCGGTTCTTCGCCCGCCAGATCTTCCTGACTCAAAACCTGAGATTATTCGGCGCGGAGCCAGAGAATATGTGAAAGCCAAAATTTCCAGCCAGGGACCTGCCTTCGATCACTTTGACATCAAGACAGGCAAAGGGGCGAATTCCAGAAGGTCACGCGTAACGGCACCCACTACGAAGTCATACAGTTGCGAATGCCCGAACGCCCCGGTCACGAGCAATTTGGAGCCGAATTCCTGGGCGGCGGAAATCAACGTTTCTGCTCGGTGCTCAACGGCGGCACTGCGCTCGGTCACTGTTACACGGTAGCCGAGACGATCGAGTGAGGTTGCGAAATCCGCTCTTCCATCGATGCCTGGAACGGTGCTTTGCGCGCGCGACACGACTGTTACGAGTTCGATCTCGGCGCCGTCCTTTGCAAGGTTCAGCGCGTCGTGGGCAGCCCGGGTTGCCTCGCGCGTATCACTCCAGCCGATGGTCAGTCTGTCAAGAGGGCCGGTCAAAGCTGCCTTCGGTGTCAGGACGAGAACCGGACGTCCGAGGTTTCGGATAATCCGTTCAATCAAATTGCGATCGTCTGGTGAGCGGTTGAGCACGCCATTAGTCCCGACCAAGACCAAATCCGCGCCGCGGGCACCAGAAAGCAAGAATGCCTCGGCACCGTAGAGCGTTGTCTGCGGCCGGTACTCGCCAAGAATTCCGGCAGATTTCACTTCCTTCTCGACTGCCGCCTTGATTTTTTCGGAGTCCTCCTCTTCCCACTGTTGGATGCTCGAATAGATGAGCGGTTCTGCCCCAATACCACCCGTGAAGAGCATGGGGTTGTAAGGGTGCAGTACGCTCAGATGCGCGTCAAAGGCTGATGCCAACGTGGCCGCCTGTGGGAGTGCCCATTCGGCCTCATCGGTATCAAAGAGCACCAGTGTAATCGTTTTTATCGCCATTTTGCGCCACCATGATGAAAAGGTAGAAGAGGAGATATTACAAAAAAATTAGAAGAAACCTCATTGGAAAGAAGTGTTCAGGTCCCTCGATTGAACACATTCTATCCCTGCCGCAGAGTCGCCTGATCGTATTCGCTGTGCAAGCCTTTTCAAGGCTGCGGCAGGGCAATCGCGTCTGGCTCAATGGGCTGTCAGCGCCGTACGAATGCTGCGCAAGAAAATGTCGTCCCAGCCCGCGCGCCGTCGCCTCATGGAGAGTGAGCCCTTGAGCGCATCGGCGCGAGGTGATCACTGACAGCAAGGGATTGCGCCGAGGAGAGTGCCACCAGCCGATCCTTCATCACCGCGGCGAGCTCCTGTGCCGTGTCGACCCCACGCGCGCAGACACTGATCAAGCCGCTGGCGATAGCGAAACTATTGCCGACCCGGTGGCGCATCTCGGCAAGAAGGATCCGTGGCTGCTCCTCAACCAGCTTTCGCAGGCTGATGTCTCGCGTGCGATCTTGCCGGAACCTTGTAGCCGGCCTCACGGCGATCGTATCCCCAGTCCTCTCGCCAAGTCAGGCGCACCGTGCGTCCGCCAAATCTGCGACGCGCGCGCCGATCCGGCGTGCATCCAGATGCTGGAAATGCGGGGCGACCTGAACCCAGCGAACGCGACTGCGATCCTCTGCCAGGTCGATGTCGGGCGCCTCGCCTCGCAGGAGGCGCCCTGAAGATCAGGCTGCTTGGTCCTCAAGCCTGGCGCCCTCGGCGTTTGCCTTCACCGAAGCGATGCCCGCCTCGCGAGCTTGCTCACTGCTGTATGCTTCGCTGGTGCCGATGACTTGGCCATTGCTGGCCTTGAGATTGAACATGGGTCTGCCAGACGCGTTGGCCTTGCGTTCGTAGCGTTCATCAAGCGGCGCGTTTCGACGAACCGATGCGACCCCATTCTCCGCGCTGGCCTTTTGCTTATAGCCCTCGCTGACGAGGATGATTTCCCCGTTGCCGGCTTTCAAGCGGAACCGGAACTCTCCGGCCTTATCCTTATAGAGCTCGAACTTCCCTGCCATTTCTTCAAGTCCCTCGTTACATCTTTCGGTGTCCCCATCGTGCAACCAGTGCCTCCCGGTTGGCAAGTCTTTGACATCTCTTCTGAAGCTAGCGTTTTCACGGACCATATTGATAAATGACGCGGAGGTTCTTTCGCTACAGGGATGCCACAAACGCGAACGTCACCCGTCTGAGAGGCTCAGATTCTGCGCCGCGCCCTGTATTTGTTCGCCAGACCAGAGCCAAGTACAATGATGGGCGCAAGCCGTACGTGGCATGGCGAGGTGCTCAGGCACCGATGACGATCACTGGCGTTAATAGAGCTACGGCGCAACGGGGCAGGTCAGGCGCAGGACTGTGGGGGCAAAAGTTTCGGGCTCGGGTGGCGCAGGTTGCACGACGTGAGGGACGCCGGGACTGCAAACAATCCGAAGTAGCGATCGGTCTGCCGTGAGGCCCTGAGACGAACTACGCTCTTGCGGGTTACGACCTTGCACTGTGGGTGCTGACCCTTTCAATCTCATGGCTTGCGCTCGCGGCGAGGTAGATTTCTGCGACCGCGGCAGAAAACGCCTCAACAGAATGTTTCTGTGCTTTCTCGAGTCCAGCGCGGGCCAGTTCGCGGCGGTCACGCGCGTTGACCAGAAGCCCATGGACGGCATCTGCCCATTGTTCGGTATCTTCATCGGTGAGGATGCCAGTGTTTCGGTTTTGCACGAAGGCGTCCACGCCGGTCGCATTTACGGCGACGACAGGGAGGCCGGCGGCCATCGCTTCGAGGATGACCATGCCCTGCGTCTCGGAGACAGATGCGAAAACGAAGATGTCTGCGATGCCGAGGTAATTCGGTATCTCATCTCCCGAAACCGCGCCTACGATCCGGACCTCCGAGGTGAGGTCCTTGTCTCTAATGATGTCCGTCAAATGGCGTCGCTCGTCGCCTTCGCCAATGATCAAGAGGCGAAATGCCGGAGCCCCTCGGTCTTTCAGCTTCCGCATCGCGGCGATCATGAAATCGAGGTTCTTCTCCCGGGAAAGGCGTGAGACGGTGACCAGGATCTTGCGGCCGTCCGGATTGAATCGGTCGCGAAGCTCTTCAAGCTGGCCCTTGTCAGAGGCCTGGAATCGGGCTGTTTCGACGCCGGTCGGTTGGACATGCACGGGGCGGTCGACACCAATCAGCCTGATATAGTCTCGTGTGACGGGCGTGGGCACGATGATTTCGTCGCATTGATTGGCAAACCGCCGCACAAGCCAATGCGCGATCACGTTCCTGAACAGGGCGCCGGGCAATGGGATGGCATGTGCGAACTGCTCGAGCCGCGTGTGATATGTGAACACTGCGGGGACCTTGAGACTGCGGGCCATTCTGAGCCCAAGAGAACCCAGCCAGAACGGGTGGTGAATATGAATGACATCGGGCTCGAAGTCGCGAACCGTTCGCCAGGTGCCTGAGTGGATGGGATTGGCAACGCGGATCAGATTGCTCCTGCCGCCCAGCGTCGGGACGCGCAGCACACCTTGCTCGTCGGTTTGACCGTCATAGGTCGGGGCGACCACCAGAACTTCATGACCCAGACGTTCCAGTCCGGTCTTCAGGCGCTCCACCGAGATCGCCACGCCCCCGACAAAAGGCAAGTAGGTATTGGTGAACATCACGATCCGGAGCGGGCGGTGGGGCAGCTTCGAAGTCCGCAGGGCGTAGTCGGGATAGTACCGTCGTGCCCGGAACAGCCGATTGTACAGATACAAGCAGGTGACAACGAGTATGGACACGATCAAGAGAAAGTTGAGCCAGCCGACATAGAAGAGGGAGTAGATAAAGAACCAGATCCCCTCGATGCGTCTTGCGAGACCCGTTGGGGCAGTGTTGATCCGACGCATTTCGGCTGAGAGGTCGCCTTTGTCCACTGCTAGATCGAGATAGTGGTAGAAGCTTGCCTCATCGTTCACGACGAGGCCGCCTGCGCCCCCAGTCAGAATGTGGCGCACCCCCCCTATCATCTGGTCGGAGAAAGTCGCTGCGCCGGCCGAAACGACCATGTCGACGCCGAGCTTAGTGATCAGCGCGAGCAGGCGATCCCGACTCTCGGGCTCCGACCAGGCACCCTCGTCAGGAGGAAAAAGTGTCTCCTGCGCCGGCGGGACAAGCGGATGGCCAAGAAAAATGATGACTGGGGTGTCATCGTCAGGCTTCAGGATATCGCGCAGCCATCTTTCCTGCCAGTCGGTGGGTGTCCGGCCCGTCGCATCGAGAAACACGAGGCGGACCTGGGGCAGGGAGAGCGAATAGAAATGAGGCCCGAAACGCTGGTAGAACCTCGTGCTCCCAAACTCTTCATGTTCGTTTTCCCCGAAGGTCAGCAGGTAGGGAACCTTGAGGTGCGACAGAGTGCCAAGCAGAGCGCGGTATTTGTCTTCGCCGCCTCCGCTGACGATATTTCCGGCTGAGACGAGGAATTGGGCACCCGAGGCATTGATCGAGGGAATGATCTGTTGCTCCAGAACGCCGATGGAGTTGTTGCCTTCTCCGATCACCGCGAGGGCCAAGGGCGCGCCGGGTTTCGCCTCTGCAACTCTCTCGATCTCTTCGATTTGTTTGACGAGAAGAGCGCTCGCGTTAGGAGCGCTGATGAGGAGATAGAGGCGATAGCTGGCGATCACCAGGATGACTGCAAGATTTGCGTAGAAGACGAAGGCAAGAAGCTTTCGAGTCATCCTGCGAGCGCCTTCGGGCGAAACGCGAAGAATGACACGATCACACCAATGGCCATCCCGATGTAGATCGTCAGAAACCGCCAGGCGAACACGACAAGAAGGAGCTCGTCGGCTTCCATCTGGGCTGCCATGAACCCTGCGAACGCGAGTTCTGCAAAGCCAGCGCCACCGGGGGTCGGTGCGAAATACATCAGGAAGGTTACGACCGAAAGCGTCCCGATCACCTTGAGCCAATCCACCTCCTGCCCGAGGGCCTCGAGAAGAAGAGCGGGAAAGGCGAAGAGCGTCAGCAGGAAGATCAGGGTCGCGAGCACCGCAGCCAGAGCGAACATGCGCGAGCCTCGGGCGAACCTTGCGAAGCTTGCGGAAAACTCTTGCGTCTCACGCTGCACTGCCACGGTCCAGCGAATACATCGCTGCCGGCCAATGAGACCGATACGAGCCGCAAATCCGAGTACCCGGCTCAGGAGGGCGGCGATCCAGAATGGCCGGAAGAGGACGATCAGGAAACCGGCCAGATAGATCAAGATGATCCCGGAGAGCGACTGTGTCGTGATACGCGCAACACCCTCAGACGACGCGTTGGGGTGGAGAAACTGAATCAACGGCGCGGCGGTGAAGATCAGCAACATGGCGAGGACGGTGCGGATCGTAGTTGCGGCGACCGACGCGCCGACGGCGACGCCGTGGCGGCGCAGATACCAGACTTGGGCGAAGCCGCCGCCGGTCGCGAGCGGTGTCACATTCGAAACCAGGATATTGATGAAAACCAATGGGAAAATTTCATGGACCCTGATCCTCGCCCCAATCGTACGTAGGACGAAGTAGAGACGAAGGCCGTCGGCTAGGAAGTAGACGATCAGAAATCCGAGGATTGCCACGACGGTCTGTGGCTGAACCAGCCTATTATCAAAACTCGGGATCCTCCCTCCAAAGATCGACGACACCGCGGTGAGGCCGACGGCTGTCAATCCAACGAAGAGCAACACGGAGACGATCCAGGCGCTCGGCCGTCCCCAGAGCCGCCCCTCTTCCGCGGAGCGCGGTTTCTCGTCGTGTTGCACTGAAACTTCCTTGTATCGATCTCGTGCAGATATTCCGGCACCTTGTCGATGGCAACGCCGCGCCCTTGCAATTGCGTGGGCCGGCTCCCTATTTCCTGACACATGCAAGGCGCTCGTACGCTTTTCATGTTGCGAGGGAGGGGGACGTTAAGCGTGCTCACGATAGACGGAGCCTAGGTGGCAAGGATGTCTTTGTCGAAGGCAGAACTCACGGGAGCGCTACGCGTTTCTGCGAGGGGTTTTGCGGCTACCCAGACACCCGCGCGGCGCAACAGCAGCTTCATCGACGCGCTCCAGTCGTGCGAACCCGCGGGCACGTGGCCCTCGCAGTATGCCTTCCCCAATTGGCTCCCACGGAGAGTGCGCCGGACTTGCGGGACAGAAACTTCGAGCGCCCCAGCAGGCGCTAATCAAGGAAAACGAATGACACATGACTTGCTCCTGGTGGCCGCTGGCCTCGTACTTCTATTCGTTGGCGGCGAAGGGCTGGTCCGCGGCTCAGTGGCGCTTGCCGAGAGATTCGGGATCTCGAAACTACTCATCGGACTTGTCATTGTCGGTTTCGGGACCTCAACGCCGGAGCTGCTGGTGTCGGTCAATGCCGCGCTCGACGGCGCCCCGGAGATTGCGTTTGGCAACGTCGTCGGCTCGAACATCGCCAATATTCTCTTGATCGTGGGCGTCGCGGCGTTGATCCTGCCCATTTCCGGATGGCAACGCACGGCGGTCAGGGAAGCCTTGATTGCGACCTTGGTTGCACTCGTGGTGGTTGGGCTCACACAGGGCGAGGTTATCAACCGGGTGGAAGGCCTGGCCATGCTGGTGGTGCTCGCCGGTTACCTGGCGTCCAGCGTGTGGCTGGAACGGCGCGACCGCGAGGCCAAGACATTTGAACATGAAGCTGAGGAGTTCGAAGACATCCCTCTGTCACGCCCCTGGCTTCCTCCTGTTCTGGCACTTGGTGGGATCGGCGCCCTCGTCTATGGCGCGGATCTTCTCGTTGAAGGCTCGGTCAACATCGCGCGCTCCTTTGGCGTGCCTGACGCAGTGATCGGCCTTTCCCTGGTTGCGGTCGGGACCTCCTTGCCGGAGTTGGCGACTGCCATTGTTGCTGCGGTCCGCAAGCACACCGATGTCGTTCTTGGCAACGTGATTGGCTCGAACATCTTTAACATCCTTGCCATCTTGGGCGTCACCGTCGTGATCCAGCCTATAGAGGTCACCGCCAGGTTTCGCGAAATCGACACGCCGGTGATGCTCGGCGCCAGCCTACTGCTCCTTGCGCTTCTCTTCGCGACCACGCGGATTTCGCGGCTTTGGGGCGCAACGATGTTGGTGGCCTACGCCGCATATATGGTCTTCCTCTTCTCCAGCGGGATAACAAGTTGATCCAAGGTCTTAGTCCCGCGGAGCTCAGGATTTTCGAAGAGCACCTTGTGATCCGCGCAGGCGTGCCGCTAGTCTACAGAAGACGCAGGGCCTGTTCCTGCTGTCGTCTTCACAGCACCCAACGGGACCACCCGTAGCGACCAATGGCCGGCCTATGTGCCGGGCATTTTCTTGCCTCAGTCATCCAGCGTCGCATCGATTTCGATCATCGCTCGGTTCTTCTGGCCCCGGTTCGGGACAGCGATCTGGGCATTGTTGATGCCTTTTCCGGAGAATGAGAGCTGGAGAAGACCCAGATTTTCGTCGGGCTCACGCACGGAGTAGCCCGCCGCCAGCAACGCGATCCGCCAAGCGCCGAGGAGTTCGCCCGCGTCTTGGGTTGTCGCGAGCCGAAGCAGCCGCATCGAAGAGCCAATCTCGCGCGATGTCACAACTTCCATGTCTTTCGGGAGTTGGAGCACCTGGGGCAGCCAGTCTGGTCCGGAAACCTCGGCGTGAACCGCAGCCGCAGCGGAAGACATAAGTACCCAAGCCGCTAGTGGTGCCGTGAGTTTAGACATCTCAGCTCCGATGACTCGCGTTGAGCACGTTTACGAAATGATACACCAGCTAGGATCGAAGAAACGAGAGTCGGGATGTTGAAATGCGCGGCGTTCCCGGCGGCGCGACAAATCTAGGCAGAAGGGAGGGCTGCTCGGGCATCGCCTTAGCCAATCGAGTGCCGCCGTCCGTGCGCGTCCGACATTGTCTGGCTCTACAGGGTAGCGCCACCGCTACGGCTACCTCCCTGACCAACAGCGCGAGGAGCTGGGCGCCACGAAAGGTCTCGGCATCAATGCCGGATTACTCTGCCCGAACGCGATTGCGAGTCTTCTTTAGCTGCAGAACATGCTCGGCGTATTTGTCCACGAGACCTTTGATGGTTTCGGACGAAGGCTGCGGTGCTGCCTGGTCCCATGGACATCCATCCTGAATTTCCCGCAACACGCGCTCGGTGCGAGAGATTTCCTCGTAGACCCAGGTCTCGAAATCTTTTGTCGCGGTAATCTTCTGCCCTCGTGAGCTCTGCATGCCAATGTGCGCGGCGATATTAGCTCGCTAGGTCATTCGATTGGAACGCGGTAGGATGGCGCGTGGGCTTGCTGCCTCAGGTCGGAAGTCTCGCGATTTGCGTCATTGAGGAAACCGGCGCGTCGTCAAATGCCAATCGTGGCAGCTCGCCTCGGCGTTGCTCAGGTCGCGAAGCCAAAGGCCACCAGGGCAGCAACGACGATGAGGAGACCACCGAAATAGACGAGGGCGGCTTGGCGGAGCGTGAGGCCGACCGGTCCTTGATCAGCGTCTGTGTCCGCGCGCTCTCTCGGGTCGTCCAGCTGCGTGGTGCCGGTGTCTGCCATGTTGCTGCCGCTTGGGTTCATTTCCAGTCCCTGCCACCTGAGGTGCCCGTTTACAGGCGCGCCGCGTGCAATCCCTGCGCCGACATGGGGAGCGCGCCCGGCCAAGACAAGGAGCCCGCATCGCCTTTTTTGGAAGCCGCCCAAAAGGCTGCCCTTGGGATAGGGCAGGGCGGCAGCTGTCGACCATATGTGCCGAGAATGGTGCCGATTAGCGGAGCTGGCGCGCCTGCTTGCGGAATTTCTTTGAAACCCTATCTTCCCGCCACTGCAAGCTTTGCGGTGTCAGGGGAGGGGGCCTTGAACGTGGGTTCGGATTTTTCGACATGCCGACTGGAGGAGACGCCCTATCGGCGTGCGTCCCGAGTGGACCCCAAGTTCCGCCGGGACGGTTACGAGAGCGCTTTTGATGCAACCACGCTCTGGTTCGATGCCGTCTGGCACGACGGTTGTGTTACGCTCGTCTGCCCGCGCCTGAACAACCTTGCCGCCCTCTTCAAGCGCGGCAAGGTCATGCTCGACGCGGAGGAGGCAAAGCCCAACGTCAGGACGTTCTACCGCCATAGCACGGTGTCCTTGAAATGCCCTTTGCCTCCCGTGCGGATCAGCTTGGACATCGACGGATTCCGGCTCGAAACGCCGGTCCGGATCGCGACGCCTGAGAGGTTTCGCGGCAGAAACACGATCGTCACCATGTCCAAGGACAATGACCTTCGTTGGATTGAAGACTTCGCGGGTTTTCATGCCCGTACCCAAGGCGCTGAGAGCATCCTTTTCATCGACAATGGCTCCACGACTTACACGGTGAGCGAGATCCAAGGCGTGCTGGAGCACGCCGGGCTCGATGCGCTCGTGCTGAGGACTGAGTTGCCCTTTGGTCCGAGAGGTTTCAAGCCCTACAGCAACAGTGAACTCTACCTGCAAACCTGCGCGCTAAATGCCGTGCGGCTGCGTTACCTGCAGGAAGCGCGTGCGGTGCTGTTTTGCGATATCGACGAATTGGTCTTGTCGCGAGGTGCGGAGACAGTTTTCGATGCCGCGGCGCGGGCACCGTTTGGCTACACGCGGTTCAGCGGGACGTGGCGGTACGCCGTCGAGGAACGCGACACCTCCCTCGTGCGCCATGCCGATCACGTCTTTCGAAAACCTGGGGAAACATCCTGCCCGCACAAGTGGTGCGTTCGGCCTGGCGGCCCGGTCGGTCAGGCACAGTGGCGACCGCATACGCTTGAGGGCTTCCCGTTCAATTGGATGTTTGACAGCAAGGACTTCACCTTCCACCACTGCCGGCAGATCACGACCGGCTGGAAACGAAACACGGCCCTCAGCGAGGAGCTCCATCTCGTCGAGGACGTTTCGGCCGCAGACCTCGCGGGGCGCCGACGGCAAGATGTCATCCACCCGCGCGCGAGCGACGCGCCTTTGCGGCGCCTGCTTGGAAGGGCCGTCGAGACCGCTTCGCGATATTTCTTCGGCCTGTCGGTGGTCCGGCAGCTGGCAACGGCGGCGTTCATGCTGTGCTGCTTCAGCATCGTGCTCGAAGAGGCTCTGGACAATGACCCCCCTGGGCGCGAGATCGCGGCCCTCTTGGCGACCGTGCAGCGGGTTTCCGAGATCGATCCATTTTAGGGCCGCGTCAGAATGCGGATTTCCATAGGCACCGACGTCCGTCCAGGGGGTGATCTGGAGGCGAAAGGGCCTTTTCGATCATGTGCCGAAAGGCCCTAAGAAAGAGGCCCGGCAGTTGGCCGGGCCAGTTCAGAAGCAAACGGGGAGCCTGCTTCCAAGAGCTTTGACAGGGTGTGTCTCGGCGTTGACGTTAGGTGCGCGAGGGGGCCGATGTCCATACGCGGATTTCGCAAAGACCATCATTTAAGGACTGAGAGGTCTCCGATCAAATCCTCCACCGGGTCGAGAAGGTCGAGGTTCCGCACGCCACAATATCGCCATCAGGGTATGGTGAAGGGGCGCTGCAACTTGGAGGCATGTAGGCCATGCTGAACGCTGATCATGACCTTGGCGCGTACCGTCAATTCGCGACCGATCTTGGGACGCCTTGCGTCGCCTTTGGAGGACGTCGCCAAGCTTTACCTGTGCACCCCCAAGGTGCATGGGATAGAGCCGCTGGACGCACACGTGAATGAATTGACGACAATGCTCCAGCAGGTGAAAGCGCTGGAACGCGCGGCGGCAGCGCGACGTCGAACTCTTCAATTCTCGGGCACGAACCACAAATAGCTGCATGAAGACAGACAACTTTGTCATTCTCGCAGCGCTCTTCCTTGTCTTGATGGGCGCAGCGATCGGGTTCGCCTGGGATGCGACGCGAGACACCACGCGGGCGGCAGCGCTTTACCTTGATCAATGCGCCTCTTGTCATGGCAGCGCCCTCGAGGGGCAAAGCGGCTGGCGGCAAGCAGTGTTCGACAGTCGCTCGGCTGCGCCACCCCTGAACGGAACCGGGCACGCGTCTCTTCACTCGGATGACATGCTCCTGCGCACGATGATGCGCAAGGCGTGGCCGGGGGTGGGGCACACTGGGCCCGACCTTGGCGCGAAATACCCAGACGGGGAATTCGAGGACCTTCTTGCGTGGATCAAGACCCACTGGCCGAAGCGAGAACTGAGCTACCAGCAGAACTTGACGGAGTGGGCAGAAGAGCGAACCGGCCCCCGTTAGATGCTGAGCAGCTAGGCTGCCGTCGCAATGCGGAGGAGATGGGACAAACTGCACATGGAAACAACGCGCTTCTGCCATTGGGGTCGTCTGTTGACCCTGCTGATCCAGGCGATCGTTTCCAAGTCGCCGTTCAACAGATGCACCGCCGTTGCACCGCACCCTTCTCCGCGGCGTTACTTGTATTCGATAAGACAGGGCTTACGACGCATTACACGACGCAGCAGGTAGGTCAGCGCTCCATGCGCTTCCGGGATTTTCGCGAGGGCGTTGAACAGGGCCACCTCCGGATCGTCGCCCAAGAAAATTCTGCGCCCCACCTGTGCGGGCCACGCCAGCAAGAGCAGCATCGCCCAAGGCGTCTCCAGCCAAGCCAGACCCAAGGCGACTGGAAGTGTTGTGGTCCACGCCAAGCTGCGGAGCAGTCCTCTTATGCCGTGGAATTCCGGAGCTCGCCCGTGGAGCGCGGCCCCTTCGGCGTACGCGTAACCACCACGTCGGCCGCGCTGCCACCATTGCCGCAAGCTACGGATGTCTGCGTCATGGAGCGTCATTTCCTGGTCGAGCCGCCAGATGCTCCAGCCTCGGGTCCGAAGCCTGACGCAGAGTTCTGGCTCTTCCCCGGCGATGAGATCTGCATTGAACCCGCCCACCGACGCGACCGCGGTGGCTCTGACCAATGCGTCCCCGCCGCAAGCCTTGGCGCGGCCCGGGCGTGTGGCCCATTCGGCATCCATGAGCCGATTGTAGACCGAGATTTCCGGGAAGCGTTCGCGCCGTCGGCCGCACACCACTGCGCAGTGGGGGGTCGCCGCCAGAAACCGGGTGGCGGTCTCAATCCATCCGGGCTGCAAAACGCAGTCGCCATCAATGAATTGAACATATGGTGGGCAGGTGCCTGTCGCCGCCTGGGCGAAGCCGACATTACGGGCGCGCGCGGCGGTAAAGGGCAGATGCATCGGCAAGTCGACCAGTTCCACGCCCATGGCTACCGCAAGCGCCTGACTACCGTCGTCGGAACCGCTGTCGACATAGATCACGCGAGCGACTTCACTCTGCACAGAGGCAAGGCACGCCCGCAGGCGCTCACCTTCGTTTCGGCCAATTACCACCGCAACAACATCATGCCGGTCGAACATCGTGCGAGTCACACACCAAAAATCACTGCGTGCTTTTCGTAAAGCATAGCGGCGGCAATATGGCGAAGAGCAGTACGCCGGGCGGCACCTTCCGGCCCGTGCGCTCCGGTGGTATCGTCTGAGGAATGGAGGCACATACGCGTGCCGGACCAGCCGCCAATGAGAAGATGATGAAATACTCTCCCGGAACGCGCTGTCGCGCGTCTCTGTCGCTGCCGATCATTCGCGCGTCAAGGAGTCAGCACCAATCCGGGAGGCTGACTGTCGGCAGCTTGTTGTCGGGTCTCGGTGAAGCGTCCTTCGGCTGGGCGCTTGTGGTGCTCTCGTTGGTCAATCTTCTGCCCTTGCCGCCGGGGTTCACCCTTCTGACCGCGATCCCCTTGCTGGTGGCGAGTGCCCAAGTGTGCCTCGGGTACCCATCGATCCGCCTCCCGCGCAAGTTTGCGGATCTGCACCTGGATCACGACAAGCTGCGCCGGACAGTGCTGCGCCTTCGACCCTTGACGCGTCGCCTCGAGCGCCTCCTCCAAAAGCGCCATCGCTACGTATTCAAGCGTAAGCGGCGTCTGCTCCCCACCGGAGTTCAGCTTGACGGCGTGAAGTTCCACGGCAGGAGCTCGTCGATCCGGTGCGCAGGATGGCCTGCCGCGATCGCCTCGAGCGTCGTCTTGAGGTAGGCGAAGGGCTCCACGCCGTTGATCTTTGCGGTGGCGATGAGCGAGGCGATGCGGCCCCAGGTGCGTCCGCCTTCATCGTGCCCAGCAAAGAGTGCGTTCTTCCGTGTCAGGGCGATCGGCCTGATGAGGTTCTCCACGGCATTGGAGTCGATCTCGACGCGGCCGTCCTGCAGGAAGGTCTGCAGCCCGTCCCACTGCCGGTGGATGTAGGCGAGTTTCTCTCCGAGGCGGGACTTGGCGGAGACCCGGCGGCGCTGGAACTGCAACCATTCGCCGAACTCGGCCACCAGCGGCGCGGTGCGTGTCTGTCTCGCCGACAGGCGCTGTCCCGGTCCCATGCCGCGGATCTCGGTCTCGATACGGTAGAACTCGGCGATCCGGCGCAGCCCCTCGGCGGCGACCTCCGATCCGTCGCGGTCAAAGACTTCCTTCAGCTTTCGGCGCGCATGTGCCCAACAGTGTGCAACCGTGATCGGCGCCCCGCCCGTGCGCGAGGGGCGCGTCAGCCGATCGTAGCCGGCATAGCCGTCCAGCTGCAGGATGCCGTCAAAGCCCAGCAGGATCTGCTCCGCGTTCACGCCGGCGCGGCTCGGGTGATACGTGAAGACCACGCCGGGCGGGTCATCGCCGCCCCAACCCCGATCGTCTCGGGCCAGCGCCCAGAGGAAGCCGGTCTTCGTTCGGCCCCGCCCGGGTTCCAGAACCGGCGCCGTGGTTTCGTCCATGAAGAGCTTTCCCGAGCTCTTCAAATGCTCGGCGAGCCGATCGACCACCGGGGCAAGGTGGAAGGCCGCGGTGCCGACCCAATCGGCGAGCGTGCTGCGCTGGAGCTCGATCCCAGAGCGCGCGAGGACCTGGCTCTGGCGATACAAGGGCAGATGGTCGGCGAACTTGGCGACGAGCACATGCGCGATGGCGCCCTCGGTCGGTAGCCCGCCCTCGATCAGGTGGGCGGGGGCCGGAGCCTGGGTGATCCCTTCGGCGCAGGCACGACAGGCATACTTTGGCCGGACCGTCACGATGACGCGGAGCTGGGCCGGCACGATGTCCAGCCGCTCGCTGCGGTCCTCGCCGATCCGGTGCATCGTGCCGCAGCCGCACGGACAGTCCAGGCTGGCCGGCTCGATCACCTGCTCGGTCCGGGGGAGTCCTTCGGGCAGATTGCCTCGGTTGCGCCGGACGGTCTTGGCTCGCCGCGGACCGGACGAGGCCGGGGCGTCTTCATCCTGCTGCGCCTCGACCTCGGCAACGGCAGTTTCCAGGTCCTCGAAGGCCAGCTGCCGCTCGTCCTCGCTGAGCCTCTCGGACTTCTTGCCATGTACGACCTGGTTCAGCTCGGCGACGAGATGCTCGAGGCGCTTGTTGGCTTCCCTGAGTGCATCGCGCTCACGCAGCACGGCCAGAACAGCTTCACGCTGGTCTTCCGGAATGGCCGACAGGTCGAGGGGTGGGGCGCTGGACATGGCGGGATCATACCCTGCTCCCGTCTTCGGCAGGCAGGCTTTCCCGCCCCTGAGTCATTCTGCCACAGCCGGGCGGCGCGCTTCCAGGGACCGCACCCGCCGCCAATCCAGCCCGGCGAACAGCGCCTCGAACTGGGCGCGGTTCAGCGTCATCGCCCCATTCCGGATCGCGGGCCAGGTGAAGGTGCTCTCTTCCAGCCGCTTGTAGGCCATGACGAGGCCGCTGCCGTCCCAGAACAGGATCTTCATCCGGTCCGCGCGCTTCGCCCGGAAGACGAAGACCGTCCCGGTGAACGGATCCTCGGCCAGGGTCGACTGCACCAGGGCGGCCAGGCCATCATGTCCCTTGCGGAAGTCTACCGGCTTCGTCGCCACCAGGATGCGGACGCCTTGGGACGGCATCAGCATGTCGGTGCTTCCAGAGCATGCACGATCGCGGCGATCCGATCTGCCGGCGTGTCGGGCGACAGCTCGATCTGCATCGCTCCCCTGATGATCCGGATCATATGCTCGGGCGTCGCGCTCGTCGGCTCGTTCCTCTCGGCCGGATCGCAAACGACCAGCGGCGCGAAGACCGGCTCGCCGATCTCCTCGGCGGGGAGAACCAGCTGTCCGTGCTTTGCCAGGCGCCGCCAAGCCGAGAGCTGGTTCGGGCGGATGCCATACCGACCGGCCACAGCATACACTGTCGCCCCCGGCTCCAAGGTCTCTGCCACAGCGCGAGCCTTAGCATCGTCCGGCCAGCGCCGGTGACCCGACGCGTAGATCTCGACGCCCAGAGATTTGAGAAACGAATTTGTGGCGCACATTGCGAAACGCACTCCCCATCATGAGATGGGTATCACCTCGCAGCGCCAGAGCTCATCTACAACGTGGGCCGCAGACGCCGCTTACATTCAAGCAAGGGAATGCACGCCCTCTTGGGGGATTGCTCTTCGCAATATCTTTTGCGCTCTTCCTGCCTCTGCCACTCAGCGGCTGGTTTCCGGCGATCTCACTCTTTGTGGTCGGTGTGGGATTGGTCGAAGAAGATGGTCTGGTGGCGATAGCTGGGCTTATCTTCGGGACGCTATCGATAGGGCTTACCGGGCTCATGCTGTTCTGGATCGCCTCCGGCGCCGAGGCCGCCCTAAGCTGAACCCGACCAGCGCGTGCTGCGATGCTTTGTTGTGCCCCCTCCTGGAGGAGCGAGGTGAGGGCCTGAGCGATGTAGCCGGCGCCGAGCAGATCCATCGTGGGGTCGCGAAAAGTGTCGATGCGTGGGTGAAGACAGCCGCGCCTCAGATAGCGGCTTCTGGCGAAACCAAAACGTCTTCGTTTCTGAAAGCTGCGCGCTATCCCCGGAACGGAATGCAGAAATCAAGTGTTCCCAACGCGACTTCCGACAGTCGCAAGTTGTTACTTGCCTTGGGAGGTTCGAATTAAAGGGACTTAGACACTCGCGTCCCGGCGGAGTTCGACCTGACAGGCCGTCAGCCAGCACTGACGGTCGTTCAAGAGCCGGAGACACGAACAAATTCCTTGCATCCCATAGGCATCTCTTTCAACCTCACAGGGGGTATTCAACCTGAGCCATGCTGAGCACAATGTGGCGATTGCGAAGAATACGCGAGACGTAGCGTACAAAAACCATTAGCGACGACGTGAAACTTTCCAAGAAACCTAATCCAATATTGGTTCCTAATTTCATGCCCACTAAGATTTTTATTTGAGGATTCGATATGAATGGCGGGGGCATTGATGAACGTTTGATTTTGGCCATCGCGCTCTCCGTTGTGTCTGCGGGTGTATGGTTCTTATTCATAGGAGACATAAGATACCGCCACGTTGAGAGATTAGAGGTGAAATTCGAGGCGGCAATGAATAACGGTAGGGTGGAAAGTGCCTGTACTCTGGCGAGCATGCTTGCGACTGGCTATCTTAGGCTGGATGACTACGAGGGTTATAGTGACTGGGTCAGGCAGAAGGCTGAGGTCTGCTCTTACGTAACAGCGGGTGATTGATTGCGTAAATCTCTAAAAGTCTTGCGACCTTCTGGATTTATGGACTGAATCGCACAAGGGTGGATGTGAGTTATATCGGATATATAGCGTTGTAAATGTCCGAAAAATTCCGAGCAAATGAGCGGCACGCATTTTCGCTGGCGGCGAGCCCGCCTCCCAAGCAGTGCGCCACGCCAGAGGACTTGCCTTCTTGCCCTGCATGGCGTTTTGCTGCCGCCATCTGCAACAGCCGAAAGGCAGGACCCTTGAAAACCCGCAGCTTCGCCGTCATCGGCCTCGGAACGTTTGGCAGCACAGTCGCGAGCGAACTCGCGCGCTTTGGCAACCCTGTGCTGGGGGTCGATATCGAAGGGCGCTATGTCACGAGGCTAGCGGAGACCCTGACAGAGGCCGTAATCGCCGATGGCAAGGACGAGGCGGCGCTTCGGGAGGCGGGTGTCGGCAATTACGACGTTGCTGTTGTAGCGATTGGTGAAGACCTCGAGGCCAACGTGCTTTGCACAATGAACGTCAAGATGCTGGGCGTCGAGACCATCTGGGTCAAAGCTCTCAATCGCACGCACCACCGGATACTGACGAAGCTGGGAGCAGATCGCGTCATCCAACCGGAGCAGGAGGTTGGCCAGCACATCGCTCAGATGCTGCACAATCCCCTTGTGCGGGACTATGTTAGCCTCGGGAATGGCTATCACGTGGTCGACCTGAATGTTCCGGCCAAGCTCGATGGCAAGATGGTCGGCAGCGCAGCCATTTTCGAGAAATACAACCTTAGGGCCCTCGGAGCCATGCGCGAGAACCAGTATTTGTCGTGCGAGAATGGCGGACTGACGCTCCAGGAAGGTGACAAGCTTCTACTGCTCGGGAAGCGGACCGACCTGCGGCATTTCGGAGATGACCTGCGCGACGGGAAATGACCAATGGCCCGTATTTATTCCAAGCGTCAGGCCACGCATCTGGCGCCACCCTTGGTCCTGATCCTCATCTACGCCGGATTTATCGTGCTCGGCGCGGTCGCACTGAAGTTGCCCATTGCCACCACAACGCCGATAACCTGGTCTGACGCGACCTTCACTGCCACCTCAGCAGTAACCGTGACTGGTTTGGCAGTGGTTGATACCGGCAGCGTCTATACAGTCTTCGGCCAAATTGTGGTGATGCTGCTGATCCAGCTCGGCGGCCTGGGGCTGATGACCTTTGCCGTGCTGATACTGTCGATGTTTGGCTTGCCGGTCGGCTTCACCCATCGGCTCTATCTGAAGGAAGACCTCAACCAGACCTCTGCGACGGACTTGCTGGCCCTGAGCCGCATGATCCTCAAGGTGGTCTTCGTCTGCGAATTCGTCGGCGCTGTGCTTCTGGCACTCGTTTTCGTGCCCGAAGCGGGCTGGCGCGCCGGTCTCTGGCAAGCGGTCTTCCACTCTGTGTCCGCTTTCAATAACGCCGGCTTCGCACTTTTCCCGGACAGCTTGAGCCAATGGGTCGGCAACCCGATTATCAATCTCACGATTCCAGCGCTCTTCATCCTGGGCGGTCTTGGCTTCACGGTCGCCGCCGATGTTTGGCGGGTCCGAAACTGGCATCGCTTTTCGTTACATACCAAGCTGATGCTGGTTGGCACGCTTGCCTTGCTAATTTGGTCCACCGTGGCATTCGCGGTGATGGAATGGACAAACCCGGGGACGCTGGGAAATCTCGCGTGGTCAGAGCGCCTCTGGGCCAGTTGGTTCCAGGGAGCCACGACGAGAACCGCGGGTTTCAACACCGTGGAGATCGGCAATCTCACCGATGGCACGTCACTCATGTTCATGACGCTGATGGTGATCGGAGCGGGCAGCACGTCCACTGGCGGCGGCATCAAGGTTACCACCTTCATCGTTCTCCTGCTCGCTACGGTCGCCTTCTTCAAGCAACGCGCCAGCATCCATGTCTTCGGGCGAGAACTCGGTCTCGACCAGGTCATGAAAGTCCTCGCCCTCGCGATGATCAGTGTTCTACTGATCCTGTGCGCGCTCTTCGTGCTCCTTCTTTTGCACGAAGGCGATTTCCTCGACCTTGCCTTCGAAACCACCTCGGCCTTTGGTACCGTGGGCTTGTCGCGCGGCATCACCGCGGATTTCGACGGTGTTGGACGCGCAATCATCATGGTGATCATGTTCGTGGGACGCGTAGGCCCTCTGACTCTCGGTTTTCTGCTCGCGACCCGAAGGCCACGTCGGATCGGCTACCCGGTCGGTACGGTGTATCTCGGCTAGGACAAAATCATGAACTTCGTAGTCTTCATCAACGGGCTGGTTCTCGTCTTCTTCGCCGCTCTGATGGTGATCGACGCGCTCATCTTTCCTGATACAGCCAAGGTGTTTGCGCTCTCTGGCGCACTGCTAGGAACATTGGGCGCCATGGTCAGTGTCGCCTCCTCGTCGTCCTTTCTCGGCTTGGGGCGACTTCACACCTTCCTTTTGACCTCCTCGGTCTGGATGACCGCGGCAATTGCCGGAGCGGTACCACTTGCGATGTGGTCTCTCACCCCCGTCGACGCGCTGTTCGAGGCGATGTCGGGGATCACCACCACTGGTTCTACCGTGATGAGCGGCCTCGATACGACACCTCGCGGCATCATCATGTGGCGCGCCGTCTTGCAGGGCGTCGGTGGAGTTGGCTTCATCGTCACCGGCATCGCCTTGCTGCCGATCCTGAAGGTGGGCGGCATGCAACTCTTCCGGACCGAAAGCTCCGATAAAGGGGACAAAGAGTTGAGCAACGCTGCGATGTTTGCCTCCGCGACGCTGAAAATTTACGGCGCACTCATGGGGCTTTGTGCGCTCGTCTATCTCGCCGGCGGCATGAGCCTTTTCGATGCTGTGACACATGCGCTGACCACTTTATCGACTGGGGGATACTCAGGCTACGATGCGTCCTTCGGGCACTTTGAGAGCGCCTTCCTGCAATGGGCGGCAACCCTCTTCATGTTGCTCGGGGCGTTTCCATTTGCGTGGTACATCCGCGGCATCCACCGCCGAACAGTTCGCAGCGAGCAGGTCGAGGCCATGCTGATCACTTTGGCACTCGTCATTATCGGGTTGACTGTCTGGCTCGTCTGGACGAGCGGCGAGGCGCCGCTGATAGCCTTGCGCATGGTGGCTTTCAACGTCGTCTCGGTCGTCACGACAACGGGCTACGCCACCACCGATTACACAGCCTGGGGACCGTTTGCGGTGGTCGCCTTCTTCATTCTCACCGCGGTGGGCGGCTGCACCGGTTCAACCGCCGGAGGGGCCAAGGCCATGCGTTGGGTTGTCTTCAGCAAAGCAGCGCGTGCGCAGCTTAAGATGATCAGATCTCCACACCGTGTTATCTCAATGAAGTACGAGGGGCGTCGCATTGAGGATGACGTGCTTGCGGGTGTCATCACCTTCTTCGTCATCTACATGGGAACCTTTCTGGGGCTCACCACGCTTCTGGCGTTCCACGATCTCGATCTTGCAACCGCAAGCAGCGGGGCACTGACCGCTCTGGCAAATGTGGGGCCTGGTGTGGGGTCAATCATTGGCCCAGCGGGGAATTTCTCGTCCCTAAGTGACTCCGTAAAGGTCATTCTGACCTTCGGGATGTACCTCGGCCGCCTGGAAATCCTCACCGTTTTCGTCCTCTTCACGCCGGTTTTCTGGCGTGAGATCGTGATTCCGGAAGCCCGCTAGAGTGGTTCAGCGCGAATTTTCACAAGACTCGACGCTGCACCACACATTCTGCATCGCGAGAGCGCCGCCGCGCTTCGGCTCGCTGCCATCGTGCTGCTACCGCGATGATCTGGCGCGATCTGGGATGCTTCTCATCTGAGAACGAACGTTGCGCCTCATGCTGCATGCACCCTCGGCTCGACCCAGTCACAAATCCGTCGGGCAAGGCAACTCTTGGGTCGTGGTCATGGCCGAAGGGCAAGTGGGTCCTATGTTCCGAAGCGAATGGAAATAACAGGAATAGGGGCTGGGGAGGGCCTCAGCCATGGCGCGCAGACTGGTGAATCTCGGCAACGGCTTCTGGAATATTCGCTGCACCATGAAGTTCGCCGGGTTGATCAACCTCGGCACGCAGGTCTCGATCGTCCGGCTGAATAGCGGGCGGTTCGTCTTTCTGGACAGCTACGCCTTGCATGGAGAGATCCGGGACCTCGTTATGGCGTTGACGAAAGACGGGTCTTTGGTCGAGGCTGTCCTCAACCTGCACCCGTTCCACACACTTCACTGCGAAGCCATGGCCCGCGACTTCCCCAAGGCGCGGTTCTATGGATCAGAGCGGCACCACAGACAATGTCCGGCAGTGTTTTGGCAGACGGAAACAGTGGAAAGCGACACTGTGGCTGAGATATTCGGCGACGATCTCCAATTTTCTTTGCCAGCGGGCATCGATTATATCTCCGAGGATGAGAAAGTACACGCAGGATCCTTGCTGGCGTTTCATCCAGCCAGTGGGTCGATCCACGTCGACGACACATTGAACATACTGCCGGTACCGCACTTCATGCGTGGCCGGATCCAACGCCTCACATTGCACCCCAGCCTTCAGAAGGCGCTGACATCCGATGACGGGGCGGCCGAGGATTTCTGTGCTTGGCTGGAGGTACTCGGGCGCCGTTGGTCGAACGCGCGGACGCTTTGCGCCGCGCACAACGGGGTGCTTCGTTTCGGCGAAGGTGAGTTCGAACAGCTTGCGCGCACCATCGCCGCGCGCGCCCGCGCCAAGCTGATAGAATAACTATCAAACGCGATTTCGCCGGAGGAGGGTCTTGAGCGCTCAGACGCCCATCACATTCAGAACCGCTGCGGTTTCTGGAATCGCGAAGGTCCCATCCGGGTTCTGAAAAACCTCGCGACCATTTCCCAAAACGAACCGCTGTCGATCTCCGTTTGACTGCCTAAAAACCGTGACGGTCGCGCCGCCTGAGTCTTCGCACTCTATGATCTGAATGTTGATCCAATCGGCTGACATGTCTTCCTCCAGCGCAGTGGTGCCGTCGCTCGATGTCTTGCCTAGCCCAGTGTTTTCCTTAGGGCGATCCTCTGCGAAACGGTCTGGCTAGCGCAAGCGCTGATTTCAACCTTGAGGGTATTGCGCAACCCTTTGCCAGAAGTGTCAATCAAATTATACCGACTGCAATCGTTCCTAGTCGTCACCTGATCGCAGAAAGACCCTGGCAGGCGACGGTTGTGGAAATAGAACCAGCAAGAAGATCGCGCTGATCTTGTACGAGAAAAGCGGCGTTCTGAAAAGGACGCGGTGCTCGACGCCGGCGTTGTTCTAATCCTCAGATCAGATCATCCACGGTGACGGACAGCGCAGCGGCAAGCCTTTTAATAGATTCTAGCCCATGATCTGGATCAATCGGGCACCGCTGTGTTTGGCTCGAAAACGGAGGATCCTGAGCGCCACGCTCGGCAAATCAGAGCATGCCACGCGGTTCAGATGGTATTCCGATGGTCGAGCCCGAACTGTCTGATGGGACCGTCGGTTTCGAGAACCTTAGCAAGGGACTCCTCTGGGCACCCAACCCGATCCCGATCGAGACCGGCCTTGGGCTCTGGACCGATGCCGAAGTTTCAGAAGTGAGTCGGAATGGGGTGCGCTCCAACGGTCGCGCTCTGGCGCCCGCCATGACATGGCAGACCTACGCATCTGAGCGATGCGGACACCGAGGCGCTGATCGCCTACCTCCTTGCGCAGGTTCCGGTGGCGGGTGTCCGTCTCGGTCCTGTTACGGACGCCGACGCGCCGCCAGCGTCTTTCTACCGGGTGACGGTTCCGGGCGGCTGACGTGATGCTGGCTCCGCCAGCAAAGCCTGCTGGCGGAGCCTAAGAGCCCTTACCGCGCGGCCGGGCCGGTATTGCGGCCTACCTCAGTGCCGTCGCATGCCATCTCCTGCCTTCGCAAGGGTGGCAGGGCTGCCACTACGAGGAGCCGCACTCGAGCGAATATGGGGGAGGGTTCGGGTGTCGAGCCAGCTTCGCCTCTCTCAATCCACCCGATACTTGGAACTCAATGCTCACCGCACACATTTCCCTTGTAGATGGGAGCGGCAAAAAAGGCGTCGCTCCCGCTGAGATAAGAGGAGAGAAACATTGCGTATTCTAAAATCCCGTGATCTCGCACGTCGCTCGCATCTGCTTTGGCTCCGCCGCAAATGTGTCATCACGCATCCGGCAGATTCCCCAGTATGATGATAGCGGCGCGGCCGTAAGCGACGCGTCCCACAGTCGCTAAGCTCCAATTAAGTTAAGGCTATTAGTCCTCTCAGGCCGACCAACCTCGGGCCGCTGAAGGAAAGGAACATCTATGAATGCCCTGACGACCCGCCGTACCGCTCTGAAGCTCGGCCTCGCCTCCGCAGCCGGCCTAGCGGTGTCCGGACTTCTACGCGCACAGACCTCAGCGCCGGTCCCCGGTGTGATACCACCGCAACTCATTCGACTTGCCACGCCTCTTCCAGCGAACGAAGTCCATGTCTTTCCAGACGCCTACCGTCTTTTCTGGTCGCTTCCAGATGGACAGGCTTGGATCTATGCCATCCGTGTGGGCCGAGATGGCCTTTACGAGCCGGGAGAATACTACGTTGGCGCCAAAAAGGAGTGGCCCTCTTGGACGCCGACCCCCGGCATGATCGAGCGGGAACCCGAAAAATATGAGAAGTACGCCGATGGCGGCATGCCCGGTGGTCCCGGAAATCCGCTCGGTGCACGCGCACTTTATCTCTTCACTCCAGAACGCGGTGACACATTTCTCCGCATTCACGGGACGGACGATCCTGCCAGCATTGGGCGTGCGGTTTCGAACGGTTGCGCTGGCCTGATAAACGACCAGATCACCCAACTTTATAACCAGGTTCCGATGGACGCACGCGTCGTGCTGCATCCCAAGCGGCTTGACTGAGGTGAACCCCATTTTCCGGACAGGTTTGCGGCGCTCCTAAGCTTGCCTGTTCAACAGGTGCCGCCTGTAGGTCTGGGCTCTGATGGGCCTAGACCGGTGTTCTGCCGTCGAATGCGGCTAGTCAATCTGCTTGGGCGGGAAACCGTAGAGATCGTCGCAGGGCGGCTCCTCGCCATCACCGCTGCCGATGAGGCCGGCGGAGAGCCCCGCGCTCTCTCGCGCGGCCAACTCCTGTGCAAGGCAGCCGCCCTGGCTGAAGCCGGCGAGGCTGATTGCGCTGAGCACGAAGCTCTCTGCCTCCAAAGCTTCGACGCACTCCGGTCCCGCACCGCGGTGAGCCCATGGTCGGTCAAAGATGAAGCTTCTACTCCGATCATATTCAACTCATTGGCGCTTATGCGACTCCGCCAGCAGGGAAGCGCGGTGTCGAATGGCTCTAAGCTGTAGGTGAGGGCACTCCTGCCAGGATAAATTCAGCGCAGCGCACCGCGTCCATTGCGACCCTGACGTCCAGCGCGCACAGGCCTTCTGCAGTGCCGGCGCAGGCCAATTTGGCGGCGTGCGGCGATCTATTCCATGACATAGCCGAGTGCCCGATAGCCTGTGCTTCGTTTTGCGGCCATCCTAGCCAAGACTGGGACCGAACTGTCGACATAGCCGACAACCGCACGTCCCTCTTGCCGTCGTGACGCCGGTGCAGCCTGCCTACATATTGAGCGAGGGGCCTTTCCAGGCGATTGGCATTGTCAGGAACAGTGTATCGAGCCAAGCGTCATCGAAGCCTTCGCCTACATGCTGCTTCACGCCACTCAGATTCCCGATGACCGTGGCCGCAGGATAAGTGTGCCCGGGAAAGGGGGATCGCGCTCCTCACCTGATCAACCGCTCCGGTGCGAGCGAAGGGCGGCCGAAATCGACATAATGATCATCGAAATCCCTATCGAGGCTGGCCAGCGCGTCGTTCACTACCTGCCGGATCTTCCGCAGGGGATGCGCTCTTCAAGGTCCACATAGCTGAACAGCGACCGGCTCTTCTTGTCCGTTCCCCGCATGATCGCGCCGACAAAGTCCTGTCGGCGATGAATCACGTTCTGCAATCCGCATCGAAGGCAGACTATTTCAGCAGGCTGTTATGCGCCAAAATAAGCGAAAGATATTTAGAAGAATACATGGATGAGTAATGGCGAGAAGGCGAGCAGGAGCAATAGGATTCAGGGTGGCAATATATAATCTAGTTGAGCCCCTCCCCGGCTGTAGTCAATACAAACAGGATCCACCCCTTCGGGACATGCACTTCCTTTCACGAAAATCGCGAGTGAAAAACAGGCCAAAAGCGGCCTCAATTTCATCGAATATCCCAAACTTAATGGGGCATTGACACAAAACCATTACGGACCAGAGTAATAGCTAATGAGCGGTGGGTTATTCTCATCTCCAGCGACGAGCATGCGAGATATAGCCTCCCCATCATTGAATCCAATAAATGGACTAAAGGTTTGATCAACAATAATACACTGCCACCCGGATAGTTCGTTATTTAAGAGCCTGTAAAGCTCCCTATAGAAGTTCCTGAACACATCGCGATTTATGTCAGGGGTAATGTTCTTCATGGTTGAGTCCACAATGAACCACTTGGGCATGAAAAGCCCATTTTCAGCAGCCGTTTTGTGGATCGCGAGCCCGTAACATATCTTGAACAAGACCATCTTGCCGCCACTTCCTACGTCCTCAAAAGTCCAAGGATCGGCTTCACGCCCCTTAGAGTAGATATACGGCATCCACGTTTTCGTATTAACTTGCGCCCGATCCCCCTCACCGACCTCAGGGAAATGAATAGCACGCAAAATATCAATGAAATTTCTTTCCAAATCTCGAACGTTCTTCCTCCCTTGTTCAAACTTCCCCTCTTCATCTGCGATATAGCGTTGCAGCTTCGAAATCTCAGCGTTTAACTTATCGGCTTGCTTTTGTCTTTGCTCAAGGTCGGAGGGCATTTCTCGCACCTTGATAAGAAATCGCCGCCGCTCATTCAGCTTTCCGAGTTCGGATTCTATCTTCCTGGCTCTTTGTAGATATTCAGACTCCTTGCTCTTTCGCACCTCTAAAACCTCCTTGGCGACACTTTGACGGCGTTGCTGAATAGCATCTAGCGACCGCGCTTGATTGCGACGCGAGTTTTCTAACCGCCGCAGGCTAAGCTTTAGATCTTCTATTCTGTCTGACAAATCTTGCTCGATAACAGATACCTGAATTCCTGTTGCATCTTCGTCAGTGAGATCCGACTTGCACAAGGCGCAGTGGTGGGGGTCCTTAGGAGGCTCAACGGCCTTTCCGCAACTCGGACATGATACAAACCCAGAGCTATTAAGTATCGACGTCGCGTTGCTCGCGCGCGCCGCCCTCATCTTTAGCGTAATAAGTTCCGACTGAAGGGACTTTTGTTCATTTATCCTAGCGTCCAGGTCAGTCAAAGCACTGAGCTTGTCAGCGTATGCCTGTTCAAGTGCACGAGATTGTTCGCGAAGCTCGTCAGCCAGAAATACTTCTACGTCCCCAAGCTTTTGCTTGCTCCGCTCAGCTTCTAGAGAGTCTTCCAATGAGTTTATTCTATTGACTTGCTGATCAATTTCAGATTCAGAATCGAACCCGTATTTTCTGAGGAAGATAGAAACTTGTTCGGCAGCCTCTCTGAGAGAACGCTGCTTTTGCCGCGTCTCTTGAAGTTGTTGCTGCAGTGAAACAAGTTTATCGCTCTGGAATCCAAGAGAATATTTGAGAACGTCTTTTGACTTCTCTCCCAGAATAGGGGCTTCAAGGTGGAATAGGCTGGAATCTAACTCGGGCTGGTCGAGATAGCAGAAGCGATAAAAATCTCTGAAGCTCAACCTGTGAAGGTCTGAGTTGTCATCACCTTTTCTTTTCCTTACCTTGATGGGCTTAAGTTTGAAAAGATTAAGAATGAAGTCACTCAGATTATAGATATCGTCACCGATAATAGGCTCAGATCCCGCCTGTAGAGGCAGGGTGTCATAGCGCACCCCGCCTTCTTCATTCCAACTAACATCAACCGACGAAGATGAAATGCCGCGCTCGAAAAGAACAACGTTTCCGGAGAAGTCCACCGTAAGCTGAACCTTCAATACCTCCGATGCAATTGCTGGTGTCTTCACCAGCTTTCCACCGAAGCAAAAGTTTACCATCTCCACGATTGTGGACTTCCCGCTAGACATTGCTCCGTGAAAGAAGGAAACGCGAGAACCAAACTCAACAAGCTCTTCAGATTCTTTGCAAATCAGCTTCAGAGACAGGAATTTACACATTAGATATCAGGCCTTGCGCGTTTATTTCATCGTTGAACTCCATATTATGAAGCTCTGGGAAGGTCTCATATATGAAGTTCATGAGGTTAGTGGCGGTCAAATTTAACTCTCTGGATAGCAAGTCTGCTCTCACAGCCATTGCCTTAAAGTCTGGATCGGAAGCGATCTGCCCAGCGACCTCCAAACCTACGTCTGTAAGATCTATGGATATTTTTCGACCTGACGTTCTGAGAGTAACAAGCCCTTTTGAAGCTAAGATGTTTAAGAACTTTCGATATCTATGATCCCAGGGACCAAATCGGTATCGAACCATGCTCGACTCAATAGTGTTTCTTTCCGCTTCAAGAATTCCTATTCTTTCTTTCCGAACCCCGCGAGCGATCAATGCCATTTCGAAATAGGCAGGATATCTGAGCAGAAAGTCTAGCTTCGCAAGTTTTGTGATGCCTTCTATTGCGCTGCTATCCTCTTTGACGAAGGCTCGCAAAAGAACCAAAAGTCTAGCGAGATGAAGAGGCTCATTGTCTTCAAGATATACAACGACATCCACAAGATCCAAGCTCATGGCTTTATTTCCTGCAAGTCGAACTTATCCGACCACCAGTTCTTGCAGTTCTCGGTAAGAATACCAGCAGCACCCATAAGGTGATCGATCTTGCAGCCATAGAGCTTAGCCTTCTCGGTACTCAGCCTGTTCTCTAAGCGCAGTCTAGTCAGTCTATATTGCTCTGACCCATAGGGCTTACCGAGCTTCTCAGCCTCTATCTGAGCCTCAACGCAATCGTGCAGAATCCGCGAGAGCAAATCATTGTACATCTCTTTGGCCTTCACCGCGCCGAACTTCATCACCCACCGGATTTTCAGAACTTCGAGAGAACGCACAGAATCGGCCATAACGTCAATTCTTCGTGCCTCCACCTCGCCCTCCGCCATCTTTTGGAACATCTTTTCGAGGCCTTTAGGAAGTCCTCGTGCGCTGCTATAATCAAACATCTCGACAGGTTCGTCTTGCGGGGCAAGGTATCTGTCAATTAGTTCGTTTATTATGGGTAAGCTGAGAGTTTTTCCTCGCAGCGCAACTTCAGTAAAAACGTCCTCGTAGGGGAGATCCGAGGTATAGAGCTTGGCCTCGAATGCCAAGCGACCTTTACATGAAGCGCGATGAGCTGCAGCTACTATGTCCTCGGAAAGCTTTACCACTGTCTTATATGGTAGATCTTCACACTGTCGGCACTCACCAACCGCGTTCTGAACTGCTCGATCTATGGAAGTGACGTCCTCACGGCGCGTAATGCAAATGGTCTTTGATAGGGTCAAAACCACAGTTTCAGGTGAAACTTCAGCGCGACGTGCAATATTTTCTATAGCAATCCGCTTTGGGCTTGTCGACCTGAGACGTTTTATCGTCGGCTTCTTTTCAATCTCTTGGAGAATCCAAGCGAGGTTTTGTCCGTTTTCCTTTCCTTCCCATAGCTCGTGATTGGTAAGGAATTTGTACTGCAAGAACTTCCCAGGAAATCTGGCTTCTAGCTTAGCAAAGCGAGTCAGGGATTTTTCAACTGCGTCGTCAGTCAGCTTAAATGCAGGGTGCTTACGGTCCCTTGTCTTCACCTGAATCGCTTCAAAGCTGTCGTCGTCCTTTTGGACGATGAGATCTTCAAAATTTTCGCAAATTATTGACTTTGCATAGGACGGGTCGAGGGCCATTTTGAGCAAATAGATGGCAGCAATTGAGAACTGATAATTGAACCGAGCAATCGTATCATCGCCTGGATCATCGACATCGAGCGTCGTCGCGGGAGTGGCAATAGTCAAAAAACAACCCTAGCATACATACGTTTATATAGTGCGAAGCTATCAAAGCGCCATGGGGAAGGCATCAATGCACCATTACCAACAGTCCGCCCCTGGATCGACACCATACTCGCTTTTCGTCGTGAACCTGAACCTAGACATACAGAACTCATCGCTTCATTTATCAAAACAGCACCCCCACATACTACAAAGGTCTCTCCAATCAACGCTGTCTTCTGTCGCCCTTCTTCATTGCTCAAGAGCCTTAGTAAGTTTGTTGATCAACTTCCAGATTTTTCCACGCCAAACGAAGCAAATGATCGGCGTTGTTGCAGAACTCATCAGCTTCCGGGATTCACGGCGTGAATCCGGTGGGCTAAGAGCCTGCCATGAGCATGCCCGAACCTGCCCGCTTCCGTACGACCAACTGGAAATCCTATAACGACGCGCTGAAGCGGCGCGGATCGCTGCTCTTCTGGCTGGACCGGGACATGGACTGGCTTGCGCCGAAGGCAGGCAAGCTCGGACGTCCACCGGTCTTCTCCGACGCCGCCATCCAGTTCTGCCTGATGATCAAGGCGCTCTTTGGCCTGCCGCTTCGGCAAACGACCGGAATGGTCGCCAGCATCCTCGAGATGCCTGGTCTGGACTGGCCGGTCCCGGACTTCTCCACGCTCAGCCGCCGCCAGAAGACAATCGCGGTCCAGCTTTCGTCGCGCCGGGCTCTGGGTCCTCGGAACCTGCTGGTGGATAGCACCGGGATCAAGTTCCTGGGCGACGGAGAGTGGCTGGCGAGGAAGCATGGCACCCACCGCCGCCGCCAGTACCGCAAGGTCCATCTGGCGATGGATACGGCGCCTTCGACACCCGCCGTTGCCATTCGGCGATCCTTGCGGGAGGTGGCACAGGGATCATTCCCATCCGCAGAAACGGCCGCCTCTGGAAAGAAGATTGCCCGGCCGCTTTGGCCCGCACCGACATCCTGAGGGCAACCCGGCGCCTCGGCCGGACGATCTGGAAAAGGTGGTCCGGATATCATGTCCGCAACCGGGTCGAGGCCCGGAAGAGGAATCTGAAATCCTTCGGCGAGCGGATCGCCTCGAGGGCCCCCGACCGCCAGACAGCCGAGATCCACATGCGCGTGGCCCTGATGAACCGCTTCAACGCCCTCGGCACCGCCGAGATCGAACGAGTGGCCTGACCTCAGCTGGGGAAAGGGCCATCATGTCCTGAAGTCGACTTCTGCAACAATGCCCCGGCCAGCGAGTCTCTGCACGTTGACGACACGCTGAATGTTCTGCCTGTGCCAGGAGCTCTGCGGGGGTACGTTCCGCGGCTCCTCCTGCATCCCAAGCTAGGGGCGGCGATGAATGCCGACGAGGACGGTGCAGAAGAGAAGTTCTGCCGCCAGCTCGAGGAAATCGGCGCGCGATGGCGCGGGACGAAGTCGGTCTGTGCCGCCCACAATGGGGGTCGCACGCTTTGCAGACGGCGATTTCGAGCAGGTCATGCGCGGCCTCGCAGCACGAGCTCGGAAAAAGCTAGCTGCTTAGCCTTGTTCCAGGTCTGTGCAGCAGACCTTGCTAGATGCCCATGACCCGCAATTCCGTGGCGGACTCCGGGATGACGAAGGTGCCGTCCGCGTTCGCCTCGACCTTGCGCCCGTTCTCGAGCACGTAGCGTTGGTGAGCTCCATCAGATTGCCTGAACACGGTGACAGAGCGACCGACCATATCCTCGCATTCCAAGATTTGAAGGTTGATCCATTCGGCTGACATGTCTTCCTCCAGCGCGGTGATGCCGTCGCTCGATGTCTTGCCTGCAGCAGTGTTCTGCTTTCTTCCACCGTCGGCGATAAGACGCGATCTCGGCAAGTGGAGATTTCAACCTAAGGTAGATTGCGCTAGCTTCTGCTCGACGTATGACCTTTGAGTAAATGCCCAAAGTGGGCATGGCAACCTCATTGTTCTTCTTTTGTTCTTGTGCGTGTAAGGATAATTATGTATTTTGTTGGGCTCTAATTTGGCCCAATCTCACCCCCGTGCAGATACGCTAACGCAGCGGGAGCTCTACTACGCCACCGCTGCTCCGGCGACGTCACGCCCCGACAGCACAGCACAGAGTGCCGCGTCGCCTCTTCTAGCTTCGCATCTGGGACCGTCAGGGCTACCTGATACCTTGCCCGCTTAGATTGATCGATCAAGTGGTAGCGTGCGACCTCGGCGTTTTCGCTCGGAGCATCAATGGCGTCGCATCGAAATACATCCGGAGTTTTTCCGACTTCATTGTCCAGGCGGCAGCTCAGCCGTTCTTGCCGAGCTGCGCGCGGAGAGAACTACGTATGGTCAATTTGCGCGGTGAGGCCAAGCCGCCCCGGCTCGTCTTGCGGCGGCGGCCCTCGGGGCCGCTTTGATCGTCGTCGCTACCCGGCCGCCTCGACGGGGATCACGTCCCCTGTTCAGAGTACATCGGCGCACCATGCACATCCAGTTCCTCGGGAAACTCCGCCTTGAGAATCGTGCCGCTGTCGGATTCGGTGATGTAGAGCGTCCGTCCTTCCGGACCGCCGAAGGCACAGTTCGTGGTACCGAGGCCACGGGGTGAGCGTACGACCGCGATGGGTCGCCCGAGTGCATCGTGAACCCAGACCAGCCCCATGCCCGTCTGACACACCACCACCCCATTGTTCGAGGTCAGCGCCAGCCCATCGGGACCGGCCCGTCCCCCCGAGAACTGCAGAAACAACCCGGCTTTCTGCACGCCACCACTTTGTGCAAGAGGCAGGCGCCAGACCGCATTGGCCCGTGTGACCGCGACAAAGAGCACGTGCTCGTTGACGTCGAGGACCAGCCCGTTCGGGCTCGGCGCCGTGTCGATCAGGCAGGTCAGCTCGCCGCTGTCGGGCCGCCAGCGGTAGACGCGCCCGCTGGGATCCTGCACCCCGGTCTGGCCCTGGTCGGTGAAATAGAGCGCGCCGTCGCGCCCGAAGTGCAGGTCGTTGCAGCCCTTGAAACCCTCGGTGTCTCGGTCGCGCAGCGCCGCGCTCACGGAGCCGCTCTCGGGGTCGAGCAGCATGATCCCGTTCTGGTAGTCGGCCAAGAAGATGCGTCCGTCAGCATGGATCTTCAGGCCATTGGGCTGGCCATCGTACTCGGCGACCTGTGAGACCGCGCCGCTCGGATCGGCACGGAACACCCGGCCGAAGGGAATGTCGACGAAGTAAAGGTTGCCGTCGCTGTCGAATGACGGCCCCTCGATGAAACTGTCCACCGCATTGCCGCGCCGGTTGCGTTCCGCCCAGTAGGAGGACACTCCCGGACGGCGCAAGTGGGCGGGAAGCTCGGTGAACACCTCGGCGTCGATCACCACGGGGTCAGGGAAGGGATAGGTCACTTGTGTCATCCGAATGTCAGCTCCGGCAGGAACAGGGCGATTTCCGGGAAGGCCACCATCAGAGCAAGGAACAGCAGGATGATGGCGAAGAACGGCATCGTGCCCTTAACCACCTCCTCGACCTTCACCTCGGAGGTGGCGCTGGCCACGACGAAGAGAATGATACCGAGCGGCGGCGTCAGTTGGCCAAGCTCCACGAGGATCACCACGAAGACGCCGAACCAGATCGGATCGATGCCGAGCGCCAGCAGCGCCGGGAAGATCACCGGCACGATGATCGCGATCATTCCCAGCCCCTCCATGAAGCAGCCGAGAATGGCGAAGAGCACCACGATGATGAGCAGGAAGGTCAGCCGCGAGACATTGGCCTCTTCGAGCATGGTCACCAGGCTCTCGCCCGCGCCGGACAGCGCGGTAGCATAGGCGAAGATCATCGAGGCGAAGACGATGAACAGGATATTGCCGCTCATCGAGACCGTGCGCCGCATTGCGGACTTCAACAGATCGCCGCTAAGTCGGCCATACATGCCGGCAATCAGCAGCGCGCCCAGAACGCCGACAGCACCGGCTTCCGTCGGGGTGGCGAAGCCGCCGTAGATGCTGCCCAGCACGATGGTGATCAGCAGCAGGAACGGCAGAATGTCGAACAGCGAGCGCAGCAGTTCGCCGGTTGTCGTCTTCTCGGTCGACTTCGGCGCCAGCTCGGGGCGCAGCAGCACCCGGATGATGATGAAGCCCATGTAGAGCAGCGCCAGCACGATCCCGGGCACCAGGCCGGCGGCGAAGAGCCGCGCGATCGAGGTGTCGGTGAAGGTGGCGTAGATGATCATGGTAATGGACGGCGGGATCAGGATTCCCAGCGTGCCGCCTGCGGCGAGCGAGCCCGCGACGAGGCGCTTGTCATAGCCGCGCCGCGACAATTCGGGAATGGCGACGGTGGACATGGCGGCGGCGGTCGGCGCGCTGCCGCCGGAGATCGCCGCGAAGACACCACTGCCGGCGATATTGGTGTGCAGCAGCCCACCCGGCAGACGCCGCATGAAAGGCGCGACACCGTTGTAGAGCCGCGCACTTAGCCCCGAGCCCAGCAGGATCTCGGCCATCAGCACGAAGAGCGGAATGGCCGCGAGGGTGAAGCTGTTGGCCGAGCCCCAGCTGACGATCCCAAGCGCCTTCCAGCCGGCGAAGCCCTTGATCATCCAGATGTAGAAGAGCCCCGCGCCGGCAACGGCGAATTGCACCCACATGCCTGCCACGATGAACAGGACAAGGACTCCGAATGCGAGAAAAACTTCCATCAGGTGTCGGCCTCCGGGCCGTCATCGCCTGCGGCGGTCGAGCGCCGTCCGCAGAGCAGGAATTGTTCGACAAGGAAGATGCCGAGCACGGAGAACCCGAGCGGCATCAGGAGTTGCGGGATCCACAACGGCGTGCGCAGCACTGTCGGCGCGAACTTACCGCGCGAGAAGGAGCTGTCGACGAGACCGAAGGTCTGCCATGCCAGCACGGCGCAGACCCCGATGGAAAGCACGATGAAGGCGCGCATGATGAGGGCTCGGGCGCCGGCAGGCAGCTGGTCAAACAGGAAATTCACCTGGAACAAGGCCTGGCTGCGCAGCGTGAGGGCGGCCCCGAAGAAGGTCAGCGCCACGACCAGATAGCCCGAGACCTCCTCGGCGAAGCCCAGCGAGTAATTCGCCATGCCGCGCAGGAAAGCCTCGCCCGCAACCAGCAGCACCAGTGCCGCCAGCGCGATCCCGGTCAGCCATTGCGTCGCGCAGGCGATCCAGTCGAAGAGGGCGCCGGCCGAAGCCGGCCCCCCAGGGTGGGTCGTTTCGCTCATCTCACTTCCCGATCGCTTCGCGAACACGCGCCAGCGCGTCCTCGTATTCCGGGCCGTTCTGCGCGGCCCAGCTCTCCCAGAACGGGGCCAGCTTCTCGCGCGCGATGGCAGCATCACCTTCGGCGGGCTGAACGATGGTCATGCCCGCGCCTTGCTGCTTTTCCATCTGGGTCTGCTCGTCGATCAGGAAGTTCGCGGTGATTGCCGCACCCTCTTCGGCGACGATGTTGCGCAGCGCTTCCTGGCTGGCCTCGTCGAGGTCCTCGAAGGCATCGACGTTGGCGATGATCGCGGAGTTGCCGTAATTAACCGGGAAACGCAGGTTGTAGGGCAGGAACTCGCCCCAGTTTTTCGCGCCCCCGGCACTGGCGGTCAGCACACCATCGATCACACCGCGTTCGAGAGAGGTCGGCACGTCGCTGCCGGACAAGGTGATCGGCGCGCCGCCAAAGGCAGAGACGAACTCGCCCTGCTCCGGCGAGGTGACGCGGATCTTGTGGCCCTCAAGGTCATCGAGGCTGTCGAGCTCGAAGGTGGTGAAGATCACCTGCTGCGGGTAGCGGTAGCCGCCCAGCAGCACCACGCCCTGCCCGGCAAAGGCGTCCTCAAGCACCGGCTCGATGGCGGCATAGGCGGCGTTCCATTCTTCCTCGTTCTCGATCAGCATCGGCAGGTTCAGCACCCGCGCGATGGGCACGTTGCCGGAGAAGAAGTAGTCGGCCGCGAAATCGAGAATGCCGTCACCGACCGCCTGGGTGATGTCAGACGAGGCGATCTGCAGCGTTTTGCCCAGGTGCAGGGTGATGTCGACGCCCGCTTCCTCGGCGGCGCGCTCGGTGATCCGCTCCATGCCCTGCACGGCGGCGGTGGTGGGAACCGCGGAGTAGGTGTAACCGGTCCAGTCCGCGGCCTGTGCTGCGGCGGTGGTGCTGACGAGGGCGGCAAGCGCCGTGATGACAGTGTGCTTCATTGATCGGGCCTTTCCTTTGGCCAGGAGTTGCATCGCTTGTCGCGCAGGATGGCGGTTAGTGCCACCCCCGCGCAGATCTGATGTCACAGGTCCGCGGGAACCTGATCGGGGGCGAAGGTTGCCAGATGCGCCGCCACGCAGTGCTCCAGCGCGGTGCCGATGCGGCGCACGCCTTCGGTGCCGGTGACGAAGGGGTTCGGCTCGCCCTCGGCGCGGGTCTCAAGCGCATCGAACTTGGCGAAGGTATCGTCCAGTGACGCGTGGTTCGACAGGAAGACATCGACGTTGTCGCTCTCGCCAAGCGCGCCGATCTTGTCGGCGGAGTCCATCATCTGCAGGAAGCGGTCAGGCTTGGCGCCAAAGTTGAGACCATTGCCGCCCCAGATCACCGCCTTGTGCTGCTCGCCGCCATCCTGCACGGGCACGATGAGCGCGATGGTCCCAGGGGTGTGGCCCGGCGTCGTGACGATGCCGACGTTGGTCCCGCCGAGCGATACCGTATCGCCATCAGCGACCGAGGTCTCGCGCGCCGGTGGGCGACCCCAGAGTTCGTCATCCGGCAGGTCGGGTTTGGCGATTTCTTCCCAGTCCGCCTCGGACATGATGATCTCGGCCCCGTATTTTTCCTTGAGGTAGGTCGCGCCGCCGTAGTGGTCGCCGTGCCCATGCGACACGATGATCTTCTTGATGTCGGCCGGATCGAGTCCGAGCGCCACGAGACCATCCTCGATGTAGCGCTGCGCCTCCTCCGCGTTGTTCAGCGCGTCAAGCAGAATGATGCCGTCGTCGGTCGTGACGGCCCAAGCGGTCACCCAGCCGGTCCCAAGGAAGTGCAAATTGTCGAAGGCCGAGGCCGGACGCGGATCGCCCTTGTTGATCAGCTTGCCCAGCACGTCGTGCATCGAATGCGGGTCCATGTCGTAGGACTTGCCAATGTTGTTGCAGTTGTTCAGCACGTAGGACAGCTCGTCCCCCGCCGCCTCGGTGGCCAACGCGAGGTGACGCTCCGACAGCTCGGCGTCACTCGCGGCCATCGCCGGGCCGGCCAGGAGGCTGGCGCCGAGCAGCGCGCTTTTCAATCCGGTTTTCATCTGTTTCTCCTCTTCACAGATACTCGGTCGGGTGTCGGTGTCAGGTCGCGTCTTGCGTCTTGGGCCGCGCGAACTTCTTCTTCAGGATCGGGCCGACGATGACGGCGACGGTCAGCGCGACGATGACAAGGCTGGTCACGTTGCTGAACAGGACCATCCAATCACCGCGTCCGATACGCAGGGCGAGGCGCAGGTTCTCTTCCGCAAAGCCACCAAGGATGAGCCCGAGCACCACCGGCGGCAGCGGAAACTTCAGCTTGTCCATGACCCAGCCGACGGCACCGAAGCCCAGCATCATGTAGACGTCGAACATGCGACCATGGATCGAATAGACCCCGATCAGCATGAGCACGATGATGATCGAGCCGAGCAGCGGCCGCGGCAGGTTCAGCAGCCGCGCGAAGCTGTTCGTCGCCAGCGAGCCGCCCAGCAGCACCAGAAGAATGGCGCCGAACAGGAACTGCCACATGAAGCCGAAGACGATGTCGGGATTGTCGCGGAACAGCATGGGACCGGGTTGCAGGCCGTGCACCAGAAGGCCGCCCAGCATGACCGCCGCAACGGCGGTGCCCGGGATGCCCAGCGTCAGCGCCGGGATCAGGGCCGAGGCTGTGTCGGCATTGTTGGCGGTCTCAGCGGCGGCGACACCCTCGGGCTCGCCCTCGCCCCAGGCTTCGGGGTTCTTCGAGGCGCGGCGCGCTTCGTTGTAGGACATGAAGGCCGCCATGGACCCTCCCGCACCGGGCAGGATGCCGATCCAGATGCCGATGAAGGACGAGCGCAGCCAGGTCTTCCAGAAGTGCTTCATCCTCGGCAGCGTTTTCCAGATCGGCTCGGTGCCGAGTTGGCTCTTGCCAATTCCATCGGTCTTCAGCGGTGTCTCGAGCAAGTCGATGACCGGCGGCAGCGCGTAGAGGCCAACCAGCAGGATCACCATGTTGATGCCGTCCAGAAGTTCGAGCTGGCCGAAGGTGAAGCGGTCGTTGCCATAGATCGGGTCCGAGCCGATCACCGAGACAAAGACGCCAAAGCAGGCACTGATCAGCCCTTTGATCGGGTTGCCACCAAGCAGGAAGATGATCGAAGCCAGGCCGAAGACCGCGACCCAGAACACCTCGGACGGGCCGAAGAGCAGCGTCACCTTGGACAGCGGCGGCGCCAGCAGCATAAGGGCAAAGGCCGAGGCGATGCCGCCGATCGACGAGGAGACCACGGCGACCTGCAGCGCGAAACCTCCCTGCCCCTTCTGTGCCATCGGGTACCCGTCGAAGGTGGTTGCCACTGCCGCCGGGGTGCCGGGGATGCGCAGCAGCACCGCAGGGATCGCGCCGCCGTACATGGCGCCATTGTAGATGCCGGCCATCAGGCCAAGCGCCACCAGCGGCTCGAGGCCGAAGGTGAAGGGCACGAGAACAGAGATCGCCATGGTGGCCGAAAGCCCGGGCATGGCGCCGACGACGATCCCGGCGACCACGCCGATGATCACCGCGAAGAAGTTCGTCAGGCCGAAGACTTCGGGAAGTGCGTGGAGAAGATCGGAATACATGGCGGCCTCAGTTCTGCCAGAGACGGCCGGCAGGAAAATCCTGCGACATGCCGAAGTCGAAGATCAGGTAGACGGCTCCGACCACGATCACGGTCGCGGCGAGCAGGCCAAGCGGATTGCGGAAGCCGAAGAGCGCGGACACCAGCGGGATAATCGCGATGGTGCTCGGGTAGAAACCGATGAAATCGGTGGCCAGCGCGTAGCCGACGATCAGCGCAAATGCCCCGATGACGCGCATGGGCGCACGGCTCAATTGAACCGGAGGTTCTCCGTCGGAGGCTTTGCGCTGGTCCCGGACCAGAAGCGCAACGGCCAGAACGACAAGGCCGCTCAGCATCGCCCCCGGAAGCAGGGCGGAAATCGGTCGCAAATCGGTCGTGGCAAGAAGGAAGAAGGCGGCCACGACGATGATGCCAATGGCGGTCAGCGTTTCGGGGCGCAGCAGGCGGGATGTGTGTCGGTCGGACATGGGTCGGCTCCCTGCGTCTGAAGCTGCGGCGGCGGTACTTTGCCCTGCCACCGCGCTCTATAAGGAAAAGAGAGAAAAGGCGGGGACGCGGCTGGCGCTGCATGCACCGGGCAGGGCCCCCTGGGAGGAACTCAGTTCCAGGGGGTCTCGTCCCAGACAGCCTTGGCAAGATCCCACAGCTCCTGGGTCAGAACCTGGAAGTCATCGCCTGTGACCACTTCGACCGGGTTCGAGGTCGCGGCCATCGCTGCGAGGAACTCCTCGTCGCCGTTGAGCTGCTCGAAGGCGGCAACAAGCTTGGCCTCGACATCCTCGGGCAGGCCCTTGGGCGCGACGAAGCCGCGCATCGAGCCGTTCACCAGCTCGTAGCCCTGCTCGGAGAAGGTCGGCAGGTCGGGCGCAAAGTCCGAACGCTCGGTGGTGGCGATGCCCAGCACGTTCAGGTCATCCTGAAAGCTGGCGACCTCGGAGATGTTGAGGATGCCCATGGCCACGTGGCCGCCCATCAGCGCGGTGCGCGCCGGGGCCGAGCCGCGGAACGGCACGATGGTGAACTCGGACTCGGTGAGGTTCTGCAGCTTGATCAGCATGAAGTGGTCGTCACCGCCGAGGCTCGACATGCCGACGGTCACCGCACCGGGGTTCGCGCGCGCCTCTTCGACGAGCTGGTCCATGGTTTCGATGCCGCTGCGCTTGGAGGTGACGATCACGTTGGGGTCGTTCACCACGTTCGCCAGATAGGTGAAGCTTTCGGCCGAGTAGTCGGCTTCGCGGTCGATGGTGCGCGCCATCATGCCCGGCAAATTGAAGGTGCCGAGGGTGTAACCATCGGGGTCTGCGTTGGCGACTTCGGTCACACCGATCTGGCCCGAGGCACCCGGCACGTTCTTGACCACGAGGCTCGCGCCGTCACCGAGGTATTTCTCGATGAAGGGCGCGGCAGTGCGCGCCATGACATCGGTGCCGCCGCCGGCGGAGTAGCCGACGATAACCTCGATCGGCTTCTCCGGGTAGTCCTGCGCCATGGCGGCGCCGGCGATCAGCGTGGCCCCGATCACGGTGGCGTACTTGATGGAATTGAACATCTTTTTCCTCCCTTGGTTCAACTCGTTGTTCAGTCGGTCGGCAGAGCACAGCCCAGCTTCTTGAGCGCTGCGTCCACCCACGTCCGGTCGTTCGTGCCTTCTGCGATGGCCTTCATCTGGCGCACCTCGGCGTCCTGCTTGGCCTCGGTCTTGGCCAGCACCTCCTCTGCGTCCGCCAGCGGCACGGACAGCACGCCGTCGGCATCGCCGATCACGATGTCACCGGGGTTGATCACCATGCCTCCAAGGCAGATCGGCACATTGATCTCGCCGGGCCCGTCCTTGTACGGGCCGCGGTGCGTGACGCCGACGGCAAAGGTCGGCAGATTGGTTTCCACGAAGGCGTCGAGGTCGCGGATCGCTCCGTTGAGCACGAAGCCCACGACACCGCGCTTGATGGCGTAGGCCAGCATCAGCTCACCCATCAGCGCATTGGTGGTCTCGCCACCGGCGTCCACCACGATCACGTCACCCGGCACGGCCATGTCGATGGCCTTGTGCAGCATGAGGTTGTCGCCGGGGCGGCATTTCACCGTGATCGCGACACCGGCCATGCCACCCGAGGCATGCATCGGACGCAGTGTTGGGCCTGCGGCGCTGAGGCGCGACATGGAGTCCGAAACGTTGGCGACGGGCAGCTTGGAGAAGGCCTCGACAAGCTCTTTGGATGCGACGTTCTCGCGGGTGCAGATACGGAAACCGATCGACATGGATTAGTCCTCTACCTTGGAAAGGGTGGCGCGCGCGCTGTCCAGCAGGGCGCGGTTGATGATGCGTTGCGGCGGGAGCTGCTCGCCGGCGAGATAGCTGATGATGCCGCTGACCGCGTCGACGCCGACCCGGGCGTTCGCCTCGGCGGTCACCCCGCCGATGTGCGGCGTGACGACAATCCGCGGCTCGTCCCAGAACTGGTGGTCCGCGGCGGGCGGCTCGACAGCGAAACTGTCGAGGCCCGCACCAGCCAGCTTGCCGGAGCGCACTGCCTCGAGCAGCGCGGCCTCGTCAATCAGCCCGCCGCGGGCGGTGTTGATGACGTAAGCCCCGTCGCGAATTTTCGAGAAAGCCTCCGCGTCCAGAAGGCCGCGGGTCTGGTCAGTGAGCGGGCAGTGCAGGCTAAGGAAATCGGACCCGGCAAGCAGCTCCTCGAAGCTGTCGCATCGGGTGGCTCCGATCGCGGCAAAGGCCTCGTCGCTCGCATAAGGGTCATAGCCGATGATCTTCATGTCGAGGCCGACGGCGATCTTGCCGGTGGCGCGGGCAATGGCGCCCATGCCCATCAGGCCCAGCGTCGCGCCGGCGATCTCGCGGCCCTTGAAACCGGGCTTCTCCCAACGGCCCTCGCGCAAGCTGGTGTCGAGCGGCAGGACCCGCTTCACGCAGGTCATCAGCAGGGCGATGGCATGCTCGGCGACCGAAACCGCGTTGGCGCCTGTGGCAACGAGCACCGGGATGCCGCGGTCCGCCGCGGCCTGCAGGTCGATGTTGTCGACCCCGACGCCGTGCTTGGAAATCACCTTGAGCGAACCGGCATCGGCGAGCACGCTGGCATCGATCCGGCCCATGCGAGACACGATCCCCACAGCACCGGTCTTGTGGATGTATTCCTTGATCACCGCGCTGTCGGCATAGGGAGGCGTGTGCACCGTCTCGTAGCCATGGTCGCGCACGTATCGCGCTGCGCTCGGATGCAGATCCGGTCCGGTAACGAGAATGGTTTTGCTCATCGCGTAGGTCTCCACATCCTCCGCGGCAGGGCGGAAGGCATTCGGTCTCATGTTTTCGATTGGAGCCGCGCCCTCTCCTAGGGGCGCCGCTTCCTCCTGCCGAAACGGGATATTGGAAAGTTTTACTTCACAACAGCGAATAATTCTGCTTTGCAGATTAAGCAAAACTGGATAAATTCATGGACACCCGCCAACTCAAGACCGTTGTGGCCATTGCCGCCCATGGCACCTTCGCGCGTGCTGCAGACGTCGTCGGGCTGACCCCCTCTGCCGTCAGCCAGCAAATTCAGACCCTCGAACAAGAACTCGGAGTCCGCATCTTCGAGCGCGCTTCGCGGCCCCCGCGCCCAACCGCTGAGGGAATGCAAGTTATTGAAATGGCGCGCAACATGTTGCGCCTCGAGGATGACACGAAGGCCAGCCTGCGGGGGGATCGGATTTCGGGAACACTCATGCTCGGGTCGGTGCGTTCAAGCGCGCTGAACCTCCTGCCGAAAGCCATCGTGCGGATGCGCCGCGATTACCCCGAGCTGAAGCTGAACCTGCGTGTCTCCCTTTCTTCGACACTCATTGCCGACGTCGCAGCAGGACGGCTCGACGCTGCGGTGGTTGCCGAGCACGTCGGGTTTCCCTCGTCACTCCGGTGGAGCACATTCCTGAAAGAGCCGCTCTGGCTGATCGCCCCGCGGGGAAGCGATCTGCGCGATCCCGTTCAGGCGCTGACCTCACTGCCCTATGTCCGATTCCGCAGCGCGGTGCCCCTGGCCAACGTGATCGACACCGAGCTGTCGCGCATGGGCGTGGTCGCCAACGACATCGCCGAGATCGACACCATCGGCTCGATCGTGACCTGCGTGCGCCAGGGGCTCGGCATCTCCGTCGTGCCCCACGCAGCGCTCACCGAACCCGAGGACAGCGACCTTGAACAGGTACCTTTCGGCACCCCGCAGATTTCGCGTCACATCGGTATCGTCGAGCGCGTGGTCTCACCGCGTGCGGAGATCATTGCGCGGCTGCACGAGGTCCTTGCCGATCTCTCCGAAGAGCACGGAGTCCATCGCAACACCTGAGCCGGCGACGCGCTGCGGCGGCCCTCAGCGAGGCAACTGCGCTGCCTCGAGCACGGCGCCCGACACTTCGCCCGGCGACATCAGCCCCAGCAGCCCGATGTCGCGGTGAAGCTCCCGCTTGAGGATGCCGATTGCCTTGCTCACGCCCGCCTCGC